>JBGAJR010000049.1:0-67142 GCA_044224815.1 Polyangiaceae bacterium
AGCGAGACCAACCTCGCCATCGTCGACTCGAGCAAGTCGGGCGCGATGGTCGGCGCTGGCGCCGGCATCAGGCTCGTGTTCCTCACCCTCGGCGTGCGTGCGCGCCATCACTTCGCGATGGGCATGTGGCAGGTGATGGGCGAGGCCGGTCTTCACCTCAAGGTGAACCGCATCGATCCGTACATCGCGTTCCGTGGCGGCTATGACACGGTCGGCAACTTCTCGCAGGCGCTCGGCAACGCCGTGGGCGACGTGAAGGTCGACGTGAAGGGCTGGAACGCGGGCGGCGCGATCGGCTTCGACTACTTCGTGGGCGACAACGTGACGCTCGGTGTCGAGGGCAGCGCCGATCTGCTCTTCTTGACCCGTCCGAAGCCGGCGCTTCCGGCGGGGCTCACGCCCGCGCAGCAGGCGGCCATCACGTCGAATCCGCTCTATCGACAGTCCGGCTCGTCGGTGGGCTTCGGTGGCGTGCTCGCGGGGCGGCTCGGCTTCCACTTCTGACCGAGGCGCCGACCGTGATCGCGGCGCCTCGCGGTGACACACCGCGGCGCGCGAATGGCGCAGGAAACTACGGGCTCGGAGCTGGCGCGTGCTTTGCTCGGCCGAAGCCCATGACCACCCCCAAGAACGACCGTCCTCGTGCCCGTAGGCTCCTTCTCGGCGTCACCGCCATCGGCGCAAGCACTGCCCTCACGGCTTGCGGCGCGACCGACGGCTCGAGCAATGGGCCCGTTGGAGACTTCGCCCAAGACGGCGGTCCCGATGCACGTCCGGGGATCGACGCGGGCCTCTCGGTCGTGGGCACTCAGGTCGGTGATGCGGGACCGGCCGTCGGCAAGGTCGCGCAGGACGCCGGACCCATCGGCGACTTCGTTCAGGATGCCGGTCCCGACGTGGTGACCGTCGACGCGGGCACCTCCATCGGCGACGCCGGAGACGGCGGATGAAGGCGAACTTCGAGCTCGAGTGGATGGGCGGTGCGGCGGAGCATCACTTCCGCAGGGCGCGGCCCGGCATCGACGATCTGCCCTGGGGCACGCTCGACGTGTCCGACTACGCGCCGGATCTCCGTGCGGCGGCGTGCGCCTCGTGGACCGAGTCCGCGTTCACCGAATACAAAGCGGTGGTCGCCTTCACCGAGGTGCTGCGCGCGCTCGCCGAGGCGCGAGCCCCGCTGGATCTCCTCGGCATGGCGTCGAGCTTCGTCGCCGACGAGGTGGTGCACGTCGAGCTCGCGAGCCGAGTCGCCATGGAGCTGGGCGGCGCGGCGCCGCGGCCCGTGGATTTCAATGCAATCTACATGCGTGCCCCGGACGGCCTCACGCCCTTTCAGCGGGCGAACGAGATGGTGGTGCGCGTGAGCGCCGTGGCCGAAGCCTTCAGCGGTCGGATGGCCCTGCCGGCGATGCGCGGAACGACGCATCCGCTCACGCGCGCGGTCTACGAGCGCATCGTCGCCGACGAGTCGCTCCACCACCGCCTCGGAGGCCTGTACCTCGAGTGGGCCTCGCCCGAGATGGACGACGCCGAGCGCGAGCGCCTCGCCGGTGTGGCGCTCGACACGCTGCAGGCGCTCTCTCGATCCTGGCGCGCGTCGCGCGCGGGCGACTCGCCGCGCCGTCGGGCGACCCGCGCGCAGATCGCGGAAATCGGCTGGATCGAGGCGCCGATCTTCAAAGCCCAGGTGGAGAGCGCGGTGCGGGAGACGATCGTCGCGCCGCTCGCCACCTTCGGCATCGAGATCCCCGCGGCCGAAGTGGACGCGCTCCTCTCCTGAGGGGTCAGCGCGCGCCGGCGTCGCTCTCCGCTGGCGCCGGCGGTGGGGGCGCCGGCGGCGCGAAGTGAAACGACGACGACCACGACGGGAAGGGCACGCTGCGCCGAAGGAGCCGCGCGCGCCACTCCGCGTCGTCGAGCCGTTCGCTGCGTGGCCTGGTGAGCTCGACCACGCGCGACGCGCCGCCGAAGGTGAGTACCAGCCCGCCGCTCCTCGGATCGCGGAGCACGATCGCGAGCACCTCGGGCGCGCCGGTACCGGCCGCCAGGGCACGGCCCGACCCGAGGTCGACGTGGAGATCGACCACCCGCGCGTCTCCACTGCCCGCGGCCTCTTCGAGCGCGCCCAAGTCGCCGACGAAGCGGGCCAGCGCGCGTGATTGCTCGTCGCTCGGCGGGAGCCCGTTGGCCATGAGGAGCGCGCTCTGGAACGCGGTCGTGAGGATGCGCTCGGCGTCGGCGATGACCTTGCTGCCCGTGCTCTTCGGATCGATGGCCTTGTAGGCCATGAGGCCGTGGCTCAACTGACGGACCAGCGCCACCATGCGGCCGATCGCCTCCGGATGCGGCTCCACCAATACGAGCGGGGCGCCGGCGTCGGCGCTCGGGCGAGTCATGCGCGGCGGTGCGACGGCGCGACGTCCGGGGCCCGCGAAGTCGTGGCGCAAGGTCAGGTGCCAAGCGAGCGCGGTCTCCAGCGCGCGTTTCTTGTACTCTGCATGGGCCGACGCCGGGCTCGACGCGTCGGCGGCGGACCCGGCCAGGAGCCCCGCCACGAGGTCGAGGCCCGAGAGGTAGACCGAGGCGTGTCGCGTGCTTTCGCGCTCGTCGGGGCGTCGGTCGACGAGCTTGCGCAGCGTGGCGTCGAAGCCCTCGAACGCGTCGTCGCCGTCGCTCGCGAGCGCCTCGCGCGCCGCCGTGCTGCCGAGCACCGCGGCGAAGTCGAGCGGCCGGGAGAGCACCCGGCGCCCGCCGGCGAGCGTCCCCACGCTCCGATTTCCGCGGTAGGGCCCCACCACCGGATAGACGAGCGCCTGCTCGCTCACGGCGTCGAGCCCGACGCGGCTTCCGAACAAGCGCGTGCTCGCGGCCACGTAGCGCGACACGAAGCGCGACTCGCGAACCTCTTTCGACGCCGAGGCGGCGTCGACCCAAGTGAGCGAGCCGCCTCCATCGTGCACGCGCGCGCGGAACGCGGCCATCGCGGCGTGGCGCGTCTTGTCGACGCGCACGACGTTCGCGATGTCGCCGAGCTTCGTCACGTCGAGGCCGCTCTTCTCGGCGAGCGCGCCGAGCTCCGGTGGCGACCAATCGTCGGAAGGCCCGATGAGGAACTGCGCGAGCCCGTCGAGCTTTTGCCATTCGAGCGCGGCTTCGGCGTCGACGCGCGGGTGCAGCGCGTGCGCGAAGAGCAGCGCGGCGCGCGTCGCGTCGCGTGCGTTCGAGACGGTGACGTTCGGTCCGAGCGCGTCGTCTCGCGCGGCGAGCATCATCGGCGCGAGGCTCAGCCAACCGAGCGCGCGGGCAGCAGGCTCGTGCCCGGGGTCGGCGCCGGCGACGGGGCGCGCGGCCGCGTAGTCGATCGGGACGTCGAGGAGCGCGCTCACGGCCGCGCCCTTCGCGGCCATCACCCGACGCACTTCTTCCCGCACGTCGGCCTCGAGCTCGCCGGGGATGGGTGTTCGCGGATCGAGGAGAGCCTGGGCGACGAGCACGATCCCGCGCGCCATACGGAGCGGGCGCGCGAGCTCGGGGTTTCCGTCTTTGGTGAGGGTCTCGAGGCGCGCCCCGAGCCGCGTCGCGAGGCGCGTGACGATGGGGGTCACGTTCGCGACTTCGACCTCGGCGAGGCCGGCCACGAGCGCGGCGTGGACGACGTCGGCGAGGACGTCGAGTGTCACGACGAGCGGCACGCCGCTCGCTTCGAGCGAGTTGTAGAGTGCACCCATCGACGCCGGTGGCGCCCCGGGCCGGGCCACGACCACGAAGCCGCGCGAGGCGACGGCGCGCTTGGCGTCCTCGGAGAAGGTCGCGACCAAGGATTCGCTGGCGCCGAGAAAGCGGAGCTCTCCTTCGTCGAGCGGGAGCGGGGGGCGCTCGATCGACGGATCGACGCTCACCTCGAGCGGCTCCCAATAGAACGCTGGGACCGGCGGCGGCTGAGCGATCTTGGTGCGCGTCCCGCGGGGCGGCCTCGGGGCCTCGCTCGCCGGCACGGCGGTGCACGCCGCCGCGGCCACGACGAAGAACGCGCCCCAGCGAAGGCTCACGCCATGGACCTACACCAGCGCGGGCGGCCGGGCCAACCAAGCGCGCGGGCCCGCTCACCGCGCGAGGGGTGCTATGCAAATAGGGCGATGCGACGCGGTCTCCCTCTCGCACTCGTCCGCGTATTCTTGCTCGCCGCGTTCGGCGTCGCGGGCGCGGTGTGGGCGCTGGCTCGCGCGTACCGACCCAAGCCGCCGATGGTGGTGCCGGTCGCGCCCTCGGCGGTGCCCACCGAGATGCCGGCTCCGGAGATCGTCCGCGATCCGCCTTCGCGCTGACGGGGCGTCCGAGCTATAGAGTCCGCCGCCGTGGCCAAGGAAGACACCCTCGTCATCCACGAGATCTACTCGAGCATCCAAGGTGAATCGACGTTCGCCGGGCTGCCCTGCACGTTCGTGCGGACCACGGGCTGCAACCTCCGCTGCGCCTGGTGCGACACGCCTCAGGCCTTCAAAGGCGGCACCCGGATGACGCGCGCGGCCGTCCTCGACGCGGCGCTCGCGAAGGGGACGCCGCTCGTCGAGCTCACGGGCGGCGAGCCGCTGCTTCAGCCCGGCGTACCCATCCTGATGCGCGAGCTCTGCGACGCCGGGCGCACGGTCCTGATCGAGACCAGTGGAGAGGCCGACGTTTCGCGGGTGGACCCCCGCGTCCACAAAATCATGGACCTCAAGGCGCCTGGGTCGGGTGAGTCGCATCGCAATCGCTGGTCCAACCTCGAGCACGTCACGCCGCGTGACGAGATCAAGTTCGTCTTGGCCGGTCGAGCGGACTACGAATGGATGCGCGACGTCATTCGTGAGCGCGCGCTCGCCCGCCGGACGCCGAACCTCCTCGCGAGCGCCGTCTTCGGCGCGCTCCTCCCGCGCGATCTCGTGGCCTGGGTGCTCGACGACGCGCTTCCGGTGCGCGTCCAGCTGCAGATGCACAAGTACATCTGGGCGCCCGAAACCCAAGGCGTCTGACGCCGCTCACGGGTGAGGCCGGGTGGCCCCACAGCCGCTCGGCGGCGACGGTCTTTGGGGCGTACGCCTCTTTCCGACTGGCATGGTCGCCGAAGCTTGGTTACCAAAGGGGCGAGACATGGCTTCTGCGCTTCGCCAAGGGTCGACCAAGTTCTCCATGCGCAAGGACGCGGAGCGCGCCGCGATCCGTGCGATCCGCGACGCGCACGCGCAGACGAGCGGCGGCGCGTTCGCCGTCGGCAAGGAAGAGCTCGAGCGGGCAAAGACGCTCGACGAGACGTTCTTGCTGCTCGGCTGGCGTGTCGTGCGCGGCGGGGACGGCGACGTGCGCGGCATCGTCCTCGTGGCCAAGGAGTACGCCGGCAACGAAGAGCCGATGTTCGAGGCGCTCGCGCCGTGCGTCGAGCCCGGGTCGGTGGTCGACGTGTGGCACGACGAAACGCCCAAGCGCTTCAAGTTCACGGGCCGCACCCTCGTCGAGCGGCGCATCAAGCCCGCCGAGTTCGCCGACTTCGAAGAAGAAGAGGAGGCCGCGCCGGTCTCACGCATTCCGGTCTTCGCGGACGTGGTGAAGACCGCGCCGCCGGCCGGCGAGCGCCGTCGCTACGCGCCCACCGAGTCGTTCACCCCGGGCGAGTGGATCGAACACGTCAAGTTCGGCCCGGGCCTCGTCATGCGGAACGCCGAGCCCGGCAAGGTACGCGCGCTCTTCCAAGACGGCGAGCGCGTGCTCGTGGCCAAGTAGCGCGACTCCTGCCGCGGCCGCCCGCTCGTCACTTCTTGCAGTAGCCCATGTTGTTGCACTGTCCCGATGTCGGCGGCACGGGGCAGTCCGACGGCGACGTGCACTTGATCGAGCAGAACGACTGCGAGCCGCCCACGAAGCAGACGCCGCTCTGACAGTCCTTGCCGTCGGTGCAGGAGTCGCCGAACGCGCCCGCGCCGCTCGCCCCATCGCCTCCGCCCGCGTCTTTCGTGGAGCCCGCCTCGGCGGTGGTGCCCGCGTCGCTCGTTCCGCCGCCATCGCCCGAGCCGCCACCTTCCGCGCTCGCGCCCGCGTCCGAGCCGGCGCCACCTCCGCTGCTCGTCGAGTCGGAGGAGCATCCAGCGTAGAGGGCCAAGGCGAGGAGAGCCGAACCGACGAGAACCGGTGAAGTCACGTTGCGCATTCGAGAAGCGTATGGGCGCCGCCTCTACCGCGCGAGTTACAGATTTCTTACACGGCGCTTCTGGGGGAACGGCGTCGTCGCACGTGGGAGTACGGTATGGACGAGCAGGATGAGCGATCATCGCCAGCCGATTCCGCGTTCCGTGCTCTTTTCGCGCACGGTCGTGGGCATCGTGCTCGCCACGTTCTTCTCCGACGTGGGGCACGAGATGGCGACGGCGGTTCTCCCCGTGTACCTCCTCCACATCGGCCTCGGGCCCGCCGCGCTCGGCGCCATGGAGGGCGTGGCCGACCTTCTCTTCTCGATGTCCAAGCTCGCCGGCGGCATCGTCGGTCATCGTCTCCATCGCAAGAAGGCGGTCGGCGCCTTCGCCTACGCGGTGACCGCGGCGGGCGTGGGGATGATGGGGCTCGCCCGCTCGGCCTCGTCGCTCGTCGCGCTCCGCGGCGTGGCGTGGCTCGGGCGCGGCTTCCGGTCGCCGCTTCGCGACTACCTCCTCTCGGACGCGGTGCCGGCCACGCACTTCGGGCGCGTGTACGGCATCGAGCGATCGGCCGACATGCTCGGCGCCGTGGGCGGGCCGGTGATCGCTGCGGTTTTGGTCGCCCTTTCCGTCGATCTTCACACGGTCATCTTGGTGAGCGTCGTCCCGTCGGCGCTCGCGGCGGCGTCGTTCTATTTCCTGACGAAGGAAGACGCGGCCCCCCACGAGGCCCACGCGGAGAGCCCTGCCCACCGCTGCTTCTGGGCGGCGTATTCGTCTTCGGGTTGGGCGATTTCTCGCGGACGTTCCTCATCGTGCTCGCCGCACGAGACGGCGCCATCGCGCCGATCGGCTTCGGCGGGGTGCTCGGCTTCTCGGTCGGCCTTTATGCCGTCCACAATCTCGTGAGCGCGATCGTGGCGGTGCCCACCGGCGCGCTCGGGGATCGCCACGGCAAGCTCCGCGTTCTCACGGTCGGATACGCGATCGGAATCGCCACCAACGCGACGCTCGCGTTCGCTGCGCCCGGGACGGCGTCGCTGCTCGTGGCCATCTTCCTCTCGGCGACCACGCTGGCCGTCGAAGAGACCTTGGAGAAGGCCGCGACCGCGGAGCTCTTGCCGCGCGATCTCCGCAGCCTCGGGCTGGGCATCCTCGCCGCGGCCAACGCGCTCGGCGACATGCTCTCCAGCCTCTTCGTCGGGTACGAGCTCGAGCACGGCTCGCGCACCATTGCGTTCGGCGTCCCGGCCGCGCTCTCCATGATCGGCACAGCATGGATCGCTGTCGTCGCCCGCCGCCAAGGGTATGCTCGTCCCGCATGACGCTCTGGCTCACCTCGGAGGAGCTCTCGGCGGTGCGCTTGAGCGTTCAGGTGGCGCTCACGGCGGTCGCCACGAGTCTGCCGTTCGGCGTCGCGCTGGGCTTCCTCCTCGCGCGCCGATCTTTCCGCGGCAAAGCCGTGCTCGAGACGCTGCTCAATCTGCCGCTCGTCCTTCCACCCGTCGTGACCGGGTACCTGCTCCTCGTGGCGTTCGGCGCGCGTAGCTCGCTCGGTCGTTTCTTTCGTGACGTCCTCGGGGTGTCGTTCGTGTTTTCGTGGCGAGGCGCGGCGCTCGCGTCGGCGGTCATGGCCTTCCCGCTCATGGTCCGCGCCATGCGCATCGCCTTCGCCAACGTCGACGAGCGCCTCGAGCACGCGGCGCGCACGCTCGGGGCCGGACCGCTCGACACCTTCTTCACGGTCACGCTGCCGCTCGCGCGAAACGGCGTCATCGCGGGCGCCGTGCTGGCCTTCGCGCGCAGCATGGGTGAGTTCGGTGCGACGATCATGATCGCCGGGAACATTCCCGACGAGACGCGCACCATCCCCGTCTTCATCTACAACCTCTTGAACGAGCCGGGCGGCGCCGAGGCGAGCACGCGGCTGATTCTCGTGGCCATCGGGATCGCGTCGTGCGCGCTCGTCATCGGTGAGATCCTCGAGCGACGCGGAGCGCGCGGGTCGGCCGCTTGATCGCTCAGGGGTGGGCGCTGAGCCACGCCGCCGCGCGCGCCGCGAGGGCGGCGTCGCCGGCACCGCCGCTCGCCGCGGCACGCGCCGATTCGGCGAGCGTCCGGGCGCGGGTGCGCTCTTCCACGGGAAGCGTCGTGGCCAGCGCGAGATCGACCGCGGCCTTCTTCTTCGGATCGATCTCCGCCGCCGCGTACGCCGTCGCTGCTCGCTCGAGCGCGCTGCGCGCCTCGACCGACTGACCTCTCGCCGCGAACGCTTCGGCCGACAGTCGCAGCGGCTCGGCGACGCGACACGACGTCGCCCCGTACAAGCGCTCGGCGAGGCTCGCCGCGTCCGTCGCATGACCGAGCGCGGGCTCGGGCTTGCCGGCAGCGAGCTCCGTCGCGGCGAGCGCGGCGAGCGGCTCGATGCGCGTCGCCGCGTCGCTCGCCGCCGTGCGCTGAACCGCCGCCTCGTGCGCCGCGAGCGCCGCCGGTAGGTCGCCCGCCCGACGCGCGATCTCTCCGCGGAGAACGAAGAGCGCGATCCGGTCGCTCTCGCGCGTGGCGAGGGGCTCGTCGCGCACGACGATGGCGCGCGCCTCGTCGACGCGCCCGAGCTCGAGCAAGGAACGCGCGAGGTTCCTTCGTGCCATCGCCACGTGGGCCGGGCTCCCGTGCGCCCGCTCGAACATCGCGAGGGCGCGAACCTTGGCCGCGAGCGCGCGCGCGTGATCGCCCAGCATCGCGTGGAGCGTCGCCTCGTTGGCGATGCACAACGCGAGCTGCGGGTGCGGATCCCCGAGCGTCTTTTCGAGGATGGCGCACGCCTTGGCTTGGGGCTCGAGCGCGCGCTTTGCTTGGCACTGGCCGGCGAAGATCCCCGCGAGCCCGTCGAGCGCCGCCGCCGCGCGGTAGCTCTCCGGGCCGAAGCGCAACGTCACGAGCGTGGTCTCTTCGGACGAGATGCGCAGGGCGTCGGCGTAGCGCTTCTGATCGACCAAGAGGGCGCGCGCCCAAAGGAGACGCTCGGCTTCCAAGTCGAATGCGGCCGGCGTCGCTTGGAGCGCGACCTTGGCGTCCTCGACGTACCGTTGGCCATCGTCGTAGCGCTTCGCCTCGTAGCCGATGAAGTGCGCGAGGTTGATCCACGCGCGAATCGCCGTGCTCTGCGCGCGCGCGGCGCTCGCGCTCGACGCTGCGTGCTCGAGGGCTTGCGCGGCTTCCGCCGTGTGACCGAGCCGACCGTGCGCGGTGCCGACCCACAAATAGGCCTCGGCGAGGACGGGGAGATAGCCGGCGCCGTTCGCCTGCGCGAAGCCTTCTTGGGCTCGCGCGAGCCCCTCGGCGTAGCGGCCGCCGGCGAGCGAGGCCGCCGCATCGGCGAGGGTTCGGCGCGCGGCGACCGTCGCGGCGCGGCTCGCCGGCGGGGGGAGCGGCGGCTCGGTGTCCATCGCGCGCGCGTCGTTGCACGCGTCGATGCGCGGCAGGAGCTCGAGCATCGGCTGCACCGACTCCACCATCGCCGCGTCGGCGCGCGTGAGATTCGCGGCCACCGCGCGGAGGAGCTCGAGTCGCTCGCCGAGGCAGCTCTGTTTGCGCGCGAGGAGCGATTGGCTCGCGTCGCTTCGATCGCGCGCGAGCTCGCACGTGCGTCGATGCTCGGTGCGCCACGCGCTGGCGTAGGGATCGAGCGTGCTCGTCGCGCGCGCGAGGGCCGCCTCTCCGATCGGGCTCCCGCTCGCGCGGACCGCGAGCGTGATGGCCTCGCGCACCTCGGCGCCCCACGCGGCGTCGAGCGCGGCCTCGTCGGCGTTGCACGCCGTGACGCGCGCGCGCGCCTGTCGATGGAGCGACACGGCCACGACCGCAGCGGCGATCGTCGCGAGGATGGCCACGAGCGCCGCGCGCCGAGCGGCACGGGATCGACGCCGCCCGGACTCGAGCGCAGCGATGACGTCGGCCATCGAGCCGAAGCGCTCTTCCGGCCGCTCGCGCGTGGCGCGCTCGACGATGCGCCCCAGCCAGCGCGGCACCACGCCTTCGCGGGCGCGGGTGACGGCCTCGCCAAGCGCGACGCCGAAGCTGTATTGGTCCGAGCGCGGATCGGTGCCCGCACCGCTCCGCTGCTCGGGCGCCATGTACGCCAGCGATCCTTCGCCGGCGGCGACGCCCTCGCCGTGCGAGGCGGCGAGGCCGAAGTCTCCGACCCGCACGCGACCGTCGTTCGACACGAAGACGTTCTCGGGCTTCACGTCGCGATGAACGAGACCCGTCTCGTGGGCGGCGCGAAGACCGCGCGCGACGTCGATGAAGGCGTCGACGATCTCCGTCAGCGGGTGCGCCTCGCGCGCGAGCCAGTGGCGGAGTGAGGCGCCGCGCACGAGCTCCATCACGATGTAGACCCGGCCGTCGGCGCGTCCGACGTCGTGGATCGTGACCACGTTGGGGTGCGCGAGCTTGGCCATCGCCTCGGCCTCGCGGAGGAGACGCGCCTCGTGCCCGCCGAGATCGGACTGCAGCACCTTGAGCGCGACCACGCGCTGGAGGGCCGAGTCGACGGCTTCGTAGACGACGCCCATCCCGCCTCGTCCGATCACCCGGCGAAGCACGTAGCGGCCAACCCGATCGGCGCTCGTGTCGTCATCGATCGCGAGCGGCTGCACGGCACCGACCAGGGTCCGACACGCCTCGCACGCATCGAGGTGCGTCGCGAGCGCGTCGATCTCGGCGGCGGGAAGCTCGCCGTCCACGAAGGCTTGGAGCTGGGTTTCGGAAGGGCAGCTCACGACACGCTCTCGTTTATAGTACGTGCGTGGCGCCCGCCGACCTCGCCCGGATTTTTTGCGACGTCGCCGGCGGCGAGACCGACGACGCGCTACGCGACGAGATCCAAGCCATCGTTCAGCGCGGCCGGGCGGCGTGGCCGAAGATCGCGCTGGAGGACGAGCGGTTCGTGCGGCATCTCGCCGCGCACGCGCGCGCGTCCGGCGCTCCGCGCGCGTTCCTCGAGAAGGTGCACGCGGAGGACCTCTACCTGGCCTGCGGCGCCATGTCGGGCGATCGGGCCGCGGTCACGTACTTCGAAGAGCAGTTCATCGCGCGCGTCCCCGACTACGTCTTGCGCGTTCGCATCGGTCGCGACGTCGTCGACGAGGTGCAGCAGAAGCTCCGCGAGCGCTTGCTCATGGGGCGATCGGTGGAAGAGAAGCGCGGCGCGAGCGCGGACGGCGAGCCGCACTCGGTGGAGGGCGCCACACCCAAGATCGGCGAGTACTCGGGGAAAGGCGCCCTCGGCGGTTGGGTGCGCGTCGCCGCTGTACGGACTGCGCTCAACGAAACGCGCGGACGCACCCTCGACACCGAGCCAGCGGGCGACGACATGCCGTCGTTCGTCGCGGACCCCGAGCTCGCGTACGTGAAGGAGCACGCGCAGCGCCTCTTCATGGATGCGTTCCAGCGCGTGCTCGGCTCGCTTCCCGCGAAGGAGCGGAGCATCCTCCGCCTCCATTACATCGATGGGCTCACGATGGATCAGCTCGCGCGGCTTTATCAGACGCCGCGATCGACGATCGCTCGGCGAGTGGCCGACGCGCGGCAAGCGGTGCTCGCCGCGACGGAGAGCCTGCTGCGGGACGAGCGGCGGTTGTCGCCGTCGGCCGTGGCCAGCGTCATTCGCCAGGCCCGGAGCCGCCTCCAAGTGACGATCACCCGCCTCCTCGGCTGAGCGCGGGCTCTTTTTTTTTTGAGACGCATAACTGTCGACAATGACGGTGGTTTCGTCGATCGGGAGCGCGGGCGTCGAAACTATTTCTCCGCGCGCGTGGGATGGCGCGCGTCGACGCGTGTCAACGAGGCGAACGGCGGGCGAAGCGCCCGTCACCTCGAACCAACGCTTACGCGCGGAGACTCCCATGAAGACCTTCCACCTGATCGGCTCGCTCCTCCTCGTCTCGCTCACCGCCGCCTGCACCGCGCAGACGGTCTCGCCCTCGGGTGGGCAATCGCAGGCGTCGCGCGGATCGGAAGGGACCGCCGACGCGGGCCCGGCGTGCACGACGATCGCGTTCGGCGGCAGCTCCCAAAACGGCGCCGTCGGCCTCGCCAACCCCTCCGCGCTCTACTGCCTCGGCCTCGGCTACTCGCTCGACGGCAGCGACTGTGTGTTCCCGGACGGCAACCGCTGCGAGGAGTGGGCGTTCTTTCGCGGCGAGTGCGGACAGTCGCACTCGTTCTGCAATCGTCACGGCGGCTCGATCGCCAACGTGACCGAGGATCGCGGTGGCGGCACCGCTTCTCTCGGCGTGTGCACGCTCGCCGGCAAGCAGTGCGACGAGGTCACGTTCGCTTCGACGTGCACGTGCGAAGGCAACGCTCCGCCGCACCCCACTCCCGCGCCCGATGCCGGCAGCTGCCAGCCCCTTCCGGCGCCCGGTGGCTCGGCCAACCCGGCGAGCGTCTACTGCGCCGCGCTCGGCAACCAACTCGACGGGAGCGACTGCGTCTTCGCCGACGGAAGCCGCTGCGAAGAGTGGTCGTTCTATCGCGGTCAGTGCGGTCAGGCGCACTCGTTCTGCAACCTGCACGGCGGCTCCGTCGCGAACGTCACCGAAGACGCCGGCGGCTGGACCGCGTCGTACGCCGAGTGCACCGTGAACGGCGTTCGGTGCAAGGACAGCGCATTCGCCGAGTCGTGCGAGTGCAAGTAAGCTGAGGGTAGCGATGGGACCCCTTCGCCCTCGTTCACTGGGACGCCGCTCGCGTGGTCCCTTCACCGCGCGGCGTCTCGTCCTTCTCTCGGCGACGCTGCTCGTCGCCTGCGGCTCGTCGAGCTCGAGCAGCGATCCGGCCGCGTCGCCCAAGGTCGCGAGCGACGACGAGCGCGGCACCGTCGGCGTGCCGAACCCGGCGTACGAATACTGCGTTGCCGCGAGCGGTACCGTCGTCACTTCGGATGGAGGCACCGGCTCCTCGCTCTGCACCTTCCCGGACGGCACGGCCTGCGAGCTCTTCGCCTTCTTCCGCGCTTCGTGCGGCAAGCAGCACTCCTACTGCGCGCAGCATGGCGGCACCGTGGAGTCGATCGAAGAGGACGCCGGAACGTTCACTGCCGTGGTCGCCAAGTGCCACGTGGGCGGCGTCACGTGCGCCGAAGCCGACTTCGCGAAGACCCACACCTGCGCTCCTTGAGACCGCGCCCGCGCGCGTCCGTCGCGTGCGACACGACCCCGCGAGCGACATCCAGGCGCGGTGTGCGGGTCGCGTCGCCATCGCGCAAAACTAGGGAAAAATGGCCTCGGCGAGGGTGTGTGTCGATGGGCGCGCACTCTCATGGCCCACGGGCATGGTGCGTGCTCCGCATGGTCGGGGGAGGACGAATCATGAAGAAATGGCCGCTGGTGTCTCTCGACGGGTTGGTGCAGGTCTCGGGTGGGCTCGGGATCCCGCGACCGCCGGAGACCAATCCGCAACCGCGCCAGCCCGAGAACTGGGACTTCTGGGGCCCGCGCTTGGATCGCGATCAGTCGTACCGACCCGACCGCGATGGCCCTGCGAACCCCGAGCCGCCCGTCTAGCGGTACGAGCCGGAGCAGGCGCCGACGTGGACCGAGCCGCCCCGCGGTGAGGAGCGCGCCGCATTCAACGAGAGCTCGGGCGGCGACTACGGCGGCAGCGAGTCCAACGAGGGCGCGACCATGATGGCGATGAACGACAGCGGAGAATGGGGGGGCGGAGAAAGCGAGCCGTCTCCGACGTATCCCGAGGAGCCGAGCGGCGGCGACGAATCGGCCTTCGCTTGATATGCAACTGGATTGCGTGTGAGTCGTGCGTGGCGTCGGGGAAATGCCGCCCGCCACGAACGAGTCAGGCGAGGCCGTGCTCGCGTACCGAGCGTGCCGCGGAGACCACCGCTTCTTGATTGGAGCGGAAGGTGACGCCGAGCACGCGCCGCGCGGCCTCGTTGGAGACCAGCTCGCGTCGGCCGAGATCGGGGACCGCGACCGCGACGGTCTTGTCGACCTTGGCGACGGCGCGCACGAGCCAGTCGGGGAGGGTGAAGCGCGGCATCTTCCCGCGCACCTCCGGTATGGCCTCACCGACCCAGCGCCCCATGTCGCGGATCGTGACCAGGCCCTCCCCGGCGAGGATGAAGCGATGTCCGACGGCACCCTCCGCCGTCAGCGCGGCCACGTGCGCATCCGCGACGTCACGCGCGTCGACGACGGCGAACGAGAGATCCGGCACGGCCGGGTATTTCCCCTTCATGAGGAGGACGACCAGCTCGAGCGAGGCGCCGGCTGCCCTGTCGAGGCCCGGGCCGAGCACGAAGGCTGGGTTCAACGACACGAGGTCGAGCCCGCTCTTCTTCACCTCTTCCCAAGCCGCGCGCTCCGCCAGCGTCTTGGAGATGCGGTACGGGTTGATCGTCTTCGCGTCCACGTCGGACCAGTCCGCCTCCGTCCATAGGTGGCCGGGCCTGAGCGGGTGCCCGCCGACGATCGAGGCGACCGACGACGTGAGCGCCACGCGACGAACGCCCGCAGCGCTGGCCGCTCGGAGCACGCGGAGCGTTCCGTCGCGCGCGGGCGGGACGAGCGCCATTCGATCGGGGGGATTCTGCAGAGGGAACGGGCTCGCCATGTGCACGACGTACGCGCACCCAGCGCAGGCGTCGGACCAGCCCGCATCGCTCATGAGATCGGCGGCGGCCACCGAGAGCCGTGACGGATCGAGCCCACGCTCGCTCGCGAGCTTGGCGAGCCCGTCCACCATCGGTTTGGCGCGGGCCGTGTCCCGTACCGTTCCGCGTACGCGGTAGCCCGCCGCGAGGAGCGCGAGCGCGGTGTGCTTGGCGATGTAGCCGGTGAGCCCGGTGAGGAGGACGACACTTTCGGTAGCCATCAGGGTGCCCGAGACTATCGCCCCCTCCCGGATCGAGGCCGATTTCCGTGGCTCAGCGGCGCGTAGGTGCGGCGGGCACGGGCGTCTTGGCGCGCTCGACCTTGCCGACGACCACTGGCGCGGGCTTCTCGGTGAGGTACCCCTTGAGGTCTTCGACGACCGCGAGCTCCTCGTCCTTCACGCCGGCGATCCACACGTGGTCGAGTCCTTGGTTGTCGCCGGGGCCGAACGTGATCGCCTGACCGATCCCCGGATCCCAATCCACGATCGACTCGGCAGCGCGGCGAAGCGAATCGCGCGTCAGGTTGCGCCCCGCGCGCTCGAGCGCTTCACCGAGGACGCGCGCCATGAGGTAGCCCTCGAGCGCGCTCGAGCTCGCGCGGAGCGGCCGGTAGTTCGGATCGGCGATCTCCTGCGGGACCTGCGGATTGCGCTTCTCCATGAGCGCACGGAAGTCCTGCACGGCGGGGAGCGTCTTGGCGCTCACCGGCGGCGCGAACACGCAGCCCAAGAGGCCGTTCGTCATGCGACGCCCTGTCTTGTGCTCGTGGGCCACCAGGTGCCGCACCATCGTGTCGGGCGTCCCCATCACGGCCACCGGCACGTTCCAACCTTCTTCGCGCGCGTCGCGCGTCACCACGGCGCCAGGGTTGTACGTCATCCCGAGGATCAACGCTTCGGCGCCGGCGTTCCGGAGCGTGCGCACGACGTCGAGCGCGTTCTTGCTCGTGTCGTCGGGGCGAAGCCCACCCGATACGGTGGCCTCGGCCACCACGGCGAGCCCGCGCTCTTCGGCCGCCTTTCGCGCCGCCGCGGCGCAGCTCTTTCCGAAGGCGTTGTCCTGCGCGACGATCGCGACCTTGGTCAGGCTCGCGGCGCCCAGCGCCTTCACGACGTCGCGCGCCGCCGTCTTCACGGAGCCGCGCACGTTGAACGCGAAGGGCGCCAGCGGTCCTTCGCGTGACGCTTCGGCCGGGCTCGACGAGCCCCACAAGAAAGTGGGCTCGGTCTCGTGCTTCTTCAGCGTCTTCAAGATGCCGGCCACCGGCTCGGTGCCGCTCGCGCCGAACAGCGCGAAGGCGCGCTCGTCGGTGACCGCGCGCTCGGTCGCTTCCTCGGCGACCTCCGACGAGTAGCGGTCGTCGATCGGGACGAGCTCGATCTTGCGGCCGTGAATCCCACCGTTCGCGTTGACCTCGAGGAAGTACGACTGCGCGCCGCGATAGAGCTCGGTGCCGAGCCCCGCCTGCGGTCCGGTGAAGGACGACACTTGCACGAGGCGCACGACGTCTTCGCTCACACCGTCCTTGGGGAGCGGCGCGTCCGCCGACGTCAGCGTTGCTTCACTCGCGTGCACGCCGTGCTTCCCCCGCGTTCGGCACCCAACGAGCCCGAGTCCCACCATCCCCAAAAGCATCCACGTCCGCACTTGCATGAGCTTCCTCCGACGCGCACGAGTGCGCGCGCGGTCGCTCCTTACCGCCCGCCGACGCCACCGCCAGTGATCGCGTGGATCTCAGGTCGTCGAACGTCACGGGTTCGTGGTTCACGCTTCACGTTGATTGTGGGTCCACCCAAGACCCCGCGCCTCGAGCGCGACGGACACCCGCCACGAGCGCGGCGAGATATCGTGGTCGAGCATGGCTCGTTCATCCGCAGCGCCACTCTCCACGGTCCTTCCCGAGGAGCGCTGGACCCGCGCGGTGCGCGCCGCGCGCCGCCGTTGGCCTACGCACGTCCGCGAACGACTGCCCCTCGTCGAGGCGCTCTATGCCGAGCTGCGTGCCGCGCCCGTGACCACGTTCCTCCATCGCGCGTGGGAGGCGAGCGTGCTCGAAGCTGCGGCGCGCGCGTACCTCGATACCGTCGGCCGCACGACGACCACCAAGAAGGTCGCGCGTCTCTCGATCCCCGGAGGCGCGTTGCACATGGTCGCGGGCCCGCTCCACGTGACCGCGTCCGTTTGGAATCGCGGCACGCTCATCGTCGGCGGCGATCTCGTCGTCGGTGGCGACATCGAGGACGACTACGTCGGTCGCATGACCGTCGTGGAGGGAGACCTCCGCTGTCGCGTCCTCGCGGTCTCGGGTGGCGTCATCGTCGGCGGCTCGCTCGCAGCAGAGCGCCTCGTGAGTGGCGCGCATCCGGAGGACGGCATCGAGGTGCGCGGCCGCGTGTCGAGCCCGGTCACCTTGCTCGACGGTAAGCCGCTTCGCGCGCGCCGCGTGGCCACGCTCCTCATCGAGCCGTCGCTTCCTTTCGGCGAGCTCCGTGCGCTCGCCCGGAAACTCGCGCCACGCTTCGTCTCCGACGCGCTCGCCGAGGACCAAGATGGAGACGACGAGGAGGAAGTGGAGGTCGGCGACTACATCGATCTCGCGGGCATCGAGCGAGCGGCACGCGCCGGCGAATCCGTCCTGAGACCGCGGCGCGGCGCGTGACGACCGTCGAGCTCGACGTGCACGCGCGATGTCGAATCTGTTGTCTCGTGCCGTGCGTCCCACCGTAAGCTCGAGCCATGCGTCGACCCATGGCTGCGCTCGCTCTCGCGATGAGCGCTCCGCTCGCGATCGCCGTCCTCGTCGTGCACCCGGCGCGCTCCTACGCCGAAGCCGGCGCGCCGCCGCCGCAACCGGTCACGTGCGATGACGAGGCGTTCGCGCCATGCGCGGGGCGCGACGCAGGCGGCGCGTGCGCCCTCGGTGCGTCGCCTGGCGTCTGTCACGTCGAGAGCTGCGTCGCCGACGGCGGGGCGAGCGAAGTTCGGCTCGCCTGCTTCCGCGCGCCGGCATGCCCGGAAGCAGACGAGTGCGCCACGCGCGAGGACGGCGCGGCTTGCCGTCGCGGTGGCGCGTGCGTTCCCGTGAGCTGCGCCGACGGAACGGGAGCGCGCGTCGTTCGCGTGTGTCGTGAGCCGCCGGCCGATCCCTCTGCAACTGCAGCCAGCGACGCCAGCGTGCCGAGCGCAGTCGACGCCGGGCCTGCCCCTCCGGTGACCGGCGGGGGTGGCTGCTCCTCCGCCGGTTCCGCTGCTGGCGGCTCGTCGTTCATCGCGCTCGGCGTCGCGCTCCTCGCGGGCGCCTTCGTGAAGCGTCGCCGCAGGGGGCGTCCTCACTGACGTCGCACACGCCAAGTCACGACGAGCACGCCGCGAGGCATTCGGTCTGTCCGCACGTGATGATGGCGTTGTAGCTCGAGGTTCCCGCGGAGTGCTGACTCATGCAGGCCTGCTGCTTGGCCGCGTCGCCGTTGGCCGCCGAAATGCACGTCGCCAGGGCCGCGCAGGCTGCGTTCGCCTGACAGGTTTGGATCTCGGTCGCGCAATTGGTGGTGATGCACGACTGACACGAGGTCGCATTGCCGCCGCTCCCGGTCTTGCCGGAGCCCGCATCCGTTCCGTCGCCGAGCAACGGGGGCGACGTCGCGCCGGCGTCCTTGCTCGCGGAGCTCGCGCTCGAGCCACTCGTCGACGTCGTCGTCGGCTCGCTCGCCTCGACCTGGTCCATGCAAACGCCGAACGCCTTCTTGTCGCAGTCGGTCCGGTGGGTGCACTGCTCCGCGGCCGCGAGCTGACTCTGCGAGTATGCGCTCGCCCCCTTCACGCACTTGGCCTTGTCGAGCGTCAGGTTGCAGCTGTTGAGCCAAGAGATGACGACGTCGCACGAGCTCTCGGCCGTTCGCGTGCTGCTCCCTCCGTCGCCACCGATGATGCTCACGCTGCTTCCGCTACAGCCCGTCAGCGCGAGCATGGTCGTGACGACACCGAGACCGATCGAACCAAGAGCGAAGTGCTTGTTCATCGCGAAACCTCCCAAGCGGGCGACGCGCGTTCGTCGCCTGCGGTGGATTTCACGAGCACGTCGCGGACCATGGCTTTCGTCGATCGCGACGCGGTGGATTCGCGCACATGCGCGTCGGCTGTGAAGCGGCGAGCGCTCGGGCGGTGTGAACGCGGAGCGCGCGCCGTGCAGCGACGCCGTCGTTTTCGGCCGCCATGAAACGCGGGTTCTCGCTCGTCGACTCGGTCCGCATGCGTGCAGGATGCAAGGGCCGGGGCTGCGCACCGATTGCCAACGGCCGCACGCGCTGCGCCACGGTGGCGCGAACCGCTGAAATCAGGCCTGATTTGTGCGCTCCGGCGAACGGCACACGTCGTGCTTTCCCCGGGGGATGCACCCGGTCGCGATCCCTTCTCACCTCTCGTTCGATGCCGCGCCCATGCGCGTCTATTGGGAGATCACGCGCTCGTGCAGCCTCGCGTGTCGCCACTGCCGCGCCGAGGCGACCCTCGGAGCCGACCCCGAGGAGCTCTCACCTTCGGAAGGCATCGCGCTCTTGGACCGGCTCGCGACGTTCACCCCGGCGCCTCACGTCATCCTCACCGGCGGCGATCCGCTCGAGCGCGCCGACCTCTTCGCGCTGATCGCCCACGCCCGCGGCCTCGGGCTCCACGTTTCCGTCTCGCCCAGCGCGACGCCACGCCTCACGCCGGAGGTCGTCCGCGCCTTCGTGGACGCAGGCGTCGCCGCCATCTCCCTCAGCGTCGACGGCGCGACCGCGGAGAGCCATGACGCGCTCCGCGGCGTGCCCGGATGCTTTGCGCGCACCGTCGCTGCGGGTGAAGCCGCGCGCGCTGCGGGCCTCATGTTCCAAGTGAACACGCTCGTGGCCGAGGAGACCGTGGACGAGCTTCCGGCGATTCACGCCCTCGTCCGCGAGATGGGCGCGGCGCGCTGGAGCCTCTTCTTTCTCGTGTCGGTGGGGCGCGGGACGGTGCTCCAGCCCATCGATGGCGAGCGCGCCGAGCGCCTCCTCGAGTGGCTCTCCGATCTTCCCCGCGGCGAACGCGAGCCGATCATCACGACCACCGAGGCTCCGCACTTCCGGCGCGTGACGCTCTCGCGCAGATCGCTGCCTCAGGCGCCTGCTGCGCGGGCTGGCTTCGGCATTCGCGACGGCAACGGCGTGATGTTCGTCTCGCACACGGGCGACGTGTCACCGTCCGGGTTCTTGCCGCTCTCCGCTGGCAACGTTCGTCACGACGACGTGGTGGACGTCTACCGACAATCGTCGCTCTTCGTGTCGCTTCGCGCCGCCGATCACTTCGGCGGTCGCTGCGGGCGATGCAACTTTCACGCGGTCTGCGGCGGCTCGCGCGCCCGGGCGTTCTCGGCGACCTCCGACCCGCTGGCGGAGGACCCGTTGTGCACGTACCAGCCTCCAGCGTGACCATCGGACGTCGCACGTCGTTCGTCGCGTGGCGGCGCGCTCTTCTATTCTCGCTGCCGTGAAGACCCTCATCCTCGACGCCGACAAGATCCGGGAGACCAGCGACTACGCCGAGGTCGCGGCGGCGCATGGTCGCGGCCTCTCGTTCTGGCTCGAGCTCGATGAGCGCTCGGAGGAGGCCACGCGCTTCTTGGAGGACGTGCTCCACATCCATCCGCTCGCGGTCGAGGATGTGTGGAACGACGTCGGGCTCCCCAAGGTCGAGGACTACGACGACTACGTGCAGGTCATCTTGCACGGCATTCGTGAGGTCGATCGCGCGTCACAAGAGGTTCCCATCGATCTGTCGGAGCTCGACCTGTTCGTCGGAAAGAGCTTCCTCGTGACCCACGCTCACGACGAGAAGGCCTGCGCCGTTACTCCCGTCCAAGCCGAGCTCCTCCGCAACCCGCGCCTCCTCAAGAAGGGGCCGGCGTGGGTCGCCCACGCCATCATGGATCGCATGGTCGACGAGTACGTGCCGATCATCGACCGGTTCGACGAGCACATCGCGGCCATCGAGGAGCGCATCCTCGTCGGTACCACCAAGAGCGACCGCGAGGTGATCCCCAAGATCATCCGCGTCAAGCGGAGCTTGCAGACGCTCCGCCGGACCACCATCTACCAACGCGAGATCCTCCTTCGCCTCGCGCGCGCCGAGTTCGACGAGATCCCTGCGGAGCTCGTGCCGTTCTACCGCGACGTGTACGACCACTTCGCGCGCGTCACCGAGCTCGTCGACAGCTACCGCGAGCTCGTGACGAGCCTGCTCGAGGCGCAGTTCAGCATGCAGTCCAACCGCATGAACGTGATCATGAAGCGGCTCACGATCGTGTCGACGACGCTTCTGCCGCTCAGCCTGGTCGCCGGCATCTACGGCATGAACTTCAAGGCCATGCCGGAGCTCGAGTGGCCGCACGGGTATCCGATGGCGCTCGGCTTGATGGTCACGATCGCGGTGTCGATCTTGAGCTGGTTCTGGGCGAAGGGGTGGTTTTGAGCGGTGTTCGCGCTCACGGCACCCAGCGGACGTCGAGCTCGGCGAAGGTAGCGTCGCTGCGGACGACCGTCGCCTGGCTCTCCGACGCGCCGCACATGCGCAAGAGCCCCTCGACGCGGCCGGCGAGCGTCGCCCACATCGCTGGGTGGAAGTCGACCACGTCGGCCACCGTGCCGACGGCGTGCCCGCTCTCGATCACGCGCCAGCGCACCGCCCCGCTGGTGCTCAACTGGCGCCATGCCTCCTCGAGGCGGCGGAGCACGTCCTCGTAGCTCAGCGTCCAGAGGACGGCGCGATAGACGCCCGGAAAGTCGAGGCGTGCGAGCTCGGCGCCGACCTTCCGATTGAGCTCGAGCGAGCCTTGACCGAGCGCCGACTCGATCGCGCGGTGGATCTCTCCGAGAATCGCGAGCGGGTACTGCTCGCGTGGCGCCACGGCGAGCGCGCGCGTCCGCACCTCGCGCGGAAGCGCCGCCTCCACGGCTGCTCGCCCCGTCCGGCCCGCCACGTTCTCGACCGCCACGAGCGCGTTCCGGATGGCCTCCCCCCGGACCATCGCCGTCACGTTCGAGGTCGTAGACCACGCGCTCGGCCCGTTCAAGCGTCGCGCACTGAACCGAAACGCAGCCGAACGGACCCTCGTCCTCCGCTCCGCTCGCGCTGCCGCTACGCGGACCCGAAGCGAAAACTTTGCAGTATTTGGCGCCTGGCGTGTGCTGATCGGGGCGCACAATTATTTTTGAGGATCGGCTCAAGAAGACTGACCAACGCGGAAGACCCGCACTACATAGGCCCCCACGGCCGGAGATACGGCCGCGTCGACAGTGAGAGAACGAGAGGATTGCCGATGAGAACGCTTCGAGGCGCACTCGTGGGCCACGGCTTCATCGCCGAAAAGGGCCACCTCCCCGCGTACAAGAGCGCTCGCCGCGAGGGTCTACCCATCGAGATCGTCGCGATCGCGGACAGCTGTCCCGAGCGACTCCGCATCGCGCGTGATGCGAACCCCGGCGTGCGCGTCTACGACGACGCTCGCGCGCTCATCGACGCCGAGCGCGGCGCGATCGACTTCCTCGACATCACCACCCCGCCGAGCGAGCACGCGGCGCTCGCCCACATCGCGTTCGACGCCGGCCTCCACGTGCTGTGCGAGAAGCCCATCGCGACGTCGGCGGCCGAGGCCCGCGAGATGATGGCGCACGCGCGCCGCGCGGAGCGGGTGTTCTTCCCGTCTCACAACTACAAGCACGCGCCCGTCGTCAAAGAGGTGCGTCGCGTCCTCGACAGCGGCGCCATCGGCGACGTGAAGCTCGTCACGCTCCACACGTTCCGCAACACGCACGCCAAGGGAGTGAAGGAGTGGCGGCCGGACTGGCGTCGCGAGCGTCGCTACTCGGGCGGCGGCATCGCGATGGACCACGGCTCGCACACGTTCTACTTGGCGTTCGATTGGTTCGGGGCATACCCGCACTCGATCACCGCCAAGGCGTCGACCATGGGTGCCTTCGACACCGAAGACAACCTGTCGTGCACGATCACGTTCCCGGGCGGTGGTGTCGCCACCGCGCACCTCACGTGGACGGCTGGCATTCGCAAGGTCATCTACACGATCCACGGCACCCACGGTGCGGTGCGCGTCGAAGACGACAAGGTCGAGGTCTCGACCATGCTCGCCGGCGACGCCGGTCCCACGCGTTGGGACATTCGCGAGGAGACGCTGCGCTCCGATTGGATGGACGCGAGCCACGTGCACTGGTTCCGGTCGCTCTTCGAGAAGTTCATGGGCGCGATCGAACAGCGCGACTTCGTGGGCAGCGAAGCGCGCGACAGCTTGATGTGCATCCAGCTCATCGAGTCCGCGTACGCGTCGTCGCGTGACGGTTCGCGCGAGATCTCGGTGCCGCCGATCGCCCGCGATCGCGAGACGTCGCCCGCGCCGCTCCACGCGGCGGAGTGACCGAAGAGGCGAGGGAGCGGGCGCGCGGCCATGGTCGATCTCGTCGTCTCGACCTCGATCCTCGTCGTCCTCGCGCTCGCTGCGCTCGTCTTCGGCGTGGTCACGGCGCTCGGCGGGCAGCGTAAGTTCGATCGCGTCGAGCGTGAAGGGACGAGCGTCCTCCTCGGCCGCGGCCCGATGGAGCTCGCCCACTTCTCGCTCGAACCGTTGGGCCGCGCGGCGGTGGCGATCGGCCTTTCGGCCAACGCCATCACGCTCGTGTCGCTCCTTCTCGGGCTCGGTGCCGGCGTGGCGATCGCCCTGGGGCACTTCGGTGTCGGCTGCGGCCTCTCCACCGTGTCGGCGCTGTTCGACACGCTCGACGGTATGGTGGCCCGCCTCACCAAGACGTCGTCCGACTCGGGCGAGACGTTCGACGCCGCGGTCGATCGCTACAACGAGTTCTTCTTCCTGGCCGGGCTCGCCTACGTCTTTCGTCAGGACGCGCGGATGCTCGTGCTCGTCCTCGCGGCGCTCCTCGGCTCGTTCATGGTGAGCTACGCCACCGCCAAGGCCGAAGCGCTGCACGTCAAGCCGCCGCGCGGGGCCATGCGCCGCGCCGAGCGCGCGACCTACCTCACGCTCGGGGTGGGGCTCGTGCCCATCTCGATGCGCTTCGCGCAAAGCGGGCTCGCGGGGATCGCGCCGGTCTTGGTCGCGCTCGCGCTCGTCGCGATCGTGGGCAACGTGTCCGCGGCGCGCCGCATCTTCGCGGTGGCGCGTCTGGCCGCCGAGCGCGACCACGCCGCGCCCGCCGCGCCTTCCGCAGCGGAGAGCGCGCCGGCGGAGCCCGCGCCGGTCGAGATCGGCGCGGCCGCTGCGCCCGCGGAGTCACGATGACCGCGCGCGCCGAGACGGGGTGGGCGGTGTTCCTGCGCCATCAGGCTGCGAGCGTCGTCGCGACGGCCGTCGACTTCGGCACCATGATCGCGCTCGTCGAGCTCCTGGCTCTCCGTCCGGACGTCGCGACTTTGATCGGCGCGAGCGCCGGCGCCGTCACGAATTTCACCGTCGGGCGAACCTGGGCCTTCAAAGCGAGCGACGCGCCGATCGGCGCGCAAGCCGCCCGCTACGCGCTCGTGTCGGCGCTCTCGGCGGTGTGGAACGCGCTCGGAGAGCACGTCCTCGCTCGGCGGCTTGGCGCGCCCTATGTACTCGCCCGCGTCGTCGTCGCGCTCGTCGTGAGCGTGGCCTGGAACTTCCCGGCGCATCGCCACTTCGTCTTCAAGAAGCCACGCGCCGTTCCGCCGGCGCTCTCGCCGCCGGTGTCCCCTTCATGACCCCCAGCCACCCCAAAAACCAGCGCGTTCACCTCAAGACCGTCGTGCCGGGCCCGAAGAGCCTCGCGCTTCGCGAGCGAGAGGACGCGCACATCGCGCCGGGCCTCCAAGGCTACGCGGTGATGGCCGGCGTCGTCGCCGACCGCGCGGAAGGAAGCGCCGTCACCGACGTCGACGGTAACGTGCTGCTCGATTTCATCGGCGGCATCGGCGTCGGCGCGCTCGGGCACTCGCACCCCAAGGTCGTGGACGCGATCCGCGATCAGGTGACCAAGATCTCGGTGGGGTCGCTCACCAGCGAGGCGCGCGTCGATCTCGTCGAGCGCGTCGCCGCTCACGCGCCCAAGAACGCGAAGGGCGATGCGCTCCATCGCTTGCAGCTCTACTCGAGCGGCGCCGAGGCCGTCGAGAGCGCGCTCCGCCTCGCCAAGTCGCACACCGGAAAATACGAGGTCGTGAGCTTCTGGGGCGGCTTTCACGGGAAAACGATGGGCGCGCTCTCGCTCATGGGCTCCACCTTCAAGGAGAAGCTCGGGCCCATGCTGCCGGGCTCGCATCTCTTGCCGTACGCGGACTGCTATCGCTGCCCGCTCGCGCTCGAGCACCCTTCGTGCGGTCTCGCGTGCGTCGACGTCGGTCGCAAGCACCTCAAGATGGCCGGCGCCGGCGCCGTCGCTGCGTTCATCGTGGAGCCCATGCAGGGCACCGCCGGCAACGTGGTTCCGCCCGACGATTTCCTCGTCGCCGTGGAGTCCCTCGCCAAGGAGCACGACGCGCTCTTCATCGCCGACGAGATGATCACCGGCTTCGGTCGGACCGGGCGCTATTGGGGACACGGACACTCCGGCGCCCGGCCGGACATCGTCACCATCGGCAAGGCCTTCGGCGGCGGCTTCCCGCTCTCGGGGCTCCTCACTTCGGACGCGGTCGCGCAGGCCAAGCCCTGGTCGATCCCCAGCGGCTCGTCGTCGAGCTACGGCGGCAACGCGCTCGGCGCGGCGGCCGGCGCGGCCGCGGTCCGCGCCATCGACGAAGAAGGTCTCGTTGAGAATTCGCGCGCGGTGGGCGAGGCACTGCTCGGCGCGCTCCGTCCGTTCGTGGACGCGTACCCGTTCGTCGGCACGGTGCGCGGGCGCGGCCTCTTTCTCGCGCTCGAGCTGGTCAAAGACAAGAAGACCAAGGAGCCGATGAGCAAGAAGGCGACGACGCGCATCTTCCAAGAGTGCGTGCGCCGCGGGCTCCTCACGATGAGCTACTCGCCGCACTTCCGCATCCAGCCGGCGCTCACCATCGACGTCGACACCGCCAAAAACGGAGTCGCGATTCTCCGCGAGGTGTTCGATCTCGTGCTCCGCGAAGGCTTCTGGGCGGAGGGCTGACCGTGACCGCGCTCCTCGCGCACATGAAGCGTCTCTGGCCGCGCTACACGTTCGCGCCGGCGCTCCCGTTCTTCCTCTGGCCGCTTTACCTGATCGTGCGTGGCGAGGCGCGGTGGGAGACGTTCGCCGTGATGATCCTCGGCTGCGTCCTTCCGTACGTGTCGTTCACCACCAAGCGTCTCTTTCAAGCCGTCGCTCCGATCGGCTGGGTGGGCGTGCTCTACGACTCGATGCGCTTCTTCAAGAACGTGGGGATCACGCCCGAGCGCGTTCACATCTGCGATCTCCGCGCCATCGAGATGGGCCTCTTCGGGATCACGATGAACGGCCAGCGGACGACGCTCCACGACTGGCTCCAGGCGCACAGCCACCCCGCGCTCGACCTCTTCGCGGCGGTTCCGTATGGCACCTTCATCGGCGCCGCCTTCCTCTTTTCGATCTACCTCTACCGGATCGACTTCGAGGCGATGCGCCGCTTCACGACCGCGTTCTTCTTCATGAACGTGCTCGGCTTCCTCACGTATCACCTCTACCCGGCAGCGCCGCCTTGGTACTTCCACCAGCACGGGTGCGTGGCCGACCTGATGGCGCGCGCGAGCGAGGGACCGAACCTCGCGCGGGTCGACCGGATGCTCGGCTTCTCGTATTTCGGCGGATTTTACGGGCGTTCCAACGACGTGTTCGGCGCCGTGCCCTCGCTCCACGTCGCGTATCCGCTCCTCATCGTGCTCGAAGGCTACCGGCACTTCGGTCGCGTCCTTCGCGCGGCGAGCATCCTCTTCTTCCTCTCGATGTGCTTCGCGGCCGTGTACCTCGATCACCACTGGGTGGTGGACGTCCTCATCGGTATCGCCTACGCCACGGGCGTCTTCTTCGCGATGCGCGCCGTCTGGGCGCGGCTCTCGCCCAGCCGTCCCGGCGGTGACGGCGATCACGCCGGCGTCACCTTCACCGCGGCGCGCTCCTGACCATGGCCACGAGCTCCTCCCCCGAACCCACCGAACGCTGGCGCCGCTTGACGGCGTGGATCGTCGCGCATGGGCGCGCCCTCTGGATCGTGGCCCTGCTCCTCGCCGTACCGGCCACCTACCGGACGGCGATGCTCTACGCGCACCTCAAGAGCGACGTCGAGGCGCTCCTCCCGCGGGACGCGCCGAGCGTTCGCGCCGTCGACGAGCTTCGCGCGCGCATGCCTGGCCTCCAATACTTGGGCGTCGTGGTCGACACGGGGTCGGCCCAGAACCTCGCCGCCGGTGAGCGGTTCATCGACGACCTCGCGGCGCGCATCCAGGCCTACCCGCCGGAGCTCGTGCGCCGCGTTCGGGTCGGGAGCGCCGAGGAGAAGGCCTTCCTCGAGAAGAACGCTGCGCTCTATCTCTCGCTCGACGATCTCGGCGAGATCAAGTCGCGCATCGAGAAGCGGCGCGATTACGAGATCGCCAAGGAGAGCGGCAACCTCATCGACGACGACGACGGACCGCCTCCGCTCGAGTTCGGGGACATCAAGGCCAAGTACGAGGACAAGCTCGGCGGCGGTCGCGCCAAGACCAGCGAGACCTCGCGCTTCTCGAGCGCCGAGAAGCACCTCACGATGCTCCTCGTCGAGGTCGCCGAGTTCGAGACCGGCCGCGGTCGCTCCGGCGACCTCTTCGCCCGCGTGAAGGCCGACGTGGCCGCGTTGGGCGGCCCGGAGAAGTACGCCGTCGGGATGCGTGCAGGATACACGGGCGACGTGGCGATCTCGGTCGAGGAGACCGACGCGCTCATGGCCGACCTCTCGCTCTCGAGCGTCCTCGTCATCGCGCTCAGCGTGCTCGTGGTGGTGGTCTACTACCAGTGGTGGCGGAGCGTGGTGGTCCTCCTCGTCCCGCTCCTCCTCTCCGCGCTCTACGCGTTCGGCGTGGCGTCGCTGCCCCCGTTTTCGGTGCACGAGCTCAACTCGAACACCGCGTTCCTCGGCTCGATCGTCGTCGGGAACGGCATCAACTTCGGCATCATCTTGATCGCCCGCTACGTCGAGGAGCGGCGCGCCGGCAAATCGCCCATGGAGGCGATGACGATCGCCCACTTCGGTACGCGCGCCGGGACCATCGCCGCGGCGTGCGCCGCCGGGACGTCGTACGCGGCGCTCTCCCTCACCGAGTTCCAGGGGTTCCATCAGTTCGGCTACATCGGCGGCGTGGGCATGGCGCTGTCGTGGCTCGCCGCGTACCTGCTCATGCCGTCGCTCACCCTGTGGCTCGACCGGGACGAGTCCACCAAGCCGCGCCCGGTCAAGGACGCCCAGAAGCCGATGACGTTCCTCGCGCGCTTCGTGATGCGCGCACCCGTCGCCATCGTGATCGCCAGCGTCCTCCTCACCGGCGTCTCGGTCTACAAGGTGCGGAGCTTCAGCGCGGCGTCGCTCGAATACGACTTCTCCAAGCTCCGTCGCAAGGACACTTGGCAAAGCGGTGAGGGCTACTGGGGCGCGCGAATGGACGATCTCCTCGGCACGTACCTGACGCCGATCGTGATCCTCACCGACTCGCCCAAGGAAGCCGACGCCGTCTCGGCGCGGCTCCGTGAGGCGATCAAGACGCCGCCGCTTGCCGATCTCGTGTCCTCGATTCGCACGGCCGCCGACGTCATTCCCACCGAGCAGCCGGCCAAGATCGAGCGCGCGCGCGAGCTTCGCGAGCTCATGACGCCCAACATGCGCTCGCTCGTTCCCAAGGAGCGCAAGGCCGATCTCGATCGGTTCATGGGCCAAGACGATCTCAAGGTGCTCACCGTCGCCGATCTGCCGGTGACGTTCACCACCGGTATGCGTGAGCGCGACGGATCGATCGACAAGTCGGTGCTCGTATATCCCAAGCCGAGCCACGCGCTCTGGGAAGGGCCGGCCATTCAAGATCTCGTGGCGTCGCTGCGCGAGGCCGGGAAGAGCGGCACGGCGCGTCCGGCCCGCGTCGGCGGATCGCTCCCGGTCTCGGCCGACATCCTCGGCTCGATTCGCCACGACGGTCCCATCGCGAGCGCCGCAGCGTTCGGTTTGGTCGTGCTCGTGGTGCTCGCCCTCTTCCGCCTGGGGTTCACGAGCGGCGTCGTGCTCACTTCGCTGCTCCTCGGAGTCTTGTGGCTGGCCGGCGCCACGATCCTCCTCGGCGTGAAGATCAACTTCGCCAACTTCATCGCCTTCCCGATCACGTTCGGCATCGGCGTCGACTACGCGGTCAACGTCATGACCCGCTACGCGTCCGACGGTCGCGGGGACATCGGCGCCGCGATCCGTTCGACCGGCGGCGCGGTGGGGCTCTGCTCGCTCACCACCATCATCGGCTACTCCTCGCTCTTGCTCGCCGAGAACCGCGCGCTCTTCCTCTTCGGCGTGCTCGCCGTCCTGGGCGAGTTTACGTGCCTCGCCGCGGCGCTCTTCGCGCTCCCCGCGGCCCTGACGCTCTGGAAGCGGCGCCGCGGCGCCGTGCCTGCCAGCAGCGCGCCCTGAGCTCGTTCGTCACGCGACGTCGGCGACGCTCGGCGTGACGGCCCGTAGGCGGGGTCCGACGACGCGGCCGTTCGACATCGTGACGACACGGCTCGCGAGCCGCTCGACGTCGAGCGCGTCGTGGCTCACCAAGACCGTGGGGATCTTCCACTCCGCGAAGATGTGCTGGAGGTCGGTGATGATTCGATCCTTGAGCGCCATGTCGAGCCCGGTGAGGGGCTCGTCCATCAAGAGCAGCGACGGACCGCGAAGGAGCGCGCGGCCGAGCGCCACGCGCTGACGCTGCCCGCCGCTCAAGGTCTGGGGGCGCCGTGACAGGAGCTCACCGATCTCGAGGAGCTCGACCACGCGTCGGAAGTCCACGCTGCGCACCGGTCGGCGCGTGAGACCGAAGCGCAAGTTCGCCTCGACCGAGAGATGCGGGAAGAGCAGGTGATCCTGGAAGACGAGGCCGATGCCGCGCGCTTCGGGCGGGAGGCACACGCCGCGCGCCGTGTCGACGAACGTCACGCCATCGTGAACGACGCGGGCATCGTCGGGGCGCATGGTCCCCGCGAGGATGCCGAGCACCGTGCTCTTGCCGTTGCCGCTCGGACCGGAGAGCGCGGTCACGCCGTCTTCGACTTCGAACGCCGCATCGAGCACGAACCCCGAGGGGAAGACATGACGCGCGCGAAAGGAGAGCCCCATGTCTCTGAAATCGTGACCGATCCCCACGGGCTCGTTGCTACATGTTTGTGACACCACCGGGCGGGGTACGGCCCCGAAGCCCCGGACCGTCACGGCAGCCACCCGGGCTCCCGGGGATCCACCCCACACAAAATACACCAGAAAATCCGCGTGGATTCACTGGCCTCGCTCTTGCGTGGCGCTGGCCGTGGATACCGTTCGTCCCCTCGCGCTCTTGCTCGGCACAGTCGCACTGCTCGCCTGCTCCTCCGACGTCTCGGGCGGCGCTGACGAAGGCGAGCCCGTCGACGAAGGCGCGCTGGCGTCGGCGCCCGTCGATCTCGCCGACGAGACCGATACCGCTTCTTCCCGGGCCGCGGCGCCGCTCACGGGCGCTGCCGACTTGCTCGACGTCCGTGGCGTGGGCGACTCGGGATGGTCGGTCACGCATACGAGCCCGGCGCTCGCGGCGGAGATGGGCGCCGCGCTCGATCGCTTCGACGCCAAGGGCGTGAGCTATCGGGGCGACCTCTCGTTCATGAACTTCGAGTCGGTCATCGGCGACACCTGCACCGACTGGGGCAAGGCCAACGAGCCCGGCAAGTCGTACGCGTTCATCAGCCGCGAGGCGAACCTCGATCAGGCGATGGCGCACGGGTTCAACCTCATCGGCTTCTCCAACAACCACACGCGCGACTGCAACCGAACGGGCGAAGGAGTCAGCGGCACCGACAGCACCAAGGCCGCGATGCGCGAGCGCGCGAGCGACACGCAGGTGATGAACGGCGTGATGGACGACGGACAGAAGCGGGCGCCGTCGATTGGGAAGCTCCACCTCAAGGGGCGCGACGTGAAGGTCGCGTTTTCGAGCATCTTCGTCGGTCGAGGCTCCTGCCCTGGCTCTCCGTGCGCCGACGACGTCGAGTCGATCATGGCCGCGATGCAGTCGGCGCCGGTCGACCTCCGCATCCTCGCGCTCCACAGCGTGGACGCAGCCAACCAAGAGGAGCTCGTTCGCGTGGGGAGCCGCTTCGTGAGCAAGTACGGCGGCGACGTGGTGTACGGGTCGGGCCCCCACGTGTGGCGTCCGGTCCGCGTCGTGCGCAAGCCCAACGGCAAGCCCGGCGTCGTCTTCGAGAGCGTCGGCAACTTCCTCCACCCGGGCCTCGCCGCGCAGCCCAAGAACTACGTTGGCCGCGCGCTCCTCGATCCGCAGTCGCTCGAGCTCCGCCAGGTGCAGCTCGTGGCCGTTGGGAACAAGGGGCGAGATCTCGAGCCTTCGCACGAAGACCCGGGCAGCGTGCCGGCGAACCTCGCGTGGAAGCGCTCGCCCGACGCGCGCTTCGCCGTCGTTTACGCCAACGTGAAGCCCTGAGCCAGCGCTGTCCGATTCTCGGACGGCTCTTCAGTCGGTCGCCGCGTCGCGTGCGGGCGCCGCCGGAGCTTCGGAGGCCGGGCTCGGTGCGGGCGCCGTCGGCTTCGCGTTCGCGGCCCAATAGATCACCGCCAAGCACGCGAGCGTGCCGACGACGGACAAGACGAGCGAAGCATTCGATGGACGTTGCGCCACGGCGGGCCGAGGATAGCGCGAGATGTGGCTCCGTAGCGCGCGCTTCCGACGCTCGGGCACCGCGGCCGTGGTGGCCGCGCTCGCGTTCACGCTCGTGAGGTGCGGTCCCAAGACCAAGCCGCTCCCGCCTTGCGACGACTCGCCGGCCGTCCCGGCGCTGGCCGCGCGAACCGTGGTGCGGGTCGCCGCAGCGGGAGACATCGCCGACTGCCACAACCACGACGCGCACCGTCGTACGGCCGCCACGGTGCGGGCCCTCGCTCCCGACCTCGTGCTCGCGCTCGGCGATCTGGCGTACCCGAACTCGAGCTTGGACGACCTCGTCGATTGCTACGGCTCTTCGTGGGGCGCGTTCCGATCGATCACCCGACCCGCGATCGGCAATCACGAGTACCACACCGAGCACGGCGGCCCGTTCTTCGCGTACTTCTGCGGCGCCGTCGGCGAGGGGCTTCGCGGCTACTACAGCTTCGACGCGGGCCCGTGGCACGTCGTCGCGCTCAACAGCAACTGCGGAAACGATCTCGACGTGCCTCCCGGAATCCCGGACGAGTTCGGCGGATGCGGCGCAGACTCGCCCCAAGCGCGCTGGCTCGAGGCCGACCTCGCCGCGCACCCGAGCGCGTGCACGCTCGCGATGTGGCACCACCCGCGCTTCACCTCCGGATCGCAGCACGGCAACGGGATCTTCATGACCGATCTGTGGAGGGTGCTCGATCGCCATCACGTCGATCTGGTGCTCTCCGGTCACGTCCACAACTACGAGCGCTTCGCGCCGCAAGACGCGGACGGGAGACCCGTCGCCACGAGCCCGCGCGCCATCGTCGTCGGGACCGGAGGCGCGCCCCTCAAGTCGTTCGGCGCGATCGGCGCGAACAGCGAGGTGCGCTTCGACGACGCGTACGGCGTTCTCGCCCTGGAGCTCGCGGCAGACCGCTATTCGTTTCGATTCGTCGACGCTGATACCGGCGCGGTGCGCGACGAAGGGAGCGGCGTGTGCGCACCCTGATCGTTCTCGTCGTCGCCGTGTGCAGCGCGCTGCCCCGCGCCGCTGGCGCGGAAGAGCCTCGGCTCGAGCTCGGTGGCGGCATCGGCTATCACGGCGCCTGGACCACCGGCGTCGACCCGTACCGGTTCGGCGTGGGGCTCGGCGGCGGCCGCACCTTTCGCGGCGGCCTCTTCTTGGGCGGACGCGTCAGTCATCACTTCGGCGAGAGCGCCGCCGGTGTCGGTCCGAAAACTGTGTATGTTGCACGCGATAGCGCCACGCGCTTCGACGTCGTCCCCGGCTTCTCGGTCACGCCGGTGCGCTGGCTGCTCCTCCGGCCCGGCGCCATCCTCGGCCTCGATTGGATCAGCGGACACACGCAGATCGGTCACGTGCGCCTCTCCGACGACCGCCTCGTTCCGAGCTTCGGGCCCTACTTGCGGCTCGCGTGGCAGGGCCGTGGCGTCTACGTCGGCGCGGAAGGCGAGGGTCGCTTCGTGCCCGGGCAGGCCGCCGCGCCGCGCGCCGGCGCGAGCCTCGTGTGGGGCGCGCGCTTCTGAGCTCGGGATGGGACGAGGTCAGCTACGGACTTCGCGTCCGGCGATCCGGAAGAGGACGTTCGCCGCCTGACGAGCGTCTTCGTAGCGCGCGAGATCCATGATGCCGATGATGCCGCGCGGAGTGCCGCCGTCGTCGCACACGACGACGTAGTGGCTGCCGTACTCGACCATCTTCGCTTCGGCGAGGGCGAGGCTGTCGTGCAAGCTGCAGCGCACGGCCGGCTTCGCGATGCGGCCCAGATGGACCTCGGCGGGCGTGTTCGTGGCGAGGACCTCGCGCACGAGGTCTCGCTCGGTGACGAGCCCCGCGAGTCGCCCGCTCGGGTCGACGACCACGACGGCGCCGGCCTTGGTTTCGTTCATCAGACGCGCGGCGTAGGCCGCCGTGTCCTCGATGGACGCGCTCGTGACGGGGTGTTGCATGAAGTGAGCGCATTGCATGGCGGCACCTCCTCGAGGGAGCTTCGCCCATGGACAGGCAAGGAGGGTGCCTCTCCCGCTTGCGCCGAGCGGGCCTCCGGATCTCGAAGAGTTGAAGCGCGCGCGCGGGCGACGTCCATCCGCCGCCCGTGCGCGTCGGCGAAATCCGTTCGCCGCGCGACCCGCGCGCGGCGTCACCGGATCGCTTCGTTTCAGGCGTACGCGCTGTCGTCGCTGCTCGAGCTCGTGTCGTAGCTCTGATCGTTGCTCGAGGTGTCGTAGCTCGAGCTGTTGTCGTAAGAGTCGTTCGACGAGGTCTGGTACTCCTGCTGCTGCTGGTCCGGCTGGTACTCCTGCTGCTGCTGCTCCGGCTGGTAGTCTTGCTGGTACTGGCTCGCGTCCGGCTGCTGGTACTGCTGGTTCGCGTTCGGATCGTACTGACCGCTGGTCTGCGCGCTGAACTCCTGACCGAAGACGTTCGCGTTCGCGCCGGCCTCGCCCTGCGCGCCGGTGAGGTTGCCGTTCTCGTCGAACGAGGCCTGACCGTTCGCGTTGACGCCGGCGCTGAAGTTCGGCGCGTTGAAGTTCGCCGCTGCGTTGCCCTCGAGGTCGGCGCCTTGGTAGGTGCCGTCGGGCGCGAAGTGCGCCGTGCCGCCGACGTTGCCTTCGCCGTTGACGCTGACGTTGCCCGCCTGCGCGTGGGCGTTGAACCCGGCGTTGGCGCCGAGGTCCACCGAGCCGTCGTTGTGCAGCGTGGCGTTGCCGCCGAGCTGACCCTCGAAGCCCGCCTGGTAACGGCCGGCCTCGGTGCCGACGCTGTAGTGGCCGGTGGCCGACGCGCTGATGTCGCCGTTTTCGTGGAGCGTGCCGTTCACGTCGACGGAGGCGCGCTCGCCGAGGACGCCTCCGCGGAACGTGGTGCCGGCGGAGAGGTCACCGTTCTGGTCGTAGCCGAAGTGGCCGCTCGTCCCGACCTCGCCGAGACGGAGCGCGACCTGATCTTCGCCGTTGTGCGTGACAGCGCCGGTCACGCCCGCGTTGGCGTTCCAATCGACGCCCCGCTCGCCGAGGTGACCCGACGCCTCGGCGTCGCCGCGGAACGAGAGACCGAAGCCGGTGTTCGGATCGACGGCGTTGACCTCGCCCTTGGCCTGGCCCTCGGCGGAGAGGTTGCCGCGGTCGTCCCACGACACGTTGCCGTGCGCGGTGCCGTTGGCGCTCAGATCACCGATCGGCGTCCCGTTCGCGTGGGCCTCGGCGTTAGCGTCCGCGCTCACGCCGGAGAAGCGACCGTCGGCGTCGTGGTGGGTGCTGAACGACGCGCCGAAGCTCGCGCCCCGCTGGTCGTCGCCCACCGAGCCGCCGGTCGAGTACGTCGTCTGCGTCCCCTCGTTCGTGTGCGTCGTCTGGTCGCTCCAGACCGAGCCGGGGCGCGTGACCTCGGTGCCGACGACGTTGCCGTTGGCGTCGACCGCCTCGCGCGTCGTCTGTTGGTAGTTCATGCCCCACCACGAGTAGTTGCTCGTGCTCTCGCGGATGCTCCCGCCGGCCGGTGCCTGGAGCGACAAGCCGCCGGTGACGGCGTCGAGGGCGTCGAAGGAAATCTCGGCGTGGAGAGCGAGTGCTTTGGACATGGGTCTCCGTTCGCGACCGATGCGGTTCGGCGCGTGATGCTGGGGGGGCGTTGCGAAAAGGAAGAGCGCAAGCCCTGCGCCATCACGCGTGGATCCACTTCAACTGGATCACTTCCAGTCAGCGTGTGACGTGCACCATGCAACTTCTTGAAACGTCGTTACGCGCAGGTGACGACGCGTGGTCGCTACGCACACACGCACCCCGCAGCGCACGCGATCCGCCGTCTCTGCTCGAAGACACCGGTTCGTGGCGCCACGAATTCGTGGCGCGTTTCGCATGGTTGTCTGTGCGACACGTAGGCGACACGCCCAGGCGTCGCCGGGCGCTCAGCCGCGCGCGAACCGCTCGAAGTCGGCGACGTCGTCCTTGGAGCCGAGGATGAGCGGCGTCCGCTGGTGGAGCTCGGTCGGCATGAGATCGAGGATGCGCTTCTCGCCGTCGATGGCGGCGCCGCCGGCCTGCTCCATGATGAACGCGAGCGGCGCGGCCTCGTAGAGGAGGCGGAGCTTGCCCTTCTTGCTCTTCGTGTCGGCGGGGTACGCGAAGATGCCGCCCTTCAAGAGCGTGCGATGCGCGTCGGCGACGAGCGAGCCCACGTAGCGGTGGCCGTACGGGCGGCCCGCCTCCTTGTCCTCCGACTTGATCCAGTCGTTCCACTTCTGGACGCCCGGGGACCAGCGCGAGTAGTTGCCCTCGTTGACGCTGTAGTGCGGGCCGCGGTTCGGAATTCTCAGGTTGGGCATCGAGAGGAAGAACTCGCCGATGTTCGGATCGAGCGTGAACGCGTCGACGGTGCCGCCGCTGGCGATGACCATCACGGTGCTCGGGCCGTACACGGCGTAGCCGGCCGCCGCGATGTTGCGACCCGGTTGCAAGAGGTCTTCGATCGTGGGGACGACCTCGCCGGGGTGGCGGCGCAGGATCGAGAAGATGGTGCCGATGGAGACGTTGGCGTCGATGTTGCTCGAGCCGTCGAGCGGGTCGAAGAGAACGACGTACTTTCCGCTCTTCTCGAGGAACTTCGCCTCGTCCATCTCTTCGGAGCCGATGGCGCAGCAGTGTCCGCTGCGCTCGAGCACGTTGCAGAGAACGTCGTTGGCGTACGTGTCGAGCTTCTGGACTTCTTCGCCCTGCACGTTGGTCTCGCCCGTGTAGCCGAGCATGCCAGCGAGGCCGGCCGACCGAACGCGCGAGGTGATGATGCGCACCGCGAGCGAGACGTGGTTGAGGAGCGACGTGAACTGCCCCGTGGCGCCCGGCGCGGCGTTCATGCCCGCGAGGACGTGCTCGCGGAGCGTGGTGCCGAAGACGGAGGAGGGGGTGGGCGCGTTGGAGAAGCGAACCGAGTCGACGCTCATGGCCCTCAGGACATCGGCCATTTCCCGCCCGGCATCAAGAGCGGCAAGTCTCGACCCGGCCCCAGGACGCAAGTCTTGGGTGCTCGAGGGGCGGTAGCCCCTCGTACTCAACCGGCCGTCCTGAGGAGCTCGCGACGAAGGACCGAGCAAGCTCCGCTCGCTAGAGCGGAGTTGCGACTCTGGAAGAGACGAGGCGGTCCTGGTCGGACTCTGGAAGAGAGACGAGGCGGCCCGGTCGGACTCTGGAAGAGACGAGGGGTTCCAGGCATCCCGGACGCACTCCGGCTTGCGAGGCGGGCCGGCCGGGAATAGGCTCGGCGCCCCCTCAAAAAGGAGCTTTCTCGATGCCCGCCACCGATCGCGTGAAGGAAATCCTGTCCTGGTACGGCTCCGACAACCCGGGCGTCAAAGCGAACCTTTACCGCCTGATGAACACCGGTCGCCTCGCCGGCACCGGCAAGTTCGTCATCCTCCCGGTGGACCAGGGCTTCGAGCACGGGCCGGCGCGCTCGTTCCAGCCCAACCCCGAGGGCTACGACCCCGAGTACCACGTCAAGCTCGCCATCGACTCCGGCTGCAACGCCTACGCCGCGCCGCTCGGCTTCATCGAGCACGTCGCCGACAAGTACGCCGGCCAGATGCCGCTCATCCTCAAGGTGAACAACTCGGACACGCTCGCCAAGGTCGATCAACCCTGCAGCGCGCAGACGAGCTCGGTGAAGGACGCGGTCCGCCTCGGCTGCGCGGCCATCGGCTACACGATCTACCCGGGCTCGGGTCAGCGCAACACGATGTACGAAAACCTCCGGGAGCTCATCCTCGAGGCGAAGTCGCACGGTCTGCCCACGGTGCTCTGGGCCTACCCGCGCGGCGCGGGCGTTTCGAAGGACGGGGAGACCGCGGTCGACGTCGCGGCTTACGCGGCGCAGATCTCGGCCCAGCTCGGAGCGCACATCATCAAGATCAAGCCGCCGAAGGAGCACATCGAGCAGGCCGAGGCCAAGAAGGTCTTCGAGAAGTACGGCATCCCCACCAAGACGCTGGCCGAGCGCACCCGCCACTGCGTGCAGAGTGCATTCAACGGCAAGCGCGTCGTCATCTTCTCGGGCGGCGAGGCCAAGGGCGACGCCGAGGTCATGGCCGAGGTGAAGGAGCTCGCCGCCGGCGGCGCCTTCGGCTCGATCATGGGCCGCAACGCGTTCCAGCGTCCGCGCGCCGACGCCATCAAGCTCCTTCAGGGCGTGATGGACGTCTTCAAGAACGCCTGAGCGTCTTCTTCAACGCGGCGTGACCTCACACGAGCGCGAGGGGCATCCGCCTCTCGCGCTCGCGCCATTTCGGGCGTCGCCCCGCGTCACTCCACGTCTTCGGCGCCCCAGGTGACGGCCGGCTTCTCGGGCGCCTGACCCTCGCGCGGCGCACGCTTGGCGCTCGCCGCCGCGAAGTCTTTGTCGTCGCCCTTGTCGGCGCCCTCGAGCGTGTGTCCGAGCTCGCTGTCGATGCGGTTCAAGACGCCGAGGAGGCCCTCGGTGGCGAGCGCTTGATCGAGCGGGTCGCGCTCCATCGTGAGCGGTGCGGCGGGCGTCTTGGCCACCGGCGCCGGAGCGCTCGCAGGCGCGCACGCGGCAGCAAGGAGGACGAAGAGCACGCTGAGCCCGATCGATGCACGCTGCATGTTTGTACGCATAGCAAACGAATGGCGTGTCGCTCCGATGCGACAGGGTCGGAGACGTGCTTGGGAAGACGGGCGCGCGGACGCGTGATGGAGCACGCTCAACGCGGCACCGGGAAGCGCGTCACGTAGAGCTTCTCGAGCACGGGCAGGTAGTGGTTCATGCGGTGGTCGTCGATCAGCGAGCCCGATCCGCGATCGCCGTCCGCGCTCACGAACATGCGAAGCGGTCCGTCGCCGATGAGCACCTTGAAGGCGTTCTCGTCGCCGTCGAAGCCGGGGTGATACCAACCGAACGTGCTCGGGATCGACACCACCGCGTCGCGACCGTGCACGAACCTGAAGATCGGGGTGCGGTCCTGCATCCACCGCGCGAACGTGTCGCCGAACGCGCGATCGCCGACGCGCGGCGAGCCGAAGGTCACGAGCCCACTCACGGGCACGTACTGCCGGAAGCACTCGTCGTCGGACCACTTGCCCGCTTTCTCGCACGTCTCGGTCGCGGTCTTCACCACGGCGAGCGTGGCGAGCGCGGCGCCCAAGCTGTGACCGGTCATGTAGAGCTCGGCGCCTTTGCGGACCGGGCGCACGCCGCTCCCGTCGAACTGGTGATGCTTGGCGAGGAACTCGCCCATCGGCTCGAAGCTCCCGCACTCGTCGGCGGGGGGATACCAAACGCTGTTCAAGCCGGTCATGAACCCGGCGTGCACGTTGCCGATCGTCGACGCGCCGGGCCGATTCCACGCCGCGAGATCGCGCTTCACGTCGTTCCAGTTGCCGGGCTCGGTACCGCGGAAGACGACGATCGCGACGTCCTTCGACGCCGCGTTGTACGGGTTGTCGATCGTCTCGGGCGCGGCCCCGAGCGACGCGGTGGTCAGGTACATCGCTTGGGTGTCGGTGCAGCGGTTGTCCCAGAAGCGAAAGTGATCCGAGTCGGTCGGCAGGCCGAGCTTCTGGAGCTCGCCTTGGATGGCTTCCGCCGTCGGCGCGTAGACGACTTGCGAGAGACGACCCAGCCAATACGCATTGGCCACGTCGAGTGACTGCTTCTGATTCTCCGTCGTGTCGCCCGAGCCCTTGTGCTGCTTGATGCGCTCGCGCCCAGGGCTCATCGCGAAGTGGCTCGTGTCGGGCGCGGATTCACCGAGCGCCTGGTCCGATCCGTCCCCCCCGTCGTGGGCCGTCCCCGCGCACGCCACCAGAGCCGTAGCGAGCACGGCGGCGATGGGGAGGGGAGAGCGGCGCATGACGCCGACCCCAGCACACACGGTGCCAAAGCCGGCGCCTCGCTACACGGCTATTGTTTTAGCTACTTACGCATGCGGCCAGGACGGGGGACGACACCGTCGATCCACGCCCCGTGGGTCCATGACGCACGACGGCACGGCGTGAGGTGCGGAGCCTCTTCTCCCGCTCGGCGAGGCCATCGAACTCTTGCCCACACGCCCGAAGGGCGGCCTATCTCGCGCGGATCCCCCGCTTCGCATAGGCTTCCAAGACGAGTCTCCGCGCCCATGGAAGCCGGCCCCCACCCGACGCTCAAGCCCGGAGACAAAGCCGGGCGTTACGAGCTCTTGCTTCAGCTCGCCCAGGGCGGAATGGGGGCGGTTTGGGTCGCGCGTCTCAAGCTCGAGAACGGGTTCGAGAAGCTCTTCGCCGTCAAGACGCTGCTCACTCACTTGGCGGATCAGTCCGTGTTCCGCGACATGTTCCTCGACGAGGCGCGCATCGCGGCGAACATCGAGCACCCGAACGTCTGCCAGATCCTCGATCTCGGCGAGCAGAACGATCTGCTCTACCTGGTCATGGAGTGGGTGGAGGGCGAGTCGCTCAACTCCCTCGCCCGCGCCAATCGCGCGCGCGGTCGCGTTCCGCACGGTGTCCTCCTCCGCATCCTCGCCGACGCGTGCGCCGGCCTCCACGCCGTCCACGAGCACACCGACCGCGATGGGCGCAACCTCGACATCGTTCACCGTGACGTGTCGCCGCACAACATGTTGGTGAGCACGCGCGGACAAACCAAGATCATCGATTTCGGCGTGGCGAAAGCGCGTGATCGCCTGACGGGCGCGACCCAGAGCGGCAACGTCAAAGGCAAGCTTCGCTACATGGCCCCCGAGCAAGCGGCGGGGCGGGGCATCGATCGCCGCGCCGACGTTTGGGGCGTCGGCGCCGTGCTCTACGCGCTCGTGAGCGGCCGCTATCCGTACGCCGGCGAGAGTGACGTCGACATCCTCCGCATGATGATCATGGGGCGTGACCCCGACCCGCTGCCGCCGGGGATGCCGGCGCCGATCGAGCGCGTGATCCGCAAGGCGTTGCAGGTCGCGCCCGAGCGGCGCCACCCGACGGCTGCCGCGCTCGCCGAGGACCTGGAGCGCGCGGCGCTGGAGCTCGGAGTCGTGACGACGTCGGCGGGGGTGGCCGCCTACCTCGAAGAGACTGCGGGGCCGCGCATCGGCAAGCTGCGCGCGGCCATTCGTTCGGCGATCGAAGAGCGTGACGAGGTCTTCTCCACCGTTCGACGGCGTTCCATGCCGGACGTCGAGACCACGTCGGTCGACTTCCAGCTGCCGATGCCGCCCGAGATCGAGGTCGACGTTGCGCCGCAGACGCAGTCGGGCACGCTCGGGTCGTCGGCGCTCGATCGCAAGCTCTCTCTGCCGCCGCCCGCGCCGCGCATGATTCCGCGCGTCGCGCTCGCGGCGGCCGGCGTCGTCGCGCTCGGCGGAACCCTGGCAGCGCTAGTCGCGATGCGAGCGAGCGGCGGCGCGAGCACCTCGAGCCGCGCGACCGGCACGGCCATGGCCCCGATGCCCGCCGAGAGCGTGACCGCGCCGACCGTCAGCGTCGCGCCGGTGGTGCCGCCGCCTCCCACGCCGACCGAGGAAACGACGCCCACGCCGATGGCCGACACGCGCAAGATCGAGCTCGACGAGCCCGCGCCGCCTCCCGCGCCGCCCCCCACGCCGCCGCCGACCGCAGCGCCGCAGGCGACGAGCGGCCGCTCGCACGCGCCGCGCACGGTGGCGCCCACGCCTCCGCCGACGCCCGTCGAGGCCGTGAAGCCCGCCGCGTCGTCGTCGCCACGCGGCCCCGCCACCGCACCCACCACCACCACGGCCAAGAAGCGCCTCGATCCCAAGGTCGAGTCCGCGATCGATACGCGCGAATGACTCGAGCCCGCGACCTTCATCCGTTCGGCGCGTGCGCGCTCGCGGCCGCCCTTCTCTTCGCAGTCGCGCCCGCTCGCGCGAAGGGCGGCGCCGCCGCCGAAGCCGCGGATCGATTGTTCAAAGAAGCCAAGGCGCTGATGAGCGAGAGCCGGTTCAACGAGGCGTGCCCCAAGCTCGAAGAGAGCCAGCGCCTCGATCCGGCGACCGGTACGTTGCTCGCGCTCGCGGTCTGTCACGAGTCGGAGGGCCGCATCGCCACCGCGTATCGCGAGTTCAAGCAGGTCCTCCCGGCGACGGCCGGCGAGAAGCGGCGCGACCGAGAAGCGCTCGTGCAAGCTCGCCTCAAGGATCTCGCGCCGCGCCTTCCCAAGGTCGTCGTCGTGGTCGAGGGTGCGGCCGCGCAAGCGCCCGGTCTCTCGGTGCGCTTGGACGGCGAGGTGCTCGAGCCGTCGCTCTACGGCACGGACGTCTTCGTCGATCCTGGTCCCCACACCGTCGAGGCGACAGCATCGTCCGGCGAGCCGTTCCGTGCGACGTCGACGTTGGCCGAGCGCGCGGTGCGGCGTATCGTCGTGCCGCCGTTCGCCGGCCGGCCCGCGGTGGCGGCCGAGCAGCACCCCACGCCCCACAACGACGGGCCGGTGCTCACGCCGCGCACGCTCGGCAAGGTCCTGATGGGCGCGGGTGTCGTCGGTGTGGGAATCGGCGCGGTCTTCGGCGTGCAGGCCATCCAGAAGAGCAGCGACGCGAAGTCGTTGTGCGACCCGGCCGCGTGCACGGATCCGCGCGCGCTCTCGGTCAACGACGACGCGAAGAGCGCCGCCACGCTCTCCACGATCGCCTTCGCGCTCGGTGGCGCTGCGCTCATTGGCGGCGGCGTCGTTTGGCTCACCGCCAAGCCTGCCAAGCCCGCGCCGGTCACGGCGGCGCCGGTCCTCGCGCCGGGGCAGGTCGGCTTCGCGGCGCGCGCGTCGTTCTGAGCGACCCGCGTTCCGTTCACTCGGCGGCGATCGGGAGCCGCCGCTTCTTGCCCGACGCCGCTTCGAGCGCGAGCGCCGACTCTGGCATCACGATGGAGCCACGCGCCGCTGGCAGCGCGAGATCTTGGTTCTTCGCGTAGACCGGGTGCCGACCGCGCTCCTTGTACCAGTCGGCGACCGTGGCGCTCATGTGCATCTTCTCCACGATCTGTCGCCAGCCGACGCCGGTGTTGTACGCGCAGAAGCTGATCTCGCCGGCCTGGGTGCCGTAGGGAATGATGCACATCTCGGTGCGGCGGAAGTCGTAGTTCCAGAGATCTTGGAACCACATGCCGGCCACGAAGAGCACGCGCCACTCGAACTCGGCGGCGTCGCTCTCGAACGCGCCGACCTTCTCCCCGCGGGCGCCGGTCTGGCTCAGGAACTGCCGCACCAGGTGATAGAAGGTGAAGCCCCTCGGCGCCTTGCTCCCGTCGAAGTTCTTGAAGAGCGCGAGCACGAGCTCGGTCATCGTGATCGCGCGGCCCTGCGCGGCGTCGGTGATGTCGCCGACGTCGGAGAGGAGCTGCTCGACGTTCAAGAAGTCCATGAGCGGCACCATCTGCTTGGTGCGCTTGTTGACGAAGAGGATCGTGCCGACTCCGCAATTGGGGTGGCACCCGCACTTCATCGATCCCCACTCGGCCTTCTCGCCCATCAAGAGATCGGTGAGATCGCTGAACGGTCCGAGCGCAGAGAGCGGGAACCAATCGCGCGTCGGCTCGGTGATGCCGAGTTGGTCTTTGATGTCGTGGGCGAGGTGCGAGAGCGTGTAGCGCTGCTTCTTGCGGAGCTCGTCGGAGATGTCCTCGTCGCGTCCGGTGAAGCTCACCGGCTGGAAGCTGACGACGGTGATCTTGTCGGCGTTGGCGATGGCGAAGTCGACGATCGGGCCGACCTGCTCGTTGTTGACGCCGTTGACCACCGTGACGACGAGCACGACGTCGATCCCCGCGGCGTGCAGGTTCTCGATGGCGCGGAGCTTCACGTCGAAGAGGTTCCCGACCTTGCGGTGCGAGTTGGCTTCGTTGGTCACGCCGTCGAACTGCAGGTACGCGATGCGCAGGCCGGCCTCTTTGGCCTGCTTGGCGAACTCGGGATCCTGCGCGAAGCGGATGCCGTTGGTCGCCGCCTGCACGCAGAAGTATCCGACTTCGCGCGCGTAGCGAATCGCGGGCAAAAAGTGCGGTGAGAGCGTGGGCTCGCCGCCGGAAAACTGCACGCTCATCTGCCGGCGCGGCTTGATGGTCATCGAGTCGTCGAGGAGCTTCTTCACCTCGTCCCACTCGAGCTCGTGCACGTAGCCGACCTGGTTCGCGTCCATGAAGCACGGATCGCACATCATGTTGCAGCGGTTGGTCAGATCGACCGTGAGCACGGCGCCGCGGCCGAACTTCACGCTGGAGCTCCCGTGGCTGCGGAGCTCGGAGAGCGGCGCCAGGTAGTCGCGGCCCGGATAGAGCTTCTCGATGCGCGCGAGGAACGCCGGGTCCATGCTCATCACGTCGACGATCTCGCCGTGCTTCGGGCACGACTTCTTCATGACGATCTTGCCGTCGTCTTCGACGATTCGCGCCTTGATCTCGCCCGGCTTGCCGGTGACGAGCTCGGAGAGAGCGCGCTTGCCGGAGAGGATCTCGCTGCGCACTTCTTTGACGCACGAGGGGCAGAGCGAGTCGGTCTCGCGCGGCCAGCCGAGCGTGGGGAACGTGCGCTCGCGCCGCTTCAAGAGCGGGCTCGGCGCCCACGCGGGTTGGGGCGCCTCACGCTCGACGGCTTTGTTGAGCCTTTGGACCCAAGGCCAAGCCGCCTTGGCCGCGCCCGACGCGAGGCGCTCGGCGAACCGGAGCGCGCGCTCCTTGGTGTCCACCGCCTCGGGGGCATGCGCCGTCGCGGGCGTCGAAGTCGAAGAAGAAGAGAACGCGGTCAACGGAGGGGCTCCCAGCTTCGAGGTTCCACGTCGGAGTCTAGTCGAGGTCGGAGACGTTCATAGGCGCTCCGGTCGGGGTGTCCAATGATAGGACGAAACTCGGCTCATTTCCCGTGGTTGGCGCGGGCAGGACGGTCGGTCGTCGGCGCGCGCAGGAGGTATGCTGGCGCGGATGAAGGCGTTCACCGAATACCTCACCATGCGGACCGGCGAGCGGAAGGAGCTCGTGCGCCTCACCCCGACCCTCGAGGGCATCCTCAAGGCGAGCGGGGTGCGCGACGGGATGATGCTCGTCAGCGCGATGCACATCACCGCCGGGGTGTTCGTGAACGACGACGAGCCGGGGCTCCATCAAGACATTTGGAAGTGGCTCCAGCATCTCGCGCCAGAGGGGCCCGACTACCTCCACCACCGCACGGGCGAGGACAACGGCGACGCGCACCTCAAGTCGCTTCTCATCCACCACGAGGTGGTGGTGCCCGTGACGCAAGGCCGTCTCGATCTCGGACCCTGGCAACAGATCTTCTACGCCGAGTTCGACGGGCAGCGCGACAAGCGAGTCATCGTGAAGGTCTTGGGGATCTGAGCCGCATGGTCCGTTCTCTCGCTCGCCCTGCCGCGCTCGTGCTCGGCCTCTTCACCGTCGCTTGCGGAGCGCCGGCCGCGCAACGGCCCGAGGCGCAGCATCCTTCGCCCGCGCCCGCCGCGCGCTCTTCCGACGACGAGCTTGCCGACGCGCGCGGTCGCCTCTTCGGCGCGCTCGCCGCGAGCGACCGACGCGTGGCCGCGCGCGTGGGGAAGCGCCCCGAGGGTGTGTCGCTCCTCTTCGCCGAGAACCGCGCGCCGGCCGAGCTCGCGCGGCTCTTCGCGTGGGAAGAGCGCGAATCCACGCTCCGCGCGGCGGGCGCGGCGCTGGCCGGCCGATACCCCGACGATCCGCGATGGCGCGCGCTTCGCCGAATGGTGGGCGAAGAGGCGGCGCGCCTCGAGAGCGAGCGCGATCTTCCGCGCGGTGCGAGCGGCATCGTGCGCACGCTGGCCCTCGATCTGCCCGTTCGCGCGACCGCCCCTGCCGACGTGCACTCCGAGGACGACGCGCTCGCCCAAACGCTCGATCGGCTGACGGGCGGGCTTCGACCGAACGCGCTCGGCCCGCTGCAGACCCGTGAGCTCGATGACGCGCTCGACGTGTTCGAGAAGCGCACCACCGGTCTCGGCGCGACGTCCGCTGCGGTCGCTCGGCTCCGCGTCCGCTTGTCGGAGGTCACGCCCGCGCGCGAAGAGAGCCTCGCCCCCTGGACCCTCACCGCAGCTCACGCGGCCATGTTTGCCGGCCCGCTCCCCGACGATCTCGAGGCGCGCCTCGACGGGGCCGCGCGCGCGATCGAGGCGCGTCTACCGAGCGTGCTCCCCAAAGAACGCGACGACCGGGAGCGAATCATAGACCGGGCCGCCGCGCAGCTCCTCGCTGGTGAGGATTGCGCCGACGTTGCGCCCGAAGGTGTGCGTGCACCCATCGAGCGGCGCGGCCTCTGCGCGCTCCTCGGCTCCGCATCCGGCCCCGACGCCGCGTTCGGCCTCGCGACCGTCGCCCTCGCGGTGGACGTCGGCCGCTGGGCCCTCCGCGTGCACCACGCCCGCGAGCCCGCGGAGCGCGTGTTCGGAGCGCTCCACCCCATCGTGCCGTTGGACGAGTCCGACGCGGCCCACGCGTTCCGTTTCGCGTTGGCGCACCCGGTCGAGGCGATATCGCTCGGCTGGGCGGCCTCGATCTTGGGCGCGGACCCGGCGCGAAACGCGGCGGCGTGGCGCGGGCAGGGGCCCGTCCGCCCCGGTGAGGTCGGCGCGCTCGTCGGCGCGCCAGTCATGTAGACTCGCCAAGCCATGGCTGCCCTCGGAGGTCGCGCTTGACCACTCCGCCTGGGGAACGACCCTCGGGAACCCTCGTCAAGGGGAAGTGGCGGCTCACGAGCGTGCTTCGCAGCGGCACGGCCGCGGCGGTGTATCTCGCCAAGGCGCGCGCGGGCTCGGACGTCGCGCTCAAGATCGTTCACGCGCACCTCGCGAGTGACGACCTCGTGCGACGACGCCTCCTCGAGGAAGCGGAGGTGCTCGCGTCGCTCGATCATCCCGCGATCGTTCGCGTGCTCGACGAAGACGTGGCCGACGACGGCGCGCCGCTTCTCCTCCTCGAGCCGCTCGACGGTGAGACGCTCGACAGGCGCGCGGCACGGCTCGGTGGCGCGCTCGCGCTCGAGGACGTCTTCGACGTGGCGGATCTCCTGCTCGAGTTCCTGCGCGTCGCGCACGGGCGCGGTGTCCTCCACTTCGACATCACGCCCGAGAACCTCTTTCTCACCGACACCGGGCTCCTCAAAATTCTCGATTTCGGCGCGCTCCAAGCGCCCGCGCCGTCGGGCGCCCGCACCGGGGCCGCGACCGGTCGAGCGTTCACCGCGCCCGAGCTCTTGCTCGACGAAGCGTCGGACGCGCGGAGCGACATCTGGGCGGTGGGCGCGCTCATGTTCTCGCTCGTCACCGGCTCGCCGCCCCGCGCGCACGACGCGCCCGCGCACTCGGTGGCGAGCGTCCCGGCGCGCGTTCTCCGCGATTCACCGCTCGATCTCCCGCGCGCGTTCGTCAACATCGTCGATCGTGCGCTCGAGTTCGATCGCGCGGACCGGTGGCCCGACGTCGAGGCGATGCAGCAAGCGCTGCGGTGGGCTCGTCGGTCGCTGGAGAGCGGTTGGGGTGGCGGCGAAACGAACGACCCGCTCGTGCCGAGGCCGAGTCGCAGCTCGCTCGCCGAGCAAGCGCGCCTCGCGCGGCTGTCGGCGACGCCCGCGCCCTCGGCGGTCGCGCCGCCCACGGGCCCGACGCCCGTCGAGGTCACCATGCTCGCGCGGCTGCGCGACGAGGCCGCCAAGAGCTTCGACAAATCGGGCGCCGACGTGGCCACGCCGCGGCCCGAGATCGAGGAGCACACGCTCGTCGGCGCACCGCGCGTCGTCGCACCGGACGGCGAGCCGCGCGCGCCCGAAGATTTCCGTCTGAAGCCGCGCCGCGCTTCCGAGCCGACGCTTCCGAGCGCGTCGATCGTGCCCGACTCCGAGAAGACCAAGACGAGCGCCGCTGCGCCGCGGCCAGCGGGGGGCGCGCCGGCGACGCGGCCGCCGCTCGACTCGTTGATCAGTGAAGAGGCGCCACCGCCTCCGCCGCCCGAGCCCGCGCCCACCGAGCCGTTGATCGAGGCCGAAGAGCCCACGGGGCAGGTGAAGGCGGTCGTCGGCAAGGGCTCGCTCCCTCCGCCGATGCCGCCACCTCGCCGTCCCGTCGCGCGGACGCCGTCGACGCCTCCCGGATCGGATGGCGATCACGCCAACGATCCGGACACGCTCGTGCGCGCAGCGCCACGCGTGTCGATCCCAGCGGAGGAGGAGGTCGGCGCACCGGCGGCGGCCTTCACCACCACCGGAGAGACGCGCGTGCCGGCGCCGTCGACGGTCGAGGCGAACCCCGTCTCGGAGCCGGTTCGTCCGAGCGATCGCATGCCGCCGACGGTGCGCATCGCTCGTCGTTCGACGGACGGTACGTACGGTCGCCTCTTGACGATCGCCGGCGCAGCGGGCGCGCTGGTGGGCGCGCTCGCGTTCGCGTTCTGGCCGCGCACTCCGCCGCCCCCACGCACGTCCGCGACGCTCGATGCGGGAGCGGTGACGACCCTCGCGCCGACGCCGTCGCTCGCTTCGGCCGCGGCCGCCGCTTCGGCCGAGGTCGCGATTGGGATCGACGCCGGTGGTGTGCTGGACGCAGAGGCGGTCGCGGTCGTCGACGCTGGTGAGGTCGACGGCACGGTGACGGGCGCCCTGTCGAGCGATGCATCGACCGAGGAGGACGACGCCGCGGCCGCGTTGGAGGCGCGGCTCGCCGAAGCGCGCCGACGTCGCCGCGAGCGCGCCGCGGCCGAGGCCGCCAGCGCCAAACCGGAGGCGGGCGCGTCGGAGCCCGACAATCCCTACGGCGATCCGACCGTGGCGACGACTGCGTCGTCAGCGCCATCCGCGGCCCCGGCCGCTTCGGCCGCGCCGTCGAGCGCGACGTCGGCAGCGCCCAAGCCGACCGCGACCGAAAGCGCGGAGCCTCCGCCTTCCAAGCCCCGCGCCGACGTCGACGCGGGCGAGTGACTCGGGCCTCGGCCGGGTGTCAGCGAATGTCGACGGTGGCGGTCGCCGTGCAAGTGCTCACGCCGCTGCACGAGCCGCCCACGGTCCGCTCGCTGTAGGAGTAGCTCGCGGTGTTCGACGAGCGACTCCCGAAGATGCGTTGTGTGCTCACGACCGAGCAGCCGTGGAAGTCGAACGGCTCGGTTTGGGTCAGGCTCAAGGTGGAGGCGGTGACCGAGCCGCGGAACGTTTGAGTACCAAAGGTCGCGGTCGCGGATCCGCCGTCGCAGGGGAACTCGAGGCGACCGGGCCCCTGCGACACCTTCTCGTTGAAGGAGCAGGTCGGGCTCGACTTGCGGAACGCCCCCACCGTGAGCGTCGCCGTGCACTTCCCTGGCGTGGGCGGCGTCTGGTTGATCCCGAAGAGGGTCGATGCGCTCGGTCGCGGCGAGACGACCGCGCTCGAGCCGAAGGGCGAAGGTTGCGCCGCCGAGCGCGGGTCGCGCGGCGGCTTGTGCACGGCCGAGGCGACGCTGGCGGACGCCGATGCGGAAGCGCTCGGCGCCGTCTCCGCGAGGAGCGGCGTCGGCACGGCGGTCACGGAGGGCGGCGCCGCGACGACGGTGGTGTCTTCCTTCTTCTTCGAGAGGAGGTATCCGACCGCGCCGACGGCGCCGATGAGGCCGATCCCCAAGACGGCGACCACCGCGATGATGATCCCCGAGCCGCCGCCCGAGCCACCCGGCGCCTGCGTCGCGGGCGCGGGGACGAAGCGGCCGTAGAGCGGCGTTCGGCAGCTCGGGCACTCGCGCAAGAGGTGGCTCTGCGGACCTTCGATCCGCATGCCACACGCCGCGCATTTTCGCGCACCGAGCCCGGGCTTCTGCATCAGGAAGGCGATGGTGACATCGACCACGCGCGTTTGTCCACGAGCGCGGCCGAGTGCGTCAGTTCGCGGAGACGCTCACGTCGGTGGGGTCGAGCGACTTGTAGTTCGGGTCGCTGGTCACGTTGTCGGGGTTCACGTTGATCTTGTAGGAGCCGGTCTGACCCCCGGGGCTCACCGTGACCGTCTGCGCAGGCGGCGGGCACGTGGTGTCGCCCGTCGAGAACGTGAGGAGCGCCGTGTCCGGAGTTCCCTTGCCAGTGTCGGTCGACGCGATCCCGAGCTTCACGTCTGCCCACGGACGCGTCGTCAGGCTCACGTTGAAGCTCCCGGTGGTCGACGGCTTGGTCGTCGTGATCGAGGTCGGGCTCACGTTGATCGCCGCTGCCGGCTCGTTGTCGAGGGGGGTGATCTGCACCGACTTGCTGGCCAACCCTGCGTAGGCCGGATCCGAGCTGGTGTTGAATGTCACGTTGACCGGGATGTTGCTCGACGAGTTCCTGTAGCAGTCGTCGAGCAACTGGAACGACGCCGTCTGGTCGGCGAAGCTCGCGCTCGTGAACGTGAGCGTGATGCTCGACGTATTCAACGTCTGCGCGCGCGCGTCTGGGTTGGGCGTCAGAACCACGGTTACGTTCTGGCCCGGCGCCGGCACGGCGCCGATGTGGACCGTGAAGGAGCCAGCCACGCCGCCCTCGCTGATGTTGAGAGTGGCGGGGCTGAGCGTGACGCTCGCGACGTCGTTGTCGTTGTTCTTGCAGTTGAGGCTGCCCGACAGCCCGCTCGCAGCCTGCGCCCGCGAGTAGTACGTCGCATCGGTGCCGCCGGCGACGATCTGCGCGGTGGCCGTATAGTTGATGTTGCCGTCGACGAAGTTGTCGTCGACGCCTGTGAGTGTCACCAACTTGTCGGTGGCATAGTCGCTGACGATGCCGGTCGCGTCGGTCGTGAATGTGAGGCTCGCACCGCCGGTAACGTTGGCCTCGGTCGTGTCCGAGCTCGACACCTGGACCTGCACGCTCGTGCCGGGGAAGGGCGCCGACTTGAGGTGAACGTTGAACGACGCCGTGCCGCCGGACTCGTTCGTGGTGAGCGGGAGCCCTCCCACCGGGGTCACCACGATGCCCGCGACGTCGTTGTCGGTGTTGGTCACCGGAACGTCGAGCGTGAGCCCGTTGTACTTGTCGGTGGCGACGGTCGACGTGGCGGGGCCCAGCGTGAGCTTGTAGCCCACGTCGCCGTCGGGGTACTTGTCGTCGACGCCGAAGAGCGGGACCACTTGCTCCGTCGCGTAGTTCGCGGGCGTGAAGACGAGCGGCGTCGGCGGGACGAGCTTTCCTTCCGCCTGGTTGTCGACCGCAAGGTTGATCGTCACCGTGCCGACCGGCGCCTTGGTCAAGCGCACTTTGATCGTCGGCGCCACGCCGCTCTCAGCCTCACTCGTGAAGAACGGCCCGGCGCTCGTTACCTCGATGTTCGGCGAGTCGTTGTCGAGGTTGACGAACGGTATCGTGTCGGCGACTTTTCCGGTGAAGCGCGGGTCGGTGCTCATCGCCGCGTCGAATACGAGCTGCGCGAGCTGGTTGCTATCCACGGCGTCGTCGTCGACGCCCTTCACCACGATCTTGCGGCTGGTGCCAACTTCGGTGCCGCTCTCGAACACGATCTGAATCGTGTCTCCGAAGGTCAGACTGCTGGTGCCCGCGTCTCCGGCGCCCGCGTCGCCGCCGTCCGCGCCTGCGTCACCCGCGGGGGCGACGGTGCCGTCGTCGAGCGCAACCGAGATTTCTTTGTTCGGGCTCTGTGTCGCGACGTGCGCGTTGATGACCACGCGATCGATCGGCTTGGCCGCGAGCGAGACGTAGAACGTCGCGGTGGTGCCGGACTCCGACACCGTGAAGGGCGTCGTCGTGACCGGGGGCGAGATGTTGATCGCTTGGTTCGCGTCCTTGAGCGTGAGCTTCACCTTCGGCGGCGTCGCGCCTTCGAACAGCGAATCGGGGCTCGTGGCCGGCCCGAGATCGATGACGTAGTCGCTCGGATCGATCTCGCTGTTGCGCGTCACCGACGCGGTCACGGTCTGGTCGGCGCCGAAGTTCTCCGGCGTGAACGTGAGCGAGGTCGGCTTCACGGTGATGCGGCCACTCGGGTTGACCGCGACCGGGATCGTCACTGGACCCGTCGGCGCCTGCGTCAGGTGGACCGCGAAGTGCGTCGGCTCGTTCTCCTTCGCCTCGTCGAGGGTCAAGGCGGTCGGCGCAACGACGAAGAGGTCGGCGCGGTTTCCGCCGTCGCCTCCTGCCGTGACGGCGCCAAACGTCGCCTCACCGATGCCGGCGAGATCGAAGCCGCAGCCGCCCATCGCCGCAGCGAGCAGGGCGGTGCCGAGGAACAAGCGAAGCCAGCGTCGCGACGGGCGCATCACCGCGTCCTTTCGTGAAGACACCGGCACAATCTAGCAGAGGCCGCCCGCGAGGCCTCGTTTCAGGCGGGTCTTGCCCACCCGACGCCAGCCCTCCGCTGGCGTCCGGGTAGGATATGGGCCGCGCTGCGCGCGCGGTCAGCGCTTGCCGCCGGCGGCGACCAGCTTCTCTTCCACCAACATGTCGGCGATCTTGTGCGTCGGCGAGCCCATCTTCTTGGCGCGCTCGAGGATCTCCCAGATGGTGTCGTAGATCTTGAGGGTCTTCTCGCGAGCGAGCTTGGCGTCGTAGCCCTTCACCTCTTGCGCGACGTTCACGAGCCCGCCGGCGTTGATGGCGTAGTCGGGGGCGTACGCGATGCCGCGGGCGTGGAGGTCGTCACCGTGCCTCGGCTCCGCGAGCTGATTGTTGGCGGCGCCGGCGACGATCTTGGCCTTGAGGTGCGGGATCGTCGTGTCGTTCAGCGCCGAGCCGAGGGCGCACGGAGCGATGACGTCGCAGTCGACCTTGAAGATCGCGTCGAGCGCGACGACCGCGGCGCCGAACTCGCGCTGCGCGCGCTCGGCCTTCAGCGGGTCGACGTCGGCGACCGAGATCTTGGCGCCCGCAGCGTGGAGCTCCTTGCAGAGGTGGTAGCCGACGTGGCCGACGCCCTGCACGGCGACGTGGATTCCTTCGAGTGATTCGCGCCCGAGCTTGTGCTTCACGCAAGCCTCGATGCCGCGGCGAACGCCGAGCGCCGTGAACGGCGACGGATCGCCGGAGCCGCCGTGCGACACGTCGACACCCGTCACGCTCTTGGTCATCGTGCGGATGACCTCCATGTCCTCGAGGCCGGTGCCGCTGTCCTCGGCCGTGATGTAGTGGCCGCCGAGATCGTCGACGAACTTGCCGAAGGCGCGGAAGAGCGCGACGCGATCGAAGCTCCCGCGCGGGCGGATGATGACGCTCTTGCCACCGCCGTGCGCGAGGCCCGCGAGCGCCGCCTTGTAGGTCATGCCGCGCGCGAGGCGGAGGGCGTCGACGACGGCCGCCTCGTCGGTGTCGTAGTGGATGAAGCGACAGCCGCCGAGGGCCGGTCCGAGGCGCGAGTCGTGGACGGCGACGATGGCGCGAAGCTGCGTCGCCTTGTCGAACTTGAAGTGGACCTCGCCGTAGTCGTGCGCCTGGAGATGACCGAAGAGATCCATGACGTTTTTCTCGCTCCTTCAGTCGCTCATAGATCAAAAGATCTCGGGCGCACAGGCGTCGCGTAGTGCTGCACCGCAGCAAAATCGCAGCGAATTTCGCGTCGCGTCATGGGCTGGGCTGGATCGTGCTCGACCCGGTCTGTCGGCCCGTGGTGTCAGTCGCGGGCACACAAAGTACGAGAAAGCCGGCAAAACGCGCCGGCACCGAACTTGTTTCTAGGGCCTCCATGCCTCACTCCTCCGCGCGCACCTCTGGTGCGCTGGGCATGGCCGCCAAGGTCGTCCTCTCCGCCTCCCTCGTTGCCTCCATCGCCGCTTGCTCCTCCGCCGGGGATTCCTCCCCGAGCGCCGAGGACGACTCGGCCGCGCTCGCCGCGGGGTGCGCCGCGATCGATATCGCCAAGGCGGCCGAGCGTTGCGACGCCGCGCCGCCGTCGGTCCAACCCGAGGGGTTCCGCCACGAGAAGTACAACGACCCTCCCAAGCACCGCGCGCGCGACATGTTCTATCGCGAAGGCGAGCCGCAATACCTGCTCGGCAAGTTCGCCTACGGCACCCTCGACGATCGGATGAAGGACGAGGACGTCGACATCTTCGTGCTCGAAGGCTGCGGCACGAATTGGAAGAAGCTCGCGCGCGTTCGCACGAGCAAGAACGATCACTCGAGCATGAACGTCGACGGGTTCGAGGACGACGAGGGCCGTCTGATCTACCCGCTCCCGCCCGCCCAACGACTGCCCGTCGGTCGCCATCGCGTCCGCATGGTCGCGGTCGCCGATGGCACGGCGACGGAGAGCTTCATCGAGGTCGTGCCCAAGGGGACCAAGCTCGCGGTGATCGACATCGACGGGACGATCAACCTCGGCATGGCGCTCGAGGAGACGTTCAAGGTCTTCGACGCCGCGAGCCCGGTGCGCGAGGGCGCTCCCGAGGTCCTCCAGGCGCTCGCCGCCAAAGGCTACCGCCCGTTCTATCTGACCGCCCGTGCCGACCTCGACATCGGTCGTACGCGTGAGTTCATTCGCGCGCGCGGTCTCCCCGACGGCATCGTTCACACGACGCAGCTCTTGGTCGGCCTCTTCGGCCTCCCCGCCGCGGTGTTCAAGGAGGGAGAGCTCGATCTCCAGAAGAACCGGGGTCTCGTGGCGACGTTCGCGTTCGGCAACCAGAAGTCCGACGCCGAGGCCTACGACTACGCGCGCGTCGAGCGGTCGCGTCGTTTCTTCTACGGCTTCGACGACGCGCAGTACGGCGGCCGTCGCATCGACTCGTACACCGACATCCTCACCGAGATTAAGGCGGTTCCGAGCACCTGCTCGACGCACTGAAGTCGCGGGCCGAGCGGCGCGCGTGCGGCCTCACGGGCCGCCGGCGCCCACTCCGAGGCCGAGCGTTCCGGTCATCGACAGGCCGCCCATCAGGTGGCCGTCGCGGCTGACCACGCCAAAGAAGCCGATTCCCGGCTTGGTGCGGATGATCGCGTTCGGATAGACGTTCAGGTGAACGAAGTAGTCGGCCACATCCGACACTTGGAGCGACGCGAGGAGCGAGTCGTTGCGATCGACGAAGAACGCCACGCTCGGGCGCGCGCGCACTTGGTTCTCGAGCGTCGTTTGGCTGGAGTTCTCCAAGCTCGTGATGCGACCGCCGCCGGCCGCGGAGATCGAGAGCTCGGGCGTCAGCTTGTAGGAGAGGCCTCCCATCGTGGAGAACCCCATGTAACCGAACAATCGGAGCCGCTCGTAGAAAGGCACCGGCAACTTCACGCCGTAGTAGTTGCCCTGATTGTGGAGCGCGCCGCTCGGCACCGTGATCACTGGCTGCAGTGACCAATCGGCGACGATGACGCTCCGCGAGAAGAAGCGCGCGACCGGATCGATGCTGAAAAACAGGATGCCCGCGAGGTCGAACACATAGAGATCGGCGAGGCAGTCGGTGTTGGGGCCGACGAATCGTTTGTTCTCCAAGCTCTCGTTGACCAGCGCGGCCGCGTACATCGTGAGTGCGGAGAACGCGCCCGGCGCCGGGACGCCATTGTGATCGAACCACTCGGAGAGCATGCGGTAGGTCACGCCGCCGCCGATCAAATGGAGGCCGTAGTTGGGCGCCCATCGCGCCGACTCCGTCGTCCAACTGAGTGGGAGGAGCTCCTCGCGCGCGAAGCGACCCCACCCGCGCGACTCGATCGCCGCGAACGGGTGCGCGACGTTGTCGAGGACGTTGCCGCCGTCGAGCGCGTAGTTCTGCCGGAACGGATTCCGGTTCGCAGGACGAAGCTGGAAGACGTCGTACCCGCGGTTGAGGAAGACGAAGCCGGGGCCGAAGAGCGACTGCGACCCGTAGTCGAAGCCGTCGTAGAAGAATCGCGGCTTGCCGAGGAGCGGATCGTCCGCGCGCGCGGGCGCGCTCGTGAGCGCGCTTCCGAGGACGACGGCGACGGCGAGGGCGAACGCGCGCGCTCCGCTCATCCCTTCGTTCCGCCCACGTCTCGGCAGCAGCGGACGCCGGTCTCGGTGCCGCCGTAGTTGGGCCCGTGATGCGCCTGGAACGAGCGACACGCGTGCCGCCCGGGCATCCACCACGAGCCCTTCATCACCTCGCGTCGCCCGACCGGGAGCCCCTCGACCGTCACCCATTCGTCGACGTTGCCCGCCATGTCGTGCACGCCGAACGCGCTCACGCAGCGCGGGTGCGACGACGCTGGCTCACGATGATCGACGAGCTTGCCCACGCGCCCCAAGCCCGTCGCGATGTCGACGTTGCACGCCGACGGATCGCGCTCGAAGCCATACGCGTACGGCCGCATCTCTTCGCCCTCGCACGCGAACTGCCACTCCGCCTCGGTGCAGAGCCGCATGCCCGCGGAGGCACAGATCCGCGTGCCGTCGCTCCACGACTTCTTGTTCATCGGAAGGTCGGAGCCCGGCTCACGATGCTCCATGGTCTCGATGCAGAAGCGCATCGGGCGTCGCGCTGCCGATTTGCAACGGGGCGTGTGCGCGTATCGCGCGCAGCGGAAATGCGCGTAGCGGCTCTCGGGCGGGTCCATCCACTCGAGACAGGTCTGCTCCACGTCGGGGCAGTAGTCGCCGGCGACGAGGGTCATCTCGGGCGGGCAGGGCGGGACCAGCGGAGCGGTGACGACGGCGGCGGCCGGCGCCTGGCCTCCCGAGGTGGTCGTCTGCCCGCCGGCCCCTGCGTCCGCGAGGCGATCGCGCGCCGTGGCGTTTTGACACGCTGCGGCGAAGACGAGGCTCGCCACCCCGAGCAGCGACCCCGCGATGCTGAACGGATGCTTCCTCGACACCGCGTCCGCGGCTTACCCGAGTTGTGAGCCGACGCAAAGGCTCGCCCGGCGCGCCCGCCGCGCCATACTTGAAGTGGAGGAAGCCGTTGAGCCTCCGTCGATCGCTTTGCTTCATGGGTCCGTGCTCGCTCGTCCTCGCGCTCCTCGCGTGCGGGACGTCGCCGTCACTCCTTCCGCCGCTCGCGCAGGTCACGACGGGCGCGCCGGCCGCGACGGAGCCGCTCGAGCCCTCCGAGCCGGCGCCTTCGGACGCCTCGGTGCGCGAGCGCGACGCAGGTGAAGACGCTCTGGACGCGAGCGCGGCGTGCCCGCCGGAGATGGTGCTCGTGCGAGGTGGTTACTGCCCCAAGGTTCGACAGATCTGCGCGCGCTGGGTCGACCCGCCGGGGCCGTATCACGAGTATCGATGCGCGGAGTACGAGCGACCGAGTACCTGCCTTGCGGCGCGCGTCGCCAAGCGCTTCTGCATCGACCGCGAAGAGTACGCGCCGCCCGGCGAGACGCTGCCGATCGCGAACCAGTCGTGGACCAGCGCGGGCGCGCTCTGCGCTTCTCTCGGAAAGCGCCTGTGCCTCGAGAGCGAGTGGGAGCTCGCGTGCGAAGGCGAGGACATGCATCCCTATCCGTACGGTGACGGGTTCACGCGCGACGCGACGGCATGCAACATCGATCAGCGGGAGCTCGGTCGGCCCGAGAGCGGGCTCCGCGACCTGCGCGCGCCGATCACCGCGTACCCGCGCTGCGTGAGCCCCTACGGCGTGCACGGCATGAGCGGCAACGTGGAGGAGTGGGCCACGCTCGATCGCGGAGTCGCGCCCGACCGATCGAGCATGAAGGGCGCGTGGTGGCTGCCGGGCAAGAACACGTGCCGCGCGGCCACGCTCGGACACGGGGAGATCTATCGCGGACCTCAGGTCGGCGTCCGGTGCTGTCGCGACGCGGGATCCTGAGCGCTCTCTCTACGCGGCGCTGCGGAGGCTCGCGGCGAAGCCCGCGAAGAGGCGCAACGCGACGTCGCGAGAAGGGAGTCCGAGGGCCGTCGCTTCCTCCGCGGCGCGTGCGGTGAGCTCGCGCTCGAGCGCGTCGAGGGCCTCCTCACGCACGCGAACCGTGCGGCGCCTCGCCCGCGCGTCGAGCGTCGACGCGCTCCACTCGTCGATCGCGGCAGCGAGCGCGGCGTGGCGGCGCTCGTCTCGCGCGAGCATGGCGAACGCGCGGCGGTGCGCGGGATCGTGGGCGGCGCGTGCTTGATACGCGAGGAGGAGCGCGCCGAAGGCCTCGCGCACGCAGCCCTCGGCGACGTTCTCCGCGGCGACGCGCCCCAGGCGTCGCGTCCCACCGCGGACCCGATGCCGAACCGCAGGTACGCGCGCGCCGGTGCGGGTCGCGAGCGTCTTCATTGCGCGCGCGTGGCGGCGCTCGTCGCGTGCGGCGCGCTCCGCAGCGGCGCGAAGCGCTTGCGGCGCCCCGTGCGCGGCGAGCTCGCGCGCGAGCCGCTCGAAGGCGAAGACCGAGGCGGCCTCGCCGTGCGCCATTCGAGCGAAGTACGCCGCGGTCGCGTCGGTGCACGCGACGGTCGGCGCGCGGACCCCCGCCGTGTGCCGTCCCGCGCCCGCGGGGCAGTCGAGGCATCGCGTCCCCACTGGCCCGCCGTCGATCATCGTCGCCACACCGTTCGTGCAGCCCGCTTCTTCGACGAGCACGCAGCCGATCGGCGTGGGCGCCGCGTCGTCGGGCTCCTCGTGGTAGAGCTCGCAGCCGATCGGGAAGATGCGCGCCGGCAAGCCGCACGGCAGCGTGAGCGCGCACGGCGGATCGACGTCCGGGCCCGCATCGAGCACCTCGATGATCTCGACACAGCTCCGCGCCTCCGCCGCGGCGTCCATCGCGCCGTCGCTCGCATCCGCCGCCCCGTCCGCAGCTCCGTTGGCGTCGGTCTCCGTGGCCGCGTCGACGGTCGGCTCGACGGTGCCGTCAGCGGCGGCGTCGATCTCGGTCGTCGCGCTCGTGCCGTCCTTCCCGCAGGCGCTCGCGAGGGCTGCGGGCGCGACGGACGCGAGGAGAGCGCCGAAGAGGACGCGGAGGCGCCGCGAGTGCTTCTCGACCATCGCTCATCAGTTTTGGCGACCGCGCCGCTTCCGGCAAGCGATTGCGCTCGGGGCGTTTACTTCGGCGGCGTGGTGGGGGCGCACGTCGAGACGCCCGCGCCCACGATGACGAAGCTCACCGTCTGGATCTTGGTGGTCTGACCCGTGGTGGGGCTGTAGTGGAAGACATCGGTGGACGTGCCCGGCCCGACGAAGAGGTAGAAGTCGCCGCCCCAGAACGCGAACGCGAAGTTCGAGCTCGACGGCGGATAGTTGACCGCTGACTGCGGAGCCTGGCTCGTGATCGCAGCCGACGCCTTGTCGATCTCGGCGACGTTGTATGGCGTGCCTTCGAACGCGCCGAAGAGGCGCGCGTCGCCCGTGCCGGTGAGCTCGGCGCGCGCGGCGAGCTTGTCGTAGCTGCCCACCTTGGTGAGGGTGAGAGTCTTGGTGTCGATCTTGGCGAGGACCGGAGACGCGCTGTCGGAAACGAAGAGCGTCTCGGTGTCCCCGTCGGGCGTGTCGGTGGAGAAGCCCATGCCGAACGTCGCCGAGAAGCCTTTTTGGAAGGGAACGAAGCCGGTCATCTCGCACTTGGCGTTGCGCGTGTCGACGTGCGCGATGCTGCCGGTGCCGAAGAGCACCCACGCGAACGCGTCGCGATCGACGGCCATCGAGTAGACCTGACCAGGGCACGTGATCGTGCCGGTGTTCGTGAACGTCGCGCTCGGTGGATCGAAGCGATAGAGCTTCCCGTCCTTGTCGATGACGTGCACGTACTGCGTCTCGGTGGGGCAGCGCGCCTGCTTGACGCCGCCATCGCCCGTCACCAGCGTGGTGCTGCCGCCGTCGACGAAGCCGCCGCCCGGGCCGGCGTCGCTGAAGCCGGTTGCGCGCGAGCTCGAACAGCCGAGGCCTGCGCCCGCCGCCACGGCGGCGCAGGCGAGACCGACGGCGAAGGAGAGGAGAGTCGTCCGAGAACGCATCGCGACCGCATACCACCGGGCGCACGCGCGACCAGCAATTTCTCGTGTCGCCGTGAGGTGACACGCCGTCGAAAACGCTCAGTCGGCGAGCTCGATGCAAAGCTCGATGCGTTGCACGATCAACGTGTTGGAGGGCGGGCCCGCGGTGATGCGCAAGACGTCGTGGAAGTCGACGGCCCCGAGCTCGCGCGTCGCGTCGGCCTGGACCCACACGTTGGTGGCGGTGGCGCCGACGCTGCCCGGCGGCGACTTGCCGCTCCCGTGACCGCCCGACCACTGGAAGCTCGAGCTCACGTTGGGCGTGTTGCTCCGCGCGAGGAGCGCGAGCGTGACAGCGTGAATCGGCGGAAGGTTCTGGAGGCTCATCGTGACGTCGACGCCGTTCGTCTGGTCGAGCGCGATCCCGCCCGTCCCGAGCGTGGCCTCGGCGAACGTCGGCTCGTGCCCACCGACGCCGACGAAGGTCGACACGTCGAAGAACCCGGCGTCGTCGGCGAGGCCGAACGCTTCCACCACCGGGACCGCGTTGCCGGCGTCGCCCGGCTCGTAGCGCACACGAAGCGCGGTCGCGCCCTTCGCGCCCGAAGTGCACGGGCCACCCGTGACGTTGCCGAGCGGGGGCGGGCCCGGCGCGGCCGCGTCGACGGTGCCCACGGCCGGGCCGCCGTCGGGCGCCTCACGACGCAGCTCGCCGCACGCGACGGCGCTCGCGCACGTGACGAAGGCGAGGAGCGTGGTGCCGCGGAGGAGCATGGCATCGACACATCTAGCCGACGATCGACGCGCGCGCACGCGGCGCAGGAACGGGTGCTCAGCGCCGCTGGCGGCGGCGCCGACCGGCGCCGAGCGCGAGCGATGCGACCGCGACGAGCACGGATGGAGCGGAAGCCGAGCTCGGCGTACCGGAGATCGCGCAGCCCGACGTGGTGGTGGTCGTCGTCGCGCGATTGGCCGCCCCGGCGTCGTCGTCCGCCGCGACTTCGTCGGTGGGTTCGTCCGCGCTCCCGCCGTCGGCCTTCGCGCCCGCGTCCTTGGGCTTCTTCGCGCCCGCGTCGCTGCCGCTGCTCGAAGGCGTCGACGACGACGAGCACTGGCTCGCGCACTCGGTGACGCATCCGGTGTTGCAGACGCAGTCGTCGATGGCGACGTACGCGCTGATGCCTTTGGAGTTCTTGCTCGCGCATCCTTGGATGCAGGCCGAGTCGTTGGGATCGCAGTTCTGCACGCACGACGCCAGCGCCACGCAGCTCGCGTCGCTCTCACACGCCTGGATCGCGCTCTGGCACGCGCCCGCTGCGGACAGGGCCTTGCTCTGGCACGCGCTGCAGCTCGACGCCGGAGGCGGCGGCGGGAGCGGCGTGCCGGCGAGGTAGCTCGAGATGAATCCGCCTGCGCCCATGGCCGAGCTCACGCGGCTCGATACGCCGTAGCTCGCGCAGCTCGGATCGCCGTACGAGGTCGCGGCCACCACGGTCTGTTGAGACTGGGCCACGCCGGCCGGGTAGAGCGCGGGGCCGCCACTGTCACCCTCGCACGGTCCGCCGTTCGACTCGCTGTAGCGAACCGCGAGTGACGAGAGCTGCTGATCGATGTTGGCGGTGACGTGATAGCGAACGCTGTTCTGGTTCGTGCTCGAGCCGCTCGTTTTGCCGTAGCCGACGAACTCGACGCTCGCGCCTTGGGTGAGGCCGTCGCTCGCGGTGGGGAGCTTCAGCGTCGGCGTGCTCGCACTCGCGCCCGAAAACTGCAGCATGCAAAAGTCGTGGGTCATCCCGTTGTACGCGGAGTCGTAGGCGACCGAGCCAGCGATGACCGGATACGAGGGCGGCGCCGGATTGGGGTTTCCGAGGTCCTGCTCGTAAGGGCCGTAGTCGTTCGCGGCGACGACGAGCGAAGGCTTCATGCCCGCGTTCTGCGGATCACCTCCGCAGCAATGCGCGGCGGTGAGCACGTAGCCGACCGACCCCGAAACCTTCACGATCGAGCCGGTGCAGGTGCCGAACGCACCCGGGTTCGACGAATCGATCATGAGGAGCGCGACGACCGCGGAGTGCTTGGTGTCGGTGGTGCCGCCGATGATGGGTTGCTTGGCTTCACCCGCCCTCGGCTCACCGTCGCTCGCCGAAGGCCCGGCCGCGGGCGCCCCGCTGGAGCACGCCGACGCGAGCGCGCCGACCAGAATGCTGACCCCCAACGTGACCCCCAAGCTCGAGCTACTGCGCATGAAACCTCCGAAACTCGCGAGGTGCGTAGTGAGCCGCGAAGGTCGCGTCGTCTCAAGTCGCTCGAGGGTCTCGCGGTGGGCGTCGTAGTTGTGACCATGCAACGCTCCTCCGCCACCGCGCTCGTCTCGATCTCGATCCTCGTCGTCGTCACGGGTTGCTCCAAGCTCAAGTCCGACGACGCTGCGAAGCCGGCGCGCGAGGGCGAGACCACGAGCGCCGCTGCGCCGGCCGCGCTTCCGTTCACCGGCACGCTCACCGGCGATCGCGTCATGGCTGCCAGGGGCCTCGTCAAGCCGTTCGACGACTGGGCCGCCGCGCAAGCGAAGCTCGAAGCCCAGCTCGGTCCCGCGACGCGCGTGAACGGGAAGATGTACGAGTGGGCCGTGCAAGAAGGCGACGCGTGCACGTACGTAAGCGTCGAGCGGAGCGTCGGTGGCATCATCGGCGCGGCGCCTGGGACGGCGACGGTCGGGATGGTCGCGAGCCCGATGCGGGTGGAGAAGAACGGCCCCAGCATGAACATGGACCAGTGCCTTGCCGTCTTGGGGCGCGGGAAGCCGGCGACGGACACGCTGACCACGAGCGCGATCGCGCCCAAGAACGCGGCGCACATGGGCTCGGCCAAGGCACCCGTGACCGTGAAGAGCCTCCGCGACGGCGTCGCGAAAGACGCGGCGAAGTGGCTGGACGCGACGGCAACGGTCAAGGGCGTCTACGTCAGCTCGACCACCGTCACCTTCAACGGCAAGACCCAGGTCACCCTCTCCATCGCGGACAAGAAGACCGACCGCGACACCGTGGGCTGCGCGCTCGCGGCAGGCGCGGCCGACCCCGGCCTCAAGCAAGGCACTCCGCTGAAGGTCGAGGGGCGGGTCACCAACGTCTTCGGGGGTCGCCTGTCCGAGTGCACCGTCGTCAAGTGACGGGCTCGCAGCCCACTTCCCGCTAGCCTTCGCCGCGAATCACTTGCGGCGGACGGCGCGCTTCGGCGTGCGCGCGGGGGCAGCGGCCGGTTTCGGCTTCGCCGACGGCTCGACGGTGAAGGTGATGTCGTCGTTCGCGGCGGGATCGTTCGCAGTCGCGACGGCCGTCGTCGTGGTCGTGACGGTGGGCGCTGGCGGCGCGAGCGGAGCGGACGCCACCGCGGTCGCGGGCGCGATCGGCGCCGGCGTCGCGCTTCCGTGCGTGAGCAGAACGCCAAGGCCGATGACCGCGACGAGCGCAGCGCCCGCCGCGGCGAAGATCGCCTTCTTCTTGTTCGCGCCGCTCGCGACGCGACGGAATCCGATGGCCGCGAGCGGGCGCGGCGACGACGCCACGCCGGAGAGCGACTCGCTGCTGGGCTGGCTCAAACGCGGACGGAAGACCGTGGTGAGCGCTTGCGACTCCTGGTCGCTGAAAGCCTCGATCTCCGAGGCCGGCGCGGCGGCCGGCGCGACCACGTCGTCGGTCGCGAGGACCACGGCCGGCGGCGTCGGGATGGGCGTCGCCACCGGCGCGCCGCCGGGCGGAGCGATGGTCATCGTGCGCGGCTCGCCGTGGAGGGCGACCTCCGCGAGGCGGCCATTGATGTTGATCTTGGCCGGGACGGCGTTGGGCATCGCGACCTTCGTCGCCATCGTGTCGACGAGCGCCGCGATCGCGGGCGACGCGTAGGGCGCGAACGCCCGCGCGAGCTCCGTCGCGTTTTGGAAGCGATCGTCGGGGTTCATCTCGAGGCAGCGATGAACGAGCGCCTCGACGCCCGCCGGGAGGCCCGGGCGCGCCGTGCCGAGCGCAGTGAAGCGGTGCTCGAGGACGGCGGTGAAGAGCTGACCGACCGACTTGCCGTCGAACGGCATGCGACCGGTGAGGAGCTGGTAGGCGACCACGCCGAGCGACCAGATGTCCGTGCGGTGATCGACGTTGCGGGCGTCGCGGAGGTGCTCCGGGGACATGTACGGCGGGGAGCCGAGCATGACGTCGCGCGTGGTGGTGAGCGTCCACTCGCACTTGGCCTGACCGCGCGCCTTCGAGATGCCGAAGTCGAGGACCTTGAGCATGCGCTCGCCGCTGGCGGTGACGTGCTCGAAGAGGTTCGACGGCTTCACGTCGCGGTGCACGATGCCGGCCGCGTGCGAGCTCGCGAGCGCGTCGCAGGCCTGCACCATGTAGTCGGCGACCTCACGGAGCGAGAGCGGACCGTCCTCGCGGATGCGGCGACCGAGATCGCGACCCGAGAGGCGCTCCATGACGATGAAAGGCATCGCCTCGTTGACCGCGCTGACGGCGAGCACCTTCACGACGTGGCGGCTGTCGATGCGGTTGACGGCGCGAGCCTCACGGAAGAAGCGCTCCACGAGAACTTGCTGCCAGGCGGGGGCGACGAGGAGCTTGACGGCGACCAGCGTGCCTTCCTTGGTGTCGCGGGCGGCGACCACGCGGCCCATGCCACCCGTCCCGAGCACTTCCTCGACGCGGTAGCGACCGCCGATCATCTCGCCGACGTCGGGACCCATCGAGTCTCGACTGTCGCGGGCGTCCTGGGAGTGCAGCATGGCGCGTAGTGTAGCAACGCTGATGCCAGCCTGTTTCAAGCGGGCGACGCAGAATTTTCTAGGGTTGCGCGCCGGTCGAGGGGGCGACCGGCCTCCTGCTCATCCATGTAGGTAGCCAGCGCCAATGTGAGGGAGTCTCGGGCATTAGGGGCGCGTGCGGTCAAGTCATCATGGCTCGGGAGCTGGCGTTTTGGCCGTGCCTCGGCCCCAAGGGTGGCGATCCACTCTGTCTCGCCCGGGATGCAAATCCGCACCTGGGCGGTCCACCCCCGAAACATGCAAGATGCACGAACCGGGGCCGAACGGTCAGAGGTCGATGACGACGTCCGTCCGCTTCTTCCGGTGGATGCGGATCGGAATCTGATGGCCGATGACGACGCGATGCTCTTCGCTCGGCGGCACCACCGAGACGAGATCCACTCGATAGGTCCCGCCCGTCTCGGGCAGCACTTCCACGGTCACGTGGAACTCACGGCCTCCGTCGACGACCTTGCCGGTGGGCTGCATGAAGATGACCTTGCCCTTTCCGGGCAGGCCGTAGTTGCGAAGCGCATCGGCCTCCGATCGCGGCCCGACGGGAATCGCGAGCGCGTCGTTCGGCGCGCGCGCGAGAATCGCAACGAGCACGATCAGGAGGACGATGCCTCCGGCGATCGGGAGGAACAGCTCCATGCGGGGGACAGATCTTATAGCGCTCCGGGGCTGCGCCTAACGAGCAATTTGCGGGCGGGCTCCGCGCTCGTCATCCACGCACGCGGCGTGCCTCGGCGCCTCGCTTCCGCTCCCAGCGCATCAGCGCCACCACGGCGCGAAAAATGTCCCGCGGGCCGCAACTGCGACTGAGTCGCATGTTGGGGGTGAGCCGCGCCGCTCGACTCCGCGGGGCGAGCGGCCGCTCAGTGGGTGACGAGCCCGTACCAGTGGTGGCGATGGCCCTGATAGCTCGCCGTGATCGCGAAGATCTCGCTCTCCGAAGCCGCGCTGCTGGCGCTGATGGTCAACGTGGCGTGATCGCCGGGCGCGCCTCCGCTCCGGTCGAGCGCGAACGTCGAGCCGGATCCGGTCGGGGCTTGGAGATGAAGCTTGTTGCCGGAGAGCACGGCCACCTGCATCGACTTCACGTCGGCGTCGCTGCCCAGCACGACGTCGACGGTGCGGGACGTGCCCGGCGGTACGAGCACGCCCATGGTGTTGGTCCCGCCGCAGTCGCTGCAATAGACGCTCTCGAGGGACGGAGCCGCGTACACGAATGGCCGCGTCGCGGGCACGCAGGGATCGTGGCCCTCGACGCTGGCTCGGTTCGAGAAGCTCTTCTGAACCGCGTACGGATAACCGTCGGGCGTGAACGTCGCCTCGTCGACGAAGGTGCAGAGGTCCCCGACCTCGCCGCCCGACGCGACCGCCCACACCACGTCCTCTTCGCTCGGCGTCGAATAGGCCGGCTCGCTCTGCGGGAAGGGATCGGTCGTCGCCTCGATGAGCTCGTGCGTCACGGTGCTCGTGAGCGCGTCGAGGTCGCCGCAGCGGGGAATGATCGCGTAGGGAACCGACTGCCCCTCGAAATCGACCTCGAAGTGGTAGCCGCCGAACTGGAGGCAGCTCGTCCCCGAGCCGTTCTCGGTCACCGTGGTGCCGCTCGGGTAGAAGAGCACGTAGACGGTGTTGGGCGTAGGCTTCTCGACCTTGCCATCGGTGAGGAGCTTCACGAGCCACTTCTGGATCTGCGAGTCGCTGATGCGCGCCGGGGCTTCTTCGGGAACCACCACCGCATCTGCGGTGACGCCTTCGCCGACGCCGTAGTCGAACGCCACCGAGCGCCAGTAGTCGGTGCAGCCGATCGATCCGAGGAAGTCGGTGATGTCGGGCTGGTCTTCCGTGTCTTTGTAGAAGATGGGGACCCAGCGCGGCATCGCGAGCACGCGCCCGCCCGATGATGGAACGCGCGGCCTACGCACCGCGGAGGTGAGGCGAGCGCCACCCTCCGCCGCAGCGTCCGCGCTCGCGGCGTCGACTCCGCTGTCGTCGGTTCCGCTCGCGTCCGAGGCCTCGCCGCTGGCGTCCGTGATGCCGGCGTCGAAGGATCCGGCGTCGGCGGTGGGTGCATCCGCCACTACGTACACGCCCGGGGAGGGCTTCGGGTTCGCGCAACGCACCGTCGGCGAAGCCGGCCCCACCGGTCCTACGGTGACGTCGCGGCCCGCGTCGAGGCGCGCGGGCGCGCCCGCCTCGTCACTCGTGGGCGCCGCGGCCGCGTCGTCGCCGGAGCTCCCGCAGGCGGCGGCGATCGTCATGAAGAGCGGAGCGGCGAGGATCCAAGCGAAGCGCACGCCGTTCACTACCGCGCCGACCACCTCATCGCAAGCGACCGACGTGCAAGTACGAACCGACGTTTCGCTCAGGTCTTGGCGCGCAGCGTGTCGATGACGCGGGCGAGCGCGAGCTGCGTCGTCTCGGGGACGTCGACCCAGTGCACGTCGACGGCTTGCGGCACGGTGGCCGACCCGCGCCGTGTGCACACGACGCGCGCCGGGAGCTCGATCTTCTTTCCGCCGAGCATCAGGAGCACTTCGATTCGGGTGTCGACGGCGAGCGCTACGGGGGTGCGCAGCATGCTCCCCACCCGGGAGACGTTTTCGGCGGTCATCACCACCGAGCCGCGTGGCGTGTCGACGCTGGCGACCGATCGTACGGGGATACGCTCGTCGATCTTTGCACCGGCGGTCTGTACGACGAGCATCCCCCAGCGCTCGAAGTCGTCATCGTCGAGGAGGCGCTCCAGTGGCAACGTGATGGGGGGCCGCTCCTCGACCGACGCGCGCGTCCACGTCACGCGGAGATCGTCTTGGCGGAGGAGCGCGCGGAGGTG
>JBGAJR010000050.1:0-65932 GCA_044224815.1 Polyangiaceae bacterium
CTTCTGCTCCGCCGTGTACCGCCGCCGCGTCCCCGGCTTCCTCCGCTCGAAAGCGAGCACCGGCTCCGCTTCGAATGTCTTCGACATGTGTCCAGCCTATCCGTTGTGGACCTGTCCGCCTCCAGAAGGGGCTACATCACTTATCTGCGCCCGTGCCCTTCGGGGTGCTCGCATAGGTGGTGCGCCTTTCGACGTCGACGATGTAGAGACGCCCCCCGTTCGAGCCGTCACGCGTGAAGCCGCGGAGCAGAACTTGCGGGACGTAGTGGTGTTTGCGAGGAACGTCACCGGCCATAGACCCAACCCGGCAGCGTCGGTGCCTGCATGTCGAAGCGCATGCTGACCGTGGTTTCACGCGGGCTCGACCCGTCCGCGGGCTCGGTCTTCTGCCCGCACTCGGAGCAGATCTCATCGTTGTTCTCGGGTGACTTGTTCCGGACGAACCCCAGCTTTTCGTAGAAGGTGACTGCAGTGTCGTACGCGTCAACGGTCAGCAATCTGCAGGCAGCGTGCTGGCGAACCTCCATTGCCTTCTGAAACGCGTGCCGACAGAGCGTCGTGCCCAAGCCTCGCCCCTGGTGAGCCGTGTGCGTGGCGAGACGGCCGATCTTGAGCGCCGGAACGCCCTTCGGATCGTCGTGGGCCAACGTCAGTTTCTTCTTTTCGCTCGACTTGAGCACGACAACATCCGCGAGCACGGCGATGTACGCCAGGACGGTGGCCCCCGAGGCGGCGACGTAGACTCTGGTGACCCCTTGCGCCTCGAGTCTGACGGCATCGTCGACTAGGAAACCGCGGAGGTCAGCGTCGGTGCACTGAAACGACGCAAGGTCGTCTCCGGATTCCAGCCGACGAATGTCGACCCGATCTTCTTGGCTCTCCAAAGGCATCACCTGGGAGAGAGTAGTAACTCAGCCGCGCGCTCTACTTCTTGGGCTTCATAACGAACGTCTGGGGCTGGCTGAGGTACTCCGCGGCAGCCTGCTCGCGACGCGCCATCTCTTCCGCCGGCGCGCTCGTCTTCAGCGACGTCAGCAGATTCTGCGCGTCCTGTCCGGTGAGCGGCTTCGTGGGTTCGATGGGCTTAGCCATGGCGTTTACTCAATGCAGTGTAGGTCGTGGATCGCAGGCCGCACGAGAAATCGAGGGGAGTGAACGGAGTTACTCATCGCCGGGTAGTGATTTCAATCACTTAAGCGATACGCGACCGGAGAGTGATTTCAATCACTTATCAGATAGGTGATACGCCACGCTGCGTAAGGCGTGACTTCCCTACTCCCGGCGCTCGCGCTCGAGCTCGGTGGCCACCTTTAATAGGGCGTCCCCGATGTCGTGACGTCGGGCGTGCTCTGCGGCTTCCGTGAACATGCCGCGCGCCGCCAGTTTCATGACCTCGACCCAAGCGCGCTTGCGGCACTTGTTCCGATAAATCTGGTCGGGCCCGATGCGCGTGGTCACGTGCGGCCTCCGAGTCGCTCGCGTGCCCTCTTCATCGCGCCGAGCAACAGCACACCGCGCCGGTGATCAGCCTCGTAGATCGCGAGAGCCAGATCGATCAGGTGGTCTCGCTCGGGAATGCCGGTGCGCGAAGCCGTAGGCACGGACGCGAGCGCTACGGCGTCCACCAGGGCGCGCGCGGTCTCCTCGAAGTCCGCGGGGTCGAAGGGATCATCGGGATCCATACCCAAGAAACTTGTGACCGTCCGACCGACGGACGCACGCCCGTGTCCGCTCGGTCCGACGGGGTGCCCATTCTTTTGAGGTGAACGGATACATGCTCAAAGGAGACCTCGGTCGCTACGTCGAGATCGTAGGAACCCAACCCCCCGCAAACCGAACCCTTCGCTATCACTTCGCGGATGGCGACCATGACGTAGGCGGCCTTCGTCTCGTTGCGACGCCCGACGCCGACGCAGCAGACGAGCCGTTGCCCGATCAGCTCGCGGCCGTAGTCCGATCGAGTCGGCCCGACCACGGTCCTGTACGCCCTGTCTCGACGTACCTGCAGATCAAGCGCCGTCTCGACGCCGCGGGCGCCATCGATCTTGGAACTCCGCCGCGCCGATCCGCGCTGGGCTCTGGTCGGCATGCTTACGCCCAAGGGGCGGCGGATGCGCTTCGACCCCTGGGCCTGCCGGCGAGCGAGATGACGACATTGCTGGTGGGCATCGGCCTATCCGAGACCGAGGCCGGCGAAGCGGTTGCGGTCGCGATGAAGAGCGGCCCGACCGAACCGAACGTTCGTGGTGAGAGCCTGGACCGCGAGCATGCGCGCGCCATCGAAGCGGCGAAGATGGCGGCCGACATCGAGGCGGCGCGCGTGAAGGATCTTCAACGCATGGTGACGATCGAGGCCAGCCCGGAGCTTTTGATCGCCATCGTCCCTCGCGTCGGCACGCTCCCGCATCCGCTGGATACGATTCATGACGGCGGCGGCATCCTCGATGCCCGGGGCGAAGAGATCTTCGTGTACCGCTCTCCGCTGCCGTATGCCTTGCCGGCTTCGCGCGACCGTCTGGGTTTCGTGCCCGATGGCACCACGTTCCGCGTGACGAAAGCCCAGCTCGCAAGACTCGGTGATCGTGGCGGGCTGAACGTCGTGGGCACGATGGTCACCGATGTATTGGACCTCTTTGGTTCGGACGCCGAGGTGGAGACCGCGGCGCTCGACTTGACCAGCAAAGAAGGCAGGGACGCGCTCGCGTGCTTGGTGGAGGACTTGGAGCGCGTGCCACAAGAGGCGCGCACGTTGCCCGGCCTCGCGCGCTTCCTGGTGTCCGCGGGCGTGAGAGGCCATGGCTTGTCCGTCGCCGTCGCCGTGAGGGCGGTGCGCGACGCGGGCTTCGTAATCGACAATGCCAGCGCCGAGGACATGGCCACCAAGTTGAACGCGCGCGGCTACTTCGAGCCGTTGGCACTCCGACGCTCACCCGCGCCAGGTGTTCTCGGGAAGATCGCGATCAGCCTCGGCTTCGATCCGTGGCTGAAGAAACTGCGCGACGAAGTGAAAGGCGATCAGCCCGTCACCAACGAGCGCGCGTTCGAGATTTTGAACGAGAGCAGCACGCCGGCCAATGACAAGCGGCTTTTCAACGTGATGGCCCAGCTGGGCTTTCGCAAACAAGTCACGAGCCTCCCCGATGGTCGGGGACGTGCCTTCGTTTGCGACGCGAAGGATGTGGAGAAGAAATGAGCAGCTACAGAAAGGACGTGACGACCAGGGATCGAGTGCTGGCACGTGCGTGTTTCGCGGCGCAAGACGGACAGCAACGCGGCTAGCGACCGAGCACGACCAACGATCTCGCTGGCTCGCTTCGCAATCCCCAAGGAGGACACGGCGTGGGCGGAGCGCGTGCAGCAAGTCGCTGGTGCCCAGGGCGAGTTCACCGTTCACCGATGCCCCGGCGGAGTGCTTCGCGGATCGGAGCGAGCGTTGGATCGAGGCGAGGACCCGCAAGGGGCTTACGAGTGCGGCCGGGGACGAGGGCAAGATCCGAAAGTGGGTCGCGCCTCACCTCGACACGCTCGCGATGGCAGATATCTCAAAGGACCAAGTCGAAGCGGTGCGCGATCACCTCGACAGGGCGATCGAGAAGGGCGACACCAGCTGGAAGAACGCCGCCAACGTTTGGGCGATCGTCCGGGCGATGTTCCGCGATGCGTGCGGGTCAAAGGACAGAACGCTACGCATCCGGAGCGACAACCCATGCACGGACGTCGCTCCGCCCGACACCGGCGAACGCAAGGCACACGCGTACCATCAGAGTTCTTGCAGCTGGCTAAGTGCCCGGACGTTCCCCTGCCCTTCCGTCGATTGATCGCCGTCGCGATCTATCTCTATGCGCGCGCCGGGGAGCTGAAGGCGCTGGAGTGGTCGGATGTAGATCTGAAGCACGGCACCGTCCAAGTCCACTCCGCCATGTCAGAGGCCGGCGAGATCAAGGTCACCAAGAGCGGCGCCGCGAGGACGTCTCCGATCGAACCCGCGCTGATCCCGCTGCTCAAGATCATGCGCGAGGAGTCTCCCGCTGCGACGCACGTCTTCCCATGGCTGCACGACGAGAACCCGCGGCACCTCGCCCGCACGCTCCGGACGGCGCTCGAGAAGGCGGAACTCAAGCGCAAGGCGCTCATGACGACCGACGAGAATCGGCAGCGCCTCCGGTTTCACGATCTCCGCGCGTCCGGCATCACCTGGGCGGCGGTTCGGGGCGATGACCCTCTGAAGATCAAGCAGCGCGCCGGACACGAGGACTTCGACACAACCCAGCGGTACCTGCGCGAGGCGGAGAACCTGACAGCAAGCTTCGGCGTCCCCTTCCCGCCCCTGCCCGACTGCCTCCTGGGCGCCTCGCCCGATGGCACCAGCGGCCCTGGTGGCGAGGAGCCCTCCAAGGCTTCCAAGACGCGGGAGAGCGGCTCTGGGGAGGCCTCAGCGACCCGGGCCAGCCACCCCGGCGGGAGTTTGGGATCCGTTTGGGATGGTACGTCCCCAAAAAGCGCTCCCCAGGCCACAAAAGACCAAAGGCACGGGGCGGAGGACCCCATGCCTTTGTGCCTGTCACACCGCGACTGTGTCCGCGAGCGAGGATTGCGTCCACCGCCGCGGGCGCGACTCTTTGGGCGACGGGCTCGTCGCTGGCCCCGTCGCAACCATCCGTGCCGGGGAGTCGCCTCCCGCGCGCCTTTCCTCCGAGAAGGCAGCGCGGGTCTCCGAAGGCGTCTCTCGCCGGGTGCTCTAGCGTAACGGCGCAACTCGGTTGCGCCGCTCCTGCCCGTCCTGTGATCCACACGTCGGCCGCGCCGAGGGACGTCTCGCTCGCCCAATCGAACGAGACGAGCCTCGGCAGAGGCCTAGCGAATCACCGGACGATCAGCGAGTGACCGGTCCGCCGATGATTCTGATGTCGGCGGGTTGGTCGAGCGGAACGTTGATCTTGTGCTTGTGGTTGTGCGGGCTGCCGCACTTGTCCGTGTCGGGAATCGTTCCGACCTGCGGCGCGTGGAAGTCACGCTCCAGGTTCACGGAGAACGACTCGGTCTGGGACGTGTCCGCCACCGTCGGCGTCTCGTCCTCCCCTGCGTCCATGGCGCAACCCAAGAGGGCAGCGCCGCAAAAAACTACGAGTAGTCCTTTGATCATCGGGATGAGCTTCCCTCCTCTTGTGCTGCCGTGGGTCGGGGTGCCCTAGGTCCCTCCGAGACCCGGGCGATGCGTATCGAGTGGCGGGGCCGCACGCTCCCCGCCGTGAGACGGCGGGGAGGGCGACGGCGGACGATCAGAGCGGCGCCTGGGTGACGCGAAGCTGGGTGATCGTCGACGCGGTGAAGGGCTCGCAGTTGCCCCAGTCGACGCCCTTGGGCGTGACGGCGCAGCTTCGGTGGTAGGACTTGGTCCCGTCGACCGCGATGAGGGTCTGGGACAAGACCTGGTTGAGCCCGTCCTGGTAGACGTACTGGGCGCCGCCGGCGACGGCCGCCATACGGATGGCATAGTCACGAAGCGGGGCGCGCATCCCGAAGCCGCACTGCGAGCTCGAGATGGCCGGGCTTCCGAAGAGCGACGGGCACGTCCGGTCCCACATGAGGGAGCCGTCGATGCTGAGGACGCTCTGGACGACGACCGACTGGTGGTCGGCGTTCTTGTAGGAGAAGTAGAAATCGTCGCGGAGCGACAGGGCCCCCGGGACGTTGAGCGCTTGGGTCTCGATGGCGAGCTTCTCCCAGTCGGAGCAGCTCCCCCAGAGGACCTCGCGTTCAATCGGGCAGACGCGCCCGACGCGCTGGTCACCGCGCTCGTTGAAGAGGGTCTGGGCCAGGAACTGATGGTCGTAGGTCCCATCGTTCTCGGTCCACACGTAGGTGTTCATGCCCGCGATCGGGCCGAACCCGGGGAGACCGAGGTCCGACACGTCGTGCGGGAGGTCCCACGAGGTGCAGTTGTTCCACTCCACACCACCCTTGTCGGCCACGCGGCAAGCGCGCGTCCAATACAGGGTGCCGGTCTCGTCGACGAGCCACTGCTGGAGGATTTGGTGTTTGTACTGGTCGCGGTACACGAACGCCGAAATGTCTCGGTAGATCTCTCCAACCGAGTCTTCCCGGCCGACGGGGCGCGTATCGACGATCTGCTTCACGTGATCCACAGCGTTTTGGGTGTCGCTGAGGGTCTCCGTGGGCCGACCGGCGCTACCAGTTTCTGGATTCGGCCCAGGGTCGACTCCAGCTGCGCACCCGGTAAGTGTCACTAGTCCTAGGACTGCGGCGAATTTGGGGTAAATGGGTCCTCGCATACTTCCCTGATACGGGGCTTCCGCAATGACCTCCACAAAATGGTGAAGCCCCATTTCAGTTTTGAAGGACACCGGCGGCGGGGACCCTCCATCGCCCCCGCGCCCCATACACGCGCGACGCGCGTCGAGCGCGCGCCAAATCGCGCCAAATAGGCCTCTATTAACAACCACTTGCGCGCCGCTTACCGAAGCGTGCGCATGCGCCGTTCCATGGTGCGGCCGAGAAGTTGCTTGGCGCCTGAGCCGTCCGACCTTTTTACTGCATTCTACATTATTGCATAGTACATACATGCACTATGCACGCAAACGGCGGAATTGGCCCTCCGATTGCCTACGGTTTTCCATGCTTCGAATTCGCCGGGCGCCCCTCCCCGCTCTCGGCTACCGTGACGCTTCGCCGTGGCCGCCCCCGAATTCGCCGGAGAATCGGTAGAAATCCACCTGGCGTGGGTCGACGATTTCGACCCCGACCGCCTCCGCGCGACCTGGCTCCCTAGGCTCCCCGAGGACGAGCGCGCCCGCCACGATCGGTTCGTCTTCGCTGAAAAAAAACACGAATTCCTGGTGACCCGAGCGCTCTCGCGGAGCGTCCTCGGGCGGGCGCTCGGCGAGGCGCCCGAGTCGCTGGGGTTCGACCTCGGTCCTTATGGACGGCCCGAGCTCCGGAGGCGGCCAGGGCCCGCCGCGCGGGCGCTCTCGTTCAACCTCTCCAACACACGCGGGCTCGTCGCCTGCGCCGTCGCGTGGGGCCGAGAGGTCGGCGTCGACGTGGAGCGCATGGAGCGGCGCACCGACCCGCTCGAGATCGCCGACCGCTTCTTCTCGCCGGCCGAGACGAGCGCGCTTCTAGCCCTCCCACGCCACGAGCAGCGGCGGCGCTTCTTCGAGCTCTGGACGCTGAAGGAGGCGTACATCAAGGCGCGCGGGCTCGGCCTCGCCATCCCCCTCGCCCACTTCTCGTTCGCGCTCGGCGAGAGCGCGGCGCCGAGCATTTCGTTCGTGCCGGAGCTACCCGACGCGGCCTCGACGTGGTGGTTCGAGCAGGCCTTTCCGTCTGCAGCCCACGCGATGGCGCTCGCCGTCCGCGTCGCGCCCGGTGAACGCGTGCGCTCGGTGATTCGCGTGGTCCACTCGCTCTGACGCTCTGACGGCGGTCAGCGCGGCGCGCGACGTGACACGCGGAGGACGAACCGAAGACCCGACCACGTCGAGTCGACCGCGCAGACCTTCGTGTCGACGAAGCCGGTCGGAAGGATCAACGCGCGAAGCACGTCCTCGGTGACGTCGGTGACCACGCCAGACGACTTTTTGGGCCACACCATCCAGACTGCGCCACCTTCGGCCACCCGCGCTGCGGCCCGCGCGAACCGAGGCTTCACATCCGCGGCCTCGCGCACGAAGACGAGCGCGACGGGGTATGGCCCCTTGCCGGCGCGACGTGCGAGCTGGGCGGCGGCGGGAAGCTCAGGGATCGTGAAGTCGGCCGGCGCGTCGAGACACAGCACCTTCATGCCCTCGCCGATCCCGAGCTTCCGCGCGAGCGGTGTCCCGGAGTAGCCCGTGGCGCGTGCCTCGAGCGCCACGCGAGGGCGAGGCGCTCGGGCAGGCGAAACCGCGCGCGAACGGCGCGCGGCCACGCTCAGGTCGACTCCGGCGGCGGCGTGAACGGCTTCTTCTTCCAGTAGGAGAGCGCGCGGCGCATGCGCCCTTTGGCGAGCGGCTCCTCCCAGCACGTGCCGCTCGTGTAGCCCGCGAGGCGGTAGTCGAGCGGCAGCGCCTTGCAGCGCTTGAACGACTCCTGCATCACGTGGAGCCCAGCGCGGAAGCAGCGCTTGCGATCGTCGATCAGATCTTGCCCCGTCCACTGCTCCGGCGTCTTGCCGTAGACCTGGACTTGGAGCACGCACCAGCTTCGACCACCGTCGCCGCGTAGCTTGCCGTTGTCGACCTCGCGTCGGTAGTCCGACTCCATCGATGCGACCGCGGCCATGAGGAGCGCGGTCTGCGCGCGGCCGGTCGTTCCTTCGAAGAGCGGCGACTCGGCGGGATCGAGCGCCACCGTCGCGAGGTCGCGGGCGATCAGCTGGTATCGCTCGCGCGCCGCTTGAGCGCCTTCCTTGATGTGAGCCTCGGGAGGGCTCCAGGCGACCATCGCGCCCAGAAGCCAGTTCGTCATCGCGTCTATCGTCATGTGCTCCTCTGGAACCCCCTTTCTGTCCGCGCTGGCCGAAGCCGACACGCGGCCGGACGCCCTTTTTCAAGGCGGAACGGCGGACGTTCAAGAGGGTTAATTTCCACAACAGGAGCGGATTCGTTGGTGTCCCAACGATCTTGAGAGCTTCCACAGACCGACGTGTCGGAGAAATCGTCTGTGGTCAATGCACTGACTGCTCTTGTGACCAGTCAAATTCGGCCGCTCGCGCACGATCGCGCCGGTGATCGTCCACGACTCGTCCTGGAGGTGACCGCCCTCGCGACCGCGGAGGAGGATCACGCGCGGCGCGTTTCGTTTTGCGTCGTGATGAGCGATCGAGCCGCGGGTCGCGAGCACGTGGGCGGTCCGCGGACGCCTTATCGCTTCCCCGAGGGCTCCTTCAGGTTTTCGCGAAGGCCCGCCCGCGCTATAGCTGCCAGTCGAAATCCCCATGAAATTCGTCGATTCGTGCACGGTCCGGCTCATCGCCGGCAGCGGCGGCAACGGGTGTGTCGCGTTCCGCCGCGAGAAGTTCGTCCCGCACGGTGGCCCCTCGGGCGGCGACGGCGGGCGCGGCGCGGACATCGTCTTCGTGGCGGACCCCGGGATGTCGAGCCTCCTCGACTTCACCCACGCCCGCATCATCCGCGCCGACAACGGAGAGCCCGGGCGCGGCAAGGACTGCTACGGCCGCGGCGGCGTGGCCCGCGAGCTTCGCGTCCCGGTCGGAACGCAAGTGTTCGACGAGGCGACCGAGACCCTCATCTGCGATCTCGCCACCGCGGACGCGCGCTTCGTCGTGGCCAAGGGTGGCCGCGGCGGTCGCGGCAACATCCACTTCGCCACCTCCGCCGATCGGGCGCCGCGTCGCGCCGAGCCGGGCGAGGCCGGCGAAGAGAAGGACGTGCGGCTCGAGCTCAAGGTGATGGCCGACGTCGGCCTCCTCGGGTTCCCCAACGTCGGAAAATCCACCTTCATCCGCGCCGTGTCGGCGGCCCGCCCCAAAGTCGCCGACTATCCGTTCACGACGCTCACGCCACACCTCGGCGTCGTCCGCGTCGACGAGGATCACTCCTTCGTGATGGCCGACATCCCCGGCCTCATTCCGGGAGCGTCCGAGGGCGCGGGCCTCGGCATTCGCTTCCTCAAGCACGTCGAGCGCACGCGCGCGATGCTCCACCTCTTGACCGTCGACCCGAGCGAGGGTCGCGATCCGGCAGGCGACTACCGCGTGCTGATGAACGAGCTCGAGCACTTCGATCCGGAGCTCGCCAAGCGGCCGATGATCGTGGCGATGAGCCAAGGCGATCGCATCGACGTCCAAGAGGCGTTCCCCGCGGCCGAACGCGCGCTGGCGAAGCTCGGCGTGCGCCTTCGCCTGATCTCGGCGATGACCGGGGACGGAATTCGCGAGCTCGTGCGGGATCTCTATCGCCTCGTTCACGAAGGTCCGGCCGAGGTGGCGACGCTGCCGACAGCGAGCGATGACGCACCCGAGAGCGCGCCCGCGGCCGCCCCGAGCGAGCCCAAGCCGTCCGACGCAACTCCCGCCGCGAAAGCGCCGAAGCGTCCCAAGAAGGAGGCGGCGAAGGCGAAGAAGGCTCCGGCCAAGAAGAAGGCGCCCGCCAAGAAGGCGGCCAAGAAGGCGGCAGCGAAGAAGCCGCCCGCCAAGAAGAAGGCGGCGAAGAAGAAGAAGAGCGCGCCCGCCAAGAAGAAGGCGACGCCGAAGCCGAGCAAGGAGCCCAAGAAGAAGGCCACCCAGAAGAAGACCGCCCGCCGCGCGCGTCGATGAGCGAGAAGACCGAAGCCCCCACACCAAAGAAAAAGCGCCAAGCGCTCGCGGAAGGCGACACCGGCGCGAGCGCCGCGTTCACGCAGAGCTGGGGTTTCGTCGTCGCGCTCGCGCTCGTCCCCGCCCTCGTCGACCGCGCGGCTGCGAGCGGCAGCTCGTCGGTGCGCGAAGCCATCGCGCGCGTCGGCCGCGGTGCCGTAACCGTGACGAGCGACGACGCGGTGCGCACGCTCGGCGGCGTGGTGAGCCTCACCGCCCCTCTCCTCGCCGCCGTGGCGCTCGTCGCGGTCGTCGTCGGGGGCGTGCAGAGCGGAGGCGTCGTCACCTTCGGGCGCCTTGCGCCGCGCATCGAGCGGCTCGATCCGCTGCGTGGCTTCGCGGGGCTCTTCTCCTCGACGCGCGCCTTCGCGGTCCTGCGAGCGCTCGTCGCCGCGGCCGCCGTCGGCTTCTTGGCGTGGAATCAGATGCGCGACCACGCGCGCGATCTCGTGGCGCTGACCGGGCGCACGGCGCTCGTCGGCAGCGTCGTCGGCGCGGTGGCGATGCACGTCGCGCGCGCAGCGGCGGCGGTCTTCGTCGTGCTCGGCGCGTTCGATCTCCTGGTGTCACGTCGCGCGTGGACGAAGCGCCTCCGGATGACGAAAGAAGAGGTCAAGCGCGAGCACAAGGAGTCCGAAGGCGATCCCGAGGTGCGGGCTGCCCGGCAACGCGCACACCAAGAGGCCCTCGCGCAAGTCGCCGCCCACGCCGTGAAGGGCGCGACCGTCGTCGTGGTGAACCCGACTCACCTCGCCTGCGCGCTCCGTTACGACGAAGGCGAAGGCGACGAAGCGCCCGTGGTGCTCGCGAGCGGCGAGGGCGCCGTTGCGCAGGCGATGGTGCGCGCGGCGCGCGACTACGGCGTGCCGGTGGTGGAGAACGTGCCGCTCGCACGAGCGTTGATCGAGCTCGAGTCGGGCGCGGCGATCCCCGAGGCGCTCTACGAAGCCGTCGCCGAAGTGCTGCGCGAGATCATGGCGCAAGCAACGGGCGACGACGGCGGCTGAGGGTCAGCCCGGTCCCGCGTCTTCGACGTCGATGTCGATGTCGACGTCGATGTCGATGTCCGCGGCGGCGGAAACCGCCTGACCGCGCGCGGCACTGAGCTGCTCCAAGAAGCGCACCGTCGCGCGCATGGCGGTCGCGTCGCCGAGCTCGCGGGCCCGCGCCAAACCGTCGAGCGCTTCGAGCAGCGCGTCCTCGTGCTTGCCGATTCCGGCGAGCGCGACCGCGAGCGCGAGCGACGCCTGGACGCGCGCGGCACCACGCGCCGCGGCCTTGCCCTCTTCGAGCGCGCGAAGCGCCACGCCGGTCTCGCCGCGCGTGAGATCCGCGAACGCGCGGACGCGCGTCGCGAGCGGGCCTCGCGCTTCAGCGAGATCGGCCGACGCGCGCTCGAGCGACGCCCGATCACGCGCCAAGAACGCCGCGCGCGCCCCCGCGAGAACGTCGCCCTGAATCGCGCGGGCGGGCGGCGCGGCGGGCGCCGGCGGAGCTGCGGCCATCGTGGGCGGAGCGGCGACGATGGTCGGCGGAGCGGCCGCGACGGTCACCGGCGCAGCGACTGGCGGCGGAGGCGACGCCGCGAGCGGCGACGGCAGCTCACGCGCATCCGGCCTCCGATCGAGCAGCGCCTCGTTCGTGACCGAGGCCCGCGGCGGAGGCCGCACCGGCGGCAACGGACGCGGCGACTCGCTCACCTCGGGCGGTCGCGGCGACGGCGGCAAGCGAGGCTCGGCCGCGGCCGGCTCGGCGACGGTCTCGTCGGGCTTCACCATGCGCGCCGCGCTCGGGCGCGTGCGCCAGGGATTCTGAACGTCGAGCTTGTGCCCGCGCACCTCGACGCCGCCGTCGTTGGCCGCCCGGGTCTCGACGAACCGAAGCGCTCCCTCGGGCGCTGCTGCCGATGGATGCACGAGCACCTCGGCCGATCGTGCGACGCGGGCGAGCGTGAGCGACACGATGAGCGGAACGCCCCACGCCAGGTCGGATCGCACCGTCGCCGCGGGCCACAGAGACTCCATCTCGCCCCGGGCGATGCCGCACGCCCAACGCGCGTCGTCTTGCACGTCTTCGGAGATCACGCTGGTGACGAGGTCGACCGCCTCCTCGAGCGCGTCACCGTCGAACGAGAACGCGAGCGTCATGGCGCTCCACGAGACGAGGCTCGCGCCGAGCGCCTCCGCGCGCTGCGCGAGCGCGCGCGCGCGCTCCAGGAAGCCGGTTTGCTCCCCGGGCCGCATGCCCGCCGGGGGCATGCGAAAACAGATGACGAGCTTCTCGCTGGCCACGCGCGTCTTCGGCGGTCAGGTCACCCGGACGCGCTTCTTGAGGGCCGCGAGCTCGTCTTCGATGTCCGCGCTCGCCGCCCCGCCCGAGCCGCCCCCGCCGCGCTCGAGCTCGCGAAACTTGGCTTCGAGGTCCTTGGCCTTCTCGCCGCCGAGCGCTTCTTCCACCTCGGCCATCGCCGAGTTCTCGGCCTCGCGCCCGGCGATCTTCTCTTCCATCTGGCGGAAGTTCTCGAAGGCGCTCGAGCCACCGCGCGCGCCGAGGCCTTCGGCGCCGCCGCCGCCCTTGGCTTGGGCCGCGCGCGCGGCGAGCGTGCCCTTGCGGAGCTTGAGCTCCTCGAGCTTCTGCTCCATGCGCTCGAGCTCGGCCTTCATCGAGAGCGCTTGGCTCGCCTGCTCTTGGCGCGACTTCTCCGCGGCCTCGGCTTCACCGGCCACGCGCTTCTTTTGCTTGAGGGCGTCGCGGGCCAGCGCCTCGTCGCCCGCCTTCACGGCGAGCTCGGCGCGCTTGTCCCACTTGTCGACCTCGGTTTGGAGATCGGCGACGCGCTTCTTGAGCTGCTTCTCCGAGGCGACGGCGGCGATCACGTCCTGCCGCCCGCGCCGGAGCTGCTCGTCCATTTCCTCGACGGTGAGCTCGATGAGCTTCTTGTCGTCCTCGGCCCGATCGAGCATCGCGTTGACGTTGCTCGAAATGACCTTCCCCATCCGATCGAAGATGCCCATCGCCGTGTGCTCCGGAAATGCGTGACGAAAGCGAGGCCGGGCCCAAGGCCAGCCTCGCACAGCGTAGCAAAACCTGGCGCCCGCGGGGCGGCGCCGAGGACCCGGTCAGCGCCGCCCTTTGAAGCCCATCATTTGCTGGACCGCGCCCTCGCTGGCCTCGGCCACTTCGGCCTTTTCGCGGGCGCGATCGGCGCAGTCCTCGCAGAGCTTCTTGGCCTTGCCGTCGACCTTCACGCTCACGAGCGTGTCGACCTCGTCTTCGCACTCTTTGCAGATGGGCATGACGGGCTCCTCGTTGCCCCGCGCAGCGCGGGCTACTTGTTCAGGACGTGCACGGCCTGACCGAGGCCGTGCAAGCTGGCCTCCATCATACCCTCGCCCAAGGTCGGGTGCGGGTGGATGGTGAGGCCGATGTCCTCGAGGAACGCGTGCATCTCGAGGGCGAGCGCGCCTTCGCTGATGAGATCGCTCGCCTCGGGGCCCACGATGTGGACGCCGAGCACCTCGTGGGTCTTCTTGTCGGCGACGACCTTGATGAAGCCGTCCGTCTCCGACACGGCCATCGCGCGACCGAGCGCCGCGAACGGGAACTTGCCGATGCGAACGTCGAGCCCGCGCTCCTTGGCCTGCGTCTCCGAGATGCCGGCGGTGGCGATCTCCGGATCGGTGAAGATGGCGGCGGGGATCGAGACCCAGTCCTTGGCGGCCTTGTGACCGGCGATGATCTCGGCGACGACCTCGCCCTCTTTGCTCGCCTTGTGCGCGAGCATGGGGACGCCGCTCACGTCACCGATGGCGTAGATGTGCGGGACCGCCGTGCGGCCGACGTTGTCGACGGGGACGAAGCCGCGCTCGACCTTCACGCCGAGCGCCTCGAGGCCGAGGCCGGCGCCGTTGGGGCGCATGCCGACCGCGACGAGCACCACGTCGCACACGACCGTGTCGTGCTTGCCGTCGCCGAGATCGACCTTCACGGCCAGCGAGCCGTCGGCGTTCTTCTCGTAGCCCATGGCCTTGGCGTTCTTCATGATCTTCGCGCCGTGCTTCACGAGCTTGCGCTCGACCACAGCGGTGAGATCCGGATCGACGCCGGGGAGGAGGCCGGGCGTGGCCTCGACGACGATGAGCTCGCTCCCGAGCTTTTGGTAAACGGAGCCGAGCTCGAGGCCGATGACGCCGCCGCCGATGACGAGGAGGCGCTTGGGCACGCTCTTGAGGCTCACGGCTTCCTTCGCGCCGATGACCTGCTTGCCGTCGAACTTGAAGGTCGGAAGCTCGATGGTCGACGAGCCGGTCGCGACGACGATGTTCTTGGCCTCGATGACCTCTTTGCCGCCCTCGCGCGTGTCGACCTCGATCGTGTGCGGGCCGGTGATGCGCGCGGTGCCCATCATGAGCTCGGCGCCGTTGCCGCGGAGGAGCGTGCGCACGCCGCCGGTGAGCTTCTTGACGATGCCCTCTTTCCACTCCTGCATCTTCGGCACGTCGACGCGGATGCCGTCGACGACGAGGCCCATGGTGCCGCCGTTCTTTGCCTTCTCGTAGGTGTGGCTGGCCGAGATGAGCGCCTTGGACGGGACGCAGCCCCAGTTGAGGCACACGCCGCCGACTTCTTCCTTCTCGACGCAGAGGACCTTCTGTTTGAGCTGCCCCAAACGGATCGCGCACACGTAGCCGCCGGGGCCGCCACCGATCACCACCGCGTCGTAACTCTTGGTCGCCATGATTCCTCTCGTTCGCTCTCTCGTCCGGGAAGGTTCCGGGTCGTCTAACCGTGTGTAGGGGCAGGCGGCAGCTTCTCAAGCGCGGCCTGCTGCTCGCGCAAGTGCCAGGGAAGCGCGGCATAGACGTCGTCGAAGAGGCTGGCGCGCGCCGGCGGCGGCATCTTCTCGACCTCGTTCACCACCGCGCCGATTTCGGCGCCCAGCTCTTCGTCCATCGCGCGGTCGCCTTCGTCGGAGGCGAGCCCACGCGAGACCAGGTGCCTGCGGAGCCGGTCGACCGGGTCCTTGCGCTTCCAGTCCTCGACCTCGTCGTTGGAGCGGTAGCGCGTGGGATCGTCGCTCGTGGAGTGGGCGCCGATGCGGTACGTCACGCACTCGACGAACGACGGGCCCTCTCCGCGGCGCGCGCGATCGAACGCGTTCTTGAGAACCGTGTAGGTTGCAAGGAAATCGTTTCCGTCGACGCGCACACCCGGGATGCCGTACGCGCGCGCCTTGACGGCGATGGTGCGCGACGCGGTCTGCCGCGACGTGGGCACGCTGATCGACCAGTGGTTGTTCTGGCAGACGATGACGCACGGCACGGTGTACTTCGCCGCGAAGCCCATCGCGTGGTGGAAGTCGGGCTGGCTCGTGGCGCCGTCCCCGGCGAAGCCGATGGCGATGCGGCCCTCGTCCTTCTTGAGCTTCATCGCCCAGGCCGTCCCGACCGCTTGCGAGATCTGCGGGCCGATGTTCGACGACCAGCTCACCTGATTGACGCTGCGACCCGAGTGGTGACTCGGCATCTGGCGGCCCTTCAAGACGTCACCCGAGTTGCCGAACACCTGCGCGATGAACTGCACGAGCGGGAAGCCGCGGACGAGCATGACGCTCTGCTCGCGGAGCGCCGGGAAGACCCAGTCGTTCTGCGAGACGGCGAGGCCGGTCGCGATCGGCACCGCCTCTTGGCCGGTGCAAGCGCCGTAGAAGCCCACACGGCCTTGGCGCTGGAGCACGATCATGCGCGCGTCGATGGCGCGGAGGCGGCGCATCTCGCGGTAGGCGCGGAGGAGGAGCTCCGGGGCGAGCTTGGGATCGGTCGCCGGATCGATGGTCGCGTCGTCGCGGAGGACGCGGAAGAGGCCTACGTCGGGATCGGTGTCGGCGAGCGCGTTCATCGGCGGCGCGCAGCATACTCAAAGCCGCGCGCGGCGCGACGTGCTTCGAAGGGCTCCGCGCTCAGTGAGCCGAGGCGCTCGGCGCCGCCGACGGAGCGGGCGCGACCGCAGACGCGGTCTCGGCTGGCGCGGCGCCGCCGTCGACGATGAACTCGGGGCGGACGACCTTCTGGCGCGCGAGGCCGCGGAGCTTGCCCTTCTCCTCGGGCTTGAGCGCGGGCGCGCTGTCGTCGCGCGACTCCCCCGAGCACGACTGGCATCCCGTCGTGGCCGTCAACAAGACCAGCCCCAAAGCCCCCAAGGCGAAGCGAAAGCGCGGTGACATCGACACCTCTCACCCTTTCGGGCGCAAAGAAAAAGGGCGATTCCCTCGTGGGGAACCGCCCTTCTTTTGGATCCGCGGGCGCGCGACTCACGTCACGCGCTCACGGTGACGAATCAGCCGCCGTCGGTCGGGGCGTCCGAAGCGCCGCCGTCCGTCGCCGTGCCACCGCCGCAGAACATCTTGCCGAGGGCGGCCGCGGCCTCCTCGAACGTGTTGCCGGCGTTGCAGGCCTCGGCCGCGCCACCCGTGTTGAGGAGGGCGTCGGCGCAGTTGGCGTCGTCCGCGTACTTCTTGCAGTCGCCCGAGAGCGCCTGGGTCTCGCAGGCCTGGAGGGCCTTGAGCGCCGCGCTGTCGCTGCCGGGGCAGTTGTCGGCGCAGGCCGCGTCGGCGCAGTCACGCGCCGCTTGGTACTTGGCGCCGCAGCCGGTGGCCGTCTTGTTGCCTTCCGCGTTCGCGATGCAGCCGGCGATGTTGAGGCTCGCGATGTTGCCGTTCTCGATGAGCGGACCGAAGGTCTTCGCGCTCGAGGGCGTGATGAGGCAGTTCTGGCAGGGCTCGTTCGCCTTGTCGGCGAGGAGCTTCTTGCAGGTCGCCTGGTCGGCGGTGTCGTTGAAGATGCAGTCGAGGATCGCGTCGACCTGCGTGTCCGAGCAGATCTTCTGGTTGAAACCAGTCGGCGGCGTGAACTTCGGAGCGAAGCTCGAGACGTCGCCGGGGGCGCAGCTGCTGCCACCGCCGTCATCGACGGTCGCCGGACCGTCGGTCTTGCTGCCGCCTTCCGACTTGCCGCCATCAGAGCTGGAGCCGCCGTCCGTGCCGGTCGTGTCGGTCGAGCTCGACGACGAGCAGCCGTACGCAAAGACAAACATGAGGGCCGCGCCGGAAACGAGGCCCAAGGACTTCTTCAACATATTGATCGCCTCCTCACCACATCGCGGCCGATGGGCCGCAAAGCCAACGAAGTCACCCAAGGGACGTGGGTCCGTTTGGGGCCCGTTACCGTGACGTCACTTGTCCCGAAGCGCAAGCGAGGAGGCGAAAATGCCGAGCCGCGTTGCGTCCCCTGGGAACAGGGACGGCGGACTATACTGAGACAGCCCTTCCCGTCAACACGTTCCCTCACCTTCTCGCAGGTCTCATTCGCTTTCGTTTTGACGACAGCGGAGAGTTTTGCGGTGCGCGGAATGGTCATGCGACGGGGGGCACACGGGTGCCCACGCCGTTCGACGGACCGCGCGCGACCGAATTCACCCGCGCGACGACGAACGCCACCAAAGTGAGGACCTCGGCCTTCGCGAGCCGCTCCGCCCAGCGATGAATCGCGTCGAGCTCCGCGCCCGCCACGCCGAGGCCCCGGATCGCGCCACCCCGGTGCAGCGCTTCGATCGCCGGCGAAAAATGGATCGCCTCCACGGCCGCCAGCGCGGCGGCCACGAGGAGGAGCACGATCGTGGGTCCGCGACGCGCACGAAACGCTTCGGCGACGATCGACACGCCCGCGGCGGCGAGCGCGATCCGATCGAAACGTCGAAACACGAGCGTCATCGCGTCGGCGGCGTGAGGCGCCGGCACGTTGTGGAAGACCGTGGGCGCGACGACCGCGCCGAGGACCACGAGCCCGCCGAGCCACACCGCGACGGCGAGCCCGGAGAGCGCCCCCAGCACTCGCTCGCGCACGTCGGTCGCGGTCATCGCTCCACCTTCGATTCGTCGAGGAGGGCGAGCGCCTCGGCGCGGAGCGTCGGGTCGACGTCCGAGGCAGAGAACGCGCGGATCTGCGGCGCGAGATCACGGAGGCGCGCGCGCCCTGCGGCCACCACCGCGGCCGCGCGGCGCTCGTGGCGTCGACCGAGGAGATCGCGACGAATCTCCGCGGAGGCGCGCTCGTGCCCGAGGCGCGCGAGGGCGATCTTTGCGTGGAATATGCACGTATCGGCGACGAGGCGCTTTACGCCGTAGGCGCGGCGCTCGAGCGCCGGGACGGCTGCGGAGAGCCCGAGCTCGCCGGCGAGCTCGACGGCCTCCTGCTCGTCCTCTTTTTCGCACGACGCAGCGCCCTCCACGATGGCGAGGATCGACGGGCGCGCTGCGGCGTCGCCGACGCGCGCGAGGAGGATCGCGGCCGCGGCGAAGACCTGACCGCGGGCGGCGCTCGCCTCGACGGCGGCGCGCGCCTTCTCGACGAGCGGCGCGAAGACATCACTCGCGCCGTGCGCCTTCTCTTCGACGAGGCGCTCCTCGCCCACGCGAAACGCGATGTAGCGAACCGATTCGTCGGCGTCGGAGGCCGCGCGCGCGAGCGCCTCTGCGGCGTCGCTCGCTTTCGCCATGCGGCTCACCGCGATGACGGCTTGGTAGCGCACCTCGGGGCGCGCGTCGGCGAGGGCGCGAACGAGCCGCGGGAGCGCTCGCTCGTCGCCGATCTCGCCGAGCGCGGCGAGCGCCATTTGCCGCACGTGCGGATCGTCGTCCTCCACGCGGACGAGGAGCTTCGGCAACGCCTCGTGCGCTTCGAGCTCGCCCAGCCCCACGGCCGAAGCCGAGCGGACGAGGGGTGCGTCGTCGTCGAGCGCCGCGACGAGCGCCGGCACCGCGCGGTCGCGCAACGACGCGTCCGCGAGCGCGTGGCGAACCACGTCGCGCGCCGCCGACGCGCGCGTCGCCGCCGTCTTGGACGAGAGATCTCGAAACGAGGCCTCTACGTTGCGGGGCAGCGGCGGGGGTTGAAACATCGGTCGCGGCGGAGTCTTGCACGCCGGCCGCGCGTCGTCGATCAGGCGCGTTCGCGCGCGCCGCCCACCTTGCCGACCGCCAGAAGCGCCACGCTGGTGACGAACACCGATGCGGCGCCGAGCGCCAAAACGTGCGGGGCGCGGAGCATGGCCGCGACGCCCTGATCGAGGAGCGCTCCGAGCGAGACGCCGTCGGACGGGCCGAGCCCCACGAACGCGAGCGCGGCTTCACCGACGACGATCGCGGCGCCGGTCGCGCCGAGCTGAACCACGCCGACGCCGAGGAGGTTGGGGAGCACGTGGCGCACGACGATCTCGCGCGGCTCGGCGCCGAGGGCGACGGCCGCCGACACGAACGCGGCCTCGCGAAGCACGCGGGTCTCCGCGAGCGCGAGGCGCGCGAACGGCGCCCACGCCGTCAGCAAGAAGACGAACGCGAGGTGCATGCGCGACGGCGCACGCACCGCGGAGAGCACGACCATCGCCAGCAGAAACCCGGGGAACGCCTGGAGGAGATCGCACGCGCGCTCGACGACGCGCTCGGCCACGCCGCGCCGAAGGGCCGCGGCCGCGCCGGCGACCGTGCCGAAGGCGAACGCGACGGCCGCGACGAAGGCGGCGAGCCCCACGCCGCGGAGGACCGCGGTCGCCACGAACGGGAGGAGGTCGACCCCCGCCTCGCCGAACCCGAGCGGATGCGCCGCCGTGGGCGTGGCCCACGCGCGCGACGGATCGAGGCGCGTGGCCGAGCCGGTCGCGCTCGCGAGCGCGGCGACGACGACGAGCAAGGCGAGCGGCGCGAGGCGAGCCACGGCGCGGCGCGAGATCATGCGCGCACCCGCGGATCGAGGAGGGTGTGGACGAGCGCGGCGAGCGTTTGGGCGGCGACGAAGAGGCCACCCGCGGCGACGACGCCCGCCTCGAGCACCGGAAGATCGCGCGACGCGTAGGCTTCGAGGATCAGCGTCCCGAGGCCCGCGCGCTCGAAGAGTCGCTCGAGCACGACGGCGCCGCCGAGGAGCGCGCCGAGCTGCGTCGCGAGCACGGTCACGATCGGGCCGACGCACGCCGGGAGCGCGTGGCGCCACATCACGCGCGCGTCCGAGCCACCTTTGGCGCGGGCGACCGCGAGGAACGGCAATCCCTCGACCTCGGAGAGCGCGGCGGCAGCGATGCGCGCGGTGTGCGCGGCGAGCGGAATCGCGAGGAGGCCAGCCGCGAACGCAAGCCCGGCCGCTCCAGCCTCGGGATCACCCGGGAGCGGAACGACGCGGAGGCGCGCCGCGAGGAGATACGTGAGGAGCGGCGCGAACGAGAGGAGCGGCGTCGCGGCGATCGCCACGAGGGCGCGATCGACGAGCGCGCGCCGTCGACCGAGCCACGGCCCCCGCGCGAGGACGGCGGCGCCGAGACCCAGCGTGGCGCCGAGCCCCATGGCCGCGAACGTGAGGCGCGCGGTGGGCCCGAGCGCGGCGACGACGCGCGCCGCCGCCGTGACGCCGGGACGACGCAATGACTCTCCGAAGTCGAAGCGCGCGAGCCCCGCGACGAATCGTGCATATTGCACATAAAGCGGCTCGTCCAAGTGGAGCCGCGCGCGAAGCTCCGCCAGCTCACGCCCGCTCGCCTGATCGCCGAGCACGAGCGCCGCAGGATCCCCAGGGAGAAGGCGCAGCGCGAAGAACACGAACGAAGCGAGCACGACGAGGACGACGAGCGCTTCACCCGCGCGCGCGCCCACGACGGAGACCGCGGGCGGAACGAGCGCCTGCGTCCGCGGCGGGCGACGCTCAGCCGCCGTCGCCGGCTCCGGCGTCGTCGGCATCGGCGCTCGCATCGGAGGCTCCGGCGTCGTTGCGGCGACCGCCGCCGCCACCGCCGCCACCACCACCACCGGTTCCGCTGTCAGGGCTGTACGCGGAGTGGGCCACGATCGGGCCGGCGTCGGGAGCGACCGAGCCACACACGGGCGGCGGGGTCGCCGCGCTCGCGGTGGCCGTCGCGGTGGACGCGACGGAGGCCGGCCAGATGCACACGCGCTTCGAGAGATCGTCGTCGAGCACGACGGCGAACCACGGCGCGGCCTTCGGATCGGCGCAAACGTAGCCGCTCCGGCAGTCGCCGTCGTTCTCGCAGCGGGCCATGCAATAGCCCCGCCCCACGCGGCTCGGCGCCTGATCGTCGAAGCCGCAGCCCGGCACCGTGGGCTCGTAGAGCACGCACGCTCCGTCGTCGGGGCACGTGTTGCCACGGCAGTCGCGGATGGTGCAGTAGCCACCCGGCTGAGACGTGTCGCAGGTTCGGTCGCCGCGGAGCGAGCAGTCCGTGGACAGCACGCATTTGTCGCCGATCGACGGGGTGCAGCCCGTGAGGCCGGCGAGGCCGAACGCCAGGGCGAGGGCCGTTTGAACGAGCCGCGACATCGGGCGCGGACGCTAGCGCATGCACCGCGCGCGGGGATCCGAAAAAGCGATCGCGCGGGCCGCGGTCGCCGTGGCCACGCTTCGCAAGGACCGTTTGACACCGAAGACCCGCGCTCCTAGGTTGCGCGCGGAATTTCCGCCATGGCGACTCACATTACGGCCGACTGCATCAACTGCGGGGCTTGCGAGCCCGAATGCCCCAACGAAGCCATCAGCGAGGGTGACGAGATCTACGTGATCGACCCCGAGCTGTGCACCGAGTGCGTCGGCTTCTACGACCACGAGGCCTGCCAGGCGGTATGCCCGGTGGAGTGCTGCTTGCCGGACCCGAGCCACGTCGAAGAAGAGAAGAGCCTGGTCGAGCGCGCGCTGCGCCTCCACCCGGACGACGGCGAGCTCAAGAAGCGCGTGGCCGCTGACGAGTTCCCGTCGCGCTTCCGTAAGTGACGTCCTCTTTGTGAGCGGCGCCGTGAACCGCGCGAGCACGACCTCGGCCGGCCTCGCGCTGGCGATCATCGTCTTCGGCGCGGGATGCGGCGGCGGAATGCCCCTCCTTCACCCCGCGCGCACGCTCCCGCGCGGCGACGTCCGCGCCGCCACCGGCTTGAGCGCGCAATTCGCCACGGGCGACCTCGCGAGCGCGCTCGCCGGTGCACGCGAAGAGGCGGCGACGCGACCGACGGCGCTCGCGACGAACGGCCCCGACGCGACGTACGCGAAAGGCGCCCTCGTCGCTGCGGCGGTCGCGCCCGGCCTCGCGCCGTTCGCGGCCGCGCGCGTGGGCGTCGGCGCATCGTTCGAGGGAGGCCTCGGCTACACCGGCCGCGGGATTCGCCTCGACGTTCGACGTGGCTTCCCGCTCGCCGAAGAGATCGATCTTTCGGTCGGAGTCGCCGGCTCGGCGCCGCTCTACGGACGCGACGCTGGCTCGCTGCCCGACGTCGACCTCTCCAAGCTCCGCGGCTATGGCGCCGACATCCCGATCCTCGTGGGGTGGGAGAGCGTGGCCGGGCTCTATCGCGCTTGGGCCGGCGCGCGCGCCGGCATCGAGCATGTCTCGCTCGAGAACGCGACCTCGGATCCGCGCCCGGGCCAAGCCGCCCTCGCGATGCCGCTCGACGCCGACCGAATTTGGGGCGGCTTCGTGATCGGCGCGGCGGTGGGGTTCCGCACCGTTCACGTCGCGCTCGAGCTCGACGGCGCCTACCAATCGGTGCGCGGCTCGTTCGCGGGAATGAAAACCGACGTCGCGGGGTTCTCGCTCTCGCCTGCGACCGCGCTCACTTGGGACTTCTGACGCGCCGCGTGAGGCACGCGCGAGTTGCGAGAGCGCGCGGAGCCGTCTACGATTCCAAAGACATGCGCCTCGCGCTCCTCCTCCCCGTCGGCGTCGCGGTCCTTGGTGGCTGCTCGGCCAACGTGTCCGCGTCAGCGGACGTGGCCGACGCCGAGGCCTCGCCGGCCGCGGCGGTCATCGTGGTCGAACGGACGGCCGGAGAGACGACCCGGGGCGAGGCCGTCGCGCGCTTCGTGCGCGGTCGGTCGGCCCCGCTCGACGAGCGCGCGCTTCGTTGGCTCGGCCTCGAGCCGGATCTCCCCGCCGTCGGGTCCTGCGCCAAGGTGGCGACCGACGTGCCCTCGATGCCTGCCACTGGCGTGCGCCTCCTCGACGTGGGTCGCGTCACCATCGCGGCGGACGGCGCGCTCGACCGTGAGCCGCAGACGATGGAGCTCGTTCGTCGTCGATTGCCCGACGTCGTCGACGTCGTCTCCGGCGTCGTCTACACGGCGAGCACCGTCGACCTCCCCGCGCGCGGCAGCTTCGACGTCCGCGTGATGGGCGAGCCCGAGCTCGGCGCCGTGCGCGTGACCTCGGACTTCGCGGGTGAGCCCGCCCAGATCCGCATCCAGGGGCAAGACGCCGCCGGCCCGGTCGTGGTCAACGCCGACGCGCCCATCGACATCGCGTGGGACGCGAGCAAGACCGACGACCTCGTCTACATCGACTTCGTCGGCGCCGACGCGCTCGGACGCAAGACGGTGACGCGCTGCACGGCGTCGGACGGTGGCCGCGCGGTCTTCTCGATCGCGAGCGCCGTCCTCGGCGATGGAGAGAGCGCGGTCGTCGTTCACCGCATGCACCGCACGGGCTTCCGCGCCGCGGGGATCGACCGCGGCGAGCTGCGCCTCGACTTCGCGCGCGAGGTTCCGGTCACGGTCCGCGCGCGGCGCTGATCGCACGCATTACGCGACCCTCTCATGCGTCGTCCGCTCGCGCTCTCGGCCCTCGTAGCGATCGCCCTCGTGCATCCTGCGGGCGCGGCGCCGCGTCAGGCCCCCGCATCGACGGCCTCGCCGCGGCTCCCTCCCCTTCCCCCGCCCGCGCCACCGGCCTCCCCCAAAGGCGCGACCGCCAAGACGGCGACCGCGACGCCGAAGCGCGCGCCCAAAGCGCCCGAGGCGCGCGTGCCCCCGCGCTACGTGCAATCGGTGAAGCAATGGCACACCGCGACCCCGGGCAAGAAGGCGCCCGTCGACGACCACGGTCGACCGCTCCTCGCGATCACGGCGCTCAACACCGGTGAGCACGTGGAGATCGCCGCGAGCGACGAGCACGGCGGGTTCGCCGGCCACGACATCGATCGCGTCGGCCACTTGTTCCGTGAGCCGTCGTCGGGGAGCGAGCACCCGATCGAGCCGCGCCTCCTCGACGTGCTCTACCGCATCCAGCGGAAGTTCGGCGCGCAAGAGATCCGCCTCGTCTCGGGGTTCCGTCCGGGCAAGTCGTCGCCGATCAAGGCGCCGGTGCACGCGACGGGATCGAACCACTCCGCCGGGCGCGCCGCAGACATCATCGTGCCCGGCGCGCGCGACGAAGACGTCGCGAAGTTCGCGCGCGAGATCGGCTTCGTGGGCGTGGGGATCTACCCAGTGAGCGGGTTCGTGCACGTCGACGTGCGCGGCCAGAGCTACTTCTGGGTCGACAAGAGCGGCCCCGGGCGGCGCAACCGCGAGCGGGGGGTCCTCTCGGATCTCGCCAAGAAGAGCGACGCACACGCGATCGCGCACGGTGAGCGGCCGACGCCGCCGTTTTCGATCGGCATCGCCGTCGAGAGCTTCCTCGAGGAGCGGCCCGAGCAGGCGCCGGGGGACGACGACGACGACGACGACGGGTGATCGGCGCATGGACGACGAGCTCGCAGCGCTGATCCGCGCGGAGCGGCTCGCCGATGCGGCGACGCTGGCGGAGAGCCGTGGCGACGCGCGCACCGCCGCCGAGCTCTACGAGCGAGCCTGCCTTTTCGATCGCGCCGCGGATGCGGCGCTCGCCGCGGGAGACGCGGTGCACGCCGCGATTCTGGCCGCCCTCGCTTCCGACGACGTTCGCGCCGAGCGCGCGCTCGCGATGGCGCCGAGTGAGTCCGATCGGAGGCGCGCCGCGCACGAGCTCGCGCGACGCGGCCTGCATGCGTGGGCGGCGCGTGCGTTCGAGTCGGTCGGTGAAGCGCGCGCCGCGGCGGAGGCGTGGTCGACGGCAGGTCGCGCCGAGCGCGCCGCGGAGCTCTGGGAGCGACTCGGTGAGCCGGCGAACGCGGCGCGCGAGCTCGAACGGGCGATCGCTCGCGGCGGTAGCGCGCGCGACGCGTGGGCGCTCGATCTCGGACGACTCCTTCTGCGGCACGGTCGTCACGAGGCGGCCGTGCGCGCCCTGCAATCGATCGCGGTCGGGCGACCCGAGCGAACGATGGCGCTCTCCGAGTTGGCGCGCGCTTTCGACGCGCTCGGCCTCGAGGTCGCGGCGGCAGACGCACGACGGGAGCTCGAAGCGACGGGCGCAGCCAGCGGCCGCCGAGACTCGGTCGCTCCGGGTGCGTCCACGACTCAAGCGGCAGCGCGAGCGTTCGGACGCTACGAGATCGTGCGCGAGGTGGCCTCGACCGCGACCGCCCGCGTCCTCGAGTGCGTCGACCTCCTCGACCGCGAGCGGATCGCCCTCAAGATCTTCGCCGGCGCGGGCCTCGTGGGCGTGGGTCGCGACGCGCTCGCCCGCTTCGAACGCGAGGTGACGATCTTGCGCGCGCTCGATCATCCGAGCGTCGTTCCGCTCCGCGCATATCTCCCGGCAGGCCCGGCGCTCGCGCTCGCTTGGATGCCCGGCGGCACGCTCACCGAAATGCTGACGCGCGAGCGACTCGCGCCGGCGCGCGCGGTCGAGATCGCGGCCGCTCTCCTCGACGCGCTCTCGGCTGCGCACCGCGCCGGCGTCATTCATCGCGACGTGAAGCCCGGCAACGTCCTGTTCGACGGCGCCGGAGCGGCGCGGCTCTCCGACTTCGGCGCCGCGCACCTCGGAGATCTGACGGCCACGGCGACGGCGGGCGTGATCGGCACCTTCGCGTACATGAGCCCCGAGCAACGCGAAGGCCGACCGGCGACGATTCGCAGCGACGTCTACGCCGTGGGAGCGGTGCTGCGCGAAATGCTCACCGGCCGGCGACCCGACGAGGAGCGAGAGCTCGAGCCCAGCGCCACCCATCGGGACCTGCGCCCGGCGCACGACGCGGCCATCGCCAAGCTGCTCGCCCTCGATCCTGCGGAGCGGCCCGAGAGCGCGCTCTCTGCGCGCGCGCTGCTCCTCGATCTCACTTGGCCGAAGAGCGCCGAGGCCGAGGGTCGTCCGCGTGACAGGCGCGAGCCCGCCACGCGGACCCTCACTGCGCGCGTCTCGCCGGTCGCCGGCGACGTGTCACTCGACGCGTGGACCGGTCACCGCATTCGTCGGGTGCCCGTGACCGCGCGGGCCTTGGCGCGCGCGCGTGCGTTCGCCGCCACGGTGACTGGCGTGGATCTCGTGCTTCGCATCGACGACGCGGCGCGCGAGATCTGGATCGCGGCCGAGCTCGACGACGAGCATCCGCTCGATCGGCCGCTCCTCGCGAGCGAAGCGCGCGTCCTCGAGCGCGCGCTCGCTTCGCTGCACGAGCGAGGTATCGCGCACGGCCACGTCGATCGCGCGCACGTCATTCTCTCGCCGCGGACCGGGCCCCGACTCCGGTTCGAGGCCGACGCGGCGCCGACCGCGACGCCGGACCTCGATCGTCTCGGCCTCGCTGCGCTGCGGCAGTCGGACGCGCGCTGATCAGCGCGCCGGTGCGGCGGCGGGCGCACCGTCGATCGGAAACACGAGCTCGCGCGGAGCCCCCGCCCTCACGATCGACACGCGGAGCTCGGGCGCGCTCGCGAGCCCATGGAAGACCCCGAGCGCCTGCTCCGGTCGCTCGATGGCTTGGCCGTTCACTTTGGTGACGACGTCGCCGCGCTGCAGGTCTACGCCGCGCCAGAACGACGGGTCGCCCTCGAGCGAGGCCACACGAAAGCCCTTGAAGCGCCCGCCTTCGAAGACGGGCTGATCGTCGAGCGTGATGCGCTGGAGAAACGATCCGAGCCCAGCGCGGACGAAGCGCACGACGTCCTCACGGCGGAGCGTGCGCGGCGCCGTGGACGAGGTCACCTCCGTGGCCGCGGGAGACACGCTTGGCGCGACCTTGGGCTGCACGATCTCGGTCGACTCGGCCGCCGGGCCGGCGCAGGCGAGCACGGTCGTGGAGAGAGCGAGGGTCAGGGCGGTGGCGCGAAGACGCATGCGGCGAGGATGAGGCGACGGGCGCGGACGGCCAACTTTTCGCGCGGGGGCTCCGGCGCTCAGGCGCCGGCTGCAGCCTTGACCGCGGCGTACACGAGCTCCTGCACCTCGTCGATCGAACGCGAACCATCGACGACGACGACGTTGTCTTCCGGCTGGTGCTTTTGGAGATCGCGATAGAACGTGGCGAGGGCCTGCTGCACTTCGTTCTGCTCGTAGAGCTGCGCCGCCTCGCCGCGCGTCTCGCGTCGCACGGCGCCGAGCGACGGGCTCACGTCTAGGACGATGGTGAGGTCCGGACGACGCGCGTGGCGATTGATGTTGCGGATCCACTGGAGCGCGCCGGAAGCGTCGGTGCCGCTCGTCACGCTCTGATAGGCAAGGCTCGAGGCGTCGTAGCGATCGGAGATCACGACGCCGCCCGAGGCGAGCATCGGCTCGATCTCGCTCTCCACGTGATCGAGTCGGTCCGCAGCGAAGAGGAGCGCCATCGTGGCCCACCCGGGCGCGCGGCCGCCGGGGACCACGATGCGCCCGGTGAGGACCTGACGAATCATGGTGCCGACCGGGCCGTCGCTCGGCTCGCGCGTCGCGCGGACGTTGACGCCTTCGCGGCGCAAGCGGTCGGCGAGCTTCGCCACCTGGGTGGTGGTGCCGGAGCCGTCGATGCCTTCCAGGACGACGAACAAGGGACGCATGTTGCTCTCTTCTATAGCAACCCTCACGCGCCGGCGTCGACGCCCACCGGCGGCGAATCCTCGCCGAGGACCGAATTGTCGATCAGTCGCGTTTTTCCGATGTGCGCCGCGATCGCGACGAGCGCGCGCCCCGCGAGAGCCGCGGCCCCCTCGTCGGCGAGGCTCGCGAGCGAATCGGGGTCGGCAACGTCGACGTAATCGATGCGGTCGACCGCGGGGCCGACCACGGAGAGCGCGGCCGCGCGAATCGCGCTTCCGCGGCGTTCGCCTGCCGCGTAGGCGGCGTGCGCGACCGCGAGGGCGCGCGACAGGGCGCGCCCGCGTGCTCGCTCGTCGGCCGAGAGGTACGCGTTGCGCGAGCTCATCGCGACGCCGTCGGCCTCGCGCACGATCGGCGCGCCGACGACTTCGACCGGCAAGAAGAGGTCCTGCACGACGCGGCGGATGATCGCGAGCTGCTGGTAGTCCTTGCGACCGAAAACCGCGACGCCTGGCCCGACCAGCGCGAGGAGCTTCGTGACCACCGTGGCCACGCCCTCGAAGTGCCCGGGACGAAACACGCCGCATAGCGGTGCCGCGAGCGCCGCGACGCGCACGCGAGTCTCGTCGCCGGCCGGATACATCGCGGACGGCTCCGGTGCGAAGACCAGGTTCACGCCGCGCGGCGCCAGGCGGGCGACGTCACCATCGAGATCGCGGGGGTAGCGTGCGAAATCCTCGTTCGGCCCGAACTGCGTCGGGTTCACGAAGATGGAGACGACGGCGAACGACGCGCGCCGACGCGCCTCGTCCACGAGCGCGAGGTGACCTTCGTGGAGCGCTCCCATGGTCGGGACGAAGCCGACCGTCTCTCCGCGCGCCCGAGCCACGTCGCAGGCCGCGCGCACCTCGTCGGGGGTTCGAACCACCACCGGATTCATCGAGATCGCCCGGCTCCGCGAGTGACAGTTGATGCCATGCGTAGGCAACGCTAGTAGGTTTGCCGCCGTCTCGCCACGCCCGCCGCGTGACGCGCCCCCACGAACATGCGCCGTTCATCTTTGCTCGTCCTCTCCGCCGTGTTCGCCGCGACGAGCGTTGCGTGCGGCAGCCGTGGTCCTTTGGACATCGATAGCCAGCTGGTCCTCGCCGACGCGAGCGCCGACGGAGCCGCCAACGGCGCGACCCTGGCCGATGCGGGCGCCGACGGTGACGCGGCGCATCGACCGAGCATCCTCGACTGTGGTCTGTGCGTGACGCAGAAGTGCGGCACCAAGGTCGCACGCTGCGTGCAAGACAACGCGTGCGGCAAGGCGCTCCAGTGCGTCGCGCAGAAGTGCTTGCTCGGGGGCTTCGATCTCGCGTGCCTCTCGGGATGCACGGGTGGCGATCCGCAGACCGCGCTCAAGGCCTTCGAGATCGCGCAGTGCGTGACCGGCGTTTGCGGCGAGTCGTGCACCGCGGGGCTCCCCTTGGGCATCCTCGGAGGCGGCGGATGAGCGTGCGGGGCGGCGGCCGCCCACTCGGGCTCGTCGCGGTCGTCCTCGTCGTCCAGGCGGCCGCGCTCACGCTCCTCTCGGCACCCGCCTGGGCGGGTGAGCCGACGGCGGCCGAGCTACGCGAGGCGAAGGAGCTCTTCGCGGCCGCGGAGCGTGACGAGGGCGCGAGTGACTTCAAAGCGGCCCTCGAGAAGCTGGAGCGCGCCGCCAAGATCAAGACGACGGCTGGCATCCGCTTCCACATCGCGCTCTGTCAGGAGTCGCTCGGTGATCGCGTGGCTGCGCTCGCCGCCTACGAAGCCGCCGCCGCCCAAGCACGCGCCGAGAACGTCAGCGACGTGCTCGAGGCCGTGCGTGAGCCGCTCGCCGACCTCCGCGCGCGCGTTCCGAGCCTCTCCTTGTCGATCGTGAACGCGTCGACCGAGGACGTCGTCGTCTCGCTCGACGGGCGACCGCTCGCGCCCGAGGCGTTGACGACGCCGCTCCGCCTCGCGCCCGGGACGCATCGCGTCGTCGCCCGTCGCAAGGTCGGCCCGGAGAGCGTGGAGAAGGTCATCGACCTCAAAGAGCGTGACGCCGTCGCGCTCGATCTCCGCGTTCCGGCAGCGACTCCGCCCAAGGCGGCCGCGCTCCCCGCCCCCGCGCCTGCAGCTCACGTCGCGACTCGTTCGAACCTCGCCCCGATTCTGGCGACCGCGGGCGCCGCGGTCCTCGTCGTCGGCGGCACGGTCTCGTTCTTCGTCGCGGGTGCTGCGCAAGACCGCGGCCGCTCGTGCACGAGCGTCGATGACTGCGAAACGCAGCGGACGCGCGTCCGCTCGTGGGACGCGCTCGCGCTCGGCGGCTGGGTCGGAGGCGCGGCGATGTCGGCCCTCGCGGCCGTGCTTTGGGTGCAGTCTACACATGTCTCGGTCACCGCCGGCCCGGCCGGTGCGACGGTGGGCGGGAGGTTCTGATGCGGCGCGCGCCCGTCCTCATCGTGGTCGCGCTGCCGCTCGTCGGCCTCGCGTGCGTCGACCTGTTCCACGACACCGACTTCGCGTTCGTCTCCGACGCGTCGAGTGAAGCTGCGAGCGCCGTCGAGGCTGCGACCGATGCGCCGATCACCGACGTGGACTCGGCGCCGCCCGACTTCTGCGCCATCACGATGGACGAGGCCCGCCCGATCGCGCATCGCGCGTGCGCGCTCCTCGCCGCGTGCATGACGCCGCTCGGGACCAACGCGGTGGGCGAGTGCCTGGAGCACGCGCTCCCGATCATCGGCTGCCAAGGAGCGCCCGATCTCCCCGCGCGCGGGCCGATCCTCCGCTACTACCAATGCCTCGCGACCGCCCGCACGTGCGACGACGTCCGGCGCTGCGTGCTGGGAGACGCCGCGACGCCGTCTTGCGGAGACAACGTTCCCTTCACCCAATGCCAAGCCGACGTCCGACTCGACTGTCGCAAGAAGGGTGAGACCGCGGGCGCGGAGTCGTGTGCGGCGACCGGACGCGTGTGCGTGCGTGACGGCACGGCCGCGCGCTGCATGGGATCGCCCACCTTGGGCGGGTGCATGAAGACGACCTGCGACGGGTCCACGCTCCAGCTCTGCAACGACGCCGGCCGAGACCAAGGCTTCAGTTGCTCCTCGTTCGGCAAGGGGACCTGCGGGGGCACGATCAAAGGAACGCCCGCCTGCGCGTCGACGAACCCGGCGACGTGCACGCCCACCTCGAAGATCGCGTGCAGCGGCCGTGTCGCGGTCGGCTGCGCGACTGGCCACGAAGAGCGGATCGACTGCCAAGGCCTGTTCGGCACGAGCTGCACGCCCGTCACTGCCGAGGTCGAGCCCGAGATCGGCTGGGACGTGAGCCGCGCTTGTGAGGTGAAGGCGGACGCGGGACGGTGCTCGCGCGATTCGTGCTCGGGCGCCACGCTCTACGCATGCGTGCACGGCAACGCGACGCCGCTCGACTGCGCAGCGCTCGTGGGCGGTACGTGCGGCAAGGTGACCACGAGCGACGGCACCGACGTCGCGACGTGCGTCGTGCCCTGACCTCCCGAAGGTCGGCCTAAATCAGCGAGCACGATTCTCGAACACCTCCGCGCGGAGCGCGGTTCGCCGAAGGCGACGCGGGGAGGCTCAAAACCGCGGGTTTTGAGGGGTGCTCAGCATCCAGCTGACCAGCCCTAAATCTAGGTTCGTGATCGAAGATCATGAACCGTGATTCAGAGCGTCCCTTCGAGCTGCGCCTTGGCGAGCGCGTTGGCGGCAGCGGCGGACGGATCGAGAGACGGGCGACGCTTCGGCGCCTCATCGTCGCTCTTGTCGGCCTTGGGCTTCGCCTCGGCGACGGGTGCGGGTCGACGCGGCGGCGGCGCCCACGAGACGCGCGGGCGCGGTGCCTCGCGGGCCTCTTTGACCTCGGGCTTCGCGCTCACGACCTCGCCCTTCGAGGGGGTTTCGACACGCTTCGGGGCCTTCGCCTCGATGTTGAGCGGCTCGCCGACGATCGCGCGCACCGGCCGGGCCTCGACCTTTTCGCTGTTGTGCTCGCTGGTCGCAACCCGCTCGGCGGGCGCACTCTCTCGTGCAGGTGCAGGGTCGCGCTCCACGGTGGGCTCCGGCGCGGCGGCCGGGATCGTGAACGCAGTCGGTTGGGCGGGCGCCAGAACGGGGCGCTCGGCGGCTGCCACGACGCGCGCGTTACGCGTGGCGTCCGGATCGATGAAGCGGGCACCGGCGCGCAGCACCGTGTCGGTCTCGCCCCCGGCGATGATGGCAGTGACGACGCCGCCGAACACTCCCAGCGCGAGGAGCGCCATGGCCCACGACGCGCTCGGCCGCGCCCCCGCGGGCGGATGGTGCGTGATGGCCATCGGCTCGATCATGTCGCTCGCGACCTCGTCGATGCGCGGGCGAGGACGACGGCTCGGCGGCGCAGCCGTGATCGCGCGACCGCTGGGACGTTCGAGCTTCGGCTCGGCCTTGGACGTGGGCGCATGCTCGAAGTCCGCGAACGACGGCGGGACGAAGCTCGAGCGCGGGAGCTCACGCGGCATCGGCGGCGGAGGCAAACGCGATCCGACGTTGCGCGGAAGCGGCGGCGGGCGCATCGACGGCGGACCGCCGCTCGAGCGGACGGCGTGCGCGCGCGACGGAGGGATCACGGTCGGCTTCACACCCGCGGCGGGCATCGGCGGCGGAGGTGGGAGCGAGGGCGCCACGCCGGGCTTGACGTGGGTGATCTCGTCCGAGGCGGAACGACGCGCGGGGCGAGAGATCGCGAAGGGGTTCGCCGCGGGCTCGGCAGGAACGTTTTGCTTTCGGGGGAGCATCTTCCTCCGCCGAGGGGGAATCTCGGCAGGTGGATCCATTGCACCCCGCAGGCCAGCGACGCAGCGACGCCATCGAAGCGCCAACTAGTTGGAGCTCAAAGCGTTTTACATTGTGCGAGCAGTGTCACCCGAGCATGACGGACGACGGCAGAAGAGACGACCATGGGGGTCCATCGATCCACCCTGCACGCAACCCGCTCGTGCAAACTCTCAACTGCACCGGAAGTGCAGGAGCTCGCGTTACTGGAGGAGAGATTTGAGCTGCTCGTCGGCCAGATCCTTCGCCTGCTGCGAGAGCTCGATTTCCTTCTTCTTGCCCTTGGGTGCGGCCGCGGGCGCAGGCGCGGCGGCCGGCGCTTCCTCACTCGGGGTTTCCGACACGGCAACGCGGGCCGGAGCAGGACGCGACGGGGCGACGAATCGCGCAGGCGCGGAAGCAGTCGTCGTCGTCACGCGGCCGCGCGGCGCCGGCGAGGGCGCGAGCTCGGCCCCCGCGGCACCGGCCGGCGGCGGCGTGACCGCGGCGATGGGCGCCGCTGCGGGCGCCACCGGTTGGGCGGGCGCGACGGCGGCTGCGAGCGGAGGAGGCGCCATGGGATCCGCGACCGGAGCGGCGGTCGCGCCCGGCACCCCGAGATCAGCGGTCGGTTGCGACTCGGTCGTCGTGGTCGTGCCGTTCACGAGCGACGGCGGCAAGGGCGGCGGCGGCGGCACGATCGAAGCGGCCGACGTGAGCTTGGTCGTGGCGGCCGGCGCGGCAGGCGCGGCGGGCGCGGCCTTGACCTTGGCCTCGACCGCCGACTGGTTGGCTGCAGCGGCGCTCTTGTTCTTGGCGTCGTTGCGGCTGACGACCGCACTGCCGACACCGACGAAGATGCCGAGCGCAACCAGCGCCGCAGCCCAGGAAAGCGTTGGGCGCGCGAGGCGAGCGAGGCCGCTCTCTTTGGCCGGAACCGTGCGCACGCGCGCCGTCGTGTCCGACGGCATCGCGATGCCCCCGAGCGACGACGGTGCGGCGGGGATGCTGGAGCGCGGCCCCATCAAGTGCGCCGGAACCGCGACCGACGGAAGCGTGGGCTGGGGCGCGTGGTGCGGCTGCGAAACGACGTGATCGACGGGTGACCACTGGCGAGGAATGCGCGCAGCGTGCGCGTCCGGCGGCGGCGGGAGGGCCGCGGCGCTCTTCGACGGCATCATCACCGTCATCTCTTCATCCACCACCGGGCGCGGGAGCTCAGGCCGAGCGGCCGCCGCATGGGGCGGGACCGGCGGGGCCGGACGCGAACGAGGGAGCGTGACCGGCCGCGTCGTGGGACGCGGGACCTCGATTTCCGCCGTTCGTGGAGAGCCGAGCTGACCGCTGCGGCGTTGGTAAGGGAGCACTGCGCCTCCGTAGGGGTTCAGTCCCTTCCACTGCAGCCCTCACGCCAAAGTCAGCCCGAGCGTCGCCATCGGAATTTTCCGAAAAAGCCGATGTAGGCAAGCCGTTGAACGGCTTCGAACGCCGCCCGTGGGAAGCGTCGTGGGGGTCTTTGGATCCAGGGCTGTTACCCGCAGTCGGCGGATCGGATGGTCACTTCGTGAGGAGCGCTACCACCACGATCCCCACCAAAAGCGCCACGCCGCCAACGATCGCCGGCACGAGCCACGCGGGCTGCTTCTTGGAGGGCACACCAGCCGGCTCGTCGTTGTAGCCAGCCGTTCGCGCAGCCGCGAACGCCTGGTCCATCGCGACGCCGGGTGAAGTCTGGGCGACCTGAGTTGGCGCCGCGGGCGCCGCGAACGGATCGACTGAAGCCTCGAGCGCTCCCACCTTGGGCGCCATCACACGCGGACGCGCCTCGGCGATTTGCGCGGCGAGCGTCGCCTCGGGAAGCGTGGCCCACACACGGTGGTCGCCCTCGAGACCATACGCGCGACCGAGCGCGTCGGCGAAGGCACCGACCGAGGCGGTGCGATGTGCGGGGTTCTTCGCGAGCGCGAGGTCCATCACGTCGTCCATCGCCGGCGGGATCGGGTGCGGCGCGTCCTTGCCCTTCACCGTCGGCGGCAGCGGGTCCTGCGTGAGGATCGCGAGGAGGATCGACGGGCCGTTGTGGCCGCCGAACGGCACGCTGCCGGTCATGCACTCGTACGCGATGGCTGCGAGCGCGAACACGTCCGCGCGCGCATCGAGCGTCTCGAGCCCCTGCGCCTGCTCGGGCGCCATGTAGTATGGCGAGCCGATCGTCGTGCCGAGCACGGTCAGCTTCTTGGCCTCGACGTTTTTGTCCTTCACCGATCCGAAGTCGAGGATCTTCACGACGTCGCCTTCACGCGTGCCGCACAAGAAGAGGTTGTCGGGCTTGAGATCGCGGTGAACGAATTGCAGCGCGTGCGCGGCGTCGAGGCCGATCGCCGTCTGCGACATCATGCGCACGAGCTTCTCGGGCGAGAGGAACTTGTCGCGCTTGAGGACGACGCGGAGCTCCTCGCCGTCGAGGAACTCCATCACCAGCATCCAGACCTTGGAGGTCGTGTCTTGCTGGAAGTCGCTCACCTTGACGATGTGATCGTGCGGGAGTTTGGCGCTGATCTGGTACTCGCGCTTGAACCGTTCGAGCGACACGTCGTCACGCGAAACATCGTCGTGAAGGACCTTCACGGCGACGCGCGAGTCGGTCTGCTTGTCGACGCCCTCGTAGACGCGACCCATGCCGCCGTCGGCGACGACGCGACGGATCTCGTAGCGGCCGGCGAGGCGCGCGCCGAGGCGCGGATCGTCGCCCGCGGGCGCGATGGGGACGAGGCTCGTAAAGACGAGCGCGGTCCCGTCGTTGGGGCAGAAGCCCGCATCGTTCGGGAACGTTCGCTGGCAGCTCGGGCAGCTCTTCAACGGGGCCTTCTCTCAATGGTCCGCGCGCGGGGCGGCGGAGTCGACGCGATCGATCGAGGTTACGACGAAGCTCCGGCCGCGGGCTGCGGCGCAACGAAGTAGATGATGCGAGCGCACGAGGGGCACTGCTCGAGCAGCGGCTCGCGGCGGAGGCGGTGGAAGACCTGGGGCGGTAGCCCCATGTGGCAAGCCTTGCAGGTGCCGTCGGACGTCTGCGTGATCCCGGTGCCACGCTTCTGACGAACGGTGTCGTAGCGGCGATAGAGCTGCGGCGGGAGCTTCTTGACCGCCTCGTCGCGGCGCGAAGCGACTTCCTTGCGCTTGCCTTCGACGTCGGTGATTCGCGCGACCGCGCTGCCTTCGGTGGAGCCGAGCTCGGTGCGGATGGTCTCCGCTTCCTTCTCGGTGGTGTCGATCTGGAGCTTGAGTGCCTCGCCGTCGGTCGTGAGCTTGCCGACCTCCTGCTCGCGATCGCGCACGAGCTTGCGGAGCTCCTCGAGCTCGCGCTGCGCCGCGTTGGCTTCACGCTCGTTCCGCGCGCGATTCATCTTGTCGCGGGACTGGTCGATCTGGCCCGTCAGGGTGCGGATCTCGCTGATGTGCTCGTTCCGGACCTTCTCGAGCTGCGAGAACGCGGCGTTGTCGACGGCGAGCTTGTCGTCGAGCCGCTTGAGGGCGCCCTTGAGGCCCTCGAGCGCAGAGCGCTCCTGGCCAAGTTGATCGTCGAGGATCTTGAGCTCGGCGTCGATGGCGGCGAGCTCTTCGAGGGCACGGATCTGGTCGGGGATGCTCAAACGCGGACTCCTCGGAAGCGCATGGATTTGAACCGTGGGCCCACCTGGGTTCGAACCAGGAACGGCCCGGTTATGAGCCGGGGGCTCTGACCGATTGAGCTATGGGCCCAGCTCACGGGGCGAACGCTAATCGAACCCCGGGGTGGGTTCAACGCTCGCAGAGCAGGATGCGTGCCTCTGGGCGACCCCCCGGAAATCCAGCGGAAATCACCACGGCGCCCCGCCCTTCGAGCCGCCCGGCCGCCCGGATGCGGGGTCCCGCGGGCGGAAGTGCGGAAGCGGAGCGGCTGGCGAGCACACGGCCCGTGTCGATCGCCGGCTCCACGCTCGGTGCCCCGGCGTCCGTGCTCGGGGTCGATGGGACGACCACGAGCCGAGGGCGCTCGGCCATGTCGGTGACCATCGCCAGCCCCGCCTGGCCGTCATCGAGGAGGATGGGGTCGGCCGCGCCGACACCCGCGCCCATGACGACGATCGGCGGGCTCGCGGTGAGCCCGGCCCCTTCGACGCGCACCGACTGGCGAACGAGCCGAGCCCCGCGCGCCTCCGCCCCGTCTTCGTCTCGCATCACCACGACGACCTCGCTGCCGCTCCGCTCGAGATCGAAGTCGCTGACCCGCGCCGGGACGAGACGCTGTGCGGTCGACACCGCGCCGCTCACATCGACGTGCACGATCTCCACCGCGCGTGCCTCGCGCTCCTCGGCGGGCGACTCGAGGGCGTGCGCCTTCGCCTCGGACGCACCTCCGGCGTCGCCTTCGGGCTTGCGTGCAATCCACGCGACGAACACGCCGCCTGCGCCGTCCGCGACGAGGCGCGGCGCCTCGGCGTCGCTGGTCTTGGGCGAGACGACGACGACGGGCGCGTGGCCCTCGAGCACCGTGCCAGCGGGCGCGCCGACGAGGCGGATGACGCCGCGGCCCGCGTCGTCGTCGTCCCACGCGGCGAAGACGCGCCCGTCGTCGGCCACCACGTCGAACGCGAGTGATTCGTCCGCCGATTGCGGTATTGCGCCCGCGTCACTCGCCGACGTGGCCGCGACGGACGCGAACGTCAGCGCCCGCGCGCCGCGCGACGTCTCGATACGTGCAGCATACACTTTATCGCCGACGAAGACCGGCCGGGGCGGGGGATCGTCGCCGCGCGCGGGCCCGACGTCGACGATCTCGACACTGGGTCGATCGAGGCCAAACGAGAGGATGCTCGCCTTTCGCTCGGAGCCGACGCCGCGGACCACGCCGACGGCAACGACGCCTCGCGCGTCGAGCACTCCGTCACCGAACGCGAGCTCGCCGGGTCCGCTCGCCGCGAGCGACACTGGCGTGCCGAGCGCGACGCAGCGCGCAGGCGCCGTTGCTTCGCCGCGCGCACCGAGCGGACGCGCGGGCGGCTCACCGATCGGGGTCGGATCGCCCGCGTCGATGCGATCGAGGAGCACCGACTGCGACGTTCGCACGAGCACCCACGCGGTGACGAACGCCGCGACGGTGACCACGACGGCGGGCGCGAGCGACGGTCGCTTCATCGCCTCAGTGCGCGGCGGCGCGGAGGCGCGGCGCGGGAGCGATGGCGCGCCCCGCGAAGCCGTCGACGACCTCGAGCGCGAGCTCGTACTTCTCGAGCGGCGGCATCACGTAGGCGCCCGCGACGCGCTCATGCACGGCCGCGAGCATCTCGCGCGCGATGGCGACGCCTTCTTTGCGACCGGCAGCGCCGGTGCCCGCTTTGCGCATGCGCTCGCGGACGTGCTCGGGAACCTGCATGCCGGGCACCTCGTTGTGGAGAAACTCGGCGTTGCGGTAGCTGGCGAGCGGGAGGAGACCGACCAATACCGGCAGGCCGAGCGGCGCGATGTCGTCGAGGAACTTCACGAGCACCGCGGGATCGTAGACCGGCTGCGTCATCACGAGCTCGGCGCCCGCCGCCTTCTTCTGGGCCAGCCGATCGAGCTCCCGCGGATAGTTGAGCGCAGCGGGCTCGGCGCCGGTCGCGAGCACGAAGCTCGTGGTCGCGCCGAGCGGCTTTCCGCCCGGATCGATGCCGTGGTTGAGGCGCGTGGCGAGCTTGAGAATGCCGATCGAGTCGAGATCGTAGACCGGCGTCGCGTCGGGGAAGTCACCCATCTTCGGCGGATCGCCGGTGATGATGACGAGATTGCGGAGGCCGAGGTCGTGCGCGCCGAGGAGGTGGGCGAGCGTGCCGAGGAGATTTCGATCGCGTCCGCACACGTGGAGGATCGTCTCGATGTCGACCTCGCGCTGCATGCGCGCGGCGAGCGCGAGGTTCGACATGCGCGCCTGCGCGCGCGCGCCGTCGGCGATGTTGACGACGTCGATGCCGCCAGCCTTCAGCATGCGCGCTGCGTCGATGGCCCGCTTGGGATCGAGCCCGATCGGAGGGTTGACCTCGACCGACACGACGAAGCGCTTGCCGATCTTCTCGGCCAGCGAGCTCCGCTCCGCGAACGGAACGGGCGGCAGGCCGCCGAGCGCCGCAGACGCGACCGCGGCCGCGCTGATCCCGGTCGCGCTATCGGTTTCGCCGCGCGCCTCGTCGTGCGGCTCGTCAGGGAGGGACTTTCCGACCATCCGCGCGGCCGCGGCGATGCGGCGCACGTGATCGGGCGTGGTGCCGCAGCACCCGCCGACGAGACGAACCCCGAGCTTGTACATGCGGCGCGCGTACACGCCGAAGTACTCGGGCGTGGACACGTACACGAGGCGCTCGTCGACCCGGTGCGGGAGGCCGGCGTTGGGAAACGCGCAGACCGGGAGGCCACAATCGAGCATGCGCTCCACGGCGGAGAGCACGTGCATCGGACCGTCGGAGCAGTTGACGCCCACGGCAGATGCGCCCCAGTCGCGCATCATGCGCGCGATGTTGGCGGCGTCGATGCCGTCGGCCATGCGGCCATGCTCGTCGAGCGACGCGGTCGCGATGACCGGGATCTTCCCGTGCGCAGCCTCGATCGCGGCCTCGATCGCCACGCGAAGCTCCTCGGTCTGGCGCATCGTCTCGACCATGAGGACGTCGACGCCGCCTTCGACGAGTGCGTCGGCCTGCTCGCGGAGCGCGCCTTTGACCTTGGCGAGGTCACCCGCGCTGGCGTCGCCCAAGAAGTATCCGCTGGGCCCGATCGCGCCGGCCAGGTAGGCGCGCTGCTGCGAGGCCTCGCGCGCCAAGGCGCAGCCGGCGAGGTTGAGCTCGCGCACGCGACCGCTCGCGCCGTGCTTCTCGAGGCGCATGGCGTTGGCGCCGAAGGTGTTGGTCTCGATGAGCTGCGCGCCCGAGGCGATGTAGTCCTCGTGGATCTTCTTGATGAGCTCGGGCCGGGTGACGTTGAGCTCTTCGAAGCACGCGCTGTAAAGGACGCCGCGCTCGTAGATCTGGGTGCCCATCGCGCCATCGCCGACGAGGAGCTCGCTCTTGAGCACGTCGAGGAAGGGACGAGAGTCGGTGAGGCGCGGGAGCATGGGGCGCAAGGTATACTCCAGGATCGTAGGCTCGTCTTGCCCTCCCCCTTTTCTCACGCCCTCGCGCGCGATTTGGCCCACGCCCTCCCGAGCGTCGCGACAAGCGAACGCGACGTCGATCGCGTGAGCGTCGCGCGCGACCTTTGGCCGCGCCATCACTTGGCGACCCGCTCGGGTGCCGAACGCCCGGATGGGCCAGCGGTCGTGGCCTGGCCGAGCACCGCCGAGGAGACGAGCCAGGTCATCCGGTTCGCCGCCGCGCGCGGGGTGCCCGTCGTGCCCTTCGGGGCTGGGAGCGGCGTCTGCGGCGGCGTCCTCCCCTCCCCCGACGCGATCGTGCTCGACACGAAGCGCCTCGGGCGCGTGCGTGACGTGTCGCGTGACGAGATGCGCGTCGTCGTGGAGGCCGGGGTGATGGGCCTCCCGTTCGAGGAGTCGCTCGAGTCGGCTGGGCTCACGCTCGGCCACTTCCCGTCGTCGATCCTGTGCAGCACCGTCGGCGGCTGGGTGGCGACGCGCAGCGCGGGGCAAGCCTCCGGCTACTACGGGAAGATCGAGGACATGGTGCTCGCGGTCGAGTGCGTCGACGGAACTGGAGAGCTCCTCCGCCTCCCGCGGCGCCGCTACGGCGCCGACACGTCGGCCCTCGTCGTCGGGAGCGAGGGCGCGTTGGCCGTCCTCACCGCCGCCACGCTTCGCGTGCACAATACACCAATCGACCGGAGCTATGGCGGCTTCACGTTTCGCGACGTGGTGAGCGGACTCGCCGCGATGCAGCGAATGTATCAAGCCGGCCTGAGGCCCGCCGTGTGCCGCCTCTACGATCCTTTCGACGCGCGGCTCGCGCGGCAAGGGCGCGTCCGTCGGCCGGCGCGCGGGCCCCACGCTGCGCCGCCGCTCCGCGAGGCCGCCCTCCGCGCGGTCATCGCGAGCTCGTCGGGGCTCAACGCGGTGGTGCACGGCGCGCTCGGTGACCGGTTGCTCGGCGGCGCGCTCCTCGTCCTCGTGTTCGAGCGCGCGGTGAGCGGCGCTGCGGCAGACGATCTCGCGCGTGCACGCTCGATCGCGCGCGAGCTCGGCGGAGTCGACGAAGGCGAGGGGCCGGCGCGACGCTGGCGCGAGCATCGGTACGCTGTCAGCTTCCGTCAGTCACCCGCGCTCCGGACGGGCCTGTTCGTCGACACGTTCGAGGTCGCGGCGCCCTGGTCGCGGCTCGGCGACGTGTATCGCGACGTGCGCAGTGCGCTCGCGTCGCACGCCTTCGTCATGGCGCACTTCAGCCACGCGTACCCGGACGGGTGCTGCATCTACTTCTCGTTCGCCGGCACGGCGCCGCGCGGACAGCGCGGGGCCGACTTCGAGTCCGCAAGCCGCGCGCGGTACGACGCGGCGTGGCGCGACGGCATGGCCGCGGCCATCGCCGCGGGCGCGACCGTGGCCCATCACCACGGCGTCGGACGATCGAAAGCCGTCGGCGCTGCCCGTGAGATCGAGGGCGGCGTCCAAATGATGCGGCGCTTGCGAAGCGCGTTCGATCCGCAGGGGATCCTCAACCCCGGGGTCCTCGTGGAGAACACGGACGCGCCCGCGCCTGCGCGCGAGCGCGCGACGCCGCCGACGATCGACGAAGCGAGCCTCCTCGCGCGGGTCGAAGGCGATCGGCCGCTGTCGCTCGTCGTCGAAGAGCTTGCGGCGCGGGGGCTCGCGCTCTTGGGAGACGTCCCCGCGACCCACGAGCCCGTCGCCGAGTGGCTCGCGCGCGGCGCCCCGGGCGCCCCCGATCCGTTCGCGGATCCGGTCGATCATTGGATCGCGGGCGGCACCGTCGATTTCGCGCACGGACGCGTCGTCGTCCCGCCGGTGCCGCGACGCGCGACCGGCCCCGACTTCCTTGCGCTCGCCGTCGGAGCCGGTGATGCGTTCGGCGCGCGCATCACGTCGGCGTGGCTGCGCGTCGCACCGCTCGGCGCGAGCGATCGCGGCCCGTCGCGCGACGGCGCCTATACCTGGAACGCCGCCGAGCCGGTGGACGCGGCGGAGGCCGCGCTCGTTGCGCGCGTGAGCGATGCGCTCGGACGAGCGAGTTAAATGGCTGGGTGAGCGAGAATGACGCGCCGCCCTCGGCGTCCAAGTCGCCATGAACACGCGGGCGCGAACGGTCATGCTGCTCTCTTTCGGCGCAGCGCTCTGGGGCGGTTGCACGGCCAATACCGACGACGCGGGCGCACCACCGGTGGTCGCGGCGCCCTCCGACGAGGAGCCTGAGGCCTCGAGCGAGGAGGAGTCCACCGACGACGCGCCGGCGACGCGCGATGCCGGCAAGCCGAAGAAGGACGCCGGCAAGCCGCCCACGCCGAGCGACGCCGGCACCGAAGATCCCGACAGCGGCTCGTGCTGGCCTTTCCCTTGCGCGACCGACGCCGGAGTCGTGGACGCCGCTGTAAAGGACTCGGCACCCCCGGCGTGCAACAACGTGCCGGTCGCAGTGGTCACGCCCAAAGCGGTGGGCGGCTTTCAGCCGCTGAACGGCGGTACGATCGTCGATGGCACGTACACGCTCAAGGCGTCGACGCGCTACATCAGCGGGACGAGCAACACGACCTTCCCGGCCATGGGCGAAGGCGTGACGATCGCCGGCTCCTCGCTCGAGCTCCGCATCACCGCGCCGAGCTTCGGATTGAGCTCAAGTTACAACTACACGTTCACCGCGTCGGGCAACAAGCTGACGCTCACACGCACCTGCCCGAGCACCGGGACGGAGACTTGGTACTACGACGCCCAGGGCTCGACGCTCATCCTCTACAACCTGCCCCAGTCGAACGGCACCTGGTACCAGACGTTCGAGAAGCTCTGACGCGTGGCCGTCAGCCGGGCGGCCAGCCGAACGGGCGACCCGCGAGCACGTGCGCGTGGATGTGAAAAACGCTCTGCCCCACACCCTCGCCGTTGTTGAAGACGACGCGGAAGCCACCGGCAGAGAGGCCGAGCGACTCCGCGACCGCCTTCGTACCGAGCAGCACCTGACCGAGCATCGTCACGTCGGCGTCGGCCGCGTGGTCAATCCGCTCGACGTGCTTCTTGGGAATGACGAGCACGTGGGTGGGCGCCTGCGGGCGGATGTCGTGGAACGCGACGACGTGATCGTTCTCGAGGACGACCTTCGCGTTGATCTCGTGGTTAGCGATCTTGCAGAAGAGACAATCGGCCATGGCGCGCCGAGCGTAGCCCAAAACGGTGGCGTCGGCGCTCAGCCGCGCGAGGCGAGCGCGCTCGCCGGGGTGAGCCGCGAGAGCGTTCGCTCGACCTGCGCCCGTTCCTCCGGCGAGCACGAGAGGATGCCAGGGCGCTCGCGGTCGACGGAGAAGACGACGCACGCGCGCTCTTGAGGCGTGAGCTCGAGCGTGCGGGTGAAGTGGAGCCGCGGCAGATCGTAGGTGAGGCGCGTCAGCGGCCCCGACGGCTCGAGGCGCACGCTCTCCGCGGCGCCGCTCGCGAGCTGACGGATCGCCGTGCGGAGCGCGATCGCGCGCTTCCGCGCGCGTCGCAGCCGCGGGTCGCTGAAGAGGTTGAACATCTTGTTCCGCGAGTAGAGCGCCGGCACGACGACCATGGCGACGACCAGCGCCGACTCGTCGAGCGCGTCGAGGGTCGCGCGCGCCTCCGCCTCTTCTCCGCGCCGATCGAGCGCTGCGTCAGTCGTCTTCATCGTACGTCCGGGCGACCGACGGTCCGCCACCGCTCGCCTCCTGGAGGAGCGCGGCTTGGCGCTCGGCGCGGAGCGCATGAATCACCTCGTCGAGGTCGCCTTCGACGATGCGATCGAGCTTGCTCAGCGTGAGCTTGATGCGGTGATCGGTGACGCGGTTCTGCGGATAGTTGTACGTGCGGATCTTCTGACTGCGCTCGCCGGTGCCCACCATCCCGCGCCGCTCGGCGGACGTGGCGGCGGCTTGCTTCTCCTTCTCGATCTCGAGGAGGCGGCTCCGGAGGACCTTCAGGGCCTTCGCCTTGTTTTTGAGCTGCGAGCGCTCGTCCTGGCACTTCACGAGGATGCCCGTCGGCTTGTGCACGATCTGTACGGCGCTGTTGGTGGTGTTGACGCCCTGCCCGCCCGGACCGCCGCTCGCGGCGATGGAGATCTCGAGATCCTTCTCGTCGATCTGCACCTCGACGTCGTCGGCTTCGGGCAAGACGGCGACCGTCGCCGTCGACGTGTGGATGCGGCCTTGCGACTCGGTCGCCGGGACGCGCTGCACGCGGTGCACGCCGCCTTCGAAGCGGAGGTCCGAGTAGACGTCTTTGCCGGACACGAGCGCGATCGCTTCTTTGATGCCGCCGGTCGCACTCTCGCTCATCGAGAGGAGCTCGACCTTCCAGCCGCGGCCCTCGGCGAAGCGCGAGTACATGCGGAAGAGATCCGACGCGAAGAGCGACGCTTCTTCGCCGCCTTCGCCGGCGCGGATCTCGAGAATGCAGTTCTTCCGCTCATCGGGGTCGGGCGGAAGGAGGAGGAGCTGAATCGTCTTTTCGAGGGTCGTGCGCTCGGCCTGGAGCTCCGGGAGCTCGAGCGAAGCGAGCTCACGCAGCTCGGGATCGGCGAGGGCCTCTTCGTCGTCGCGGATCTTCTTCTCGAGGTCGCGGAAGCGACGAAATTCGCGCACCACCGGCTCGATGTCGGTGCGCTCTTTGTTGAGCTTGCTGAGCTTGTGCCGATCGGAAAGAACGTCCGGCTGACAGAGGAGATCGTCGAGCTCGGTGTAGCGTCGAGAGATCTGCTCGAGCTTCTCGAAAGGCAGCATCAGGCGCTCGCCGGCGTGACCGGCGCGGCCGCGCGGAGGCTCACCGCTTGGGAGAGCGCGGCGTACGTCGGGAAGCGCGCGTCGACCACGCGATCATCGGCCTCGTGGCCTTCGAGCCGGAAGAGCGTGGCGCGGAGCGAAGCGAGCGCGACCTCGAGCTGCTGATCGTCGGGCTCGATCGTCGTGATCTTCTGAACGAGGAAGCCCGGCCAGAGGAGCGCGCGCAGCGGGCCCGTCGTGCAGTAACGCGCGAAGAGGCGCTGGAGCTCGAAGGTGACGGCGGCGATGACCGGCAGGAACGGAAGCTTCGCCAAGAAGAAGACGACGTTGTCGAGCGCCGCGTTGCCGGTGTGAATGCGCGGGAGGAAGCCGCCGACCGCGGTGAAGACCAGGATCGACACGAGCGCGACCATCACGAGGAACGTGGTGCCGCAACGCGGGTGGAGCGTGGTCTTCTTGCGCGCGTTCTCCACGACGAGCGCTTCTTCCGCCTCGTAGGTGCTGATCGTCTTGTGCTCGGCACCGTGGTACTGGAAGACGCGTCGGATGTCGGGCACGCGCCGAATCGCGAGCAGGTAGCCGACGACGACGCAGAGCTTGAGCGCGCCGGTGATGGCCTGGAAGCCGGGCGACTGCACCTCGAGCCCGAGCCCCAAGACCCGGACGAGGCCGGCCGCGGCGGCCTGCGGCAGCGCCACGAAGAAGCCGACCGCGACGAGCATCATCAAGAGCGAGCCACCCTTGCCGCCGCCCTTCCCCGAGGAAGACACGGGGCCGTCGGCCGTGGCCGCGGCGAAGAGGGCGTAGCCGAGCGCGGAGAGGACGCCGAGCCCGGCGCGCGGAGTGGACTTGCCGGCCTTTTCGGCGGCCTCGGCAGCGGCGAGGTCTTGCTCCATCTGCTCGACCGAGAACCGAAGGGCCTCGCTTCCGAGCTTGAGCGACTCGACCAGCGACACGATGCCGCGAACGAACGGGATCTTCGCGGGGCCGGTTCGACCGTCGTCGGCTGCGCGCTCGCGAACGACGAGCGAGCCATCGGCGCGACGCACCACGATGGCGAACGAGGTCGGAGCGCGCATCATCACGCCCTCGAGCACGGCTTGCCCGCCGATGTACGGGCGTTTTTTTTCTTCGGCTCCGGCGGTCGACTCAGAAGAAGACACCATGGACCTCGAAGTATAGCCGCCCCGCGCAGCCGGTACGGCGCCTCGCGGACAGTGTGTCCTTGGACGCCCGCCGAGCCGTCACGGGGCGGGAGAAAATCGGTCGCTCGCGCGCCGAATCAGGCCTTGGCCGACTTCTCGTAGCGCTTGCGGAAGCGGTCGACGCGGCCGGCCGTGTCCATGAGCTTCTGCGTGCCCGTGTAGTACGGGTGGCAGGCGGCGCAGACGTCGACCTGCATGTCGCCACGGGTGGAGCGGGTGACGAACGCGTTGCCGCACGCGCAGTTGACCTGGGACGGCGGGTAGTTCGGGTGGATGCCTTCTTTAGCCATGACGATCTCCTGGTTTGTCCCGACCCCGACGGAGACCTCAGAAGGAGGCCACGGCTCGGATAAGGACGGAGGGCCGGGAAACCTAATGTCCCCCGCCCCGAATTGCAAGGAGACGAGACGTTCCAGTCGCCCGTCTCGGGAGCTCGAGGGGCGGCAGCCCCTCGAAACCAGACCGGCCGTCCTGAGGAGCGCTCGCGCGACGAAGGACCGAGCAAGCTCCGCTCGTTAGAGCGGAGTTGCGACTCCGGAAGAGACCAGACGGCCCCAGCCGACCGAGGAGCCCGACGTTGTCCCGCCTGGGGGAGCGGCGCCTGAGCATTGGTCACAAGTCGGATGGTGTTCTTGCGAGGAATCTCGCTATCTCGTGCGAGCGAACGCGAAGCACGAGGGCGCCGAAGGCGCTCCAGGGGAGGCTCGAATCGCTCGATTCGAGGGGGACCGGCAGGTCCCCGAAAAAACGAGATCTGGCCAATGGCCAGAGCGGCGCTCCCCCGGTGCTGAGTCGAGGCCGAAGGCCGAGCGAAGCACGCAGGAGGTGAGCTGGCCAACGGCCAGCGAGGAGGGCGCAGCCCTCCTTGAAACCGAGCCCTCCTTCAAAACGGAATTTCGTCGTCGACGTCGAAGCCGGGGCCGCCGTACTCGGGCTCGGCCGGGGGCGCCGACGGCGCCTGCTGCCGCCCACCGCCGCCGCCGCCACCGCCGCCGCCGCCGCGCGACTCACCACCGCCGTATGAGCGGCCGCCACCACCGCCACCGCCGCGCGACTCACCACCGCCCTCGAAGTCGCGACCGGCGCCTTCGCCGCGGCGACCGCCGGTGAGGATGATGTTGTTGGCGACGATCTCCGTCCGATAGCGCTTTTCGCCGTCTTTTTCGTAGGACGAGGTGCGGATGCCACCCTCGACGAAGATGCTCGAGCCCTTCGAGAGGATCTTGGCGAGCGCCTCACCGCGCTTGCCCCAAACCGTCACGGAGTGCCACTCGGTGCGCTCTTGCCGCGTGTTGTTGCGGTCGAGATAGGTCTCCGTCGTCGCGAGGCGCAGCTTGAGGACCGCCTGCCCTCCCGGCGTGACGCGGAGCTCGGGGTCCGCGCCGAGATTTCCGAGCAAGAGCACTTTGTTGAGACCTTCGGCCATGGAGCTTCTCCGTGCGAGCTCGGTTCAGCGCGCGTTCGCCCCACGCGGGCGGCGACGACCCAGCTCAGAAAGGAAACGAACCATACGTCGGGCCACGTCCGCGTCAACGGTCAGAACCATGATGCGACGCGGCCCGACATGCTGTAGAAGCGTGGCCGAGCGCGCATGGCAGAGCCCAGAATCTCCATCGTCATCCCGATTTACAACGAGCAGGCCATCCTCCACGCCGCGGTGGTCGACCTCCGTGAGCGGCTTCGTCCGCTCGGCTGGTCGTACGAGATCATCCTCGCGGAGAACGGCTCGAAGGATCGCACCGTCGAGATCGCCCAGGATCTCGCCGCCAAGCACGACGATCCCAGCGACGGGCAAGTGAAGCTCATGTCGCTCGGCGAGCCGAACTACGGCAAGGCGCTCAAGCAGGGCATCTTGCTCGCGCGCGGCGAGATCGTCATCTGCGACGAGATCGATCTCTGCGACGTCGACTTCCACCGGCGCGCGGTCGAGCTCATCGACAGCGGCGAGGCGGACCTCGTCGTCGGCTCCAAGCTCGTAGCGGGCGCCGAGGACGCGCGCCCGTTCGTGCGTCACGTCGCGAGCCAGGCGTACTCGGGCATGCTCAAGGTGGTCCTCGGCTTCCGTGGAACGGACACCCACGGCCTCAAGGCCTTCCGGCGCTCGGCCCTCCTCGACACCGTACGCGCGTGCCTCATCGAGAAGGACGTCTTCGCGAGTGAGTTCGTGATTCGCGCGGACCGCGGCGGCGTCGCCATTCGGGAGATCCCCGTCCACGTCATCGAGAAACGGCCACCTTCGATCAACCTGTTCAAGCGCGTCCCCAACGTCTTGAAGAGCGTGGCCAAGTTGGCCTGGTCGATCCGGGTACGCGGCTGAGCGAGCTCGAGGACGCGTGGACGCGACTCAGCGCATCGAGAAGGCGACGCGAGCTGCGACCATGTCGCTCTTGCTCTTCGGGAGCCTTCACGCGCTCGCGCTCGGCGCGCTCTTTTGGCAAGCGGCCCAGCCCTTCAATCTACGCGTAGGGATCGCCACCCTGGCCTGCCTCGCGGCCTACGGCGCTGCGTGGTGGATCTGGCGAACCGCCGGCGCGGCATCGCTCGTCTTCGGCCTCCTCGCCGTGCTCGGCTCGACCGCGCGGCTGTTCTTCCCGCTGGAGATCGGAGCACCGCTCGCGGTTACCGTGGCGTTGACGCTCCTCTTCGCTGCCCCCATCGTCCGAGCGATCGTGGTGGTTCTCCGAAGCCGCCAGTGACGCCCGCCCCGATGGAAGGCCCCTCCCCCGTCGCCCCCATAATGACGATCGACGACGGCGCCGTGGACGGCGATGTCGATGCGGTCGTCATCGGAGGCGGCGTGAACGGCACCGGGGTCGCGCGCGATCTCGCGCTCCGCGGAGTCAAGGTCGTGCTCTACGAGCGGAACGACCTCGCGTTCGGTGCGAGCGGTAACTCGAGCGGCATGATCCACGGAGGCGTCCGCTACCTCTCGACGAACCCCAAGGTGACGCGCGAGGCTTGCCAAGACTCGGGGTACATCCAGCGCATCGCGCCGCACCTCCTCTTCCGCATTCCGTTCTTGATGACGGTGCGGTCGGGCGCGGCGGGGCGCTTCTTCCTCGAGCTCGTCGACGCGTACTTCCGGGCCTACGACGACTTTCAGCCGCTGAAGCGCGGCCAGCCGCACACGCGCCTCTCGGCGGAGGACATGCAACGCCTCGAGCCCGGCCTCCAAGGGAGCATCGCGGGCGGCGTATCGTTCGACGAGTGGGGCGTCGACGGAGCGCGCCTTTGTGTGCTCAACGCGATCGACGCCCGCGAGCACGACGCCAAGATCTTCACGCACACGACCGTCGAGACGATCGGCAAGGCGGCGCCCGACGGAGGTCCACCGCGCTACGTGGTGCGCGCGCGCGACCGCCTCACCGGCGCGCGCGTGGCGCACCGCGCCCGCGTCGTCGTGAACGCCACCGGCGCCTGGGGCCCCGTCACCGCCGCGATCGGCAAGTTCGCCTCCGAACGCGTCCGCGTGCGCCCGGGCAAAGGCATCCACGTGGTCTACGACCGCCGCATCTCCAACTACGGGATCATCAGCGAGACGATCGACGGGCGTCAGGTCTTCGTCTACCCGTGGGAGAACGCGAGCGTCCTCGGGACCACCGACGACGACTACTTCGGCGATCTCGACGACGTGGTCGCGACGAGCGAAGAGGTTCGCTACCTCGTCCAAGCGCTCGCGCGCGTGCTCCCTTCGATCCGCACCGCGCGCGCCATCGGCACGTACGCCGGCGTCCGGCCGACCCTCTACGAATACGGCCCCAACGAAGACGAGCTCTCCCGCGAGCACACCATCGTCGATCACGAGGCCGACGGCGCGCCCGGCGTCTTCAGCATGCTCGGCGGCAAGCTCGCGAGCTACCGCATCTTCGCCGCGGAGCTCGCCGATCGCGTGGCGCCGCTCGTCGCGCCGGGCTCGCGATCGACCACGCACGAGAAGGCGCTTCCCGGCGGCGCGACGGTGCCGGATGCGCTCGCGCTCGCCACGCGCGTCGAGATCGCGCCGGTCGCGGCGCGACGGCTCGTCTTCCGTCACGGCGTGCGCAGCGATCACGTCGCCGAGCGCATCTTGTCGACGCCTCGCGAGAGCGCCGTCGTGTGCCCGTGCGAGCCCGTGCTCGAAGGAGAGATCCGTCACGTGGTCCGCGAAGAGGGCGCGCGAACCGTAGAGGACGTTTCGCGGCGAACGAGGCTGGGGCTCGGCGCGTGCGGCGGCATGCGGTGCGCCGCTCGCTGTGCCCAAATCGTGGCCGACGAGATCGACGCGCCTCCTGCGGAAGCACTTCGCGACGCACGACGCTTCCTCGTCAAGCAGGCCAAGACGCGCGTCGTCGCGATGGGCCCCGAACAAGCGCGGCAAGAAGCCCTCCTCGTGGCGCACGCGCGCGCGACCCTCGGCGCGGAGGGGGAATGAGCCGCGTCGTCGTCATCGGCGCCGGCATCGCCGGGACCACCGCCGCGCTCGCGCTGCGCGCGCGCGGCGCAGACGTATCCATCGTGGTCGGCCCCGCCGGCGCCACTCACCTCGCGAGCGGCATGCTCGACGGCGAGGCGCGCGCGGCGATCCTCCACGCGCTCGCGCCGCTCCTCGACGCGTACGCGATCGAATCGGCGCCGAGCCTCGTCGCCACGAGCGCAGGCCTCGCACGCGTCGCGCGAGGGCGCGATCGCGCGCTCTTGGACTTCGCGCGGCTCGCCCCCGGCGAGGTCTTGGTTCCGCGCGCGCCACGCGGCGCGTGGGACGCGGACGCGATCGCGAAGATGCTCGACGCCCACCCGCGCGTGCGGGACCAAAGGCTCGACGTACGTGCGGTGGACGCCACGCTCCTCCGGCTCGCCGACGAGCGCGTGATCCCCGACGCGACCATCGCCGCACGGCACGACGATACCGAGCGCCTCGAGTGGCTCGTCGATCGCCTACGGCCCGTCGTTCGCGCATCGCCGAGCGCGGTGGCGGTGCTCCTTCCCCCGTGGCTAGGATGCGATCGAGAGCGCGCCACGGATCTCTCCGCTCGCCTGGGCGTCGCGGTGGGTGAGATCGCCGTCGGTCTCGCGGGCCCCGCGGGCTTCCGCTTCGCGAACGCGCGCGACCGCGCGTTGACTGCGCGCGGCATCGAGGCGGTCACGGGCTTCGTGACGCGATTCCAGGCCGACGCCGCCGGCGTGCACGTGACCCTCGACGACGAGCGCGCATTGCACGGAGACTTCGCCGTCCTCGCCACGGGCGGCGTCGTGGGTGGCGGCCTCGTCTACGCGCCGAGCGACACCACCGAAGGCCCCGAGCTGCCGGCCGATCCGCGCCCCTATCTGCGAGAGGCGCTGGCGAGCTTCGGCGTCGGCGTGCGCGGGCGCCCGCTCGACACACCGGGAACGCTCTTCGGCGTCGCGCCGGAGACGATCGCTTGGCCATTCGCGGAGTACGGGGATCTCGAGCGCGCAGGCGTGCTCCTCGATGCGACGCACGGCCACGTGCTCGGCGCGCCGCGCGTCTTCGCGTGCGGCGACGTGGTTGCCGACGTGCCCCGCCGCTGGCTCGACGCGGCAGCGAGTGGCCACGCCGCCGCGCTCGCGATCACGCCTTCCGCGGACGCGGCAAGCCGAGGGTGATCATCCGGTTGATGAGCGTGCGACGGGAGATGCCGAGCAGCTCCGCCGCCTTCGTTTGATTGCCGCCGACCTGGGTGAGCGCTCGTAGGATCCGCGCACGCTCCTCGTCGTCGGGCGACCCGGTGCCCGGACCGGGCACGACGGGGACCGGGGCCGTGGGCATCATCGGCGGCGGCATGGTGGGCGCGCCGATGTCGGCCGCGTCGCGCCACGGACTGGCCGCGGGAGCCGGGGGCGCCGCCCAACGATCGGCCGTCAGGGGCGCGGGCCCGGCGGCCGGCGAGCCGACGCCTTCGAAGTGGAGGTCGCCAGCGTCGACGATCTCGCCCGGCGCGAAGAGCGCAGCGCGCTGGACGACGTTGCGGAGCTCGCGCACGTTGCCCGGCCAGGCGTGCTGCGCCAGGCGCGTGATCGCCGCGGGAGAGAAGCGCATGCGACCTTTCTCCATTTGGGTCGCGGCCTCGCGCAAGAACGCTTCGGCGAGCGGCGCGACCTCCTCCGGACGCTCCCGCAGCGGCGGAATGTGAATCGACACGCCGTCGAGGCGGAAGAAGAGGTCTTGGCGGAAGCGACCCTGGCGGACGTAGTCGCGTAGATCGCGGTTGGTCGCCGCCACGAAGCGGACGTCGACCGCGCGCGGCTTCAGGCTACCGATACGTGTAACTTCCCCGCTTTCGAGGACGCGCAGGAGCTTGGCCTGCGTGGTGAGCGGGAGCTCGCCGACCTCGTCGAGGAACAGCGTGCCTTCGTGCGCTCCCTCCAGGAGGCCGACCTTGGCGGCGTGCGCGCCGGTGAACGCCCCCTTCTCGTAGCCGAAGAGCTCGGACTCGAGCAGCGACTCCACGAGGGCCGCGCAGTTGACCTTGAGGAACGACTTCTGCGCGCGCGCCGACTGGCGGTGAATGCGCGTGGCCAGCACCTCTTTGCCGACGCCGGTCTCTCCGAGGAGAAGCACCGAGAGCTTGCTCCGGGCAGCGACGTCGAGCATCTGGTGGACGCGCTGCATCGTCGGCGAGGCGACGACGAGCGACTGATCGGGAGCCCCCTCGGCGGGCGGCGCTTCGCTCTTGCTCGCGTCGCTCTGCACGGCGAGGAGCGCCGAGCCGAGCTCGATGAGACCGTTCATCGGCACCGCCACCGGCGTGTGCGGAGTGAGCGCCGTGCCGCCGACGCGCGTCCCGTTCGAGCTTCCCAGGTCTTCGATGCGGAGCTCGGGGTCGAGGTGAAGGAGCGCGTGCTTGCGCGAGACCGATGCGTGCTCGATCCGCACGTCGGCGTCCTCACCGCGACCGATCACCAAGCGACCACGCGGAGGGAGCTCGACCACTTGCCCGCCGTCGCCGGAGAGCACGACCAGCCGCCGCATCCGTCCATCGGCACCGCCGACGACCTCGGTCGCGATGTCGCGCTGAAAAGTACTCACGCGCGAAGCATATCGCAAAACCCGCGAGTTCCAGCCATTTTGGCCAGGCCGATGTTGGCCGGGGCCGCGCTCAAGCCGAGGCGAAGCCGTAGATCTCGGGCTTCTCGAGCTTGGGAAGCTCACCGAGCCGCACGAGGATCGTGCGCACCGCCCATACATCGCGGAACACGCGGTACTTGAGCGCCGTCTGGTCGAGGTAGTCGACGCCCGACGAGCCACCGGTGCCCATGCGTCGACCGATGATGCGCTCGACCATGCGCGCGTGGCGCTGGCGGAAGATGACGAAGGCTTGCTCGAGCGCGACGAGCGCGTCGATGACCTCGCGCGGCCACGCGAGGAGCGGCAGCTCGCGATAGCTCTCGAGGAACACGAGCGCCGCTCGGACGCGGCGCGCGGTGGCGCGGTCGGCCTCGGGAACGTCTTCGGCGAAGAGGAAGGCGCGGGCCTGGGCGATTTCTTTCTCGTAGCGCTCGGCGAGACGCGCCGCGTCCGCTTCGCTGAGGGCGTCGGTGCGGGCGAGCTCCATCGCGCGCTTGGTCACGCGTGCGTGCGACGCGAGGTACGACTCGAGAAAGCGCGCGACGCGCTCGTCGTCGCCCGGTTGGCCGACCTGCGAGCCGTCGATGGGCGTGCGCGCGAGCCAGTCGCGGATGACGGTGCGGAGCGACGGCGTGTCCTCGAGGCGACGGGCCACGCGCTCCGACGCGACCGAGGGCGTGCCGTCGGGGTTGCGGAGCGCCGCGAAATACGAACCCTCGTGGCCGAGCGGGATGCGCTCCTCGTCGGGGAGCCCGAGGAGGATCTCGATCTCACGCATCTGCGCCGACTGGAAGCCGCTCGCCGGGCTCAGCTTGTCGCGGAAGCCGAGGTAGTCGCGCGTCGTCATGGTCTCCATGAGCGAGAAATGCGACGTCACGTGCTGGAACAGCACCTCGACGCGACGGATGCCACGCACCGCCGACGCGAGCGACTGCTCGGGGACGGGGTTCTGTTTGAACTGGTCACGAATCGCCGTGAGCTCGCGGAGCGCGAGCTTGAACCAGAGCTCGTCGATCTGGTGGATGGTGATGAACATCACCTCGTCGTTCGACACCAGCGACTCGCTCGCTTCGACGCCGGACTGCAGGCGGAGGAGCTCTTCGACGCGGATGTAGTCCCAATACGCCGTAGGCTTGCGACTCATGGCAAGCGGGACCGTGCCACTCCCGACGCGCGGGCTCAATCGTGATCGGTGGACGTGTCGTCGGGCTCGTCTTCGGGTGGTGCCGCTTGGGTGCCGCCCACGATCGCTGCCTCGGCCTCGGGCGGGATCGACGAGAACGTCGGTCGCTCGGGGCTGATGCTGACGGCGCGCGCCCAGCGAATGAGCCGCTGAGAGTCGAAACAGCGTGTAGGTATTTGCCAGTCCCTGTCGGGCGGTGGGCGTTTCATGGGGGGCAACCAGACGTGCATGCAAGGGCCGTTCCGCTCGATTTCCCTGCGGTCTCGCCATCCCTCCAAGCACGATGCACTCCAGCGTCGCCGCTCGCTGCACCTCGCGTGCAGGTCTTTGCTACGATGAGGTGCGTCGATGAGCGAGCCGTCCCCCGCCTCCCAGGCTGCCCGCTCCTCATCGGGGGAGGTCCGGCGTTCTCGCGCCGACTCGGCGAGCAACGCCAAGATCATCGGGCGGTACGCGCTCTACGACGAGTTCGCGTCCGGCGGCATGGCGAGCCTCCACTTCGGACGCCTCTATGGGTCGGCCGGATTCGCTCGAACCGTCGCCATCAAGAGACTCCACGCCAACCTCGCAGGACAGCCCGAGTTCGTCTCGATGTTGGTCGACGAGGCGCGCCTCGCCGCGCGCATTCGCCACCCCAACGTGGTTCCGACCTTGGACGTCGTATCGAGCGACGGCGAGCTCCTCCTCGTCATGGAGTACGTGCACGGCATGTCGCTGGCACAGCTCCTCTCGACCGCGGGTCAGCAGAAGTCGCCGTGCCCGGTGCCGGTGGCGATGGCCATCGCGTGCGACATGCTCCGCGGCCTGCACGCCGCGCACGAGGCGAAGAGCGAGACCGGCGTCGCGCTCGAGCTCGTGCACCGCGACGTGTCGCCGCAAAACGTCCTCGTCGGTGCCGACGGCATCACCCGCGTCGTGGACTTCGGCGTCGCCAAGGCGGCCGGCCGCATTCAAGAAACGCGTGACGGCGAGCTCAAGGGCAAAGTCCCGTACATGGCGCCCGAGCAGCTCCGCGGAGAGCCGGCCTCGCGACGCTCGGACGTGTACGGCGCGGGCGTCGTTCTGTGGGAGAGCCTCACCGGCCGCCGACTGTTTCGCGGCGACAACGACGCGTCGGTGTGGCTGCGCGTGCTCAACGACACCGTCAAGGCGCCGAGCGCGTTCGTCCGCGGCATCCCCGCCGATCTCGACGAGATCGTCCTTCGCGCGGTGGCCAAGGATCCGGCGCGGCGCTTCGCGACGGCGATCGAGATGGCCAAGGCGATCGAGGCCGTCTGTCCGTTGGCGACGCCGCTCGAAGTGGGCGCGTGGGTCGAGACCCTCGGCCAAGGCGACCTCACGCATCGCGCAGAGCTCCTCGCGCGCGTCGAGCACGCGGCGGCCCCCTCCGAGCCTGCAGTCGGCGAGCTCGTCGCCTCGGCGCCGTTGTCGGAGCCAGGCCGCTCTCGCAGGCAGTTGCTCGGTTGGGCCGGCGTCGCGCTCGCCATGCTGCTCGCGTTCGGGTTGACCGGCGTCGCCATTCGCTCCTGGGGTGGTGCGCCAGTGGCCGAAGCCACCGCCTCGACCGTTTCCACTGCGACGGCGCCGCCCGCGGGGGCGACATCCGTCACCGGCGCCGACACCGCGCAGCGCGGCGTGGCGGTTGTGCCCACCATCGCGCCGCCCCCGCCGCCCACGGAGAGCGTCGAGCTCGATCCCCCGATCCCGGATAAGCCGAAGAAACGAAACACCGGAATCAAAGGCGGCGGTCGACCGACCGAGCAACCGCGCGACCCGAACGCTGGCAGCACCGCTAAACCGTCGTGCGATCCGCCGTTCATTACTGACAGCGCCGGCCACAAAAAGTACAAAGAAAACTGCCTATGAAGGTGGCCTCGCTCGCGGCGGTGTTGACGACCTCTACCGCCGTGCTCCTCCTCGCTGGCTCGGCAGAGGCGCAATCCGCACCTACTGGCGACGCGCGGCGCGTCTGCGCCGAAGCGGCGAGCGCGGGACAGGTGCTTCGTGACGAAGGCAAGCTGAAGGACGCGCGCGCGAAGTTCGTCACCTGCGCGCAGCCGACGTGCCCGAAGCTCATTCAAAAGGATTGCGCGCAGTGGCAGGCCGACGTCGACGAGCGCCTCCCCACCGTGGTGGTCGGCGCGAAAGACGACGTCGGGAAGGACGTCCTCGCGGTCACGGTGACGATGGACGGCAAGCCGTTCGCCTCGAAGATCGACGGGCACTCCGTCCCCGTCGATCCGGGCTCGCATCGCTTCCACTTCGAAGCGGCGCGGCACAAGCCCGCTGACCTCGACGTCGTGGTTCGTGAGGGTGAGCGTGCGCGCGCCATCGACGCTCGGCTCGAGCGCGCGCCGGATCTGCGCGCCGAAGAAGATGAAGCGGAGCGAAAGCGCTCGGGCGGCAAGCGCAAAGGCGAAGTCGTGGTCACGACGGACGGCGGCGGCGTGGGCCCGCTCCCGTGGATCTTGGGCGGGCTCGGCGTGGCGGGCCTCGGCGCAGGCGTCTTCTTCACGGTCAGCATGTTCGATGAGGCGAACGGCTGTAAGCCCAAGTGCACGGACAGCGAGATCTCCTCGATCAAGACCAAGAACACGCTCGAGATCGTCTCGTATGCAGCGGGCGGCGCGCTCGTGGTCGGCGCGGTCGTCGTCGCCGTCGTGGCGTCGCGACCGAGCACGACGACGCAAGAGGCCGTGTGGGCGCAGCGCCTGCGCGTGGGCGTCGTACCGGGCGGCGCGACCGGCGCGCTCCACTTCTCGTTCTGATCCGCCTCGAGATCAACGCACGTACGGACCACGACCGACGAGCTGCTTCGTCAGCACGTCGTACGCGACCTCCAGCCCGTAGTCGGGCCCGCCGCGCGGATCTTCGGGGAGCTTCCGAACGTCGGTCGGATCGAGCGAGCCACCGTCGGGCATCGTGTAGACGCCACCGTCCCGCGCCGGCTGACCGCCGCGTGGACCTTCGCCGGAGAGCTTGTTCTCGTAGTCGCGCTCGCGAAGCGTCGAGACCGGCTCGTTGTGCGCCGACGCGATGATGACGTCGGGGCGAATGCCTTCGGCTTGGATGGTCCGACCGCTCGGGGTGTAGTAGCGGCCGGTCGTCAGCTTGAGGCCGGCGCCCTCGGGCAGATCCATCACCGCCTGCACGCTGCCTTTGCCGAACGTTTGCGAGCCGACCACGAGCGCTCGCGCGTCGTCTTGCAGCGCGCCCGCGAGGAGCTCCGACGCGCTCGCGCTCCAGTCGTTCACCAGCACGACCATCGGCACCGTGGCGAGCGCACCACCCCGATGCGCAGACACGTCGTCCATGACCTGACCGCGGTGCCGCGTGGAGTAGATGCCGCCTTTGTCGAGGAGCTCGTCGGCGATCGACACGGCCTCGTCGACGAACCCGCCGGGGTTGGTTCGCAGATCGAGCACGAGCCCGGCGAGCGCGCCGCCGTTCGCGGCCTTGAGCTTCTCCGCCGCGCGGAGGAACTCCGGATGCGCGCCCTCCTGGAACTGGAAGATGCGGAGGTACCCGACGCCACCGGTGAGGAGCTTGGCGCGGACGCTCGCGCGCGTGACGATCTCGCGAACGAGATCGAAGTTGAGAGGGCTCGGGACGCCGGCGCGTCGGATGGTCAGCTTGAGGTGCGTACCGGGCGTGCCGCGCATGCGCTTGACCGCCTTCTCGAGCGTGGGGTCGACCACGAGCTCGCCGTCGATCGCGACGATGCGATCGCCGCTCCTGATGCCGGCCCGATCGGCAGGCGAGCCCTCGATGGGAGCGATGACGGTGATCGCGTCGTCGCGAAAATCGACCTCCACTCCGACCCCCGCGAACTTGCCTTGCAGGTCGGCGCGAGACTCCGTCCACTCCTCCGGCGTGAGGTACGTCGAGTGCGGATCGAGCTCGCTCACCATGCCTTTGATCGCACCCACGAGGAGCTTCTTCCGGTCGACGGGATCGACGTAGAAGTTCTCGACGTCGACGAGCACACGCGCGAACTGCCGCACGATGTCGTAGGGGCTCTCATGACTGGGGCCGGCCTTCGCCGTCGTCATCCACGCCCCTCCCACGGCGCCAACCGCGGTCGCTACGAAGAGCGGAACGATTCGTCGTGCCCATCCGAACGCGCGCATGGGAGGAACGGTAGCGCGACGAACGCCATGGCGACGCGGGTTTCCGTGACCGGCAACCGCACGATCCAGCCGGATTTCTGCGGCTCCGCCGTGGTTGTGGGGCGCCTTGGGGCGGGGTCGCCGATTCCCGTAGTCACGCGCGAAAAAACGCTGATAGTCTCAGGTGCTACAAAGACGGCTCCCTCGCAGCGGTAGCACTTTGGGGCGAGAAGGCGTCTGGGCGACCATTAAGGAGGTTCACCTTGGCGATCGGCGACAAAGACGCAAACGTCCGCAACCAGGAGTCCAAGACCGACAAGCGGAAGCAGAGCCTTTACTTCCCCGAGTCGATGCTTCAGGAGATCAAGGAGGAGGCGGCGCGTCTCGACCGTTCGCTCTCTTGGGTCGTGCAGCGCGCTTGGAAGATCTCGCGCCTCGAGATCAAGAAGCTCCCGAGCGTCAACGACGTCGAGGGCGCGGACGACGACGACAACGAGTGACGACCACGCGGCCCCCACCGCCTGCGGTCATTCGCGGATGGCGGTGACGGGGCCGCGCCGTTGTCGGCTCGTTCTCCGAAGCGAGCACTGTAACCGTGGCCGAGACGAGCCCGCTCCCCAAGACCCCCGAAGCAGAGGAGGCTCACTCCTTCGCGCTCGGCGTGGACGGGACCCGGCTCTTCGTTCGAACGCAGATGGGCGCGCACCCCGACCAGGCGGTGCGCGCTTTTTTTTGTGACGGCATCCTCTGCGAGGGCTTCATCTGGAAGTACTTGTGGAAGTCGATGGCGCCCGACGCGCCGCTCGTCCACTGGAACTACCGGGGGCACGGGCGGAGCTCGATGCCCAAGGATCCGGATCGGATCGACATCGGCGCGCACGCCGACGACTTGATGGCCGTGCGAAGGCACGTCGGCGATCCGCCGTGCGTCCTCATCGGTCACTCGATGGGCTGCCAGGTCGCGCTCGAATGTGCGTACCGATACCCGGACAAGGTGCGCGGGCTCGTCCTCGTGTGCGGGAGCTACGGCAAGGTCACGCGCACCATCAAGGGCATGCCCGTCGTCGACTGGGTGCTGCCGAAGATCGTCGAGATCGCGACCCGGCGCTCGGCGGCTCTGCGCGCGCTCTGGTCGCGCATTCCCCCCGAGATGGCGTTCAAGATCGCCATCAAGACCGGTGACCTCGACGCGTCGAAGATCCGCGCCGAGGACATGATTCCGTACTTCCGCGAGATGGCGCACATCGAGCCCAGCATGTTCCTCCGCATGTTGCGCGCCGCCGGCGAGCACAGCGCCGAGGGCTTCCTGGCCGACATCAAAGTGCCGACGCTCGTGATCGCTGGAGAGCGGGACACGCTCACGCCGCCGTTCTTGTCGGAAGCGATGGCGTCGCAGATCCCCGGCGCGGAGCTCTTCGTCGTGCCGGGCGGAACCCACGTGGCGCCGATCGAGCAGCCCGAAGTCGTGGAGGCGCGCGTCGCCGCGTTTTGGAAGCGGGTGCAGGGCGGATGACCGGGCGCAGCCTCCGAACGACATGTGCACTCTGCATATGGATCGCGGTGGCCGCGTGCGCGAAGCCCGCCCCGGAAGCGCGCCCCGACGCTGCCGCGGTCGCCACGCAAGCGATGCCGCAGGTGCTTCCCTCCGCGGCGCCCGCGGTCGCGAGCGCGACGGCCTCCGCTGCCGCGACTGACGCCGCCGCCCCCCCGAGCGGCACGCCGAACAAGGAGCCGCTCGCGGCGGCGAAGTCGATCGGCAACACGTCGGTCGTTTACAAGCTCACCTTCGCGTCCGGCGCGAAGGCGGCGTTCAAGCCGCGCTCGAAGCGCGGCCGCGAACGTTGGAGGGGCGAGATCGCGGCCTACCGCCTCGCGACGAGCCTCGGTCTCACGCAAGTTCCTCCGGTCTCGTTCGCTCGCGTGGACATCGCCGAGCTGACGCGGGTGCTCGAGGCGACGCCCGGCGGCGCGAGCGGCCTCGCGCTCCTCGCGCGCGAAGTGGAGGCCGACGCCGACGGCGCCGTGCCCGGCGCGCTCATCCCGTGGATCGAGGACCTCGAGGTGATCCGCCTCGAGTCGGACCCGTGGAAGAGCCGCTGGCGCGGCTGGCTCCTCGCCGGCGCCGAGATCCCGGCGAGTGACCGCGCCATGGCCGCCGGGATCGCGACCATGATCGTGTTCGACGGCGTGACCGGAAACTGGGACCGCTGGAGCGGCGCCAACGTGGGCTGGGACAAGAAGCGCTCGTCGCTCCTCTTCATCGACAACGACGGCGCGTTCATGACGCCGACGCCGCGCGCGTTCGCGCCGCAAGCCGAGCTGGTGAAGACGATGCTCTCGTTTCCGCGCGGCTTGGTCGGCAAGCTTCGCGCGCTCGACGAAGCGGGCCTCGCGCGCAGCGTCGGCGAATCGACCCCCGGCACGCCGCTGCTTTCGGCGGCGGCGCTCCACGATCTCGACGCGCGCCGACGCGCGCTCATCGAGGCGGTCGACGCGCGCGTCGCTCAGAGCGGCGACGCCAAAACGTTCGCGTTCGAATGATTCGCGACCGCGCCGCAAGCGAGATACGCCGGACGCGCATCGTCTTGCGCGTGGCGACGAGCACCGGGCTCGCGCGAACGTTCACCGCGCGCGGGCTCGGCGCGGCGGCGCTCGCGCTCCTCGAAGGCGGCGCCAACCCGGCGCTCATCTATCGCATCTACGCGGCCGACCGGGGCGCGGCGCCCGCGATCATCGATGAGGACGGCGTCATCGATTTCGCGACGCTCTGGGAGCGCATTCGGCGTTTCGCGGGCGCGCTCGAGCGGCGGGGCGTCGGTCGCGGTGACACCGTGCTCGTCACGCTCAAGAACCGCGTCGAGTTCGTGGTCGCCCAGAACGCGGCGGCGCTCGTGGGCGGCGCCGCGGTGACGGCATCCTTCCACGCGACGACCAGCGAGCTCGAGTACCTCGCGTCCCACGCGCGCGCGCGGGTGGCGGTCGTCGAGGCCGAGCGCGCCCACGATTTGCGCCGCATCCTCGGTCCCTCCGGCACCGTCGTCACGGTCACCGCACGGGGCGCGGCGCCGCATCCGGACGCGCGCGCCCTCCGCATGAGCGAGCTGTGGCTCGAGCCTCCTCCGATGCGACGACGCGGCGCGCGCTCGATGGACCCCGCGGTGGTCGTGTACACCTCCGGCACGACCGGCGCCCCGAAAGGTGCAGTCCGCAAGTTTCCGCGCGACACCCTCCCCTCTGCGCTGTCGTTCATCGCCGAGACGCCCATGTCGGCGGGTGACGTGCACCTCGTGCTCGCCCCGCTTTATCACTCGACGGCTTACGCGTTCGCGACGATGACGCACCTCCTCGGCGGCGCCATCGTGCTCCGTACGTCGTTCGAGCCGGCGCGATTTTACGACGACGTCGCCGCGTACCGCGTGAACACGACCGCGCTCGTACCGACGATGCTCCACCGGCTGCTCGCCGAAGACGATCGCCGCAGCTTCCCGCACCTCCGCGCGATCTTCTCGGGCGGAGCCGCGCTCTCGCCGGCGCTCGCGGCGCGTGCACGGGAGCGCTTCGGCGACGTGCTCTTCAACTTCTACGGGGCGACGGAGACCGGGCTCGTCACGCTCGCAACACCCGAGGATCTGCGTCGCGCGCCCGGCACCATCGGCCGCGCGGTTCCGGGGGTCGAGGTGCGCGTCCTCGACGAACGGGGTGTGGAGGCGCCGCCGGGTGTGGTCGGCGAGCTGTACGCGCGGAGCCCGCTCCTCTCGGCAGGCTACCTCCGCGACGCGAGCGCGACCGCGGGCGCGACCCGCGACGGTTTCATGAGCGTCGGCGACCTGGCCAGACGCGACGACGAGGGGCGCTTCTTCCTCGAAGGGCGGCGACGCGAGATGATCATCTCGGGCGGCGTGAACGTGTACCCCATCGAGGTCGAGCACGCGCTCGAGAGCCACCCGGACGTCGTCGAGGCCGCGGTGATCGGGATGCCCGACGAAGAGTGGGGCGAGCGCGTTCGCGCCTACGTCGTACGCCGCGACGGAGCCGCGCTCGACGCGGAGGGCCTGCGCGCGTTCATGAAGACGAAGGTCGACGTGGCCAAAGTCCCGCGCGAGATCGTCTTCATCGAGGCGCTCCCGCGGAACCCCACCGGCAAGGTGCAGAAGGCGCGCCTTCCGCGCTGAACGAGCGCGCGCGTGCTATGAGGGAGAGCCGCGATGCGCCTCTCCACGTTCGCCGCCGTGTTCTTCGTCGCCCTCGGGATCTTCGGCGTCTTTCAGATCGCCAAATACCGCTCGTCGGCCCACGCCGCGGGCGCTGCGCCCGAGATTGCTGCTGACGCGGGCGCGCGCTGAGGCAGGCCGCCCGCGCGCGCCGTCAGGGGCTGATCTTGTAGAGGATGATGAGGACGACGATGATCGTCGCGACGGCGAGGCCCGTGAGCTTGCGCGGGGTCCACTCTTCTTCAGCGAGCGTCGGGTCGTTCTTGTCGACTTGAGCCATCACGCCGCATTGGTAATTCAGTGCGCCGTGCAGCGCAACCCCGCGTTTTCGAGGGCCGCAAAAGCATCCTCCGCGGGCACGGCCTCGCTCGGCGCGACGACCCCGCGCGCCCCGAGCTCGCCACCGATCGCGCGGAGCGCGAAGAGCGCCTGGATCTCGGCGGTGAGACCGTAGGGATCGCGGCCGATCGCACGCGCGACCGCGCGCCGCCCCCCTTCCCCCTCGGCGATGGCGACCACCTCGAACGACGCCTCGCGCTCGGCCTCGCCCGGCCCCTCGGGCGTCCGCGCGACGAGCTCGTCGAAGAGCGACCCGAGGACGCGACCCGTGACCGGGATCGCCCTGCGCAGCGCGTGGATCGCGGTCGCCGAAGCCGCGTCGACGGCCATGAAGGTACGCACCGTGCGCGCCTTGGTGTGCCGCGGGACGAGCACCGCCTCCGGGCTCGGGAACGAGACGGCATCGATGGCGCGTCCCCCATCGGTGAAGACGCGCGTGCGCTTCTCGGCCACCGGCTCGACGACGAGTGCGCCGTCCACGTACTGGAGCGGCGAGGGCTCGCGCATCATGCGGAGCGCGGAGCGCTTGGTGCCGCGCGACGTGCCCGTGCCGTAACCACCGCGCGCCGCGGCGAGCAGATACGCGATGGTGATGCGCTCGGGGACGACGCCGAGCGCCTTGGCCGCGACGTCGGCGGCCCAATCGGCCGGCGCAATCTCGTAGGCGAACGACGGGGCGATGCACGCGCCGCGCGCCTCGGCCGTGGCCCGGTAGCGCGCCGCCATGTCGGCGACGAAGCGCTGCTCGCCCGTCGTGTCGGCGTAGCTCACTCCCTCGCGCGCGCAGGTGGCCAAGACCGGCTCGCCGACCTCGATGAACGGCCCGGCGCACGCGAGCACGGCCGCGCGCCCGCGGATCGCGGCGACGACGGTGTCGGCCACCCCGAGGTCGATGCGCACGGTTTCGCAGCGATGACGTTCGGCGAGCGCGGCGAGCTTGGCCGGGTCGCGACCGCCCGCGGCAAACGGAATGCCTCGGCGCGACAGGGCCGCGCACACCAACCGGCCGGTGAAGCCGGTGGCGCCGTGCACGAGGATGGGGGCCGAGCTCACGCCGCCTTCATACCCCGCGTGCCCGGCCCTCGCGCGGACAAAAAAAGACGTTCCGAACCACCTCGGCCGTGTGCGGGATCAATGAACCCCTAGCCACTCGGCTAGGTGGGAAGCTCAGGCCGCGCTTCAGGCTTCCGAGTTATCCGCCACTTGCGTGGAGGCCCGGCGTGCACACCGAACGGCGATTCGCCTCCCGGGTTCGAGATATCCGGGATCCATTGGATCCGCATTCACGAGCCAGGCAGAACGGAACGTCACTCGATCATAAGGACCCAGTCCTTCGGGTCAACGGTCACGGTGCTCGGAGCGTGAGAAAGCTCCGCCAAGGTGGGCGCCTCGAAAATTGGGCCAAGTTCCTGCCTACCTCGTAGGAGTCGAGACGTATCGGCAGGAGCAGATCATGAGCCAGGTGGCAGAACAGGCCTTTCGCGAAGGCGCCGGCCTCGAGAGCGGCGTCCAAGTCGCGGCGAGCGCGAACCCGGTTTTCGGAGCACGCGACGCGGAGTTCGTCGGCGAGCACCAGCGCGCCCACGCGATCACCGACGCAGAAGCGCGTGGCGACGGTGTGGTGCAGCTCGCCTCGCTGTCCCCGCTCTCGCGCGGCCGACTGTTCGAAGCCGTCGAGCAGGCGTGCGATCGCGCGCTCGAGAGCCTTGGGGCGCCACCGCCCGGGCTCGGCGCGTTCGGCTCCGACGAAGCTCGCGTGAAGGACTGGGTCTTCCGCGCGCGGCGCGCCGGACGCGCGGGTCTCACGCTGCTCCTCCCTTCCCTCCAGCCACTGGTCGGCGCGCACCGCGCGCTGGCCACCGACGACAGCGACGCGCTCGCGCTCTTCGTGCGCGTCGGTCGCGACCGACCGCTTACGCTCCTCCTCGACGCGCGCGATCGCGAGCTCGGTGCGTTCCGCGATCCCGTATCGCTCGCGACCTTGCTCGCACCGCCAGCGGCTCCGGCGAGCGCGCCCGTCGTGCCGGTCGTGGCCGAAGTGAACGTCGCGGCGACCGCCGCGCCCGAGCCGGATCTCCAGGGGGTCTCCGCCGAGCCAGTCGAAACGACCTCCATCCGAGCAGAGAGCCCGGCCGAGCCGAGCGAGCACGTCTTCTTGGCCGTCGCAAAGCCCGCGCCCTCGAGCGAGGCGCGCGTCCTCGGGCGGACCCCCACCCAGCCACCGAGGGAAAGCGCTTGGCGCACGCACGCCGCCGCGCTCGCCGCCGCGCGCGGCCCGCAGCCGCTCGCCGAGTTCGAGCGCCTCTTCACCGAGCACTACGCGCCGCTCGTCAACGCCATCGAGCAGGGCCTCGACGAGCCGCGCGCGCGCGCCGCGCGCGAGGAGTTCCGCCACACCTTCGCGCGAAGCTACGCCGAAGCGTTCCCGACCTTCGTCGTCACCGGCAAGCGCCCCAAGCTCGTGCTCGACGCGCCGGAGCTCGCGGCGCGCGCGGCACGATTGCACGGGGCGCGCGCGACGCAGCTCGTCATGGTCGACGGGCTCCGCTGGGACCTCGGCGTTCTCCTGCGCGAAACGCTGCTCGTGGGCCTTGGCCCGCGCGTGACACTGGCCGAAGAGTCGTTCCTCCTCGCCGCGCTCCCTTCGAACACGCCGCGCCAGCTCGCGGGCCTCGCGCGCGGCATCGACGGCCTCCGCTCACCCACCGTCGACGATGGCTCGGGTGAGGGCGAAGCGCTTCGCGGTCGCACCGCCGAGGTCGTGCGCCGCGTTCGCGTCGGAGGCCGCGACATGTTCAAGCTCGACGTCGTCGAAGCGCGCCTTCGTGAAGCCGACGGCCACGCGGCGGCGCTCTTCCCGGAGATCGTGCGGCGCGCCGCGGCCGCCATCACCCGCCACGCCGCGACGATGCCCCCGCGCACGCTCCTCTACGTGTTCGGCGATCACGGCTTCACGCTCGATGCGTCGGGCGCGGCCTACCAGGGCGGCGCGTCGCCCGAAGAAGTGCTCGTCCCGGCGTTCGCGTTCCTCCTCGGCATGGTGC
>JBGAJR010000051.1:0-65732 GCA_044224815.1 Polyangiaceae bacterium
GACGCGCTCCATCGCCTCGATCTGCGGCTCTCCGCTATCTCTCCGCCGCGCGCGCCTCGGTCGCATCCAGATCAACGTGCTGGGCAAGCGCGCGCATCGCGAGTGATCGAAGCCATCGCCAACGGCTACCTCCCCAACGATGCGGTCGACTCACTCGACGCGGGCCGCTACCTCCGCGACGACGAGGAATACTGGCCGTTCGAAGGTGACGACTGGCCCGATGAATACGTCGGGAGCGAGGGCCTCAAGTGAGCCGCGCGCGTCAAGGACGCGGTCGCCTTCTAGGCCTCGTCATCGCTCCATTCACGCTCACGGGCGTCGCGGCACCGCGCGACGCGTCGGGTGCACCGGACAAGGGCGAGAAGAAGCCGAGCGCGCCGCCGCCGCCCGCGCCGGGTGGCGCCGCGTCGTCGAGCCTGCAGGCTGCCGCCGAGCGCACCGTTGCGGCGCCGGCGTCGCCGAAAGCCGGCAGCGCATCGGCGTCGCGCGAGAGCACCGCGGGCCGACCGGCCATCCGCGGCCCGAAGCTTCCGCCCGAGGTCCTCGCCAAGCTCCGGGGCCAACTCGACGCGCGTGTCGAGGGCGACTTGGAGGCGATCAAGGGCCTTCGCGGTGAGGCGATCGGTCTCTTGACGACGTTCGTCGCCGAGACGCCCAAAAAAGCCGCCGAAATGCCCGAGGCGCTCATGCGTCTCGGCGAGCTCAAGTGGGAAGTCGAGCGCGAGGGGTTCGTCGAGCGCTTCCGCGCATGGGAGAAGAAGCCCATCGATCAGCGCGGACCGACGCCCATGCCGGAGTACGGGCCTTCGCGAGATCTCTTCGGGCGCGTGCTCAAGGACTACCCGCGCTTCCGTGACTACGATCTCGCGCTCTACGTCGACGGCTTCCTCGCCACCGAGCAAGGCCGCGGAGGACGCGCTGGCGCGCTTCGGCCTGCGCGAGTTCCCGCGCTCGCGCTTCGTGCCCGATGCGCATATGGCCAAGGCCGAGGCGCTCTTCGCCGGGAAGTACGATTACGCGGCCGCGCTCGCCGAGTACGAGCAAGTGCTGGCGTTCAAGAAGAGCGATCTCTACGGGCTCGCGCTCTTCAAGAGCGCGTGGTGCATGTGGCGCCTCGGCAAGAGCGACGACGCGGCGCGGCGCTTCGTGAGCGTCTTCGAGGTGACCGACCAAGCCGCGACGGGCGCGTCGGCGTCGCAGAAGAAGCAGCTCGACGAGCTCCAAGGCGAGGCGCTCAAGTACCTCGTCGAGCTCTTCACCGAAGACGACCGCAACACCGCGGCCGACGTGCATCGGTTCCTCCAGAAGATGGGGAACGATCGCTTCGCGACGCGCATCGTGCGAGCGCTTGCCGTCCAGTTTTACGACCGCTCGCAGTACGACCGCGGCATCGAGTCGTACGAGCTCCTCCTCAAGCTCGATCCGGCCAACCGCGAGGCCGGCGACTGGGTGCTCGAGATCGCGAACGGCTACAACACCGTCGAAGCGTGGCCGAAGCTCAACGCGACGTACCAGCGCGTCCTCCGCGACTACACGCCCGGGGGCTCGTGGGCGCGCAGCCAAGGCGACCCGGCGAGCGTGCAGGCGACCAACGCCCGCATCGAGGAGCAGCTTCGTCAGCAGGCGCTCGCCCTTCATGGCAAGGCGCAGAAAGACAAGACGAGCCGCGCCGAATTCGAAGGCGCCGCCGCGCTCTACAGCACGTACCTCTCGAAGTACGCGGGCGCGCCGCAGGCATATCAAATCAACTTCTACCTCGCCGAGATCTACTTCTACCGGCTTGAGCGAAACACCGACGCTGCCACCGCGTACATGGCGGCGGCCCGCGGCATCCCCGACAAAGAAGCGCAGAAGGATCCGCTCCGCACGCTGCGGCGCGACGCGATCTACAATGCCATCGCCGCGCTCGAGCGCGTGCGCGTGGCCGAGCTCGAAGCGCGCAAGGGCAAGGCCGGCGCGCAAGAGACCGAGAGCGACAAGAAGTTCGCCGAGGCGCTCGAGCTCTATGCGCAGCTCTATCCCAACGATCCGTCGCTACCCGAGCTCTTCTTCCGTCAAGGCCGGCTCTACTACGAGTACGCGGTCTACGATCCGGCCGTGAAGATCTGGGGCGCGCTGCTCGAGCGCTTCCCGCGCAGCCAGTTCGCGCAGCCGGCCGGCGAGCTCATCCTCGACTCGTTCAACAAGTCGAAGAACTACGACAACATCGAGACGTGGGCGCGGCGCCTGAAGACCGCGCCGGCGTTCGCGGCGCGCGATCAGCAGCAAAAGCTCGACGTCCTCATCGTGCAGGCCGTGTTCAAGCAGGGAGAGCAGAAGTCCGCCGCCGGCGATCACGCGGGCGCCGCCAAGGCGTACCTCCGCGCAGCCAAGGAATTTCCGAAGGACGCACGCGCCGCGCAAGCGTGCGTGAACGCGATCGCCGCCGCGCAGAAGGGCGGCGACGTTGGGACGCTGCGCGAAGCGGCGCAGCTCGTCGTGGGCAAGGACTACAAAGACAAGCCCGAGGCGCCGCAGGGCGCGTGGATGGCGGCGACGAGCTTCCAGTCGATGGGCCTCTACGCCGACGCGGCGGATCTCTCGGAGGCGATCGCGAGCTCGAGCGAGAAGAGCTTTCAGAAGTTCGAGCACGCAAAAGACGCCGCATACAACGCGGTCGTTCTTCGCGCTGCGTTGGGCGAGCACGACAAGGCGGTCGCCGACGGCAACCGTTATCTCCAGAGCTACGGGAGCTCGGCCGAAGCCGACGACGTCGCCTTCCAGATGGGGCGCGCACACCAGAATGCGGGCCGCAACAAAGAGGCGGTCGATCTCTACAAGCGCTTCCTCGGGCGCGCCAAGGGCGCCGACGATCGCGTGCGCACGTACGTGCTCCTCGCCAAAGCGCAGCTCAAGGTGAACGACGAGCGCGGCGCCGACGAGTCGCTGAAGAGCGCGGTGGCGCTCGGTCGTCGCTCCAAGGGATCGCTATCGGCCGAGGGCAAGTACGCCGCGGCCGAGGCCCGCTACATGGAGGGCGCGCGCGTCCTCGAGCGATTCGAGAAGATTCAGATCCAAGGCGACGTCAAACAGCTCTCGCAGCGTTTGAAGCAGAAGGCCGAGCTGCTCAAAGCGGCGGCGACGGTGTTCCTCGACACGGTCTCGCTCGGCGTCGCCGAGTGGACGACGGCCGCGCTCTACCAAATCGGACACACTTACGAGTCGTTCGCGAAGGCGCTGCGCGACGCGCCGCCGCCGCCGAGCATGTCCGACGCCGACAAGGACGCCTACCAAGCGCAGATCGACTCGTTCGTCGTGCCCATCGAAGAGCGCAGCCTCGACGCTTACGAAACGGGTTGGAAGAAGGCCATGGACCTTGGCATCTACAACCAGTGGACCGCCAAGATGCGCGAGAGCCTGGGGCGATTGAACAGCGAGCTCTACGCGCCACTCAAGGAGATCGGCGTCGAGGTCCGTTCCACGTCGCCCGCACCCTTCCCTGCGCTCATCGACGCGCCGCGACGCGGCATCACCGATGGCGCCCCGGCCGCGACGCCGGCGGCACCGGCCGCGAGCGCGCCCGCAGCCGCACCGGCGACACCGGCGGCGAGCGCGGCACCTGCAAGCGCACCTCCGCCCGCGCCCGCCAAGAAAGAGACGCCCGCCAAAAAGGACGCGCCGAAGAAGCCCAAGAAGGGAGGCGCCAAGTGATCGCGCTTCGCGGCTCGGCCCTCGCGATGGCGATCGCGCTCGCGACAGCAGCATGCGGCGGCGGGGATCGCGTCGCGCCGCCACCTCAGGCCGTGACGACGCGCCTTCCACCAGCCAACCCGCAAGCCGTGCTGAAGATGGCGCAGGGCGTGGCGGCGGCGAAGGAAGGTCAGCGAGATCGCGCGATCGCGCTCCTCCGTGAGGCGCTCCTCGTGGACGAGAACTTGTGGGAGGCGCGCTACGATCTCGGCGTCGTGCTCGCTTCGGGAGGCGATCTCGCGTCCGCCGAGGACGAGCTCGTCAAGGCCGCGAAGCTCGCGCCCGAAGCGGTGGAAGTGACGATGGCGCTCGCCGAGGTCCAACGCCGACGCGGCGAAAACAAAGCCGCGGCCGAAGCGCTCGGCCAATACATCGCCAAACACCCGCAGTCGGTGGAGGCGCGCACGGCGTATGTCGCCGCGCTTCGCGACTCGGGCCAGGTCGACAAGGCCATCGCACAAGCCAAAGAGCTCCTCGCGCGAAAGCCGGGCGACGCGTCTGCGCTCGCGGAGCTCGCGCTCTGCCACTTGGCCAAAGGCGAGCGCGACACCGCCGCGCTCCTCGCCAAGCAGGCGCTCGACGGGAACGCGAAGAGCGCGGTCGCGGAGCGCGCGCAAGGCCTCATCGCGCTCGGGGCCGGCGACGACGCCATCGCGTTCCGCGCCTTCCAAAAGGCCACCCAAGAAGATCCGCGCGACACGACCGCGCGCATGAACATGGGCGCGGTGCTCCTCCGCGCGGGCGCGTACGCCAAGGCGGCCGAGCAGTTCCGCGCCATACTGCAGACCAGCCCCGACGACGACGACGCGGCCGTCGGACTCGGCGCCGCGCTGCGCGGCGAGGGCGACGCGCAGCACCCGCAAAAATTCGACGAGGCGCGCGGCGTGCTCGAAAAAGTGCTCGCGCGCGATCCGCACCACGTGAGCGCGCTCTACAACCTCGCGGTCCTCTACGGCGACTACTTGAAGAAGCCCGATCAGGCGATACCGCTCTATCGACGCTTCTTGTCCGACGCGCCGTCCGATCACAAGTCGCGCGTGGAAGCAGAGCGAGCGCTCACCGCGCTCGGCGCGAGTAAGACCGCGCCGCCTCCCGCGCCTCCACCGGCTCCCGCGCCTGCAGCCCCTCCCGCCGCCGCCAAGCCGGCGCCCGCCGCGCCCCCTCCGCCGCCGGCCCCTCCCACCAAGGACGAAGACGAATGAGCGAAGAGACCCAGCCGACGCGCACGCTCGGTCGTCGATCCCGTCGCGCGGGACGCGCGGCGGTCTTCATGATCGTGGCCGCCGCGAGCTTCGCCCTCCTCACCGCCATCGCTTCCGCGCAGACGAAGAAGCGCGACAGAAAACCCGCGCCCGCTCCCAAGAAGCCGACCCCGACTGCCGTCGCCGACGCTGCGGCGCCCGCCCGCGAGGCGCCGACGGCGACGCGCCCCGAGCCCACGCCCAAGGGTGGTCCGAGCACGGCTCGCGAAGACGGGGGCGTGATGGTGACGAAAACCGGCGACGGCGGCACGAGCCTCCGCTTCGGCGAGATGGAGATCGAAGGCCGCCTCCGCAACCCGCAGCTCGTCTACTTCCTGCGTCGCGTGCGGGCCGAGTTCGCGGCCGGCGATCTCGGCCATCGCTCTTTCATGCAGGAGCTCGGCGAGACCAAAAACGAGCAGTCCTTCTGATCCGCACGCGCGATCGCCCGGCGTAGGGGGAGGCGAGCCGCGCCCACATCATCGCCCTCGGAATGATGGTCTCCGATTGGATCGAAAGGGGTCCGAGCCCGTATCCTGTCCATGATGGCCGCCGCAGCCGCCCAAGCTCCGATGCTCCGCGTCGCCGCGGTGTGGGGCACCACGGTGCTTCACCTCCGCACGCTGCGGAAGGGAGAGTCGTTCACGCTCGGTGATGGCACCATCGCCCCACCCGACAACGTCGAGCTGCCCGAGCTCCCCGTGAAAGGCTCGGCCCAAGGCTGGGAGATCGATCCCAAGGGCACGCTCGGCGGGCTCGTGCGCCTTCGCGGTCGCGACGAAGATCCGGTCGCGCTCTCGCAGAGCGGCACCGGCGTCCCCATCGTGCCGGGCGACTACGGCGTCCTCCAATACGGCCTCTTCTCGATCTTCTTTCAGTACACCTCGGGCGCCGAGCAAGCGAAGGGGCGCACGAACTTCGAGCTCCTCCTCGCGCTCGCCGTCGTATCGAGCGTCATCTTCCACTTCGGGATCTTCGGCATGATCGGCGCGCTCTCGACGCCGCCCGCGATCCCCAAACCGCTCGAGCTCACGAGCCCCGAAGAGTTCGCGTCGCGCTTCCGCATCAAGCGCGTCGAAGAAGAGCCGCCGCTCCCGAGCGCCGGCGCGGAGGACAAAGGCTCGGGCGTCAAAGACCCTGGCCTCCAGGACAAGAAGCCGCAGGGCGGCGGGCAGAAGATGAAGGGCGCCGAGGGCAAGCTCGGCCTGAAGGGCGATCGCGACAAGACCGAGCTCCCCGGCGAGGTAAAGCCGTCGACGAACCTCGGCGGCCTGAGCGAGGTCCTCGAGTCATCGACGGGCAAGGAGATCCGGAGCACGCTCGAGACGATCAAGAGCGTGTCGGACGCGCTCGGTGGTTTGAACGCCAAGGACATCGTCTTGGGCGGTGGGCCCGGCATGGCGCTCAAGGGAAGCGGCGCCGGCGGCGGTGGCACCGGCGCAGGGGTACCGTTCGGCGCGGGTAACCTGGCCACGGGCGCCGGCCCGGGCGCAGGCGGCGGCTTCGGCATGGGCGCAGGCGGCCTCGGGGGTCGCGGCGCAGGAGGCAACGGTCGGGGCGGCGCGGGCGGCGGCAATGGCGCGGGCGGCGGCGGCGCAGGCCCTGGCGAAGCGAAGGTCACCGTCGGCGCGGGGACGCCGGCGACGAAGGGCGGCCTCTCACCCGAAGCGGTGCGACGCGTAGTCGTCGCGCATCAGGGTGCGCTCCGCGCGTGCTACGAGCTGGAGGCCGCGCGCAATCCCAACCTCAAGGGCGGCATCTCTGTGGCTTGGCAGATCGAGCCCTCCGGCTCCGTGTCGGGCGCGCAGATCAAGTCGAGCACCCTCTCGAACCCCAAGGTCGAGGGCTGCGTGCTGCGACAGATCAAGTCATGGCGTTTTGCGACTGCTGACGCGCCGACCAACGTCGCCGAGTATCCGTTCCGCTTCGGCGTCGGCGGCTGAGATCAGAGCTGGCGAGGAGCGACGCCGAGCTCAGGCGATCGCGCTCGCAGGCGCGCCGTTATCCTCTGGTGACCGCGCTACGCGCGCCACCGAGGTGATGAGAAGCTCGAGCTCGAATGGCTTGTCGAGCACCACATTCGCACCGAGCGCCGCGGCTTGCTCGTGGAGCAAGGAGTCGCCGAACCCGGTGATGAGAATGATCGGTGTCTTCCAGCGCGCGCGTCGAATCGCAGCGAGGAGGCCGAGGCCGCTCACCTTCGGCATTCGAACGTCCATCACGATGACGTCCGGAGCGCGCGTGGGCTCGGTGTAGGCCTCGCGCACTTGGCGGAGCATTTCGCCACCGTCGCGTGCCTCCTCGACCTCCCACCCTTCCGCGCGGAGCGCGGCGCCGAGGAGGTCGCGCATCTCGTCATCGTCTTCGGCCAGAAGGATCCGGAGCGCGTCGGCGCTCGCGTCGTCTCGCGAAGTCAGCATGGTCGTCTCCGGTGGGAAGAAGGGGCCCCCCCCTCCTCCGCCACGTGCATGCGGCGCGCCATTCGACGTCACGCGGCAAGCTCGCGATCCTTCAAGGGGAGCAGCGCGCACGCCGCGACGCGCACCGTCGCAACACGCGACGCTGTCGCAATTCCCTACGCTCGTGGATCAGCGGCGCGGATGCGCTCGAGGTCGCGTAGCACCTCGAAGCGATCGAGTGACTCGATCGATTCGAACGACGTCGCACCCGTGAGGCGCACCTCCTCGATCACCTGGAACGACGCCTCGGCGACACAATCCAGCGAGAACCCGGTGACCGATACGACGACCCGCGAGGAATTCCCGTCTCGCGTCCTCACGACGCGCTCGAACGCGGTCACGTCCGGAGCCCCGGTCACCCAGCCGAGCCGTCGATCCAAGGTCCCGAGGAAGGCGCCCGCGCTCCCGCCGACGCCGACATACGTCGGCAAGGTGACGCCGCGCGCTGACGTCTCGTCCAGCACAGGGGAGGTGCGCCCGAGCTGCTCGAACGGCTGAGCAATGCGGTAGTCGCCGAAGAGCGCCGACCAGCGGAGCGCGTCGCCCCCGAGATCGACCACGTGCGCCACGACGACGAACGCGTCGTCGGCGAGCACGAACGGCCGATCGTCGACGTCCGCCAGCGTTCCGTCCTCGGTCACGCGAAACGCGAGCGCGTTCGGGTCGGCCGTGAGGAACACGAGCGCGCGCGCCAATCGACCTTGAATGGGATGGGGCAGGATGAACGCGCAAAAATCCGCGGCGGCGATGCGGCGACGGACGGTCATCGCGCGCTCGAGCCTCAAGCTGGCCTCACGCACCGCGCCGGGAAGCGCTTCGGTGAGAAGGGACAGCGCGGCCTTCGCGTCCTTCGCGAGCTTTGCGTCGTCGGACTTCGCCGCGCGCGGAAGGGATACGAGCGGCGCGCCCGCCTCGTCGGAGAGGGAGAGCGAGAGCGTGCTCGTGAGCCGAGCGACGAAGCGCCGCGATCCGAACGAGAGGTGCAACGCCCCATCGCGATCGAGACCGAGATCGGGCGCGACGCGATCCGCCAGCGAATCGGCATCGAGCCCGCGCCGTTCGGCGGCCGCAGCGACCATGGCCGACGCCTCGCGCCGGACGCTCGCGTGGCGCGCCCGCTCACTCAAGTACGCGAGATGCGAGAGCGCAGCGTCCGACCCGATCGCTGCGAGGATCTCCGCCGCGACGAGCGCCTTGCGCTCGTCCTTCTGCGCGAACGCTCGCGCGAGGAGCCCGAAGCGCGCCACCTCGGGTGCGCCGCCGAATCGAACGAGGGTTGCCGGCATCCAGCGATCGATGCCGCGCGCACCCGTCATCTCCCAAGTGGTCACGAGAGCGTCTGCGAGCGCGCGGAGCGACGCGCCGTCGAGCGAGGCGGCCACGGTGTCGAGGGCCCGGAAGGGAACGTCCTCCGGCACCGAGCGTAGGAGATCGAGGAGGTGCCGAACGGCCGGCTCCGGCAAGCGCGCGCCCGAGCGCGTTCGCACCGCCAGCGACGCGACGTCGACGGACGCCGCGAGCTCGCCGCGCACGACGAGCCGCGACGCGGGATCGCGCGCGAGATGCTCGTCGATGATCGCGCGCGTCTCGGCGCCGAACGCGTCCGAAGCCGCGCGCACCGTGTCGACGTGGCCCGCCTCCGCGAGCAACGAGAGCGCCGCGTCGGCGTCGTCGCGCGCCGGACCAGCAGGCCCGACCGCGATGGGCACGAGGCCCGCCGCGGCCACGGCGGGATTCGCGAGGAGCCACGCGAGCGCGGTCCTTCGCTGTTCGGGTCGACGCGCGAGCGCGAACGCCGCGACACGCGCGATTGGCGGCGCGACGAGGCACATCGTCGCGCGAAAGAGCCGCACGCGGCCGTCGCGGCTTCCCGGCTCGGTGAGAGATGGCAAACGCAGGAAGAATCCCGGGGCCGCGGCGGTGCCGAACCGCACGAGGAGGAGCAGCGGATCGAAGGCTGCGGCACCTCCGTCCTCATTCCAGAGGCGAAGCGCCTGGTCCGCTGGAGGAGAGAAGCGGCGCCCCTGCATGAACACCAAGTCGAGCCACCGTTGGTGCGTGGATTCGCTCCAATCCTGAGCGATTTGCGGCCCCATGGGTGCTGCCGCGGCCAGGGCGGCCTTCGCTTCGGCGTGCCAGGCATCCGGGATCGCTACCGACACCGGAACGAGCGGAACGACAACATCTACGGTCGTCGCCGCGCTCTTCGCACGCTTCTCTTTGCGCCCCAGCCACGGCGGATTGCGTAGAAGCGCCGGGACGTCATCGGTGCTCGGAGTGGAATCGACTTCGTTCGCGTTGTGACTTTGCTCCGCGCGCGCTCGCGAGAGGAGAAGGCGCGCTGCTTCACCGGCCTTGCCCGACTTGTCCGCGATTGGTGCGAGCGCGCTCGCCGCCAGCCCTGCGCTTCTCTGAAAGTAGGCCACCGCGACGGGTCCGAGCACCGGATGCGCGAGCGCGCTCGCGAGAATGGACGCAGCCGACGAGTCCTCGCGCGCCGCCAGAGCGACGGCCAGCGCACGAAGCTCGGTCTTCCCCGTCTTCTGAGCCAGAAGGAGCCGTGACACGCGCGCGAAGCGCTCTTCGTCGAGAGTCGCCGCGAGCTCCGCGCTGGCGTCGAAGATCTGGCGAAGCTCGTAGGACGTGCAGGCCGGATCGACGACGGCGCTCTCGATGAAGCGGACGATCGCCGCTTGGTCATCGGACGCAGAGAAGAGATCGGCCACCCGATCGAGCGCTCCGACGAGCGTCGACAGCGGGTGCTGGGCCACGAGCGCCGAGAGCACCGCGTTCGCGAGATCGTGCTCGTCCGGCGCGACGAACGAGAGGAACCGTCGCTGCGCGAGCGCATCCGTTCCATCGAAGCGGGCGCGGACCACGCGGACCGCGGCGGCGTACGCCTCGTCGTTCGCGCCGCACACGAGCTCGCGGAGCGCGTTCCAGGAGCCATTCCGAAACACGCGGTGATCGGCGGCCGAAATGCGTGGATCCTCGAAGAGCCGGTGCTGCGGGCTCGACTCGCGGGCGAGCTCGAGGCTGCGCGACTTCATCGCGACCGCCGCCGCGACGCCATCGCGCGCCGCGACGAGCCTCACGATCGACCGCTCTTCTTCCGCGCGGAAGGTCCGATAAAAGAGCGCCTCGAGCACGGCGAGGTCCTCGGGGTCGTCGGGGAGCACGCCCGTCGCGACGGCGCGCTGCGCGGCCTCGATCCTGGGCGCGAGCGTGGGCCCCGAAGCCGCGAGGCCGCGCGCCCAGGCCTCCGGCTCCGCGATCTTTCGCAGCTCGACCCAGACCTTGGTCTTCGCCGCGGCGTCGAAGCGCCGAGCCGGAATCGAGGCCGGGATCGCGCGCCGCGGGAGGAGCCGGCGCGTCAGCTCGGGGGTGAGGGTCAGCATCCGCGTCGCCGCATTCTAGGCCCGCGCGCGTGACCGCGGGCGCCGTTCGGAAATGCTTTTCCGACTCGAGAAAATAAGTGTCTTCCGCGCTCCAGCCGAAGGGGAAGAGGGCGCCGCACGGGGCGTATTCGACCCACGATTGGCCGCGCACGGAGGGTGCGACGCGCCGCACGAAACGGAGCTTCACGATGGGATGGTTCGACAAGATCAAGGCGAGCGTGGGTGTGGGCGGAGCGACGGTGGAGCTCTTCGCGCCGGCGGTGGTCACCGGCGAGGCGCCGTTCGCGGTGCGCGCGCTCGTACGCGGCGGCAAGATTCAGCAGCGGCTCAACGCGGTGACGGTGACGCTCGAGGTCTGGCCGGATCCGAGTGAGCGGCGTGAGGGCGAGCCGGCGCCGGGGCCCACCGTCCTCGCGGAGCTCAAGATGCCCGGCTCGGAAGGTCGCGACATCGCCCCCGGCGCCGACCTCTTCTTCGAGGCGATGATGACCGCGCCGCCGTGCCAGCTCCTCTATGAGGACGCGCAGCGCTACGCGGAGCTCGTGCTCGGTCACCTCGTCGATGAGGACCCCGCGGCGTGGCAGGTGAGCGACCTCGACGCCCCGCTTCCGAGCGTCAACGGCTGGGAGTCGAAGCAGGTGATGTTGCGCGTCACCGCCGACATCCCGGGGGCCATCGATCCGTCCGCGACCGCGCAGGTTCACGTCATCCCCCAAGCCGCCGGACCGATGTCGTTCGCGTCGAACCTCGACGAGGCCGCGTTCGTCGACCGACTCGCGGTGCTCGGCGCAGTGCGGGCGATGATCTCGACCGCAGGCGACCGCTGGTTCGTCTGGTGGGCGCGCGCGACGGGCCACGTCGTCGCGTACAGCCCGCTCCAGGTGGTGAGCTCGGTGCGCCCCGACGGCGTGCACCGCGCGACGACGAACCCGAACATCCCGGCGCCGTCGGTCTTCGCGCGGCTGCCCACGGAGACGATCGAGCACATGGACGGCGGTCTCGACGAAGCGCGCGCGTGGGCCCGGAGCCTGGTGCGCGAGCACGGGCGCGGTGCGGTTCTCCTCCCGCGCCCGATGGGCAACGCGTTCGTCGCGCTTACTCAGGTGGCCATCGCTTGAGGCCCGACGCACCGCGCCGATCTCACTGAATCGGGCACGTGTCCACGTCGTTGCACGTGAGCTCGTGGAGCATGTCGCCAGCGACGTCCGTTCCGTTGCCGAACGCTTTGAGGAGCGCGATGCGGCGGCCGGGCTCGTTGGACGGATACTCCACGCCGTTGGGCGTCGCGGTGCTCTTGCCGCTCAAGAACGTAGAGAGCGTCGCGTTCTTGCCGGGCAGGCTCGGCACGACGTGGAAGCCGCGGCTCGTTCCGGTCTCGCCGCCGTGGCAGCCGGAGCAGGTGCCCGCCGCGAACGCGTGGCGCTTGTCCTCCGTGGTCGCCACGTTCCACACGTCGCTCGTCTTGAACCGCGAGAACTTCGCGCGAAACTGAACGCCGGGGTCTTCGTCTTGCTGTCCGTAAGGCAGCGAGCCGCCGCAAGCCGCCGTCACCTCGGAGATCTCGGCGTCGGTCATGTTGCGGTCACCGAGCATGTAGTTCCACGCGAAGGTCGGCGCGCCGTTCCACTCCGAGTCGATGCGTGACGTGAGCGTCGCCGACTTCTCGGCGCACCCCATGGGCTCACGGCGCAGCTTGCGCGTGGAGAGCATCCACTGCCCGTTCAAGTAGAACTCGCGGTATTCGAACTCGTCGGTGACGGCGCCGTTCGCTTGGCTCCGTACGCGCTCGCCGCTGCGGAGCGCGAGGTGGTTCTTCCCGATCGCGAACGCGGCGACCACGGTGCGTAGCGCCGACTGATATGCGCTCGAGCCGAGATCGTACGTCGACAGGTTCGCCCACACCTGTGCCCAGAGCTTGCGTCGCTGGATCCAATCCGCCATCGACGTGGGGCCGACGGCGAAGTCGAACGCCGTGTCGACCACGATGGTACCGCTCTTGTTCGTGGTGAGCGCGGGCAGCCGGTACTCCATGATGAAGGTCATCGGGAACGGCGTCTTGGGATCGAGCGGCGACGAGAGCCCGAAGATGAGCCGACCCTCGCCGAACCAGCGCCGCTCGGCGCCGCCGAGCTCACCGCCGCCGCGCATGTCGAAGTCGCCGGCCAAATCGAGGCGGTTCACGACGGCGAGGAGGCGGAACGGCCCCACCGGATCGACGTCGGGCGCAAAGTACGGAACGACGCGCTCGCCGAACGAGTCCACCGACGGGATCACCGTGCCCACCGGATGTGGCGCGTTGTTGTTGTCGACGGTGTCGGTCGAGCCGCCGTGGAACGGGTGCGTCGCCCAATCCAGATCGTCGTGCACTTTGCGCGGATCGGTCGGGTGGTCGATGTTCCACTGCGGCGTGATGGCCGTCAGGTACTGGTTCACGTCGTAGAGGAGCTTCCCCATCGGGAAGGCCTTCGCCACCGCAGCGAGGCTCGGCTGATCGACCACGACGAAGCTCTTTCCTTGCGCGAGCTGAACGTTGTCGGGCGGCGTGCCCACGAGCGCCGCGCCGATCGAGCGGCTCTGCGCGATCTCGTCGGCAATCGGTGATTCGGGCGACGGGTCCGGCGACGTGGCAGCGGACGAGCAAGCGAGTTGAAGGGAGAGGACCAAGAGACCGAGCGACTTTTGCGGCGTCATGGTCCGCAAGAGAGCAACGCCCGTACCTCTCCCCGCACCGCCGCGAATCCCGCGAAATCACCGCGAACGCGCGCAAAGACGACGTTGTCCTACCGTGCTCGCGAACGTCATCCTCCAATGAACGACGCGATCAGTGACCGACGTCGACCGGCTCCGAGCTCTTGGGCCGCGTCATCACGAGCACCAGCACGACGCCGATCCCCATCGCCACGGCCACGACGCGGAAGCCATGCTCGAACGAGAGAACCATGGCCTGAACGGTGACGCGCACCTTGAGGAGCGACTCGGCCACGAGGTCGCGCTGGAACGTGAACGCGCCGATCGCGCCGCGCATCGCGGCACTCTGCTCCTGAACCAGCGGATTTTGCGCGTACACCGACTCCGCGAGCGAGGCGCCGTTGCGCTTGATCCCATCGGTGACGAGCATCCCCATCACCGCGGTGCCGATCGAGCCGCCAAGCTCGCGGGTGAGGTTGAAGAGGCCGGTCGCGTTTCCGCGGCGCTCGGGCGAGATGTCCGAGAGCGCGATCATGCTCACCGGAATGAAGATGAACCCGAGACCGGCGCTCCGAACCAGGTTGGGGCGCACGAGGTCCCAGAAGCCAGCCGCGCCGGTGAGCCGCGAGGCGATGACTTGGCTCAGGGTGACGACGCCGACACCGACGAAGAGGAGGACGCGCGCGTCGAAGCGGTTCACGTTCTTGCCGATGATCGGCATGAGCACGATCGAGATCGTGCCCGCCACCAAGAACACCTTCCCGATCTCGAGCGCGCTGTAACGCATGACCGCGCCGCAATAGAGCGAGAAGAGGTAGCTCCCGCTGAAGAGCGCGAAGCCCGTGAGGAGATTGAGCCCAGTACCCGCCGCGTAGTTTCGGTTGGCGAACACGCGGAGATCGACGACCGGATTCTTGGTCTCGAGCTCGTGCACCACGAACGTGACGAGCGCGATGACCGAGACCGCCGCGAGCACCACGACGAGCGGACTCTCGGTCCAGCCCTCGCGATTGCCCTCCTCGAGCACGTACTGGAGCGATGGCATGCCCACCGCGAGGAGACCGATGCCGAAGGTGTCGATGCGCGCGTCGTCACCGGTCGGCGGAACGAAGCCCGGCTCCTCGACGAAGCGGAGCGTGAGCACCGTGGCGAGCACGCCGAACGGCACGTTCACCATGAAGATCCAGTGCCATGACGAGACGTCGATGAGGGCGCCGCCGATGGCCGGGCCGAGGAGCGGTCCGGTGATGGCGCCCAGCGCGAAGAGACCCGACGCCATGCCATGCTCGGCCTTGGGGTAGCGCGCATACAGGATGCTCTGCGCGGTGGGGATGATCGCGCCGCCGCCGAGCCCTTGCAGCATGCGGAAGACGACGAGGGACGGTAGGTTCCAAGCCACGCCGCAGAGCGCGCTGGCGACGGTGAAGAGCGCGACCGAGCCCGCGAAGTAGCGGCGGTAGCCGAAGCGACGCTGGAACCAGCCGGTCATGGGGATGACGACGATGTTCGCCATCATGTACCCGGTCGACACCCAGCCGATTTGGTCGAGCGGTGTGCCGAAGCTCGCGCGGATGTCGCTCAGCGCGACGTTCACGATCGTGATGTCGATGAGCGCCATGAGCGCGCCCACCATCGCGACGAGCGTGATGCCGACCTTGGAGCCCTGAACCTGCCCGTCCATGATCGCGCCTCCTCTCAGCGCGTCGCCACGGTCACCGCGGCGCTCATCCCCGGACGCAGCGTGAGGCCCGGATGCGGATCGAGCTTCACGAGCACCGGCACGCGCTGCACGACCTTGGTGAAGTTGCCGGAGGCGTTGTCGGGCGGGAGGAGCGAAAAGCGCGAGCCGGTGCCGGCGGCCAAGCTGTCGACGACGCCGTGGAGCTTCTGTCGACCGAAGGTGTCGACGGTCACTTCGGCGGACTGGCCGGGCACCATGTGCGCGATCTGGTCTTCTTTGAAGTTAGCCACGACCCAGGTGTCCTCGAGCGGAACGACGGCGAGGAGCGGACGCTCGGGCGAGACGAGCTGGCCCGGCTCCACGGTGCGGCGAGCGACGACGCCCGGAACCTCGGCGCGAACCTTGGTGTACGAAAGATTGAGCTCGGCCTGATCGAGGGCGGCCCGCGCCTGATCGACGCGCGCTTTGGCGAGCTCGACGGCGGCGGTGGCGGCGGCGATCTGCTCGGGTGCGGTCTCGGCGGCGATCAACCGGCCACGCGCAGACTCCGTCGTTCCCACGGCGGTCTCCACACCGGCGAGCGCGCTCGCGAGCCTCGCACGTGACTGCTCGACCGCCGCGCTCGCCTGCTCGAAGGCGGCTCGCCGCGCGTCGATCTCCGCCGACGAGATGGCGCCTTCGCCGAACAGCTGGGTCGAACGCGCGAGCTCGGTCTCGGCGAGCTTCTTTCGCGACTCGGCCGCCACGACGTCGGCCTTGGCGTGCTCGATGGTGGCGCGCGACGTCCCAGCGACCGCGTTCGCTTGCGTGACACCACCACGGGCTACGACGAGGTTCGACTGCGCGGTCTTCTCGGTCAGCGCACGCTGAGTCTCGGCGGCGCGAAGCTGCGCCTTCGCGGCATCGAGATCGGCCTTCGCCGCCGCCGCGCGCACGCGGAAGTCGGCGTCGTCGAGCTCGATGAGGACGTCACCGGCGTTGACCTTCGCGTTGTCGGCGACGAGGACGCGCTTGACGAGCCCGGGCACGCGAGGCGCCACGTTCGCCACGTGCCCCTCGATCTGCGCGTCGTCGGTCACCTCACGGCCCGCGCCCGTGACGGACGCGATGCCGAAGCCCGCCAGCGCAACGACCGCGAGCCCGGCGAGGACACGCTTCGCGCGCGCTGGCTTGGCGGGGGACGCCGGCTGGATAGGTTGAGGGTCCGATTTGAAGGGGGGCTCTCCGACTCCTTGAACCATCGTTGCCATGACTGCGCTCCTGGGGTGGCCGCAGACGCAAGTCCAGAGCCACCCCAGAGGCACCGTCGACTGATCGGTTTCTAAAGGGCTATTTGATTACCTACAGCGTCGCACCCAAGAGCGCCCCTCGATTGGACATCATCCAACTCTGGTTTATAGGTAACTACCATTGGACATAGTGGATGCATCCCCTGAGGAGATTCGGCGCCTGCGCGGATCAGCCACGCGCGCGGCGTTCGCGGCCGCGGTCGGCGTGAGCCCGCTCACGGTCTATCGGTGGGAGCTCCCTCGAGACCGAAACGACGCGCGCACCCCGCGCGGGACCTCGCTGGCGAAGCTTGGCGCGCTCGCCGCGCAATCCGGAAAGCGCGACCACGAGAGCGCGTCGCTACGTCACTCCAAGGACGAGCTCGCCGCGCTCTGGCCTTTCGTCGAGCAGACGTTGAGCGGCGACGTCTGGGCCGCGTCCACCGGCCTCGTCGAGCGGATGGCGCGCGAGGCACCGTCGACGCCGGACGGCCGCGCGCTCGCGGCGGTCGGGCTCGCACTCGCCCAGATCTTCGGCCACGGCGACGGCCGCGCCGCCCTCGCTGCGCTCGCCTCCGCGGTCGCGGCGGCCGACGACGGCGCGCTGGATCGCACGGTCGCTGCGTGGGTCCTCGCCACCGCGGCGTTCATCCACTCGTTCCCGGACGGGAGCCTGCTCGATATTGGTAAAGTACACGCATACGGCGCGCGCGCCGAGGCCCTCGCGCCGCCCGGCGCGGCAGACGACGTCATCCTCCTCGGCCGCATGGCGGCGGTACAGGTCGCGACTTGGGTGGCCGACGCGGAGCTCGTGACGCGCGCCCTCGCGCGCATCGAGCCCGAGCTCGGTCGCCCGATGCCACCGCTCATTGCGCTGATGGCCGAAGAATGCCGCGGCCTCGGGCTCCTGCTCTCTGGTCAGACGGCGACGGCGACGCGCGTCTTCGAGTCGCTCGCGGCGGCCGCGGAGGCTCGGCAGGCGCCGCTCTTTTGGGCGCGCGCCGTCGGTTTCCTCGCGGTCCGCCGCCTCGACGATCTTGTGCCCCCCGAAGAGGTGCTCGCGATGGTCGAACGCGCCCGCGAACGCGCCCGCGCGGCGCGACTCGCGCCCGGACACCACACGATGCTCCTCGCACGCGCCTCTGCCGAAGCGCGCTTTCGCATGGGTGACGTGGACGGCGCACGCGGCGTCCTCGCCGAGCTCGACGCGGTCGACGAGGCCCAGGCATTCCCGTCGTTCGCGGCGCTCCCGACGCGCATCCACATCGAGTACCTCACGGGGAACGTCGAAGCGTTGCGCGAGATCTCGGCGCGACTCGGCTCCACCAAGATCGAGGTGCTGCGATCGGTCGCGGCGGCGTACGCAGCGTACGCCGATGCGATGCGCGGCCTCGCCGGGGACGAGACGCCGGAAGACACGGCGCGCGCCTTCACTCGCGCGGGGATGCTGGCGCGCCGTTGGGCGTTCCTCGATCGTGAAGTGACCCTGTCCCGCGTCCTCGCGCACCTCCTGGCTCGCGACTTCGCCGAGGCCGAGCTCGCGCTGCGTCGCGCGACGCGGGCGGGCGAGGTCGCGACGACGGCGTGGACCTCGGCGCAGCTCCTCCGGCTCGAGGGGACCGCGCTCGCCGGGCACGGCGATTGGCCGCGCGCGCGCGCGCTCCTCGACGCCGCGAGCGCGACCCTCGAGCGCGGGGGAGATCGGCCACGCGCCGCGATCACGCGGCACGTACGCCTCGCGCTCGGCGCAGCGTTCGACGATCCGGAAGCGACGCGCGAGGCCCTCGCCTCGAGCGTGGCGCGCCTCGCGGAGCTCGGGCTCCCGGCCCCCGCGGCGCTCGACGTGGGCCTCACCATCGTTCGCGAGCGACGCGGCGAGCGCGTGGTCGCGAGCCCGTCCGGAGCTGCCGACGTCGAATCGCTTCTCGTACCGTTCCAGCGACTCGCCGTCCGTGGTGCGAGCACGGCCTTCCTCGAGAGAGAGCTCCTCAGCGTGGCCGAACGCCTCCTCGGAGGCGAAGCCCGGCTCACCGAGGTGCACGACCTCGGCCTCGCGGAGCCGAGCCCGACCGACGGAACGCTGAGCGCGGAGTTCAACGACGGGAGCGGTCGTCGCTTGCGCTTGAGCGTGAGGGGTCCTGCGACACCGACCTCGCACGCGCTCCTCGCGCTCCTCACCCTGCACGCGTCGTTGGCCATGGAGTGCGCGGCGCTCCGCGGCGACGTGGCTCCCGGCGTCGAGGCGGCGCCTCCCGAGCGCGATCCAGGCGGATTCGTAGCGGCGTCACCGGCCCTGCGCGCCCTCAAAGGAGAGCTCGCGAGGCTGGCGTCGTCGCGCGCGACGGTCATCGTCACCGGCGAGTCGGGAAGCGGCAAAGAGGTGGTGGCCCGCACGCTTCATCAACTCTCGGAGCGGCGTGCGGGCCCGTTCGTGGCGTTCAACTGCGCGGCCATCCCGCACGAGCTGTTCGAGGGCGAGCTCTTCGGCTATCGCCGCGGAGCGTTCACCGGCGCGACGGAGAATCATCCGGGCGTGATCCGCTCGGCGAGTGGCGGCACGCTCTTCATGGACGAGATCGGGGAGCTCCCGCTCGAGCTCCAGGCCAAGCTGCTCCGCTTCCTCGATCGCAACGAGGTCCTCCCGCTCGGCGAGCGCCGCCCGATCCGCGTCGACGCGCGCGTGGTCGCCGCCACGCACCGCGATCTCGTCGAGCTCGTCCGCCGCGGCCGTTTCCGCGAGGACCTTTACTATCGACTCCAGGTCGTTCCGCTTCGCGTGCCACCGCTCCGCGAGCGACCGGAAGACATCGTGGCCCTCGCCCGCCACTTCGTCATCGACCTGACTCCCAAGGGCACCCCACCGACGCTCGCGCCCGACGCGCTCGCGCGGCTCACCCAACACCGCTGGCCCGGGAACGTGCGCGAGCTCCGCAACGTCATCGAGCGCGCGCTCGCGTATTCGCCGCGACCCACGATTCTGCGCGCCGAGCACCTCGCGATCGATGGCCGGTGACCTGACGCCTGTCGTATCATCGCCGCTGTGACACGCTCACGCCGCGCTTTGGCCCGCCACACGACGGCCGCGCGCGCGTTGGCGGCGACCGCTGCGCTCGGTCTCCTGAGCGCGGCCTGCTCCTTCGTCCGCTCGTTCGATGGGTTCGACGTCGGCGCCGACGCGGGTCGGGACAGCGCAACAACACGCACGGACGGAGGCGGCGACGGCGGCGCGGGCACCGCCGCGCTGAAGTGCGCCTCGGATCACCGCGCGTGCGAGGCGATTCGCGCGTGCGTGCTCCCGACCGATCCGAACTTCGGATGCGGCAACGGAGACTGCCGAGCGTGTGACGCGACCAACGCCAGCGCGGTCGCGTGCGCCAACGTGGGCGACCAGGTCCGCTGCGTCGCCACGTGCCGCCCCGGCTTCGAGCGCTGCGTGGGCGACGGCGGCGGCTGCGACACGAACATCTCCAAAAAGGCGAACTGCGGCGCCTGCGGCGCGGTATGTGACGGCGGCACGCCCTACTGTTCGCCGCTCGACGCGGGTGGATTCGGCTGCGTCGCGAACTGTGCGGCGGGCCTCGAGCGTTGCGGCGACGAGTGCGTGTCGACCCAGGACAACGTCGACAACTGCGGAGTCTGCGGCAAGCGCTGCGAGCCGCCCGCGGGCGCTCACGCGATCTGCACGGGCGGGAGCTGCGGCTCGGAGTGCAATGCGGGATTGCACAGTCGCTGCGGCGCCGAGTGCATCGCCGACAACGACCCGCACCGCTGCGGGTCGCAATGCGAGGACTGCACCGCAAAGGCACCGCCCAACATGGTCGCGACGTGCCAGACCTTCGCCGGCACCGGCTTCTTGACCGGCATCTGCGTCTACGCGTGCGCTGCCGGCTTCAGCGACTGCTCCCCGGCTCCGGGCTGCGAGACTCAAGGCGACTGCCCACCGAGCGAGGGAACCGAGGTCTCCGGCGGCAACTGACGACGACGCGTGACCCGCCTCTCAAAAAAGGCTAAGTCCAGCGTGATGTCGCGCATTTCCATCGGCGTCCTCGGGCTCGGTCGAATGGGCCGCCTGCACGCCCGTGTGCTGCGCGATTTGAGCGATCACTTCGAGTGGGTGGGCGCTTTCGACCCCACGGAGACGTCGGATTTCGCGGACGCGCAATCGCTCATCGAACGGGCGACCACCGTCGTCATCGCCGCACCGACCGCCTTGCACGCGGGGCTCGCGCGCGCCGCGATCGACGCAGGCCGGCACTTGCTCATCGAAAAGCCCATTACGGCCACCGCGAGCGAAGCGCGGCGCCTGATGGCCGCCGCCGAGGCGCGCGGCGTCCGGGTTTTTGCCGGGCACTCCGAGCGCTTCAATCCCGTGGTTCGTGCGCTGCGCAGCTTGCTGGTGAGCGAGGTCCTCGAGGCCATCGAGCTCGTGCGCACCGTTCCCGCTCCGCACGCCGGCGCGGTCAGCAGCGACGTGCTCCTCAACCTCGGTGTTCACGACTTCGATCTCGTCGAGCACCTGACGGGCAAGCCCGCCGAGCTCGAGGACGCGCGCGGAAGCGCCGATGGCGCGAGAGTCCGCCTCGTGGCGGGCCCGACGCGGGCCACGCTGCATGCTCGCCGGGACGGCGCGCCCACGCGCGCGATCCGCGTGACGACTGCGCGCACCGTCTACGAAGGGAACCTCCTTTCGCCGCGCCTCACCATGCAGAAGGGCGGCGCTCGCGCGCAGGTGACCCTCGAGCGCCACGAGCCGCTCGTGGCCCAAGCGCTCGCGCTCCACGCCGCGTTGACCGGCGCGGCCGCCCCCATCGCGACCGGCGCCGAGGGTGCACGTGCCGTAGATCTCGCCGAGCGGGCCATCCGCGCCCGCGACGCCGGAGCGGGCGCCGAGGCCGCCGCGGGCGCCTGAAAACAGCGGGATTTCGCCCCGCGTTTGGCCGAAAACTTGGTCCGATGGGTCCGGGTTTGTTACCGCCGAGGTATGTCGCGTTACGAGGACGACGAGTCCCTCGCCCCCGAGCCTCGCGAAGAGAAGAGCCGGCGCTTCCGGCCGATGCTGCGCGCGGGTAACCGCTTCGCACGCGAGGCCCAAAACCGCCCCATCTTGGTCTTCGAGGACGTCTACAAGTCGTACCGTCCCGGGGTCCCCGTCCTTCGCGGGATGAACCTCACCATCGAGCGCGGCGAGTTCGTGTTCATCACCGGCCCGAGCGGCGCCGGCAAATCCACGCTCCTCCGCCTGCTCTATCGCAGCGAGACCGTCGACGACGGGCGCATCCTCTTCCTCGGTCGCGACATCGCGCGACTCCGCGACGACTCCGTGCCGTTTTTGCGGCGCAACCTCGGCGTCGTGTTCCAGGACTTCAAGCTCGTTCCGACTTGGAGCGTCTTCGAGAACGTGGCGATCACCCTCGAGGTGCTCGGGCTTCCGCCACGCCTCGTCCGCACCCGCGTCGGTGAAGCGCTGGAGCGCGTGGGCCTCTCGGGCCGCGGTGACTCGCCGGCGCGCGTGCTCTCCGGGGGCGAGCAGCAGCGCGTGGCCGTCGCGCGCGCCATCGTCGGCGAGCCCGCGCTCATCTTGGCCGACGAGCCGACGGGCAACCTCGATCCGCAGCTCGCGATCGACATCCTCGGCCTCTTCGAGGAGATCCACGAGTCCGGCACGACGGTGCTGTTCGCGACCCACGACCGATCGCTCCTCGAGATTCGGCCGCGCCGTCTCGTCGTGCTCGACGAGGGCAAGACCGTCGACGTGCCTTCGGGCATCGCCGAAGAGAGCTACGACAACCACCTGCCGGTCTGATCCCGCAGCCCGCCTGCGACTTTCGGAGAGCTCACACCGATGTTCGACATCTCGATCGGCGTCACCAGACGAGCCCGCCGCGGCATGTTCCGCGAGTGGCGCTTGCACGCGCTCAGCATCTTTTCGCTCGCCGTCGCGTTCGTGTGCCTCGGCGCCGCGCTCCTCGTCGTCACCAACCTGCATTCGCTCCAGGATCGCTGGGAGCACGCGGGTCGGGCGTCGGTGTACCTCAAGGACTCGGCGAGCCCCGACGACGTGAGCGCGCTCAAGGACGCGCTCAGCAAGGTGCCCGGCGTCCTCGAGGTCCGCTACGTGTCGTCGGGTCAGGCCCGCAGCGACTTCGGCACCAAAGAGGTCGGGCGCACTGGCGATCTGGCCGCCCTCCCCGTCGAGGCCTTCCCGGCTTCGCTCGAGGTGCACATGCAGCCGTCGGTCGACGACGCGGCGCTCGCGAGCATGGTGCAGAAGCTCAAGATGCTTCCCGGTATCGAGGACGTCGAGACGTACCAGACGTGGACGGAGCGCCTCGCGCGCCTCGTCCGCGCCGGCGTCGCCGCGTCGATCCTCCTCGCGGTGGTCGTCCTCGCGTCGGTGCTCGCCGTGGTCGGCTCGACGATTCGCCTCGCGCTCCAGCGTCGCAACACCGAGGTCGAGGTGCTCAAGCTCGTGGGCGCGACCGATCGCTTCGTCAAAGGCCCGTTCGTGATGGAGGGCGGCGCGCAGGGCGCGCTCGGCGCCGCAGCCGCGGTCTCGCTCCTGGCGGTCCTCTTCTTCTTCGTCCGAAACCGCATGGACGGTGAGCTCACGGCGCTCGTCGGCATCGAGCCGGCGTTCCTCCCTTGGCAGCTCGCGCTGGGCATGGTCCTCCTCGGCTCGCTGCTCGGGGCCGTGGCCGCGCTCTTCGGTCTCCGGAGGCTCGTCTCGGTATGAAGCGCCAGGCGCTCCTCATCGCGTCGATCGCCGTCGCCACCGCCTTCTCCGCGGACCGCGCGAGCGGTCGCACCGAGGCCAACGCCGATCCGGCGGCGCCGAGCCCCGCGTTCGTCAAGCCGAGCCCGGCCGCAGCCACCGGCGCCGAGTCGCCAGCCCTCGCGCTCGCGGCCCTCGACCGTCGCGTGGCCAACGTGGAGGCCGACGAAGAGCTCGCCAAGAAGGAGATGGCCACGCTCGGCCCCAAGCTCGCCGATCTCCATGCGCGCGTCGTCGCGCGTGGTCGCGCGGTCTATCGCCTCACGCGCGTCGGCATGCTGCCCATCGGCGGCGGCTTCGACGCCCTCGTGTCGCACGCGATGCGCGTCGAACAGGCGCGCCGCGCCCTCTCGACCGATCTCGATCGCGAGCGCGCGCTGCGCGGCAAGGGCGCCGAGCTCGCCCAAAAGCTAGAGCGACTCGCCACCGACAAGGTCGCGCTCATGACCCAGCGCTCGGCCATGGACGCGGCGCGAACGGCCAACGAAGAGGACTCGCGTCGCCGCGAGGCGTTCGAGCGCGCGTTCGAGACTTCGAGCGGCGCGAGCGACTACGTCGCGATCTACGGCGGGAGCGGCACCACCAGCGACCCGGTCGCGATCGGCGGATTCTCCGGCTCCAAGGGTCGATTGCTCTTCCCGGTCCTCGGCCGCGCCGAGGTTCGTGCGGCGAAGCGTGACGGCGCGGACGGCTCCGGCCTCGAAATCCGCGCGCCGCTCGGCGCGACGGTGCGCGCGTCGTTCGCGGGACGCGTGGCCTTCGCCGATCGCTACGGCGCCTACGGACGCATCGTGATCCTCGATCACGGCGAGCGTTACTACACGGTGAGCGGCAACCTCGCGAGCGTGGACGTGAAGGTCGGCGACGAGGTCTCGGCGGGCGAGCGCATCGGCGCCGTGGGCGACGAGGGCCAAGGCCCGATGCTCTACTTCGAGCTCCGCCACGGGAGCCAGACCGTGCCGGCCGGACCTTGGCTCGGCGTGGATCGCGGCCGCTGAGCGAGCTCCGAGCGTTCAGCTCGCGCGGCGCGCGAGCGTGGACCAGTCGGCGGCGATGCGATGCGCGATGCGCCGCGCCATCGCCATGATGGGGAGCTGCGAATTCACCCCGATGCTCGTCGGCACGACGCTGCCGTCGGCGACGAACAGGTTGTCGACCTGCCACGACTCGCCGCTCTCTTTGACGACCCCGGCGTCCGCGCGCGCGCTCATGCGAGCCGAGCCGAGCGGATGAAACGACATGCACTCGACGCGATGCGCGGGCGGCGGGCTCTCTTCGAGCGCCGCGAGATCGCTCGCGCGCGTCACCGGAGGGAGGCCGAAGATCGGAAGGAGCACCGCGCGCGCACCACCGGCAAAGGCCATCTCGCCGAGCAAGCGAATGCCGCGGAACATGCGCGTGCGATCGCGCGCCGACATTCGATAGGTCACGAGCGGCTCGCGGCCGATGAAGCGACGAACGCGACCGCCGGCGTCGTCGTGCACCATGCCGCCGAAGACGCCGAGCTCGGGCAGCTTCTCGGCGAGCGCGCGATGCGCAGCGCCCACGCCCGGGAACGCCGCCGAGAGGATGCTGGGCGCGCTCGCGGCGGCGACGAACGTCAGCCCAGCCTCGCCGTGCGTCTCTTCGTCGGAGTAGACGCTCTGGAGCGCGCCGTCCCAATGCTCGAGGCGCTCGTCCCAAAGCCCAGCGACGCGGAACGCCGGATGCAGCGTGAGATTCCGGCCCACCTCGCGTGACGTGATGCCGCTCCGCGCGAGGAGGAGCGGCGTGTGGAGCGCGCCGCACGCCACCACCACCGTCTTGGCCCGAATCACGAAAGGCACCGCCGACCGATCCCCGTCTCGACGGAAGACGCCGCGCACACCGAACGCGCGATTGTGTGCAGTTTCCACCTTTTCGACGAGCGCGTCCGAGTAGAGCCGGGCACCGCGCGCGAACGCGTCGGGGAGGTACGTCACGTCGACGCTCAGCTTGGCGCCGTGCGGGCACCCGAAGTTACAGCGCGACTCGCCGTGGCAACCGTGCGTGTTTCGACGGAGCGGCTTCATCGGGACGCCGATCTTCGCTGCGCCTTCGATGAAGCGCTCGGTGCCGCGCGGCCGCATGTGCGGCGGGACTTCCTCGACGTGGATGCGCCGCTCGACGGCGTCGAAGTGCGGCGCGAGCGCGTCCTCGCCGAGCGTCGCCAGCCCGCGGTCTCGCTGCCACTCGTGGAGCACCGCGGCCGGGATCCGGAAGCACACGCCGCCGGTGAGCGTGCTCGAGCCACCGACGACCCGACCGGCCAGGGTGCTGATGACCGGCGTCGCACCGAGCCCGAGCGCGACGGCGAGCCCCGCCTCGCGACCGATTCGCCGGAGCGTGCGCATGGGCGAGAGCGACGCGTACTCGGCGCGCGGCACCATCGGTCCTTCCTCCACGATCACGACGTCGAGGCCGAAGCTCGCGAGCTCGGCGGCCACCACGGCCCCACCGGCGCCCGAGCCGACCACGACCACGTCGCACGCATCGAAGACGGGACGCGCGAGCGAGCTACCGACGATGACGGTCACGGGCCCTCCGGTTTCGCCGCGGCCGCGAGGTAGCGACGGCGCGCGGTGACGTAGCCCACGCGCGCGAGCTCGCCCGGGAGCTCGTAGAACGCGATGCAGGCGAGGGTCTTCATCGCGACCAGCGGAAGCCCGAGCCGCGGCGAGCGATCGAGCCGCTCGAGGAAGCGGGCGAGCTCCTCGTCGGTGAGCGACTCGAGGAGGGCGAAGCGCCCGATGACGAAGAGCGGCAACATGCGGAGGCCGTCGAGCGACAGCGCGAGCGCGAAGCGGAGGGGCGCGCTCGCGGCGGCCACGTGCGCGTCAATCTCGAAGACGACCTCGAGCGCGCGCGCTTCGTCGAGCGGCACGCCCAAAAGACCGCGCACGAGCGCCACGAGCGCCGGCGCCTGGCGCAGCGCGAACGCGGAGAGCGCGATCGGCGAGCTCACCCGGTCCTGCGTCGCTGCTCAGCCCTTGCCGTCTTCGGCCTGGACGCGATGAACGACGGCCATGACCTCGTCGTCGGTCAGGATGTGATCGAGGGTCTTGGCGGTCTTGATGATCTCGGTGACGAGCTTCTCCGTCGACGGGATCCCGCGCTGGCGCAGCCAGTAGTTCACGTTGGAGGCGCCGCTCATGAAGCCGATGCAGATCTCCTGCGCGCGCCCGAACATGCCTGCCGGGACGCCGCTGTAGATGCGGTCGGCGAGCCAGGAGTCGCCCTTGTTCATGGCCTTGATGATCGCGGCGGCGTGCACGCCCGTCGCGGTGCGGAACGCGTCGCGACCGGCGAGCGGGTAGTTGATCGGGATCTGCCAGTCGACGGCGCGCGCCGTGGCCTCGACGTACTCGAGGAGCTTGGTGAGATCCTGGTGCGGGAGCTGCCCCAAGAGCTTGAGGTTGAGGAGCAAGAGCTCCATGGCGGCGTTGCCGACGCGCTCGCCGATGCCGAGCGCCGTGGCGTGCACGCGATCGGCGCCGAACTCGAGCGCCCAGATCGCGTTCTCGAGCGCGAAGCCGCGATCGTTGTGCCCGTGCCAGTCGATGCCGATGTTCTTGGCGCCCGTTCCGGCGATGACGCTCTTGGTGAACTGGATCAGGTTGCGCACGCCGTCGGGCGTGGCGTGGCCGACGGTGTCCGAGAGGCAGAGGCGCGTGGCGCCGTGATCGATCGCCGTCTTGAAGAGCGTGGTGAGGACGTCCGGACGCGAGCGCGTCGTGTCCTCGGTGACGTAGCAGACGGGGAGGTTGGCCTTGACCGCGACGTCGATCGCTTCGGCGCTCTTCTTGGCGATGAAGTCGACGTCCCACTCCTCGCAGTACTGGCGAATGGGGCTCGAGCCGATGAAGGCGTAGACCTCGATCGGAATGCCCGCGCGCTGCGAGACCTCGACCATCGGCGTGATGTCGCTCGCCACGGTGCGGCCGGCGCACGCGATCCGAATGCGCATCTTGCAGGACACGACCTCTTGGCAGAGGCGGAGCACGTCATCGAACGCGCGCTTGGAGCTCCCGGGCAAGCCGATGTCCGCGCAGTGGATGCCGAGGTCCTCCATGAGGTGGAGGATCTTGAGCTTGTGATCGATCCCGGGATCCACGACCGACGGATTCTGGAGACCGTCACGCAAGGTTTCGTCGAAGAACGTGGCGTTCTCGGGAATGAGGCGACCGCGGCGGTTCACCTCGTTCCAATCGAAGATGAGCTCGCTCGCGCGCTCGGCGGATGAATCCGACGACATTGGTGCAGTATAGCGCTTCGTCCCCCGCCCCGACAGCGGATCGGCCGGTTTTTCTGCGGGTTCCGCGGTGAGCGAGCGGTCCCCCTTGAACGCGCGTCACGACACGGGCATGAGCAGGCGATGCGCGTCACGAAGGCGCGCTCGCTTTGACGCTCCTCGTCATCAAACTGTTTCTCGGCGGGCTCGCCGCCGGGCTGGTCGACTCGATCGCTGGCGGGGGCGGGCTCGTTACGCTTCCGGTGCTCCTCGCGGCGGGCCTCCCGGAGCAGCTCGCGATCGCGACCAACAAGGGCCAGGCCGTGTTCGGCGCGACCTCGTCGGCCGTCACCTTCTGGCGACGCGGCGGCCTCGACCGCGATCGCGCACCGCTCGCCTTCGCGCTCGGCGCGATCGGCTCGCTCCTCGGCGCGAGCCTGCTCCTCCTCGTGCGGCCCGAGCCGTTGAAGCCGCTCGTGGTCGCGCTGCTCGTGGCGGCAGCGGTGTTCGTCTCGCTGCCCAAGCGCGTTCACACGCGCAAGACCCCGATCGGTCATCCGCGGCTCCTCCTCGCGGCGATCGCGTGCGGCATCGGCGCGTACGACGGCTTCTTCGGGCCGGGCACGGGCACGCTCCTCATCGTCGCTTTCGCTGGCCTCTTCGGCGACTCGCTGACGCGCGCCTCCGGCAACGCCAAGGTGGTGAACCTGGCGTCCAACGTGGCGGCGTTCACGCTGTTTCTCCTGCGCGGGAAAATCCTTTGGGCCTATGCGCTCCCGATGGCGGTCGGGAACACGGTGGGCGCCGCCATCGGCTCGCGCCTCGCGTTCCGCGGCGGCGACAAGGTCGTTCGCGTGGTCGTGCTCTGCGTCGTGGCGGCGATCGTGGCGAAGCTGACGTGGAGCCTTTTGCGGTGAAGACGAGAATTGGGGAACGGGCGACGGGGGACCGGCAACCGGCGACGGGGGGCGAACGGATGCGCAGGGGCGGTTCGTTACTTTCCAGTTAGGAAAGGGGGAATTGCCCACATGGTGGTTTGCCGACCGACACCACAGCGCTAGAACGCGCCCGATGCGAGCGCATTTGTATCTGCTGGCCGCGACGCTTTTGTCCGTGATTACAGCGGCTTGTTATAGCGCGGGAGATGCCTCGCCTGGCCCGACCGGCGAGGTGGCGCCGGCCAACCAGGAGCCGAAGGGAACCACGGACCCTGGCTCGACCCAGCCGATGATCGCGTCGACCCAGATCGCTTCGCTCAAGAAGGCGAAGGTGCTCCTCGATCAACCACTCCACATCGCGGTCTCCGCGGCGATGGCGGCCGACGCGCGCGAAGGCGATGACTCACGCGTGCGCGCCTTGATGGACGCGTTCGCGAAGAGCCTCGGCGTCAAGTGCGACTTCTGTCACGTGAAGAAGCAAGACAAGAGCGCGCAAGGCTCGCCGCAGTTCGACTTCGCCGCCGACACCGAGAAGAAGAAGGTCGCCGAGCGCATGTGGGACGAGTGGGTCGCGAAGCTCGCGATGACCGACGGGAGCCCGCTCTTCTGCGACTCGTGTCACCAAGGGAAGACCGAGTTTCTCGATCGCAGCGACGAAGATCAGCTGCACGCGTGGATGAAGCAGAACTTCGCGGAGAAGCTGGTGCAGAAGGACGGTAGCCCCGTCGGATGCAGCACCTGCCACGGTCGACCGTTCAACGGGTCCTTCCTCGACGACTGGAGCGGCGAGAAGAACGACGACGCGAAGAGCGGCAGCAAGAACTGACGCCACGCGCGCGACGAAGCTCGCTCAGCGCTTGGCCGCGCGACGCGTCGCCGCGGAGCCGATCGCGCGGAGGCCGCGACAGACTTCGGCGTCCTTGCACGGACCGACGTCGGCCCGCGTGGGCGGAGGCCACGCCGCCTTGTCGCCCATCGCCACGCGGCGCGCGTCGCGAATGTCCGGTCCGCGGAACGCAGCAGGCGAGCCCTTGAGCGAGGCTTCGCTGTCCCCATCACCCGAGAGCGCAAACGGAACGACCAGCGTCGGGAGGAGCCCCGTTCGCTGGAGTGGGCTTCCGTCCGGGAGCGCGAAGACGAGCGTCGTCAAACGGAGCACGCCCACGTCGGCTTCGTCCTCGATGTACTCCTGCGCGCATCCTTTGCCGAACGTCCGCTCACCGACGACGACGCCGCGACGATAAGCGCCGAGGGCGCCGGCGATCATTTCGGCGGCGCTCGCGGTCGAGCGGTCGACGAGCGCCGCGACCGGTCCGTCCCAACGCTCTTCGAGGACGGGCTCGGTCGCGCGATCGATCTCGAGAGTGCCGTCGCGACGACGCATCGGGAAGAGCGGCGCGCCCGGGAGAAAGAGCCCGAGCGCAGCGGCCGCGCCGTCGGTGGAGCCGCCGCCGTTGCCACGAAGATCGAGCACCACGCCGGTGAGGGTGCCCTCGCGGCGACCACGATCGATCTCGTGCGCCAGCGCTTCGCCGAGATCCTCTCGGACGTCGTGGATGCCGAGGACGAGCGCGTGCCCGTCTCCGTAGCGCACGCGATCGGTGGAGAGTCCCTCGCGCGTCGCAGCCACTGCCGAAGGCGCGGGCATCACCACCGTGATCGCGCGCGGCGCGGCATCGTGCGGCGAGAGGACGAGCATCGACACGCGCGGCCGCTCGTCGGCGAGCGTGTAAACGAGCTGATCGACTTGCTCGATCGGCATGCCACCGAGCGGGATGCCCTCGATCGAGAGGACGAGATCGGACGGCGCGAGCGGCGCGAGCGGCCCTTCATCGACGCGCACGCCAATCGGGGTCCGCGTGACCGAATCCCAAAACGGCGGCGGGGGCTTCGCCTCGAGCTCCGATTCGTAGAGGCTCGCCTCTTCCTCGAATGGCGCCCACGCGCCGTGCGGATCGACCGCCGGCACGTACGCACGCACGGCAGCCGCGAGCACCACGTCGCCCCAGGCTTCCGGCGTCAGCGTCGGGAAGAAGCGCTCTCGCGCCGCGTCGACGAGCGAACGCGCCCCTTCCATCTTGGTCGCTTCGAACGCGCCCGCGCGCTCGCCGAGGAGCGACGCGAGCGATTCGGCGGAGCGCGTCACGGTCCCAGGCTCGAACACGCTCTCGAAGTACGCTCCCGCGGCTGCCGGCCGCGCGCGCGACGCGTCGAACGTGGCGCGCAGCCCGTCGATGGTGTGGGCGAGCACGCGGCCGATCTCCACGGCTGGCGCGCAGCGATTGCCGGCACCGCGGCGCGCAAGCGTTTCCAAGAGACTGCGCGCGTGCGAACGAATCGCTTGCGCGACGGGGCTACCGGGCGCCGCGCTCCAAAGGCCGTGCGGATCGAGCCAGTCGACGACCGCGTCGGCGAAGGCCGAATCTTCGGGAGCGCGCGGCGGCTCGACGAGCTGACCGTTCACCTGCGCCACGACTGCGCGCGCCGCGGAGCAGGACAGCGCCGCCGGCGCTCCGTTGGGGAGCCGGGCGTTCGAGGGAGCCGACTCCGAAGGCTGAGGCGGTGGCGCGGGCGGGGGCGTAAACGTCGCCAGCGGCGGGATCGGGTCGGGCGCGCGCACGCCGCTCCGAACGACGTGCACGAGGGCGGCCCCCACGAGCAGCGCCAGGACGAGCTTCGAGCGGGCGCGACGCATGGGCTACGACGGATCGTAGCGCCGAGGCGCGGGATCGGCGCAAGTTCCAGACGACGAGCGCCGGTTCCGGCTGGTCAGGACGCGAGCTCGCGGAGCTCTTCGAGGCGACCGCGGAGCTTGTCACGCGCGCGCTCTTCGAGCTGACGTACGCGCTCCTTGCTCACGCCGAGGAGCTCGCCGAGCTTCTGGAGCGTGATCGGATCGTCGTTCATGAGGCGCTCGCGGACGATGAGCCGCTCGCGCTCCGAGAGAGTGCGCAACGCTTGCGTGACGGCCTCTTCGGCCTGACGGCGCGCCTCATGGGAGCCGGCCTCCTCCTCGGGGGACGGATCCTTCGAGGCGAGACGGTCGACCGCGGGCGCCGCGTCCTCGCCGACGGTGGCGTCGAGGCTCATCTCGCGCGACGCGAGGAGCGGAAGGAGGAGCTCCACGCGCTCCTTCGGGAGACCCGAGACCTTCGCGATCGAATCGGCGTCACGCTCGCGGGAGGTGCGGTACGCGCGGAGCGCTTTGCGCTCGCCCTTGGTCGTTCCGAGTCGCACGACCCGATAGGAGCGAACCACGTACTCGCGGATCTCCGCGCGAATCCAGTAGGCGGCGTAGGTGGCGAGGCGAACCTCACGCTCGGGATCGAACTTCTTCGCCGCGCGGAGAAGGCCGAGGTTTCCCTGCTGGACGATGTCCTCGAGCGGGATGCCCCAGCGCCGGTACTCGAGCGCGATGGCGATCACGAACGGCAGGCAGGCCTCGACGATCCGTTCACCGGCGCGCTTGTCGCCGTCGCGCCAACGCCGCGCGAGGTCGCGCTCCGTCTCTCGATCGAGCGGCGCGACGCCGGACAAGTTTTGGCGGTACGCGCGCAGCGAGCTTCCGTCGAACGCCGATGCCATGGAGACCTGCCTTTCGTCGGGTGCGCGCTGTGTCGCGCCCCTCTGCTCGCGGCACCTGCCGCCAGCGTTGTGGCTCCTCTAAGCATCGGGAGTGCCAACTCGAACCCCCTCTCAACTGAGCGATTCTTGGTCATCCGCTCGCAGAAGGCCGGCAAACCCTACGATCCGCTCACAAACGCGCGCACAATCTTCGCGAATCCCGCACCCACATCCGCTCATCAAATCGTCTCATCCGCTCACAAACCACCATACACATGGACCGTACACGAACCAATTGACCGATTCATACACCATAACGCTCATCTAAGCGCGCCACAGTCGCGATTTCGGAACAGAACCGCTCACAACTCGCTGGGCATCCCAGACCTGCACGACGTCGTTTCACGAGCGCACGGCTCGAGGACGACGCCGCGTCGACCTCCTCGCCCCGTGCAAGCCGGGCAAGCGGGTCGTGAGAGCCAAGGCGTCGTCGGCGAGCGGCAAGCCGCCAAGCGCCGCGGCCAAGGGGACGAGGGCCGTCTCGCTTTCGTCGGTGCACGAGCGCTGATAGGTTCCGTGGCCTTCCGTATCGACCCGAGCTCTCCATTTCGAGCTCCCTGAGGCACCACCCATGGCTCAAAGCAACGTTCCGAACGCCCCCGCTGGCGGCGCGACTGTGACTCCGACCGGCGGCGCGGCGATTCTCGCGCCCGTCACCGCGTTTCCGAATGGCATCCCGAGCAACGCGCTCGTCCTGATCCCGCTCGGCCCGAACGGGCAGGCGGTGGAGAAGGAGATTGTGAACGGTCCGGTGGCGCTCAAGGAAGAAGAGGTCTGGAAGCTCCTCGGCTTCAACGGCCCCGCCGTGCAGGTGCAGGACGATCAAGGTCGCCCGATCGCGATCGGCCTCGAGGATCTCCTCGCGGGCCTCGAGAAGCACTGGACCGAGGCGAGCGACGATCTCAACCGCGGTCGCATCTTCGCGCAGGAGCTCATCAAGTACGGTCGCCACGCGAAGGCGGAGGCCGTGCTCGCCAAGATCGTCGCGCTCGGCGGCGACGGCGACGACTGGCTCGCGCTCGGCGTGACGCAGCTCCAGCAGCAGAAGCTCGACAAGGCCGAGTCCACGCTGCGCGGCGCGCAGAACCTCCTCAAGGACAACCCCTTCCCCTCGCTCCACCTCGCGCGCGTCGCGCACGAGAAGAAGGACGCCGCCGGCGAGAAGGAGTCGGTGCTCCGCGCGATCCAGATCGATCCGAACTGCGTCGACGCCTGGGCCTACCTCACGAACTACCACCGCGAGCAGAACGGCGGCTCGCCCGAGGCCGAGACCAAGGCGATCGCGCTCGTCGAAGAGCTCGCGAACGCGCCGGTCAACGCCAAGAACGCAGCGCCGTACATCGCGCTCCAGGGCTTCTACGCCGGTGAGGACGCGACGCGCGACAAGGCGATCGCGTTCGCCAAGAAGGCCGTCACGCGGGCGCCCGACGATCCGCTCGCACTCCTCTGCCTCTCCGCGCTCTACGGTCAGTCCGGCAAGCTCGACGAGGTCGTGAAGCTCCTCGCGCCGCACGAGCCGAAGATGCTCAAGGACGTGCGCATCGCTCACAACTACTTCGAGGCGCTCTTCCAGGCGCGCGACATGCAGAAGGTGACGGCGCTCTTGAACAAGCTCGCCACCTCGCAGGTCCGCGAGGTGAAGCAGTTCGCGATCGAGCGCTCGCGCGCCATCTCGCAGATGCTCGCCCAGCAGCAGGCGGCGCTCGCGGGCGCGACCGGCGCTCCGTCGACCTGACCCGACCTGGTCCTCAGCTCCGCTGAGCCCGAAGGGCGAGGTGCTTCGCGCGCCTCGCCCTTCGTCGTTTCAGCGAACGGCGTCGCGCCGCAGGAGGAACAAGAAGAGCGGGCCCCCGACGAGCGCGGTGACCGCGCCGACCGGCGGCTCGGTGCCGAGCCAGCGAAAGAGCGCGCGGCTCACGAGATCGCAGGCGACGAGCACCGCGCCGCCGCCGAAGAGCGCCGTCGGGAGCGCGACGCGAAGGTCGGGGCCGACGAGGCGTCGCACGGCGTGCGGGACGATGAGCCCGACGAAGCCGATGAGACCGGTCACGCTGACGATCGCGCCCACCACGAGCGAGCAGGCGAAGAAGGTGCGGCGCTCGAGGGCGCGCACGTCGACGCCCAGCGCGTGCGCGGCGTCGTCGCCCAAGGCGAGGAGGTTGAGGCGCCCGGCGTCGCGCATCAACACCGCTACGCCGATCAACGTGTAGATCGCAACCATCGCGAGGACGGTCGGGCTCTGCACGTCGAGGAACCCGACGAGCCAATAGAGGAGCTCCTGGGCTTTCGACGCGCTGACGAGCGTCTTCAGGAACGTGATGGCCGAAGAGGCGATGGCGTTGACCACCACGCCCGCGAGGAGGATGGAGGTTCCGCTGGCGTCGGTGCGCGAGCGAACGAGCGCGTACACGAGCGTGGTCGCGGCGACGCCGCCGGCGAGCGCGGCCAGGGGCACGAGCGCGGCGCCGAGGAAGGACGCGCTCGTGAGGCCGACCAAGATGGCGAGGGTCGCGCCGAGCGCGGAGCCGCCCGAGACGCCGAGCACGTACGGCTCGGCGAGCGGATTGCGCAACACCGATTGAAACGCGAGGCCGACGGCCGCGAGCCCCGCGCCGGCGACCGCGCCGAGGAAGACGCGGGGCGCGCGCGCCTCGAGCAGGATGATGCGATCGAGCGAACTCGCATCGGCGATGGCGCGCGAGATCGAGACGGGCTGCGTGCCGAACGTGACGGCGAGCACGACGATGGCGACGAGCATGGCCGCCGCCGCGATCGGTGCGCGAGACGCCGCGTGAGAAGGCGCGACTGCGCCCGCCTCGCGCTCAAGCCTGGGCGTTGCGCTCATAAAGGATGCGGAGGCCCCGCAGCGTGAGATCGTCGTCGACCGCGCCGATGGTCTTGGACAAGGGCGCGATGCGCGACGCGAGGCCCCCGGTGGCGAGCACCTCGCAGGGATAGTCGAGCTCCTCGCGGAGGCGTTCGACGAGGCCGTCGACCAGGCCCACGTAGCCATAGACGATGCCGGACTGCATCGAGTTGACGGTGTTGCGGCCCACGACCTTGGGCGGCTTCGCGATCTCGACGCGGGGGAGCTTGGCGGCGCGCGTGAAGAGCGCGTCGGCGCTGATCTGGATCCCGGGGGCGATGACGCCGCCCAGGTATTCGCCCTTGGGCGTGACGCAGTCGAAGGTCGTCGCGGTGCCGAAGTCGACGACGATGAGCCCGCCCTTCACGCGCTCGTAAGCGGCGACGGCGTTTACGATGCGATCGGCGCCGACCTCGCGCGGGTTCTCGTAGAGGATCGACATGCCCGAGCGAACGCCCGGCCCCACGACGACGGCTTCACGACCGAAGCCGCGCCGGGCGAGCTCGACCATGGGCTCGGTGAGCGACGGGACGACGCTCGCGACGATGACGCCGTGCACGGCGCCGTCGGGCACGCCGGACATCGAGAGGAGCTGCCGCAACACGACGACGTACTCGTCCGCCGTGCGGGCGCGCGAGGACTCGACGCGAAATTGGTGCTTCAGCGTCTCGCCGTCGAAGAGACCGTAGACGATGTTGGTGTTGCCGACGTCGATCGCGAGGAGCATCGGGGAAGAGAGTAGAACGCCACGCTCGCGCACGGCAGCCGAATCAGCGCGCGCGGCTCGCCTGGCGGAAAGCTTGCGGCGACATGCCCGTCCAGCGATGGAACGCGCGGCGGAAAGCCTTGGTCTCGGCGTACCCGAGGCGCTCCGCGATGTCCTCGAACGAGCGCGTCGTCTGCGTCACGAGCGGAAGCGCGCGGCCGATGCGCGCCTCTTCGGTGAGGCGTCGAAACTCGAGACCATGGCGCGCGAGGCCCCGCTGCAGGCTGCGCGGGCTCATTCCGAGTCGGCGCGCGATGCGGGTCAGGTCGGCGTCTCCCTGCTCGAGCGCGTCGGCGATGGCGCGACGGGCGGCGGAAGGGAGATCGACGTCGACGCCGAGCACGCCGCGATCGATGGTGAGCTCGGCGAGCTTGGCGCGCGCGAGCCCGTCCAGATAAGACGCCACCTCGGGTTGGGCCGTGGTGAGACGAAGCTCCGCCACCTCGCGATCGAACACGATGGCGTTCTTGGCGTGACCGAACCGCACCGGGCACTGAAACACGCGATCGTAGTCGGCGGCGTAGCTCGGTCGAGGATGCTGGAAGAAGACCTCGCGCACGCGGATGCGCTCGCCGGTCCACCGCTCCATCGATCGACGAATCGCGGCCAGCGACGCGTCGGCGATCGCGGGCGGCGACGATGCTGGGAGCCCCAGCTCGACGACGAGGAGGTCGCCTTCGACGTGCGCGCGCGCGAAGACGTCCTCCTTCAGGAGCCGGCCGTAGCGCATCGATCGCTCGACGCTCTCGCCGACGTTGCGGCTCGTCATCGCCAAGAGCCCCACGACTCCGAGCGAGGCCGGGGTCACGATCGCGTCGACCGAGCGGAGGCCGAAGGCCGGATCGGCGAGGAGGCGCTCCGTCTCCCGCCACAACGCGACGTGCGCCTCGCGCGGGATGCGCGCGTCGTTCGCGGCGAGGGCTCCGGCGTCGACCGAAGCGGCGCGTAGCAAACGGTCGCGCTCGATTCCCTCCCCTTCCGCCCAACGGACGATGCCGTGGGCGAGCGAGGCGAGGCTCGTCGGGCCGCGGTACTGCATGACGCGGTGCAGCATGCCTCGCCCGAGACCCCAGGTCACGGGGGTGGCGCGAAATGCCCGCTCGCTGTCGGGACCGGTCCTCACTGGCAAAGACGCGGCGACCTACGACGACGCGGAACCCGAAGGAGGCTCCGATGAACGACGTCCCCGCTCGCGACTCGAACCGTCACTCGACCGTCACCCGCGCGATGCTCGCCGCTTGCTTGGGTGTGCTCGTCGCATGCAGCGCGCGAACCGACGCGCCGGACGACGCGCGCGCGCTCTCTCTTTCGATCACGCCGAGCGGTGTTCCCTCCCTCGTCATCGCGCGCGGCGAGACCTCGACGTCGGGGCTCTCGTCGGGCGGCTTCATGGCGGTTCAGTTCCACGTCGCCTTCTCGTCGAAGATGGTCGGCGCCGCGATCTTCGCCGGCGGCCCGTATCGCTGCGCCGAGGGCTCGATCGCAAACGCCGTCACGCGCTGCATGTCGTCGACGAGCGCGCTCGACGTCGCGCCCTTCGTCGCAGCCACCAAAGACGCCGCCGCGCGCGGCGCGATCGATCCGGTGAGCGGCCTCTCGCACCAGCGCGTCTTCTTGTTCGGTGGCGCCGACGATCACACCGTCGATCCTTCGGTGATGGACGGGCTCGACGCGTACTACCGAGCGCTCGTCACGAACGGGAGCGTGACCTACGAGCGCCGCCACCCCGGCGCGGCCCACACCATGCCGACCGTCGACTACGGCGGCGCGTGCGACGTGACTGCGTCTCCCTACGTGGGCGCGTGCCACTACGACGGCGCCGGCGCGGCGCTCGCGGCGATCTACGGACCGCTCGCGCCCAAGGCCGACACCGCGACCGGAGAGCTCGTGGCCATCGATCAGCGTCGCTTCGTGTCCGATCCCGCCGCCCACAGCCTCGGCGACACGGCGTACGCCTACGTTCCGAAGTCGTGCGCCGCGGGCGAGACATGCCGTGTGCACGTGGCCTTTCACGGCTGCAAACAGACCACCGACGACATCGGCGACGCGTTCTACCGTCACGCTGGCTACAACGAGTGGGCCGACGGCAATCACGTCGTCGTGCTCTACCCGCAAGCGATCGCGACGCGCGGCTCGAACCCCAACGGCTGCTGGGACTGGTTCGGCTACGACCGCGCCGATTACGCGACGCGCACCGGTCCGCAGATGGCGACCGTCAACGCGATGGTCGAAGCCCTCGCGAACGGCGCGATCGATCCGGCGGGCGACGATGCCGGCCGCGCCGACGCGAGCGTGGTCGACGCCGCGAGCGGGCCGACGGACGCGGGGGCCACGGAGAGCGCGTGCTTCGTGGACACGACAGCCGGGCACGTCGCGGAAGGGCGCGCGCACGTCGCGTGGGGATGGGCCTTCGCCAACGGCTCGAACCAAGCGCTCGGGACCTACGGTTTCTTCGGCGCGGTGGGCCTCGCGCGAGATGCGGCGGGCAGCTGGCTCATTGCAGACTGCAAGTAACGCGACTCAGCGCGCGTCCTCGACGCTGACGGCGCCCACGACGTCGCCTTCCACGATGGCGTCCCACTCGCCTTCGGCTCGACCGACGAGCGCGTAGTCACCGTCGAGGTGAGGCGTGCGCGAGAGCGTGACGAAGAATTGGGAGGAGCCCGTGTCCCGTCCCGCGAGCGCCATTCCCACGCTCGACGGAGTGAACGGGAGCGGGCTCGTCTCGCAGCGAAGGGGCGCACCGCTGCCGCCGTAGCCGTCGGCGCCCGGGTCGCCGAGCTGCACGACGAATCCGGGGACCACGCGGTGGATGACGACGCCCTTGTAGAAACCGGCGCGCGCGAGCGCTACCAGCCGCGTCACCGTCACCGGCGCGACGCCGGGGTCGAGGAGGAGCGAGAGCGGGCGTCCGGCCACGTCGAGGCGCACGCGCACTGGCTCCACGAGGAGCGCGTCGATCTCCTTGGCGGCATCACCCGGCTTGCCACGGCAATCGGCGTCGCGCGTGCCGAGCGCCGCGAGCGCCTTTTCGCCGCGCGAGCGCACGGTGACGTTCACGTCGTGGCACGCCGCGAGCGCCAACTCCTTCGCGCGCGGATGGAGCGAAGCCACCGCCGCGTCGAGGAGCGCGACGCGAGTCTCGACGAGATCGGGGGCCCACGCCTCGGCGAGCGCGGCGTCGAACGCAGCCGCGAGCTCGGGCCCGAGGCCGGGGCCTTTGGCGTCGGCGGGCGCGAACGTCGCGGGCGTCTGCGTGATCGCGTCGGCGACGGTGGCGACGAGCCCTGGCTTCTTGGTCGCCAGCGCTTCGCCGGCGAGCGTGCGCGCGAGTGGCCCGAGCTCGGAGTGCGCGCCGAGCGCTTCGAGCGCCGCTTCGCGCACGGAGAGATGCTCGCTGCGCGCGAGCCGCGCGAATGCGGTGCGGCGCGTGCCGACCAGGCTCGGCACCACGCCATGAGCCGTCGTCGCCTTGAGGAGAGCGTGCAGCTCGGCGCGCTCGCGCTCCATGCGCCCGGCGGCCGCGCAGCGAACGAGGACCTCCGCGTCGAGATCGGTGCGCGCGAGCGCGGCCGCCGCATGACAACGAAGGAGCTCGACCCGGAGCGCGTCCGCCGGCGGAGCCGCGGCCGGCGGGGGCATTGCGGCGAGGTTGTAGAGCGCCTTGGCCACCGCGCCCGCGGGCGCGTTCTCGACCGGCAGATCGGCGAGCCCGTCGACGAGCGCGAGGGCCACGTGGATCTCGCCGCTGGTCGTCAGCGTCTTCATCGCGCCGTCGCTGGAGAGGAGCTCGACCAAGGCCGCGCCGAGCGCACGCCCGGCCTCGTCTCGACCGCCGGCCGCGAGACCGCGCGCAGCCTCGGCGCGCTCGGCGATCGTGAAGCCTCGATCGGTCACGACGGATGCAAGCGCCGTCGTGCCACGACCTTGGGCCTTCGCGAGCGCGCGCACGGCGAAGATTCGATCCGGGCCGGGCTCGCGCAGCGCCCCGCGTGACACGTCCACCACGCGCGCGAGGAATCCCTCCGCGAGCGATTTTTGGCGTGAGAAAGGCTGAAGCGCGGCCCGGAACGCGCCGGCTCCGGCGCGAGCGGGCACGGCGTCGAGGAGCGCGGTGACGGTCTCGTCGGAGAGCGTGCCCTGACGCTGCGCGAGATCGCCGAGCGCGAAAGCCGCGGCCTCGGCGAGCTCGGGGCGGGCGCGCACGAAGCCGACCAGCGTTCGCTCCGCGAGCGCGCCGCCGCAGCGACCGAGCGCGCGAGGGAGCGCGAAGCTCGGGGTCGCGTCGATCTTCGACGACGAGGCCGCGCCGGCATCGGGCGCAGCGCGAAGCGTCTCGGCGCGCGCGGCGAGCGCCTTCACGAACGCATCCTCGTGCCCCTTGCAGCCGAAGCCGAGCCCGTACGCCGCCCACGCGACCACGACCGGGTCTTCGTCGGCGAGCATCGGAAGAAGCGCGGTCGTCGCCGTGTCATCGGCGATCCGGGCGAGGCCGCGCGCGATGCGCCGTCGCGTGAGCGCGTCGCGCGCGACGCCGTCGCCGGTGGCCGCCAGCGCCACGAGCTCGGTCGCGCTGCGCCGATCGGTCGCGCGCTCGATCGCCGAAGCGTCGAGCGCGGCGGACGGCGCACCGGCGTCGGTGGCGCTCGGGCCGGGCGCGGACTTGCGCGAGCACCCGCACCCGCACGCGAGCGCGAGAGTGAGCCCGAGCCCGAGCGATGCGAGGCGAGCGCTCACCCGTCCTCCCGCACCGAGAGACGTGCATCCATCCATTCGGCGACGCGCTCCTTGGACCAGCGCGCCGCCGCGCCGAGGATGCCGCGCGGCGCGGACGGCGACGGGGCGGCGTAGACCTCGAATCCTTGGAGCTCAAACATTCGCTTCGCCCGCGCCATGTGAAACGCACACGTCACGAGGGTGACCGCGACGACGCCGCGCTGACGGAGGAGCGCGCCAGCGTAGCGCGCATTTTCGCGGGTCGAGTGGGAGGTGCGCTCACGCACGACGTGGGAGACGGGCACGCCGCGCCCGACCATATGCTCGGCCATCGCGTCGGCCTCGACGCGCCCAGCCCAAGCGCGACCCCCGCTCACCATCACGAACGTGGGCTCGCCCCGCTCGCAAGCGGCGCGATACGCCGCCACGGCGCCCTCGGCACGACGCAAGGCCGCGCCCGTAAGCACGAACCGAGCCGCATCGCCGGCCCCGGCTGTGACGTGAAGGCGACAGCCGAGCGCGACGATTGCATGGGCGGGGAGTTCGGGTAGGGACGAGCCTTCCACCATCGCGAAGAGAGTCACGAGACCGGTTGACGGATCGCTCTCTTGGGCCGTATCACGGGACTCGGCCATGCGGATCACCTTCTGGGGAGTGCGCGGGAGCATTCCGACACCCGGCCCGCACACCGTCGAAATCGGCGGCAACACGAGCTGTGTCGAGGTGCGCGCCGGCAAGGCCATCGTGATCCTCGACGGCGGGACCGGGCTTCGCCTGCTGGGACAGAAGCTCCTCGCGGAGATGCCGCTCACGGCGCATCTCTTCTTCAGCCACGTCCACTGGGATCACATCCAAGGCTTCCCGTTCTTCGCGCCCGCGTTCATCCCCGGCAACACGTTCTTCCTCTACGGAGGCAACAACGTCACGCGCACGCTCGAGGAGACGCTCGCTGGCCAGATGGACCATCCGAGCTTCCCCGTGCACCTCACCGACATGGGCGCGCGGATGACGTTCGGCAGCCTCCTCGAGGGGCAGTCGGTCGAGATCGACGACGGCGAGGGCAGCTCGATCAAGGTGACGGCCGGCCGCGGCAACCATCCGAACGGCGTATGGGCCTACCGCCTCGAGCATCGCGGGCACTCGATGGTGTACGCGACCGACACCGAGCACTACTCGGTCGTCGATCCCAAGCTCACCAAGCTCGCCAAGGACGTGGACGTCCTCGTCTACGACGCGATGTACACGCCGGAGGAGTACGCCGGCACGGTGGGCGGCGGGCCCAAGCTCGGCTGGGGTCACAGCACGATCGACGAGGCGGCCAAGCTCGCCAAGGCTGCCGGGGCGAAGAAGCTCGTCCTCTTCCACCACGATCCGAGCCAGAGCGACGCCGCGGTGCGCGAGAAAGAGCGCCGCACGCGGGAGTGGTTCGCGAACACGATCGCCGCGTACGAAGGCCTCACGCTCGAGCTCTGATGAAGCTCGCCGCGCGCGCCGCTTCGATCGCGATCACCGCGGCGGCGTTCTTTGCGAGCGGCGTGGCCCGCGCCGACGACGTGGCTCCGGTCGCAAGCCCCTCCGCGGCGGCGCCCCGAGGCGCGTCGACCGAGTGCCCGCGCGATTGGGTCGCGGCGCTGTATCCGCAAGTCCGCTCGAGCGTCGTGCGCGTGGAAACCGTGGGCGGCGTCGGCTCCGGCTTCATCATGGGCGACCATCGCCACGTGGTGACGGCCTTCCACGTCGTCGCGCTCGGCCGCCCGCTCGCGGTGGAGCTCTTCGGCGGCCAGCTCTCCTGGGCGCGCGCGGTGGCCGTGGATCCCGCGCACGATCTCGCGCTCCTCGAGCTCGACGCCGAGGCGCCCTTTCCTCCGCTCCCGCTCGTCGAGAACGACGACGCCGTTCCGATCGGAAGCGAGGTCGTCGTGATCGGTCACCCGCTCTCGGGGCTCGACGGGCCGCAGCACCGGCTCGACGGGCTCCTCGATTGGTCGGCGAGCCGCGGGATCGTGAGCGCACGCAACGCGCTCTTCGTGCAGACCGACGCCTCGATCAACCCCGGCAACAGCGGCGGGCCGATGCTCGACTGCCACGGCCGCGTGATCGGCGTCGTCTCGTGGAAGATCGCGGCCGCCGAGGTCGACAACATCGCGTTCGCGGTGCGCGCCGACAAAGTCGCCGCCCTCTATGCGAGCCCCCACCGCTTTTATTACCTGGGCCGCTTCGAGGGCCTCGGATCGTTCTCGCTCCTCGCGCACTTCCAGCCGGGCGCACCGCACTTGGGCTTCTCGTTCGGGTTCGGCGCGAACCTGTTCGACCGCGCCGACGTCATGTTTCGCGGCGGCTACCTCTGGGGGCTCACGCAAGGCACGTCGGAGCCGCTCGTCGTCGACACGCGCCACCGGTGGCTCGCGACCGCCGAGCTTCGCACGCGCATGCTCCTCAGCCGGCGCGGCTTCTACCTCGCGCTCGGGCCGGGCGTGGCCTACACCTACGACAAGTACGAAGCGCGGCGCTTCGAGCTCCAGCGTGACCCGACGTGCACGGCCGCAACGTGCCCGTCGCAAGTGGGCGCGGCGCGGATCGAGGCGAGCTACGGGGCGGTGCGCGGCCTCGCGACGGCGGCGCTGGTGTTCGGCCGCAACGCCGAGCTCGGTTACACGCTGATCCCCGATTTTGGCCGGTTCGGTGACTCGGTGCATCAGATCGCGATCACGGCCGTGGGCGCCGACTGACCTACGTCCCGTGACCGAATTTGGGGGCTCGGCCTCCATCTCCGTTTTCTTCGTGTCATGCTTCGCTCGTGACCGCGCTCCGCGCAACACCTCGAAGTAAGACCGCCGCGCTCGTCGCGCTGGCTGTGGCGCTGGGCGTCGGCCTCGGCGCGCTCGTGTTCCGCCCGCGCGAGCGGCCGTTCTTGCCCGCTTCGTCGATCGAAGTCGTGGAGGTGACGCCGCGCCCCAACGTGATCGGCGCCGTGCGCGAGCTCCACGAGCTCGTCACCGCCGAGCAGACGGTGGAGCGTGTGCTCGACATCCGCGACAAGCAGTCGCGCGTCTTCGGCCTCGTCAATTCGGAGGATGCGCTCCTCCTCGTCGCGTCCGGATACGTGGCCGCGGGCATCGATCTCGGTGAGCTTCAAGAATCCGACGTGTCCGTCGACTGGGAGAAGCGGAGCGTGCGCATGAAGCTCCCGCCGGCACGGGTGCTGAGCTCGCGCCTCGACAACGAGCGGACCTACGTCCACTCGCGCAAAACCGACGTCCTCGCCGCGCGCGCCGAGTCGCTCGAAGGGCAAGCGCGACTTCGCGCCCAGCAGGAGATCGTGCAAGCGGCCAAGGACGCCGGGCTCGTGCAACGCGCGGGGAAGAGCGCGGTTCGCACGCTCGAGGCCATGCTGCGCGGCCTCGGCTTCGCGCGCGTCGAGGTCATCGCCAGCGAGAGCTGAGCCGCCCGGTCAATACACCCAGCGAAGTGACGCGAGCGCGGTGCGGCCCGGCAGCGGATAGGCCCACACGTCCGATGCGGGCAAGGTCACCGGCCCTGAGACGCCGGCATACTCCACGACGCGTACGTCGAAGACGTTCTTCACCTCGACGTCGGCGGTGAGGCGGCCCGGAAAGCCGAGCGCGTCCGGCGCTTCGAAGCGCACGCCCGCCGATTGGAGGACGCGCGCCGGGACGCGCACCGTGCCGGTCAGATCGGCGGCGATGCCCGCGATCCAATCGGCGCCGTAGCGAAGACGCCAAGCGCCGAGCCGCGCCGAGAGATCGCCCACGAGATCGTGCGGCGGCCGGCCCGGGAGCGGGGGCCGATCGCACCTGCCGAGCGCGACGCCGCACGCGCCGTCGCCTTGATTGACAGCATCGAGAAACGTGTACACCACACGCAACGTGAAGGGCGCGAGCCGCGCCTCGCCCTCGAGCTCGAGCCCGGCGAGGCGCGCGCGCCCGATGTTGTCGGCGCGCGCGCGGCCGAACGCTCCCACCGGCACGAACGTGATGAGGTCGTCGGCGAAGGTCAGAAACCCGGTCGCGCCGAGATCGAAGCGGACGTCACCCGCGCGATCGCGAGCGCGAACGCCGGCGTCGACGCTCCACGCCGACTCGGTCTTGAGCGCCGGGTTGGGAAGGAACGCGCCGCGATTGCCGAAGAGCTCGAGGAACGCCGGCGGGCGCGCCGTCGCGCCGACGTGCGTCGCCGCGGTGATCGGTCCGCGGCCGGCCTCGAGGCCGACGTGCCCCGTGGGCCGTACGGTCGTGCGCGCGCCCGGGGCGCTCGTGCCGTCGTCGGACCACACGTCGACGCGCGCGGCCGCGGCGGCGGCGAGCGCGCGCGCGAGGGTCAGATCGAGGTCTGCGCCGAGACCGGTCGCCAAGCGCGAGGCCGGTGCCGGCGGCGGAGTGGCGGTGGTGGCGCCAGGGACGTAGCGCTCGTCGGTCGCGTCGATCGCGACGTCGATCCGCGCGCGATCACCGACCGGCCCGCGGAAGCCGAAGGCGGCGCCGCCTGCGGCGAACACGTCACGACGGTGTGGCGGCGCGATCGATCCCGGCCCGGTCGAGAGCGTCTCTTGATCGTGGCGGGCGAACGCGCGCGCGTAGGCGGTGCCGCGACCGAACGCGCCGGTCACCTCGAGGACCGGAAGGAGGCGCGCGGTGTCGAGTCGATCGGCAGGCGTCGGATCGATGGCGGTGCCGGGGAGACCCTGCCGGCGAGCCTGCGCGAGGAGCGAGACGCGAATCGCGCCGGGCGCGTCGCCATCGCCGAGGCGCATCGGTTGGAGGAGCGAGAAGAGCGCGCTCACTTGCGCGTGGCCGGCGTTCCGGCGCGTGGCGAAGTCACCGCCCGTGGCGCCGGGAGAGAAATACGAGAAGGCGTCGTCGCTCCGCGAAGCCGAGAGCGCGGTCGTGACGTTGGCGCCGCCTTCCCCGAGCGGTCGCGAATCCGAGGCGCGCATGCGCGCGGCGCCGAGCGAGCCTCCAGCGAGCCACGTCTCGGTGTGTGGCTCGAGTGACGCGGGCGGCGGCGTGAGCGTGAGCGTGCCGCCGAGCGAGCCGGGCCCGAGGTGAGCGGGCGCAAACGTGCGGTATGCACGCATCTCGACGCTCGGCCACACCGGGAGCGAGCCGAGGTCGAGCGTGGGATCGCTGCCACCGGTCAGGGGCACCCCCGCGAAGAGCACCGCGACTTGGCTCGAGCTCGAGCCGCGGATCGAGAGCGTGGCGAAACCGTCGTCGGCGCCGAGGCGTCGCACGTGAACACCTGGCAAGCCCTCGGCCATGCTCGCGGCGTCGGTCGCGAGGCGCGGGCCCTCGCCCTCGCGCACGCTCGACGAGAACCCGGCCGCGTCGCTCCCTCGCTTCACCCGCACGTCCGTAGCCGTGGGATCGTCGTCGGCGCGCGCGCGCGCGGGCGCGGCCAGGGTGACGACGAGCCCGGTGAGGGCTGTCCACCCGAGCCGCGATCGGGGCGCGGGGCGGAGACACGCGCGGGAACTTGAAAGAATGCGGCTCAACGGCGGGGCGCGGAGAATATTCCCGAAGTGAGCGGGGGTGGCGATTCTCGCGCCGCGTGGCGTTTGCGGTAGGTGGCGCGCTCCCGCCACCTCCCCTAGACTTTGAGTCCATGTCGACGGCCAGAATCCTCCTCGCGGTCCTCGGGCTCGCGGTCCTGATGATCGTCCACGAGGGAGGTCACTACCTGGCGGCGCGCAAGTTCAAGATGCGCGTCCTCCGGTTCTCGATCGGGTTCGGGCCGACCATCTACCGGCACCAGCCACCGGGCAGCCCGACGGTCTACCAGATCGGCATCATTCCCTTTCTCGCATACGTGCAGATTGCAGGGATGAACCCTTGGGAGGAGAACGATCCCAAGGACGAGGGGAGCTACGCCAACGCTTCGCTCCTCGCGCGCGTGGTCACCATCGCGGCGGGCCCGCTCGCCAATTACCTCTTCGCCTCGATCTTCATCTTCTCGGCGTACATGGTGGCCGGGAAGTTCGTGGACGAGCGCTCCACGGCGGTGGAGATCGTCCCCGGCGGCCCGGCGGCGCAAGCCGACGTGCAGGACGGCGACCGCATCCTCGCGGTCAACGATCAGAAGGTCGGGAGCTGGGAGGAGCTGCGCAAAGCGATCAGCTCGCACCCCGGCGAGAAGATCGATCTCACGATCGAGCGCAAAGGCTCCATCGTCCACAAGTTCCCGCAGCCGGGCGCGCCCGGAAGCGAATCCGCGGGGCGCATCCAAGTGAGCCCGCAGCCGACGCCGGTCGCGGTGAGCGACGCGCTCCTCCTCAGCGTGCGCGAGCCGCCCATGATCATCGTCAACCTGGTGAAGGGCCTCCGCAGCATCAAGATGGACGAGCTGAGTGGGCCGGTCGGGATCGTGAAGGAGACGGCCAAGGCCATCGGCATGGGCCCGGCGAGCGCGCTCCGCTTCCTCGGTGCGCTGAGTGCGTACCTCTGCGGATTCAACCTCCTGCCCTTCCCCGCGCTCGACGGCGGTCGCCTCCTCTTCCTGGGGTTCGAAGCGGCGTCGCGGCGCAAGCCCGACGCCAAGGTAGAGGCGCAAATCCACGCAGTTGGGCTCCTCATGCTGCTCGCCCTCCTCGTGGTCGTGAGCTTCCGAAACGACATCTTCCGCCGCTGATTTCGCGGCCTTTGGCGGGTCGCATCGAACGCCCGGTCGGGGCGCGCTGGCTGAGCCGCACGATTTCGTGAGCCGGATCCACCTCGGGTCGGCACTCCGATACCGTGATCCCCATGGCCCTAGAGATCGCGGCGCCCGCCAACGCGCGCCCGCTCACGATCGATGAGGTCTATCGAGCGCAGCGGGACTACGTCGCACGGCTTGCCCACCGAATCCTCGCGCGCGACACCGACGTCGACGACGTGGTGCAGGACGTCTTCGTGATGGCGATGAGCGGCCTCGCCAAGATCCGCGAGCCCGAGGCGGTCAAAGGGTGGTTGCGCACGGTCACGGTCCGGCGTTGCCAGCGGCGCCTTCGCTTTCGTAAGTTCAAAGGCATGCTCGGCTTCGAGGAGAGCGAGTCGTACGAGCACGTCGCGAGCCCCGACGCCTCGCCCGAGCAGCGCGCGCTCCTCGCGCGGGCGTACGCCGTGCTCGACAAGCTGCCCGCGGCGGAGCGCGTGGCGTGGGTGCTCCACGAGATGGAGGGGGAGAAGCTCGAAGACGTCGCGCGGCATCTGGGCTGCTCGCTCGCCACGGTGAAGCGTCGCATCGTGGCCGCCAAGAAGGCGCTGGAGGAGAACCTCTCATGAGCGATCTCCACGAACGCCTCAAGGAAGCCAGCGCGCACGTCACCCCCGAGTGGAGCGCGTCCCGAAACTCGCGGCTCACGCGCGGCATCGAGACCCGGCGCGCGCGACAGAAGACCATGCGTCGCGTGGGCTCGATGGCCACGGTGGGCGCGGTGCTCGTGTTCGCGCTCGCGTTCGGCGGGCGCGTCGCCGAAGCGGCGAACGCTCTCACGCGCTGGCTGCACGCGCTCGTCGTGACCGCCGAGCCGCCGCGCCCGAGCACCGAGAGCGCTAGCGCCGCCCCCGCGAGCGCGCCCATCGCGCGCGGCCCCGCGCCGGCTGCGGTCGCGATCGCGGAGACGAAGACCGACGAGCCCGCCGCTCCAGAAGCGACCGCAAACGTGGTCGCGCCGAGCGACCCCACCGTCGCCGCGCCCGCGAAGCCCGCGCACGTGAGCGAAGCGAAGGGCGCCTCGGTGCCGGGCGATTGGCGCGCCCTCGCGCGCGAGCAAGACTACGCGCGCGCGTACGAAGCGATGCGCGCCGAGCCGAAGCCCGTGCGCGACGAAGCCGAGGACTTGCTCCTCGCGTCCGACGTCGCGCGCTTGAGCAAACACCCCGCGGAGGCCATCGCGCCGCTCCAGAAGATCGTCCGCGATCATCGGGGCGACGCGCGGGCGCCGCTCGCTGCGTTCACGCTCGGCCGCGTGCTCCTCGAGGAGAAGCGCGCGCGCGAGGCCGCGGACGCCTTCGCCGAAGCGCGCGCTTTGGATCCCCACGGCGCCGTCGCCGAGGACGCGCTCGCCCGCGAGGCGGAGGCCGCGGCCGCCGCTGGGGACGGCGCGCGCGCGCGTCGCGTTGCCGAGTCGTACGTCGCCGCGTATCCGAACGGCGCGCGCGTCGCGCTCGTGCGTCGCTGGGGCAACCTCGACGATCGATGAGCCACCGTGCCAAGCTCGCAGCCTTGACTGGCGCGCTCGTCGCCCTCGCGGCGCCGCGCGGCGCGCGCGCGGACTCCGGAGACGCTTCCGCCGCGAGTGCATCTTCGCCGCGGGTCGCGCTCGTCTTGGACGGTGACTGCGCCGGCGAAGCGACGGCCACGGAGAAGATCTTCGCCATCGAGCTCGACGCCCGTGTCGTTCCGAGCGCTCCGGACGTCACGACCGCGCGCGTGCGCTGCGAAGGCGCGAACGCCACCGTCGTGGTCTCGGATCCCGTGACGGGCAAATCGCTCGAGCGCCGCGTCGATCTGGCTGCGTTCGCGGAGTCGAAGGGTCGCGCGCGCGCGGTCGCGATCGCCGCCGCCGAGCTCGTCTCTGCGAGCTGGGCCGAAGCCGCGCTGCCTCCACCGCGCGTGCCGCCCGTCGCTGCGACGCCCATCCCCCAAGTGGAGCGCGCGACCATCACGACGCGCGCGTCGCGCGCCACCGACACCGCGCCTCTCGAGAGCGCCGCGAGCGCGGCCCCGCACGCGAGCTCGAGCATCACGGCCTTGGGCGCGGTGCGCGCGTTCCCCGACGTCCTCTTGGTGGGTGGCGGCGTTCGCTACGACGCGGCCGCCGCGCGCCGCGGTCCGTTCGTGCTCGGGCTGTCGCTCGATTTCGGCGCCGCGCACGGTCGCGCGTCCACGGCGCTCGGAAGCGTCGACGCCGACACGGTCGACGGCGCCGGCGCGATCATCGTGCGCGCCGCGCTCAGTCGCGCGACCTGGGTGCGCGCCGGCGCGGGGCTCCGCGTGGGTCACGCTTCACTGTCCGGTCACCCCGGAACTGCGCCGGCCACGGGGGCGAGCGTTCGCGGATTCTCGACCGCGCCGCACGCCGCGGTCGGGCTCGCGACGAACCTGACGAGCGCGCTCTTCGTGGAGTGCGGCGGCGAGCTCGGCGCGGTCGTGAACGGGCCGCGCGGCACGATCGTCGATCGCGATCGAGCGAGCACCGTCGCTTTGCGCGGCGTCTATGCGACCGGCACGGCGGGCGCCGGAGCGAGGTTCTAGATGAAGAGCGCCCGCGTGATCTTCGTCGCGCTCGCGGCGACGCTCCCTGGCTTGGCGTACGCCTGCGGCGGCCCCGAGGGCGAGGTCCTTCACTACTTCGTCGATGCGGACGGCGCGACGCCCGATGCGGCCGCGCCGATTGACGCCGCGGATGGCGACGCGGCACGCGCGGACGCGCTCGGCCCGGATGCCGAGGGCGCAGACGCCGACGCCGACGCGAGCGTGACGATCGACGCCGGCCCGGACGCCGACGCGGACACCGCCGACGCGTGCGCGGGCAAAGATCTCTCGTCCGATCCCGCGCACTGCGGCGCGTGCTTCCACGATTGCCTCGGTGGGCCGTGCAGCGGCGGGCGATGCGGTCCGAGCCTCCTCGCGACGGTTCCGTCGCCGGCCGGCATCGCCGTCGATTCCGATCATGTGTACTTTGCATCCGTTGGCGCCGACGCTGGCGTCTACGCGACGCGCAAAGACGGGAGCAACCAGACGCTCATCGCGAGCCACCTGTCGTTCCCCGAGCGCGTAGCGCTCGCCGGAGCGCACGTGCTCTACACGACCGTCGGCACCCCCGGCCTCGTCGGCAAGGTCGAGCCCGACGGCACCGGACAGACCGCGCTCGCCATCACGAACACCGGCCCGCTCGACGTGGTCTCGGACGGCACCGACGTCTTCTTCGTCGACCAGTACAGCGCCTCGATACGGCACACGACGATCGCTGGCGAGGCGGACGGTGGAAAGGGCGATCTCGTCGCCGCGGCGGGGAGCTACCCGTGGGGGATCGCCCTCACGCCCACGGACATCGTGTGGACCTCGCGCGGGACACTTCTCCCCCCGGACGCTGGGATCGGGTTCGCGTCGGACGGTCGCGTACGCGCCATCTCGCGCGTGGACGGCGGGGCGCCGAGGGATCTCGCGAGCGGCCTCGCGACGCCGCTCGCCGTCGTGGCGGACGGTGCGACGCTCTATTGGGTCAACGGACAGGGCGGAACGGTGATGCGCTTCGATGACGGCGCCGCCGCGCCCGTGACGATCGCGAGCGGCCTGGTGTCGCCGTGGGGCATCGCGCTCGACGCGACCTACGCCTACGTCACGTGCAACGGAATCGCGGACGGCAGCGGCGTCGTAGTCCGCGTCGCCAAGGACGGCTCATCGGCGACGCCCGAGGTGCTCGCCGAGCACCTCGCGTTCCCGTCGACCATCGTCATCGACGCCACCGCGATCTACTGGACCAACACCCACGGCGCCTCGGTCATGAAGCTCGCGAAGTAGCCCGCTCGCTCCCTCCCAAGCAAGCCCCACGCACGCGCCCCTGCGGCGCGTGCGTGCGAAGGTTCTCCTGAACCTGAGAGCGGAGGGAGGCTCGGCGAGTGTCAACTCGCCGAGGGAACCCGCCAGGGTTCCATTAGCCCGACGGTTCCACCAGCCCGAGGGTTCCCACCAGCCCGACGCGCCCCAACGCCCAAGCAGGCCTCACGCACGCGCCCCTGCGGCGCGTGCGTGCGAAGGTTCTCTTGAACCTGAGAGCGGAGGGAGGCTCGGCGAGTGTCAACTCGCCGAGGGAACCCGCAGGGTTCCACTAGCCCGACGGTTCCACTAAAACGAACTACCGCCGTCGACGTCGATGGTGCGGCCGTTGAAGTAGTCGCACTCGAGCGCGAACTTCACCGCGAGCCAAAGGTCCTCGGGCGTGCCGATGCGGCCGACCGGGATCGTCTGCACGAACGCGTCGAGCGCCTTCTGGTTCATGCCCGACGTCATGGGCGTCTCGACCATGCCGGGCGCGATGCCACAGACGCGGATGCCGTACGACGCGAACTCGCGCGACCAGGTGACCGTGTTCGCGGCGAGCGCGGCCTTGGCGGCGACGTAGTTCGACTGGCCGCGGTTACCGTGGCGCGAGATCGACGACATGTTGACGACGACGCCCGGCTTCTGGCCCGTCTGCACCATCTTGGCCACGGTCTCGCGCACCATGAAGGTCGCGCCCGTGAGGTTGATGCCGATGACGGCGTTCCAGTCGGCCGTGGAGAACTTCTTGATCTCGCCGGTCGTCTTGTCCTTCTTCACGAGGAGGCCGTCGCGGATGATGCCCGCGTTGTTGACGAGGCCGTTGAGCCCGCCCATCGACTCGTGCGCCCAGTGAACGAACGACTCACAGTCGGCTTCTTGCGACACGTCGAGGCGACGACGGTGAATGCCCTTGGGGAGCTCGGCGAGCATCTGCTCGTTGACGTCGCCCACGGCGACCTGCGCGCCGGCCTCGGCGAGACGCTTGGCGAAGTGCGCGCCCATGCCCTGGGCGCCGCCGGTGACGATGATCTTCAGTTGATGGATTTGCATAGGTGGTCCTTCAGCCAGTTCGCGATGGCGGGATAGAGGTGGGTGCCGGCTTTGCTGCCGACGACGGCGCCGACGTGCCCCCCGGGCACGGCGAGGAGCTTCTTTTCTTTGGCGCTCACTTTGTCGAGGAGCGCGCTCGCGGCGAGCGGCGGACAGATGGCGTCGCGCTCGGCGGTGATGACCATGGTGGGCGCTTTGATCGCGCGCAGATCGGCGCGCGCGCCCTTCACCCAGTGACGTCCCTCGACGAGGGCGTTCTCCTGGTAGAGCTCGCGGATGTACGTCTCGTACGCGGCGCCCGGGAACGGAATGTTGTCGCTGGCCCACGTCTCGAGCGCGGCGAACGCCTCGCGGTAGTCGGGATCGTGGAAGCGATCGGCGAGCGTGACCCACTTGGAGATCGAGCCCGTGGGGCCGAGCGCTTGGAAGCCAGCCTGCATCTGCTCCGCGCTCACGTTGCCGGCCTGAGCGATGGCGACGGGATCGAACCAGCGCTTGTCGACCATGGTGCCGAGCCGACCGGCGTGAGAAAAATCGATGGGCCCGACGAGGTTCACCAGCGCGGCGATCTCACTCGGGTGGAGCGCGGCATGGATCGCCGACAGCGTTCCACCCATGCAGTAGCCGAGGAGACCGACCTGGGGCGCGCCGGTGCGGCGCTTCACCTGGCGCACCATGCGCGCGAGGCGATCGGTCACGTCCTCCCAAGAGAAGTAGCGATCCTCGGCCTCGGGCACGCCCCAGTCGAGGATGAAGAGCTCGGAACATGCGCCGTTCAAGACGTGCGCGAGGCTCGTCCCCGGGCGGAGATCGAGCACGTACCACTTGTTGATCAGCGACGGGACGAGGAGCAGCGGATAGCCGTCGCGCTTACCTTCCGGCCGCACGCGAAGGAGCGAGGCCCCGCCGTCGCGGAACACGACGTCTTTCGGCGTCGGCGCGATCGGCGGGGGAGTCGGTCCGAGCTGTACGAGCATGGGCCGACGGCTCCGCGAAATCAGCCCTGGCCCTGGACCATCGACGCGGCCTTCTTGGTCGCCTCGAGGGAGAGCTTGCGCCACTCGGACGCGAGCTGCGTCGCGTACGAGAGGTTCTCGCGCGTCATCTTGGCGACCTCGTCGACCGCGTTGGTGAACTGCTCCACGTTCTTCTGCTCGAGCTTGTTCACTTCGCCGAAGATCGCGTTGACGCGCGCGACGTGGTCTTCCCACGCCTTCTTCCACATGCCGAAGCCTTGCTGCACCTGCGAAGTCACGTTCTCGATCATGGCGTTCTCCGATGAATGACGACGAGGCTTGTTTTCAAGCCTGTTCTGCGCCGGAACCTAAGTCGCGCTCCCGGGACCGTCAAGTTTCTTTTGTGCGTCGCAACAATTCCGCCGCCGTGACGCCGCCTTTCGTTTGCTCGCCCGGCGCCCAGCGAGTACGGCTCGGGGACCGCCGATGCTCGTCAAGAAGTACTCGAATAGGCGCCTCTACGACACCGAGTCGAGTCGCTACATCACGCTCGACGAGCTCGCCCAGAAGATCCAAGCGGGCTCCGATGCGCGCGTCGTCGACGCCAAGACCGGCGACGATCTCACGCAGTCGACGCTCACCCAAATCATCCTGGAAAGCCGCCGCGGCGCGCAGCTTTTGCCCATTCCGCTCCTCGTCTCCCTCATCCGCATGAAGGACGACGCGCTCTCCGACTTCTTCGGTCGGTACGTGACGTGGGCGCTCGAGCTGTACAACCAGGCGAAGCAGGGCGTGCAGACCGCGTCGACCATGAGCCCGCTCGCGAGCCTCGCCCTCCAGACGAATCCGCTCGCCCGTCTCCTCTTCGGCGGAGGCTCGCTCGGCTTCGATCCGGGCGCGCCGCCCCCTCATGCAGCGCAGCAGCCGCCGCCGCCCGCGCCCCCTTCTCCTTCCCCGCCGCCTCCCCCTCCCTCCAACGCCGATGTGCAGGCACTTCGTCGTGAAATCGACGAGTTACGCCAGGCGTTGATCAAGCCCGCGCCCAAGAAGGGCAAGCGCGGCTGACCGCTCGCGGCGAGCCCCAAACAGGGGGTTTGCTGCGGCGCCACATCGCCTCTTGACGCGGCGCAGCGCGCGGCTAGGGTGCGCCCCGCCTCTCTTCTTTTGCGTCGCAGCAAGCGACCCGGGTTGCAGAGGCGCGAGCCGGTCGTAAGGTGACCGGCCCGGCGGGGGACCGGGACCCGCTTCTTCTCTTCGAATGAAAGAGGATCGTCGATGCCGTCCCCCACGCCCCGCCTTCGACTCGCCCTGTCTCTCGCGCCGTTCGCCGCGCTCGCGGTGATCGCCGCGTGCAGCTCGAGCTCGCAAGCGCGCACCTGCACCGTCAACGCCGACTGCGCCTCGGGGCAGTGCCGCGCCGACGGGACGTGCGCGCCGATCGACGGAACCGGTGAAGCGGGCACGACCTCGGACGGCGGCAGCGATACGGACGGATCGATCGCCGACGCCGGCACGGACTCGCCCGCGATTCCGCTCCTCGACTCCGGACTCTGCACGCCCAACGCCGACGGCATCATCACCGCGGAAGAAGTTCCGCTGCGCGCCGGCCTCAAAGGCACCTTCCGCGTGACCACCTCGGGCGCGCAGATCAGCACCGCCGGGACGGTGGCCGAGGGCGGCGCGACCCACAACTGGGACTTCTCGGGCAACCTCACCGGCGATCACTCCGTCGTCGTCGAGACGATCCCCCTCGCCGGTCAGTGGTTCGAGAGCGAGTTCTCGGGCGCGGGCTACGCGTCGCGCCTCTCCGACAAGGCCGACTACCTCGGCGTCTTCGCCGTCACGCCGGGCGCGCTCGAGCTCCGCGGTGTGGTGTCGCCGTCGTCGGGCTCGAGTCAGACCAAGATCAAGTACGACCCGGTGGTGCCGTCGCTCTCCTTCCCGCTCCAAAAGGGGAAGAAGTGGACGGTGAAGACCACGGCGAGCGGCGACATCCCCGCCACCCTCAACCAGTCGTACATCGAAGAGTACGAGTTCGAGGTCGACGCCGAGGGCGAGCTCAAGACGTCGACGTCGCTCGGCGCGTTCAAGGTGATGCGCGTGAGCGTGAAGCTCGCCAAGCAGCCGTTCCTCTTGAACCCGCTCGTTCACTACTACACGCGGCAGTACGTCTACGTCGCCGAGTGCTTCGGCGCGATCGCCAAGGTCGTGTCCAAGATCGACGAGACCAGCCCGCCGCCGGACGACTTCACCGACACGTCCGAGATCCAGAGGCTCTCTCCGTGAAGTCGCCCTGTCCGAAGCCGAACGTCGCACGCCGATGGGCGTCGCGCCTCGCCGGCGTCGGCCTGACCCTTTTACTTGCAGGTTGCATGCAATTCCACCGCGGCCCGATGCCGGGCGAGCCGAAGAGCGCGACGTTCGCCGACCTCCACGACACGCGCGTTCGATTCGTGGACCAGGGCGCGGGCCCGGCGGTCGTCATGATCCACGGCTTCGCGTCGGCGCTCGAGAACTGGGCGCCGGTGATCCCCGCCGTCGAGAAGCGGCACCGCGTGCTCGCGCTCGACCTCAAAGGCTTCGGCTGGACCGATCGCCCCGAGGGCGACTACTCGCCCGAGGCGCAGGCCGATCTCGTGCTCGCGCTCATGGACGCGCGCGGCATCAAGAAGGCCGCCATCGTGGCGCACTCGTGGGGAAGCTCGGTGGCGCTCGCGCTCACGCTGAAGGCGCCCGAGCGCGTCACGCGGCTCGCGCTCTACGACGCGTGGGTCTACGAGGAGCAGCTCCCGCCCTTCTTCCACTGGGCGCGCACGGACGGCGTGGGCGAGTCGCTCTTCAGCATGTTCTACAAAGAGCGCGCCGACGAGCGCATCGCCCTCGCCTTCTACGACAAGCGCTACGTCACCGAGGCGTTCGTCGAGTCGGTGGAGCGCGCGCTCGACCGGCCCGGGACCACGGCCGCCGCGCTCGCCGCCGTGCGCGGGCAACGCTACGCCGCGGTGCAGAAGAACTACCGCTCGGTGCGCCAGCCCACGCTCCTCTTGTGGGGCCGCGAGGACATCGTCACGCCGGTGTCGTTCGGTGAGCGGCTCTCGCGCGATCTCCCCGGCGCGCGGCTCGTCGTGTACCCGCGCTGCGGACACTTCCCGATGATCGAGGCCAAGGAGGCGTCGAACCGCGAGCTCTTGAGCTTCCTCGACGCCGACACCGAGCGCGACGAAGCGGCCAACGCTTCCGCGACGGCACCCGCGCCCGCCGAGGCCGCGCACTGACATGCGACTCCGCGCGCTCTCGGCCTTGGCCTTCTTCGCGGCGCTCTCCGCCGCGGCGCCTGCGCGCGCCACGGGCTTCACCGACATCGGGCAAGACATCACGCCGCGCGAAGAAGCTCACGTCGAGCTCCACGGCTACCTCCGCACGCGCGGCGAGGCGTTCTACAACCTGGATCTCGATCGCGGGCCCACGCCGTCGGGGCAGCCGCTCTTCCCGATCTCGCTCTCCGAGCCGGGCCGCCAGACCTTCACCAGCTTCGACACGCGCCTCCGCACGGATCTCGCGGTGTACGCGCCCGGCCAGATGGTCGCGGTCAAAGCGCGCATCGACGTCCTCGACAACTTGCAGATGGGCAGCGTGCCCGACGGCATCCCGTCGGCGACGCTCTCGCAGCGCGCGCCCGACTCGACCCGCGCCTTCCGCGTGAAGCGCGCGTACGGCGAGGCGCTCCTCCCGTTCGGCCTCCTCGCCGCGGGTCGCATGGGCGCGCACTGGGGCCTCGGCATGACCGTGAACGGAGGCGACTGCGCCGACTGCGACAGCGGCGACGCCGCCGATCGCTTCGCGCTCATGGTGCCGACGGCCGGCCACATCTTCGCGCTCGCCTACGATCTCTCGGCCATCGGACCGCTCGCGCCGCGCGGCATCCAAGACAAGTCGATCCCGTTCGAGCCCTCGTCGAGCGTGCAGTCCGTGACCTTCGCGCTCCTCAACGTGCGTGACGATCTCGCCCGCGCGCGCCGCACCCGCGCCGAGAAGCCGACGATGGAATACGGGTCGTACGTGGCCTACCGGTGGCAGACGCGCGACGTTCCTTCGACGTACCTCCCGTCTTCGCAACCGGTGCCGCTCACGGCGTCGCAAGTGATGGAGCGGGGCTTCCGCGCCGGTGCGCTCAACGCGTGGGGTCGCTTCACGTCGCCGTACGCGCGCGTCGAGGGCGAAGCCGCGTACCTCTTCGCGGAGGTCGATCAGGCCTCGCTCCTCCCGGGCGCGCTCTATCGAACGCCTGCGTCGTCGCGCCAGCTAGGCGCCGCGCTCGTCAGCGAATTCGGCGCCGAGAGCGCGTGGGTGCGCGGCGGCCTCGACGCCGGCTACGCGAGCGGCGATCCCGCGCCCGGCTTCGGCGCGCGAAGCTACGTGAGCGCGGCCGCGCCCCGGCCCGGCGATCTCGACGGTCCGCAGGCCAACCCGCCGAGCGACAACCGCGTCGACAACTTTCGCTTCCACCCCGACTTCCGCATCGACCGCATCCTTTTTCGCGAGATCATCGGCACCGTCACCGACGCCGTGTACCTGCGGCCGCACGGGCGCGTCACGATCAGCAAGGCGTCGAGCGGTGAGCTCTTCTTCGATCTCACCGGCGTCGCGTCGTGGGCGGTGCAAGCGAGCTCGGCCCCGGGCCAGAAGAACGCCCTCGGCATCGAGCTCGATCCGACGCTCGCCTACGAAGCCACGCAAGGCTTCAAGATCGCGCTCGAGCAAGGGACGCTCTTCCCGCTCGCCGGACTCGACAACCCGCGGCTCGGCATGACCGCCAAGACCGCGCAGCTCTGGCGCCTGCGCCTGGCCTACGTGTTTTGAGGCTCACGATGCGAATGCGTTCCGTCCTCCGCTCGATCGCGCTCACGGCCCTCGCCGCGTCGCCCGCTCTCCTCTTCACGGCCTGTCAGGACAACCTGACGACGTTGCCTCAGGGCACGGCGTACGAAGCGGGCGCGCCGACGCCGCTCGCGTGCGTGCCCAACCTCGACGGCAAGATCGAGAGCACCGAGCTCGCGCCCGCCTTCGGCGTCGCCGCGCGCTACCTCGTGAACCCGCAAGGCCAGTCGCGCACGATCGATCTCCAAGGCCGCGTCGATCAGGGCGGCGCGCGCGTGTGGGACTACTCGACGCCCTTCACCGACGATCGCGTCGCGAGCATCACGGCCGAGAAGCCCGACGACAAGTGGTTCGCCGGCTCGTTCCCGGGCGCCGAGTTCGTGGCGCCGATCGATCTCGCCGCGCGCACCGTCGGCATCTACGCGCGCTCGAACGAAGAGATTCGCTTGATGGGAGTCGCCTCAGCGGACCCCGCGCCGGCCGAGGGCAAGACCCTCATGGTCTACGACCCGCCCGTCGTCCTCTACAAGCTCCCGCTCGTCGCCGGCTCGAAGCACACCTCGATCGGCACCATCAAGAACGCGACCTTCCGCGGTCAGCCGTACGCCGGGCGCGACACCTACGAGGTCTCGGTCGACGCGAGCGGCAAGCTGGCCCTCCCGGACATCAACTTCTCGCAGGTGCTCCGGGTCCGGACGACCGTGACCGTGGAGCCCATCGCCGGCACCAAGACCGTGCAGCGGCAGGTCGGCTTCTACTTCGAATGTTTCGGCGAGGTGGCCCGGGCCACCAGCGTCCAAAACGAGCCCGCCGAGGATTTTTCCAACGTGGCGGAGCTGCGGAGGCTCGGCCTCGGCCCGGCCCAATGAAAGATCGCTGAACGATTGCCTGAACGGACGTGATTTTGGGGGCTGGGCTGCTAAGGCCCACTTCCGGCAGCAAGGAGACCAAGCACGATGCTCTGGGAAACGTGGAAGAAGGGTTTCGACGCCTGGGAAGGCGCCACGGCGAAGTACCTCGAGGGAGCCCTCAAGAACCCGATCGTGCTCGGGCCGTCGGGCGCGCTCCTCGCGGGCGCCATGAAGACCAAGGCGGCGTACGAGAACGCGCTCGCCACGTTCTGGTCGAACATGGGCCTGCCGAGCCGTCGTGATCAGGAGCGCGCGCTCCACGCGCTCAACCAGATGCAGAGCCGCCTCCTCGATCTCGAGGAGCGCCTCGAAGACCTCAAGACCGAGAACGCCGAGCTTCGCTCCGCGAAGAAGCGCGAAGGCGTGGCGCGCGCCTGACGCCGCCACCCGCGCTGGTCCTTTGAACTCCAACGATTCGACAAGAACGGAACCCTGAGCCGTGGACGTCACTCCCTTCACCTCGCAGCTCCAGATCGCGCCGCGCGCGGTCTTCGAACGCCTCGCCACGCACGGTGACAAGCCGCGCTTCATGCTCCCCACCGCGGACGGTGGCTGGACGCCCATCACGTGGAACGCCTTCGCGGACGAGATCCGCGCCGTCGCGCTCTTCCTGATCGGCTCGGAGATGAAGATGGGCGACCGCGTCGCCATCTTCGCGCCCAACCGCATCGAGTGGGCCTCGGCCGCGCTCGGCGTCGAGGCCGCCGGCTGCGTGATGGTGCCGGTGTACCCGGCCAGCACCGCCGAGCAGGCCGCGTACATCGTCAATCACGCCGACGCGCGCGTCCTCTTCGTGGACACGCCGGCGCTCCTCGGCCGCGTCTTCGACGCGTGGAGCGAGATGCCGACGCTCGAGCACGTGGTCTTGATGGACTCCGCGCTCGACGCGGCGCGCGTCCTCGAGAGCCGCGCCAAGGCCGGCGCCAAGAACCTCCCCTCGATCGACCAAGCGAAGAAGAAGGTCGTGAGCTTCGCGGACGCCTGTTCCAAGGGCCGCGCGCTCCACGCGCGCGACGCGGGCCTCTTCGAGCGGACGATGAGCTCCGTCTCGATGGACCAGCCCGGCATCATGCTCTACACGAGCGGCACCTCCGGGAATCCGAAGGGCGTTCCCTTGAGCCACAAGAACGTGGGCGTCAATGGCCGCGACTGGCTCGAGTGCAACGCGATGCTCCTCGACGAAGGCATGGTCGACGTGCTCTGGCTGCCGATGAGCCACATCTTCGGCTTCGGCCAGATGTGCCTCGGCAACACGCTCGGCTTCACCACGTACTTCTCGGATCCGCAGACGGTGCTGAAGCGCCTCCCCGAGCTCAAGCCGCACGTCTTCATGAGCGTGCCGTCGCACTGGGAGAAGATCGCCATCAGCGCCGCCGACGGCACCAAGACCGACGAAGAGGTGAAGGCCAAGCTCGCCGAGATCACCGGTGGCCGCCTCCGCTTCTGTCTCTCCGGCGGCGCGGGCCTCAAGCGCGAGGTGAAGGAGCTCTTCTACAAGAGCGGCGTCCTCATCATCGAGGGCTACGGCCTCACCGAGTGCTCGCCCACGCTCACCATGAACCGGCCCAACGGCTTCCGCTTCGACTCGGTGGGCAAGGCCTTCCCGTCGGTGGAGCTCAAGCTCGCCGAGGACGGCGAGATCCTCGCGCGCGGACCGAACGTGTTCACCGGCTATCACAAGGACGCCGAGGCCACGAAGGAGTGCTTCACGAGCGACGGTTGGTTCAAGACCGGCGACGTGGGCCGCTTCACCGAGGACGGCTACCTCCAGATCGTCGACCGCAAGAAGGACATCCTCGTCACCGCGGGCGGCAAGAACGTGCCGCCGGCCAACATCGAGATCCGCTTCCGCGACGATCCCAAGATCGGCCACGTGGTCGTGTTCGGCGACGCCAAGCGCTACCTCGTCGCGGGTGTGTGGCCGCACGTGCCGACCGAGCTCACGCCGGACTTCCACGCGCACGTGACGGCCGCGATCCAAAAGGTCAACGGCGAGGTCGCGAGCTACGAGACGCTCAAGCGCTACGTGGCGTTCGACGCTCCGCTCACCGTCGAGTCGGGCCTCCTCACGGCCTCGCTCAAGGTGCGCCGGAAGCAGGTCTACGAGCGCTACAAGGACACCTTCGAGGCGCTCTACGACGACGCCGCGATGGCCAAGGTCCCGAACGCCGGCAGCATCGGCAAGTAGCTTCGCCCGAACGACGACGACACGACGACCACGCAGCACGAGCCCGAAGAGAGAGAGAACGACCGATGTCGCAAGTGCAGCCGCAAGACGCGAAGGCCCAGTTCGGCGATGCGATCGCCCAGAGCCGTCTCGTGAAGCGCTTCATGAACCTCGGCGGGCTCGCGCGTCGTCCCAAGCCGGTCGTCGGAGTGACGCCGTCCGACGTCATCCACCGCGAGAACAAGTGGTCGCTTTTGCGCTATCGGCCGCGCGCGGCCGGGCTCGCGTACAAGCGCCCGGTCTTGCTCGTGCCGTCGCTCATCAACCGGCACTACGTGCTCGACTTGATGCCCGGCAAGAGCTTCGCCGAGTGGCTCGTCGGCAAGGGGCATGACGTCTACATCATCGACTGGGGCACGCCCGGCGCCGAAGACCGCTACCTCTCGTTCGACGAGATCACCGACAAGTACCTCGGCCGCGCGGTCCGCAAGGCGTCGGCGTCGGCGGGCGGTGAGGACGTTCACGTCCTCGGTTACTGCTTGGGCGGGACGCTCACCACGATCTACACGGCGCTCCACCCCGAGAAGGTCGCGTCGCTGGTCGACATCGCGGCCCCCATCTCGTTCGACGACGATGGGCTCCTCGCGCGCTGGACCAAGAGCGACAAGTTCGACGTCAAAGCGATCTTGGACGCGTTCGGCAACGTGCCTTGGCAGCTCATGCAAGCCACTTTCCAGATGCTCCGGCCGACGCTCGGCCTGGCCAAGGGCGTCTACATGGTCGACCGCGCCTGGGACGACGAGTTCCTGGACGGCTTCCTCGCGCTCGAGAGCTGGGGCAACGACAACGTGTCGTTCCCCGGCGCGGCGTTCGGCAAATACATCGACGAGCTCTATCGCAAGAACTCGCTCGTGAAGGGCGAGCTCTCGGTTTCGGGCGAGCGCGTCGACCTCGGGCGCATCGCGTGCCCGATCCTCAACATCACCTTCCAGCACGACAACATCGTCCCCGCCGAGAGCGCGGCGCCGCTCATGGACCTCGTGTCGTCGACCGACAAGGAGCGGCTCCACTTGCCGGGCGGCCACGTCGGCGCCGTCGTCTCGAAGAGCGCGGCCAAGGGCCTCTGGCCCAAGCTGGCTGATTTTTGGGCCAAGCGTGACGGTGAGGTCGCGCGCGTCGCGCCGACGTCATCGGGTCCAGAAGAAGTCGCGAAGCCCAGCGTGGCCAAGCGCACCAGCGACGCGCCGGTCACCGTGGTGGCGAGCGCGAGCGAGCCCGCCCCGGTGAACGCGCTCACCTCTGCGCCGCGGCGCGCCCGGAAGACCCAGAATCGCACGACGAACGGCCGCCGCAGCGCAACCCGCCGCTGATTCGCGCAGCCCACGCGCCTCGGATACGCTGAGCGTCGCTTGCGCGCGCTCGCCCTGCTCCTCACAAGCTCGGCGCTCTTCACGGGGTGCATGTTCTTCCGTTCGCTCAGCGAGCTCGACGAAGGACGCCCCGATGCGGCGACGCTCGCGGGTGACGGCGGCGCGGAGAGCGCGGTGGCGGACGCGGAGAGCGACGCGGCCGCCGATGTGGACGCCGCGCCGCAGCCGTTTTGTGCGTCGCTCGGGCGGACGCCGCTCCTGTGTGACGACTTCGACGACTCGGTGACGCTGCGCGCGAAATGGGAGCGCGCGACGAGCGGCGGCACGGTGAGCTTGGATCCCACGTTCGGACGCTCGCCGCCGCGCTCGGTGCTCGCCACGCTCAACGTGCCGGCGGGCAACTGCGTGTACGCCGCGCTCGCCGATCGCTATCCCGTCTCGGCCCGCCACGCGCGCCTCGGCTTCGCGCTGCGCGTGGAGGCGAGCGATCTCCCCGATCCACCGCAAAACGTGCCCATCGCCGGGCTGAGCATCGGGAACATCACGGGCGAGGACGCGTGCCAGGCCGTCATCATCGCCGACCAGCGCGGCTACTTCTTCCTCGTGCAGAACTCGAACGGGAACGTGTTCGGCAACGAGGTCGACGGCGACGGCGGCGCGCCGTTCAAACCCGGCGAGTGGACGCGCCTCGAGCTCGACGAAGACTTCGTCGCGAACAAGGTCGGCTTCTTCGTCGACGGCCAGCTCCGCGTGAGCCTCCCCTACACGTGCACGCACGCCCCCGGCGCGGTGTCGTTCACGGCGGGCTACTCGTGCGCGCACGACTCACCCATGCGCGCACTCCACCTCGACGACATCACCCTCGACGTGGACTGACGCCGCACGCCGCGCTGGGTGCCCGGTCGCCTCGCTCAATCGAAGCGACAGACTCTGCGGGCCAGAGTTCGGGTGTCAGGTCAATTCAGCGCGGCGTCGTGCGCTATCAGCGCCGCTTCGACGGCTTCGCGCTGGGCGTGAGCGCCGACGCGGGTGGCGGCGCGACCACCAACGCCGCGCGCCACGTGGGCGAGACCACGGTGGGCGGAGGCGTCTCCATCGAGTGGCGCGAGTCGCTCGGCGCGGCCACGTTCCGCGCCGGCGCCGGCCCACGCGTCGAGTGGATCGAGCAGCGCCTCCAGCGCAACGACGCCGATCGCGTGACGTCGGCGAGTTATGCGGCGTCCGACAAAAAGCACGCCGTCGGCGTCGGCGGCGCGGCGTCGCTGCGCGTCTCGGTGAGTCCCTTGTCGCGTGGCCGCACGTCGGGCCCGTTCGTCACGGGCGGCGTGGGCGCGAGCGTGGTCGGCGCCCCCGCGACCACCGGCACCGTCGTCCGCTTCGCGCTCACGGGCGACGTCGGCGCCGGCCTCGCGTTCTGAGTCAGACGTTCTCTCAGTCAACGCGGTTCGGACGCGGAAGCGTAGAGCCGTGGCGCGCCTCAGTCGTGCGCCGCGTCCGCTCCCGCGTCGCAGCCTGTCTCGCACACGTTCGCATTTTGGCTCACGAGCGAGCATGACCACTGCCCGCCCTTGCAAGCGCAGTCGTAGAACGACGCCGGTCCCGGTACGCGCGGGCAGCCGCACGAGGTCGGTCGAACGATAGGCCTACACGCGTCTTCCGCTGCGCACGCGCCTGTCGGCAGTACGTCGGTCTGGAAGTCGGTTGGCGTCGCGCACGCGGGATCGTACGCGCAGCGCGCGGTGAAGGTCGCGGCCGTCACGCATTGGGTCGTGGCTGCCGTCCCAACATCCGCCGGGCCCGCATCCGACACGCCCCCGTCCCCGCTCGCCACTTCCGGTGCCCGCCCCGTCGAAGCACTCGTGCAGCCCACGATCGTCAAGAGGCCGACGGCAACTCTCAAGCCGTGCATGTTCAAGCTCCTTCCTCAGCGCCTGCCTTGACGCTGATCGACTTCTGCCACGGCGCGAGGAGTCGCGCCACCATGGAGCTCCCTCAGTTCCGTTGACACGTAACCCGGAGAAATCCCATGCGTGTCGGAACCGTCTTCGAACCTCAATTCATCAAGGACGCCCTCAATCTCGCGGACCGGAGTGGTCGCTCGATGGGAGAGATCGCGAAGGACCTCGGCATCCCTCGGTCGACGATCTATTACTGGGCGAAGAAGAGGGAGCTCAACGTGCCATCGAAGAAGCGCGGCCGTCAGAAGAAGGAGCCCCAGGTGGTCGAGCCCGAGACGCCGGGGGAGAAGATCCGTCGTCTCGAGCGTGAGCTCGCCCAGGCTCGTCGCGAGAACGACGAGCTGAAGATGGATCGAGAGATCCTAAAAAAAGCAGCCGCCTTCTTCGCGAAGGAAAGCGAATGAGGTTCGCGTTCGTGCACGCGGAGAAGGCGTCGTACCCGATTGCTGCGATGTGCCGTCTGCTGGGGCTATCACGTCAGGGCTACTACGCGTACGTGAAGGGTCGCTCAAGCCCGCGTATCGCGAGCGAGCTGCAACTGCAGCAAGCGGTCCGAAGAATCCACGAGGCCGCGAGCGGCAGGTACGGCAGCCCACGCATTCTCGACGCGCTACGACGCGAAGGCTTCAACGTCGGCAAACGTCGCGTCGAGCGATCGATGCGCGCTCTGGGTCTTTTTGCGGTCCCGCGTGCGCGCCACGTCATCACCACGCGCTCGGACCCTTCGCACGCCGCCGCTCCCAACCGGCTCGCGCGCGACTTCACCGCGACCCGCCCGAATCAGCGATGGGTCACGGACATCACGTACATCTGGACCGCCGAGGGCTGGGCATACCTCGCGGCCATCCTCGACCTCTACTCGCGCTCGGTCGTGGGCTGGGCGCTCAGCGCGTCGCTCGCGACCGAGCTGCCGCTCGCAGCGCTCGAGAACGCCGTGCTCCGCAGGGACATCCGCCTCGGCGTCGTGCATCACTCCGATCGCGGCTGCCAGTACACGAGCGCGGACTACCGCCGCGCTCTCGACGACGCCGGCATCACCGAGAGCATGAGCCGCCGCGGCAACTGCTGGGACAACGCCGTCGCCGAATCCTTCTTCGCCACACTAAAGACCGAGCTCGTCTACCGCCGGCAGTGGACCTCGCGCGCCGAGCTCCGCGACGCGCTCTTCGAGTACATCGAGGTCTTCTACAACCGCAAGCGCACCCACTCGACCCTCGGCTACAAGACCCCCGCCGAGGTCGAGCAGCAGTACCTCACCCAGGCCGCCTGAACCCTGTCAACGAAACCGGGGGAACTCCACCAACCATCCCGTCCAAAAACTGGACGGGACAAGGCTGATGGCGAAAATCCACCAATCTACTACCTAGGTCTGACCAATGGACTCATTTTGTCCTGGACCGCCTGCTTCTTTTGAAATCCACGGTGTGGATCGCGGCGACGTAGATCGAGAGTCGGTCGAGGCCGCGCGCGAGCGTGATGGAGCCCGGGGGGCCGTTTCGCTTGCC
>JBGAJR010000003.1:0-348273 GCA_044224815.1 Polyangiaceae bacterium
AGCTGATGACCTTCGCAAGGCCCTTCGTCGACTGGACCTTCACGAGCGACGCCGTCAGCGTGGTCTTGCCGTGGTCGATGTGACCGATCGTCCCGACGTTCACGTGCGGCTTGTTCCGGTTGAATTTCTCTTTCGCCATGACGGTGTCTCCGGTCTTGAGTGCGGCGCGGTTTTCGATGCGATGCGCGCGCGGGGTGCCGCGCGCGTCACCGAAACTCGAGCCCACCACGGGGATTGAACCCGTGACCTCCTCCTTACCAAGGAGGTGCTCTGCCACTGAGCTAGGTGGGCGGATACAGAAACGAGGAGCCTGGTTGGTGAGTCGGGCTCCTAAGCGAAGCGTTCAATAAGCGATCAAGCGACGATGTCTGGAAGTTGCGAAGCGAGGTACTGCCGCACATCGCGAAGCGCGATCTGCGAAGAAGGCTGCGAGCGCGCGGCCGAGGTCGCGTCGGCTTGGGAGCGACGCGCGCCGCCCATGTCCAGCACGAGGGCCGTCCATTTGGCGTCGTTCAGGGTGTTGTGCTCGGTGAGGTTCATGGTTCGAGTCAATCGGTACTGCGTGGACTGAGCGGGAGACGGGATTCGAACCCGCGACGTTCAGCTTGGAAGGCTGACGCTCTACCAACTGAGCTACTCCCGCGATTCGGGTCCCCTCGCTCAGCAGGGGGGGTGGAGGGTGATGGATTCGAACCATCGAAGGCAATGCCGGCAGATTTACAGTCTGCTCCCTTTGGCCACTCGGGCAACCCTCCGGAACATTTGATAATTTAGTCTATTCTGAGAGTCCTTTTTGAGCTGACGAGGGGAGTTGAACCCCTAACCGCCGGTTTACAAAACCGGTGCTCTGCCGATTGAGCTACGTCAGCGACGCCGGTCCTCGTCAAAGGGGCGCGCAGGCTAGCTCAAGATAGTGGCCCTCGCAAGCAAGAGAGACGCCAGTGATTTCCGCGCCCCGGGTACCGCGAGGGCACCCCCGCGTCAAGGAGCCCTTGAGTTCGCCTCGCGCTTCGCCTCGCGCTCGGCCTTCGCCGCGGCGGCCTTCTCGGCCTTTTCTTTCATCATTTCAAGGGCTCGCCGCACGGTGGGCTCGTCGAGCCTCTGGCTGGCGATGACCCGTTTCTCTTCCTCGATGGCCTGCTCGATCGATCGTCGTGCGACCTCGGCGCGTTTCAGCCACGCCGAGAAGTCGGGATCACGCGGGGTGGTGGTCGGATCGTCGACCTTCGGCGCCAGGGCGAGCGTCCGGTCCATCATGTCGTGAGCCTTCTCGAGGAGCACGCGATAGCGGACGTGCATCATCGCGAAGAAGAGCTCCTGCTGCTCCGAGGTCTTCGCCTTGGTCGTGGGCGGGATGGCCATGAGGTCGCGGTGTAGTCGCTCGTACATTTCGCCGACGCGATACGCGCCAAACGCGATGAAGAACGGGTCCTGCGCGCGCATGGCTTCCCCATAGGCGGCCTGCGCGCCCATGAGCCCGGCGCAGCGCAGCTCCATCTTGGGCATGAAGGCGGCGAGGTCTGCTTGATCGGTCGCACGCTTGTCGCCATCGCTGAACGCGATGGTCTCGGAGCGGAGACGGCGCACCTCGCCGGACACGAACTTGAGCATCGCGGCGGACGTCGGGAGTCGACCGCCGGCGCCCACGCCCATCGACTCCATGAGATCGAGCCCGTCTTGCACGTCGCGCGAGGCACCGGAAAGATCTCCGGTCTCGACACGCGCGAGCGCACGCGCGGCGAGCGTCGCCATCCGATCGCCGCCATCGGACGACGGCTCCTTTGCGCCGCGCGCAGCCGCGTCGGCGAGGCCGCTCCAATCCTCGAGGTACGCGAGCACCGAGAAGAGTCGCTGTCGCGCGAGTCTCGCTTCCGACGTTCCTGCGAAACGACGCTCGACGTCGAGGTACGTGTCGCGCGCGGAGGTGCGACGGGCGAGACCTTCGTAGGCCATCGCGAGGTTGTACGTGGCGGCGGGCTCGAGCTCGCGCGCGTCGGTGCTTCCGGAGCGCCACGCCGACGTCAGCGTTTCGAGCGCGTCCTTTGCCTCTCCGAATCGCTGTGCGAGGAGCGCGCGCTCGCCGCGAGTGAAGAGCTCGCGCGCCGAGCCATCGGCCGTGGGCGAGATGATCTGTTCCGGGACGTGTTCTTCTTTGGGAGGTGCGGGCGGAGACGACGGCGCCGGTGTCACACCTCCACACGCGAACAGGAGCGCCGAAAGAGACACGATCGCGACCCTCGAGACACGGGCCGTGAGGGTGCGAGGACGAGGGTTCGGATGACGTGTCACGACGAGCATTTAGTGTCCGCGGCCGAGCCGTTGTTCCGAGGTCAGCGCGCTGATTTTTCCAGCATGAAACGATGCTGGAGAGACGGTGTCGAGGCAAGCGCGAGCCAGCCCCGACGCCTAGTGTCGAATCGCGTCCGCGGCGGGAACAACGGCGCGGGGGCGCGCGTAGATGAGACCGAGCATGGCTCGATGAACTTGGGGGCCACGCTTCGAGCCGAAGCGTGGGTGAAGGAGGTCGCGATGCAGGCGATGGACTACATGGCGCAACGGCTGGAGAACACGTACCGCTCGCTCGACGCGCGCATCAAGAAGCTCGATCGGCGCGCACACCTCACCCCGAGTGAACGGACGCTCGCCGTCGAGCTGAAACGTGCCCGCCTCGCCGTGCTCGATCGCCTGACGACGTTGCGCTGATCTGGGTACGCGTCGAGCGCTTCAGCGTCAGAGTCCGAGCCCCGTGCGGTCGGAGCGACGGAACACGGCCGCGCCGTTCTTCACATGCGTGAGGTGCGCATAGCCGGCGCCGTCGGTGACGACCGCCGATTGCGGGATGAACGTGCCGCCAACGGGTGCGTCATCGAGGACGTAGAAGGGACCGAGGGCTGCGCCGTCGGCCCCGAGCGTCCGCAGCACTGCGTGCCCCTGTCGTGCGGCCACGACACCGAGCTCCGCGGCGTTCGCGGCGAGCCCGAACGCGGTGCTCGTGCCCAAGAGACGTGTGATGGCCGTCACCTTCCCGTCCGTGTCGACGCGGAGGACGACGCTGTCGACGACGGGAAGGCCTTCGTTCACGAGCAATGCCGTCCCCGTAGGAAGCGCGCTCGCGCCGACGAGCGCGTGGCCAGCCGTCGACAGAAGCACCGTCGTCGGTGACGAGATCGAGCCGTCGTCGCCAACGCGCAGCCAAAGGGTCTCGGTGCGCTTGTCGAGTCGGTTGCGCGTCCACGTCACGACGAAGCCGGCGCCGCTCGGCACCACCTGAATGGCGTAAGTGCCGCCCGCTGCGGCGGTGGCGCCGAGATCGAGCGGCCGCATCGTCGCCGTGCCACGCGCCATCAGTGCGCCCGACAGCGCAGCATCGTGGCTCCACACGACGAGCGTGCTCGTCGCGTCCACGCCGACCGCTTGCCAATCTGCCGACGGCGCGACCGTGGCGGGAGCACCCGATGCCACACCGTGCTCGGTGTAGCGTTGCAGCGAGAGGGCGGTGCCCGACTTCGCGAGCGCCGCGATCAAGTTGCCTTCGGCCGCCGCCGTCACCACGTTCGGCACGACCGGAGAGATGGGCTCTCCTTCGCCGAAGGTGAGGAAGCTCAGGCCATCACTCGACACGGCAAAGTGCCTCTCGCCGAGGCTGCCTAGGCGATCGTAGAGAGGCCCGTTCGGCTCGGCGGGCGTCACCTCGGTGCCGGTTCCGCCGACGTCCACTGCCGCGATGTCGGGCACGTCGACGACCGGGACCGGAACCGTGCCGAGCGACGGACCGCCGTCCACCACCCCCACGGCAACGCTGCTGTCCTCGGGGGCCGCAGCATCGCGGGACACAGGCTCGCCGCCGTCTCCCGAGCCTACGGGCACGATGTCGTCGGGCGCTTCTGACTTCGCGGGGCTCGAGCTGGAACACGCGGAGACGCCGCACACGAGCGCCACGGAGAGAGCCGCAAATCTCATCAGACCACCTTCATTCGCTGGGGAGGCAGTCGTAGGTGGCGGTCCAGCCGTTGAGCGTGGGCGCTCCAGCCGCGTCGGCGTATCCGTGCGCGTCCATTTGCAAGCAGCGGTAGTCGGTGCTCGGCAGGCCGCCGAGGTAAGGCCCGAGCGCGGCCGGGCACCACGCCGTAGGCGGGTTCGTGAGCGAGCACACCTGCGTGTCGGTGGGCGCGCTCTGCGCGGTCGACAACGGATCCGGTGCCGCGCCCGCGTACACCGGCGCTTGGGCATCACACGTGGTCGTTCCGTCGGGGGCGGTGGTTGGTGGGAACGAGCGGAAGCGGAACTCGATCTTCGTCGAGCCCGGATCCGAGCTGTCCCATGCAAAGAGTCGCCACCGGGTCCTCGTGCCCGCCGGACACACGCCGTCGAAGACCCGGGATTGGTAGAAATCGTAGTACGTCGTCGTGGTCGTCGACGGGCAGTAGATGGGAGGATTCGTCTTGGCGACGCTCCAGTTGTTGTTGATGTTGCACTCGGCGACACCCGAAGTCTGAGTGGACGAGTACTGCACCTGAGCGACGACGTAGTCCAAGTTCGCGGTCGAGGCTGCGGTCGTGCCCGAAGCGGTCACGCGGACGCTCAGGTTGTTCGCGTCCGCGACGCTGATCGTGGTGGCGCTCGACGTCAGCGTGTTGAGCACCGTGGGCGATGCACCGCTCGTCGCGCAGCTCGGAGAGCCGAGCGCCGTCGCGCCGTCATAGGCCTGGAAGCAGAGCCCGGTCCCAGCGCTCGAGGCAGACCAACGCGATTGGAGCGTGAGGCTCACGTTGGTGGCCCCGACCGGAACCGCAAACCCGTAACCGCCGAGCTCGAGGGTCTGAGCGGAGCCAGGCGTGACGTAGCTCACGGTGATGGCCAGCGAGTCGATCGACGCGGTGTACCCGTTGCCGGTCGTCGTCCCGCTCAGATCGACCGAGAGGGCTGAGAGGTTGGCCGTCGTGACGAGGCCCGCGTTCGTGTAGGTCGCCGAGGCCGCTGCGCCGAACGCCGTCGGTGGGTTTCCGTCGCTCACGGTGCTGAGTGTGGTCGCGCCGAGCTTGGTGACCGCAGACAACGTCGCCTTGTTGTTCGCCGCGCCGATCTTCCAGACGACCGCAGTCGTGACCGAATTGATGGTCACGCCGGAGGGGATGATGCTCTCGATGCCGAAAGCGGAGAGCGAGACCGACTGCGTCACCGGCGTGGTGTAGTCCACGGTGACCGTGCACGCGTCGACGTTGGCGGTGAATGAGGACGTCGAGCCTGCGGCGACCGAGAGATCGACGGCGAAGTTCGCGTCGGTGAGGTCGGCAGCGGTGAGCGTCGGCGAGAGCGCGAGATTGGCAAGTGCCGTGTTCGCCGTGAGCGTCGTCGAGGCGCTGCCGGCAGCGACGCTCTGCCCACTCTTGTAGGCAGTCGCAGTGAGCGTCCCCGTCACGCCTACGGCCGCCGTCGAGCCGACCTTCGTGTTGACCGTGACCGAGTTGATCGTTGCGTTGGACGGAATCGCGAGGCCGAACCCCGTGAATCGAAGGACGGGGGACGTGGACGCGTAGGTGACGTTGAACGTGATGGAGTCGATCTCGGCCAGGTAGGCGTTGGTGTTCGATGTGTTGTCGATGCGAATGCGGAACGCTTGCGAGGCCTTCAGGGTGGCGCCGGTGACGCCCGCCAGTTGCGCCGCGGTGTACGTGAAGCCTTGGGCTCCGCTGGCGACGGACATCGCGACCGTCGACGGCACGCCGACCGCAACGCCGCCTTTGTAGAGCTCGACCGTCCCTTTGAGCTTCACGTTGCCGCCACGCCACTGGACCGTGGCGGTCAGCGCGGTGATCGTGACCCCGTCGGGGAGTGTCCCGCCGATGGCGCTCCCGTCGAGCCACATGGCGCCCTGACCGTTGGCTGCGATGGTCTGGGTCGCGAACGTCCCATTGTTCGCGGCGCCGTTCGCGTTCGCCACGTTGGTCCAAGCTCCCACCGAGTTGGCCGCGTTCGAGCCGTTGAACGCGGCCACGGTTGTCTGGTTCACCGTGGTGGTCGCGATGGTGGCGTTGGCCGCGCCTTGCGCGTTCGACGGGTTGAGCCAGGTGCCGGTCGCCGTGGCGGTGGCAGCCGAGAACGACGGGGTGCTCTGCACCTTGACGTCGGTGGTCGCTGCGCTTCCGTCCGCGGTGGCTCCGATGTTCGAGAGGCTCGTCCAACCCACTTCGCTCGCCGGCAACGTGGCGGCCATCGCCGCGGTGGTGGCGGTGGCCGCCGGCAAGCTGACGCTCGCCACGGCGTTGCCGGCGGTGTCGAGCGCGTTCGACGTGCTCGTCCATGTCCCCGCGGACACGATCGACGTCGCCGTCTTTCCGTTCGCGGGAAGCGCTCCCGCCGAGGGGAGCGTCACCGTGCTCACGGTCGTCTGACGAACGTTGCACATGATGCTCTCGGTGCCGTTCGACGCGAACGCAGAGCTATCCAAGTAGTGCGTGATGCACTGCCCCGCCGCGATCGCCTCGTTGAAGGTGTCGAGGTAGCTGTTGTTGTTGGTGTTCGCGATCGGATCGTTGTCCGGGTACTGCGGAGACCCTCCCGGGAACTGCCAACACTCGACGTCGCTGTTGGCCGGGATGTCCGCGCTACCGCGATTGCAGACGCGCACTTTGCGCTTCCCCGCGTTCGTGGCCCCGTTGGGGATGGTGCACACGATCGGCGTCGTCACGTCCACGCCAGTGCAGGAGTTCTTGGTCCCGTCGCCGAACATGTTGCAGCCGGTCTGTCCGTTCCCCTTGCAGTAGGAGTCGAACTGACAGGCCTCCTGACACGATTGCGTCGCGTTCTCAGGCAACGATGCGCCCGGGTAGCAGGTGCCGCAGACGCCGTTGTAGTCGTTACCTTTGCTGACGAATCCGTTCGGAGGATTGCCGTTCGGGAGCGTGTCGAACGTGAGGTTGGCTTCCGAGTAGGTCGTGACCGTGGAGGAGTCCCCGGTCAGCGCGGCGTCGGGAACGTCGGGGAAGTTTCGACAGTAGGGATCGCACGGGTTGTCAGTGCAGCTCGTCGACGAAGCAGAGATCGAAAGCCCGTGAAGCTGTCCGACGCTGGGAGTGGCAGACTTGGCGGAGGGCGCGACGACGGTGAAGTGCGCCGCAGGCTCGCTCGTGGACGCGGCGCACGGTCCCCACGCACCGTTCAGGCAGGTACGCGTCCCGCGAACACAGGAAACAGCGTCGGCGGTGCGACCGACTTCGATCGCGCACGACGTGGTTGCCCCTTCGCGGCCGCAGCTCAATCGCGGGGCGAGCGGGTCCGCCACGCCGTCTTCGCTGGTTGCCGAAGGTCGCCCGACCCCGCACGCGGTCATGGCAGCGACCAGACTGGCCACCGCGCCGACCGATCGCCAGTTGATCTTGATGGTCATGCTCTCTAGAGGTCGCTCCCTGCGACCAGTCTAGGTGCAACCCACGTTCCGTCCCAACCAAGCGTCACGGAGGGCGACGGCCACGCCTGGTCGACCGCCCGGCCACTCGCAATGGTTGCGAGACTCCGCAAGAAGGTGCCGTTTCTCGTGACGCGCGCGTCGGGGCTTCGGCGCTGCACGCTTGCCCACTAGCCAGCAGAGCGACCACATCTGGTCGCGATTTGATACAGCTGGCGAGCCCGGGAAGGCTCGATTCGAGACCGGACTGCTTCGACTACTTCTTCTTCGCCTTCGCGGGCGCGGCGGCTTCGCCTTCGTGCGCCGAGAGGGCGGAGATCCCGCTCGCGTACACCTCGGTGTTGAGGGTGCCGAGCGTCTCGTCCAGTCGATTCTTGGAGTCGGTGGGGAGTGCGCCCGGCGTCTCGCTCTCGATCGCGCGCGCGAGCGCGAGATAGTGACGCGCCTCGGCGCGGTAGCCGATGCGGAAATCGGTCATGCCGCGGAGGTAATAGTAGCGAGCACGCTCCGGCACCGTGAGGTACGGCGCGTTCGGCTCGATGGCGCGCGTCAGCGCGAGCGCGCGCTCGTGCTCGTTCGCGTCGTACGCGTTCTGCGCGCGCGACAGCTCGTCGCGGTACGTGGTGCAGCCTTGCACGAGGGACAAGACGAGGATCGAGAGGAGAGCCGCCGAACGCATCGACGCCAACGTATCACTCACGCGGCGCGGGCGCGACGACGTCGCACGACGAGCACGATCGCGGCGAGCCCGACCGCGATCAACGCGTCGGCGGCGCTACGCGCGCCCGGAACGTCGCACCCGCAGCGGGACGCTGGCGGAGGCTCTTTGATCGGCGGCTGGCTCGGCTCGGGTGCCTTCGGGGCGGGCTTGTCGCAATCCCAGCCTCCGCCCTTGGCGAACCCGCAGCGATCGAGCACGGAGCCGTCGACGCGCCGAGCGACCATCGCGAACGACTGATCTTTGATCGACACCTCGATGAAGTGGTGCGCCGACTCGGCGATGGGCGAGGACGCGAGGCGCTTCTTCACCGGATAGAGCGGCGCGCCGCCGCCGCCGGAGACGACGTACTTGAGCCCCTTGGCCTCGCCGCGCTCGTAGAGGTGATCGTGTCCGCAGAAGACGAGATCGATGCGGTGCTCGCGGAGCGCCTCGACCAACCCGGTGTTCCACATGCGGGGGTTCGGCCCGTGCGGTCCGGACGAGTACGGCCCTTGGTGGAGCACCACGAAGCGAAACGCGAGGCCCGGCTCCTGATCGATCCGGGCGAGCTCGGCGTCGAGCCACTTGCGCTCCTCGGTGGTGGCGAACGAGTCCATCGCGTTGACGAACAGGAAGCGCGCCGAGCCCCACCGAAGGCTCCGCGCGAAGCGCCGGCGATCGCCCGGCGGGGCGGCACCACCGTCGACCTCCTCGCCGAAGTAGCGAAGGAACGACCCGCCGCCCGTCTCGACCAGCTCGTGGTTGCCGATGGATGCGAAGAGCGCACGGTCGCGAAGGAGGGAGCGCTCGATCTCGAAGAAGTGCTGCCAGTCGATCTCGTTCGAACCGTCCTCGACGAGGTCGCCGGTGTTCACGAGGAACTCCCCCTCGGCCTTGGCCATCGCTCGGACGACCGACGAGTGAGCGGCGTCGTCACTCCGGTTGTCGCCGTACACGACGAAGCGGAGCGAGGTCTCGCTGGTGGGCGGAGCGGTCGTGAACGCTCCCTCGACGGAGCCAACCCCGGCGTCGGGTGGGAGCGTCTTGGCTCCCGGCTCGCCGGGAACGACCCGGTAGCGGTAGGGGGTCTTCGGCGAGAGGCCGGGCACCCGAACGGAGGCGAACCCGGCTCCCATCGTCACCGGAAAGCGACGGATTTCACCATTCGGGGACGTGATTTCGACTGTCGCGGGCGCCGGGGGATCGAGCTCCCAGCGTATGCTCACGGAATCCGTTGATAGATCCTGTAGATACGGGCCTTTCCGGAAGGCGCTCGGGGCGGCCGTTGCGGGCAAAGCGACGCTGACCAACGAGGCCAAGATCGCGGCGCCCACGAACGCGTCCACTCTCGACTTGGACGTCGGCCGATTTGCGCTAGGAAGACGGGAACCTTGATTGACCACCTGCGCTCCAAAGACTAGTTTTTACGCCGTTTCCAACCCAGACGCGCCGTTTGAGCGGCGCGAGAGGCTCGTCGTGCTATGTCGGTCCTTGTTGATGGCCGAGCGATGGAAGAAGACACCCATGCACCGCCTTCGCGGTCGCAGCGTCGTGGGGGTTCTTTGACCAGCGAGCCCCCGTCTTCTGGGCGAACGGTGTCCCAGAGCGCGCTTCGCGCCGCGGCGCCCGCAGCAGCCAACGGCACCGGATCGGTGCCGGCGATTCCCGTCGTTGCCGTGCCGCCCGAGCCCGCCGACCCGGACGCCGAGGGCCTGCCGCGCCGCTTCGGAAAGTACACGCTCCTCCGCAAGCTCGCGGCGGGCGGGATGGCCGAGCTCTTCCTCGCCATCCAGAAGAGCGTCGCCGGCTTCGAGAAGCTCGTCGTCATCAAACGCATCCTGCCTCAGATGAATCAGGATCGCGCGTTCATCGACATGCTCCTCCACGAGGCGCGCATCGCGGCGACGCTCTCGCACCCCAACATCGTCCAGATCTTCGACGTCGGGCAGGTCGACGGCACGTACTTCATCGCCATGGAGCACATCCACGGCGAGGACATTCGCTCCATCGTCCGTCAGATGAAGACCGCGGGCTACCGCGAGTTCCCGCTCGAGCACGCCATCGGCATCGTCCTCGGGATGTGCGCCGGTTTGGCGTACGCGCACGAGAAGCGAGACCTCGACGGCTCCGAGCTCAACATCGTCCACCGCGACATCTCGCCGCAGAACGTGGTCGTCACGTTCTCGGGTGACGTCAAAGTCGTCGACTTCGGCATCGCCAAGAGCGACGCCGCACACAGCGAGACGCGGAGCGGCCGCCTCAAGGGCAAGGTTCCGTACATGTCGCCGGAGCAAGCGCGCGGCGAGAAGCTCGACGCGCGAAGCGACATCTTCGCGACCGGCGTCATCCTCTTCGAGCTCACGACGGGCAAGCGACTCTTCAAGGGGCAGAGCGAGTACGAGACGCTCAAGCTCATCTGCGATCGCGACTATCCCCTCCCCTCGTGGGTGAAGCCCGGGTACCCGGCCGAGCTCGAGCGCATCGTCATGAAGGCGCTCGGCAAGGACAAGCACGATCGCTTCCAGACCGCGCGCGAGATGCAGGCGGCGCTCGAAGAGTTCGTGCGTCACGAGCGCATCCGCGTGAGCACCATCGCGCTCCAGCACTTCATGCAGGAGCTCTTCACGGAGAAGCTCGCGGCGCAAAAAGAGGCGATCCAGCAGGGCAAGCAGCTCGCGGACGTCATCGAGGCCCGTCGCTCGAGCGAGCCCTTGCTCGAGGGCGCGGACGCGTCGCGATCGTCACAAGCGCTCGCCATGACGAGCACGCCCGGCGCGGTGCGCACGCTCACCGAGGTGCGCGCGCTCGGCTCACGTCGCCGCGCGCTCGCCATCGGCGCGGCCGTCATCGGCATCGGCGCGGTGGTGGGCATCGGCGCTGCTTCGCTCATGCCGCTCGATCACCGTGCGCCCGCTACCGCGGTGTCGTCGACGACGGCGCTCGTCGCGCCCATCCCGCGCGGCACGGTCGAGGTCACGAGCGACCCGCCGGGCGCCGCCATCTGGGTCAACGGAGATCTGCGCCCCGAGGTGACGCCGGCCAAGCTCGCCGACTTGCCGCTCGGACGCGAGCTCGACGTGAAGGTCACCAAAGAGGGCTTCGAGGCCGAACGCCGTGGCCTCACGCTCGCGGCCGACAAGCCAGCCGGCCTCGTGGGCGTCACCCTGAAGCGCGGCTCGGTCGGGCTCGACGTCGTGGTGTCGCCGCCCGGCCTCGCGCCCGTCCTCCTCGTCGACGGAAAGAAGATGACCGGCCTCAAGGTCGAGGGGCTCACGTCGGGTGACCAGCACCGCGTCGTCGTGGGCGCGCCCGGTTACGCGGAGGAGACCACGACGTTCATCGGCTCGCCCCAAGAGCAGAAGCGCATCGAGGTGACGCTCCACAAAGAGCGCGCGGTTCGCACGAGCGGAAACACGGCGACCGGAACCACGACGACCACGCCGCGGACGCCCGAGGCCACCGGCGCTGGCAAGCTGAACGTCGCCGCGAGCGGCGGTTGGTGCAACGTCGCCGTCGACGGCGTGGCCCGCGGCGCAACGCCCGTCGCCGGCATCGAGCTCAGCGCCGGCGCGCACAAGGTCACGTGCACGCCGCCCGACGGCAAGGCGCTCACCGCGACGGTCCAGGTCGCGCCGAACGACACGCTCCGTCACCGCTTCACGTTGCCCTGACGCCCGAGACCCGTTTGCCAGCGCGCGTTCTGGTCGTCCCTTGCTACAACGAAGCCGCTCGACTCGACGTCGAGCGGTGGCTGCGCTTCGCGAACGAAGGCGACGCGCGCATCCTCTTCGTCGACGATGGCTCGCGTGACGAGACGCTCCGCGTGCTCTCCGAATTGGCCGCGCGCGCGCCAGAGCGCATCAGCGTCCTTCACCTCTCGATGAACGGCGGAAAGGGCGAGGCGGTGCGTGCCGGGCTTCTCCGCGCCGTGGAGCTGGGCGTCGACGAGGTCGGCTACAGCGACGCGGATTTCGCGACGCCACCGGAAGAGTTCACGCGGCTGTGGGCCGCGCTCGAGGCGACGCCAACGCTCGTCGGTGTGATCGGCTCGCGCGTGAAGACGCTCGGGACGACGATCGATCGTCGCATCGTTCGGCACTACCTCGGTCGAGTGTTCGCCACCGGCGCCGCGATCGCGCTCGGGCGCGCCGTCTACGACACGCAGTGCGGGGCCAAGGTGTTCCGCGTGGGAGCGGCGCTCGAGAGCGCGCTCGCGACGCCGTTCGTATCGCGGTGGGCTTTCGACGTGGAGCTCCTCGCGCGCATCTTCCAGGCGTCGCCCCCCAACGCGGACGTGATCCACGAGCTCCCGCTACGCACGTGGATTCACGTGTCGGGCTCGAAGCTCCGGCCTACCGGTATGCTCCAAGCGAGCCTCGACCTCGCGCGCATCGGTTGGGCCCGGCGCCGCGCGCGATAGAACGGGCGCGTGAGCGCTACACCGCGCGGACGCGGTAGCGGAGTCGATGGATCGGAATGCCGTCGGCGATCGCTCGGTGCTCGCGTGGGCTCCGTGCGCCATAGGGATTTTCCGCGAGGCGCGCTGACGCGGGAGTGTCGCCGAACGCCTCGAATCGGCCGTGCGCGGTGATCATCGCCTCGTATTGATCGGCGCGCTCTTCGACGTCCGTCTGCACGAAGAGCTCGCCGCCGGGGGCGAGAAGACGCGCGACGTGATCGAGGAGGACGTCACCCATCACGAGTCGCTTCTGATGGCGCTTCTTCCACCAGGGATCGGGGAAGTGCATGAAGACGCGCGCGACGCTCGCGTCGGGCACGAGGCGCGGGAGCGCGGCCTTCGCGTCCTCGGCGAATACCCGAGCCCGGGCGCCGAGTCCCGCTTTGGAGAGACGACCGTCGACGATCGTGGCCCACTTGCGACGCACCTCGAAGCCCACGAGGCCCGTCGTCGGTGCGGCGGCGGCGCGCTCGAACATGAAGCCGCCGCGGCCCGGACCGATCTCGATCTCGACGGCGCTTCCCGCCACGAGAGAGCGAACGTCGACGGGAGTGCTCTCGCCGACCGGCCCCGGGAGACGCGGCGCATCGGCGTAAGGTCGGGGCTTCTTGGGCACCTCGTTCACGGCGAACGCGCCGTACCACGAGGCGCCGAGCGATGCGAGCACGTGGCGTGTGCGCGCTACAGCAGTCGAAGTGAGCCTACGATTCGTGCCGCCCGGTCGGGCGAGCGGCACGAATCTCCGGCTCAGCGGCACCCGTCTGATCACGCAGAGGGTCGGTTTCAAATCGGCGCAACTGGGTTGCGCCGTAAGCTCCGCGTCCGCAAAAGTCGTGGTAGTCCGGGGGAACATGACCGCGCGGCGCGCCAAGCTGACCCGGGTCGTCGTCGCACTCGCGACGGCGCTCCTCGCATGGCGTGCCATCGGCGGCGTGCTCGAGAAGGTCGGTCACCCGGGCGCGACCCTCGACGACGCGTTCATTCACTTCCAGTACGCGCGCGCGATCGCCGAAGGGCATCCGCTTCGGTATCAGGCCGGGGAGCCCATTTCGACGGGCGCGACGAGCGCGCTTTGGCCGCTCCTCCTCTCGCCGTTCTATGCGCTCGGGCTCCGCGACGTGAGCCTCATGTGGGCGGCCTGGGGCTTCTCGTTCGCCGCGCTCGGCCTCCTCGCGTGGGACGTGGGCGCGCTCACCGCGGGCCTCGCGGGCCCGATCGCGGGCGTCGTCGCGAGCGCGCTCACCCTCGCCTTCGGCGGCCATGCGTGGTGCGCGGCGAGTGGGATGGAGGTGATCCCGTTCGCGTGGCTGCTCGCACGAACGCTGCGGCGCCTCGCCGAGTGGGCCGAGGGTGCGCGTGACCGGCGACGGCTCGTCGAGATCGTCCTCGCCTCGAGCGCCGCGTCGCTCCTCCGCCCGGAGGGGCTCGTCTTTTCTGGAATCGCGGCCTTGGTCCTCGCCACCTGGGTGGACGGCGGCGGAGTCGCGCTCCGGGCGCGCGCGCGCGGGCTCCTTCCCCTCGCCTTGCCCGGGCTCACCGTCCTCGCGCTCCGTGTGGTCTCCGGGAGCGCGCTCACCAACACGGCGATCGCGAAGCTCCTCAGCGAGAACCCGTACACGAAGGGGCCCGCCTTCTACGCTGCGGTGCGCGCAAACCTCACGACCTTCTTCCAAACGATCCTGGCCGGCGAGGTGTGGTCGGCGGAGTTCATTCCATCGGGCGGCGCGTGGATCGCGATCGCAGGGCTCGGGGCGATCGCCGCGCTCGCGATCCTTCGTGGCCGCTTGGCGCGCGGCGCGCTCGTGCTCGCGTTCGCGCTCGCGATGCTGATCCCCTGCTTCTACGTGACGTTCTTGTGGAACCGCCTGCGCTACCTCTGGCCCTTCGCCTCCGGCTGGCTCATCGGGCTCGCGTGCCTCGCGCACGGCGTGGGTCTCGTCGCGCGCCGCGTCGGCCTCCCCGGACGAGTCGTCGAGATGGTGCTCGGAGGCGCGCTCGTCGGGATGTTCTTGGCCAAGATGCAGTGGGTGCTGGAGGACGTGGCGCAGTCCGCGAGCGGCATCGATCGGCAGCAGGTCGCGGCCGGTCGCTGGGCCGACACGCATCTCCCGAAGGACGCGCGCATCGGCATCAACGACGCGGGCGCGATCGCCTACTTCGGGAACCGGAAGACGTTCGACGTCGTCGGCCTCACGACGACCGGGGAGGCGCGCTACTGGACCGCGGGGGTCGCGTCACGCTTCGAGCACTACGAGAAGATGCCTCGGAATCGTCTGCCGACGCACTTCATCGTCTACCCGGATTGGATGGGCTCGGAGCTCTTGTTCGGGCCGACGCTCGCCGAGTTCACCGTGACCGACGCCACGATCTTGGGCGGGCAAACCAAGCGCGCGGCGACCGCGGATTGGTCACCGCTCGGGACGGGCGAGCTCCCGTGGAGCGATCCGAACGGCGCCATCCTCGACACGGTCGACGTGGCCGATCTCGAGAGCGAGCGCGATCACGGCTACGAGCTCCTCGGCGCGCGCGAAGGCGAAGAGATCGTGGAGAGCGGGTTCATCGGGGGCGCGTCGTTCACCGACGGCGGGCGCACCGAACGCACGCGAGAGCGCTTCGTCGCCAAGCTCTCGCCGGGCCGCGCTCACCACGTGCTCGCGCGCCTTCGCTCCGCGATCGACACCAAGGTGCGACTCTCGCTCGAAGGCGCACCCGACGCCGAGGTGGCGCTCGCGGGCGGCGACTGGCGAGAGATCTCCCTGACGGTCGCGCCCAGCGCCGCACGCGCCAAGACGACGATGGCGATCGCGAGCGACGCCCCGCTCGCGACCTTCCATTATTGGATGGTCATCGATCCGTGAACGCGCGGGCGGCTCACTTCGTGTGGACGGCCTCGTAAGCAGAAAGCGGATAGAACGCGAACTTGCTCGGCGCAGCCGAATAGCTCCCCGTCTCCTGCGAAGCGGCCGGACACGTGTAATCGATCGTGATCGTGGATCCGCTCGTCTGGAACGTGCCGCTCCAGCGCTTCTCGATGCCGGTGTAGTCCAGTCGGAGGATGTCGATCTTGTTGCCGGCGATGCGCACGGTCGAGCGGAGCGTCAGGACACCGGGCCCGCTCGAACCGCCAACGCCGGTGTAGTGCGTGTAGCTCGACAAGTGGTACGTGCCGTCGCCAACGGTGCCGCCGGTCGCGGTCGGCGTGGCGATCGGATCGTCTTGGATCGTGTAGATGCCCGAGCCATAGGTGAGGTCGTTGCATCCGGCGTCGACCGGCGCGACGTCGGGCGCTGCATCGGTGATCGCGCCGTCGTCGGCGTCGGCCCCCGCATCACTGATGGCGCTGTCGTCGGCCGCGTCGACCGTGCTGCCGTCGTCGGCGTCGACGCCTGCGTCGGTCACGCTCGTGTCCGCGACCGACGTGTCCGCAACCGAGGTGTCTGCTACCGAGGTGTCCGCGACCGCCGTGTCCTGCGCAGCGTCGGTCGCGGCGGCGTCGGTGTCCCCCGCATCGGTGTCCCCGGCATCCTCATCGACGTTGGCGTCGTCACCGCCCGTCGCGTCGGTCGCGCTCGTTCCGTCCGACGCGCCGTCTTTCGGCTTGGCGTCGGCCCCGGAGTCGGCCGCAGTGTTCGTGACGGGATCGTTGGAGGTCGCACAAGCCGCGAAGAGACCGAGCGCGACGAAGACGGATAGGCGAAGGAGGCCACGCATGTGCGTTCCTTAGCACGACCGCTCGCCCGCGGCTCTGCTGGGCCGCGGGCCGTGCGCTCTTCCGCGGCCGTCACTCGCCGGGGGCGAAAACCAGCGGATACGTGACGCGAACCGTGCCGTTCTCGGGCTGCGGGAACGAGAGCGAGTAGAACGTCTGGACCACGCACTTGCGGACGCCCTCGTCCGGGAGATCGCTGCCGCCGTCGGCCGCCAGCGTCACGCCGCCGTTGCGATCGATGACGAAGCGGACGGCGACGCGGCCGCCGAGCGACGGGTTCGTGCGAAGGCCGGCCTCGTAGCAATTGCGGAAGCGGCCGTGGCTCAAACGCACGATGCGCTGGATGACTTCGGCCGGGAGGCGGCCGCCCTCGATCTCGGTCTTGGCGGCGCGCATCGTCGGCCCCTTGGGATCGTGGTGACCGCGCGGAATGCCGATGCCGCGGCCCATGCCGTCGCAGGGCGGCGTGAGGCATTTGCCGCCGCCGAGGCGCGTGTCGAGCGAGCGGCCGAGGCCGCCGACGTCGTTGATGCCGATGCCGATGTTGTTGCCGCCGCCCCCGAGGTCGGCGCCCGAGAGGCCGAGCCCCGTGCCGTACGCGTCGCCGAGCTCCTGAGCCCAAAGGTTGCCGTTGTGATCGACCGAGTCCATGCCGTTCTGGACCGAGTCCCACGGCACGGCGGGCGCGTTCGTCGCCATCTCGGCGGCGAGCGAGCCGACGAGCGCGTTCATGCCGAAGCTCCTGGCCATCTCGACGAGCTCGCGCTTCTGGAGCGTGACCTCGTTGGGCTTGGCGTCGCCCCTCGCGGCGTAGTGTCCCTGCGACTTCACGGTCGGGTCGGTCTTGCCCATCGCGCCCTCGGCGCCTTGCGCGCGGCCGCCACCGGACGCCTCGCCTTCGTTCGCGGGCGACTCATCGGCGCCGGTCTCGCGCTCGAGCTCGCGCGCCGCGGCCGCATCGAGCATGGCCTTCATCGCGTACGCGCGGTCGCGATCGATCGCTTCCGAGTCGTCGGCCGCGAGGCTCGGCATGAAGAACGCGAGCGAAGCGACGATCGACGCGTGCACGAGGAACGAGAGGCCGACGCCGCCGACGCTCGCGCCGCGGAGGCGATCCATGAACGTGAGCGGCGTGGCCTTGGCGGCGGCGAGCACGCGCATGCGCAGCGTGAACGCACCGAGGTGGATCTCCGCGCGGTGGCCCATGCCGAGGTCGAAGCCTTCACCGCCCGTGGCGTCGCGCGGCCAACCGTCGACGAGCACGCTCGCGGAGGTGCCGGGCTCGACGTGAGCGCCGACGGCGGAGAAGGTCACGAGCACGGGCGACTGCCCCTCGGGAAGCGAGACCTCGAGATCGCAGTCGTTGCCCACGGTGAGGGTCTCGCCTTCGGCGACGTGCCGCACCGAAAGGGTCGTGTCGCCCCAGAGGAGGCTGACTTCGACGACCTGCGCGTCCGCGCGATCGGTGTCCGCATCGAAAGCCGAATCCGCCGCCCAAGCACTCGTGAACATGATGACCAAGCTCCCTTCTTCGCCGCGAGCGCTCTGGCCCCGCGGACGGAATCGTCGTGTCCCCGCACCGCACGCAGGAGTGCGCGCGCTGCTCGCGGGCGAGGCTCGCGGGGGCCGAGCTCATCGCTCCGCGCCGCGCTCTCTCGTCACCGCTTCCGAAGAGAAAGACACGGGGTGTTGGCCAAGGTTCCAAAAAAGTCGCGCAAAAGAAGACGCGCCCATTTTGACGTTATTTCAGCCAGTTACGCGGGCGCGCGCCACGCGACGTGGGTGTACCATAAGGCGATGCGCAGGCTCTTCTGGCTCGGTGGATGCACTTTCTCGGTGGCGCTGGTGACGGTGGTCGCGTGCAGCTCGAGCTCGTCGGAGAGCGGCGACGGCAGCGACGCTGGGGCGAGATCCGATCGCTTGATCATCGACCTCGACGCGATCCTTGCCGAGGCGACGGCGGGCCTCCAATTTCCGGGCGCGTGCGGCGCGGCGGCGGGCGTCGCGACGTCGTTCCCGCCGATCGCCAACCTCTGCCAGCTCGGAACGCCGTCGGCCGTCACCGAGGCCGGCGGCACCTTCGTGTGGTTCTGCCAGGGCTCGACGCTCGCCTCCTGCACCGCGCCCAGCAAGGGCGATGGTGGCAGCGCCGACGCGAGCGGCACCAAGTTCGTCGACGGCGGTTGCGGAACGGCGGCGGGCCAAATGACGAAGACCGCGCCGACGGCGAATCTGTGCGCCGACAATTCGACTCCGAGCGTCAGCGGCGGCGGCGCGCTCTACACGTGGATCTGCCCGGTGCCGGGCTCGTCGAACCTGAGCCTCTGCAGCGCGCCGCAGGAGCTCACCATCACGGTCAACGCCGGAGCGGGCGGTACGGTGTCGCCCATGACCAAGGAGGTCGGCTGGGGATCGTCGGCCCACGTGTTCACCGTCACACCCAACGCCGGCCACTCCGCGAACGTGAGCGGCTGCGGCGGCGTCCTCATCGGGACGCAGTACCAGACGGGTCAGATCACCGCGGCGTGCACCATCACGGCGACCTTCCCGTGACGGCAGCGCGACGCGCACGCGCGCTCCGCACTGCCACGTCGACGCTGGTCGTGGCGCTCATGGGCGGCTGCAGTCGCGCGCCGATGCCGGAGCCCGATCGCGCCCCGACCGCGACAGCGAGCGCTGGGACGGCGAGCGCCTCGGCCGCGCGCGCGGCGTCCCCGCCGATGGCGAGCGCCAGCGCCACGACGACCGGGGACGCCAGTCCGGCGGCTCCGTGGCGACCGAAGCCGCGGCCCGAGCTCCGCGCGAAACCCGTGAGCGGTTGGACCGACCCGCGGGTGATCGATGTCTTGGAGCACGACTGCGCCTACACGGTCGAGCGCGATGCCGACCCGACCCAGGTGCGGGCATCGTTCGAGCTCGACGACGGCGTCGCGGATCCGAGCGGGGTCCTGCTCTGCGGCGGCATCATCGAGCAGACCTGTTACCCGGTGCCGTGCAGTAGCGCGGGTTGCCAAAACGAGTGCAGTGAGAAGTGCGAGGCGTGCGCCCGCCCATGCGCCGACAAGTGTGCGTCATGCAAGTCGACGTGCACGGACGACGCCTGCCGTCGCGCGTGCGCCGAGCAGTGCGGGCAATGTCACAAGGCCTGCAACGCCGCGGCCGATCGCTGCGTCACGGCCACGTGCGGCAAGCGATACGACGCGTGCATGCGCGACTTCAACGCCAAGTTCAAGGCGAGCGGCTGCGAGCCGCAGTGCTCGCGACGACGCACCTGCACCGGATGCATGAACGAAGGCCGCACGACCGGAGCGTGCAAGGGCTGCGACAAGTTCGAGCTGACGCCCCGCTGCGAGCCGATGTGCCAGTACGATATGGCGTGGTGAGATCGCGAGCATGAAGGAACCGAAGAAGTCGCCGAAGGTGCCCGCAGCGGCGTTCTGGGACGACGACGTCTGGGCCATCGGAAAGAAGGACGGAGCCGGGAAGAAGATCGGCGATTGGGTGTACTTCCGCACCGACGGGACCAAAGAGGGCGAAGAAGAGTGGGGTGATGCCAAGACCCACCTCACGTATCGGCGGTTCCACCCCGACGGCTCGCTCGCGCAGAGCGGCGCCAAGGATCTGAAGCGCGACGCCTGGGTCGGTCCGATGGTGTGGACGCGCCTCGACGCGCCATCGGTGGAAGACCGCTTTTGGCCGGACGCGGCGCCCGAAAACGCCCGACGGTACGAGAAGATTTGGAACGACCGCGGGGAGGTCACGCTCGACCGGCTCTTCGACGGTGCGGGCGCGCGCATCACGTGGTCGGGGAAGCCGTTTCCCGAAGAGCGTCCGTCGACCGTCGACGAGAACGCCGACCTCACCAATGGCGACACGCGCTGGGAGGCGGGTCGAACGTCGCTCGACAAGTCGAAGTACTACGGCGAGTACCGGGTGTGGGATCGCAACGGCGCCTTGCTCGAGCGACGCGTCGCCGACGACGACGGGAACGTGCAGCGCATCGAGACGTACGACGACGGCGCGCTTTGGTCGACGAAGGTCTACGCCGATGGCGAGATGACGCAGTCGTTCTACCGAAAGCGAGGCGGCGAGCCCGTGCTGCGCTCGAGCACGCTCTATCGGAACGGAGACAAGGACCGCACGCAGACGCTCTACGACACGGCGGGTGCGCCGCTCTACTCGGTTCGGATGGAGCAGGTCTCGGAGGCGCATGTCCGTCGCTACGAGAACGGCGTCCTCGTCTACGAGGCCCAGTGGAGCACGAGCGGAGAGCGCGCCCCCGACGTGAAGTACTGGGACGGGGATCGGCTCTTGGTCGACTACCAGAGTCACGGGAAGGGCCGCGGAACCTTCACCCTGTACGCCCGCGATGGCAGGGCCGAGGCGACCCTCGACTTCGATGACGAGAAGGATGCGAACCGATACGGCAACTGGGACCAGTTCATACGTGGTTTCGCTCACTACGAGGCGGATCGAGAGAAGACCGACGTCGAAGAGATCCGGGAGAGCTTCCTCGACGCCGCAGACCAGGCGCGGTTCGAGAAGGCGGTGAGCAAGGTCGAGATCCCCGCCGCGTGGCGGGTGATTCGCGACGTCGACTGGAAGAAGAGCGCCTCCGCGAATCGTCGGGCGAAGCTGGACCGACTGCTCGTCGTGATGCTCGGTGACGACCCGCGGCTCGCCGACCGGGCAGCGGGCGAGATCCTCGGCGCGGTCGAGGAGCAGGACTGCCTCTTTCAGTCGACCTACGACGTCGCGCTGACGCTCACGAAGCTCCTCCCGGCTCTGGAAAAATCGCCTCCGGCGATTCGGACGCGCGCGATGAAGACGCTCGCCGAGATCGTCCGCTTTCCCGCGATGCCGCACGAGCTACCGAAGCGATATCGCGAGGTGGTCACCGCGCTCGCCAAGCAGACGAAAGCGCTACGCGCGTTCGCGCGCGAGCACGACGACGAGGACGGACACGCGGTCATGCACGTGCTCGCCCTCCTCGGCGATTCCGACGTGATGAAGGAGCGACTCGCCGATCCGAAGGCGTCGGTCGGCACGCGAACGTTCGCCGCGACCGCGCTTTCGGTTTGCCGGTCCAAGAGCGACAAGGAAGCGAAAGCCTGGCGCGCGCACACCGTGAAGACGTTGCGGGCGGCGTTCGCGAGAGAGAAAGACGTGGGAGTGCGCGCCGTCTTCGGAGTGCTCACGTCTCTCCTCCACGGCGCCGGGTCGGGCGACGACGCGATCGACGCGCTCCTCGCAGAGTACTTGGTCGCCCCCAAGCGTCATCCGGAGCTCCATGAGGCGTGGCGGCCCGTCGTCTCGTTCTTGGGCGACGACATCGGCTCGACGCTCTTTCGCGCGGTACCGGAGGAGACGCGGCTCGCCAACATCGGTCGCGTCATCGACGGCGTACGATCACGCGGCGCGCTCGAGCAGGCCGAAGATCTGGACATCGTGTTTCGGACGCTATTCAGCGAAGGTGCCGACACCGAGCTCACGCCCCTTCACGAGCGGGCGCTCCTCGCCGCCGCCGACGTCGTGGACGCACACGCGGGCTTCGTGAATCACGCGGAGGTCTTCCGCGCGCACGGGCTCCCGTGGGACTCGTTCCAGCTGCGCGAGCTCGTGCGGAGCGCGGGGCGAGCCAAGCCGAAGGACGCCGCACCGGCACCCGCGAGAACCGGCGGGAAGCGCGGCGAGGTGAAGGCCAAGGCAAAGGCAAGGACCGCGCAGAAGACGGCGAAGGCGGCAGCTGCGACGGCAAAGACGCCGCGCTCGCGGAGCGCGAAGAAGACGTCGGGGCGCGCTTCGAAGGCTCGTCCGACGAAGAAGCAGAAGACGGCGAAGGCGCCGCGCAGGCGGCCGTGATCGGTGGCCGTCGCTCGTCCGCGCGAGCGGTCGCGGCGCTCGGGCTCGCGCTCGCCGCGTGCCTCGCCGGCTCGCGCGACGGCGCGGGCGCCCCCGCGATCGGGTCGCCGCCACGACATGAAGCGCCGCTCACCGTGCGCATCCCGGAGGGCACCTTCACGCGCGGCCGTACGACTTCACCACGTCGCGACGAGACGCCCGCGCATCGCGTGCACGTCCACGCCTTCGCGATCGAGCCGACGCTGGTGACGCGGGCCGCCTTTCTCCGCTTCGTGACGGAGACCGGGTACGTCACCGACGCCGAGCGAATCGGCTACGGGATCTCGTCACGCGAGGGGATGGAAGACTGGGCCTGGGAGCGAATCTCGGAGGCGAGCTTTCGACGGCCTTTCCGCCCGGAGTGGCCGGAGACGGAGGCGTTCCTCCGCGCCGACGCGCCGGTGGTGATGGTGAGCTTCGACGATGCGAATGCATACTGCACGCATTACGGAATGCGGCTCCCCTCCGAAGCGGAGTGGGAGTACGCGATGCGCGCGGGCGCCACGACGACGCGTTTTCCGTGGGGTGACGCGCCGAATCCGGGCGGCGTGTACCGCCTCAATTTTTGGCAGGGCGCCTCGCACGAGAAGAACGATCGCGAAGACGGATGGCTCTACGTGTCGCCGGTCCGCGCGTTCGCCCCGAACGCGTGGGGCATCTACGACCCCGTGGGCAACGTGTGGCAGTGGACCGCCGACTACTACGCCGAGGACACCTACGCGCGCGACGCGGCGCGGGCCGCGGACGGCGCCATCGACGACCCGCGCGGACCGTCGTCGGGACAGAAGCGCGTGCTCCGCGGCGGCTCGTGGTGGTGCGGGCAGTGCACCTGTGAAGGTTACGGCCTCCACTATCGAGGCAAGGCCGAGCCGCACGCGCCGTTTTCGAACAACGGATTCCGCTGCGCGAAGTCGCTCTGACCGCATCTCGGGTTGCACAAAAGACGACGAGCGCGCCCCTCTCGGGACGCGCTCGCGTCGGTGCGCCATCTCACCTCACGGCGAGACGCGCGTCACCGGCTCAGGGCTTCTTGGCCGGCTACGGCTTCTTCTCGGCCGGCTTCTTGTCGCCAGCGGGGGCCGCCGGCTTCTTGTCGCCAGCGGGAGCCGCCGGCTTCTTGTCGCCCGCCGCCGCGGGCTTCGCGTCCTTCGCGCCCGCCGCCGGCATCTTCGGCGCCATGCCGATCTGGGCCAGCATCTCCATGCTGTTCGAGTAGTCCCAGCCCTTGGCGACCTTGCCGTCCTTGATCTGGAGGATCTGGAGACCGTGCATGGTGACCGGCTTGTTCTTCGCCGGGATCGGACCCATCGGGCCCTTCATGGTGCCCGTGAGGGTGTACTCGACGAGGGCCATGTCACCGACGCCCATCGTGGTCGTGGCCGTCGACTTCATGTCCGGGAACGCCTTGGTGAGCATGGCGAACGCCTTCTTCGCGTCGGCCTTGCCCTTGTGCGCCTCGGGCGTCGTCATGTCGTTCCACTCGACGTCGTCCGTCGCGGTGGCGAGGAAGTCGGCCTCCTTCTTGGCCTCCATCGCGCCCATCATCGCCTTGAAGACGTCGACGTTCTTGTCCTCTTCCGGCGTGCCCTTGGCGGCCCAGCTGTCCATGTTGGCGGCCATGGTCGGAACCGGACGGGCCTTGCCCTTCACGATGCCGAGCTGCGTGAGCATGGTGGTGGAGTCGCTGTACTGGTTGGCGCGCTTCATCGTCCCGTCCGGGTTGAACCAAACGAGGGTGACGCCCGTGACGCCCGCCTGCTTCTCCGTGGGCTTCATGCCCATGAACTCGCCGGTGTGCGTGCCGCTCCAGGCCCACTCGTACGCGGCCATGTCGCCCTTCATCCAGGCGCGAGTGAACGCGAACTTCATGTCCTTGAAGCCGTCGAACCACTGCTGGATCTGCTTCTCGACCTCGCCACGGCCCTTCATCTCGCCGATGCCGGCCATCATGTAGACGCCGTCCTCGGCGAACATGCCGGCGTACTTCTTCGCGTCGTGCGCGTTGAGCGCCTCGCTGACCGTCTTCGCGGCAGCGGCCTGCATCTCGGCCATCGTCGGCTTCGGCGCGGGCGGCGGCGTGGCGACGGTGGTCGTCGGCGCGGGCGGCGGAGCGACGGCCACGGGCGGCGGCGGCGGCGGCGCTGCCGGCGGGGGAGCGGCCTCATCGCCACCACAGGCCGCCGAGAGCAGTGCACCAAGAATCAGCCCGATGTATCCCTTACGCATCTCGTCCTCCAAAAGCGCGGTATTCGGGCCCGGAAGCGCATTCTTCAGGTGAGCCCTCGTGAATGTGCCCCCAAGATGGGGCCGAACGCGCGGCGCGAGGGTCGGACTCTTTGCGCCTCTGGTCAAGGGTCATCACCGGCGTTTTTGCGGTCGGCCGTGGTGCCACCTCGAAGCGCCGCGCGCGACCGAGCCCGCGACCTCGTGCCGCGCCGCGCGCCGTGATAAGCCAAGCCCGTGAGAAAACGGCCGCTTGGACGAACGGGGCGTCTCGTGTCCGAGCTCGCGCTGGGGACGTGGGGTCTCTCGGGCGAGCCATACGGTCCGATGGACGAGGCCACCGCCGAGGGGATCGTGAGCCGCGCCCTCGAAATGGGCTTCGGGCTCTTCGAGACTGCCGACAGCTACGGCGCCGGCAAAATGGAGGCGCTCTTGGGGCGCGCGCTCGAGAAGCGCGACGACGTCACCATCGTCACCAAGGGCGGGACGGATCGAACGACCGAGCCCGCGCGCAAGCGCTTCGACGCGACGTACCTCGCGGCAGCCGTGGATCGATCACGAAAGCGCCTCCGGCGCGACGTGATCGACGTCTACCTCCTCCACAACCCGACGATGGACGCGCTCACCGTGGGTGAGGCCGTCGACGGCGTGAAGCGGCTCAAGGACAAGGGCCTCATTCGCCACTGGGGCGTGTCGGCCGGTGACTCCGAAGTGGCGCGCGCAGCGCTCGACCGCGGCGCCGAGGTCGTCTCGCTCGCGTACAACCTCCTCCACGCTGCCGACCTCCACCGCGTCACCGGCGACGTGATGGTCACCGGCGCCGGCGTCCTCGTGCACTCGGTGCTCGGATACGGCGTCCTCTCGGGGGCGTGGGCCAAGACGCGCGATTTCCCCCCCGGCGACCATCGCCACGATCGCTGGACGCAGCCCGAGATCGCGAAGCGCGTCGAGCAAGTCGACGGCCTGCGTTTCCTCGTCCAGGGTGACGTCCCGAGCTTGCGCGGCGCGGCAGTGCGCTTCGCGCTCTCCAACCACGTCGTCTCGAGCGCGCTCCTCGGTGTCACGTCCGCCATGCAGCTCGAGCAGCTCGTGCGCGAGACCGGCGGCGGACCGGTGTATTTGCCCGACGACGCAGTGGCGAGCCTTCCGCGGCAGCTCTCGAAGCTGGGGATCTCGCTGTGAGCCCAGGCGACTGGGCGGCCATGCTCGAAGAGATCGTGACGCTCGCGTGCGAGGCCAGCGACGTCGTAGCCGCGGCGTATGCGCGCGCCGACATGCATGTAGATTACAAGAGTCCTGGCGACCCGGTGACCGACGCCGATCGCGAGGCGAACGCGCTCCTCGTCGACCGGCTCGGCGCGCGCTTCCCCGATGCCGCGCTCGTCGGTGAAGAGAGCGTCGAGGCGGCTCGCGGCGACCGCGCGCGCGCGGACCTAGCAATCTTCGTGGATCCGCTCGACGGGACGCGCGACTTCGTCGACCGAACCGGCGAGTTCGCGGTCATGATCGGCATCGCGGAGCGCGGCGTTGCGGCGCTCGGCGTCGTCCTGGAGCCGGCCAGCGGCCGCGGGTTCGCCGCCGCACCCGGCACGCCGGCGTTCGGGTTTCGCCGTACGTCCCCCCGCGACCGCACGCCCATCCGGGTACGCGAGCGCGCCCGGCCGGATGGAGGGCGCATGCTTCTCTCGCGAACGCGCGCGCGCCCGGAGACGATCGCGCTCGCCGAGCGGCTGGGCATGGAGACGACGCGAACGGGCAGCGCGGGCGTGAAAGGCGCGCGCGTCGCGACGGGCGAGGCTGACGCGTACGTGCACCTCGGGACCGCGGGTTACTTGTGGGACGTGGCGGCGGTCGACGCGATCGTGCACGGCGCGGGCGGCCGCTTCACGGACCAGCAGGGCGAGCCCTTCGACTATCGACGGCCCAGCTACGAAAACGACCGCGGCGTCGTGTGCGCGTCGCCCTTGGTGCACGCGGCGATCATGGCGGCGCTTCGAGCGACGCCGACGGGAGGCGCGGCATGAGCGCCTCGGTTCCCGAGCGCGCCGACGTCGTCGTCATCGGCGCCGGCATCATGGGGCTCGCCATCGCGTACCACCTGGCGCGCCTCGGCATGAAGGACGTCGTGGTCGTGGACCGCGGCTATTTGTGCGGCGGCGCGAGCGGTCGCAACGGTGGCGGCGTGCGCGCGCAGTGGTCGAGCGAGGTCAACGTACGGCTCATGCAGGAGAGCATCCGCCTGTGCCGTGACTTCGCACGCACGATGAAGATCAACGTGTGGTTCCGCCAGGGCGGCTACCTCTTCTTGACGCGCAGCGCGGACAAGAGCGCGGCCCTCGAGAAGAGCGTGGCGCTCCAGAACGAGTGTGGCCTGCCGACGCGCATGCTCTCGCCCAAGGAGGCGCAGAAGCTCGTGCCCGAGCTCGACCCGTCCGGGATCGACGCGGCGAGCTACAACCCCGACGATGGCGTGGTCTTCCCCTGGCCGTTCGTTTGGGGCTTCGCGCAAGCGGCGGAAAAGCACGGCGCGCGCGTCGTCACCTTCACCGATGTGGTCGGCTTCGAGACCTCGGCGAACGGTCGCGCCATCGAGGCGGTCGTCGTCACAGCACGCCCCAAGCCAGGCGAGCGCGCGGGCGGCCCGACGACGCGCATCCGCACCAACAAGGTGGTCAACGCCGCCGGGGCGTGGTCACCCGAGATCGCGAAGATGCTCGGCGTCGAGCTCCCAAACAAACCGCATCGCCACGAGATCTGCTCGACCGAGCCGCTCAAGCCGTGGCTCAAGCCGCTCGTCGCCGACCTCACCGATGGGCTGTATTTCAGCCAATCCACGCGGGGGGAGATCGTCGGCGGGGTTGGACAGGACCGAGTCCCCGAGGGGATCAACCAGGAGAGCAGCCACGCCTTCTTGGGGCGATATGCGCGGGCGCTGACCCGCACCTGCCCGGGCCTCGGGCCCGTGAAGGTGCTGCGGCAGTGGGCCGGCTGCTACGATCTCACGCCGGACCAGAACCCGATCGTCGGCCCGATCGACGAGGTCGAGCACTTCTACCAAGCGTCCGGGTTCATGGGGCACGGCTTCATGATGGCGCCCATCATGGGCAAGATCCTGGGAGAGGCGATCGCCCCGCCCAAGGCTGGCGCGAAATCCGGGAGCCCGGTGGACCCCGAGGCCCTCCTCGAGCGCTGGAACCTGCGGCGATTCCGCACGGGCAAGCTCTTGTCGGAGGCGATGATCATCGGGTAGCGTCCGGCCGCCGCAAATTTGCGTTCGGCCGCGCGCTCGACCCGAGCCTTCGACCGAATTTGGCGGCCTGCGCCCCGGCTCCCCCAAAAAGGAGCGGGCACCGGCCGCGGTCTCCGAGGGAGGACGCTGAACATGAAGATCGGACGCTCGGGAATGGGAATCGCTCGCTCGTACGCAGGCCTCTTGTCGGGACTCCTCGCGCTCGGAGCGACCATCGCGCCCGCGGCCGTCCTCACCGTGGGCGCCGGCTCGGTCCTCGTCGCGTGCGCCGACGAGAACGATCCGAACACCTGGGTGAAGCGACTCGACGACCCGGCGCAGCGCTCGGCCGCCATCAAGCGCCTCGGGCAGTTCTTCCAGGACAGCCTGACCAAGAGCAACAACAACCGCGAGGCGCCCGAGGTGAAGGCGGTGCTCGACGTCATCGTCGCGCCGCTCACCAAGGTCTACGTGGCCGGTGGCCTCGACGAGAAGACGCGCAAGGATCTCATCAAGGCGCTCGCCGATACGGGCGACCCGCGCGCTTCTGCCGCCTTCGCCAAGGCGTTCACCGACTACGAGGCCGGCAAAAACGACGAGGACGTGAAGTTCTCGGCCCAGGCCATCCAGCGCATGGTCGCGCAGGGCAAGAAGCCCGAGCAGAACGTGATCGACGCCCTCTGGGCGTGCTTCGCCAAGTTCCAGGTCTCGAAGGCCAAGTCGATCAACCTCGTCACCGACCTCGCGGACGCCGTCCTCGAGGTGAAGAGCCCGAGCTACGGCCCGAAGGCGGTGGAGAAGCTCGCCGCGCCGGTGAGCGAAGCCGTCGAGTCGCAACAAGACCAGATTCAGTTCTGGCAGAAGATCTCGATCCGCGTCTTGAAGGAGCTCAAGTACGGCGCGGGCGCGAAGGCGCTCGTGAAGGTGCTGCTCGACCCGCGCAAGGGCGATCTCCGCCCGACCGCGCAGGCCGCGCTCCTCGCGGTCCCGAAGGAGGCCGAAGAGGCGCTCATGGCCGCGCTGAAGGGCACCGATCCCGAGCTCGCCAAGATGGCGGCCGAGGTGCCGGACAAGTTCGGGACGGCGATCCTCGCCGACAGCATCTCGTGGATCTCGCGTCCGGCCGGCAAAGACGCGCTCATCGCGGCGCTCGACGCCGCCGACAACGACACGAACCGCGTCGTCATCGCGCAGAGCCTCACGCGCTTCCCGCCCGATCAGCGCACCAAGGACGCGCTGATGAAGACCTACGCCAAGATCCCGCCGGGGACGCGCCTCAAGACGCCGGGCGATCCGCTCGGTCGTCCCGTGCTCGTCCAAGTGTCGGCGTCGTTCTACGACCCCGCGCTCACCGAGTGGGCGCTCAAGGAAGTCGCGGCGTCGAAGGGCGACGAGGGCGCCTCGATGATCGCGTTCGGCCTCGAGGCCGCGATCAAGATGATGACCAAGGATCAGGTCGCCAAGGTCGGCGAGGTCGTCACCAAGTCGTGGAGCCCCAAGGAGCAGGAAATCTACAAGGCCGCGGCCGAGGTGGTGAACGCCTGTGACAAGGACGCGGCCTGCTACGTCGGCAAGCTCGGCGCTCCGATTCCGTCGCGCGACGCAGTCGCGATGTGGCGAGCGGTCAAGTCGGCGCGCATGGCGGCGATGTTCGGCAAGCCCGACACCAAGGACGCGCTCATCAAGTCGCTCGACAAGGTGAAGGACGCGGGCGCGCGCCTCGCGGTGGTCGAGGCCATCGACTACCTCGCGCCGCAGGGCGACGCGAACGCAGCCGCCGCGCTCGACAAGATCGTCGCCGCCGACATCGCCACCGGCAACAAGGACCTCATCGCCGGCGACGACGCGGTGGTCAAGGTCGCCAACCGCCTCCGCGCGCGCGCGCAGTGATCTGATGCTCACCCTCGTCGTCACCAAGGGCGCGGCCGCCGGTCGCGCCCTCGAGCCCACCGGCGCGGCCGTCCACATCGGCCGCGCGGAGGGCAACGATCTGCTCCTCGACGACGAGCTGGTGAGCGGCGATCACGCCCGCATCGCCAAGGACGGCGAGCGCTGGCTCCTCTCCGACATGCGCTCGACGAACGGCACGTTCGTGGTGCGCGGCGGCGAGCGCTCGCAGGTGGAGGGGGAACGCAAGGTCGAGCTCGAGAACGGCGACGTGATCGAGCTCGGCGCCGGCGATGCGGCCGTCACGATCCGCGTGGACCTCGTGGAAGAGGCCGACGCGACGCGTGTCGTCGCGATGAGGCGCATCGAGGAGCTCGATCGCGCGAGCGTCGACAAGTTCAGCGCCCAGCTCCGCTCCCTCTACGACGCGCAGACCAAGGTCGGCTCGGCGTCGGATCTGAACGAGGTCCTGATCGCCATCAGCGACGCGGTCTTCCAGCTCGTGGGCAAAGCGACGCACGTGACCGTGGTGCTGCGCGACGAAGACAGCGACGACGGGAAGAACGCTTCCTCGTTCGTTCCGGTGGTGACGCGCGTGCGCGGGCAGGCGCAGCCGGCGGGAGCGATCCCGATCACGCGCAGCATCTTCCGCAAGGTGGTGAGCGAGCGCGCGGCCGTGCTCGCCGCCGACGCGCCCAAGGAGGTCGGCCAGACCGAGTCGATGCTCGGAGCGCAGATCCGCTCGACGCTGGCCGTGCCGCTTTGGAAGGGCGAGGAGATCCTCGGCGTTCTCCAGGTCGACAACCGCGAGAGCACGGGGATGCTCTCGCACGCCGACCTCGACGTGCTCGGCGTCCTCGCGCACAACGCATCGCTCGCGGTGGCCAACGCGCGGCTCGTGCAGCGACTCCGCGCCGCCGAAGAGCGGGCTCGGCGCGAGAACCAGTTCTTGAAGGGCCGCGAAGAGACGCGACGCACGGGCGGCGTCCGCGGCGCCCAAGAGATCATCGGCACGAGCCAACCCATGCGCACGCTGCTGGAGCAGCTCGCCAAGGTGGTCGACACGCGCGTCACGGTGCTCGTCGAAGGCGAGACCGGCGCGGGCAAGGAGCTCGTCGCCGCGGCGGTGCACTATCGCTCGAAGCGGCGCGACAAGCTCTTCGTGAGCCAGAACTGCGCGGCGATGCCGGAGACGCTCCTCGAGAGCGAGCTCTTCGGTCACAAGAAGGGCTCGTTCACCGGGGCCCACGAAGACAAGAAGGGGCTCTTCGAGCTGGCTGACGGCGGCACGCTCTTCCTCGACGAAGTGACGGAGATGCCTCTGTCACTCCAGTCGAAGCTCCTCCGCGCGCTGCAAGAGGGCGAGATTCGCCCGATCGGATCGACGACGGAGAAGAAGGTCGACGTCCGCATCGTCGCCGCGACCAACCGCAACATGGAGAAGGAGGTCGCCGAGGGGCGCTTCCGCGAGGACCTCTACTATCGCCTCAAGGTCTTTCCGCTCCGCGTGCCGCCGCTCCGCGAGCGTCGCGACGACATTCCGCTCCTCGCCTCGTTCTTCTTGAAGCGCACGACCGCCGAGCTCGGGAAGCCCGTCGCCGGCTTTTCGCAGCAAGCGGGTGAGCTCCTCCAGAGCTACGACTGGCCCGGCAACGTGCGCGAGCTGCAGAACGAAGTGCAGCGTCTGGTCATCCAGGTCGACGCGGGCGCGTTCATCACGCCCGAGCTCTTGTCACCGCGCGTGCGTCAGGTCGAGGGCATGCTCGACAAGGTTCGCCCGAGCAAGGGCACGCTCAAGGAGATGATGGACCAGGTCGAGCGCTGGCTCCTCATCGAGTCGCTCCGCGAGCACAAGGGCAACAAGACCGCGTCGGCCAAGACCCTCGGCATCACCCGCGAAGGCCTGCACAAGAAGCTCCGCCAATTCGGTCTTTAATGTGGGGCTTGTTCGTCATGTGGGGCTTGCCAGCCCCCTCAAAATTGCAGGAGCCCGGGGAGCCAGCTCCCCGAGCCCCTCAGCGGCTCCCCTGGCTCAGCTGAAGACAGCTTCGGCTCTCGCGACCTCTTCGGGTCGCGAGAGCGGGCGACCTGGTGCGCAGATCGCACCTCTCGATCGAGCACGCCCCAACGCCCCTCTCGCGCCCCTCGTGGGCGCGAGAGTCGAAGAGCCGCAGGCTCAACGCTAGGGGAGGCTCAAAATGGCTTCAGCCATTTTGAGGGGGCTGGCAAGCCCCACTATAGTCAGCCCGATTTCCCCTGGAAGCGGAGGGGGTCAGTGAGGGGGCCGGTGTAGCCGCCGTTGGGTTTGCCGTCTTGGACGAAGAAGAAGAAGGCGGGATCGCGGACGCCGCCGACCGCGGCGTCGATCGAGATGATGCCCCCAGCGGGCGCGACGAACGAGACGCCCACCGCGTTGGAGCCGGTGAGCGAACGCGCGGAGATCGTGCGCGCGTCGGTCGACGTGACGCTGTCCGACGCGAGGACGCCCTCGCTCGTGATCGACGCGAGGTCGCCTGTCTCGCTCTTGATGGTGAGATCGAAGCCGCACGACGCCCCCGTCTTGGTGGTGTCGCACGTCCACCAGACGTGCCAGTGACCGCCCGACGCGTACTCGACGAAGATGCCGACGCCGTCACCGGGGGCGGCATTGAGCGTGCGGCCCGTATCGACCGTGACCAAAATGGGAGTCGCCGCGGGGGGCGCGCTGGTGCTCGGGCTCGGCGTCGCCGATGAGGACGTGTCCGGACGAGCGGTGGGCGGCGCGCCATCGGGCTCGACCCAGCACGCGGCGGTGAGCGCGGAGGCGGCGACGATCAACATCCTTATCGAGGTGAGCGGCGAAAGCATCATCAACGTCCTCTTCGAAAGCGAAACGAGAAGCGAGGGCTCAACGACGGCCGCGAACGACGCCGTGCGACGGTGCGGGCGTGGAGGGGCGTGACACGGGCGCGCTCTGCGGCCGCACGACCGGAGGCGGCGTGCTGGGCCGATACACCGGCGCGCTCGGCGGCGGCGTGAACGTCGGCGCGCTCGGCCGGTACACCGGCGCGCTCGGCGGCGGCGTGTAGCTCGGCGTTGGCCGGTACACCGGCGCGCTCGGCGGCGGCGTGTAGCTCGGCGTCGGCCGATACACCGGTGCGCTCGGCGGCGGCGTGAATGTTGGCGTGCTCGAGCGGTACACCGGCGCGCTCGGCGGCGGCGTGTAGCTCGGCGCGGGCCGATACACCGGCGCGCTCGGCGGAGCGCCACCGATTGTCGTCGTCCCACGAACGACCGGCGCCGTCGGGGCGACACCGGTGGGCGAGCGATACGTAGCGGCAGGCGGGAACACCGGCTCGACCGGGCTCGACGGCGCTCGGCCCATCGGCGCGCTGGGGCTCGAGAGCGTGACGGAGCGGCCGCCCGCGAACGCGCTCCGCGCCGCAGCAGGCGGCGGAATCGCGGCCCGAGCCGACGCGCGCGCCCCCGAGTCACCACCGCCGCTCGACGATGCCTGCGCGGCGAAGGCGTCGCGAGCGGACGGCGCATACCGTGGTGCACCACTCGCCGACGACGCAAAACCGGCACCCGTGGCCGGCGCGCGCGCGCCCTCGCGAACCGCGAGCGACGGATCGGCGAACGCGCGGGCCTTCGCCAGCCCCGGATTCGACGGCGGCTTGGGCACCGCCGCGTGGCCGAGCTCACCGGGCGTGGGCGCAGCGGGGATGCGACCCGAGCCGACGGTGGGAGTGGCCGGGATGCGCGACGGGCCGCCGACGCTCGGTTGCGCCGGCACGTACGGCCGCGTGGAAGCGGCAATGGGGCCGGCGCTCGGGCCGTGCACGACGACCGTGCTCACACGCGGCGCGAAGACGTCGTGGTGTGCACAATACATGTAATAGGGGGGAGCCCAGACGTTCACGCCGACCGCGTAGCCGTCGTACCAGTACCAACTGGGAGCGAGCGGCGCCCAGCCGACGTAGGTCGGACCGACCGACCACGTGACCCAAGCGCCGGCGTACGTGCGGCCGGGCACCCACGCCCAGCCGCGAGCGGGAACATGCACCCAGCGACCGTAGTGGAACGGCGCCCAGCCCCACTCGTAGTCGGAGACCCAGACCCACGTACCGTCGTACGTCCAGTGGCCGCCGGTGGAGTATGGAACGAAGTCGGCGCCGACGACGGTGGGCGACGGGACCCAGACCGTCCCGTAGCTCGGAGTGTCCTCCCAGGTTCCGTACGGCGCGAGCGCGGGACGGAAGTCGGTGAGGGCGCTCGGGTCGGTGTCCTCGTAGCGCGTCGTGTCGACGCCGATGGCCACGTCGTCGGTAGCGGCTGCCTCGGTGGCCGCCTCGCCCGGCGGATAGGCGGCGAGGCTCGCCGAGCCCTCGCCCTGTGGTGATTCGTCGACAGGGGACCGTACCGTCGAGTTCTCGGCGTCGACGCAGCCGGACGTCAACGCGGCGAGCGAAAGCGCCGAGAGCACCGCAACAACGTTCGACTTCCCGAAGGTCCAGAAGCTCATGATCCCCTCGCTCGATGGATGATGCTCATGCAATGGACGAGCCGCCACCCGAACGGTTCACGGGTTGCGCAGAATTAAGGGTGGCGCCGATGTGCGCAAAGCTGGCGCCCTGGTCTTTCGTGACAATTCGGCACGGGAGCGGCCCCGCGGCCGCCGTTCTGGCGGGCGGAAACCGTCTCGTTCGTCCCCTCCCCCAAAGCCCTGTTATCCTGACCGTCCTTCGTCGGCAGCGCGGGTCGTCCAAGCCCGCGTCCGAGGACGGTGTGACTCTGGCGAAAGCGCCGACGAACAAGGAGCGAAGAATGGCGGACGCGCGAGCTTCCATGATCCAGCGGGTCGCTGCGATGCAGGACCTGAAGCTCTACCAAGAGCTGAACTGGGAAGGATCCTTCGAGGAGTACCTGACGATCGTGCGTGAGAAGCCGACGGTGACGCGCAACGCGTTCCAGCGGCTCTACGACATGGTCATCAGCTACGGAACCGAGGAGTACATCGACAACAAGAAGAAGCTTGTACGATACAACTTCTTCAAGGACGAGCAGAACGGCGGCAACAACGCCATCTTCGGCCTCGACATCCCGCTGATGCGCCTCGTGCACGTCCTCCGCGCGGCGTCGGAGGGCTACGGTCCCGAGAAGCGCGTCATCCTCCTCCACGGGCCGGTCGGCTCGTCGAAGAGCACCATCGCGCGCCTCTTGAAGCAGGGCATGGAGGCGTACTCGCGCACGACGGAAGGTGCGCTCTACACCTTCGACTGGATCAACCTCCAGGGCACCGGCCTCACCGGCTCGGAGAACTCGGATCGCTTCCCGAGCCCGATGCACGAGGAGCCGATTCGCCTCATCCCGATGGAGTGGCGCGCCAAGGCGATCGAGGAGCTCGGCCTCTCGAACGACAAGTTCAAGGTGAAGGTCGACGGCGACCTCGACCCGGCGAGCCGCTTCATCATGAAGCACCTCATGCTCAAGTACAAAGGCGACTGGGCGAAGCTCGTGGAGAACCACGTGCGCGTCCGCCGCCTCGTGCTCAGCGAGAAGGACCGCATCGGCATCGGCACGTTCCAGCCGAAGGACGAGAAGAACCAGGACTCGACCGAGCTCACCGGCGACATCAACTACCGGAAGATCGCCGAATACGGCTCCGACTCCGATCCGCGCGCCTTCAACTTCGACGGCGAGTTCAACATCGCGAACCGCGGCATCGTCGAGTTCGTCGAAATGCTGAAGCTCGACGTCGCGTTCCTCTACGACTTGCTCGGCGCCTCGCAAGAGCACCGCATCAAGCCGAAGAAGTTCGCGCAGACCGACATCGACGAGGTCATCATCGGCCACACCAACGAGGCCGAGTACAAGAAGCTCCTGAACAACGAGTTCATGGAGGCCTTGCGCGACCGCACGATCAAGATCGACATCCCGTACATCACCAAGGTGTCGGAGGAGATCAAGATCTACGAGAAGGACTTCTCCACCCAGAAGATCAAGGGGCGGCACATCGCGCCGCACACGCTCGAGGTCGCGGCGATGTGGGCCGTGATGACGCGCCTCGAGGATCCGAAGAAGCACAACTTGTCGCTCCTTCAGAAGATGAAGCTCTACGACGGCAAGGTCCTGCCCGGCTACACGCAGGACACCGTGAAGGAGCTCCGCAAGGAGACGAAGCGCGAGGGCATGGAAGGCATCTCGCCACGCTACGTCCAGGACAAGATCTCGAACGCGCTCGTGAACGAGACCGGCGAAGGGACCATCAACCCCTTCATGGTCATGAACGAGCTCGAGAAGGGCCTCCGCCACCACTCGCTCATCACCAACGACGAGCAGCGGAAGCGCTTCGGCGAGATCATCAGCCTCGTGAAGCGTGAGTACGAGGACATCGTGAAGAACGAGGTCCAGCGTGCCATCAGCGCCGACGAGGACGCGATCGCGAAGCTCTGCGGCAACTACATCGACAACATCAAGGCCTTCGCCCTCAAGGAGAAGGTGAAGAACCGCTACACCGGCCAGGACGAAGAGCCGGATGAGCGCTTGATGCGGTCGATCGAGGAGAAGATCGAGATCGCGGAGAACCGGAAGGACGACTTCCGCCGCGAGATCATGAACCACATCGGCGCGCTCTCCCTCGAGGGGAAGCGCTTCGAGTGGGCCACCAACGATCGACTCCGCCGCGCGCTCGAGCTCAAGCTCTTCGAGGATCAGAAGGACTCGATCAAGCTGAAGACGCTCGTGTCGGCGGTCGTCGACAAAGACACGCAAGAGAAGATCGACATCATCAAGACGCGGCTCATCAAGAACTTCGGTTACAACGAGGTGAGCGCTACGGACGTCTTGAACTACGTCGCGTCGATCTTCGCGCGCGGCGACGCCAAGGACTGACCGAGTCCCGGCGACGCAAAGGCGGAGCCGTCCCTCGCGAGGGGGGCGGCTTCGCCGCTTTTGTGGCGCGCGGCGTCACGCGATTGTGGGCGCGAAGACGACGCGCTCGCACCGATTTCCGCCGGAAACGGGACCGTCCACCCGCGGTGGGCTACGATCTCGCGAGCTTCGTTTCTCGCTTTTTTTCGTGGAGGTCGCGTGCGTCGGATCGTTCGTTTGGCTTGCTTGGGGGGATTGGCTGCAATCGCGACGGTGGGCGCCGTGAGCGCGTGCTCGAGCGACTCCACCGACAGCACGGATCCCCCGACGCCGGAGACCGATGGCGGCGCCGACGTAGTGAGCCCGGGCACCGACGGTGGCGGAAGTGACGTCGTGGTGGCCGATCAGGTGGCGCCGCCCGAAGACGCGCCGGTCGACGCTGGACCGGCGTGCACGACGGCAAGCTGCGCGATCGCGATCGGCGCGGGGCCGAACCACACGTGCGCCGTGCTCGGAGATCACACGCTCAAGTGCTGGGGTGACAACTCGCACGGGGAGCTCGGGACGGGGAGCGTCGTCGGCACGACCGTGACGCCCAGCGTTTCGACCAAAGTGGTTGCCGTGGCGGGCCTCACCGACGTCGCGGCGATGGCGGGTGGTGGCGAGCCGGGCGCGCCGGGGACCGCGTTCACGTGCGTGATGTCGACGACCGGCGCTGTGCGGTGCTGGGGCTCGAACGGCTACGGGCAACTCGGCGGCGCGACGGACGCCGCGGTGAGCGTGACGCCGAACGCCGTGCCCCTCGACGCGTCGGCAAGCAACGTCGATCTCGGCTCGCGGCACGGCTGCGTGGTCGACACCACTGGCGCGCTCCGGTGTTGGGGCGACAACACCTACGGCGTGCGCGGGAACCCGGCGCTCTCGGCCATCGCGCTCCCGACCGACGCGGGCGCCTCGTCGGTGTCGGCCGGCTTCTTCTCGACGTGCGTCGCGACCAAGAGCGGCGAAGCGGTCTGCTTCGGCAACAACGGCAACGGCCAAGTAAACCCGTACTCGGCGGCAGCGAGCACGCCACCGTCCATCGTCGACGCGGGCGCGCCGGTGTCGGCAGTGTCCGCCGGGCAGCTGTTCGTCTGCGCCGCGCAGGACGCTTCGGTCTCGTGTTGGGGCACGAACCAAATGGGCCAGCTCGGACGCTCGGGTGCGCTCGCCCTGAACCTCCCCGCGAGCGTGCAGTTCACGGCGGGCATCGCGCCCGTCTCGGTGCAGGCGGGGGTCAACCATGCGTGCGCCATCATGGCGGACCGCGGCGTCACGTGCTGGGGCGCGAACGGCCGCGGCCAGTCTGCCGATTTCTCCGGCAAGACGCAGATCAACTCGCCGAACGGCGTAGGCGGCGTGGCCAACGTCGTCCAGCTCGCGCTGGGGTACGAGCACTCGTGCGCGCTCCTCGCGAGCGGCGAGATCTATTGCTGGGGCTCGAACGTGAAGGGGCAGCTCGGGCCGAACGGGAACGCCGATGGCGGGACCGACACCGTGGCGCACCCCGATCCGGTCAAGGTGCCCCTCTGATTGCAACCGCACGCGACGCGGTCGAACGGTCGGACGCGTGGTAACCTCGAGAGAACGATGAGCCTGAAGAAGAAGGTCCTCCAAGAGGGCATGAAGCTCATGACCGATCCGCGCGTCATGAAGCTCATGCAGGACGAGCGCGTGATGAAGGCGCTGATGGCGGCGATGAGCGTGCCGGGGAAGATGCAGACCTTCACCCAGGAGCAGGCCGAGCGCATCGCCAAGGCGATGGCCCTCGCGACCGAAGACGAAGTGAAGGATCTCCGCCGCACGGTGCGCCGCCTCGAGGAAGAGCTCGACCAGATGCGCCGCGAAAACGAAGAGAACGACGACGACTGACGTCGCCAGGCGACCGAATCGCGGCCACGGTTCGCGACCCCCGCGGTCGCGAACGGCGCGGTCCCACTAGCGCAAAACGAAGTTGTTGAGCGCCTGCACGATGACGCCCACGATGCTCTCGCCGGCGATGAGCCCGGAGGCGACGGCGATCGTGTAGCGCTCGGCGGTCTGCTTGCTGATCTTCTCGAGGCTCCACGCCACCAGCGCGCCGAGGAACATCGCGAGCGGGTTGTAGAACGGGAGGAGCAAGCCGAGCCCGAGGCCGGAGGCCGACGGGAGCCACTTCTTCTTGTCCTTGGGCGCGAGCGCCTCGATGAGCGCGAGCACGACGCCGATGGCGAGACCCCACACGATGCACGTTCGCGCCATCGGGTGGAGGTTTTGGAAACCGTACTTGAAGACCTCGGCCACGGCCTTCCATTGCTGCGCGCCCGGCGCGGCGAACTTGGGATCGCTGCCGCCCTCGCCCGTAAGCGCGGTCGCGCCCGGCACGAGCACGAAGAACCCGATGACGCTGGCGAGGGTGCCGGTGAAGATCCCGGAGAGCTGGGCGATGAACTGCCGGCGCGGGTTCGCGCCGAGAAGGTACCCACTCTTGAGATCGTTCAAGAGGTCCGCGCTCGAGAGCGCCGCGCCCGACGTGATGCCCGCGGTCATGAGGTTGGCCGTCATGCTCTGCGGGATGAGCACGCCGTACGTGAGCTGCATGATCTTCCCCATCGCGCCGCTCGGCGTGATGTCGGTCTCGCCCGTGGCTCGGCACGCGACGAGCGCGAGCACGAAGGTCATGAGCACCGCGAGGACTCCGTACCACGGCGGGATCTCGAAGTAGCGCCACGCGAGGATCACGATGCCGAGCCCGGCGACGCCGGCGCCCATCGGAAACCACGACATGGGCGCCTCGGTCGCGGCCATGCGCGCTTCGACGTCGTCGCCCGCGCCGCCCGCGCCAGCGCGGGGCGCTGAGAAGACCCCTTTGAAGGCGCGCGCGATGGTGCGCCATTGGAAGGCGAACGACACGAGCGCCGCGGCGACGAGGAGCGGCGCCCCGAGCCAGATACCGATCTCCTTCCACGCCGTCGCAGGCTTGGTCGCGGCGGCGACGATGGCGCCGCTCGGGTTCTGCCAGGTGGCATTGAGCGCGATGGGCGTCACGCCGAAGGCCAAGATGAGCGCGCCGACCATCATGCTGATCGTCACGCGGAGGCCGATGATCGCGCCGGCCGCGACGAGGACGCCGCTGTGATCGAGCTTCATGCCGAAGTCGGACGGCTTCCACGTCTTCCCGGCCACGGTCATGCCGCCCAGCCAGTCGAAGATTTTGCTCGACTCGGGGAGGAGCCCCTCGCGCACGACCTTGCCGCTCGCGAGCACGCTCTTGTGGAGGCCGAGATCCTTGAGGAGCGGGATGACGAGCCCGACCGCGCCGGCCCACAGGAGCGCGCGGCCCTTCTTCAGCGCCTCGTCGCCTTGGCTGTAGAGGGATTGGAGCGTGACCGCGGCGGCGACGCCGGACGGGAACTTGAGGCGCTCCTGGTTGATCATGTTCCGCTTCATCGGGATGGCGAGGAACACGCCGAGCGCGGCGAGGAGGAGCACCCATGCGCCGAGCACCCAGAACGGGAGCTGGGTGCCCTCGGGGTTCGAGGGCGTCACGGACAAGACGAGGAGCGCGGGGATGGCCGTCGCGAGCGTGTTGCCCGTGGCGTAGCCAGCCGCCGACGCGGTCGAAGCCATGCAGTTGGTCTCGAGGATCGACATCGGGCTCTTCACGACGCCGGTGCGAAGGAGTCCGGTCCAGATCGAGAACGAGAGGATGCACGCCGTGATCGCGACGCCGAGGTGCCAGCCCGTCTTGAGCCCGATGTACACGTTGGTGAACGCGAGCAGGAACCCGAGCCCGGTGCCCATCAACACGGCGCGCACCGTGAGCTGCGGCACGTCGTCGCCGCGATAGGCCCGCGCGTACCAGGTCGCTTCGTCGAACGTGAGCACCTCCTCGGGGGCGATCGAGAGAGGAGCGTTCTTGGAGGCGTCGTCCGGTCCAGGCGCGGGCTGAAAGAGGGCCATGTCGTGCGCGACCCTATCACGAGCGCGCGCGCTGCAAACTGCAGCAACGCAGCAGTCAGTGCGGCTTCACGCGCTGCCCGATCCAGCGATCTACGATCTGCCACACGCCCCGCGGCGCATCACGCCCGACGAGGATGTCGATGTGCCCGGCCTCGACGGCACGATACGTCTTGTCCGTAGAGCGGCTCCGATCGAAGCCCGGCCGGACGCTCGTCTCGGGCGCAAGGTCGTCGTGCTTTCCTGCGACGACGAGCAGCGGAACGTCGAGCCCCTCGAAACGCTCCCCGCGATCGCTCGCGCGCCCACCGAAGCGCCGGTCGTTCGCCCACTCGAGCATCTCCATCAGCTCGCCCAAGATGGCTCGATCGAACGCGAGCCGGAGATGCTCTTCGAGGACCTCCGGCTCGAGCGCGCCCTTGTGCCAACCACGCACCGGGATCGGGTAGAGCGGCGTCTCGGCCACCGGTCGCAGCGTGCGCAGCATCGAGCCGATCGCGCCCACGGCCAGCGGGACCTTGTGTGGACGAAGATTAACCGCGCCGAGCCCCTTCACGAGGAGCGCCAGCGCCTGCAACGGAGCGGAGCCGCGCGTGAAGTGGTACGGCGCTCCCAACGTGGCGATGCCGGCAACCGCGCCCGTGAGGTCGGGCGCGGCCGCGTAGCTCACGAGCCCACCGAGCGAATGCCCGACGAGGAACACGTCGCGCGCGCCCGAGTGGTGCTGCACTTCTTCGAGCGCCCGCGGAAGGTCCTCGCCGATGTAGTCCTCGAGGCACTCGGCGCGCGACGGCGAGAGCTCCCGAGAGCGACCGTGGCCGCGAAGATCGAGGTTGAAGACGTCGTAGCCGGATCGGGCCAGAGCGTTGGCGAGGCTCCGCGACGGGAGGTGCCAGGCGTAGCGGTTCTGACCGAACCCGTGGATGAGAAGGACCGGCGCCGAGGTGCCGCCGCCGCGCGCGTGATCTGCGGATCGCTTGCGGACGATGGACAAGGGCACCCTGCCCCCCGTGACGACGAGCTCCTTCACGAACGAGGCGCGTTGACCACGGTCGATGGCCTGTTCGACGACGCGTCCGTGGACAATCACTGGTAGGGGCGACTCCGGCCGACGCGTCCCCCGGTTCTTCGCGCGTTTGGCCGGCTTTAATGTAGCATGCAGCTCGGCGCGACGCGTCGCACAGCGAGCCACCGGGCTCGCCGGCCCGCCGCCTTGGAGAGGTCCATGACGCACCGTTCGCTCGTTCGTGGCGCCACTTTGGCCGCCGCCCTTTGCTTCGGCTCCACCGCGTTCGCCCAGGCCACCAAGCCCGGGAAGCCCAAGCCCAAGCCGACGACCACCGAGAGCGCAGAAAAGCCCGAGGCGGCGGCCGACAAGGCCGAGGCGGCCCCCGGCTCGTCCGACGTCGCCGCGACCGAGCCCAAGCCCGACACGAGCCTCAAGGCGTCGAAGGTCGAGCCACCGAGCGAGGGCTGGGACGACACCGACGTCACCGAGAAGCCGGGCAAGACCTACTACTTCATCGGCGCCCGCTACCGCGGGACCATCGTCCCCAAGTTCCTCCTCAACATGTTCGTGGACGAGGGCGGCACCTTCTACTCGAACACGATCGGCCTCGAAGCCGACGTGCGCAAGGACGGCTTCTCGATCATCCCGGCGCTCTCCTACGTGGAGTACGGGACGGGCGACATTCTCTTCAAGGAGAAGGGCAAGGAAGACGTCTCCAACAACTGGTCCGTCGTCAACTCGAGCCTGAAGGCGATCTACATCACCGCCGATCTCTTGTGGTCGACCAAGGTCCACAAGAACTGGGACTTCGAGTACGGCGCCGGCTTCGGCCTCGGCGTCCTCTTCGGCAACCTCCAGAACGACTGGGTCTACGGCGATCCCAACGGTCCTCTCCACCGGTCCGACGGCATCAACTACTCGCGCTGCCCCAACGAGACGACGAGCGACGTCGCCAACTACGGCAAGACCGTCGTGAAGAACACCTGCGCGCGTCCCGCGCACTCGAACGCCAACGAAGCGAAGGTGGGCGGCTACAACGAGAAGTTCTGGAGCGGCGGCGGCTCGGTCCCGAACGTGTTCTTGCACCTCGCCATTCCGCAGCTCGGCGTGCGGTTCAAGCCGCGCAAGGACATGCAGGCGCGCCTCGGCCTCGGCTTCTCGCTCACCGGCTTTTGGTTCGGCCTCAGCGGCAACTACGGGCTCGAGACGGTGCTGGACAAGGACAAGGGAGCGCCCGCGCCCTCGTCGAGCAAGGGCCCCACGCTGCTCACCGGCAACTCATCGCTCTCGATGCCGATGGGATTCTGATCGCTCGTGGTGACGCGACGGCATCCCGAAGACGCCGCGGACAACGAGCGGTCGTTCGAGCTCCCGCCGCGCTACGAGCCGCTCGAGCTCCTCGGGCGCGGCGGTGGCGGCGAGGTGTGGGCGGTTCGCGATCGCATCCTCGATCGCAAGCTCGCGCTCAAGGTCCTCGCCGCGACCGCGGGCGAAGGTGAGCTCCTCGCGCTCGTCCGCGAAGCGACGGCGCTCTCGGGGCTCGAGGGGCTCGGCGTTCCGAGTGTCATCGCGTTCGGAATGCTGCCGGGCACGAAGCGCCGTTACATGGCGCGCGAGCTCGCGCCGGGACGAAGCCTCGATCAGCTCCTCGACGATCCGCGGACCGATCCTGCGCGCGCGCTCGCCGCGCTCGCCGAGGCCTCGGAGAAGCTGACCGCGCTCCATCGCGCGGGGCTCCTGCACGGAGACCTCAAGCCCGCGAACATCGTCGTCGACGCGGCCGGCCATGCGACCTTGGTCGACCTCGGCCTGGCCGCGCCGTGGCGCGAAGGCGGCACGCAGGCGCGTGGCCTCACGCCGCGATTCGCGGCGCCGGAGCTCCTCGCGGGCGCTCCGCTCACCGTGCGCGCCGAGGTGTTCGCGCTCGGCGCGACGCTCGACGATCTCCTCACGAGGCGGGGCGCCAAGCTGGCCTCAGCCACACGCGCCGCGCTCGGCGAGGTCGCCGAGCACGCGATGCAAGAGGAGCCGCAAGCGCGTTATCCGAGCGTCGACGAGCTCGCCAGCGCGCTGCGACTCGCGGGCGGGCTCCCTCCGCCTTCGGCGAGCACCGACGCGTGGCCCGTGCTCGGAAGCGAGGACGAGTCGGCGCGCCTCCGAGAAGCGGTGCGTGCGCTCGCGCCCGGCGGCGTGCTCGCCGTCGACGCGCCGAGCGGCGCCGGCCGCACGACGCTCCTCCGACGACTCGCGTGGACGCTCGGCGTCGAGGGCGAGGCGGTGGCGTTCTTCGAGACGCCCGCCGGCGCGACGCTCACCCGCGCGCTGGTCGAGCTCGAGCTCTCGCTCACCGAAGAGGGGCAGAAGAGCCCGATCATCCTCGTCGACGACATCCGAGCGCTCGATCGCGACGCGATGGCGCGGCTCCAAAAAGCCGCGACGGACGGCGCACGCGTGGTGGTCGGCGCGAGCGTGGATGCCGCGAGCGCGCTCGGGAGCAGCCCCGCGCTCTTCGAAATCCGACCCCTCGACGCGGCGCACGCCGCCGAGCTGGTGCGCCGCGTCGCGCCCTCGCTCACCGACGCGGTCCGGACGCACGTCATCGATCGCGCACGCGGTCGCCCGGGCAAGCTCCGCGCGATCCTCCGCGCGATGGCGAATCGCCCCGTCGTGTCGGTGGAGGATCTCGACGCGCTGCTCGGCCAAGCGGCGGGTGCCTCGGTGCCGCCGCGCTCACCCGCGCGCGCTCTCGCCGACGCCGAGCGCGCCCTCGACGTGGGACACCTCGACGAGGCCGCGACGCTCATCGACGCGATCTCCGGCGACGAGCTGCGTGTCGCCAAGGGTCTCATGGCTGCGCGCCTCGCCCTCGGACGCGGTGACGCGAGCGGCGCCATCGCCAAGCTAGCGGCCATCGCGGGAGACGCCGTCCGCTCGCCGGATGCGCGCGCCTACCGCGCCATCCGCGCCCGCGCCCATTTGCGCCTGGGAGAGAACGCGGAGGCGGCCGAGGAGGCGCGCCGCGTCGTCGACGCCGGCGGCGAAGACGCGGTGGCAATCGATGCACTATGCATTGAAGGAGCTGCGCTCGGATACCTGGGCCGCGAGGCCGACGCGCTCCGCGAGCTGGAGCGCGCGCGTGCCCTCGCCGAAGCCCGCGGGGAGAAGCGACTCGAGGCGCTGGCCTTCGGCAACATCGCCATCGTGCACCAGCGCGCCGGCCGGAACGTCGATGCGCGCGCGGCTTATGAGCGCTCGCTCACGGCAGCAGAGGCGGCGCGGGACGCGGCGACCGTGGCCCTCACGCACCTCAACATCGGAGCGCTGGCGCGCGCGGAAGGTGATCTCGCCGGCGCGCTCCGGCACCTCGAGGCATCGGTCGACATGGGGCAGCGCGCGGGCGGGAAGCTGGCGCAGCGCGGCGCCCTCTTCAGCCTCGCCAACCTCGATCTCTACCTCGGACGCTACGCGCGCGCGCGCGCCAGCATCCAGTCGCTGGCCATGGAGCGGAGCACGCTCCCGCCCGTGAGCCAGGCCACGCTCCTCGGGCTCGAGGCCGAGCTCGCCGCGAGGACCGGCGACTCGGGCGGCGCCGCACGCCTCTACGCGCTCTCGGCGACGGCGTGGAACGAGCAGGGTCGGCCACACGACGCGGCGGAGGCGGATCTCGAGCGCCTCCTCCTCTTGGCGCGTGCGCGCGCGGACGGGACGTCCGCGGCCACGCTCAAGGCGGAGCTCGAGCGCCTCGAGGCTTCGCTCGGCGCGCTCGGCTTCGGTGAGCACGAGGCCCTCGCATGCATCGTGCGCGCCGCGATCGCCGTCGCGGGAAGCGACGAGCGCCGGGCGCGCGACGCGCTCGATCGGGCCGTGGGCGAGGCGCAGCGCACGGGCCGCCGCGAGTGGGAGTGGCTCGCGCTCGACGCCCGCGCGCGATTCTCGTCGGGCGTCGGGAGCTTCTCGCTGGCGAAGCGCGACGTCGACGCCGCGCTCGCGATCCTCGAAGAGACCGCGGCCCGCCTGCCGCGCGATCTCCGCGAGGTGTTCTGGGACGACCCGCGACGACGCGCCCTCCGCGAGGCGCTCATGGCCACGCAGATCCCGAGCGTGCGCACGATCGAATCACCGACCACGAGCGGCACGTCCAGCGGCTCGCGCCCGCGCCTCTTGCGTGACGGCGGCGCGACGAGCCTCTTCGCCAGCGGCGTTCTCGCCGAGGACCGCTTGGCGCGCATCCTCGAGATCAACCGCGACCTCGCCGGTGAGCGCGACCTCCGACGGCTCCTCTCTCGCGTGACCGAGCACGCCATCGCGATCGTCGGCGCCGAGCGCGGCTTCGTGGTGTTGACCAACGACGAGGGCGAGCTCGAGGCGCGAAGCGCGCGCGATCGACGCGGCGACCTCATGGACGATCCGCACGTCGAGTTCTCGCGTTCGGTCGCGGCCGACGTGGTGCGCACGGGCGAGCCGGTGGTGATCCAACGAGCAGCCGACGACGCCCGCTTGGCGGAAGCGGTGAGCGTCCACCGCCTGAACATCCAGTCGATCGCCTGCGTTCCGATTCCCGGCTTCGTGCGCACGCACGAAGCCGACACCGACGTCGCGGGCGTGACGGTGACGGCGCACGCGATCGGCGCCTTGTACCTCGAGACTCGATCACGCCCCGGAGCGCGCTTCCAGGCCGAGGTGGCGACGCTGGTCGCGTTCGCCGACCAGGCCGCCATCGCCATCGAGAACGCCCGGCTCCTCGAGGAGAATCGGGCGCGCGCGAGCGCGTTGGCCGCAACCAACGCCGAGCTCGCCGCGGCGAAGGAGCGACTCGCCGAGGTGCTCGATCGCCGCACTGAGCAACTCGCCGAAGCGAGGCGCGGCCTGCGTGAAGCGCGCGCCACCTTGCGTGGGCACTTCGGCTACGCCGGCCTCGTCGGCACCAGCGACGCGATGCGGAAGCTCTATGCGCTGATCGAGCGCATCCGCGACACCGACGTGCCGATCTTGATCACCGGTGAGAGCGGGACCGGCAAGGAGGTCGTCGCCAAGGCCATTCACTCCACCGGCGCGCGCGCGAAGAAGGCGTTCTTCGGAGTGAACTGCGGAGCGATCCCCGAGAACCTCCTCGAGAGCGAGCTCTTCGGGCACGCCCGCGGCGCGTTCACCGGCGCCGATCGCGACCGCAAGGGGCTCTTCCGCGAAGCCGACGGCGGGACGCTGCTCCTCGACGAGGTCGGAGAGCTCCCGCTCAAGATGCAGGCCGGCCTCCTCCGCGTGCTCCAGGAGAAGTGCGTGCGCCCCGTGGGCGGCGCCACCGAGGAGCCGGTCGACGTCCGCGTGATTGCCGCCACCAACCGTGACCTCGGCCAGATGGTCGAAGCGGGGACGTTCCGCGAGGATCTCTTCTATCGCTTGCACGTCGTCGAGCTACGCGTGCCGCCGCTCCGCGATCGATCACCAGACATCCCGCCGCTCCTGGACCACTTCCTCGGTCTCTTCGCGGCGCGGTACCAACGCGACAAGAAGCAGGTCAGCCGCGAGGCCCTCCGCCGCCTGATGACCTACGAGTGGCCGGGCAACGTCCGCCAGCTCGAGCACGTTCTCTTGAACGCTTGGCTCATGTCGGAGGGCGACGAGCTCTTGCCGGAGGACTTCGAGCTCCCCAGCGTCTCCCGCAGCATGCGACCACCGGCGTCTTCGAGCGTCGTGCCGGTCGCGAGCAAGGACGAGTTCAAGACCTCCGAGAAGGGCCGCATCCTCTCTGCGCTTCAGGCGTGCGACTGGAATCGTGTCCAAGCCGCTCGCATGCTGGGCCTCCCGCGCCGAACGTTCTACAGACGCCTGAAGGAGTACGGAATCCTATGAACCTCTCGTTCCACACGCGTGCGCTCGTCGCGCTCGCGACCGCCCTGGCGTTGGGTGGCTGCTCGAAGAATTCGGCCGAGCCGGGCCAGCCGGCCACGACCGCGACCGCAGCAGTCAGCGGAGCCGGCACCACCACCATCACCGGCACCACGCCGCCCGCCGCACCAATCGGCGATGCGCTCAAGGTCGGCGATCCGGCGCCCGATTTCTCCGCCAAGTCTCACGACGGCAAGGACGTGAAGCTCTCCGCGTTCAAGGGCCACCCGGTCGTCGTCTACTTCTACCCGAAGGACGAGACGCCGGGCTGCACCAAGCAAGCGTGCGGCTTCCGTGACGCGTGGAACGAGCTCGACAAGAAGGGCGTCGTGCTCATCGGCATCTCCGCCGACAGCGACGCGTCGCACCGCGCGTTCGCCGAGCATCACAAGCTGCCGTTCCTCCTCGTGAGCGATCCCGATGGGAAGCTCGCCAAGCAATTCGGCGTGCCCTTCCGTATGGGCTTCACCTCGCGGCAGACGATCGTCATCGACGCCGAGGGCCGCATCAAGAAGCTCTACCGCGACGTCGACGTGTCCACGCACGCCAACGACGTTCTCAAAGACGTCGGCTGACCCGTGGCGTCGCCCCCTCGCCTCCTCGTCCGCATCGACGGTGAGCTCGTCCCCGAAGACGAGGCGCGCACGATCTGGGAACGGTTCAGTGCGCACATGGAGGCGAACAAGGGCGACCTCGCAGGCTTCGCCGCCGCGATGAGCATGTCCAGCGCCCGTCCCGGCCTCGAGGGTGGTCGGCCGGTGCTGCTCTTGTCGCGGACCTTGCCGCAAGCGCCCTACGGTCCGCCGCAAAACGCCCCCAACCCGGGCGACCGCGGTGGATCCGGTCCCCCACGGGGGGAGGGCGGCGCCCCGGGCGGAGCCCGGCGAAAACGCCGTCGCTGACGTCAGGGCAGAAATATTCCGACCCGGGTGGAGGCGCGATGTTTGCTGCTCAAACGATCGCCGCCCATGCCCGCTCCCATCGCTTACGCCGCGCATACCGACGCCGGGCTGTTCCTGCTGGACAGCGAGGGGGTGTGCCAAGCGTTCATCCCCTCCTCCCTCGAGGAGGCGAGCGCGGAGGAGAGCGGTGAGTATCGACTGAGGCGCGAGGACAGCGTAGCGGGCGAGTCGTGTGTCGGCGCGCAGTACTTGGCGTCGATTGACGTGACCGAGCCGGGCGCCATGATCGCATTGCCGCGCGTAGGCGCGACGATGCTCTTTGGAGTCGTGCGCGCGACGGGGCGCATGGCGCTGCTCCGTACCGGGCCTCTCGTGCGCTTCGAAAGCGTGGAGCCCGGCGCCGCCGGCCAGATCGCCCCGTCGTCGTCGTCGGGAGAGCTATCGAAGCGCATCGTTTGGGATGAAGAGAGCACGGCGAGCCGGAAGCCCACGCCGGGAGAGCTCGAGCACGAGCTCCGCGCCGCCAACAAGACGCCCGTTCCGCCGCCGACCACGCGGCCGCTGCCGCTCGTGAGCGACGATCCGCCCACGACCCGGTTCCGACCCGACGCGATCCTCGGCGCGACGCTCCCGCCCGAGTCGGGGCCCTTCATGGACGAGGCAACGCCCGTCTTCGCCGAAGGGCACGCCCGACGCGCGGTCGCGCTCGAAGCGCCGCCGCGCGTCCCGGAGCTCATCGAAGAAGTGGTGGCCGCGACCGAGCGGGCTCCCCTCGCCCTCGGTGACGCGCGCGGGCGCCGCTGATCGACGCAAATCAGATCGCGCCGACGGGCACGTACGCGCAGTAGGTGCCCGTTCGCACGGCGGCGTCGAGGTACCGAGCGAGATCGGCGTCGTGCTCACCGATGCGCCGAATCGCATCCTTGATGCGCCGCTGCACGTTGATGCGCGCGCGCTCGACGTTGGACGCCGCCTTGCGGTCGCGGCCACCGAGCCCCACCGCGCCAGCGAGCGCTTCCGCGATCCGATCGAGCTCGTCGCGCGCACGCTCCATTCGTCCTCGGTCGGCGTCGCGTTTCGGCGAGCGTCTCCTCGAGATCGCGCACGCGCTCGCGGTACGCGGCACGCGCGCGCTCGTCGAGGACGGGCCCCGCGTCCTCGGGCGCTTCGGTTGCTCCGGCCAGCGACAGCACGAAGTGCTCTTGGCCGGGCGTCGCCAGCAGCGCGCTCAAGTATTCGAGGCCCTTGGCGTGCTTCACGCTGAAGGACGCAGCGCCAGGTCGATTCACCCGCCACACGTCGCCTTCGCGCGAAAGCGAGAGCGAGACCGGCTGGCGCGCGCGGGCGCCCGCGGGTGGCGCCGCGTCGGCGACGCTGGCTGCGACACGACGCGACGCGATCCGAGCGGCGGTGATGTCGCACAGCGCGAGGAGCGAGCGGGCCTCGCTCGCTCGACATTGGGCGACGGCCTCGGCGAGATGCGCCTCGGCCTTGGCCACGTCGCCGGTGAGAAGCGCGAGCTCGGCGAGAATGCGTGACGTCGGCCCGATCGGGAAGGTCCCCGCGGGTCCCCAGAAGAAGCGGCCGCGAAACGCCGCGGCGTCGAGGAGCGGATAGAAGCGGGCGGCGAGGTCGGCGTCCTCGAGGAGCACCACCACCTGCCCGGCGGTGACGAGCCACGGGAATCCTCGGGGCAGCGCGACGACTGGCGCGAGCGCCGCGCGCGCCGCGTCCGTACGGCCCGCGAGTGCGTGGGCGCACGCGAGCCACGGGGCGAGGGTCGGGACGCGGGAGACGACGGCGACGACGCGGTCGTCGACCCGAAGGTATCGCTCGCGATCGCCATCGCATACCGCGAGCGCGATGTGGAGGAGCGCCCACGCGAGCCGCGCATGATCGGCCTTCGTCCGCTCCGCCGAGGCGGCGAGCGCTTCTCCCAAAGCGCGCGCGTCGTCGTAGCGGGCGTCGAGCGCTGCAACGGCGGACTCGATCACGAGGCCACGCCACTCGGCCTGCGGGACGGGCAACCGCGCGACGAGCGCGCGGTACCGCTCGAGCTCTTCGCGCGCCTCCGCGACGCGGCCGACCTCGATGAGCCCCGCGATGAAGAACACGCCGACGCCGAGCTGCGTGAGCTCGTCGTTTTGTGATTTCACCAGGCCCATGAGCTCGCTGATGAGAGCGACGCGCCACGCGACGCTGCCCGAATATCCGAGCGCGGAGGCGACGAAGCGGAGGACGTGGGTCCGCGTCTCGGGTCGGCCGTCCTCCAACGAGAGGCGCAGCGCGAGGTCGGCGTAGCGGCGCGCCGTCTCGAGCTCCTCGTCGGATGAAGGAGGGATGAGCGCCGACGCGAGACGCGCAAGGACTCGCGCGCGGAGCGCGATTTCTGTCTCTGGGAGGACGGCGAGCGCGCCTTCCAGAATGCGCACCATGCGCGGATCGACGCGGGCTGGAACCAGCTCCATTCCGTAAACCAGCGCCGCTCGCGCCTCGTCGATGGGCGACGCCAGTCGCCGCGCCGTCTCCGCCGCGCGGGCGGCGAGCTCGCGCCCCGCCGCGCCGTCCGAACGCATCGTCGCGTCGGCCACGACGAGATCGAGCGCGAGCGCGTCACGCTCGCCGAGGCGCGACCCGAGCCGGGCACGCACCCCGCCCGTGATTCGCGTCACGTCGGTGAGCGGCGCGTGGCGCGAGAGCGCCGCCTCCGCGGCGCGAACGGCCGTGCGCACGAGCACGTCGCTCGCGATGTGGTCCGCGCCCGCGAGGCGGTGCGCGAGCACGGTCGCGGGGTCTTCAGCGCGTGCATCGGCGAGATCGGCGGCGCGCGCGTGGAGCGCAGCGCGACGTGAAGGCTCGATCGCATCGTAGAGCGCGTCGCGGAGAAGGACGTGTGCGAAGATGACGCGTCCCTTGGCGGCGCGAAGCACGCCGGCGCGAGCCCCTTCACGGGCGCACGCGTCCAGCCGATCGACGTCGACTTCGGCCAAGCTCGCCGCGATAGGGAGCTCAGCTTCACGACCGAGCACCGCGATGGTCGACAAGAGCTCGCGCGAGCCCTCGCTCAGCCGAGCGATGTGGGCCGCGAGGATTCCGGCCACACCCCCTGCGGCGAGCTCGGCGAAGCGATCGACGCCGACGCGAACGGCCTCCTCGATGAACAGCGGATTGCCCTCGGTGACGCGCATGACCTCGCCGCGATCGCCCGCGAAGCCTGCGGACGCGAGCCAGTCCCCCACGGCCGCGGCAGTAAGCCGACGGAGAGAGACGCGCGTGCCTTCGCGACCGAGCTTGGCGAGGAGGTCGGCGCGTTCGGGAGCATCGGACAGCTCGACCTCGCGCGTCGTGGCCAAGAGCGCGATCGGTTGCCGGGCGAGGCCACGCGCCAAGACGACGGCGAGCTCAAGACTCGCGACGTCGGCGGCGTGGAGGTCATCGAGGACGATCACGATCGGGGTCGTGCGCGCGGCGTCGGCGAGCGCGCGCGCGACGCGATCGAACGCAACGAGTCGGCTCGCATCCGCCATTTCGCCCGAAGCGTTCCCGAGGAGGGTGTCGAGTGGAAGGTCGAGCTCTAGGCAGGCTTGTCGGATCGGGAAGTACGCGGGCGCGCCGAAGGCCTCCCAGGCACGGCCCACGGCGACTCGAGCGCCGAGCGATTCGGCACGATCGGCGAGCGCGCGAACGAGCGACGACTTGCCGATGCCTGGCTCGCCCGAACACACGAAGACTCCGCCGCGTCCGGCGAGCGTCCGGGTGAGGAGCGCCTCCCCAAGGCGAGCTCTTCTTCACGACCGAAGAGCATGGGTGAAGCGTAGCCGGCCCTTCGGGAAGAAAGCCACGGCCCAAACCGCGACAATCGCGGGCTCTTTGGCCACGTTCCACGCCCGACGACTCCGGACGGAACATTGCTCCGTGGGAAGGAACGCCTCTTCCTCGACGACGCCGACCCGCCGGCGCCACCAGAGGGGGAGCCCCATGATGACCACGCCATTCGAGCTTCACGAAGTGACCCAAGCCCTTGGTTTTCCCGGCGTCGAGCCCGACTCGGCGATCGCGACGCGGACGGCGTTGGTGCTGGTGGTCACTTGGGTGGTCACCTGCCTGAGCCTCTCGCTTCTCTTCGGATGATGGGTGCTGCGATGGTTCTCCTCGAGACGACCGGACGATGCCCGGCGGGCGCCCTCGCCGCCGTGGCCCTCGAGCACCTCGGGCGCCCCTACGAGCTCACGGTAGTGAGCGAGGGCGTGTTCCTCGAACGGGACGGACGACCCGGACCGCGCTACTTCGACGGCGAGCGCACGCTTTGGGGGCGCGACGCGGTGGCTGCCCTCCTCACCGACTGCCTGCGGGCTGCGGGCGCGTCGCACGACGTGGCGGCCGTCGCGGAGGCGGTGCGGACGCGGTTCCAGCCCGCCGTCCTCGAGTGGGTCCGCGCAAACGACGACGAGGCGCGTTCAGCGGCTAGCACGCGGTTGCGCGACGCGCTCTCGGCGATCGAGGCTCGGCTCGACGACGCGTCGGAGAAGAGCCGCGCATCGGACGGAATCGCGATCGTGCTCACGCCGGTCGCCATGTTCTTGGAGCGGAGCCCGGGCTTCGCGACGGAGGTCAGCGCGCTCGCGGAGCAGGCGCGACGAGCGACCCATCTCCGTGCGTACGAGCGCGCGAAGGAGCGGATCGCCCACGCGGCGACGACGGCTCGTTGACCGATCGCCGCCGACGCTCAGGAGCGTCGAGCAGGCGGCACGTGGATCGGAGTGACCTCTCGGCTTTCGGGATCGAGTTCGATCACCGTGGGCGCACGCTCGCACTCCCACGTCGTGACGTTGACGAAGGAGGTCTCGCCGTCGACGAAAAGACCGCCGTCCTCGTGAATGTGACCGAAGAGGTGGAGTCGGGGCCTGACGAAGCGCATGCGCGCCAAGAGGTCCTCACACCCGGTGCGGCCCGCGGTGGACGAACGATCACCGATGCCGGCCGGCGGTCCATGAGTGATGACCACGTCGGTCCCGACGGGGATGCGCGACCACTTTTCGGCGAGCGCCGCACCTCGCGGCAGGTTGAAGGCCCAATCGTGGAACTCGGGTTGCCACGGGCTGCCCCAGAACGAAACGCCGTCGACGACGACCCCCGAGTCCTCGAGGTACGTGACGGTCGGTCCGAAGAGGGCGAGAGCCGCGTCCTTCGCGTCGACGAACGACCAATCATGGTTGCCGGCCACCACGATCTTTACGCGATGCGGTAGGGCACGAACGAATTCGGCCGCGCGCGCCAATTCGTCGAGCGATCCGCCGCGGCACATGTCACCTGCATGAACGAACACGTCACCGTCGGGCACCGAGAGCTCGTCGTGAAAGAGGTGGGTGTCGGCGACCGCAACGATGCGCATCGCTCGCCCTGGCAGGTCTCTCCCCATCGATTCAGTGTACGCCGTCTTCACCACCGCCCGGGATTCGCGCGACGCGGGCGCTGAGATAACATCGCTCCGTTGCCGTTTGCGCTCCTTCGTCCCTCTACGCTGTCGCGCGTCGTCGTCCTCGCCGGCGTCGGCGTGGCGTCGGCGTGCCAGCTCGTCGTGGGACTCGAACGCCAACGCTCGGACGACGAGACGTCGTCTCCGGACGCCGGGCCCGACGTCCCGGTCGCCGCCGACGCAGGCCGAACGTCGCCGTGCGCCGATGAGCCGCCGCCACCGCCGAAGCGCCCCGTCGTGGACGACCACGCGCCCACCATCACCCTCGTTTTGTCGAACGCTGCCTTCGGCGGCGACGACGCCGGCGCGGCGCTTTGCCCGAGCGCGGGCTTCGACCTCGACGACCGCATGACCTGCATCGACGAAGCTGGTGCGAGCACACCGAGCCCGTGCAGTACCGGCGCGTGCGCTTCGTCCTGCACCCCCGCGGCCGGTGCGCGCGTCTGCGACGGTCCGCACGGCGTCGACAACGCGATCAGCCTGCTCGTCGGGGATCGCGGCGCGCTCAGCTCCCTCCTCGACGGCAGGTACCAGCCAAGCGAATTCGTCACCTCCGGCACCGCGAACATCCTCTTCACCATCACCGGGTACAACGGCGAGGCGGACGATCCCGACGTGTCGGTGAGCAGCTATTTCTCCACCGGCTTGGAGGACCGCGGCCGCAGCCGCACGTCGGGCGATGCCGGTGAGCCCGGATGGGACGGGCGAACGCTCCGCCGTTGGGCGATCGACCCGGCCTCATTCGACGCGAACGGCTTCGCTCGGCTCGGACAATTTCCCGGCTACGTGTCGGGGCACGTGCTGGTCGCCGTGGGCGCACGCCTGCAGATCCCCTTCGGACCGATGGTGCTCGACCTCTACGACGGACGGCTCACCGGTGAGCTCCGGCGACGAGAAGATGGCCTCTGGAACATCGCCTATGGGCGCGTCGGCGGACGCGTCGACACGGATCAACTGGTCGACGTGATCGCCCGCGCGCCGTTTCAGACCGGCTCGGGCGTCGTCCATGTGTGCGAGAAAGGCGAGGCCGCTCTCGTGAGCATGCGCGGCTTCATTTGTGGGAGGGCGGACCTGGCGTCGGACGGAGGGCCCGAGGCTCACTGCAACGAGCTCTCGTTCGGCCTTGGGTTCACCGCGGTCCCCGCGATCCTCGGACGCCTCCGCGAGCGCGATGTCTCGGAGCTCGGGTGCCCTGGTCAGACGTTCGCGGGGTGCCCGTGAGCCTTTGGCGCGCGGCCCGCGCGACCGTCGCCACCGCCTGCGCAGGCGCGCTCGTGTCCGTGCTCGCGGCCCTCACCAACGCGTGCGGCAGTGACTCGATCGCGGCGAGCGACGCGAGCTCTGGGTCGACCATCGACGTCACACAGCCGAGTGATGGGTCGGCGGACCGTCCGGTGGATGCGGGCGCGGAGGACGTCGCGCTCGCCGAAGGTGGCCCGGCGTGCGCTCCTGTCGCGCGCGCGTTCACGCCCCACCCTCAGCTGCCGATCCCCTTCAAGACCGTGTGCCATTCGGAGCTGATCCATCCGATCTTGGACTGCTATTTCACGACTCCGTACGATCCCGTGGCGTGCGACGGGTTGCTCGCGCCCACCGGCGAACAGGCGGAATGCCTCGCGTGCCTCTTCTCGTCCGACGCCAGCGCGCCAGCGCCACTCGCATGGTTCGGGGCCAACGCCGAGCTCAACGTCGCCGGTTGCGTGCAAGCGCTGCTCCCCACCGACACGGGCTGCGCCCAGGGCCTGGCCGACATCGCCGAGTGCACGCGCGCGGCGTGCAGTCACTGCGCGGCTCTTGGTGAGAACGTGCTCGACGAGTGTCGGACTGCGGCGCAGGCGAGTGTCTGCGCAGCGACGGTCACGCAGTCGGGAAGCTGCACGCGAGCGCTCGGCCCCGATGGCGGCGCCAAAGACTGCGATCCCGCGGGCTCGTTCGTCCAAGCCGCGAGCGTGATCGGGATCAAGTTCTGCGGTGGATACAACGACGCGGGCACCGACTGACCGACCCGCCGGAAACCGCGCTACGCTGCGCTCGTGCTCGCCCTGGTCCTCGAAGGCTCCGCCCGCATCGAGCGGGCCCACCCCAACCCGACGCGCGCGCACGGAGAGGCGCGCGTTCGTGTCCGCACGGCCGGCGTCTGCGACACCGATCTACAGCTCGCGCGTGGCTATATGGGATTCCGCGGAGTGCCCGGCCACGAGTTCGTGGGTGAGGTGATCGAGGCCGACGACGCCGCGTGGATCGGCAAGCGAGTCGTCGCCGACATCAACGCGGGCTGCGGCAACTGCACGAGGTGCCGCGCCGGCGACGCGCATCACTGCGAGACGCGCACCGTGCTCGGCATCGTCGGACGCGGCGGCGCGTTCGCCGAAGAGCTCGTCATCCCCGAGCGCTGCCTCGTCGACGTACCGCCGAGCGTCGAAGACGATCGGGCCGTCTTCGCGGAGCCGCTCGCCGCGGCGCTCCACGTGCTCGACGAGATCGATGCGCGTGGTGCCACGCGCGCCATCGTGATGGGCGACGGGAAGCTCGGGATCTTGATCGCGCTCGCGCTCGCCGGACACGGTATCGAGACGACGCTCGTCGGCCACCACACGCACAAGCTCGCCATCGCGCGAGCGCGAGGGGTCACGACGGCCCTCGAGCACGAGCTCCCCGAGACTGCGGCGGGCGCGCCGCTCGTCGTCGAGGCGACCGGCACCGAGAGCGGCCTCGCGCGAGCGCTCGCGCTCGTGGCTCCGCGCGGCACCGTCGTCTTGAAGACCACCGTCGCGGCCAAGCTCAACATCGACCTCGCGCCGCTCGTGATTCACGAAGTGCGGCTCGTCGGCTCGCGCTGCGGAGACCTCGCGCGCGCGATCCGGACGCTCGACGAACGACGGGTTGATCCGATCCCGCTCGTCGAGGCGCGCTACCCGCTCGCGGAGGCCGACCGGGCGCTCGCGCACGCGGGTCGAAAGGGTGCGTTGAAGGTGCTCCTCGACTGCGGCGCGCGGGCCTGAGCGGACCTCACTTCGCGACGCGCTCGATCACGCCCGGCGCATCCATGTTGGGGCGCGCGGGGTCTCGCCGCACCCAGTAGACGTGAGCGTCGTCGGCCACGAGCTCCGCGCCGAGCCGAGGCGCTCCGCCGTCGGAGAGCATGCTCGGTGCGCTCGCCGCGAGGGCGTTGGCCGCTCCGGTGAGCATCAAGCCGTCGAGCTTGCCGTACGGGTCCGGGGCCCGGCGCTGAATGAAGAAGAGACCGCGCGGCGTAGCGGTGATCGCGACGACCTCGGGCGCCCCAGTCAACGGCGTGGTCGACGGCGCGCCGAGGGTCTTGGCGTCGAGGACGTCGATGCGATCGCCCCACGCGATGACGAGCCTTCCTTGCGCCACCGACGCCGCGGCGGCACCGCCACGACCGTCGAGCTTCACGCGCGACACCGTCGCGCCATCGACGTCGAGGCGCGAGACCGTGGCCCACTCCATCGGCGTTGCGCTGTAATCGATTCCGGTCGTGACCGCGAACACGGCCCCGTCACCGGCGGCCAGCGCCGAGACGCTGCGGCGCTCGTTCGGAGTGAGCCCATCGAGGACAGGCGCCCAGGCCGCGCTCGCTCCGTCGACCGCGAACACGTCCGGGCCGGCGACGTAGAAACCGCGCTTGCCGTCGAGCTCCGCGACGACGCGCGTGACGCTGGCCGGCATGGGATCGGCCGAGATCGGCGTCGTCAGCGCGACCGGCGACGACGCGCTCTTCGCGAAGGCGAAGAGCGAATGGTCGGAGCGGAAGAGAACGTGGGTCGCCGTGACGGCGAGCGACTTCGAAACGTCGTACGGGACGCCGTGCGTGGCGATGCGCTCCACGGGACCGCCGGAGAGGAGTGTTCGCGCGATCACCTCGGTGGTGCGCTGCTCGGTCCACGCGAAGTAGAGGTACTTGCCGTCGCGAGCGAGCGCCGTCGCGCCAGTGCCCACGGGAATCGGATAGGCCGCCGGCGGGCGCGGAGCGTCGGGGATCGACACGGCCGACGGAGGCTCGGTCGGCACCGCCGCGTTGGGGGACGGCGCCGCGCTCCCGCGTCCGACCTCTACCGACGGGCTCGGCTCGGTGACGTTGCCTCCACATGCGGCGAGACCGAGGGCCGAGAGGAGCGTGAGCGCGCGGAAGAAACGATCGGCGAACGACATGCCTCGCTTGTTTCACGATCGACCGCCTCGATCCATGAACGCCGCGGCAATCCGGGCTTGCCGATTCCACAAGCAGCCCGATCCGCGCGCAATGTCGCGGCGTTGGCGCAAGCATGCAGAATACACCCGCGCAATTTTATTGGCGCCCCGTCGGCCCGCCGCGCATGCGTGAGTGGAGCATCGTGGCGGGGTCGGCGTCGGCGCGCAGCTCCTCCACCAGCGCGACGAGCCCTTCCCGCCGCGCGGGCAATCCGAAGCGTCGCAGCTCGTCGGCCGCGTCGACGTCGAAGGCGAAGAAGCGCTCGCTTTGGGCCAAGCCTTCGAGGACGTCGATGAACCCGTCCATGAACGGCAGCTTGCACGGACCGAATGCGAGCGCCAGGAGCCCACGCGCGTGAAGGGACGCGCTCACCGCGTCGACCTCGGACAATGCCGCGATGAGATCGCGCGCGAGCGCGAACGCTTCCGGCGAGCGCACCGAGCCGATCGCGAGGGCGAGGTGCGCCACGAACGCGACCTGCGTGAAGGGAAGCGCGGCGTAGCGCCCACGAAGGTTCTCGCGATCGCTGAAAGCTTCGCCCAGGCGCTTCATGATGACCGGGGGCGACGCCGGCCCTTCGCGGAGCGCGAGACGAAGTGCGGTGATCGTGCGAACGAGCGCGTCGCCGTCGTCGAGCCCGAAGCGGAGCGCGTCGGTCGCTTCGCGGCGCGCGTCGAAGAGCGCGTTGATGGCGGTGGCACGGAGCGCCGCGTCGGGCGACGTGCGCGCGATGCTCTCGAGCGACGACTCCGCCGCGCCGCCCCGAGCGCGCCCGAGCAAGCTCACGATGATCTTCTTCTGGTCATCGTCGGCGCTGACGAGCATGTTGAGCAGGCGACCGGTCTCACCGCCTAGCGCCGCGAGTGTCCCCAGGATCGGCGCGCGCCAGTCTTCCCCCTTCTCTCCCGGGTCGCGTGGGTTCTTGGCTTCCGCTTCGTACTGCGCCGCCGCCGCCGCACACTCGTTCGCCATCGCGAGGAGCTCGGTCCGAAGGTCGGCGCGCTCCTCCGCGAGCGCCACGAGGAGGGGCACCGCGACGACCGTGCACGGGTAGACCGACCCTTGATGCTCGACTTGGTAGCGAATCCGGAACAGCGCCGTCCCACGCACGAACGGCTCACCGCTCGCGAGCGCGCGAAAGTATCGCGAAAGAGAGCTCGCCGAGCGGGAGGTACCGCTCAGCCCGTCGAACGACACGGCGTCGAGCGCCGGCCATGAAGGCCCCCTGGCGACGAGGTCGTCGATGACCCGCTCGACGACCTCGCGCGACAAGGCCTCCGCGGAGAGATCCCCGGGCTCAATCTCGGTGGGGACGGGTGCGCCGATCTCGATCCGCCGTCGGACGCCACCGCCCGCATCGACGATGGTCCAGCTGCCAGCGAGCGCGAGCCCGGCGGTCAGAAGGCCCGCGGCGACGACCTTGCCGTCGTCGTACAACCGGCACTCGAGGAGCCCCGGCTTGCTCGACGGCTCCGTCTCGGCCACGACAGCCCCGTCCTCGCCTCGCTGAACGAAGGAGACGAGGCCGTCGTCGTTCCACTCGGCGCGCAGCTCGCGAACGGGCACGCCGTTCCTCCACTTGGCGCGCAGAAGCAGCCGCCCCTTGCCGTCGCGCTCTCGCTTCTCGAGCGGCGTCCCATCCTCGTAGCGCTCGTACGTGAGCTCCTCGCCCGCGGCGTCGTATGTGGTCGCGCGCTTCAGCGCACCACTCTTCGTGTAGTCGCGCTCCGAGAGCAAGACACCCTCGTCGTCGTAGACCTCGTGCTCTCGAAGGACACCGCCCGCCGACCAGGTTTTCCACGTTCGAATCTTCTCTCCGGTGCCGCGCTTGATGCTGCCCATCAACCACGTTCCGCGCGATGGGTAGAAGGTCGCCTCGGCGTCGACACCGTCCGGGCGCGCGGGCATCGGATCGCCGTTGTCACAGACTTCGACGCCATCTTTGTCGAAGTACCGCGTCACGTAGTTCGCGATGCCGTCGTGCGTGGCGTAGCGAACGCGAACGACGTTGGGCCCCGCATCTCCTGGGAAGGGCTCGGGGCTATCGCCCGCGGCGCGAAAGAACTCCGCGTCGAGCGCGGTGCCGTTTCGCCACACACCGACCGATGCGATCTGCCCGTCCGGATGAAACACGCGGTTGTCGCCATCCATCACGCCGTGCAGGTACGTGCACTCGTTGTGCAGGTAGCCGGCGTCGGCCCACGCTCGGTACGGGCCGTGCTTCTTTCCGTCGGCGTCGAAGGCGCCCTCGACCCAACGGAAACCCTCCTCGTTGTCGGCTTCGTAACGGGCGGAGGCGGGGACGTTGCGTGGACGGTCGGGTGTCATCGAGGCCTCTTTGGCAGGTGGATGTCAGCTCGCGCGAGGGTTTGCCGCACCGACGCACGCAAAAGGCCCGATCGACGGGACCCGGGCGGGTACGAGTGTCGGCCAGGCAGCACGCATGCCACAAGAGCCCCTGCCGACGGCCGGAGCCGACCGTGGAACAGAGCGTGCACGCGCGTGGCTCATGGGTGCACGGGGCCGCGAAACGACGGCCATCGCGGAGACCGCGATGGCGACGCGCGTCGGCCCGCGCGAACTGAGATCTCGCTTCGCGCAGAGCGGCATGGGCCGCCGCACCGCGCGGCATGGATGGCCGCGGCGATGCTCGCCCTGGTCACCGCGTGCTCTGCCCAAAGTGGCACCGGCGGCACGGAAGCCGACGAAGGTGCACTAGCGTTCATCGAATGCTCCGCGCACCCGTCCTGCGACGAGCAAATCATGGGGCGCTACTGCCTCCCGCGCTGCGCGCCCGAATGCACGTCGCGCCATATGGCGACGGCGCTGTGGGTGTCGCCTTACGAGGTGGCCGGGACCCTGGGCTTCGGCCGCCATCAAGGGCTCGCCATCGTGTCGTTGACGGTGGACTTCGACCCGCGCTTCTCGGCGATGGAAGGCGCAGCTGCAGCCACCGATGCCCTTCCCGCGGACATGGTCTCGACCATGGTGAACGCGGGCGCTCACGAGCACGGCGCGCTGTGCGGAGCCGCCGAGGTGGTCTTCGATCGCCCGCTCGGAAACCACGGTAGGCCGCTATCGCGGGCGCCTAGCCATGCGCACAACCGCTCCGCGATGGCGCTCTCGGCGGTGGACGCGCCGCTCGCGGTCGCCAACGATCCGAAGTCCAAGGCTCCGCTCGGCGGCGCGTGGCGTGACCGCCTGACGGCCTGCTTGAGCCGCGTGACCGACGGCTACTGCGACTCGGTATGTGGAAACTGCAGCTACGTCCTCCCGGTCGAGAGCGTGGTCGACACACTGGCGGGGGACTACTCATCGCCCAGCGATCGAATCGACGGTCCCGCCGACTGCAGCGCATCGGCGTACTACGGTGGCCCGGGGCAGACGAGTCAGACCGCGGTGGGCGGCGAGCACATGTCGAACAACTTCACCCACTGCGCTCGACTCGGCTGCTCGCACCACGACGAGGCGCCGAGCTTGGGCGCGGTCCGTGATCGGTCCGCCCCCATGAGCGGGCGCTACGGACACAACTCGAACACGGACGCGGAAGCCGAGTTTCGAGCGGTGACGTCGTGCCTCGCCGGCCGCGAGCCGGATCGCGCAGCGTGCAGCGTGTGCGGATTCGGGGCGAGCGGCGTCCAGGACGCTTGCGCGTTGCGCACCAACACCGCGCGCGCGACGTGGGAGCGCGCGCAGCCGACGATGGCGATGCTGCCGGAAGACGAGATCGAGCCGATCACGGAGGCCGCGGGCGGCGACGGCCCCAAACCGACGTTGCCCCCACGGTGCGCCTGGGGATCGTTCCGCGTTCACGGCATGTGACGCCGCCGGCGGCTCGCTACGGCATCGGGTGCTTCACGAAGAAGTCCCACATCGCGTCCGTCGCGTCGAGGTTGCGCGTGGTGTATCCGAGCGCCGGAACGGGGAGCCCGCCCGGCCAGGTGTGCCCACCGCCTTTGACGGTGCAAAGCGTGACCTCGCTCCCGGCGTCGCAGTGCTCGTAGGTCGAGCACTGCGTGTCGAGCTTGTCGTACGTGGTGACCGGCTGCCCGGTGCAACCATCGCGCTTCGCCCATCCGGAGAACGAGTCGGGGACCGGGATGAAACCGAGCGCCGTGCTCCCCGCGTACGGGACGAGCGCGTCGAGCGTGCCGTGGAAATGCATCACCGGGACGGGCCGCGGGGGCGTGCACGATTGAACGCCGAGGACGCCAGCGACGGGCGCGACCGCCGCGATGCGCGCCCCGAGCTCGCACGCCAAGCGATGTGACAGAAACGCGCCGTTCGACATGCCGGTCGAGAAGACGCGCTTGTCGTCGACGCACAAGCGATCTTCGAGCACGTCGAGGAGCGCGGAGACGAAGCCGACGTCGTTCTTCTGCGTTTTCACGGCGTCGCCGCAGCACGCTCCGGCGTTCCAGCTCGCGGGAGAGCCCGTGCCTTGCGGGTACACGACGATGAAGCCAGCGCTGTCGGCCTTGGCGTTCATGTTGGAGAGCAACGACTCCTGCGGCGCGTCCGAGGTGAGGCCGTGAAAGTTGAGAACCAGCGGGTAGGCCCGCGTCGGATCGTACGACGGCGGAACGTGGACGTCGGCGGTGCGCTTGTCGCCGCCGAAGTCGACCGTCCACGTGTCGTCGCGTTTTTGGGCCTGCTTGGTCGCGCAGCGCGGGGTGACGGGCGGCAAGCTCGGAGACGCTGCGGAAGGCGCGGGCTGGCCTTGGTCGTCGGCGGGCGCGGCCGGGCCCACGCTCGGACTCTGCGGGCTCCCGCTCGACGAGCCATCGCCCTGCGAGCCGCAGGCGAGAGCAAACGAGAGAGAGACAGCGAGGGCCCCACGGCGAATCGTTCGTTGCATCACTTCTTTTCCTTCTTGTTCGAGCGCTTCTTGGCGACGGACGCCGGAGCTCCGAGCATTGCGTCGAGGAGGGGGGTGAGCGTCGCCATGAGCGAGCTCGTGAGCGGGCTCGTGGCGAAGCTGAGCGCCGCGCCCAAATACGAAGCCATCAAGATCGCGGCGAGCGTCTCGGCTTCCGGGTGGCGCGCGAGCTCGCCCTTCGCCTGCGCCTCTCGCACGTCGCCGATCATCAGCTCGAAGACCTCACGAAAGAGGGCGTCCGTAGCCTCGCCGACCTCCGGGCTCTCGAGACCGGCCGCGAGCACGGCGCGCGACAGCGTGCGGTTCACGCCAGCCTGCGCGCCGAGCGTGGTCACCGTCGCGCGGAGCCGATCCACGGCGGAGCCGCCCGCGTTCACGACGCGCTCTCGCTCCGATTTGGCCCCGTCGGTTTGGATGCGCACGAGCGCGACGACGACGCTCGCCTTGGAAGCGAAGTGGACGAAGAACGTTCCCTTGGCCACCTTCGCGCGCTGGGCGATCTTCTCCACGGTGGTGGCGTGGTAGCCCTCGTCGGCGAAGAGCTCGGCCGCGGCAAGAAAGAGCCGCCCGCGGGTGTCGTCGGCGCGCTCCTGTCTCGTTCGCGGGGTTCGCGGGGCTTTTTTGGCGGGCACGGCGACTGACCTTAGGTCAGTGACCGTCGGTCATCAAGAGGCGTTTGACGCGTCCCCGCGAGGCTCGGTGGCCCGGCCTTCGGCATCCAAGAGGCAGATCTCCTCACGGACGAACGACATGCGGTACGCGTCCGTTCCGTGCTCGGGCGAGAGCCGCACCAACACTTTGCCCTCGGGCAGGGCGTCCACGCGGTAACTGGGCAGCTCTCCTCGCTCCACGCTCGCGAGGAAGCCACGTCGTCGTCGTTCACGCGCAGCGGCGACGACCCAGCTCGTCACGCCGAACGCCCCTCCGACCACCGCGGTGCCGAGCGTGAAGAGGTGGTGAACGTCGTCCATCTTCAAGCTGTTCGCCCCCCGGGCGAACGCGAAGAGCGAGAGCACGATGCACACCTGCCCGACGAACGCCTCACCGCGCTCGCCGTCCGCGAGCCCGCGCTTCGCGAGCGTTTGCGCGTGAAGCATCGGCAAGCCGAAGGCGACCAACGTCGCGACGAGCGCCGGGAGCCAGAGAATCGCGCCCACGGTCGCTCCGTAGACGAACGAGAGGAGCGCCTCGGTCAGGCGGCCGTGCTCGACGGCCTGGACGATCGCGAACGCGAGCCCGGCATTGAGCGAGGCCAGCGGCGCGGCGGCGACCCATCCCACGCGAATCGCGGGCCAGGGCCACGTCCAGCGCTGGCGCAGGACGTATGCCCAAACGAGGCCGAGACACAGCGTCGGGACGCCCACGGCCAGCGCGGGAAACATCAACCCGAGAGTGGCGGCCGTACACGCCGCGAGCGCGAAGCCCACGGCACCTACGTTGAGCCACCCGAGCGCGCGCCCGATGGCGAAGGAGCGAATCGACGGCGCCAAGCCAGAGATTGACGCGCGACGAGGTGCGCGCATTCCACGGCCCTTGCACATCGTGAGGGCAAGCACTTCGGAAGGCGCGTTTCGTTGAGGTACGATGTCCGTGGTGGCGGCGACGGACCTCGAATCGAGCACGAATCCAGAGGGGCGCACATGACGCGCCGTGCCACGTCGGCGCCGAAGGTGCCGACGCTCGTCTACGTCGTGCACGTCGTCGCAGCCCTATTCTGGGGACTCGTCGGAGCGGTCGCCGGAGAAAGATCGAGCGCTCTCTCGGCGGCGCTCCTCGGGGGAAGCGTGCTCACCCTCGCGGCGCTCGTGCTCCTCCGCCGCGGGCATCCGCGTGCGCGCCGCACGCTGCTCGTCGCCGACGCGGTGCCGCTCGTCCTCTTCCTGGTCGTCGCCGTGGTGCTCGTCGTCGACGCCATCCGAACGGCGCAGCTCGCGGCGCTCGTCTACGACTCTGGCGCGGCGGTCGCGCTCTACGTCCCCGCGTCGTTGGGGCCGTTTCTCTTGGCGGCAGGGCTGCCGCGCGCGAGTGCGCCGCGCACGGCGCCTTCTGGTGAGTGAGCGCGACCGCTCGCGTGAACGAGTGAATTCGAGCTTGGAGGAGGTTCTCGTTGGATAGCCAGCTGCGTTGGGCATCGTGGGCGATGATGGCTTCAGTGGTGGCTGCGGTCGCGTGCGGCAGCGACGGCGGCAGCGAGACGCCAGCGACCAGCGGCACGAATGGCGGCGATCCCGATGCCGGGCTCGCGAGCGACTCAGGCGAGCCCGCTCCCGACGGCGCACTCCCCCGCAGCGACTCCGGAGGTCCGGTCACGCAAGGGCTCGTCGTGCACACGGCGGTCATGGGCGGGCCGACGGCCAAAGCCTTCGTTGGCACGAGCGCGACGTCGGCCAAGAGCGTCGACGCGAATGGCGGCGTGCGGTTCGACGACTCCGAGGTCACGCTGCCGGCGAGCGTCACCGTCGCCGTTTACGATCCGACCTACGACGTGACGCTCTTGACCACCGTCGCCGGCATCGACCGCCGTGAGATTTGGCTCACCCAGACCGCACCGGACGGCTGCCCGTGCTCGTCGCAGGGCGGCATCGCCGGCGGCATCGTCAACGTGAACGGGACGGCGAACGCCGTCGCGCGCGCCACCGACGGCTTCTCACGGCGCGCCAACATCATCGGCACGACCTACTCGATCGAGCTCAACAATCGTCCGGTGGGCTCATCGAGCACGTACGACATCGTCGCGTGGGACGGCACCGACAACCGCCCCAACAAGGTCGGCGCCAAGGGTGGCGTGAGCCCCACTGCCAACGGATTCACACCGGCAGACGTGACGCTCGATCATCTGTTCGATCAGCCGGTCCAGATCTCGGTCACCAACGACGGCCCCGCCGGAGGCGCAGAGCGGGCCGAGCTTCAGTTCGACGTGGACGGCGCTTCCCTGTTCTTCAATCGGGACGACGCGTCGCCCGCGTTTCCCGTGACGCTCCACGCGCCGGTGCTCGATGGTGCGCTCGCGATCGTGAACCGGGCCGCCGCCGTGTTCGCGGGAAACGGGAGTGCGCAAGGCGGGCTCAACTGGACGTCGGTCGATCCCGCGGCCACGTGGGCGTACACGCGCACTCCCATCCCGAAGGGACAATCGTCGGCCACCGTCCCGATGCTCACGCCGGCGAAGATCGTCGCACCGACCTTGGGCACGCAGGCCGCGCCGGGCAGCGCCGCGGCGGCAGGCCTCAACATCGCGTGGGACAGCGGCGACCCTTCGGCGTCCGTGGTGACGCTCGAGATTCGATCCGACACCAAGGGCAAGTCGACCGGCGTCACCATTTGGACCGCGTACCTGCCGGCCGCGACGAAGCAGTTCACGGCGTTTGCGCTCCCCGCGGGCGTTGCGCCGCAGGCAAACCTCCGCGCCGACACCTACTCGGTGAGCCTGGCGCAGCTCCGCAACCCGACGGTGAAGTCGGTGGGCGACATGTTCGGCGCACCCGGCGGACCGGACGTGGTGGACCACCGCGACGAAGCCAAGACCGCCCACCGCGGCATCTTGACGCTCCACTGATCGAAGCGGCCATGACTTCTTACGCCCCCGAACAGTCGAGTGACGATCACCGGCTCCACCTCGAAGAGCGGCGCGCGCTCGACCTCCCCGGAGCGACGCTCGACACCCTAATCGGCGACGGCGTGCCGCGAGAGCTGTCGCTTCCCGACTGGGACGGACCGACGCTCTTCTCGTCCGAGCTCGCAGACGGACGCCTCGTGTCCACCGCATCGCCAGGCGCGCTCGTCGAGCGGCGCGGCGACCACGAGGGTTACATCCTCGGCGCCGTGCGCGATCGCGAGTCGCGCGCAGTCTACTCGGTGTTCGTACTGCGGAAGGGCATCGGAGACGTGTGGCTGCTCGACGCGACGCGACCGGAAGACGATCGCTTCGTCAACGGCTCACTGGATGCCTTCCTTGCCTCGATGCACGCATTCCACGCTGGCTTTGCGCATCTCGTCGAGACGCTCGACGAGGCCGAGCGACGTCGATTGGTCACCTCTTTCCGGATGCTGCTCACCAAGCTCGACGCGCGCGCGCTCGAAGATCCGGAGCACTACTGGCCCGGCTGGCTCGACGAGCTCGAGGCAATGGCATAGGCGGTCAACGGAGAGCGGATGCTTCCGCGGATCATGGCCCGTTGGTGACTGCACCCGCGGGCGCGCCGACATCCGGCGCCCATGTCGTCAATCACTCGTAGCGCCCGAGAATGTCGTGGTGTGCGCGTCCTCGCCTCCGGGCACGCGGCGTGCGTTGCACCACGAGCATGAAGAAGCTCGCTCGTAAGTCGTTCCCGTCCCTGTGCACCGAGCGCCTGGATCGCGTCAACGGCGGTGGCATCGACGTGGGCGACCGCCCCACGCCGCAAGAGGACACCGCTCGGTACTGGCAGGCCCCGGCTGAAGGGCCAATCTGGGACGCGCCCGCGGCCGAGCAGCCGCACCAACTTCCCGACGAGTGCTTCGTCCGTTGGGGGGATCCCGCGGATGGTCACCTGCAGGAGGGGTGCATGGAGCTGAGCCCGGAGGAGCGCGCGCCGTTCGAGCCGAGCCTCGAGCCGTCGGACGACCAGATGCGCCCCGACGCGCAATCGGACTTCGGAGCCGACGAGTGAGCGCGCCGCGGCGCCTTACTCGTCGTCGCCCTCGTCTTCGGCCTCGGCCTCACCCGCCTTCGGCGTGAAGACGACCCGGCCGTCGCCATTGGCTTCGGCGAGCGACTTCGGGAGCGCGGCGTACGCCTCGGGGACTCCGCCGAAGGTCGCGCCGCGCTCGAGGCCGCCGAGCTCTTGGGCCGCCCAAACGTCGAACGGCACGAAGCCGCCGATCTGGGCGACGCCGTCCTCGAACGACAGCAAGAGGACCGGGTACTCGCCGGCGTCGTCGGGATTGCCGACGTAGAGGCACGCGGGGATCGAGAGGTCCGCACCGAACGCGACGCAATCGTCGGCGAGGAGCTCGTACGCTTCCGCGAACGCCGGAACCGCGGCCTCGCCGAACGCCTCTTCGACCACGTCCTCGAGCGACACGGCCTCGATCTCGTTCTCGTCCTCGTCGTACTCGATGCCGAGCCACGAGCCGTCGAACGCGAGGAGCTCCTTCATGCCCGGCGACACCGACTCGCCGTTGGGGAGCTTCAACTTCTTCGCGACCGTGACCGGCTCCGGTGCGGCGATGGTCCCGGCCGTCTTCGCCACTTCGAGCGCCTTCTTGATGAGCTTGCCTCCGCGGAGTGCCGCGGCTTCCTTCTTCGCTGCCATGCGCGGGTGACTCTCGTCGCGCCGTCGCCGTGCGTCAACGACTCTGCGCGCGTGGCGTCGCCGACGAGGGCCCGCGCGTCGCTCTTCAGCGCGCGGCCGGTCGCCGAGACACGACGACCACCGGCGATCAATCGGCGGAGACGGCGGTCATGTCGTAGCGGCAGATTCCGCCGCCGCCGACGCCATCGTTGGCGTCGGCGAAGAGTCCGAGGTCCCGAGCATGCGACGACTCGAGCCACGACATCCTTTCGTTCGCCGGCGTCGTGAACGGACCAACGCATCGACGAAGTCACGCCTTGTGACCGGCGCCAACTCACACTCGTTCATCTCGACCATGGCTCTCTCCTTCTCTCGCGCGTCGTCGTTCCCTCCCCCGCCGTTCACGCCCTTCTCGGTCGACTCGGGCGCTGAGCCGACGACGAAGAAACGAGGTACCCTTCGCCTGCCGTCCCACGAGCCGCACCGCAGCAGGCTCGTGGCGCGCCACTCGACATGGCCTCGCTTCGACTCTCCCGCCGCACCCTGCTGACGCTCCCGGTCGCGCTCGTCGGCGCGTCGTGCTCGAGCACCGACGCGACCCCGAGCGCGCCGCGGGCATCGGACGCTGGAGCGCCGCCGTCGCGTCCGGACGCGGCAGTGTCGACTCCCGAAGTCGACGCCGCGACGCCCGACGCGAGTGAGCTTCCCGTGCCGCCGGGGCCCGGCCCGGAGCCGAGCGCACCATGGGCCGCGCCGGGCGTAGAGACCGCTGCGTCGTTTCCGTGCGGCGTTCAGAGCGGAGACGCGGCCACCACCAGCGTTCTCGTCAACGTGCGCACGACCGAGCCCGAGATCGAGCTTCGCTGGGTCCGAGGGACCGCCACGGGTTGGGATGACGCAGGCACGAAGGCTGCACTCGTACCGAGCGCCGGCGTCGTCTCGCTCGAGGTGACGGGCCTCGCCGCCGACACCACGTATGCGTTCGCGGCCTACTCGAAGGACGGCGTGAAGCGGAGCCGGGTGGCCCGCGTCCGCACCGCCATCGACGCGGGGCAATCGCGCGTCGTTCGCTTCGGCGCGACGAGCTGCTTGAACACGCCCGGCGCTCCGTTCGCGAGCATGTCGAAGGTCACCGAGCTCGGCGCGCTCGATTTTTTCTGCCTGCTCGGCGACACGCTCTACACGGACGGCATCTCCGATCTCGAGAGCGCGTGGACCGCGCAGCTCGCACAGAAGGGCCTCGCCGACGTCACGCACGCGACGAGCGTCATCGCCACCTGGGACGATCACGAGGTCGAGAACAATTGGACGTGGCAGAGCGGCGGCATCCAGGCGCGCTTCGACGCCGCGCTCGCCGCCTTCGATCGGGCCATTCCCCACCGCGCCGGCTCGGGCAAGGCCAAGCTCTGGCGCAAGCTCACGTGGGGCGACGCGCTCGAAGTCTTCGTGCTCGATTGTCGAGCGGAGCGCGAGAGCGGGCTGCATGTCTCCGCCGCGCAGATGGCGTGGCTCAAGCAAGGCCTCACGGAGAGCAAGGCGCGCTTCAAGGTCATCCTGAGCAGCGTGCCGATGACCGACTACTCGAAGACCATCATCGGCAGCATCAAGGACAACGACCGCTGGCAAGGCTACGCCCAGCGCAGCGAGCTCCTCGCTCACATCAAGGCGAGCGCGATCAAGGGCGTGCTCTGGCTCTCCGGGGATCTCCACTTCGGTCAAATCGGACACGTGAGCCCAGGCGGCGACGTGGGCGACGATCAGTGGGAAGTCTTGTGTGGCCCCTCGGGCAGCAACGTCAACGTGACCGTGCACGCGCTGCCGACCAACGCGCAGTTCAGCGATCTGGTGAAGGAGTGGAACGCGACGCTCTTCGAGGCCGACCCAGCGACGGGGCGCGTGCGCGTGCGCTTCATCGGCGCGACCGGCAACGTCCTCGCCGATCGCACGCTGAGCCTGAGTTGACCGAGCATCCTCGGGCCGAGCAAGGGCGGGGCCAGGCTCACGGCGCGCGACCGCGATCCGATCGCTCGGAGAAGCAGAGCGCCGTCGTGGTGTGGAATTGGTACGCGGGCCCGACGAAGAAGAGCGCGCGGCCGGGGACGTCGTCTTTCCCGACGAGCCACGACCCCTCGAGCTCCCCACCCGCGAGGTGATGCGAGTGCGCCGCATCGAAGGCTTGGCACCCCGGCTTCTCGGTGGACTTCATCACCTTGAGCACGTCGAGCGCGAACGTCGGGCCGCCGCGAAATGGCTCGCCGATGAAGCCGCCCATGCGGAGCTTCGCGCTCGCGGTGAGCGCGCCGCCGACGTCGTCGGAGATGGCGGTGCCGCTCGCGCCGACGTCGAAGAATCCGCCGACTCGCCCGCCCGTGACGTCGACGGCGCCGGTGAAGTCGTACGCCGGCGTGCCCAGGCTCACGAGCGTTCGTTGCCCCTTCTTGTGCGGGGTGAGCTCGAGCCCGGTCGCGGCGCCCACCTTAGTGACCACACCCACGTGCCCCGCCGAGTCAATCAAGACTCCTGCGGAACCGGTGACGCTGAGCGCGCATCCCATCGAGGCGAGGGCGATCGACGCGCACGCAGCGTGAGCCGACCAGTGCATCCTCCATCAGACGGATGACGAGTCGCGCCCGTCACGACGGAGACGCGTCGCACGACACGGAGTTGTGGACCCCACCCTCGACAAGCTGCGCGGGACCCGCTCCCATGGACGCCGTGCACCACTTCGTCCACGTCCCCGCCACTCTCGCGATCGTGCTGGCGCTCGGGCCGGCGTGCGGACGCAACGGCGTCGAGGAGAGCAGCGTCAGGACCTCAGATGCGAGCGCCATTCGCGAAGACCGCGCGACGCACGGTACGGCGTCACCGACGCCGTACGGTCGATATGCGTCGCCGCTCGTGCTCGGCGTCGACCACGCCTGCTTGCTCGAGCCCGCAGGCACTGTGCGCTGCGCAGGCCAACTCGCGCAGGGGGAGCTCGGTGACGGCCGCACGGCCAAGACCGACTGCCCATGGGGATGCGAGTTCGCGTACGACGTCGGCTGCCTCGGGTACCGTCGATGCCGCAGCAACGCGACACGGGTGCTCGGTCTGGTCGACGCCGTTCGCCTGGCGACCGACGGGTACCGAACGTGTGCCCTCCGGCGCAGCGGCGAGGTGCGGTGCTGGGGACCGTCGAACGAGAACGCACGCGTGCAGCCCCGCCCGGACGACGTATGCGCGCCTGGCGGAGCACCGGACCGTTGTGCGCCGGCGCCCACCGGCGCGGGAGCGACGCTCGACCAGTCCAACGATCTCGCGCTCGGCGGCAACACGCTGTGCGTCCTTCGTCCCGATGGGGCGGTCGCTTGCGCGCGCGGTCCCAGCAACGCGGACGCCACGACGCCGATCTTGGACCTGATGCCGATTCCGTCGGCTACGGCGGTGGCCGCCGGGGGAACTTGGTGCGCACTCACCGTCGATGGCGCGGTCCACTGCGGAGGCGGGTTCCTTGCAGGTCATGAGCGCGATTCGGATCCCGTCCGCATCGACGCGCTCGACGGGATCCACGCGACGCAGGTCACCGTTGGCGGCACACACGCTTGTGTGCTCGATGGCGCGGGTACCGCATGGTGTTGGGGCGCCAACCCCTTTGGTGAGACGGGTCAGACGGCGACCTGCGCGGGCAACCAGCGCTCGTGCGCGTGGGCGCCGCAGCCCCCGGCGCCCGTGCCGGGCGTTCCACCGCTCGTCCACCTCGAAGCGAGCCCGCGCACCACATGCGGAATCGCTCGCGATGCAAGCCTGCATTGCTGGGGCGCGATCACGAAGACAGGCGCGCCTGAGCGCATCGCCGAGAGCGTCGAGTGGGCGGCTACCCAAGAGGGCGCCGCTTGCTACCTCACGCACGGTGCGCTGCGATGCCGACGAGCGTGGGAGCGCGAGACGGATGCGCCGGGGCCCGAGCTCCAGAGCCTGTTCGCTCCGCTCGACGCATCGCGGTGACGGCTGACCGCATCGTGACGTTTTTCAACGGGGCCGTTCCCGTCGCGCCGTGAGTCTACGCTTCCCATGCGAAAGCGCTGGCTTCCGCCACTTTCACTGCGCCGAGTCGTGTTCAGGCGACGCGTCGGCTTTGACCCCTCGATCGTGCGGCCGCGTGAGGTCACACCAGCGGGAGGAGAACGCCCATGAACGAGACCTCGACCCACGAGCCGGACAACCAACTCGATGAGACGCTCCTCGAGCTGACGGAAGGCGAGCTCGACGAAGTCACCGGAGGCTACGCCGCCGGCGACGTCGACAACTGAGCTACGACCATCAGTCGTCGTCGCGCCGCGGGTGGGGCGCCAAGCGCTCGCCGGACGGCGCACCACCACCCGCGGCCGGCGATGCGTAGACGGTCGCGGCGCCGTGTTGGTAGACGAGCTCACCGCCCGCATGCCCGACCGCGAGGCCGAGCGCGAGCACGGCGACCGAGCCGACCGTGCTCACGGACGCGAGACCACGCGACCACCCCGCCCTGAGGAGCGCGGCGCCGAGCGTGGTGACGAGCACGACCGCCGCCGCAACGACGAACGCCGTGGCGAGTGCTTCGTGGCGCTCGATCGCCGCCTCGGCAATGACGCGCTCCACGCGCTCTTCGTCCGCGCTTCCCGTCCGGAGCGCCACGAGGCCAGCGATGACGATAATCCCTTGCAAGAGCGCAGCGAGGAGGAGCGAGCGGGGCCCGGCCTTGCCGCGGAAGAGCGCGTACGTCAGCGCGGACAGTACGAGCGGAACGGCGAGCGCGAGACCGAGCGGAGCGTGAACGACGGCGGGGTGAAGCGGTAGCATGGGCGAACCTCCTCGATGTCCAGCGACCCTGCCCATCCGCGCGCGTCGGTGCCATCCGACAAAGGTTCGACGAGCGCCGATTCGCGCCCGAATGTGACGCACAGCCAGGGGGTGTGGGCCCTCTTGGTCTTCGGGGCGTTGGCAGGGCTCTTGCTCGCAGACCTGGCCGCGGACTCCGCCGGAACGTCCCTACGTCACCTGGTGCTCGAGATCGCGGCGACCATCCTCGCGGTAGCGGCGGCCGCGAACGTCTGGCTGCGGTGGGTGCGCACGCGGCGTGCCCTCGAGGACCAGGTGGATGATCTGGGGGTGCGCCTCCGCGCGGCCAACCGGGCGGCGGAACAGTGGCGCGAGGAAGCGAAGAGCGCGCTCGAGGGTCTCGGCGCTGCGATCGAGCGTCAGTGCGACCGATGGGCGCTGACCGACGCCGAGCGCGACGTCGCCGTCCTGCTGCTCAAAGGTTTGAGCATGAAGGAGATCGCGGACGCGCGCGGCACCACCGAGCGGACCGCACGACAGCAGGCGCTCGCCGTGTACCGAAAAGCGGACCTCGGCGGACGGGCCGAGCTCGCGGCTTTCTTCCTCGAGGACCTGCTCCTTCCGTCGAAGCGCGCGGACGAGAAGGCTTGATGTCTCGATCTCGATCACGCGATCGCTCTCGTCGCCGTCGGTGACGAACGTCGACGCGCCGTTCGTCAGCTTTGTAACGACCGGGGCATTCGTGCGGGGAAAACGTGCGAAAGCGGCGCGGCATGCGGCGTGCATGCCTGGCCACACATGCGCTTCGATTGGCTCCTTGGATTGGCCCCTCTCGTCACCCTCACCGCCGTCGCTTGCTCGAGCGCGGAGAGCCCCGCCGTGCCCGCGCCGCCGCCCGCGGCCTCACCGAGCGGTGACCTTGCCGACGCCGCGAGCCCCGCTGCCGAGGTGGACGCGGCGCCCGCGCGACCGCCGTTCGTGCCGACGTTCCCCGAGGTCGTGAACGCGGGCGGGCCGGTGATCAAGTCGCCGCACATTCAGCCCGTCGTCTTCAAGGGCGACGCGCTGGCGCCCGACATCGAGAAGCTCATGACCGCGTTCACCAAGTCGTCGTTCTTTCCCGACGTCGGCAAGGAGTACGGCGTGGGCGCGCTCACGGCGGCAGCGCCGGTCGTGGTGGACGCGGCGCCGCCAGCGTCGCTGACCGCAGAGGAGATCGAGGCGTGGCTCACGGAGAAGCTGACCGGCACGACACCCGCGTTCGGCACACCCGACGAGAGCACGCTCTACGCGGTCTTCTATCCACCGGGCGTGTCGATCAAGATGGACGCGAGCGGCGCGGGCGGCGAGAGCTGCAACGGGTTCGGCGGCTTTCACTCCGAGGTCGCCGCAGGCGCGAAGCACGTCGGCTACGCCGTCCTCCCGCGCTGCAGCGACATGGACGAGCTCAGCCTCTCGACGAGCCACGAGATCTTCGAGTGGGCCACCGATCCGTTCCCAATGACCAAGCCCGCGTACGCGGTGCTCGACGACGATCACTGGGCGTTTCAGCCGCTGACGTACGGCGAGCTGGGCGACCTCTGCACCTTCCTCGATCCCGAGCCCTTCGTGCCCGCCGATCTCGGCTTCACCGTGCAGCGCATGTTCTCGAACACGGCGTCCAAGAAGGGACTCTTCCCCTGCGCGCCGAGCGACGGCAAGCGCCCCTTCTTCGCCGCCATCCCGCGCGCGGAGGACACGGTCCAAGCGATGGACTATCGCTCGCGCGAGTCGCTCGAATTCGTGAAGACGAAGGCCGTTCGATTGGCGCGCGGCGCGACCCGCACCATCGACGTGAACGTCTATGCCACCGAACCGATGAGCGGGATCTCGATCATGGGCACGACGTTGGATGAGCTCTACAAGCGTCCGTCGACCAGCGGCTTCACGATGTCGCTCTCGAGCCACACCGCGGCGAGCGGCGACGTGCTGCAGCTCGAGGTCACCGCGCCCAAGAAGGCCTCGACGGAGCTCATCGTGATCTATGCCCGGAAGGATTCCTCGATCTTCATGTGGCCGGTCGTCGTGACCACCGAGGACCAGGTGTTTCCGCCGGGGATGGGAGGGGCCTTCGCCCCGCGCGCCCGCTCCGCGACCCGCGCGCGCTCACCGATGGCCCGCAACCACGCACTCTGAGCCGCGCGAGGCGCTTGCGCTCAGGGTTGGACGCCCACGCAGCCGACGGCCATGTCGACGTCGCCCGGAATGGTGAAAACGCCCAGGTCCGTCACGTCGCCGTTCGCCTCGAATCGCGCGCGCCGCACGCCTTCGACCTCGCCGATGAGCACCAAGCCTTTGAGCGAGCCGACGGAGACGAGGTTCGGGCAGGTGGGTAGCTGCGGCTTCGCGCCGACGAGGCTCGTCATCTTGCCCTTCGCGGTCACCGTGGCCGCTGCGCCGGCGCCGGCGATCGAAAACGTGTAGAGCGCATCGATCGACCCGCCGCCGGCGGCGGTCACGAGCGCCGCGTTGCCGAACGGCGACACGACGACGCCCGTCGGCCCCTCGACCTCGAACTCCTTCAGCTTGGCCGGCGCCGGATCGAGCGAGAAGGTGCCGACGCGCTTCGTGCCGAGCACGTCGTTCCCGTCGGCCACGAACCCGAGCTTGCCGTCGGGCGTGAACGCGATGCCGTGCGCCGAGACTTGGTCGTCGCCGAAGAGGGCCAGTGAGTCGGTGACCGCGCCCGCGCCGCTCAAATCGAGGAAGAAGAGATCACGCCCCGCCGGAACGCCGTCGGCGCTGAGCGCCGTCACCGCCACGCGCGACGTCCCCGGCACGAACCCGATCGTGGAGGGCACGGCCGCCACCTGGATGCGCCCCTTGTACGTCGGCTTGCCGTCGCACCCGACGCTGACCTCGTGCACGCCGCCGGTCGTGTTCTTGTTGCCGTCGATGACGAAGAGGCGCGACCCGTCGGCCGAGAACACCGCCGCGTCGGCGTAGAATTGGCCCGCGCCGAACGACGGATCGATCACGGTCACGGCGCCGGCGTCGTCGATGCGGAAGAAGCCGAGGGTGCCGTCCTTGTCGTGGACGGAGACGCCGATCTCACCGTCGGGCGTGAACACGATGGGTGAGTCGAAGTTGTTGCCCATCTCGAACTTGGTGCCACTCCGCGAGAGCGTCCCGTCGGTCGCGAGGCGGAGCACCTCGAAGCCGTTCGCCTTGCCGCCGCTCGCATCGAAGGGATGAGAGATCACGACGCTGCGGACGCGATCGGCAGCCTTCGGGGATCGTGGACACGGGGTCGCGACCACCGCACCGTCTTGGCCCGCGCCCCCCTCGCCCGTCGGGCCACCATCGACGGCGCCGCCGTCGGCCGCGACCGGCGCGGCGTCGTTCGAGGACGAGCACGAGGCGCTCCCCCACCCGGCGACGAGCACACTGGTGAGGAGGCAGTAGCGGGTGAGCCCGCCCAGGACCGGGCGACGACGGCGGGAGATGGAACGCATAGCGACACTTCGTATTCGACCCCCAGCGCGATGCAAAGCGGCAAGGTGAAGCGAAGCCGGAAGCCCTGGACGAGCGGTCCGCCGTCGGCGCGCGATCGCCCATGGCGGGCAGGCACCGCGCTCAAAATCTGCGCTGGAGGGAGCGCGCCGCGGCGCGTGGAGGCGCGGATGGAGGACTTCGCGGACGCGCGGCGCGCGGGAGCGGAGATGAGAATCATGCTACGTTCCATGGATGGATCGCACTCGCGCCGATCGTCGTCGAGCGACCTGGACCGGCGGTGTCGCACACGGTTTCGCCGAGATGGACGAAGCGGACCTCACGTTCTGGATGTCTGCCACCCCGGCTGAGCGCGTCCGCGGCGTGACGATGCTCATCGACGAGATGCGATGGATCGAAGGCGAGCATGGACCTAGCCCCCGACTTCAAAGAGCTGTTGGCGGAGTTCGACCGCGACGGGGTTGAGGTAGTCATCGTCGGCGGATACGCGGTCGCCTTCCACGGTCGGCCCCGCGCCACGAAGGACATCGACCTCTTGCTGGAAGGGAGCGACGCCAACCTCGCACGGGCGGCGCGAGCCCTCGCACGCTTCGGTGCTCCCCCCGTCGTCGTTTCCGGGGTCGAGCATATGGGGCCGACGGACGTCGTTTTCATGGGACAGCCGCCGCTCCGCGTCGACTTCCTCCGCGCGATCGACGGCGTCGACCCCGCAGGCATCTTCGCGCGCTCCGTGGCGGGAGAGCTCGACGGCATCAAGATCCGAGTCATCTCGCTCGATGATCTCATCACCAACAAGCGCGCGGCCGGGCGTCCGCAGGACACGCTCGACGCCGAGTTCCTGGAGCGCGTCCGCAGTCGACGGGCCTGAGGGCTCGCCGCCCGCGCGTCACTTCTTTCGCGACGCCATCACCGCGTCGGGCTCGCCGTTTCGGCCGAGCTGCACACGGAATCGGGTCGGGCGATCCTCGTCGCCCACGCGGATGGTGGCGACGAGCGTCTTCTCGTTCACGTCGAGGTCCGCTGGCCAGCCCGCCACGTACTCGCGCACTTCGAGCGAGCTCTGGCGCTCGCCGCTCGGAAGCGCGTAGCGCTCGACGAACCATGCGGAGCGTGGGCCCCCGCGCCCCCCTTCGGTCCGCACGGCGAGCGCCTCCATGCCGCCCGGCAGCACGGTGACGAGCTCCGCGCCGTCGATGACGAAGAGAAACCTCCCCGTCGCGTCCTCCCACACGCCGACCGAGCCGAGCGCGATCCCGGCTGGCGCATCGCTCGTGATCGTCGAAAACTGCGCGAGCGCGTAGCCCCGCTCGACGCGCACCGTCCCCGACGGAACCGAGCCGCGGAAGGCTTGGAGTCGGCTCAGCGGATGCGGCAGATCGTCGGGCGGACACCCCAGCGCACGCAGCGCCTCCCGGGTGAACGAGAGCTCACCGTCGTGAGCGTCGCCCATTCGGGCGACGACCTTGGCGCCGTGCTCGAGCAAGATGGGTAGAGCGGCGCCGGCGCTTCGAGGCAACTCGCGTGCGGCAAGGAGCGCGGAGACGCGTTCGTCAGCATCGTCCGATGACAGCTGTTTCGCGACTTGAGCGATTCGTTCGGCGAGGGGCACGCGTGCACCGAAGGACTTCTCGAGCACGGCGTTCGCCGACGACGCGCTCGCCGCGGATCGCTTCGCCGCGACCTCGATGAGCGCTCGACACTCGTCGGGCAGCGGGCTCATCGCGAGTAGCGCCGTCGCGAACGCGCTCTCGTCGTCTGCCGCTGCGAACGCGCGCGCCACGTCGACGGCGATGGGACGCGCGGCCGCACCGAGCGCGGCCACCACTTCGAGCGCGACCTTCCGCTCGCGTTCCGTGCCGGCGACGACGAAACGCGTGAGGCCTTCGAGGAGCGCTGGCGCGACCGCGCCGCCCGCATGCGGTTCGAGACCGACAAGGGCGCGGAACGCACCGCGCGCCTGCGAGGACTTGTACGGTCCGCCCGTGCACGCATGGTGGAGCGCTTCCAGGGCCTCCTGCCGCGTCGAGTCGACGGGATCGATAATGGCAGCGGCGAGGATGGTCGGCACCGCTGCGTCGACCTGCTCCTTGGACAGCCGACTCATGCAACGAAGCGCGTGCTCGCGTACGCCGCGGTGCGTCGAGCGCGCGAGCGGCACGAGCGTGGATGCGGGAGGCGCCGCCACGTCGATCCGCGCGAGGAACGCGATGCCATCGAGAGCGCGCGCACGCTCATCGTCCGTCCCCTTCGCCAAGAGCGCGGCCATCGCCTCCCCGACCTTGGCGCGACCCGGGCCACCGAGGGACAGGAAAGTCGACTGGAGCACGTCGCGCACGCCGTCGCTCAGCTCGGTCACGTAGAGGTGCGCGAGGTGCGACTTCAGCTTGGAGGCGTATTGTTTGACGATCGGTCCACGGTCATCGGGCGCCGCCGACGCAATGGCCTTCAGGATCTCGGGCACCGAAGTGAGCTTCGCGGGCTTCGGGGCCTTGGCGCTCGCCTCGCGGTGACGCGGCGCGATCTCGGTCCGCGGCCAGTCCTCGATCCCATCGAAGGTGCGCTTCGTGATGGGCGGGTTCGCGTCGCGGAGCCGCTCGAGCGCGGCGTCGAGTACCGCGACCTCGGCGCGCCGTGCATCCATCTCGGCGACGTAGAGGGTCGCCGCCAGGATCGCCGGGCCGTCGAGCGCTGCGACGAACACATGCGACGGTGCGAGGGGCTCTTCGAGGCGCGCGAGCCCGAGCGTCAGGACGTCGAGCGCGGACCGCAACGTGACATGAAGGGGGGCGACCCCCTCCGTCCTCTTGGCCGCCTCGAGCTTGGCGCGGAGCTCTGGGACCGCGTCCGGCCACGGGTCGTCCGCCGCCGCGGCCCAGAGCGCGGAGAGCGCCTCCCCGACGACCGGGAGCGCCCGAAGCTGGGCCGTGGGCGCCTCGAACCGTGACACCTCGAGGAGACAGCGCTCGGCACAGAACGCGACGAACGCGATCCGTTTCCCGAACGGAAACTTGTCGATGAGCGCCTCTCGTTCGCGAGTCTTCATCGACGTGACCCCCTACTCTCGGGCTCGTCGATAGTCGATGCGGGCGCTCCGCGCTGCACGTTGGGCTCGCGGAGGTGTGGATCGGGTGCGGCGGACGCCTTCTAGAAGGAGAGGCGGCCGAGGGGCAACCTGAGCCGCCCCCTTGGCAAGCAGAGCCGGTTTCCCCAAGCCCATGGACACACGGCATTCGTAGTGGTACTGGCGAGCGCAGATTCGGTCGGGTTGGGTCCGACCGAGGCCGGTCTTGTCTCGTATTTTCGCGAACTTCGACCCTCGTAGCGCGCGATCTTCCGTCGCCAAAACCGGCCGATCTGGCTCTGGTTCGCCTGCGTCCTCCCTCATAAGGAGGGGGCCGGCTTGAAGAGGCCTCCGGCCTCGCGCGCGATGGGAAGACTTCATGTCCCTGGTCAGTGAAGCAACGACGAGCGTGGCGGCCCTCGCGGGCGGCGCGGTCGACGTTGATTTCGACCTCACGGTCCTCATTCAAATCGGGCTCTTCGTGGTCCTCCTCGTCGTGGTCAAGCCGATGCTGCTCGACCCGATGCTCAAGCTCTTCGAAGAGCGGGAGCGCCGCATCGACGGAGCCAAGCTCGAGGCGCGTCAAATGGACGAAGCGTCCGCGGGCGCGCTCTCGAAGTTCGAGGCCGAGATGCAGAAGGTCCGCTCGTCGGCCAACGCCGAGCGCGACAAGGTCCGCGGCGAAGCCCTCAAGGCCGAGTCCGATCTCCTCGCCAAGGTCCGCGAGAAGACGAGCGCCAAGCTCGACGAGGGCCGCAAGGCCGCTTCGACCGATGTGACCAAGGCGCGCGCGTCGCTCGACGCCGAGTCCCGAGAGCTGGCGCGATTGCTCGCGAGCCGCGTCCTCGGTCGTGAGGTGCACGAATGAGCCGCTCCTTCCGTATCTTCGAGACGCTCGCGCTGACCGCCGCGCTCACCGTCGGCACGGTCAACGTCGCCTCCGCCGACGTCGTCGTGAACACCGACAAGGGCGAAAAGGCCGAGAAGACCGAGCACGCCGCGCCGCACGCGGCCGAGCACGCGCCCACCGTCACCGCGACCGAAGCTCACGAGGCGCCCGCTGCGCACGGCGCCCAAGCCGGCCACGGCACCGAGCACGGCGCCGCGGCCCACGGCGGCGAGCACGGCGCTGAGCACGGCGGCGAGCACGAGCTCCAGCCCATCAACTGGGTCGACACGTCCAACAAGAAGCAGCCGCCGTACCTGGCGATGGCGGTGAACTTCGCGCTGCTCCTCTTCCTCTACTACCGCTTCGGCAAGCAGCCGGTCGCGGACGCGCTCAAGAAGCGCCGCGAGGACGTGGCCAAGCAGATCGAGGAGGCGTCGCGCATCAAGGCCGAGGCCGCCGATCGCGCCAAGAAGTACCAGGCGCAGCTCGAGCACCTCGACACCGAGGCCGAGGCCACCAAGAAGGCGATCCGCACGACCGGCGAGGCCGAGCGCGATCGCGTGCTCCGCGAGGCCGGCGAGAAGGCGGCGCGCATGGAGCGCGACGCCGACGCGATGCTCGACGCCGAGCACAAGCAGGCCAAGCGCGCCCTCTACGAAGAGGCGGTCGAGAAGGCCGTGGTGAAGGCCGAAGAGATGCTGAAGTCCAAGCTGACCCAAGCCGACCACGAGCGCCTCGCCGAGGAGTTCCTCGCGCAGCTCGCCAAGCAGGGTGGTGCCAGCAAGGGCTCGAGCGGCGGCGCCGCGCTCGTGGACGCCCCGATGAACAAGCGAGGTGAGCCGTGATCGACTCCAACGTCGCCCGTCGTTACGCCAAGGCCGTGCTCGAGCTCGGCGTGGAAACCGGCACCCTCGACCAGATGGTGCGCGAGCTCTCGGACCTGGCCGCCGCCTACGCGTCCAGCAAAGAGATGCAGGACGCGCTCGAGAACCCGATGGTCGGGATCGAGGCCAAGCGCGCCGTCGTCGACGAGGTCGCCTCGCGCGTCGGCGCCGGCCCGATGACCAAGAACCTCGCGCGCATGCTCTGCGATCGCCGCCGCATGGGCGTCCTCCCGCGCATCGCCGAGCTCGTCACCGAGATGGCCGACGCCAAGAAGGGCGTCGTCCACGCCGAGGTCACGACCGCGGTCGCCCTGAACGACGCGTTCTACTCGCGCCTCCAGCGCGAGCTCGAGCGCATGACCGGCCAGAAGATCGTGCTCGATCGCAAGGTCGACCCCACCATCGTCGGCGGCGTCTCGGCGCGCATCGGCGACACCATCATCGACGGCTCGCTCAAGGCGCGCCTCTCCGACATGAAGAGCACGCTCCTCGCCGCCGAGGTGACGCGCTCGAACGGCGCGGGCGCCGCATCGCCCGCGGCCTCGGCCTGAGCCGACGCCCCTCGCCAAAGACTCCCCGAACGAAACTGAAAGCCTAAGGAACGAGAGAAATGCAGCTCCGCGCCGAAGAGATCTCGCAGATCATCAAGACTCAGATCAAAAACTACGAGAAGGCCGCCACGACGACCGAGACGGGCACCGTTCTCGCGGTCGGTGACGGTATCGCGCGCGTCTACGGCCTCGAAGGCGCCATGAGCGGCGAGCTCCTCGAGTTCCCGGGCGGCCTCATGGGCATCGTCCTCAACCTCGAGAGCGACAACGTCGGCGCCGCGCTCTTCGGCGACGCCACGCCCATCAAAGAGGGCATGAGCGTCAAGCGCACCGGCCGCATCATGGACGTGCCGGTCGGCGAGGCCGCCGTCGGCCGCGTCGTCAACGCGCTCGGCCAGCCGATCGACGGCAAGGGCCCGATCGAGACGCCGCACCGCCGCCGCGTCGAGCTCAAGGCGCCGGGCATCCTCGCGCGTCAGCCGGTCAAGGAGCCGCTCCAGACGGGCCTCAAGGCCATCGACGCGATGGTTCCGATCGGCCGTGGCCAGCGCGAGCTCATCATCGGCGACCGCCAGACCGGCAAGACCGCCGTCGCGCTCGACGCGATCATCAACCAGAAGGGCCAGAACGTTTACTGCTTCTACATCGCCATCGGGCAGAAGCAGTCGACGGTCGCGAGCGTCGTCGACAAGCTCACGCAGCACGGCGCCATGGAGTACACGACCATCATCGTGTCGGGCGCGAGCGAGTCGGCTCCGCTCCAGTTCATCGCGCCGTACACCGGCGTCACGATGGCCGAGTACTTCCGCGACACCGGCCGTCACGCCCTCTGCGTCTACGACGACCTCTCCAAGCAGGCCGTCGCTTACCGCCAGCTGTCGCTCCTCCTCCGCCGCCCGCCGGGCCGCGAGGCGTACCCGGGCGACGTCTTCTACATCCACTCGCGCTTGCTCGAGCGCGCGGCCAAGATGGCCGACGTCCTCTACGTGGTGAAGAAGGGCATGACGGTGCCCGCCGGCTCCAAGACGTTCAAGGGCGTCGACGGCAAGGCGCACGTCGGCGAGCAGGGCCACGAGACCGCGAAGCACGCGCTCGAGGAAGCCAACAAGGGCGGCGACGAGCACGAGATCGCCAAGGACCCGCACTCGGGCGGCTCGCTCACGGCGCTCCCGATCATCGAGACCCAGGGCGGTGACGTCTCGGCGTACATCCCGACCAACGTCATCAGCATCACCGACGGTCAGATCTTCCTCGAGAGCGATCTCTTCTTCTCGGGCGTTCGTCCGGCCATCAACGTCGGTCTCTCCGTCAGCCGCGTCGGTGGCTCGGCGCAGATCAAGGCCATGAAGGGCGTCGCCGGTACGCTGAAGCTCGACCTCGCGCAGTACCGCGAGAAGGCGGCCTTCTCGCAGTTCGCGAGCGACCTCGACAAGGTCACGCGCGACATGCTCGAGCGCGGCCAGCGCCTCGTCGAGATCCTGAAGCAGGGCCAGTACGTCCCGCTCTCGGTCGAGAAGCAGGTCGTCCTGATCTACGCCGGCACGAAGGGCTACATCGACGGCGTCGCGCTCGGCAAGCTCTCCCAATACGAGAGCGAGCTCTACGAGTACATCGAGGCGAACCACGCCGATCTGCTCGAGACCATTCGCAAGAAGAAGGCACTCGACAAGGACTCCGAGGAGACGCTCAAGAAGGCGCTCACGGCGTTCAACAAGGTGTTCGGCAAGGGCGAGAAGAACTGAGGCCGCGATGCCTTCGCTGAAAATTATCCGGAAGCGGATCGCCAGCGTCAAATCGACGCAGAAGATCACGCGCGCCATGAAGATGGTCGCTGGTGCGCGCTTGAACCGCGCGCAGCAGCGCATCACCGCGCTCCGCCCCTACGCCGTGCAGACGGCGGAGGTGCTCGGGCACGTCGCCCAGACCCTCCGCACCGAGGCCAAGAACGAGGCCGAGCGCGAGGGGCCGGGGCACGAAGAGGACCTCCTCCATCCGCTGCTCACGTCGCGGCCGGAAAACAAGGTGCTCTTCGTGGTGCTCTCCAGCGACCGCGGCCTGTGCGGCGCCTTCAACGCGAACGTCATGAAGGCGGTCACGCGCGAGTGGAGCGAGCGCAAGGCCAAGGGCGTGGAGGTTCACTTCGCGACCATCGGCCGCAAGGGGCGCGAGTTCCTGGCGCGCCGCGGCGGCGACATCGATCACAACTTCACGCGCATCTACGACGGCCTCGACCTCGCGAAGTCGCGCGAGGTCTCGTCGTGGCTCGTGACCCGCTTCGAGAAGGGCGAGTACGACGCCGTCTACGTCGTCTACAACGAGTTCAAGAGCGCCATCACCCAGAAGCTGGCGTTCGACAAGCTCCTCCCGATCGAGGGCGCGGACACGGCTGCGGCCGGCGCCGACCTACGTCCGACCGAGTTCGTCTTCGAGCCGCACGGCAAAGCCGTCCTCGAGCGGCTCGTCCCGATGTACGTCGAGATCTCGCTCTACCGCGCGCTCCTCGAGAGCCAGGCGAGCGAGTTCGGCGCGCGCATGACGGCCATGGACGCCGCCACGCGCAACGCCGGCGAGATGATCGGCAAGCTGACGCTCGTGTACAACCGCGCGCGCCAGGCGGCGATCACCAAGGAGCTCATGGAGATCATCGGCGGCGCCGAGGCTCTCAAGGACTGAACCGCGCGAATTCCGCGGCCCACGGACGGGCTCGAGCTTCACGGCTCGGGCCCGTTTCGATTTGTGTGGCGAGCGCGAAGCGGCGAGCCGGGCTAAGGTCGGCGTCGCATGGAACCTCGCTGGTCCGCGTCGAGCATCGGGTGTGTCGTTCTCGGGACCGCGCTCGCGGTGTCGATCGGGTTTCACGTGCGCGGAGCTCGCTCGGCGGGCGCCCCGCCCCAAGCCGCGCGCAAGACGGACGAGAGCGTGCCCGCGCAGGCCACCAACGACGGCGCGGCGTGCCAGGCGGAGCTCGATCGCTGCCGCCGCGAGGCGCTCCAAGCGAGCACCTTCCGCGCGCTCGCCGCAATGCCGGGCGCCGCGGCCGAGCCGACTCCAACGCGCGGTGCGGCGACGCCCGATGCCGCGCCGGCGAAGCGCGAGAGCGGCACCGGGCTCGACGCGCAACAGCGTGCACTCTGCAAGATTGCCGAAGGTCACGTCCGCGCCTTGTGGGCGCTCAACAAGGACACGTTCCTCTCCACGCTGACCGGCGTCGGCACCGACGCGTTCGCGCGCAAGTGGACCGACGACGCCGTTAACAAGCTCGCCGGGACGCTGGGCCTCCGCGCCGACGAGAAGCGACGGCTCGAGCAGGGCTACAGCACGATCTGGAATCAACACGGTGCGACCATGCAGGCGCGGCTCCGCGCGCAGCCGCAGGACTTCGCGGGCCTTCTCGAGGACGTGCGCGCGTTCTGGCGTGAAGAAGACGAGCTCATCGCGCGCCAGATCGGCGACGGCGCGCGCGACGACTTCCGAGCCTCCGAGCTCGGCGCGCGCACGGCGATGGCCGGCATCCTCGGCACCTACGCCGGCAAGCGCGAGTACGACGAATCGAGCGCGTGGTGATCGACAGATGACGATCGCCGGGCCGCGCCGCGCCGCCAGGTAGGCCGGGCGGCGGATGCCGGTTCGGCACCAGACGCTCGCCCTCTCGATTAACCGAAAAAGGCGACGTTGGAGAGGAAGTGCGCGGCGATCGCGGGCGTAGCCAGCCCACGATGATCGCGCGACTAACGCTTGCCCTTCCGCTGCTCGCTGCCCTCGCCCTCGCGTGCGGAGCGTCTCCCGAAGGAGAGAACGACGCGCTGCCGGACGAGGCCTCCGCGCTGTCGGTGAGCAGCGCAAGCCGGCTGGGGGCTCTCCACTACGGAGAGAGCGCGCACGTCGACTACACGGGCACGCCTCGGTACCGCGCGTGGAGCTTCACCGCGGCCGCCGGGGACGCCGTCGAGGTGAAAGCGACCTCGCCGACCGGAGACCCTGTGCTCTGGCTGACGAACGCTTCGTTCGCGACGATCGAGAAGAACGACGACGTGGCCTCCGGCGACCGCTCGGCGGCCATCCGACGCACCCTCACCAAAGCGGGCACGTATTGGATCGTCGTCAGCGAGGTGAAGCGGGCGCCGGCAGGGATCGACGTCTCGCTCACGCAGACCTCGGCGCCGCCCGGGGTCGATGCCGGCGCTCCGGACGCGACGGCCCCAGGCCCCAAGCTCGATCTCTGCCCGAATGGGACCGGAAGCGATTGCATTCGGCTCACCGGAACTTGCTACGACGCCTTTGCGTGCCCGGTTCAGGGAATCTCGCGCAACCTCCAGGCACCGAACGGCGGACTCTTTCATCTCGGGGCGGGCGGGCTGCTCTCTCCCGTCGTCGATGAAGGCTTCGCGAGCAGCTACGTCTCGGGTGACGAGCTGAACCAGATCGTGTTCCGAGAGCACCGGCTGCTCGTCCTCGACGGCAAGGAGCACGGCATCGCGACGACGCTCAGCGGGAACGACGTGTTCGCGCAAGGCACGGTGACGGCAACCGGCGTATCGCTCGTCCTCCGCCTGGTCCCCCATGGCTTGTTCGGCCCCTACATGAACCGCTCCAGCTGCTCCGCCCCCGAGACGGATCACCGCGGCGGCTACTGCTCGTTCACGAGCGCGCTATGACGACGAGCGCCCGCGCCGCAGCGTTTGGGATCTCGTGCGTCGTCGCGGCCGCGTGCTCGCCGCCACTCGATGTCGACGCCGGCGTGAGCGACGGCGGCCAAGCCATTCGCGACGGCGCGGCGGCAGTCGACGATGACAACGACGCCGGCGCGGCGGCGACCAGGCGATCGGATGGGGGCGTCAGCGACGCTGGCCTAGCCGAGGCGGGCGACGCTCACTCGCCGCTCGGACCGACGAAGTGCGATTCGCTCGCCGACTGCTGCGACGCCCTCGGCGCCGGGCACAAGCTCCATTCGACTTGCGTCGGCGAGGTCGACACGCAGAACAAGGCGGCGTGCGCCGCCGAGCTCAACGCGCTCCACGCAGGGGGCTACTGCACCGGTGGAACGCAGTGCGCCGTCCTCGCGACGTGTTGCCCCAAGGTGCCATCGTCGAACACCGACTACTGCCAAGGCTTCGTCGACGACAAGAGCGACATCCAGTGCGACCGCGCGCTCTCCACGTTTCGTCACGAGGGCTGGTGTCCGTGAGGCGCCTCGTCGCCGTCGTCGCGGCGGAGCGAGAGCCCGGTCCTCTGCACGCCGTCCTCGTCCGTTGACGTCGGGAGCTCGGGCGCCAGGTGGGGTGCGACCTCGAGCAGCGGGAGAAGCGCGAACGCTCGCTCTTTGAGGCGCGGATGCGGAACGATGAGGCGGTCGGTCGCGACCGTGAGGTCGTCGATCCAGAGGACGTCGAGATCGATCGTGCGCGGGCCCCATCGGAGCGACGCATCCCTGACGCGGCCGAGCCTTCGTTCGATCGCGAGGAGGGCGTCGAGAAGCGACGTGGGGTCGCCGTCCCACTCGAGGCGAACCGCCGCGTTCAAGAAGTCACCTTGCGGCGGGCCGCCGACGGGGCGCGTCTCGTAGACCGACGAGAGGGCGAGAACGCGAGCTTGCGCGGAGAGCTCCGCCACGGCGGCACGGAGCGACGCCAACCGATCGCCGAGGTTCGTGCCGAGCCCGATGACCGCGCGGATCATGAAGAGCGGACGGTCATCGACCCGAGCGTCAGCGCTTCTTCGCGGACAGCCGCTTCAGGAGCGTCGACATGTCGTCGCCCTTTTGCGGAAGGATCACGACCGCGAGGCCGCCCGTCCCCTCGCCGTCCGGCCCGAGCTCGAGCGTACCGTCGGTGTGGAAGTGGATGCGCGCGCGAATGCCGAGGATCACCGGCGCGCCGCCCGATGCGGTGAGCGGCGCGACGACCTCGTCCATCCACGGCACGCTGCGCCGAACGGCAGAAGGCTCCACCGATGGCTGCACCATCGACGGGAGCGCACCGGTGACCGATCCATCCGCTTGCATCTCCGGCGGACGCGGAAGCTCCGCAGCCGGCGGGATGGCGCGGGCGGGCTCCTCGTTCGTCTTCACGCGGAGCGGCAGAGGGGCGCGCGATGCGCTCGACGTCGCACTCGTCACCGGCGCGACGGCGGGCGGACGAACGCTGGGGCTCACCTTGGGCGGCGTCGGCGACGTCGACGGACGCCCCGCGCCATTGGTCGGAGCAGGCGCTTGCGACGTCGTGCTCGCAAGCGGCGAAGGTTTGACGGACACCGCCGGCGGACGATGGGAAGGGAGCGGCGGCGGCGGACGACCGCTCGGCGTCAGCGGGCGAGGCGCCGCACTGGCCGCGGGACGCGGAGGCGCGGCCGACGTGGTGGCCGGCGGAGGCGTGGGCGAGCGCATGCCCACCTTGATCGGCGGAACGAGCGCATGCGCTGGCGGCACGTCGATGCTCGTGTCGCGCTTGGGCTCCTCGTCCAAATCGTCCGACGAGAGGGTCAACACGCCGCCCGTACCAGACAGGTTCGCGGTCTTGACGTCGGGCAGCGGGATCGTGGCGGGCTCGTCTTCCATCGCTTCGGGCGGCGGCGGCTCGATCGCCGCGCGATCGGCCGAGGCCTCTTGAATTCCAGGCAAGGTCTGATGCGGCGGTCGTGAAGGGGTGAGCACGAGCGGTGGCGTCTGCACCGCCGACGGGATCGCGCGCGCCGCGGTCGAGGGTGCCGCCGCCGCGCCGTCCGCCTTCTCCGGAGGCGCCGGCGCTTGGCTCACACTCGCCTTGAGCTCGGCGGCCACCTTGGCGAGCTCGAGGCCGCGCGGCTCGAGCTCGAGCTCCATCGCAGTCTGCGCGGCGCGTTGCACGAAGCTCACCGCCGCCGCGTGATCGCCACGATTCCACGTGACGCGTGCGATGGAGAGGAGGTCCGCGACGTCGTCGTGCTCGCCGGGAGCATCGATCGGGATCAGGCTCGCGCCAGGCATGTTCCCCAACGATACGAGGCTTTTCGCATCGGTGCGAGCACGCCGATTCGGCGTTCTACGCGGAGCGAAAAATTCAGAGCTTCGCGGTATCTCCCCTGGCCTTCAGACTGTCCACGACTGCACGTACGTCCTGGGCCCGGTCGCGAGGAATCACGAGGAGGGCGTCGTCGGTATCGACCACGACGAGGTCCTCGACGCCCACGAGCGAGATGACCTTCTTGCCAGCGTTCGAGCCGAGCGAGCGGACGAGGTTGCCCTTGGCGTCGACGAAAACGGTGCCCTCGGGCCCCGCGTTCCTGGCCGCGTCGCGCGGCGCGAGCTCCCACGCGCTCTGCCAGCTGCCGACGTCGTTCCAGCCGAAGTCGCCGCGCACGACCGCGACCTTGCCAGCGCGCTCCATCACGCCGTGATCGATCGAGATCGACGGGAGCGTGGGGAACGTCTTCTTCACCTCGTCGTCTTCGCCGCCAGCGGCCGCCGCGCGATCGATCGCCGCGAGACCATCGGCGAGCGCCGGGAGGTGCGCGCGGATCGCCTCGAGCATGTCGCCGGCGCGGAAGAAGAACATCCCCGCGTTCCAGAGGAAGCGGCCCGAGGCCAGGTACTCCTCGGCGCGCGCGCGATCGGGCTTCTCGACGAAGCGCTTGGTCGGGACGACGCCGCTCGCGACCTCGCCCTCGCCGACCTCGATGTAGCCGTAGCCCGTTTCGGGGCGCGTCGGCACGACGCCAATGGTGGTGAGGTAGCCGGCACGCGCGCCCGCGAGCGCGCGCTCGATCGTCGCGCGAAAGGCGTTCTCGTCGACGATGAAGTGATCGCTCGGGAGGACGGCGATGACCGCGTTGGGGTCGGTGCGCGCGATGACCGCGGTCGCCCAGCCGATGCAGGGCGCGGTGTTGCGCGGCACCGGCTCGGCGAGGAGGTTCTTCCGGGGCACGGCCGGCAGATCACGGGCCGTCGCGTCGAGCAGGTGCGCGCCGGTCGCGATGTAGACGTCCTTGGCCGGGACGAGGGGCGCGATTCTGCGGACCGTGGCCGCCAGGAGCGACTCGTTCGGGTCGGCCCCGAGCGGGAGGAGCTGCTTGGGGCGGTGGGAGCGCGAGGCGGGCCAGAACCGGGTGCCGGCGCCGCCGGCCATGATGACTGCGTGGACGTTGGCCATTGCCGGGCGACGTTACCACGATCTGCCGGAATTTCGCCCGGACGGGCGCCGTTCGCTAACGTCCAAAGCCTCCCCATGCAGCCGGCCTTCCCCGCTCGGGTCCGCCTCGCGGCGCGCTTCGCCGCCTTCCTCTGCTCAGTTGAACTGAGCCTACGATTCGGGCCGCGCGCTCGGGCGAGCGGCACGAATCTCCAGCTCATTTGCACGCGTCTGATCACGACCTGGAATCGTTCTCGATCGGCGCAACTGGGTTGCGCCATCGCGTGCCTCGGCGCGCTCGCGTGCCTGGCCCTCGGAACGACCGGGTGCGAGCGCGAGACGCCGTTGGCCCTCCTCACCTTGAACGACGTGGCGCCGCGCGACGTCGAGGTCGGTGAGCGCTTGGAGATCTCCGGGGCGGGCTTCCCCCGCGGCCGGACGGCGCGCGTCATCCTGCGCGGCGCGCTTCATCGCCCGGGCGCAAGCCCGCTGACGGGCTTCGAAGCGCGCACCGAAGGCGCGGTGGTGGCGGACAACGCCATCGAGCTCCTCTACGACGGCCGACTCGAGAGCCTCCTCTGCGGTCCCGGGGAGCGTGCAGTTCATACGACCTTCCGCGGGGAGGTGACGGTCGCGTTCGCGGCCGCGATCCCGGGCGCGCCGCCAGCGTCGGCAACGCTTCGCGACGTGGTGCTCGATCTGCGTCCGCCGCCGGGCGCTCTGTCGGCGGTCGCGCGGATGCGCGAGCGCGGAGAGCAGTTCCTCTCCGCCGCCGGCATCGGCATCGATCAAGACGGCGAGACGCCGGGGGGTCTCGTCGTGAAGACGGTGAAGCAAGGCAGCGACGCCGAGCGCGCCGGTGTCGTGCCGGGCGACTTGATGGTCTCGATGGACGGCGTGCGCACGCGCGCGACCGCCGACGCCGTGCCCGCCGACGGCCGCACCAGCGTGGAAATCACGGTGCGCCGCGGCGCGGATCCGACCGAGCGCGCGCTTCGTGTCGCGGTCTCGACGGCGCGCGCGCAGCGATCCATCGGTCCGGCCGCGGCGCTCGCCGTCCTCGCCGCGCTCGCTGCGCTCATCGTCTTCGGGCGCGCCCCGCGCGGTGCGCGCTGGCTCGCGCGGCGCATCGCCGACGGTGTCGTGACCGCGCGCAAGGAGAGCGCCGGACGCACGCCGGCGCGACCGCTCGTCAGTATGCTCGCTTTTGCCGCCATTCCGAGCACGGTGGCGATCTCGCTCGCGCTCCGTGAGATCGCTGGCGGCGAGCCTGAGCTCGTGACCCTCGCGCTCGCTGCAGTCGCAGCTGCGCTCGCGCTTTACTTCGTTTCCGCCGAGGGCGGACTCCTCGCGCGCATGCGTGCCGGGCTCAGCGCTGCGTTCGCGCTCTTGCCGGCAGCGCTCGCGGTCGGCCTCTCGGGGCTCGTCACCGGCGCGACCCGCGCGAGCGAAGCGAGCCACCTGCAGGGCGCGTGGCCGTGGCAGTTCATGGGCCTCGGAAGCCTCTCGACCGCGATCCTCGCGCTCACGGCCATGGTCTCTCTTTCGATGGGACAGCCGGAGGCCGATCTGCCGCGCTTTGGTCGCGCGGCGCGCATCGTCGAGCGAGGAAGCCAATCGCTCCTCTTCGTCCTCGTCACGCTCCTCACCGTGGTGTTCTGGGGCGGCTGGCAATCGCCGCTCGGAGAGGGCGCGTTCGCCGACCTGATCGGCGCGGCGCTCCTCGTCGCGAAGGCGGGCGGGCTCGGCGTGGTGGCGCTCGTCGCGCGACGGGCCGCGGCAGCGACGAGCCACGGTAAGAGCGCGCTCCTCGGGGCGCTCGGGGCCATCGTGGTCGGGCTCGCCGTCGCGCTCGCTCCGTGGGAGCCGCGCCTCTTGGGCTTCGCGGAGCCGCGCCTCCTTCGCGCGGCCCTCACCGCCATCGTCGTCGTCGCCACCGCCCGCATCGGTTGGATGGTCGCGCTTGCCGCGCGGCGACCGGCGCCGCGCCTCGATCCGTTCGCATGATCGGCTGACGCGCCCCGAGCGGCCCGGGTCGGATAGGCTCGGGTCGCATGAAGCCGACTCGGGAGCGCGCGACCCGCAAAGCGACCGCCGTCGCCGCGGCCCGCGCCCTCGTCAAAGCGCACGTGGCGTGGCTGCGTGGGTATCCGCGCCGCGCGGCCGACGGTGCCCTTCTTTGGATCGCGCGAGACGGCGCGGAGGAACCTATCGACGGTCGCCGGCTCGCTCGCGCGACCCGCGCCCTCCGCGAGCTGGAGCGAGACTACGCGAGCGTGCTCGCCGACGTGCTGCCCGACGGCGCCTCGACAGTCGCCGCCCTCGCCCGCGTCGTCGAGAGCTTGAAGCCAGCGGTCCATGGCGGCGCGCCGTTGCCCGACCCGCTCGGCCTCGAGCTCGCTAGCGCACGAAGCGCGGCGCGCGCCCGCGCCCTCCGAGCGTCACGGCCCGATCTCACCCGGATCGTCGATGCGCTCGCCTTCATCGAGGCGAGCGATCGCAAGCGCTTTGCGCGCACGCTCGACGTACTGGCAGACGTTCCCGAGCAGCTCCTCTCGCAGACGAGCGTCGACGTCGCGACCGCGCTCGTCAGCGCAGCGACCGACGCGGGCACCTTCGCTGCGACGCTCCCGCTCGCCACCGCGCTCGCGGATCCGCGCGCCAGCGACATCCTGACAGCGGAGCACCAGCTCGTCTGGCGAACCATGCAGGCCAAAGCGACCGCGCTGCCCGAGCTCACGAGCCGCCCGCGTTCGTGGCGCGGCGAGCTCGAGCGCCTCGCGCAAGCGCTTGCTTCTCTCTCCGAGCGCGCGCGCGCGAAAGCACTCTTCGCCGTGGACGTCCTCGACATCCCCAGCGTCTTCGACGAGTGGGCCGCGTTCTGGCGCAAGATCGACCAAGCCCTCCGCACGCTCGCGCGGCCCGACTCCGAGGTGCCACCTTCGGGCCGCGGCGCCTACCTGACCAAGCTCCGCGACGCCGCGCCGCCGCCCGTGTCGGCCAAAGAGACCGTCGACACCATCCTCTTCTACGCGAACGCTTCGCCGGATCTTTCGCGCGCGATCGAGCGAGCTCTCCGCGCTCTCGGGCGCGATCTGCGCGCCGGCGTGTTGCTCCAGCACTTGACCTCGCTGGCGCGAACGAACGAGCACCGGGCCGTCGTCGTCGTCGACGGGCTCGCGCGCTACCTCACGAAGACGCGGTCGCTAGGAGAAGTGCGCCTCGGACCGTTCCGCTCGACTTGGCTCGCGCGCCGGCAGAGCGCGAGCTACTACGTGGCCGAGAACGACCTCCTCGACGAGCCGCCGCGCGTGATCGCGCGCTTCTTCGACGCGCTCGTGACCACGGTCGAATCCCACGCGCGCACCGGGACCGTGGTTCGTGACGACGTGAACGCATGGTTGATCGAGCTCACCCTGGCCAACGCGCCGACCGCGCTCGCCGCCCGCGTCGTCGCGCATCCTGGGCTCCCGCGCGGGCGCTACAACACCGATCTCGTGAAGGACGCTCTCGCGATCGCCGAAGACGATCCCGAGCGCTTCGCGACCGTCATCGAAGCCGCGCGTGTTCTCGGCGCTTGGCAGGCGGCGCCGGCCGTCGCTCTCCTCCGGCCGCTCGTTGCGCGCGGCGAGGCGCGCGTCGCGTTCGAGGTCATCGCGGGCGGCGGCCTCTCGACGCTCATGTCGGCGAGCACCGTGCTCTCGACCCTCGGCTGCCCCACGCCGCTCGCTTCATTCCACGGGCGCCCCGACCGCGCCGCGTTCGTGAACGACTATCCCGACGTCCTTCATGACGCGCTCCGATCGCTCGCGCGCGTCGTACCGAACGCCGAGCGCGTCGCGAAGCGCATCCTCCGCGATCACGCGCGCGACACTGCGGCGATCGACGACGAGATTCGCGCGCTTCGACGCCTCCTCGCGCAGCGCTCCGACCCGAGCCGCGCGCACACGGAGCGTCTCCGCGCCCGCCTCGCCAACCTGACGCGCCGACGTCGGGACGGCGCGCGCTTCACCGCAAAGAAGGCCGCCGCGCTCGAGAAGAAGATCGCACGAGCGACCGTGAACGAGATCGTCGCCCACGTCGCCGAAGCCGCGCGCGCCGCGAGCCGACGCTTCGTGTGCGAGCTGCTCGACGTGGACAGCGTCCCCGACGATTGGACGACGCCCCTTCGCCAGCGCCTCCTCGCGCCCATCGCCACCCTCGAGCCGAAGATGCGCGCGCTGGCAGGCCGCGTGCTTCGTGCACGGCTCGGTCCGCCGCCGTGGGACCTTCGCGACGCGCCGGAGAATCGCGCCTTCATCGAGCGATTGGCGGAGCGCGGCGTCGACGTCGGTCCGTGGCGCGCGCCGGCCGCACCGCCGGAGCGGTTCCTGGGCACCGACGGTAAGCCCTTCTTTCTCCAACTCGAGGACGATCCGCTGGTCGTCATGGAGATGGGCCTTCACTTCGACACCTGCCTCGCGCCCGACGGGTGCAACTACTTCTCGGTGTTCGCCAACGCCGCCGACGTCAACAAGCGGGTGCTCTACGCGCGCGACGAGCGTGGCCGCATCGTGGCGCGTGCGCTCCTCGCGCTCACGCAGGCGGGCGGCATCGTCACCTTCAATCCGTATGCGCACGCCGCGGAGGTCGGCTGGCCAGCGCGCGTGGGTGCGTTCGCCGAACGGCTCGCGACCCAGATGGGCACCGTGGTCCTCCCCCGCGGCGAAGTTCCGCGGCTCGTCGCGCCCGACTGGTACGACGACGGGCCGCACGATCTCACGAGTCGCTTCGCGTTCCTCGAGAGCGGCTCCGAGCTCCGCCGCGGAATCGCGGACGCCGACGCCCGCCCATTCATGGCGGACCTCGCGGCGCGCGTGGCGCCGCTGCCGATCAACGAGCTCGTGCTGCCCCTCGTCTTGGCTTTGCCGGAGATCGAATCGAACGCCGCGATCGTCACCGAGCTCCTCGTGCGGGTGCGCGCGCTCCCACTCTTGCCACCGCAAACGCTCGTCCGCGCCGCATCGCTCGCGATGCGATTCGAGAGAAGAGATCTCGTCGACGACGATTTGCTCGCGCGCATCGAGCGGTGGGGCCTCACCCTCTACGCCGCGCACCATTACCTGAGCTTGGACGTGCTCTCCGTGCTCGCCGAGCTCGCGCCCCGCCGCGCCCTCGTGGTCTTGCGACGCGCGCGCCCGCGCGGCGTTCGCACGTGGGACGCCGACCAGGATCCCGCGCGCGCGTACTACGCCGGTCGCGCGCTCGAGGGGCTCCAGCGCCGCACCCAGGCGCTCGAGCACTACCGACGCGGCGCGCGCGGGCACGGCCTCGAAGCGATGAAGCAGGCCTGCAAAGAACGGGCGCGCGCGCTCGAAGGCGCCTGACCGGCCTGCGCGTTCACGCGCTCATCGCGGCGTCAGAAGCACTCGGGCTTCCAGCGCTTGTGCCCTTCAGGATCGAACGAGAACGGTGGATCGCACGCGTTCGTGTCCGCCTTGCCGGGCGCCGCGAGGCGCGCCCTTAGCTTGTCGGCGCCGGCGCGATATTCCGCGGCGGCGCGCTCGTCGCCGCGCGCCGCCGCGTCGACGTTGGCGACGTGCGCGAGGAGATGCACGAGCCCCTCCTCGACCTCTGCGCGATCACTGCCGGTGAGCGTGTCGACCTTCGACTTCGCGAGCTTCGCGACGGCGCCGAGGGTCGTCACGCGGGCCCGCCCGTCGCGCGCCGAGATCTCCGCGCGGCGCGCCGCGAGATCTAGCCGGACGAGCTCGACCGCAGGGTCCATGTCCGTCGTCGTCGTCGTCGCCGCCGCGCCGCCGTCGCGCGCTTCGGGCCCAGCGAACGCCGAGGCGGAGAGGAGGACGACGAACGCACCGATCGCGAGGCGACGCAGCATTCTCTGAGCCTAGCAGCCGCGCACGCGCGCGCGGCCGCGCGGCCGGCCGTCGGGCGCTCTGTTTTCACGTTTGCACGTGATGCGCGCGCGACGGCCTTCAGGGCTTGGCGATCTTCCAGACTTGGCCGTCATACGTGGCCGAAGTGACGAGGCCCTCGTTGGACCAATAGAGGGCCGTGTCGTCCTGAGTCAGATAGCGCGGGTAGTTCTGCTTCTCGGCGAGCACGATGGGGCCGGTCGCCGGGCAGCCGGCGAGCGGACACATCACGATCATCCCGTCGGCGACGGTGTCGCTGCCGCTTTGGATCCAATAGACGTTGTTCGAGTCGGCCACGATGGCGGCGAGCTCGACTTGGCTCGAGGCGAACGAAGACGCGGGCGCTTGACCGGTCGCGGTCTTGGGCGCGGTCCACACGTTCCCGGTCTGCGGCGCGGTCCAATAGATGTCACCGCCCGCCGCGAGCGCGATCCCGTGGGTCTTGGCGTCGGACTCCGCGACCGCCTTGGGCGCGCCGCCCCCGCCGTCGATCTGCACGGCGCGAATCGAAGTGGGTCCAGGCTGATTGTTGCCGTCCTCGGTGAAGAAGACGCGCGCGTCGTCGACGGCGAGGTGGAACGGCGAGTAGCTCGAGCTCTCGAGGAGCGTCAGCTTCGCGCCGCCGTCGGGCTGCGAGCGACGGATCGCCGACCCCTGATTTTCGGCCCAATAGAGGAGCCCGCCGGCGATCTGGATGTCGGTGACGTAGGCGTCCGCGACGAGCGTCGCGACGAGGCGCGGCCCCGAGCCGCCGCAGCCAGTCCGCGGACACGAGCGGATCTCCCCGGGATCGCCCGGGCCATCGTTGGACCAGTAGACGTTGTCGGCGTCGACCGCCATCGCGACGGGTTTGAAGGTCCCCGGTTGGTCGGCGAAGACGCAGCTCAAGATGGTCGAGACGCTGTTGCACTTGCCGGGGACGGTCGACTTGCTGAACGAGATGATGCGGTTCTGATCGTACTCGGCCACGAAGATGTTCTTGTCGTCCACCGCGAGCCCGAGCGGCTGCGCGAGCGAGTCGGCGAGCTTCGCAGCCTGGCAGACGCCCCCCTTGCAGTCGCCGCCGAGGCAATCGTGTCCGCAACGGCCGCAGTTCTGCTTGTCGTTGGCGGTGTCGGCGACGCAAGTCGCGCCGTCGGCCGCGTCGACGGTGGGGCCCGCGTCGGGAAGCGCACTGCCGTCGTCGGAGGCGTCACCTTCGGTCACGCCAGACTCGGAGCTCGACGCCGCGCCGTCGCGTACGCCACCGTCGAACGCGTTCTCGTCGAGCGTGAGGGTCTCGAACCCGAGCAGCGTGCTGCACGCGAGGAGCGAGACGGGAGCCAGCGCGCCGAGCACGCGAAGGATGAATCGCCGACTCAAAACCCACCTCCCACGGAGAGCGAGGCGCCCGCGGGCGTCGGAGCGATCGAGATCGCGACCTGTGAAGCGGGCGCCTTGGGTGCGGTCACGACGAGCACCACGCCCGCGGCGGCGAGCGCGCCGCCCGCGACGAAGGCGACCGTCGAGACCGTGGCCTGCGACGAAGCCCGATCGCCGAGGTCGATGCCTTCGCGCGTACAGCGTCGATCCGCCGTGCAGTGCGTGAGGGCATCTTTGTGCGTTGCGCTCGCGATGAGACCGAAGATCGATCCGACACCGAGGCCGACGACGCCCAAGCCCGCGAGCCCGTAGCCGAGGACGCGCGTCGTCGCGCCGCGATCGACGCTGTCCGGGGCGAGCGGCGGCGGCGGCCCGGATGAGGGTCGCGCGTCGCCTTGCTCCACGGTGAGCGCCGGCACCGCGACCGAGGCCTTGGCGCCGTTGGGCCCGACGCTGACGGTCGTCGACCACTTCTGCTTCTTCGGCGCTTGCGCCTCGATCGGATGAACGCCCGGATCGATCGGCAACGCGACGCCCCACTCGGCGCGATCGACGGGCTGGCCGTCGCGCTCGATCACGAGCCCCGGCACGTCGGCCTCCGGCGCGACCACGATCGTCAAACGCGAGAGGCGCGGCTCCAGCTCTCCGGCGCGATCACGCGCCGCCTTCTCCCAGTCGGGGTGCGCGCTCGTGCGCGCCGCCGCCGCGGCGTCTTTGAACGTGGCCCACGCGCTCGCGAGCTGACCGTTCTTCTCGTAGCAGCTCGCGAGGTTCATGAGCGTCCCTGCGCCGGGGTCGAGCTTCTGGCTCGCGGCGAGCTTGGGGCACGCGTCGCCGAAGCGTCCTTCGAGCATCAGCTTCCGCCCCTCCTCGAGAGCGCCTGCGCGGTGGCGTTGTCGGCGCGCGCGACGGCCGGTGAGAGCGCGCACGCCGTCGCGATGGCGAGCGCAAGCAGCGGCGCGAAGGAGCGAGACCTATGGGCGCGGCCGTGAAGGGTTCGCGGATCGTTCATTTTCGGTCCAGGGGCATGAGGGCTTCGTCGGCGGACTTCCCGCTCGACGACGACGACGGCGCAGCGGTCGGAGCGGCGGAGGCCGGGGGCTTGATCGATTCGACGGGCGCCGGCGCGCGCGGCGACCGAGCACGCGAAGAGAGCGCCGGCGCGGCGCTCGCGCTGGCGGACGGAGCCGCCGAGGCTGGCTCCACCGGCGCAGCCGAGGCCGGACGAACTGGCGACGTCACGAGCGGCGCCACGTTCGCGACGGGCGTCGTCGCCGTCGCGCTCGAGCCCGTGCTGCCTTCGGGGAGCGGCGCGTGCTGCGACCAGAGGTAGACCCCGATCGTGAGCGAGACGACCGAGATGAAGGCGACGCTCACGCCGAACAGCGACTGACCTCGCTCGGGCCGCGCGGCCAACGTCTCGCTCGGCGGCCCCGCCCACGTCCCGCTCGTGCGCGCGGCCGCGGGCTCGCGCGGCACACGTGGAACGACCGACGACGCAGCCCCCGAGACTGGGCTCTGCCCCATCGCGTGGAGATGGTCGAGGACCGACGCGGAGCGCTTCGGCGCGAAGGGAGCGAGCGCCTTGGCGAGCTCGACCACGCTCTGGTAACGAGCCGCGGGATCCTTTTCGAGGCAACGGAGGATGACGGCCCACAGACCCGGCGGCACATCGGGGCGAACCTCGAGAAGCGGCGTCGGTGGATCTTGGAGCACGAGCCCGCAGAGCTGCGGCATGGTGTCGGCCAAGAACGGCACCTGCCCCGCGAGAAGCTCGTAGAGCACGACGCCGAGCGACCAGATGTCGGTGCGCGCGTCGACGTCACGCGTGCGCTTGATCTGCTCAGGCGACATGTAATTGGGCGAGCCCATCACGTCGCTCGTGCGAGTGAGAGACGCATCTTCCTTGTCACCCGGGCTCACGATCTTCGAGATGCCGAAGTCGAGCACCTTCACGAGCGGCGACCGGTCGACGCGCCTCGTCAGGAAGAGGTTCCGCGGCTTGAGATCGCGGTGGATGATGCCCGCCGCGTGCGCCTCCGCCACCGCCTCGCATGCCTGGAGCACGTAGTCGACGGCGTCGGCGATCGGCAGCGAGCCGCTCCCCTGCACGACCGCCCCGAGATCACCACCCTCGAGGTACTCCATCACCATGTAGGGCGCGCCGTTCTCGAGGTTGCCGACGTCGAGGACCTGCGCGACGTGCTCGCCGCGGAGGAGCGCCGCGGCGCGCGCCTCGCGGAGGAACCGCTCGAGCGCGACCGGGAGGGTTAGCGCCGTCGGAAGGAGGAACTTGAGCGCGACGCGCTTGCCGATTTGCACGTGCGTCGCGGCCACGACGACGCCCATGCCGCCAACGCCCAGCACCTGATCGACGCGGTACTTTCCCGCGAGGATTTCGCCCGACTTGACGGGCGCGGTGTCGCCGAGATCCGTCATCCGCGTCGAGCCGAGAGGTAGCGCAAAGCCCTCGCGGCGTCGACGGTAGGGGGTGTCTTTCGGCGTCCGCTGCGCGCGCGGAGACGGAGCCTCAGTGCAGCTCTTGGCCGGCCGACGTCCCACGCTTCACGCGGATGTCGTCGACCCGACCTCCGAAGCGAACGGCGAGCGCGATCGCGACGAGCGACAAGCCCAGCGTGGCGTAGAGCGGCCACTCGTACGTGAACACGATAGGGATGAGTCGACTCTTGGGCGGGCGAAGGAGGAGGACCATCGTCGTCAGGCCCGGGATCGCCGCGAGAAACCCGGCCGCCACGCGCGCGGTCCGCATTTGCCAGATGGATCGCCGACTCAGCACGGTGGGCACGAGGACGCCCCACGCGGCCATCGTCGTCCACACCCACACGAGGCGACGCGAGATGTCGAAGCCGCTGAGCGTCGCGAGGTCCGGGAGTGTCACTTTGATCCACGGGAGGAAGAAGAGCGCGAGCCCGACGAGCCCGACGACGGCGAGCGGCCCGCGGTTTCGACCGAGGTATGTCGCGGGGAGGATCTCTTTCTCGGGCTCGACGGGGACGCCGTCCTCACTGAGCGCGTCGTGCGAGACGCCGAGCTTCTCGAGGGGCGAGAGCTCCATGCCGCACACCGGGCACGCCTCGACTTCTCCCTCTTCGAAAAGCTCACGACAGAACGGACAGGCGACGAGACCCAAGGCGGGCGAAGCATACCGCAAGGAGGGGACCATTCCTCCTTACGGACAGCGCCGGCCGGTCCGAGTTCCCGGCCCCGATCTCCCATGAATTCTGCTGCGTTCTCGCGACGCGGGACTACGCTAGGCGAGCCGACCATGGCCCGACCCACTCGCCTCCCCGACCCTGACGTCGACGCTTGGCTCTCCGCCCACCCGGGCTGGACGCGCGTCTCGCCGATCGCGATCGCCAAGGAGTTCCGCTTCTCCGACTTCGCGTCCGCGCTCGGCTTCGTCGTGCGCGTCGGCGCGGCGGCCGAGAAGAGAGACCATCACCCGGACATCGAGCTCGGCTGGGGCCGCGCCCGCGTCCTTTGGACGACCCACGACGCCGCTGGTCTCACGTCTCTCGACCTCCAGCTCGCCGAGGCGTGCGACGTGACCGCCGCGTCGACCGGCGCGAAGGCCAGCTCGTGAACTACGATCGCGAGTTCGAGCCCGCGCGCGAGCGCCTCATCGCGGTGCTCGACGGCATCATCGGTGAAGGCGCGCCGCTCGTGCGCCTCGCCGAAGCGCTCACGCACCCGAGCTTCTCCAACGAGACCGGCGCGCCCGACAACCAGCGCCTCGAGTTCCTCGGCGACGCCGTGCTCGGCCTCTCCGTGAGCGAGATGCTGCTCGCCGCTCACCCCGACGCCGACGAAGGAACGCTGACGCGCATGCGCGCCGCCCTCGTGAACGCCGACGCGCTCGCGCGCTGGGGGCGCGCGGTGGACATCGGGAGCGCGCTCGCTCTCGGCCGCGGTGCGCGCGCGAGCGGCGATCGCGATCAGACGAACGTCATCGCCGACGCCGTGGAGAGCGTGGTCGCCGCCGTCTATCACGCGCGCGGGCTCGACGCCGCGCGCAAGCTCGTGGCCGAGGTCGTGCGCGAGCCCCTGGCCGACGCGGCGCGTCTCATGGGTCGCGATCCCAAGAGCGCCCTCCAAGAGCGCGTGCAGGCCTTCGGGCTACCAGCGCCGGTGTATCGCGTCGTCGAGATGCGCGGTCTCAAGCACGAGCCCGAGTTCGAGGTCGAAGCCGTGGTCGGCGAGCACAAGGTCGCGAGCGGCATCGGCCGTTCGAAGCGACTCGCCGAGCGCGCCGCCGCCGAAGCCGCGCTCGCGCTCGACGAGCTCGATCTTCGAGCGCGACTCCCGCGGCCGTCGCGGATGCCGCCTCAACCGACCTGACGCGACCGCGCGCTACTTGCCGCCGCCGACGAGCGACGGCTCGAGGAAGCTCGGTAGATCGGTCGTGCGCAAGAGCTCGGTGTCGATGGGGCCGGCGTGTGCCTTCTCCAGCGCGTGGACGAGCTTCTCCGTCGCGTCGTCCGCCTTGCGACGCACGAGGATGGCGCGAATTTGCTCGTCTGCCTCAGCGAGCGAGCGCTTCTCGGCCGTCACCGTGCCGCGCCGCCACACGACCGCGAACGCGGTCCCCTCGGCGACCGGCGTGGGCACGAGCTCGCCGTCCTTGACCGTCTTGGCCGCGGCCACGACCGCGGGGTCGATCTTGAGCCCGGCTTCGTTGGAGACGCCGTCTGCGCCGACGAAGCCGACGTTGCCGGCGCGGAGGTTGGTCGCCTTGTCGAGGCTCTTCTCGCGCGCGAGCGCCGTGAAGGCGGGCACGGTGAGCTCCTTCTTGGCGGCGGCGATGACCTGCACCGCTTCTTCGCGCGTGGCGACGAGAATGCGCCAGATCGCGATGCGCTCCGGGGCGTCGTACTGCGCGAGGTGCGCGTCGTAGTACGCCTTCACCTCTTCGGCCGGAATGCGATCGACCGACGGGATCTGGCGCGCGATCGCGCGGAGCGTGGCGTTGGCCCGCGCGCGCGTCAGGCGATCCTGCACGCCCTTTTGCTTCCCGACGTCGCGGCGCGCACCCGCCGCTTCGAGCAGCGCCTCGGGCATCACCACCGACTCGAGGAAGCGCTTGCGGATCTCCTCTGGCGTGCGACCGAGCTCGGCGAGCTGGAAGCGCGGCAGCGCGGCGAGGCGATCCTCGAGCTCGCCGACCGTGATGGCGCGATCGCCGACCTTGGCGATCACCGCCGCGCGGCGGGACGCGTCGTCGGCGCGCGCCACGAGCGCGAACGTGGACGCAGCGAGCGAGGCGCAGGCCACCACGACCGCGATCGTTCGCGCTCGAACGGACGGCCTCACGGGCGACGGCCCTTCGTGCGCGGCGCGGCGGCGATCACGCCGGCCTCGCGGAGGATCTCGTCGTCGATGCCGACGAAGCGATACGCCTCGGGGCGGAAGCCGTAGGCCTTGTGGAGACGCGTGACCACGTCGGCGACGAGCTCGGGGGCGATGGCCAGCTTGGGCACCTTGGCCACCTTGCGGATCGAAGTCACCGTCTCGCCGAGCTCGAGGAGCTCCTGGACGCGCGTCAAAATGTCGAGCGGCTTGAGCTCGCGCGAGCCGCGCGCCAACCCGCTCTCCAGCTCCGCGAGGAGGCGCTGACGACGCTTCTCGGTGCGGCCGTCGCGTCGGCCCGCCGGACCGCCGCCGGTGAGCACGTCGTTGAACATGCGCGCCGCGCGGCGCTTCTCGATGGCCTCCGGGCTACCACGTCGGTTCGGAGCAGCTCGACCCCCTTTGGTCTTGGGCTTCGCCATGCGAATGCTGGTTCGTTACCCGCGCGCCCGGGGGGAGTCAAAGGGCACGCCATCTTCGGCCAGGGCCGCGAGCCCTCCGCGGAAGAAAGCGCTCCGCCAGGCGTAGATCGTGGCCTCGGAAACGCCTTCGCGGGTCGCGAGCCGAGCCGGAGCGACGCCGCCCATGAGCTCGATCACCACCGCCGCGCGATGCGCGGCCAAGCGGTCGGCGGGAGATGGCTCCGGCGCCCGAGGAACGTCGCCGAAGAACGCATGTGTCGTGGCGAGCGGCGCGTCGAGCCAAGCGAGGAGGCGCACGAACTCGCGCCCACGATCACTGAAGGCGCTTCGCCCGTGCAGCATGCGGTGATTGTCGACCAGGAGGACATCGCCGCGCGCGATCGCGAGCTCGCGCACCGGCACGACGCCCCGAGCGAGGAACGCGGAGAGGGCGGCGCCGATGCGATCGTCCGTCGCCGGCGCCACCGGAGAGACGGTGAGCGTGACCGAGCCGCCTTTTTCGGCGACGGTCGGACCACGCACCGCGCCGAAGTAGAACGGGATGGTGCGATGCTCGGTGAGGAGCGCGCGGTAGAGCGACGGCGACTCCGTGCGCACGGCCTCGACGAGCGCGAAGCCGTCGAGGAGGCGCGTCACGCCGCCGTCGTTCGCCGGGCGGCGGCACGCCATGACTTGGAGACCAGGCGGCGCGCCGAGGAAATCCTGGCTGTCGGTGTGGAGCGGGGTCTCGACCATCGTCGACGCGAACGAGCGGCCACCATCGAGCGGGCGGATCGCCTGGCGCTCGACCATGCGCGGACGCGAGCCCACGAGGGCCGCCACGAACGACCACGGGTCGGCCACCGGATCGTCGGGATCGAAGGCGCCCGCGAGCCGGACGAACCCATCGCGTGCGAGCACGGCGCGGACGTCGTTCACGAGAGCGCTCCTCGATCGAGGGAGAGCCCAGCGAGCGGCCCGGCGCGGCGTGTGGTGAACGTGGACGACTCGAGCGCACGCGGCAGCGCGAAGAGATCGGCGAGCGGCGTCCCGCGCGGAACCGAGATGCGCGCGCCCGGTGTCGTCAGATGAAACACGGCTGGCGCGGCGTAAAAGCGATCGCTCTCGACCACGCCGCGGAGAATCTCGTAGTGCGGTCCGCCGTGGCCTTCGATCAAGAGCGATACGCCAGGCGGAGCTCGAAAGAGCGCCGCGGGCTTCACGAAGAAGTGGGGCTCACCGGCCGGGTGCGGCGTCACGTACTTGGAGAGGTAGAGGCGAGCGCCGGGGTGCGGCTCGTGTCCCTCGGGCGCGCGCGCGAAGAAGGCTCCGACCTCGGCCTCGACGCCGGACGCATGATGCGCGAGATCGCGCGCGTCGGGCGTCACCGAGACACGCATTCCGTCGTAGGAGACGTCGAGCCCGACCGCGTTCACGATCGCGATCCGATCGGAAGAGGCGGCGGGCGCGCCGTCCGCCGCGCCTACCCTCACGCAATCGATGGTCGGCTCCGCCACGCCCGCGTGGGCGTCGAGCGATCGCGCGCGCCGGTACTTTCGAGCGACTTCGCCGCCCTTCTTGGTCGCGAAGTACGCGGAGTCGTAGAACGCGAGATGCGCGCGAAAGACCTCGGGTGCTTCCTCGAGCGCGAGGATGCGCGCATGTGACCTCGCCGGCAGCGGCGCGACGGTCGCGACCTCGCCGACGATCGACGCCTCGGCGCCGCGCGGAGTCACCGTGAGCACGAGGGGCGTCCACGCCGCCGCGTCGTCCACGAACGACTCGGGCACGTCGTACGCGAGCGATCGACGATTCTTGGTCGACGAGACACGCAACCGAACGCCCACGCGCGGACGCACGAAGAGTCCGGTGAAGATGCGAATCCGCGGCGTCCGCCCCCGCGCGATCGTGACGACCCCGGCCGCGAGCCCCCGCGACGCGGCCTCGCCGAGGATTCCCTCCCGCACGAGCATCGGCAGACTGGCGCGATGCAGGCGCGTGAGGCTGTCCTCGTCCGCGAAGTCGACGCGCGCGCCGCCCAGCCGCGTGCGCACTTCGAAGGGCCGGCGCAGCGTGACCTGGAAGCCGAACGCGTTGCCGGCGAGGAGCGGCACGCACGCCTGCGCGACGCGGAGCGGCACCGAGCCGTCGAGCGTCGGTGAGCGCTTCTCGAGCGTGGCGATCCCGAGCGTGTCGATCACGTCGAACGCGACGACGTGATCTGCGGCTTCTTGCGCGCCCTCCGCCTCGTGGCTCGTCGGGATCAACTGCATCCCCCGCCGCCGCCGCAGCCGCCACCGCCACCGCAGCCGCCACCGCCGCCACAGCTCGACGAGCTACACGAGCTCGAGCTCGACGAGTCGGAGCTCATCGTCGTGGTCGGCGGAGGCGGCGACACCACGGCGGCCATGAGCTGATAACGCGGTACCGCCATGACGACGGCGCCGCCGGCGACGGCGGTCGCGAGCGCGACCTCGAGCGCAACGTCACGCCGACCCGAGCGAACGTCGGATTGGAGCGAGGCCGTCGCGTCGTCGAGCCAATCGAGGTAGCGCTTGGGCCGCGTGGACGGCGGCACCCTGAGCGCCACCGCTCCGCCGACCACGAGAACGCCCACCATCGCGAACCCGAGCACGACCGGAACCGCCGCGTCGCCGTGCGTCACTTCGGCGCGAACGACGATGCGAATGACCCCGATGACCTCGGCGATCAAGACGCCCACGAGCCCGATGAGCTTGAGCCACTGATTCTGAAACGCGCTTCGCGAGAAGCCCAAGCCCGCGAGGCGGTCGGTGATCGACTCGACCTCGGCCGCGGCAACCGTGTTCGCGAGATCGCGGACGTTCTCGCTGGTGAACGTCTGCGTCCCCGCGCGGGAGAGCGCCTCGAAGAGCCTGCGCATGACGCTCTCCGATGGCGGCTGCCCACCGAGGAATTGGTAGCCCTTGCCATCGGCGGAGAGCGTGAGCCAGCCGGCCGACACCGCGGTGATCGTCAACGTCTCGACGACCGCGTGGATACCGCCGCGCAGATAGGCCACCATCCAGAGCTCGTCGGGCTTGGGCAAAGTGCCGATCGAGAGGGGCACGTGCGGGGCCACGAACGGCGCGGCGTTCACGCGGTACCCGGCCGGCCCGCCCGCCGGCGCAGCGACCATCCCCGCCGCCGCGGCCTCACTCGCGAGCCGCGAGTCCATTTGAGCTGCCACGGCGCGCTTGATCACGCCCGTGATCGAGAGCGTGACGACCGCCATGACGACGTAGATGAGAACCCAGGCCTCGGTCGCCGGCAGGTTGAACGGGAAGAAGTCGAAGAGCTCGCTCATGCGTCCTCCCGATCGACGTCGGCGAGGGCCTCGTCGAGGAGCTTCGCGAGCGCGTCGTAGGCTCGCGGCGCGTCTTCCCGCGCGGCGAGAAGCGCCTTGGCCTCGACGCCGTAACGCGTGCACGCCGCCTCGATGACCGGCGCGAGGCGATCGGTGACGGTCGTCCCGCGCAGCTCGAGCAACGCGAAGAGCGTGCCGCGGAGCTGCTTCACCTTGCGATCGAGCGCGCGACCGAAGGCCGCGTCGTCGGACATGTCGGACACCACCCGTCGCAATCGAATTCGCGCCTCGCGCAGCTCCTGCTCGATGCGAAGGCGCTTGTGGGCGCTCGCGATCACCAGGTCGTCGAATGGGCTCTTTCCGAAGAGCGTCACGCTGGAACGCGCCACATCCGCGTAGAGGAGCGGGAAGCAGTCCGACGCGCGCGGAATCTCGTCGGCGCGCAGGATCATGGCTTCGATCCGCGCCGAAAAGCGCGCGAGCGAGAGCGCCGGGCCGATGGCGGCGAGCTTCTCTTTCGGGTCGGCCTTCACGATCACGATGAGGTCGACGTCGCTCTCGCCGGCGCGGTAGTCGCCGCGCGCGGCGCTGCCGAACACGACGACGGCCACGAGGTCGTCGGCCAGCATCGTCTTGAGCGTCTGCACGAGCTCGTCCAAGCGATCCTGCACGGACTGCGGGAGCGACTTCAGCTTGTTCTCCATGAGCCTATCTTCCTCTCGTGAACGTGAACGGCGGCGAACGCGCCGACGCCTTTGACGGCGACGATGCGCGTACCGTCGGTGAGTCTCTCTTGTCCGACGAACGGCGCGACCCGCGGCCGCATGCCGCCGCCCTTCGCGCTCGCCGCGAACCGGGCGCGGAGGAGCAAACGGTCGCGGCGCGCCGCGTCGACGAGCGGACCTGGCGCGAAGGCGGCGACGTCCGCGATGCGAAGCGCGTCTCGCGGCCCCGCTCCGTGGGACGCCCGCACGGACGAACGCATCGCCTCCTCGGCCACGCCGCGCATGCTCGCGACGTGAGGCCCCAAGTGCGCGAGGAGCGGCAGCGCATCGTCGACTCGCTTCCGCTCGAGGATTCCGCGCGACCGCGCCAGCGCCGGAATCCCGATCGCCTCCGCGAGCGGCCCCGCCGGCGCGGCCACGTCGGTGAGGAGGCGCGCGATCGCGCGCTGGCGCTCGAGGAGCGACGCGCCATCACGGACGGCGCCAGGGTCACGTGCGCCGAGGTCGACGAGGCCAGCGCCGCGCGCCGCAGGGCGAAGCGCACGGAGCGCCTCGACCTCGGCGGCGAGCGCGTCGAAGTCTCCGAAGCCGGCGTCGCGCTCGAGAAGCACCGGCACGTCCGGCACGGCGCGGAGCGCGCGGGCCACGAGCTCCATCACCGGCGACGGGATCGGGTCGGCGTGCGTGTCGAAGTAAAAGCCGTGCGTGAAGACGCCGCCCGCGACGTGGATCATCGCCACCCGATCGAGGGGATACGCGTCGAGCACGGCGTTCGGGTCGCGCCCCTCGTTGACCGCGTTGGCGTAGAGGTTCCCGACGTCGAGGAGGAGCGGGCACCCCGTGGCGCGGACCACCTCTTGGTAAAACGCCGCCTCGTCGAGCGCGTCGTCCGGCCACAAGAACGACCACGCGACGTTCTCGAGCAGGAAGGGAACGTCGGGGAGGTGACGACGTGCAGCGGCGACGTTGCGCGCGACGACGCGCACGGCGTCCATGGTTCGCGGGAGCTGTGTCAGGTGACCGATCTCGCGATCGCCTCCGCGTGTCATGGCGACATGCTCGGAGACGAGCGGCGCGCGAAGCTCACGGGCGAGCGCGCCGAGCCTCTTCGCGCGCGCCTCGTCGATGCCGTCCGCGCTCCCGAGCGAGAGCTTCACCCCGTGCGGAACGACGGGCCAAACCTCGGTCAGCGCCGCCGCCTCGCGCCGCGCCTTCTCTTGCGCGAAGCACGTCTCGGCGACGATCTCGACGAAGCCGACGAGCTCGCGGCGGACGAGGAGGTCGGTCGCGATCTCGGGCCGGTGCCCGAGACCTACGGCGCGCGCGAGCGGGAGGGACAAGGCGGCCGGAGCGTAACGGACTTTGCGCGGCCGCGCCCCCCGTCAGCGCGCCCCAAGGGTGAGGAACACCACCACGGCCAGCACGATCGCCCACAAGAGCCAGGTACGACGCAGAAACCCGGCAAAGTCGGCGCCGAGGTGCCCGACCTCTCGGGAGAGGAGCGTCGTCTTGCCATGGAGACGGATCGCCTCCTCGGTGATGGCCCGCCGCTCCTCTTCGTCGACCGGGTCACCACCCGCGAGCTCGGACAAGAAGTGTTCGTACTCGTGCTCGATCGTCTCTCGCAGCTCGTCTTCCCAGTCGTAGGCGCCGTCCTCTTCCCACATCGCGCGGAACGTCCGGTAATAGACCGTGATCTCGTGCGGCCGCGACGGCGTCATGCCGTCTCCCGGCGAGCCCGGCACGTACGCGCCGAGGAGCGCGATTCCACCTTCGTCGACGGCAGCGACGCCGCCCTCGACGACGAACGCGATCGCGTCCTCGTGCTCGGGAGCGATGATCTCCTCGGCGAAGGCACGCGCCTTCGCGGCGAACGTACGGAACCGAACGAACGGGCGTGACGCGGCTTCGGGAGGCGCAGGATCGCCCGCCGCGAGCTCGCGATCGAAGGGCGCGTCGACGTCGTTGCGGGCGCCGCACGCCTCGCAGCGCACGATGCCCGCGAGCCGCAGCGGATAGTGGAGGGCCGTGAACGCGCGCGCGACGTCGTCGAACGCGTCGTCGGACGCATCGCGCAGCGCGGCCGCGATGCGCGAAGGGTCGCGCTCTTCACCGAGCGCGACGATCCCCATGGCGGTGACGACCGCCGCGTCGATGGTGAGCTCCGGCGCGACGAGCGCACGATGCAGCGGCTCCGCCTCGCCGAGCGTCACGTCACGAAGGGTGAGTGTCTCCGCCGTCGCACCGCCCACCGCGATGGGCGCGATGGGATGCGGCACGCCGACGGGGAGACGCGCGTCGAGCTCTTCGTCGTCGAGCGCGGGCCTGACGCGGAGCTCGGCGTCGCAGTTGATGCACGACACCGTGATCTCCTCTTCGTCGAGCCAGCCCTCGTGGGTCGCGAGGGCGCGGAGCGCGTGAAAGTCGACGAGCGGCAGCGCCCTGACGTCGATCGTCGACTTCCTATCCGCGTCGCGCAGCGCGAGACGCCCGGCCGCGAAGCGGGCGAGGACGCCTCCGAAGAGACGATCGGTGTCGCTTTCTTTTCCGGGCACGGAGACCGCGCGCGCCTCTTCGAACAGGACGACGCGCCCGCTCGGGAGCGCGACCTTCATTCGGCGGGTGCGCCCTTCTTGGCCGCTTCGTGCGGCTCGGGCTCGATGCGGAGGATCTTCACGATCGCGCCGTGCACCGCGTACACCGCTGGCGTGAGGAGCACCGCGACGACCAGCTTGATGAGGTACTCGCGGCCGATCTTGCGGAAGATCCACTCCCAACGATCACCCGAGCTCATACGACCGAGGAACGACGTGGGATCGCTCCCCGCCGTCCACGACCAGAAGACGACGTTGATGGTGATCGTGTCGATGGCTTGGCTTAGGACCGTGGAGCCGGTGGCGCGGAGCCAAAGGTGCTTCGACTGCGTGAGGGCCTTCCAATACTGGAAGACCTGGATGTCGAGGAGCTGGCCGATCATGTAGGCCACGATCGAGGCGACGAAGAGCTGCGCGCTCCCGCCGAACACCTTCAAGAACTCGGCCTGCGTGAAGTACGTCGACGGATCGGGCGCGAGCCACGTGGAGAGCTGGAGCACGATCCACGCGAGCACGGCCATGAAGAAGCCGAGGTACGTGAGGAAGCGCGCGCCGCGTCTCCCATAGAAGTCGTTGACGACGTCGGTGAGGAGGAACGTGACCGGGAACGGCAGGATGCCGACCGAAATGGGCCCGAGCGGCGTGGCGATCGTCTTGCCGCCGATGACGTCACCGAGGAGCAGGCACGAGACGAAGATCGCGCCGAGGTAGACGAAGAGCTTCTGCGACGCATCCATCCGCATGAATGGGGGGATCGCCGTCACCGCGGCTGCGTCGGTCGAGCCTTCGCCCTTTGCGTGTTCGCTCATGAGGATGGGATCTGCGAGGGGAGGTCGCCGCCGTCGCGGGCGCCTTCGAGCATGGGACCAGCCAGCGGGAGGACGAAGCGGAAGGCCGCGCCCACGCCAGCCTCGCCAACGTAGGCGAGCTCACCGCCATGTTCCACGGCGATGCGTTGCGCGATGGCGAGGCCGAGGCCCGTGCCGTGCGCCTTGGTCGTGGCGTAGGGCTCGAAGAGACGTGGAGCAAGCTCAGCCGCCACGCCCGGCCCGTTGTCCTTCACGGTGATGGCGACGCGATCTGCGCCTTCGAGCTCGATCTCGACGAAGACTCGCGGCGACTTGAGGCCTTTCACGGCTTCGACCGCGTTCTGCACCAAGTTCGTGAGCACTTGGACCACTTGGTCGGCGTCGCACGTGACGCTCGGGACGGAGGGCGCGGCGCGCACTTCGATGAGCGTTTCCCCAGCGACGGCTCGCTGCAGCGACACCACGCGCTCGGCGAGCTCGACCACGTCCTCCGGCTTGGGGCGGGGCGGCGGCAACCGCGCGTACTTGGTGAACTCGGTGACGATGTTGGCGATGCGATGCACCTCGTCGAGCACCGTGCGCGTGGCCTCGTCGAAGTACTCGTCGAACGCGGGATCTTGGCGCGCGCGGAGGCGCCGGAGCGTCTCCACGGCGGCGCGAATCGGAGCGAGCGGATTCTTCACCTCGTGCGCGACGCGCCGCGCGACCTCACGCCACGCGGCGACGCGCGTCGCGGCCGAGAGGCGGCGGCGCGTGCCTTCGAGGTCGCGGAGCATTCGGTTGAAGGCGTGCCCGAGCTCCTTGGTCTCGCGCGTGCCGCGAACGACGATGGGCTGGGCCTCGCCGCGGCCGACCTTGCCGGCTTGCTCGGCGAGCTCGGCGAGCGGCCGCGACAAGCTGCGCGCGAGGACGATGCCGAGGAGGAGCGCCGCCCCCGCCGACACCATCGAAGCCAAGAGCAGCGTCTGATCGATCTTGGCCAAGCTCTTCTCGAGCTCGGCCTTGGATTTGGTGACCGTGATGGCGAGCTTCTGCCCGCCGGCGTCGGAGACCGCGCACGTGGCCTGCGCGACGTCGCGCGAAGGGGACTTCCCCTTCCCTTCGTGCACCTCGAGATCCGCCGGCGCGAGCGACTGGAGGAGGTTCTCGGTGACGCGTACGCCCACGAGCGCCGCGGCCTGGCCCTCCTTCTCGGCGCGACAACGCGCCACGATGCCGGAGATGCTCTTCGTGCCGTGGAGGAAGTTCTCGGGCGGCGTCGCGAGGAGCGCGCGCGCCTCGCCGGGCGGGATCTTCACGAGCGATCGCGGCTCCGCGGCCAAGACTTCACCGGCGCCGGTCAAGAGGACGAGCGCTTCGAACCCGTAGGAGTCGCGCACCTCGGGGAGCTGCGCGGCGAGCGCCACTCGGCGCGCGTCGATCTCGCCGCTCTGCATGGCGAGGAGCGCGCGGTCGACGAAGTCGCCCTTCTGACACGCGCCCCCGAGCGCGCGACGGTCGGCCTCGGCCTGCCGCTTGATCTGATCGGCCACGCGGCTGCAGGCGTTGCGCACGTCCACGTCGAAGCGGCGCGTCTCGTCGACGACGCGCGACTCGCGGAGCACGAAGCCCAAGCCGAAGGTGGTGAGCACCGACAAGAACGCGAACGCGAGCGCGAGCCGGAGCGCGAGCCTCACGAGGGCCTCCGCGCGCGCGACGCCAGGGCGAGATCCCAACCCGCATCACCGGCCGGAAGCGCCAGATCCGGAACGCGTGCGCCTTGCACGCGAAGCTCACCCACCACGCCCACGCGGAGCGTCCGCGTCAGCGTGCGCGCCGGCGCTTCGGCGAGCCGCGGCGCGCGCTTGGGGAGCTCGGTCGCTGCCGACGGCTCGTCGACCGACGCGAGCGCCGTCCAGGCGCCGAGCGCGCCCGGCGCGAACGGACGCGCGAGATCCAAAATCAACAGGTGCTCGCGCTTGCCGCGGCGCGTCGCGATGTCGCGCGCCGGCGTGGGCTTCGGCGTGAGCTCGTGCCCGGGACGCGAGAGGAGCGCCGCCACGGTCCGCGCCACCTCGAGCAAGTACGGAGCGTCGTCGCGCACCAAGAGATCGCCGCTCGGCCCGCCCCAGCCTTCGTCGCGCTCCTGTCGCCACGGCGCGCCGAGCCCGAGGAACGTGAGCTTGGCCGGCGCCAGCCCGTCGAGGATGCGCTGCATGACCCCCGGCGCGTCCCACGCCCCGGCGTCACGACCGACCCGCAAGACGACCCACGCTGCGGATCCGACGTCGAAGCTCTTGGCGTTGGGCCGCGGAGCGTGGAGCCCGGCGCCGAGCCAACCGACGTCGTCGGTGCCGGCCTCGAACGCGCGGAGCGACGAGGCGAGGTCGGCCGCCGGCCGAATCACGATCTCGTCCAAGAGCGCGGGACCGCGAGCCGCGCGCGCGTTGCGCACGAGCGCGAACCCGCCGTCGCGTCGCTCGGCGCGGAAGGCGCCCGTGCCGTCGGGCCGCTCGGGATCGAAGGCGATCGGCACGACCGCGGTGAGCGGCGACGAGAGCGCTTGAACGAGGCGCGCCGCGTCGCGCGTGGCGAAGCGTAGGGCGTCGTTGCCGCGCCGCTCCGGAGTCGGCACCTCACCGAGCCAGGCTCGGGCGCCGAGACGACGCGCGCGCGCGAGGGAGTGGGCCACGTCGCGCGCGTCGATGGGGCGACCCTCGGCGGTGGTGACGCCGCGCCGTACCCGAATCACGAAGCCGTCACCATCGGCCTCCGGCTCGGCCTCAGCGAGCGCCGGGACGCCATCACGCGTGTAGAGTACATCGAACAGGGCGTCACCGAGCAGCGCACCGAGCGGATCGTCGAGGCGATGCGGGTCGACCGACGCCATCCCGAACGGTACGCGCAGCGACGCTCTGCCTCCGACCGGGGAGCGACCGCGCGCGCCGGCGCTGCGGATGCCCCCGAGCCCTGCACCGAGAGCGAAGCCCAGCGCCGCGCGCCGCGACACGCGCGGCTCACCGAACAAGCCAGACCTCCGAGCCCACGACGGCGACGAGCGCGGGCGCGCCGGCCACTTCCGGAGGGCACGCGGCGAGCGCGCGCACGGGTGCGCCCGTGACGAGGCGCCGGCGAACCTTCGGCTCGCCGGTACGCTCGAGCGAGAGCACCGTGATGGCCTCCTCGCCCGTGTCCGACGAGACGGCGATCTCCGGCGTTCCGTCGAGATCGAGATCGGCCACCACGAGCTCGGCGCCGCCATCGATGACGCGAACGTCGTCACCCACGCGCACGCGTACGCGTCCGCCGGGCTCGCGCGTCGCGACGACGCGAGACTCCTTGCCGTCGCGCGTGACGATGAGCGGAGCGCTCAGCGCATCGAAGCGCGGCGAAGGAAGCGGAAGCTTCGCGCCGCTCGCGTCGCCGAGCGTGGAGCAGGTGGTCGCCCCCTCGAGCGCGCTCGCCTCGGGGACGGGAGACGCGCACGCCTCCATCGCACCCGGCAGCGGGAGGCCGCGCAGCTTCGCCACCGGCGAGAGCTCGCGGTCGAGCGCCACCCCACCGCGGTCGGTCGTGCCAACGAGCAGCCGATCCTCCTCGATGAAGGTCGCGGTCGCGATGGGCTCACGGAGCGGCACTGGCACGCGCGGCGCGAGCGCCGACCAACTCGCCGTTTTGTACGCGACGAAGCGGCCGCGCACGATGCGCCCGAGCGTGACCTTGGCGCGCGAGACGAGCGCGATCTCGAGGCCGCCGTCGCCGTCCACGTCACCGCACGCCGCCGCGAGCACGTCGCCGTCGTCGACGCGCGCCTTCACCACCTGCGCTTGCTCGAGGAGGATCGGCGGCAAGAAGGCGCGGACCTCGGCGTCGATGGCGCTCGCGGCGTAGCCGTGCGCGCGCGGGGCTGGCACCGGCGTGCGGATGCGGTCCCATCCATTGTGCGGCACCGGATAGAAATCGATGGTCGCGCGGAGCTGCCCCTTGTCGAGCGTCGGCGCGACGAAGAGGAGCGCGGCGCTGTCTTTGGCTTGCGTGCGCGCCACGGCGAGGGGCGCAGCGCGATCGCTCGGCTTCGCGCCCTTGGCGACGCGACCGGCCACGAGCGCGGCGAGGCGCACCGCGAGATCGTCGGGCTTGGCGACCGGCACGTCGGAGACGAGGGGCGAAGCCACGACCGTCGTTCCCTGCGGGACGTCACCCACGGCCTGCGCCAGCTCACGCGCGATCTTGTCGAGCGCGGACGCGCGCGCACCGTGCGCGACGAAGAGCGCGGCGAGGACGAAGGGAGCGGTGCGCGCGAGCCGATTCACTGCCCGGACACGGTATCACCGTCGGCCGCTCCCGCGTCGGGCGGTGGCGGCGTCGCGACGTCCTTGGGCTCGGTGCCCGACAGGAAGACCTCATCCATCACCTCGGTGTCGCCCTCGTACGGGAGCTTGCCGGTACGCGTGTCGATCGAGACCTGCACGAGGCCGGGCGGACGCGGGAACTCGGTGACCGGCCGACCTTCGAGCGCCGTCTTCATGAACGACACCCACGACGGGAGCGCGGTGCCGCCGCCGGTCTCGCCGCGCCCGAGGAGGGCGCCGTCGTCGTAGCCAATCCACACCACCGCGGCGACGTCGGTCGAGTAGCCCGCGAACCAGGTGTCTTTGGAGCCGTTGCTGGTGCCGGTCTTGCCGGCCACGGGGCGCCGAAGCTCTTTGGCGCGCTGTCCGGTCCCGTGATCGACGACGCTCGTGAGCAGGCTCGTCGTCAGGTAAGCCTCCTGCTCATCGAGCACGCGACGCGGCGGCGGCGGAGGCTCGAGCGGGACCTCCTTGCCGTCGGGCCCCACGATCTTGAGGACGATGCGCGGTGTGTCGTAGAGACCGCCCGCCGCGAACGACGCGTACGCTCCGGCGAGCTCGATCGGCTCGACCTCGTAGCTGCCGAGCGCGAGCGAGAGGTCAGGCTTCAGAGGAGACTCGACGCCGAGACCGCGCGCGAGCTCGACCACGCCTTGCGGGCCGATGTCTTCGATGACGCGCACCGCAGCGACGTTGACGGAGTTCGCGAGTACCTCGCGGAGGCGCAGCGGATCGGCGGCCGTCCAGCCTTCGTAGTTGCCGGGCTTGTAGCCGCCCGCAAACGTGCCGGGCGTCACGTCGACGAGCGACGCAGGGGTGAACCTCCGCGAGTGGAGCGCTTGGGCGTAGACGATCGGCTTGAAGGTGGAGCCGGGCTGGCGCCGCGACTGCGTCGCGCGATCGAGCCCGCCGCTCGTGCCCTCGTAGCTGCCGACGAGCGCGAGCACGTGGCGTGAGCGCACGTCGATGGCGACGAACGCGCCTTCGGGACCGAGCTCCAGTCGGAGCGGCACCTTGGACGCCACGAGCGCTTGCGCGCCGGCGTCGGCCTCGAGCGCGACGGGCGCGCCACCGTCGAGGGAATTCTTGGTCGCGACGTCGGCCGCGCCCTTGGCCGGCGCCTTCGATGGCGCACCGCCATCGACCTCGGCCGTGACGGCCGGCGCCGCGGCCGGCTCGCTCACCGCGCCGAGGATCGTGACGCGCGCGAGCGCGCCGACCGGCGCAAACAGGCTCGGAGCGAGCTTGTCGGGGTTGTAGCGCTCGTAGTCGGCGAGGCGCACGACGCCGGTGATGGCGCCGACCTTCACGTCGAAGGTGCCGCGCGCGTCGTCGGCCGCGACGACGGTGCCGACGTACGTTTTGTTGCGCTCGGGGATGCCGTCCGCGGCGAGCTCGCGCGCGCTCGGCTTGGCGATCCGCCCCTTCTTGTCGGGCACCGGCACCTTGAGCGGCCCGAGCACGTTCTTGCGCTTGTCGTACGCGCCGAGCCCGTCGCGGAGCGCCTTGCGCGCCGCCTCTTGGAGCTTGGGATCGATCGTCGTCGTGATCGAGAAGCCGCCCTTGGATGCGCGCTCGGGATCGAGCTTTTGGAGGAGGCGCCGCGCGTAGTCGACGGCCTCGGGCGCGAGCTCGCTGAGGGCAGCGCTCGGCGCGGCGAGGTGCACCGGCTCGTTCATGGCCGCCGCGTAGAGGTCGTCCTTGAGGAACCCCTTCTCGTGCATCTGGCCGAGCACGAACGCGCGACGCGTGAGCGAGCGCTTGAGATCGCGGCGCGGAGAGAAGAGCTCGGGCCCCGCCGGCAGGCCCGCGAGGAGCGCGGCCTCGGCGATGGTGAGCTCGCGCGCGGGCTTGCCGAAGAGATCGCGGGCCGCCTCCTCGATGCCATAGCGCCCGTGCCCGAAGTAGATGTGATTCAGGTAGAGTTCGAGGATGTCGTCCTTCGTCAGCTCTTGCTCGATGCGGCGCGAGAGGAGCGCCTCGCGAAGCTTCCGCTTGTAGGTGCGCTCCGGATCGAGGAGCAGGTTCTTCACGACCTGCTGGGTGATGGTCGAGCCGCCCTGGCGCGTGCGCCCGGACTTCAGGTTCACGACGAGCGCGCGCGCGATGCCGAGGTAGTTGAGCCCTTCGTGCTCGTAGAAGCCGGCGTCCTCCGCGGCGAGGACCGCGAGCTTCACGTGCGGAGGCAAGCTCTGAATCGGCACCACGGTGCGCCGCTCGGTGAAGAGCTCGGCGAGCACGGTCGAGCCGTCACGCGCGAAGACACGGGTCACCTGCGCCGGGTGGTAGCTCCCTTTGAGATCCGCGACCTCGGGCAGCGTCGACTCGACGTCGCGCACGTACGCGAAGAGCGCGGCCAAGCCGAGCACCGCGAGCGCGAGCCCCACCGCGGCGATGCGTAGGACCCAGACGCCGAGCCGCCGCATGAAGCGACCGAAGCCGCCCTTGGCCGATGACGCCGCGCGGACCGGCTTCGGCGGCTCGTCGGAATCGACGGTGCCGTCGACCAAATCGATGGCGCGAACGGCGCCTTCGGGAGCGGGCATGGAGGACGTTCGCCGCACGTTCTTGGGAAGAACGCGCGCGGCCGCATCCCCCTTCCGGGCGGGTCCGCCGCGCGGGAAATCACTCCCGCCGCCGCCGTCTCCTTCGCCGCCGCCGCGCTGCACGCCCCAGGGTTAGCCGAGGTTGGGTCTTCGCGGCAAACCCAGGGCGTGATCGGCCGTTCAGCGGTGAGCGCCGCTGCCGCCGCCCGCGTCTCCAGCGACATCAGCGCTGGCGTCGCCCGCGTCGGATCCTTCGGCACCGCCGACCAACTTGCCGTCGCAACCGAATGCCGCGACTGCGGCGACCGTGCTTCCGAGCGCGGTCGCCACCATGGTCTGACGGCGCCCCATAACGGGCATTTTACCTTCGCTATCCGGCTCGCGCGAGCGCGACTCCTTGGCTGCCGGCGGCGAAGGACCAGACAACGTTCGCTCGAAGGGCGAACCCGTGGGCCCCGCTCAGAAGACGAACTTCACCTTCGGGCAGTTCGCGACGACCCACTGATGATACGGGCCGCCGCAGGTGTCGGTGAGGTTCGACGGGACGGGCGGCATGCAGTCGATCGTGCCGTCGGGCGGGCAGGCGCACGCCATCGCCGTGCACGAGACGAGGCCGGTCGAGTCGCAGCTGCACGTGTTGTTGCACGAGTCCTTCCACGAATCGCCGGATTGGTGCCCGGGCGCGCCCTGGCAAGCACAGGCGGTAATCTGCCACGTGCAGATCGGCTGAAACGCCGTGAGGTCTTCCTTGCACGCGGGGCCGGCGCTCGATCCATCCGCGCACAGGATGGTCGGCATCCCCGGCGCGGGGCCGCCGCACGCGCCCTTCGCCGAGCAATCGAGTGGCCCGGCGTCGACCGCGCAAGCGCGCTTCGTGCAGACGACGCTGCCATCGGCCTGACACGAGCACGTGTTGCAGCCGTCCGGGGACGGGAACGTCTCGCCGACCGACACCTGCCGCGCGTTGTACGCGCAGCCCTGGGGCGGACCGGCATCGGCCACGCAGCCCATCTCCGTGCAGGCCGCGCCCTCCGCGGTGCACGTGCAGGTGTTGCAGCCGTCGGGCGCCGGGAAGCGATCTCCGACCTTGGCCGTCGCTCCTCCGTAGGTGCAGCTCTGACCGTCACCGGTGGGCGAGCCGTCCGGGTTCCTCTTGAGATTCGATTGCGTCGAGTCGTTGGCGCCGATCGAGACCTTGCCGCTACACGCGACGGCGAGAAGAAGAGCGGGCAGAAGAGCGAGTGTGCGCATGGGAAGGCTCCTGGTGAGTGAAGGAGGCGTGGATTCAAAGAAGGGCGCGCAGCGCGCGTCGTCCTTGATGAGTGAGTCCCCGGCCGGCGACGGATTCGTCAGAAAAAGTGATCAGGGGCGACCACACGAGCTCCGAACGCGAGACGCGAGCGGTGACGACGGGTGCGCGGCCAGGAATACGCCGGCCTCCGCGCGCGCCGCGTCCACGCGACCGAGCGCGCAGAGGGCGAAGACGCGCTGCGCGGTCCGCTCCTCCGACAGCGCACCGCTCGGAAACGCGAGGGCGTGCTGATCGAGGATCGAGAGGGCCCGGGCGCCGTCGCCGGCCTGCAACGCGTCGCGGGCGCCGCGGAGGAGGCGGGTCTCGGCTTCGAGCGTGGACGCAGACGCAGCCGGCGGCACGGGCGCCGCGACGTTCGGCGCCGAGCGCGGCGCGGCGGCCCGCGCGGGCGGCGCGCTCGGGGGATTCGTCGGCGCGGGCTCCGCGGCCACCGGCGGCGCGGTCTCCGCCACCGGCGCGACCCTCTCCGGCGGCGCGATCGTCTTAGGTGCATCTTGCACACGATTGGGTGCAACCTGCACCTGCTCGACCGGAGCCGATGTCGGAGCGCTCGAGCCGCGCACGGCCACGGCGCCGCCGGCCAAGGTCCCCACCAAGAGCACCGCCAAACCGACCTTCGGCAAGAGGGACGAGCCGACGACCGCCGTCACCGCGGCCGCCGGGGGAGCCAGGCTCGCGCCCGCGCCAAGCGCTGCGCTGCCGGCTTTGGCCGCTGCCGACTTCGTGGCGAGTGCTGCGCCAGCGCCTGCCGCACCGGCCACGGCGACGCGGGCCAGGAGCTGTCCGCGCAGGCGCGCCTTGTCGGCGGGCGCGAGGTCGTCGCCGTCCATGGCGTCGCGGAGGAGGTTCTTCGCTTCGGGGCCGAGATCGCTCATCGCCCTTCCCTTTCGTGCGCGGGACGCACGTCACGCGCGCCGCCCAGTCTCCATCGATCGCGCGCGTGATGGCGCGCGAGCGCTTGTTCGAAAGCTTGTCGGGCAGCGCGGAGCCGCGACTGCACCGTGTTCGCGTTCAGCGAGAGCGCCTCGCCGATCTCGTGCGCCGGCATCTGCTCGAGCTCTGCCAAGACGAACACCTCACGCTTTTCGTCGTCGAGCTGATCCAAGATCTCATGGAGCACACGCACCGCCTCGCGCTTCGCCGCCGCCTCGAGGGGGCCATCCGCGGCCTCGGCGCCGGCCACGTCGTCGATCTCGCCGTCGGTGGTGAGATGCGCGGGCTTGCGCTGGAGCGTCCGGCGATGTCGGCGCACGACGTGGACGGTGATGCCGTAGAGCCACGTCTTCAGGGAGGAGCGCCCCTCGAACGCGGCGAGGCGTCGATGCACGACGATGAAGATCTCCTGAAAGACGTCCTCGAGCGACGAGGGCGCCACCCCCAACCGACGCGCCGCGCGCCAAACGAACTCGGCGTGCGCGTCGTACACGTCCGCGAAGGTCGGCGACGGGACGGGCTCCGCCCGAGCGAGGCTCGCCGCGCTGCTCGGGTTTTCCGCCGCCGATCCCACCATCACCCAGCCTGAGTGCCCGCGTGGCGGGGCGCTCGTCAGAAAAAGCGCGCCTCGGCCCCGAGCACTGCACATGCGGACAGCACCGCCGGCCGATGCACCGCGCCGACGTTGTCGATCACGAACTCCGGGCTCGCGAACGCGAGGTCGGCGAAGGCCTCGGCCCGGAGCGCGAGGCGCGCGTCGAGGAGCCAGATCGCTTCCACGCCCGCGACGGCCCCGCCCCACCGCGCCGCGCCGGCTCCGGAGCTGGTGGCGCCGAACGCGCTCGCGTCGAAGAGGTGGACGAGCGCGCCGCCGGTAAGGCCAATCTCGATCTCGTCGCGCGCGAGCGCCGCCCACGTGACGCGCGGACCGATCGATCCGCCGGAGACCTTCGCCCCAATCGTGCCCTCCGTGGTCTGCTCGAAGAACCAGCTCCCAGCGAGCGACAATTTAATCGACGGGACCACACGTGCCCCGACGATGACGAACGGAGCGAGGGCCGGCTTGGGCATCAGCCCGAAGGCCCCGCCGACGCCGGCTGCGACGAACGCGCGCGGCGGTCGCGGAGCCTCGACGACCGGCGCGGGCGCGATCTCCTCGGCTCGCTTCGGCGGCCCCGTCTCGATGCCCGCGCGGGCTTGCGCCGCGGCGTCGTCGCCTGCGTCGCTCGATGAACGAGGCGACGCAACGCCCGCGTCGGCGGCCTCTGGCGCAGTCGCCCTCTTGGGAGGCAGCGGCTTGGCGTTGGGATCGACCGCAAGCGCGAGGATGAAGGCGGCGGCCTCGGCCAGCGCATCGCAGCGATCGGCCTCGAGGCGACGAACACCGCCGTCGATGAAGAGCTCGAGCGCGTACGCGACAGCGCCCGACGCAGCGGGACGCTCGGTGACCACTGCGCGTGCGCGCACCGTTCGATCGCTCGACGTCACCATCTGCGCGACGTCCGCGAGGACGCGCTCACGCGTCGGACACGCAGAAGACGCGCGCCAATCGAGCTCGACGCCTGCCCTCGCGTCCCCTTGCGCGTGAGCGATCCGCGCGCAAACGAGCGCGGCGCTCGCTCCGCCCAGCGTGAAACCGAGCAGTGTCAACGTGCTCACGTGAGCGCGGAGGCGACAAGCGTGCCTGGACATGAGGACGCGTGATGCTAACCCACGCACGATCATGATCGCTCGCCATCGCCGTATCGCCCTCGCTTTCGTCGTCCTCGCGGGGTGCAGCGCCGGCACTGCCGCCGGCACGTCGGGCTCGAGCGACCCCGGCGCCACGAGCGGCGATGCCGGCCGCACCGACGCTTCACACGCAGACGGCGCCGCGATCGACGAGCCCGACGCCGCCACGGACACGGACGCCTCGATCCCGTTCGACGCCGCCGTGAAGGATTCGGGAGGCCGCGACGTGAGCGTGGCGGACGTCGGCACCGACGCGCCGGTGGTGGATGCGTCCGCCGACGCCGGCAAGGATGCGAGCGCCGACGCCGCCGACGCCGCGGCGGACGCGAGCAAGGATGCGGCCTCCGACGCGGACGCCGCCGCGGCGACCTGCACCGTCGACGACGGCGCGTGGGTCGCAGGCTCGGCGCAGTATCACATCGTCGCGAAGGGCACGTTGTGGCGCATCAGCAGCGCGGGCGCTGCAGTCTCTTCGACCGCGCTCTCTAGCCTCGCCGGTTGGGTGAGCGGCCCGTGCGCCGGCCAAGTCGGTACCTGTCACATCGACGCGATGACGTGGCGCGAAGACGTGGCCGAGTACCACGTCGTCCACGGCGGGAAGCTGTGGCGGCTCGACGATCACGGCGTCCTCCTCGGCTCCACTGCGCTCACGAGCTACCCGGGCATCGCCGCGGGCCCGTGCGCAGGCAAGACCGGCACGTCGTGCACGTTCGAGGCCGGCGCGTGGCGCGACGATCTCTCCCAGTACCACCTCGTCGCCAACGGCGTGATCTACGCAATCGACAAGGACGGTGCGCTCGTCAGCTCGACGCCGCTCACGACCTACACCGGCGTCGCCGCGGGGCCGTGTCTCGGCCAGGTGGGCACGTGCCACGTCGACGCGTTCACGTACCGCCCGGACATGGCCGAGTACCACGTCATCGCCAAGAGCACGCTCTACGTGATCGACACCGCCGGCAACTTGAGGAGCGCGACGCCGCTCTCGAGCTTCTCGGGCATGGCCGACGGTCCCTGCAAGTAGCCGCACCCACATCAGGACGGTCTTGTAGACTTTCGGGCGTGCGGCGATCCGTAGTCGGGCTCCTCGCCACCTTCGCCTTCGTGCTTCCTGCGTGCCAGCTCGCCCTCGATATGAAGGAGGGCGGAGCGGCTGGAAGCGAGCCGGGCGCGTCGACCACCGACGGCGGCCCATCGGCCAGCATCGACGGCGCGACGCCGAGCGGCGCAGACTCGGCGGCCGGCCTCGCGGAGAGCGGAGCGCTGGACGACGGTGGTTGCCCGATGAATGCATACTGCACGAGTTTCGAGAGCGACCCCGCCTCCGATGGCTGGATGCAGGCGATGGATCGCACCGTGCCCAACGGTGGCTCTGCGAGCGAGCCGACGGCGACATTTTTGTGGGACAGCCCGGGAGTGTCCTCGTCTCACGCTTTGACCGTGGGTCTGGCCGCCGACAAAGACCACTACGTCGGCGCGTATTGGGTTCGGACGATCGCAACGACACCCGCGCCTTACCGCGTGAGCTTCGATTTCTATTTCGAGGGTGCGGCGACCACCAGCGACGGCACGATTGGCGCCGCGCCAGCGATCGCCACGATGCGCGTGGCGCCTAAGGCGAGCGGCTCGCTGACCAGCATCGACCTCGCCCTCAACGCAGGCGAGATCGTCCTTCGCACGTTCGTGCAGAATGCCAACACGCCGAACCAATACGTGCCATTCGCCGGCGTGCCGAAGATCGTTCCCGGAGCGTGGCACCGGATCTCACTCGACGTCGACAAGGTCGTCGCGCCCATCCTTTTCGTCGATGGAACGCGCTTCGATGCGACGACCACGCTCGACTCCGCGCTGTGGGGCTTCGGCACCGGCCTCGCGGAGCTGACGCTCGGCGTCGAGTACTGCGAGAGGCCGACCGCCGCCCTGAGAGAGCGCTTCGACAACCTCGTCGTCGAGCGCCGCTGACCGCGCTCAGCAACGCGTCAGAACGATCCTGAGGCGTCGGTGGCGCACGATTGGCACTCGGGCGCGCTCGGGTTCGTGCTGCACGTCGCGGGGCAGTAGCCGCCGCGGCGAAAGACGAGCGGCGCGCCGTCGTCGTCCACGGCGTCGCAGCGCACGCTCTTGCCGATGACCGTCATCTCCGAGTAGCCGCCTTGCGACTCGAAGCGACCGACGCACGCGGTGTCGGACGTCACCCAGTGCGGGAGCGGCGGGAAGTCCTGCGCCTTGTTCGGCGTCGTGTAGTCGCCTTCCGTGCACACCTTGGCGACGACGCAATCGGACGGCTTGGGATCGTCGATGTTGCCGGCCTTGATCGCGTAGCAGAGCTTGAAGTGGCCCGCGCAGTCCGCGGTCAGGCGGTTCTCCGACCACGTCCCCGCGGGCTTCTGCGGGATCGCGCCGGGCGTGAGGTTCGACGGGCACGCCTTGTCGACCGTCGACACGGCGGCGAAGACGCCGGGCGAGATCTCGTCGATGCACGGAACCACGTTGTCGAGCGCCCACGTTCCCTTGGAGAAGCACGCGCACGCGTCCGCGCCCTTGGTCGCGCCCTTTTTGGGCTTCACCGCGCCCTTACAAGGCCCCCACGCCTTGTCGAGCTCTCCCTTGGCCTCGCACCGCGTGACGCCGTCTTTGCAGATCCCGAGGTGACGATCCTTGCGGAGCCCCGGCCAGCACGGGGCCTCGGCGCCGATCTCCGGGCACGGGCAGCCTTCTTTGTTCTTGTCGCTCGGGCACTCGGGCGTGCCGCCCGGCACCGCGTCCGGTGGCGCTTTGCCCTTTCCGCACCACTGGGGCGGCGGGTCCTTCTCCCAGAAGTCGTCGGCTTCGAAGCTCCCCGCGTCGTCGTCGCCCTGACCGACGAGCTCGGGCGAGCCGCCCGCGTCCGAGCCGCTGCCGACGTTGACTGCGCGCGGCGCGGCGCTGCACGCGGCGACGGACGCGAAGGAGAAGAGGGCGAGGGAGAGGGCGCTCTTGAGCTGGCCATTGGCCAGATCTCGTTTTTGCGGGGACCTGCCGGTCCCCCTCGAATCTAGCGATTCGAGCCTCCCCTGGAGCGCCTTCGGCGCCCTCGTGCTTCGCGTTCGCTCGCACGAGATAGCGAGATTCCTCGCAAGAACACCTTCCGACTTGTGACCAATGCGCAGGCTCTTGAGGCTCACGCCGGAAGGAGCCGCGGCCGGCGTGCGTGTCGCACGAAATCGTTCGCCGCCGTATCATCGGCCGATGCGGCGGTCTTCCCGCACGTTCTCGATCGCCGCGGTCACGCTCGCGCTCTTCTCGTCGCGCGCGCGCGCCGGCGACGTCACCGATACCGACCGCCAGATCGCCCAGTCGCTCTTCGACGAGGGCCGCACCCTCCTCGAAGCGGGCCGCGCGCGCGAAGCCTGCCCGAAGTTCGCCGAGAGCCAGCGGCTCGATCCGGGCGGCGGCACCTTGCTCAATCTCGCCCTCTGCCTCGAGCTCCAAGGCCTGACCGCCTCCGCGTGGACGCGCTACCAAGAGTCGGCCGCGCTCGCCGTGCGCGATGGCCGAAAGGACCGCGAGGAGTTCGCGCGCACGCACCTCGCCGCGCTCACGCCCACGCTCACGCGCATCGTCGTCGTCGTGCGAGACGACGTCCCCACGAGCGATCTCGTGGTCGAGCTCGACGGCTCGCGGGTGGCGCGCGAAGCGTGGGGCACCGCCATCGCGGTCGACCCCGGCACGCATCGCGTGACCGCCGCGAGCGGCGCCGCGCGCACCTGGGGCACCACCGTGGACGCCACGTCGCCAGGGCGCACCTACCGCGTCGAAGTCGGCGTGGCCGAGATGGCGTCGGTCCCCGTGCACCCGAAGAACGACGACGCCGCGCACCCGACGACGACGCACCGAACGGCGGCCTTTTACGGGCTCCTCGGGGGAGGCGCTGCGCTGGTAGCGACAGGAGGCGTCCTCGGTATCCTCGCCCTGTCGGCCGACAAGGACGCCCAGTCCGGCTGCCTCAAGGAGCGTGCATTCTGCACGGATGACGCGCGCGCGGCCGGCGATCGCGCGACGCGCCTCGCTTGGATCAGCACCGGCCTCATGGTGGGCGGTGCGGCGGCGGGCGCGCTCGCCTTCGTCCTCCCCCTCGAGGTCGCCGGCGGCCGAGCGACCGTGGCGCCCTCTCCGCAAGGCGCCGTCGCACATTTCACGCACCGGTTCTGAGCCCGGGGTGGCCAGCGCCGGGGGTGATCGGCGAGATCAGCTAGCGCGTTAAACCAGTCACCAAGACGCGACACATGGGGTCCTCATCGATCCCCTCCTCTTGCCCCGAGCCTCCGATTCCTGGGATGTTCGTGGTTTCACGAGAAGGGTGAGGTCGGCGCCGCCCAGGCACGATCCCTGCTCGACTCGGATCCGTCCCCCATGGTGAACGCCCTCTCCCCCGCGCTCGTCGACGTCCCGTACTTCTCTTCCCGCCCGCGGAAGGTCGGCTCGCGCGATCCGTTCGCCTACCTCCACGACCTCATCTGGATCCACACGCTCACCATCGACGGTGGCGCGCGCGAGCTCCGCCTCTACGAGGTGTGGGCCGATCCCGGCGCCGACGACGCCGGCGTGCGTCTCGTGCTCGGGCTCGGCGCGCCGGGCGCGCCGCCCGCGGCGGTGTGGGATCTCGGGCTCGTGTTCGAGAGCGCGTCGCGCCTCACCGAGGTGCGCTCGCGCGTGGTCGTGCTCGAGGTCGAGCAGCGCGTCCGCGGCGGCATCCGCGCGCGTGAGCTCACGCTCATCCTCCCCGAGAATCTCACGGACGGATCGATCCTCGTCGTCGACGGCGTCCCGCGCCGCGCCACCGACGACGCACGCTGCCGGTCGCTCACCAGCGTGCTCTCCGCCCAAGACGCCGAGGTCGAGACCGAAGAAGAGAGCGTGCACGCCCGGCTCTTCACGCGCGTCTACGCGCCGTACCTCCTCGTGCAGACCGCCGACGGTGCGGGACGCACTCGCTCGTTCGACGTGGGCGAGGATCTCGTGCGCGCGACGATCGAGACCGACGATCTCGGCGGCATCGTCCTTCGCGGCGTCGACCGTCGTACGAGCCGCGAAGTGCTCTTGGACGGCTACCTCGAAGGCGGCGAGCTCCGCCTCAGCCCGCGGATTTGACGACCGCGGCGCCCTCGAGGCGCCGACGAATCGTCGCGTCGAGCTGACTCTGCACGAGGCGGAGCACGCTCTCGCACTCCGCGCCCGACACGCGCGCGCGCTTCATGAACGCCGTACGAGTCCGCGCGAGCAGCGTCTCGCGTGCCGCGGCCAGCCAACGCGCCGCGGTCGCGCGGTGCACTTGGTACAGGCCTCCGAGCTCGTCGATCGAGAGATCGTCGACGACGTGTTGGCGGAGGAGGTTCTTCTCGCGCGCGTCGAGGGAGTCGAGCGCTTCCTGGAACGCAGCCTTGAAGGCGTCTCGATAGAGGGCCTTCATGTAGTGGAGCTCGGGGTCGCCGTCGGTGGCGCGTTCGGCGAGCGCGGCGCCGTCGTCCGGCACCTCGCGCTTGTCGCGGCGGATCAGCTTGAGCGCCGCGCGCGTCGCGCTCACGCGGAGCCAACCCGTGAGCTCGCCCTGGCCGGTGTACTCGCCGATGCGCGGGGGCGCGACCTCGTCGCCCGCGAAGAGCACGCGGCGGAGACCTTGGAGCACGTCGTCGATCTGCTCGGGCGTGAGGCGCATCTTGCGGAGCGAGTCGCGAAGCGTCCCCTGCGTCCGCTCGTCGAGCGACGCCACCGCGGCGGCGTCGCCGCGAAGACAGCCGCACGCCACGTAAAGGTCCGAGAAGCGCACCCGCGATAGATCGACGCCCTCGGCCGGGAGCCGCGCGCCGACGTGAGCCATGAAGTCCGTCGCGCCGATCTCGACGCGGGGCCACGCCGCACGCGCCTCCGCGAGCCGAGACGCGAGCGCCTCCTCGAGCGAGGAATCCGCCGCGAGCGACCCCTGACTCGTGCCCTCCGGCATGGCGGAGAGCAGGCTTTCGCTCAGCGCGCCTTGCCCCACGGCGCGTCCTCTAGCACATAGGAACCCTCATGCCAGGGTGCCCCTCCGAATCGACCGTGCTGGCGTTCGTCGAGGGAGAGCTCGCGCCGAGCGAACGCGCCGAGGTCGAACGGCACCTCGCCGGCTGCGAGGAGTGCCGCGTGCTCGTCTCGGAGCTCGCGCGCAAGGATGAGGCGCCCGAAGCGCCGGCGCTGGCCGACACGTCACTCGCGCCGAGCGGCCCGCGCGCGTCCACCAAGCCCACGCCGATGGCGCCCGTGACCACCGGCGACGTGCTCGCGGGAAAGTACGTGGTCGAACGAGTGCTCGGCATGGGCGGCATGGGCGTCGTCGTCTCGGCGATGCACCGCGAGCTCGGCCAGCGCGTGGCGATCAAGTTTCTCCTCCCACACGCGTTCGAAGCGAGCGGGGCCCACGCGCGTTTCCTCCGCGAGGCGCGAGCGGCGGCGTCGCTCAAGAGCGAGCACGTCGCGCGAGTGAGCGACGTGGGCACGCTCGAGAGCGGCGCGCCGTACATGGTCATGGAGTACTTGGAGGGCGTCGATCTCGGCGAGCACCTGCGTCGCGAGCGCGCGCTCGCTCCCGCAGACGCGGTGGCCCTCGTGCTGCAGGCCGCGGAAGCGATCGCCGAGGCGCACGCGGCTGGAATCGTGCACCGCGATCTCAAGCCCGCGAACCTGTTCCTCACGAGACGCGCCGACGGGAGCCCGCTCGTGAAGGTCCTCGACTTCGGCATCTCCAAGGCCGACGGCGGATCGCAAGGCACGCTGACCACCGCGACCGCGATGATGGGCTCACCGCGCTACATGTCGCCAGAGCAGCTTCGGAGCGCGCACGACGTGGACGCGCGCGCCGACGTTTGGGCGCTCGGCGTGATCCTCCACGAGCTCGTGACCGGCACGCCTCCCTTCCGCGGCGACTCGATGGTGGCGATCTGCACGGCGATCGCGACGGAGGAGCCTCCGCTGCTCCGCACCGTCGCGCCGAAGGCGCCGGTCGCGCTCGAACGCGCGATCGCCGGTTGCCTCGCGAAGCGGCTCGAGGATCGAACCCCGTCGGTCGCTGCGCTCGCAGAGTCCCTTCGCGCAGTAGCGCCCGACGCCGCGCGCGCGTCGATCGATCGGATCGCGCGCATCGGACGAAGCGAGGGCGGCGTGACGACGAACGCCAGCGTGACGGCGACGAACGCGCCCACGTCGCGGCGCGTTGGAGCGGCGGCGTGGATCGCCGGGCTCTTGGGCGTGGGCGGCGCCATCCTCTTCCTCGCGACGCGCGCGGGAGGCCCGCCCAGCACACCCGCGCAGCCGAGCCCCTCGGCGACGACGGATCTCCACGCGGTGCCCAGCGCCAGCGCCGCCCCGAGCGCGAGCGAGATCCCCGCGGCGGTGAGCGCGGCGCCGCCGCAAGCGCCGAGCGTGGATGCGAGCGCGCCCGCACGCGCCGAGCCGCCGCGCCCGAAGGCCGCCGCCGAGCCGCGTCGCGATCGTGCGAGCGAAGACGTGCCGCCGGCCCCGAGCGCGCGCGCGACCTCGCCCGCCCCGTCGGCGAGCACTCCGGTCGGTCAGAGCGGTCTCCTCGATCGGAAGTGATCGTGGTCGGTCATTTGCCGAGCGGACCGCCGGTTTCGGCGTCGTAGTAGAGCGTTCCGGCGCGCTTGTAGCGACGCGGCGTGCCACACACCTCGAGCTCGTACTGGCCGGTGCCGCCCATCCCGTCGTCCTTTTCACGAACGATGGAGACGCGCTCTTCCGGACATCGATGATCGAAGGCCGCCGTCGAGACGAGCTTGGCGCGATCGGTGGCCGCGCCCATCGAGGCGCAACCGGCGAGGGTCGTTAGCGAGAGCGCGACGCCGCAAGAGACGGCGATGGTTCCGAGCTTCATGTCCACATGTCCTCCGGAAAAGAGGAGCCACGAGGAAACCGAATGTCGCGCTCGAAAAACGTCGCGACGCGATCCGCGCCGATGCGTGCCGATTTCAGCCGCCGCGGCGGCTCGCCGGCGCAAAGTCGCCGCTTCCGCACACGCGATTACGGCCGGAGACCTTGGCGTGATAGAGGCGGCCGTCGGAGAGCGCGAGGAGCTCGGTGGCCCCGTGCTCGGCCGGAACCTCGCTCAGCGTCGCCAACCCGACACTGACGGTGACCGAGAGGACCTTGCCGGCGGTCTCGACGCGCTCGGCCGCGACGGCTTCGCGCAAACGCTCGGCGAGTCGGGTCGCGCCGTCGAGTGGCGTCGCGCGGAGCACCATCACGAACTCCTCGCCGCCGTAGCGGGCGACGATGTCCTCGACCCGTATGAGCCGCGCGAGCCGCGTGGCGACGGCGCGAAGGACCGCGTCCCCGGCGAGATGCCCGTGCCGATCGTTCACCGACTTGAAGTCGTCGAGGTCGAGCATGAGGAGCGCGAGCTCGGCCTTGTGGCGACGCGCGTGCGAAACCTCGGCGACGAGGCGCTCGGCGAGGAAGGCGCGGTTGTAGACGCCCGTCAGCGCGTCGCGCGTCGACGACTCGTAGAGCCTGCGTTGGAGGGCCTCTTCGGTCGAGTCGACGAGCGCGTACCGCAAGAGCACGCTCGGCCCGAGCTGGATGCGATCGCCGGACCGGAGCTCGCGGCTTCCGACGCGCACGCCGGAGACGAACGTGCCGTTGGTCGACTCGAGATCTTCGATGAAGAAGCCGTCGGGGGTGGGCTGGATCCGCGCGTGGCGGCGGCTCACGCCTTGGTCTTCGAGCACCACCAGCGCCCCTTCGGCGCGCCCGATGACGCCGCCGGTGGGCGGAATGGCCACGACCTGACCGGCCGAAACGCCAGTGAGGAACGTGAGCGTGGCGCGCTCGTCGCCGGTGCGGGGCGCCGAAACCAGGACGCGCTCGGTCTCGCGATCGAAGGCCTCGGACTCGGTGAGCAGCGGGAACGCGAGGGGCTCCGTCCGCTCCAGCGGCTCGAGCTCGGTCGATGCAGGGCGCGTCGTCAGCGCGTCGGCTCGGGCCGTCGGCGGTACGCGATCACTATCCCCCATCACGGCGCAGCATGCGACGGAACGCGCGCTCGGGCAACCCCGATGCAACTCCGTCGCGCGGTCTTCACGGGGCCGAGCGCGGCGCGATCACCCCGAGCATGCGGCCGCGCTCGCCACCACGGCGGAACGAGAAATAGCGCTCCGCGTCGCACCGGGTGCAGCCTCCGACCTCTTCCATCACAACGGGCCCGGCCCCCGGCACCGACGCCAGCCGCGCGAGCTCGGCGCGAACGCCACGGCGCAGGTTCACGTAAGCGCGATCGCCCGCGGTCCGCGCGACCACATCGACGCCCGCGGCGCCCTCGATCGCGCGCGCGACGTCGAGGCCCACCTCGAAGCAGCATGGGCCGATGGCAGGGCCGATGGCGCAGACGAGCCGCCCCGAGGGGCCGACGCGCCCGCGCAGCGCCGCGACTGCGTGCGAGAGCACGCCGGCGACGAAGCCCTTCCATCCGGCGTGCACCGCGACGGCCGCGCCGGAGGCCTCGTCGCCGATCAAGATCGGCACGCAGTCGGCCACCCGAACGCCGACGGCGAGCGAGCCCGTGCTCACGAGCGCGTCGGCCTTGGTGCGCGGCGGCGCGAGGGCGACCTCCTCCGCGAACGCGACGTCACCGCCGTGGACCTGCTCGCACTCGCGGATCCGAGCCGGGTCGACGCCCGCCGCGGCGGCGAAGCGCGCGAGCGACGCCGCGCGGTCTTCGGCATCGAACGCGAGATCGACGGCTCGAAGGGAGAAGCCGTGCGCGAAGCCGGCGTCACGAAGGAGCGGGCTCTCCAAGCGGAGCGAATCCATCCCCCAGAAATAGGGCCAAAGGGCGCCGAGGTTGAGGTAGTTTCGAGAGGTTCATGAGCCAGGCCGGCGCGCAGAAGGACCCGTTCATCGGGCGAGAGATCCTCGGCGGCCAGTTCAAGATCCTTCAAAAGATCGGCACCGGAGGAATGGGTGCGGTCTACAAGGCCAGCCAGCCGGAGATGAACCGGATGGTGGCGGTGAAGATCCTTCACCCCAAGCTCACGAACCGCGCCGATCTCGCCTCGCGCTTCCGCCGCGAAGCGCGCGCGATGAGCCACCTCTCGCACCCCAACACGGTGCGCGTCTTCCTCTACGGAGAGCTCGAGGACGGCTCGCTCTACATCGTGATGGAGTACCTCGAGGGAAAGAACCTCAACCAAACGGTGCGCGCCGAAGGGCCGCTCCCGATGGAGCGCGCCCTCCCCGTTTTGATCCAAGCGTGCGGCGCGCTCGAAGAGGCGCACCGCGCCGGGATCATCCACCGCGATCTCAAGCCGGAGAACATCTTCCTCCAGCAGTCGGGCGGTCTCCGCGACTTCGCCAAGGTGCTCGACTTCGGGCTCGCCAAGGTCACCGAGCGCGAGATGCGGCCCGGCTCGATCATCCTCACCCAAGAGGGCATGGTCTTCGGCACGCCGGAGTTCATGAGCCCCGAGCAGGCCCAGGGGAAGACGCTCACCGCCGGGAGCGACATCTACTCGCTCGCGGTCATCCTCTACGAAGTGCTCACCGGCAAGCTCCCGTTCGATGCCAAGACGGCGATGGACTACCTGCAGCTCCACGTCATGGGCACGCCGATCACGCTCAGCCAGCGCGTGCCGGGCAAGACGTTCCCGCCTTCGCTCGATCTCATCATCCAAAAGGCGCTCGCCAAGAAGCCCGAGGAGCGCTTCGCCTCGGCCGCCGAGTTCGGCGGGGCGCTCCAAGCCGTGCTCGAGGGGAAGAGCGCGCCCATCGTGATGTCGACGCCGCTTCCGCCCGCCGTGAGCACCACTACGCCGACGGAGCCCCCGCGGAGCGCGGTCCCGACCAAACCTCAGGGCAAGGCCGCGCGCGGGATGTCGACGCCCAGGCTCGCGCTCATCGCCGTGGTGTGTCTGGTCGTTGGCGCGCTCCTCGCGGTCGTCGCGATGCGCGCGACCGGACGGTGACGCGTCAGTCCTTGGTCTCGCGTACGAGCTTGATGTTGTAAACGCCCTTGCCGGTGGCGATGGTCACGTCGGGCGTCGTCTCGTGGAAGAGGCGCACGTCGGCCACCCCGACTCGATTGCCCTGCCGGACGACGTTGGCCTCGGCGACGAGCGCCTCCTTCTGGCCCGGTCGGAGGTAGTCGATGCGAAGGTCGATGGTCGACACGCGACCCTTCATGGGGTCGTGGATCTCGGTCCACACCGCGCAGCCACCGGCCACGTCGGCCATCGTGGATATGACGCCGCCGTGGAGCGCCCCCCGCAGCGGATCGCCGATGAACTCGGGGCGAAAAGGTAGCCGCAGGCGCACGTGCCCGCGACGCGCCGCGTCGACCTTGATGCCCAGGAACTTGTTGAAGGGCACCCACTGCTCCATGAGCTCGTTCAGGGATTCCACCGTCGCACCTCCTCAACACGTGCATCATGCATGCACATACGAGCGACCAAAAGCAGAGGGCGAGCGCCGACCCTCGCGGATCGGGCTCGCCCCTTCTCACTCCGCGGATGTGCGGAGCGATCGCCCACTCACTTCTTCTTCTTGGCCGGCGCCTTCTTGGCGGCCGCCTTGGGCGCGCTCGCGCCACCCTTCTTCTCTCGCATGAAGACGAAGAGGATGACCTCCTCCTCGTGATCGTCCTCGGGGCTCTCGTCACGGCTCGTCGCGACGAGCTGCCAGCCGTCGGCGCCGCGCTTGTTGAGCTCCTTGACGATGCTCGCCGTCGAAGCGCCATGACCCCAAGCCACCGTGTAGACGTCGTACTCGAATGCCATCCTTGAATCCTCCGCTGTCCAGAAACGGACCGGCAGAATAGCGAGTCCGCGAAGGAGTGGAGCATCGATCGCGCATGGCGCATTTGGCGTGTGGGTCCCACGCCGTCCGGCTGCCGCAAAGAATGCGCGGCCGCGAGGCCCGACGGGCCCCGCGATGGCGGCTATCCGCCCACGCGCGAGGGGTCTATCGTTCGCTTCGTGGGCGCTCCCAGCCGCGTCAACGTGAGCGAGATTGTCGGTCGCCACAGCGGCGACGCGACCCGTCTCCTCCAGATCCTGCGCGAGGTGATGGCGCTCGAGGGCCACGTCTCGGCGCCGGTCGTCACCGAGATCGCCGCCGCGCTGGGGCTCCCGCGCGCGCAGGTCGAGGGCGTGGTCGGCTTCTACGCGTTCCTCGACAGCGAGCCGCGCGGCCACTACCGCGTCCTCTTCAGCGACAACATCACCGACGAGATGGCGGGCGCCCACGAGCTGCGGCAGCGCATGCTCGACGCCTTCCAGGTCGGCCTGGGGGAGACCAGCCGCGACGGGCGCGTGTCGATCGACCGGGCGAGCTGCACGGGGCTCTGCGATCAGGGCCCCGCAATGCTGGTGAACGGGCACGCCATCGCGCGCCTGACGCCGGCGCGCATCGGCGCCATCACGTCGCTCATTCGCGGCGGCTCGCCCGTGGACACGTGGCCCAAGAACCTCTTCGTCATCGACTCCCACGTCGAAGCGCGCGGCCTCGTCATGGAGACGCCGCTCGCGGCCGGGGAAGCGATCGATCGGGCGCTCTCCCTCGGGCCCGACGCGGTGATCGACGCCGTGACGCGCTCCGGCCTCCGCGGCCGCGGCGGCGCCGGATTCGGCACCGGCGCGAAGTGGGCCGCGTGCCGCGCCGCCGCCGAGACCACGCGCTACGTCGTGTGCAACGCCGACGAAGGCGAGCCCGGCACCTTCAAGGATCGCGAGCTCCTCACGCACTACGCCGATCTCGTGTTCGAGGGCATGACCGTCGCCGCGATCGCGGTCTCTGCGCAGAGAGGCATCCTTTATCTGCGCGCGGAGTACCCATTCTTGGTGGAGCCGCTCCTCGCCGTCCTCGCGCGAAGGCGAGCGGACGGCCTCCTGGGCGATGGTCTCCGCGCAGCCCGGGGGATCGACTTCGACATCGAGGTCCACGTCGGCGCTGGCGCTTACGTGTGCGGTGAAGAATCGGCCCTCCTCGAGTCGCTCGAAGGCAAGCGCGGGATCCCTCGCAATCGGCCGCCGTACCCGGTCACACACGGTTACCTCTCGAAGCCCACCGTGGTGAACAACGTCGAGACTTTGTGCGCGGCCGCGCTCGTGGCGAAGCACGGGCCCGACCTCCTCCGCAGCGTCGGCACGGCCAAGTCGGCCGGCACCAAGATCCTGTCCGTGTCCGGCGACGTCGCGCGCCCCGGCATCTACGAGCTCCCGTTCGGCGTCACGTTGCGCGAGGTGCTGACCCGCGCCGGCGCCACGGATGTCCAAGCGGTGCAGGTCGGCGGCCCGTCCGGGACGCTCTTGTCCGCGAGCGAGCTCGATCGCCGCATCGCGTTCGAAGACGTGCCGTGCGCGGGCGCGGTCATGGTGCTGAACGGGACGCGTGACGTCCTCGCGCTCGTCGACAACTTCACGCGGTTCTTCGCGCACGAGAGCTGCGGCTTCTGCACGCCGTGCCGCGTGGGCACCACGCTGAACGCGCAGATGATGACGCGCGTCGTGTCGGGCCACGGCGTCCGCCGCGACTTGAAGGACCTCGCGCGCGTCTCGCAGCTCATGAAGTCGACGAGCCACTGCGGGCTCGGCGCGACCGCCGGCAACCCGGTCACCGACGCCCTCGCCAAGTTCCGACCGTCGTTCGAGCGAAGGCTCCGCTCGCTCGACGTCTTGCCGACGTTCGATCTCGACGCCTCGTTGGCTCCGGCGCGCGAGGTGACGGCGCGCGACGACGCGGCCGCTCACTTCGACGAGGAGGGAACGTGACCGCGCAAAAGCCGACGTTCCAGATGGACGGGCACGACGTGCCGTTCGAAGAGGGGCAGTCGATCCTCGCCGCCGCCCTCGAGGCCGGCACGTATGTGCCGTACCTCTGTTACCACCCCGAGTTCTCGCCGCACGGGAGCTGCAAGGTGTGCACGGTCCGCGTGAACGGCCGCACGCAGGCAAGCTGCACCACGCCCGCGCGCGCAGGCGACGTGGTCGAGTCCAACGTGGACGAGCTGAACGAGATGCGGCGCGGCCTCGTCCAGTTCCTCTTCACCGAGGGCAATCACTTCTGCCCGTCGTGCGAGGCGAGCGGGAGCTGCACGCTCCAGGCCGTCGGCTACGAGCTCGGCATGACGACCGCCCACTACGCGCCGCTCTTCCCCGATCGGCCCGTCGACGCGTCGCACCCGGACATCCTGCTCGATCTGAATCGCTGCATCCTCTGCGAGCTGTGCGTGCGCGCGAGCGCGCTCGTCGACAAGAAGGGTGTCTTTTCCCTCTCCGGACGCGGCATCACCAAGCACCTCGTGGTGAGCGCCGAGTCGGGGCGGCTCGGCGACACCTCGCTCGCTGCGGACGACAAGGCGGCGAACGTGTGCCCGGTGGGCGTCATCTTGAAGAAGCGGCACGGATTCCAAGTGCCGATCGGCCAGCGTAAGTACGACGCCCACCCGATCCACGAGGTCGCGACCGAGGCCGCCGCCGAGCGAGCGAGCGAGCGCGCGCGCGAGGGCGAGCCGTGACCAAGCCGCCCGCGCCCCCGAAGAAGCTTCGCGTCGCGACGAGCTCTCTCGCGGGCTGCTTCGGTTGCCACATGTCGCTCCTCGATATCGACGAGCGCCTCATCGATTTGGTCGAGCTCGTGGAGCTCGACGCGTCGCCGCTCACCGACAAGAAGCACGTCGGGCCGTGCGACATCGGCCTCATCGAGGGCGGCCTGTGCAACGCCGACAACGTCCGGACGCTGCGCGAGCTCCGCGAGCACTGCAAGGTCCTCGTCGCGGTGGGCGCGTGCGCCATCAACGGCGGCCTCCCCGCGCAGCGCAACCACCTCGACATCCGCGACTGCTTGCAGACCGTGTACCTCACGGGCATGGGCGTCGAGCGGGGTTTCATCCCCAACGATCCCGAGCTTCCGCTGCCGCTCGCCAAGGTCCACCCGCTGCACGACGTCGTGAAGATCGATTACTTCCTCCCCGGCTGCCCGCCCTCGGCCGACGCGATCTGGCAGCTCTTGACCGATCTCGTGGCCGGCCGAACGCCTCACTTGGGGCACGGCCTCATTCGGTACGACTGACGCGAGGACCGAACCATGAGCCACCACGATCCTCAGACGCTGGACACCGCCGAGCACCCGGAGAAGCTGCGGCGCGTCGTCATCGAGCCGGTGTCGCGCGTCGAAGGCCACGGCAAGGTGACCATCCTCCTCGACGAAGCGAGGAAGGTGCACCAAGTGCGCCTCCACATCGTCGAGTTCCGCGGCTTCGAGCGCTTCATTCAGGGTCGCCCGTATTGGGAGGTGCCGGTCATGGTGCAGCGCCTCTGCGGCATCTGCCCGGTCAGCCACCACCTCGCGGCGTCGAAGGCGCTCGACGCGGTCGTGGGCGCGCGGACGCTCACGCCCACTGCGGATCGCATTCGGCGCCTCATGCACTACGGGCAAGTGCTCCAGTCGCACGCGCTCCACTTCTTCCACTTGGCGTCGCCCGACCTCTTGTTCGGCTTCGAGAGCGATCCCGCGAAGCGGAACGTGGTGGGCGTCCTCGCGGCGTACCCCGACATCGCCAAGCAAGGCGTGCTGCTCCGCAAGTTCGGTCAGGAAGCGATTCGCATCACGGCCGGCAAGCGCGTCCACGGAACGGGCTCCATCCCGGGCGGCGTGAACAAGCGCGTGACGATCGAGGAGCGCGACGAGCTCCTCCGCGCGCTGCCGGACGTGCTCACGTGGGCCAAGTCCGGCGTCCGGCTCGTGGCCGATTTGCACGCCGCCAATCGCGCGCTCTACGACGGCTTCGGCACCGTCCCGTCGAGCCTTCTCTCGATCGTGGGCCGCGACGGAAAGCTCGATCTCTACGACGGCGTCCTCCGGGCGCGCCGCGCCGACGGCTCGATCCTCTTCGACGGCCTCGCGTGCGAGGACTACGGCACCGCGCTCCGCGAGAACGTGCGGTCGTGGAGCTACATGAAGTTTCCGTTCTTCACCGCGCTCGGCCCCGACGACGGCTGGTACAAAGTCGGCCCGCTGGCGCGGATCCAGAACTGCGACTCCATCCCCACGCCGCTCGCCGAGGCCGCCCGGCAAGAGCTCCTCGCCCTCGCGCCCGGCGCGCTCTCGCACGCGCCGCTCCTCTTCCACTGGGCGCGCATGATCGAGCTCCTCCACGCAGCCGAGGTGATCGAACGGTTGCTCGCCGACCCGGCGCTCGTCGGCGACGACCTCGTTGCGAGCGGTCCGCGCGGCGGGACGGCCATCGGCATCGTCGAGGCGCCGCGCGGCACGCTCATTCATCACTACGAGGTCGACGAGCAGGACCTCGTGACGACCTGCAACTTGATTGTGTCGACCACGCACAACAACCAAGCGATGAACGAGGCGATTCGCCAAGTGGCGCGGCAGTACCTCGACGGTCACGAGCCCACCGAGGGGCTCTTGAACCACGTCGAGGTCGCGATCCGCGCGTTCGATCCGTGCCTCTCGTGCGCCACGCACGCGCTCGGCAAGATGCCGCTCGCGGTCGAGATCGTCGACGCGGAGGGGGCGCTGGTGGAGCGACTCGTGCGCGACGGCGAGCGCTGCGGATGACTCGCGCCCCGCGCCTCGTGATCGGCGTGGGAAACCCGTCGCGCGGGGACGACGCGCTGGGGCCGCGCTTCGTCGAGCGCGTGGGCGCCGCACTCGTCGCCGAGATCGCGCGCGGCGAGATCGAGCTCCTCACCGATTTTCAGCTCCAGATCGAGCACACGCTGGATCTCGAGGGCCGTGACGAGGTCACGTTCGTCGACGCGAGCGTGACCGCGGCGCCGCCGTTCGAGCACACGCGCACGGAGGCGCTCGCCGACGGCACCGCGAGCACGCACGTCATGTCGCCCGCGGCGCTCCTCGACGCGTGCCGCGCGGTCGGAGTCTCGTCACCGACGGCGTGGACACTCGCGATCCGAGGAGAGCGCTTCGAGCTCGGCGAGGACCTCTCCGACCATGCGCGCGCGCACCTCGAGGCCGCGGTCGGCTTCTTCGTCGGTCACGTGCGGCGTGGCAGCGATGCGCGCGGGGGCCGACGTTGGGACATCGAGGGCATCGTGCAGGGCGTGGGGTTCCGCCCGTGGATCGCGCGCACGGCGCGCGCGCTGGGCCTCTCCGGTGGGGTGAGGAACACGCGGCGCGGCGTCACGATCGAAGCGTTTGGAGAGCCGCAGGCGCTCGACGCGCTGACGAAAGCGTTCACGACCGATGCGCCCGCGGCCGCGTGCGTGCGTTCCGTGCACACGACGACGCTCGTGGGGACGGCTCGAAACGACGGCTTCGTGATCGGGCCCAGCGACGCCGACGGGTCGGGCGGCATGACGCTCCCGCCGGATCTCGCGACGTGCGAGGCGTGCCTCCGGGACGTGGACGATGCGCGCGACCGCCATCACCGCTACGCGTTCACGAGCTGCACTGCGTGCGGACCGCGCTACGCGATCGCGCGCGCGCTTCCCTACGATCGCGACACGACCACGATGGCGGTCTTCACGCCGTGCGCGGCGTGCCGCGGCGAGTACGACGACGCCGCCGACCGGCGTTTTCACGCCCAGACCCTGGCCTGCGCGGTGTGCGGACCGCGAGTATGGCTCGCCGACGCTCGGGGCGTCGCGCTCGCGACCGAGGACCCGATCGCAGCGGCGGTTGCGCGCCTCGGTCGCGGTGAGATCGTCGGCGTACAGGGGCTCGGAGCGTTCCACCTCGTGTGCGACGCGACGTCCGAGACCGCGGTCGCCGAGCTCCGGCGACGCAAAAGGCGGGATGCCCAGCCGTTCGCGGTGCTCGTCCATGACATGCCCGCGGCCGAAGCGATCGCTGTGCTCGACGAAGAGGCGCGCGCGCACCTCCAGTCGCCAGCGCACCCCATCGTGCTCGCACCGTCTCGTGGCGCCGTGCTCGCGCCAGGCGTGAACGGTCCATCGCGGCGGACCGGGGTCATGCTTCCGTATTCGCCGCTCCATCACCTGCTCGCGCGCGGCGTGGCGCGTCCGCTCGTCGTCACCTCGGGCAACGCGAGCGGCGCGCCCACGGTCATCGCCCACGACGAGGCGTTCGCCGCGCTCGGAAGCCTCGTCGACGCGTTCCTCCTCCACGATCGGCCCATCGCGCGGCGTGTCGAAGACTCGGTGGTGAGCGACGGCCGCGTCGTGCGTCGCGCGCGCGGCTTCGCGCCCTCCCCCATCCGCCTTCCGGTCGCCGCGCCCGAGCCCGTGCTCGCGGTGGGCGGTCACATGAAGAGCACGGCGTGCCTCGTCGTCGGCGATCTCGCCTACCTGACGCCGCACCTCGGCGATCTCGGCCTCGTGGCGAGCGAAGCCGCGTTCCGCCGCGAGACCTGCGGCCTCGAGTCGCTCCTCGGCGTGCGCGCCGACGTGCTCGCGCACGATCTCCACCCGGACTACGCGTCGACGCGCTATGCGCTCGCGCGCTCGGCGCGGCGCCGCATCGCCGTCCAGCATCACGTCGCGCACGTACAGGCCGCGCTCGCGGAGATCCACGTCGGCGAGCCCGTGGTCGGCGTGGTGCTCGACGGGTCCGGCTTCGGCCCCGACGGAACGTCGTGGGGCGCCGAGGTCCTCGTCGTCGATGGCGCAGAGTGGACTCGCGCGCGGACGTTTCGCCCGCTGGCGCTCGCCGGCGGAGAACGTGCCATCCGCGAAGTTTGGCGTCTCGCGCTGGCTGCGCTCGTCGACGCGTTCGGTGCCGACGAAGCGCGTTCTCTCGCTCTTCGCCTGCCGGCCTTCGCCCGCATCGAACCCGCCCTGCGCGACGGCGTCATGCGCATGCTCGCCACGGAAACGGGCACGGTGCGCGCGCGCGGCATGGGGCGCTTCTTCGACGCCGCGGGAGCGCTCGCGCTCGGCATCGACCGCGCCGACTTCGACGGCCACGTGGCCATCGCGTTCGACGAAGCGGCCGATGAGGCCGAGGTCGCGTCTTACGCCGCCGCGAGCGACGCGGAGATCGATCTCCGGCCGACGATGCGCGCCGTCGCCCTCGACGCCGCGGCCGGAGTCGCGCCCTCGGTCATCGCCGCGCGCTTCCACGCCACGATCGCCGCGGTGGTGACGGCCGCGGTGGGCGAGGTCCTCGCCGAGACGGGCCTCCGACGCGTGGTCCTCACGGGTGGGTGCCTCCAGAGCCCGCGCCTCGCGCGCTCTCTCAAAGATCGCCTCGGTCCAGACCGGGTGGTGATGCCGCGCGCGGTGCCGGTCAACGACGGCGGCCTCGCGCTCGGTCAGGCTTACGCGGCGGTCCTCGCGCTCGCGGCGGAGCGGGCGTAGAGATAGGACATGTGCCTCGGGGTCCCCGGAAAGATCGTCGCCATCGCGGGCGCGAGCGCGTCGGCCGGCGGCGCGGGCACCACCGCGATCGTGGATTTCGGCGGCGTGCGACGCTTGGTCGGGCTCGACTTGGTCGACGAGCCGGTCGCGGTCGGCGATCACGTGCTCGTGCACGTAGGCTTCGCGATTCGCCGCATCGCGCCCGAGGATCTCGAAGAGACCCTCGCCTTCTTCGCCGCCATGTCGGAGACCGAGCGCGAGGGCGCGCCGTGAGCACCGAGGGCACGATCCAGTTCCGTGACGTGGCGCGCGGCAAGGCGCTGCTCGCGCGACTCGAGCGCGCCGTCGCGAGCGCCGGACGCACGATCACGGTCATGCACGTCTGCGGCAGCCACGAACAAGCCATCGCGCGCTACGGGCTCCGCTCGCGCTTCCCCAAGGCGCTACGCGTTCAAATGGGCCCCGGTTGCCCGGTGTGCGTGACCGACGCCCCCGAGATCGACGCCGCCGTCGCGCTCGCCACGCGCGGCGTTCGCGTCCTCACCTACGGCGACATGCTCCGCGTGCCCGGTCGCGCCATGTCGCTCGACGACGCACGCGCGAACGGCGCACGCGTCGAGGTGATCTACGCGGCGACCCAGGCCGCGGAGATCGCGCGCGCGACGGATGAGCCCATCGTGTTCTTCGCGACTGGCTTCGAGACGACCGCGGTCGCGACGGCGGCGGTGCTCCTCGCCGATCCGCCACCGAACCTCTTCGTCCTCTCCGCCCACAAATGGGTGCCCGCGGCGATGGAGATCGTGGCGAGCACGCCGGGCACCGCGATCGAGGGCTATCTCGCGGCCGGGCACGCCGCCACGATCACCGGATACGGCGTGCTCGAGCCGTTCGTCGCGCGCCACCAAAAACCCGTCGTCGTCGCCGGGTTCGAGCCGCTCGACATCCTCTCGGGCCTCGTGCTCCTCGTGGAGCAGATCAGCTCGGGCCGCGCCGACGTCGAGAACGCGTTCCCGCGCTGCGTGACGCGCGAGGGCAATCGCCGCGCGCTCGCGGCCCTCGCCTGCGTGTTCGAAGGCGGCGACGGCGAGTGGCGCGGCATCGCGCGCGTGCCGGGCGGGGAGCTGGTCCTGAGAGCCGAGCACGCGGCGCACGATGCGCGGGTGCGCTTCGCGAGCGAGCTCGCCGCCGTGAGCTCACCCACGGAACGACCGCACGCCGCGGAGTGCCGCTGCGGCGCGATCATGACGGGGCTCTCCACGCCGCTCGACTGTCCTCTCTTCGGGCGGCAGTGCAAGCCGGCGAGCCCAGTGGGCGCGTGCATGGTGAGCACCGAAGGGATCTGCCGCATCTGGCACGAGCACGGCGTCGGAGGTGACGCGTGAGCCGCCACGTCGCGCTCGCGCACGGTGCCGGAGGACCGGCGATGCGCGATCTCGTGCGCGCGGTCTTCCTCGCGGGAGTGACCGACGCCGAGGCACTCGCGATGGACGACGGCGCGGCGATCCCGCTCGGCGATCGCTTCCTCGTCCTCACCACCGACGCACACGTGGTCGCGCCCGTGTTCTTCCCTGGCGGCGACATCGGCCGGCTCGCGGTCTCGGGCGTCGTCAACGATCTCTCGATGATGGGCGCATGCGACGTGCTCGCGCTGACGTCGAGCGTGATCGTCGAGGAGGGATTTCCGCTCGAGTCGCTGGAGCGAATTCACGCCTCGATGCAAGCCGCGTGTCTCGAAGCCGGGACGCGGATCGTCACCGGCGACACCAAGGTGATGCGCAAAGGCGAGATCGACGGCGTCGTCCTCTCGACGAGCGGGGTCGGCTTCACCGATCGCGTCATCCGTGACGCGGGGCTCCGGCCCGGCGACGCGATCTTGATCACCGGAGACATCGGGGATCACGGCCTCGCGGTGCTCGCGGCGCGGGCCGGGCTCGGGCTCGAAGGCGACCTCCGCTCCGACGTCGCGCCGCTGAACGGGCTCGTTCGCGTCGCGCTCGCCGAGGGCCGTGACGCGATCCACGCGATGAAGGATCCCACGCGCGGCGGCGTGACCGGTGCGCTCTCCGAGATGGCGACCAAGGCCAACGTATCGATCGTCCTCGACGAAGCGGCGCTCCCGATGAGCGCGGCCGCGCGCGCCGCGTCCGAGCTCCTCGGCATCGATCCGCTCGCGGTCGCGAACGAAGGCAAAGCCATCCTCGGCGTCGCGGAAGGCGCGGTGCCGGCAGTCCTCGCTGCGCTCCGCGCGCATCCGCTCGGAGCGCGCGCGGCGCGAATCGGTCGCGCGCTCTCCCCCGACGCGCCGGAGCTCTCCGGCCTCGGCGCCGGCGTGGTCCTCCTCGAGACCGGGTTCGGCACGCGGCGCCTCCTCGAGCGCGACGGCGAGCCGTTGCCGCGGATCTGCTGACGGAGGCGCGCGATGCACGAAGTCTCTCTCGTCCAATCGCTCTTCGACGGCGTCGATCGCGCGATCGGCGCGCACCCCAGGAGCGCCGTCCGTCAGGTGACCGTGCGGATCGGCGAGCTCGCGGGAGTGGAGCGCGTGCTCTTCGAGACGGCGTTCTCCGGCTGCCGGACGGAGCGCGGATACGACGCGGCGGCGCTGACAATCACCGAAGAGCGCGCCGCCTATCGCTGCGCTCTTTGCGACGCGCCCATTGCCTACGGTGGACCGCTGCGATGCGCGTCGTGCGACGGCGCGGCGCGCCTGGTCGCTGGTGGAGAGATCTTCTTGGACCGCGTGGAGCTGGAGGTCGTCGATGTGTGACGTGTGCGGCTGCGGAGATCCGAGCCTCGGGGCCAAGACCGTGACGCTCGACGTTCACGAGTCACTCCTCCGAGACAACGATCGGGAGGCGAGCCATCTCCGCGAGCACTTCGCCGCCCACGGCGTCCTCGCGCTCAACGTGATGGGCTCGCCCGGCTCCGGAAAGACAGCGCTCCTCGAGGCCGCGGCGCGTGCGCTCGCCGGGCGCCTCCACCTCGCGGCGGTGAGCGGCGATCTCGCGACGTCACTCGACGCGGAGCGCCTGGCGCGCGCGGGCGTGACGTCGGCACCGATCACCACCGGCTCGGCGTGTCACCTCGACGCGAGCATGGTGCATCACGCGCTCCACGACGGACCGATGGCCGAGGCGGCTGCGACGAGCGACGTCTTCTTCATCGAGAACGTCGGGAACCTCGTTTGCCCGGCGATCTACGATCTCGGGCAGCGCGCCAACGTCGTCGTCTTGTCCGTCACCGAGGGCGTCGACAAGCCGCTCAAGTATCCGGTGATGTTCCGCAAGGCCGACCTGGTAGTGATCTCGAAGATGGACCTCCTTCCGCACCTTCCCGACGTGTCGCTCGGCGTGATGCAGGAGAACGTGGCCCGCGTAATGCCGTCCGCGCACACGATCGCGCTCTCGGCGACCACCGGCGAAGGCGTGAACGAGTTCATCGCCTGGCTCGAGGAGAAGAGGCGACGGTAGCGCGAGCTCCGCGGCGAACGACCCGGTCGATTCGCGGCGTCAATCGCCGGTGGGGGTGCTGCCCATCGCGGCGCAGAGCCAGATGCCGCCAGAGCACATGCGCACGCGCGTCGTGTCGCAGCGCTGGCCGTCGACCGGACACGGATCCCCACACACGTCGACGTTGGCCGGCGGGCAGGCGGGCACGCTCGCGTCGGAGCCCGCATCCCGTGACTTGCCGGCATCGGCGTCACGACCCGCATCACCGCGCGAGCCCCCACCGTCCCTCGCGGCGTCCACACCGCCGTCGTCGGGGTCGAGGACGAGCACGGACTCCCCACTGCACGCGACCGCGGCTGGGAGAACGACGAGCGAGAGGAGCAGCGCGCGCTGGAAGGTCATGCGTACGCGATAGCAACGCGTGTGCCCCGCGCGCGGGTCTCGATCTTCCGTGCGATCGAGGGCGCCGCGAGCGGACACGATGGCGCGCGGCACGCGGGGTGGCACATGCCGGCGCAGCGGCCGCCTCCGTGAAGCGTCTCGCCACCGCGTAAAATTGCGAGTGGCCCCCACGAAGCGGCTTGCGGCCCGATCCGACACTGCGATGCAGCGACGATCCGCGGGATCACCCCGCGAGATCGCTGCGAGATTCGTCGCCTCCTGGTGGCGCACCGGTTGCAGCGTCTCGCTGCATGAACGACCGAACGACTCCTCCGGACGACGAAGACGCTCTCCTGGGCGAGATGATCGCCACGCTCGGCGACGACAGAGCGCGCGCGCTCGACGACGACGTGCGCGCGAGCTTCCTCGCGATCTCGCTCGGCGCGAAGAAGGACCAAGCGCGGCACCGCGAGGAGTGGCGCCGCGCCGTCGCGCGGCTCGGCGAAGCAATGGGCGATGCGTTCGTCGTGCGCCACAGCGCCAACGTCGAAGCTTGGGCCAACGGCGAAGACGACATCGAGCTCGAGCGCGTCGCGAGCTGGTCGGTCACCGAGAACGACGGCAAGCCCGTCGTGCGCGCGCCCGCCGCCCCCTCCGTCTTTGGGGACGCGAGCCCGCTCGAGATGCTCGCCGACTTCGCTCCTGCCCTCGGGGAGGAGCTCGATCGCGCATACCCGGGGCTCGATCTCGAGACCCTCCCCGAGAGCGAGCCGGCCCGCGCCCTCATCGGCGCGCACCGCGCCGAGAAGAAGCGGCAACGGTGAGCTCGGGGTGCGAAGCCGCCCTTCGCACGGCGATCGCGCCCATCGCTCCAGGCCGCAGAAGCGCTTGGCCCAAGTGCGCGTAATCGCGGCGATGTGCTCGCCCAAACGCGCGGCCCGACGGTTGCTCTACCGGCAGATATGCTCCGCACCGCCCTCCGCCAAACCGCCCCCGTCCTCGTCAGCCTCCTCGCCGCCGCGTGCAGCGGCGGCAGCTCGCACACGCCGCCGCCCCCGGCGGGTCCCGGGGCCTCCGACGCGCCGAACGGGCAAGCGATCGCGCCCACCACGGGCATCGTCGCCGCCGGGCCGCCCGCCGCCACTACGACCGCTGCGCCGACCTCCTCCGCGAGCACGCTGCCCAACGTGCCCGGCCTTCGCGGTCTCGTGCAGACGACGTACGTCGTCGAGAGCGGTGAGTACACGGTGCCGCAGGACTTCACGACGGCGCCGCCCAGCGTGCTCGTGCCGTCCTCGACGGGCTACGACGTGTTCGCCGGACAGGGCGACGCGCAGGGCGCCTTCGTCGTCCCCAACGTTCCCGAGGGCGTCATGGCGCTCGTGAAGATCGGCAACACCTACGTCGAGACGACGGCGCGCGACCTCACGCTCGCGAGCGCGCTCCTGGGGCGCGAGACTCGCCGCGACGTGACGCGAAACACGCGCGTGCAGCTCTCCGTGGGCGGCATGTCGGCGTGGGGCGAGTACGACTTCGTGACGCTCTTCAGCGAGAACGCCGGCGTCGCCGCGTTCAATTACCTGCATAGCGCAACCACCTCGCCGAGCCTCGGTGCGACCACGCTCGGGGCGCTCGTCGATCACGCCGCCGCCACGACGCCGCGATTCATCGACGCGGCCATCGGCGACAAGACGCGGCTCTTCCACTACACGAACGACCCGGCCACGAACTGCCGACGTGCCACCGAGGTGGCGGACCTCTCGACCTTCTCCACCGCCGATGGCCAGACGGCCTCGTTCACGAGCCAGTTCGCTGCCATTCCGAGCTCGGCGACGCTGTCGGTCAATTGGAAGGTCGGGTTCTACGAGAGCCACCGTCTCTCGGTGCACCCGCTGGCGACCCAGTACGCGCAAGAGCTCTCGGTCGCTGCGCTCCCGTCCGCCGACCGCTACGGCAGCTACGACACCGGTCCGATCCTCGCGTACTGCGGCTTCGTCAACCCGAGCCCCGCCGACCTCCCGCTGACGGTCGCGTACGGCAACGCGTTCCCTGCGCGATACGTCCCGTTCGTCGCGGCGAGCGAGACCTATTCGGTGCCGGTGTCGCTTCCGGGCGCGCCGTCCGGCTCGATCTACGGGAGCATCGTCAACGTCAAGAACGTCACGACCGGCACCTTCGACGGAGTGGTCTCCCCGCCGCGAAACCTGAAGGTCGGCAACCGCGCCGCGCAGACCGAAGCCACCGACGTGGGCATGACGCCCATCGTCGCGTGGGACGCCCCGGTGGTCGGCAAGGTCGTTCGCTACGACGTGCGACTCGCGGAGGTTCTCGTGAGCGGCGGCGCGCTCGAGGAGCAGACGGTCGCGAGCTTCACCGTGAAGGGCACGAGCGTCCGCCTCCCGCCCGGGCTCCTCGCCGCAGGGAAGCACTACTACGTGACGGTCACGGCCTTCTCGAGCGACGAGAGCTCGTACGACGACACCCTCGGTGGCAAAGGCTTCGGCCTCAAGAACGCGGCGCGCGCCGACGCGCTCTCCAGCCTCTTCTTGCCCTGAGCGGGCAGCACTCAGGTCGCGCGGAGCGTCCACACGGACGGGTCGCGAGCCAGTGGCGCGTACGCCGCGCGCGCCGACGCGAGCAGGACGTTTGCGCGGGCGAACGTCGCGTCGACCGATTCGGCGCGTGGGAGGAGCGCGCGGAGATCGGCGTTCGGCACGACGAGGGCGACGATCACCGCGAGGCTGTTTGCCAGCGCTGGGACCTCGGCGGTCGCCGTCAGGGAGTGACTCCGCTCGAGGAGGAGCGCACTGAGCCGGCGCCGCGCGGCGCGGAGGTCGATCGGGCCGTACTGGAGCTCGCGCGCGAGGAATGCGTCGGGCGGAACGAGGTCGGTGTCGAGGCCGAGCGCCGCGAGCTCGGCGTAGACCGGAGCGACGATGGCGAGTGTCGACGCGGGCACGGCGGCGACGTCGACCGTCGCGACGAGCGCACCGTCGCCCGTCGTCCAATACGTCTCACCCACGATGAGCGACGCAGGCCCCGGAAGCGCGCGACCTTCCTCCGCCGTGACGTCGGGAAAGACGGTGGTGGCGTCGGTCCGCGCGCCGTCGTCGAACGACACCACACCGTCGGCGGCGATCGTGGTGACGGTGCGAGCGCGCCGCGTCCGTCGACGCGTCGGAGGCATCGGGCGCGCGCGGTCCACGCGCAGCGCTTCGCCCGCCGCCGTGCAAGGTTCGACCGCGGGCGCAGGACGGCCGGCGGCGAGCGGCGCGAGTCCGGCCGCGGTGAGTCGCGCAGACAAGACTGGGACCGCATCGTCGAGCTGGCGAACGATCATCGCGTCCCACCCGTCGGGGTCGGCCTCCATCCGCTCGAGCTCCTCGGAGTAGGAGTCCGGACGGCGCGCGTCGAGCGACAAGCTCCAAGTCGTGCTGCGGATCGACGAGTCGAGCTCGATGTTCGGCCAGCGCGTGACCGACGCGTTGAACGCCGCATCGAGCGCGAGCGCGCGCTCGGCCCAACGCGCCTCGCGCACGGTGACGAACGAGAGGTGCGCCTCTCGACTGACACCTCGGCCCCAGGTCGCGACGGCGCTCATCGGCGCGCGAACGCTCGCACGAGTCGTCGTCGGTGGACAAGCGGCGCCGAGCGCAGGATCCTTCTTGGATGCTTCGACGGACCGCGAGGTGGACGGCGCTCATCGGCGCGCTCGGAGTCGTCTCCGGGTGCAAAGGCGACGCGACCGGCGCGGCGGTGACGGCCGGCGCGGCCGTCGCGGGCGCAGGCATCTACCGCGCGACGACGGGCGGCTGCGTCGCGCAATGCCTGGGTGGCCTCGTTTGCGATCGGAAGAGTGGGCTCTGCGTGAGCCGCGTCCCTTGCAACGGCCGGTGCGACGCGGACGAGCAGTGCGAAGAGGGTGCGGTGCCGCGATGCGTCCCGATGTTCCCGATCACGTCGACCTCGAGCAGCGACGCAGGTCGCGACGCGCACTGACCGCGCGCGGGCTCGGCGTAGAAAAAGCCGCTCCATTTGGCGGTGTCGCGCTTCGGATTCGTCCTTGGGCGAGAGAACGCTCGGGGGCCGTGTGCGTAAGGTGGAGCCTTCGCCGGAGATCGCAGGGAAACCGAATGCTCGAATGACCGACGCGCACCGGCATTGGCCTTGCTGAAGCGATCCCCAGCGCGTCCGCGAGGCGCGCCCTTCGAAAGGACCGCTCGATGACGAATGTGCGCACGACCGATCGCGCTCTCGCTCCTACCTCCACCGACGCCGCGAACGTGGGACCTTGGGAGGAGACGACGGTGGCGGCCGGACCGCTCGTGCCGTGTCCGGCATGCCGGCGTCACGTTTTCGCGAACGCCCGCGCGTGTCCGTTCTGCCGAGTCGAGCTCGACGCCGCCCTCGCCTCGCGCGCTGCCGCTAGCCCGCGCGAGCGCCTCGCGCGCACCGATCTCGCGCGGTACAACTCGGTTGCAACAAAGACGAAGCGCGCGCTCCACGGCGACGCCCTCGCGAGCGCATCGGGCGGCGTGGGCGGGCTCCAATTCGGTCCGGCCACGGGCGGCCAGGATCACACCGGCAACTTCGGCACCGGCTTCTTCTCGCAACCGGATTGGCAGACGCACGACCCGGGGACGATCGTTCAAGGCTACGGGGCCCCGCCCGAATACAACCCCGGTGACTTTCAACCCAACGACCCGGGCTCGCCTCCATTCGACCCGAATGGCCCGTTCGATCCGCAGCCGCACGATCCGATGCCGCAGATCGAGCCGCAGGGTCCGGGCTACGATCCGATGCCCGACGTCGGCCCCGGCCTGAGCCCGGGCTACGATCCGATGCCCAACGTGCCCGACGACCAGAGCGGGGGCGGCGACTTCTCCGACAGCGGAGGCGCGGACGCGAGCGGCAACGATTTCGCGGACAGCGGGGGCGGATTCGACGACAGCGCCGAGGCTTGAGCTCTCGGCGGGACACCCCAACCGACGGACGGCGGGGTCCCCCCTTTTCAGCCGGCGAGAGCGTGATTATGGCTGCGGCATGACGGAAGTCGCCGCGGAAAGCCACGCCTCGCCCACGACCCACAAGTTCCAGGCCGAGGTCAGCCAAGTCCTCAAGCTCGTCATCCACTCGCTCTACACGAGCAAGGAGATCTTCCTCCGGGAGCTCCTCTCGAACGCCTCCGACGCGCTCGACAAGCTCCGCTTCAAGGCACTCACCGAGCCCGAGGTGATGGGGAGCGACTCGTCCCTCGAGATTCGGATTCGCTACGACGAGGAAAAGCGCATCCTCTCCATCGAGGACAACGGCATCGGCATGACCGAGGCGGAGCTCGTGGAGAACCTCGGCACCGTCGCGCACTCCGGCTCGCGCGCCCTCATCGAGAAGCTGAGCGCCGCCGCGCAAGACAAGGGCGAAGCCAAGGCCGGGAGCGCCGCGCTCCAGCTCATCGGACAGTTCGGCGTCGGGTTCTACAGCGCGTACCTCGTCGCGGACCGCGTCGAGGTGGTCTCCAAGCCGGCCGGGACGAACCAGCCCGCGCACCGCTGGATCTCCGAGGGGAAAGACACTTTCGTGATCGAGCCCGCGCAGCGCGGCGAGCGCGGCACCGAGATCATTCTCCACCTCCGCGAAGACCAGGCTCACTTCTTGGACGACTGGGAGCTCCGCTCGCTCGTCCAGCGCTACTCGGACTACGTCGCCCACCCGATCAAGCTCGAGACGCGGAAGAAGAAGCCGGAAGGCGGCGTCTCCGACGAGAAGGTGCTCGAACAAGTCAACCGCGCGAGCGCGCTCTGGCAGCGCCCCAAGAGCGAGATCACCCAAGAGCAGTACGAAGATCTCTACAAGCACCTCACCCACGACTCGGGCGGTCCCCTCGCCTACACGCACTTCAAGGTGGAGGGCACGCAGGAGTTCGTCGGCCTCGTGTATTTGCCCAAGTCGGCGCCCTTCGATCTCTTCGAGGGTGGCAAGCGCCACGGGTTGCGCCTCTTCGTGAAGCGCGTCTTCATCATGGACGACTGCGACGAGGTGCTGCCGCCGTGGCTTCGCTTCGTGCGCGGCGTCGTCGACTCCGACGATCTTCCGCTCAACGTGTCACGCGAGCTCCTCCAGGACTCGTCGATCCTCCGCTCGATCAAGAAGCAGGTCGTCAAGAAGACGCTCGACCTCCTGGACGAGATGGCCAAGGAGCGCACCGACGAATACGCCACCTTCTGGAAGGCGTTCGGCTCCGTGCTCAAGGAGGGACTCGCCCTCGATTACGACGCGCGTGAACGCCTCGCCGATCTCGTCCGCTACGAGAGCTCCAAGGGCGGGCTCACGTCGCTCGCCGACTACGTGTCCCGCATGCCGGAGAAGCAAGAGGCCATCTACTACGTGTTCGGTGAGTCGCTCGCCAACGTGGCTGGATCCCCGCACCTGGAAGCGCTCCGCGCCCGCGGCTACGAAGTCCTCTACATGATCGACCCGGTCGACGAGTTCGCGGTCGACGGCCTGCGCGAATACAAGGGCAAGAAGCTCGTGAGCGCCATGCGCGCCGAGCTCGCGCTCGAGTCGACCGACGAGGAGAAGCGCCAGAAGGAGCGGCTCGCGGAGGGCATGAAGCCCCTCTTCGAGCGCGTGAAGAAGACGCTCGAGTCCCGCATCAAAGACGTGCGGGTCTCCGATCGCCTCACCGACTCGCCGTCGTGTCTCGTGCTCGATCACGCGGGGACGCCGGCTTTCATGGAGCGGCTCATGAAGGAGCGCGGGCGCGCCGTACCGCACCAAAAACGCATCCTCGAGCTCAACGCGACGCACCCGCTCGTCCAGTCGTTGGCCACGCTCGCCGAGAAGAAGGCCGACGAGACGAAGATCGACGAGTGGATCGAGGTGCTCTACGACCAGGCCGTCCTCACCGAGGGCGGCACCGTAGACGACCCCAACGCCTTCGCCCGCCGCGTCGCCTCGCTCCTCACCACCGCCGCGACCAACGCCGCGTCGGCCTGACCGGGTACACACCTCCCGCCTCGCGCGGGAAAGCCCGCTTGTCGGCTCACCGGCCGCTTGCTGTACTGGCGGGATGCTTCGCGCGCATCACCTGCTCCTTCCGGTCGTCGGCTCACTTCTCGTTTCCTTCGCAGCATGTGGAGGCACGGCGGACGACGCTCCCGGAGCGCTCGGTGACGACGCTGGCGACGGCGAGGTCGCAGCGGCCACGGACGCCGGGAGCGACACCGCCACGCCCGCCGACGCAACCGTGACCGACGCCACGACGGTCGACGATGCAGCCGCCGACGCAATCGTCGCGGATGACGCCGCGCCCGACGGTGCGGACGCTGCGACGGACGTCGCAACGGACGCCGGCGACGTGAACGTACCGGACAGCGGCTTCGGCGGCGGCGCCGGCACCACCGGGAACCCGTACCTCATCTACGACGTCACCCAGCTCGACAACGTCCGCAACCACTTGGACGCCTCGTACCGCTTGATGGCCGATCTCTCCCTCACGGGAGTCGCGTTCGCGCCCATCGGCACGAGCGCCGCACCGTTCAAAGGGAACTTCGACGGCAATCACAAGACCATCGACGGGCTCACCCTCACGAACGCCGCTGCGGACGACGTCGGCCTCTTCGGCGCCGCGTCCTACGCGACGCACATCACCGATCTCACGCTCACGAACGCGTCCGTGACCGGGCACGACAACGTCGGCATCCTCGCCGGCTCGTCGCACGGCGCCGTGAACGGCGTACACGTGACGGGCACCGTCACCGGCCACGCCAAGGTCGGTGGTCTCCTCGGCCGCGCCGACTCGGGAAACACGTACGACGAGCTCCACGACGACGTGGCCGACGTGACCGTCACCGGCGACACGACGGTGGGCGGGCTCGTCGGCGAGATCAGCAGCGCTTCGGTCGCGCTGCGTTGCCGGTCGACCGGCAACGTCACGGGAGCGACCTACGTCGGAGGTCTCGCGGGCGCGGCGCGCTGTAGCACGAGCTCCGAGCGCTGCGTCTACGAGTCACAGGCGAGCGGCAACGTCGTCGGCCAATCGTACGTGGGTGGCCTCGTCGGTCAGACGAGCGGCGCGGCGTCGATCGAGCGCTCCTTCGCAACCGGCGCCGTCACGAGCTCCGGCGCAGGCCAGTTCGTGGGCGGTCTCATCGGTGACAACGCCATCCTCGTCGCGAACGACTACGCGACCGGCAACGTGACGGGTGTCGACGCGGTGGGCGGCCTGATCGGGCGGAACGCGAGCTTGGTCGCGCATGTCTTCTCGAGCGGCAAGGTCACCGCCACCACCAACGCCGGCGGCCTCGTCGGCAAGGTTCAGTCCACGCCGCTCACCGCGGTCGTGGACGGCTATTGGGACGCCGACACTTCCACGCTGGGCGCGAGCGCTGGCGGCACGGGAAAGAGCACCGCGGAGATGAAGACGGCCGCGACCTTCGGGACGTGGGACGACGCGACGGTGTGGAGCTTCGCGGGCAGCTACCCCACGTTCCGAGCGACCCCGAAGGCGTGCGTAACGGGCGCCGGGGGCTTCGACGGCGGAGACGGGAGCGCTGGCAATCCGTACCTCATCGCCAGCGCCGCGAGCTTCTACAACATTCGCTGCAACTTGAGCTCGAGCTTCAAGCTCGCGAACGACATCGACTTCGGTGGCAAGGCCAACGTGCCGCCAGTCGGAAGCCTGTTCTACAAAGGCGGGCTCGCCGGCGCGTTCGACGGCAACCACAAGAAGCTCTCGAACTGGACCTACTTCGGCGGGAGCGCCGGCATCTTCGGCCTGATCGCGAGCGGCGCCGGCGTGAAGGATGTCACGGTGGAGAACGCGATCGTGGGCGGCTCGTACAACGTCGGCACGCTCGCCGGCGGCGCGTACGCGCCGATCTCCGGGGCACGCGCCACCGGCGGCTCGGTCCGCGCGATGTACGTCGCGGGCGGGCTCGTCGGGCAGGTGGGCGGTGACATTTCGCGATCCATGGCCGACGTTCCGGTCACCGCCTCGTCGAGCTACGTGGGCGGCCTCGTGGGATTCCACAACGCGCCGTCCAAGATCACCGACAGCTACGCGTGGGGGCCGACGACGGGTCCGTACGTCGGGAGCTTCGCGAGCGCGGGCGGCGGCGCCGTCTCGCGTTGCTACGGCAAGGGCCTCGTCACTGGCGGCGGAGACGGATTCGGATCGACGTACGGGTCGGTGACCGACTCGTACTGGGACATCACGACCACCGGCAAGGCCACGAGCTCCACGGCCACCGGGAAGACCGACGCCGAGATGAAGACCCAAGCGACCTTCGTCGGCTGGGACTTCACGAACGTCTGGCAGATGGGCGCGAGCGGCTACCCCGAGCTCCGCTGAGCGCGCGCGTCAGCGCGCGGCGATCCAGCCGTCCTTCGCGAGGAGCTCCGCGGTGAGGACGGCACCGCCCGCCGCGCCGCGCACCGTGTTGTGCGAGAGGCAGACGAAGCGGTAATCGAAGAGGGCGTCGGCCCGTAGGCGACCGATGGCCACGCCCATGCCGCCGCCGATGTCGCGATCGAGCTTGGTCTGGGGGCGGCTGGGGTCCTCGAAGTAGGTGAGGAACGGCGTGGGCGCCGACGGCAAACCGAGCTCCTGGGGACGCCCCTTGAACTCGCGCCAGCGGGCGAGGATCTCGGCCTCGCTCGGCTTCCTGGCGAACGACACGAACACCGCCGCCATGTGGCCGTCCGAAGCCGGGACGCGGATGCACTGCGCGCTGATGACCGGCTCGCGCCGCGGCACGATGGCGCCGCCCTCGAGCGCGCCCCAGATCTTCATGGGCTCGCGCTCGCTCTTCTCCTCTTCGCCTTTGATGAACGGGATGAGGTTGTCGACCATCTCCGGCCACGACGCGAACGTCTTCCCGGCCCCGGAGATCGCCTGATACGTGCATACCGCAATCTTCTGCGGACCAAAGTCCATGAGCGGGTGAATCGCCGGGACGTAGCTCTGGAGCGAGCAGTTCGGCTTCACGGCCACGAACCCGCGCTTGGTGCCGAGGCGCTTTCGCTGCGCGTCGATGACCTTGGCGTGGTCGTGGTTGATCTCGGGGATCATCATCGGCACGTCGGGCGTCGCGCGGTGCGCCGAGTTGTTCGAGACGACCGGCGTCTCCGCTTTGGCGTAGGCGTCCTCGAGCGCGAGGGTCTCCTCTTTGCTCATGTCGGTCGCGCAGAAGACGAAGTCGACCTCGGGAGCGATGGCAGCGACGTCGCTGGCGTCGCGAACCACGAGCCCGGCCGTCTTCTCGGGAGCCGAGCCCGCGAGCGACCAGCGGCCCTTCACGGCCTCTCCGTACGTCTTCCCCGCCGACGACGGGCTCGCCGCGACCAACGTGACGTCGAACCACGGGTGCTTCTCGAGCAGCGCGACGAAACGCTGCCCGACCATGCCCGTGGCGCCGAGGACTCCGACCTTGAGCTTGGGATTCACGCCCGAAGTTCTACCGCGAAAGGCGGGGTCTCCGCCAACCTGCCGGTCCCAGCCGTCAGCGTCCCAGCGTCTTCCAAATGCCGAGCATGGCGGCGTTCGCATCCTCGTTCGTGTGGACCACGACCGCGTTGAGCGACATGACGAGCCCGACCGCGCACTCGAGCTCGCCGGACGGGAGCGCATGGGGCGGGCTCCCGATGCGTGAGGCGACGTCGGTGTAAAGAACGATGGCGGAGGCCGCGTCCTGGTACGCCGATTCGAGCCCCGGGAGTCGCGCCGTGAGGATGGCGGCGTCGGCCTCGTACCCCGGCGGCACGTCCAACGAGACGGGCACGTCGGGACACCCGACCGTGGGCGGGCGCGCGTCGCTCACCGGGGCGCCGCAGCTTGCGAGCGGCGTCTCGGCGCACGAAACGGTCGACACGCGGGCTGGCTCCACTACGTGACCGCCGACGCGAGCCGCCAGCGCGACGCGCACCGGCTCGCACGCTCGCGTGGCCGACGGCTCGGCCGTCGGCGCGGCTCGGGCCACGCCGAGCGCGTCCGCAAACTCATTGCACCTTACAATCATCCGGTCCCGAGCGCCGGAGAGGATGGTGCGTGCTTGAGCGGCGATCGCGAGCGAGCTCGCGAAGGTGCCGTCGGTCGGCACGAGCGGGCACACCGCCGGCGGCCCGATCGACGTACCGTCGCACGCGGCGGCAGACGCCGCCTTGGGGCTCGTGATCGCCGCTTGGCCCGGCCCGTCTTGGAGGATGACCTCCCCGCTGCAGCCGAGCGCGGCGAACGCGACGACGACGACGACGACGCGCGCGCTCACGGCTTCACCCCGCCGGTCAGCTCGGCCAGCGTCGACTTCACGCGGGCGGCCTGCGGGCTTTTCGGCCGCTCGCGCAAGAAGGCGCGCGCGAGGGTCGCGGCACCGTCCGCGTCGCCCCGTGCACGCGCGACGTCGATGGCGAGGACGCGCGCCTCGTCGGCGAGCGCTCCGGCAGGGAAGCGCGCTGCATAGCGCGAGAGGGAGCGCGTCGCGTCGTCGATGCGACGCTCACGCAAGGCTTGGCGGGCCTCGTCCACGATGGCGAGCTCATCGGCGAGGGTGTCCGCGGTGCGCGACGCGCCGACGGCGCTCGCGCCAACCACCGGCGCGCGCGCCGCGCTCGCCGTGGGGACGGGTGGAGCGTCCACTAGGGAGGAGACCGCGATCGGCGCCAGCGCCGACAGGCTCGCGACCGGCGTGGCGACGGCGGATGGCTCCGCCCGCGCTTCGGACGCCGCAAAGCTGGACGCGGCTGGCGAAGCGACCGGCGGCGGCGCCGGGCGACTGGCGCTCCACACGAGCGCAGCCGTGAGCCCGACCGTCACGACTAGCAGCGCGCCCTTCGCGCCGAGGCCGATCCCGGCGGTCGCAACGGCCGGTGTGGCGCCGGCTGGCGTGGTCCGCGCCAGGACCAACGCGGCGAGGCCGGCCGCGAGGACGCGCGCACGCGCGTCTCTGCCCAGCGCCGGCCCCCGCTCGAGTCGCCGCGCCTCGTCGCGGAGGTGCTCGCGGGCGCGGCGGAGCCGCGAGGTCGCGGTGCCGACCGGTACGCCGAGCGCTTCGGCCACGCGTGGGAGCGTCTCGTCGGCGAGCTCCACCCGCGTGTAGACCTCACGCAAATCGTCGGGAAGTGACTCGAAGGCCGCCACCGCGAGCGCGAGCGCTTCGTGTCGCTCGGCGATGGCGTCCGGGCGGTCGTCGTCCCTGATCGCGACGTCCGCGTAAGGCTCGTCGAGCGCGACCTCACGGCGACGAGGGTCCCGTCGCTTCGACTCCGCCGCGGTGCGGGCCGCAACCGCCGCCAGAAACGCGGCCTCACGATCGGGCTCGATCGTCGCGAGCCGCCGCGCCGCGACGACGAAGACGCGCTGCGCGACGTCATCGACGCGATCGTGAGCAACCCCGGCACGCTTGACGACGCTGACGACGAGGCCGAGGTGCGCGTCGAACAGACGACGAAAGCGGCGCTCATCGTTGTCCGGATTGGCGTGGTTCACGGTCGGCACGGGGCGAGGAGGAGCGAGAGCGATCATGTCCGGCGGTGAGATGGCAGGCACCTCACCGACCGATCACGGAAATCGTACGCGGAGGCCTACCCCGAGCGCGCCACCGGGCGAAGGGGCACGGTACGTCTCGGCGGCGGCGACGAATCGATCGCGCACGAGCGGGACGAATCCCGACAAAATAACGTCGATCGCGACCGATCGCGTCAACGCCACACTCGGCCGCCCCGCAAGCCCCGCGGAGAGCCACGGCCGCGTCTCGGCGGCGCGCGCCCCCGGGCCGTCGACCCCAGCCTCCAGCGCGCCGACCTCCACGACTGCGCATCCGGCCAGCGACGCGGGCGCACCCGCCACCATGGCCGCGATCTGGAGCGGGCACCCGTCGACCCTAGCCGCCGTGAGGAGCGTCTTGGTCCTTCCCGTGATCCGCTCGATGCTCGACACGAGTGTCCGCTCGAGCGCGATGCGCACGAGCGGCTGGGGCGCACGCTCGGTGCCGAATGCCACGGCGAGGGCGCCCACCGGCGTCACCGGTGGACCGACCAGCGTGCGCGCCCCCACCTCGAGCCCGAGCCACACTTCGGGTCGCTTCACCTCGGGCTTGGGCGTCTCGGGCGTCTCGCGGATCGGACTCGCAGGCGCTGGCTCGCTCGGCGCTTCCGGCGCGGCGCGGCGTGACAAGCTGGCCGAGAGAACGAGCGCGCGAACGAGCGCGCGGCAGTCGTCGCCCGTGAGCTCCCGGCGAAAGTCCGCGAGCGCGATCACGCCGGCGAACGAGGCGCCGCGTGGCTCCACTCGGATCGTGGCGTCGCTCCCGTCGCCGAGGTACGCGCCGACGACGTCGCGCGCTTCGCTCTCCGCCGGACACGCGGAGGGTGCCTCGTAGACGATCACCCCGGCCACGACGTGGGCTTATAGCCGTGCTCCGTGAAGTAAGCCTACGATTCGTGCCGCCCGCGCAACTTGCGCCGTAGGCAGAGCAACCGCGAGCGGCCAGACCTCATCGGACGAGGCCGTCGTCGGGAAGGCCCGTGTAGGCGCCAGGCGGGAGGAGGCCCAGCCAAGGGTCGCTGGCGGGCGTCAAAAACAGTGTACTGTACACCCACTCGTTCAGCTTCTCGAGCGACGTCCCGGGCGCAGCGGCCAGAAAGGCGTGGATGACGCTCCGCACGCCGAGGTCGTTCTTGAGGGTGTCCTCGGCGAGCTTTCGCTCGAAGGCCCCTACCATCGCCGAAAACCGGCGGTCGTCGAGCACGCCCGGCGCCTTGCCAGGGCGCGGTCCGTAGACGCCGCTCCAATCGCGCGGCGACTTCGATCGCATGAGCGCGAGGCTCGTGGGATCGAGGTGCGGGGCGTAGGTCCGCGCGACGCTCGACCACGGCACCTTCTCGAACCCCGGGACGTCGTCGTCGGTGAAGTCCATCACGCCGGGCATCGCGGGCGCCTGAGGCACCACGGCGGCCACGAGCGGCCGCTCGACGACGGCCTTGGGCATCGCGACGTTCACGGCGACGCCGGCAGGCGGAGCGGGCGGCGGATTCAGACGCACGATTGGAGGCGGCAGGCGAAGATCGGCGCGGTTCGCGGCCGCCGCGAGCGCCGCAAAGCGCGCGTCGGCCTCGCCGAGCAGGCGCTGGTGCGCCGCCATGACTGCCGCTTCGGCCGCGCGATCGTCCTTGTTGGCGTTCGAGACCGCGAGCGCCTCCGCTTCGCGGAGCGCGCCGACGAAAGCCTCCGCCGCGTAGAGCCCCGGCAGGGCATCGACCACGCGACCGTTCGCGTCGAGCACGTAGTGGATGCTGTTCCCGGTGACGGTGCGCACGACGCGATGACCGTTGCCGAAGTCGATCGTCATCTTGGGCGCGGGTCGCTCGCTGCTCCAGTGGAGAACGAAGTGCTCGCGCAGGTACGCGGCGACGGCTGGATTCGAATAGAGCGTGGTGCGGAAGAAGCGACTGTTGGCGCAGCTCCACTCTTCGTCGAGCCGTCCCAGCATGCGGAGCGACAGGATGGGGCGGTGCGTGCGCTGGGCCTCGGCCTTGGCGGCGTCCAGATCGGTGAGCCAGTAGAGCCGCGAGACGTGCGCATCACGTTGAGCCGCGAGCGCGGCAATCTGGTCGACGCGCGCCTCGAGCTCGGTCGCGGAGGCGCCACGCGCGACGGCCTCGTCGTAAGCGGCGAGCGCGCTTCGGAAGGCCTCACGGCTCCGGGGCCCGGCCTCGGGCATCGCGAACGCGGACGGCGCCGCCGCGACCGGCGGATGGGATCCCGCGCAACCGGCGGCGCCGGCGAGGATAAGGACGAGGGCGAGCGCGGGCCTCATGGCGCAGGTGCGTTGGACGGGGCGACGGGGGCGGAGATTCACGGGGGCGCGGGGAGAGGGAAATGAGGGGGGAGCAACGGGCGACAGGCGACCGGCGAGCTCAGTGATGGGGAGTGGTGGTATGCATGCGACGATGAGCTTTCGTGTCGTTGCTGCCATGGCTGCTGCCCTCGCCACTTTGACCGTGATGCCCGTTCGCGCGGGGGAGCCGGAGGCGCCGGCGAGCGAGTGCACCGTCTTGAGCTATGCGGCCTTCGCCAATCCGGCGGACGACGCAGCCGACGCGTACATGTTCTCGGGGTCGTGCAAGATGAACGTCGCGCCCGCGGGGAAGCCGCCGGTGATGCAGAAGATCAACGTTCAGATCGAGGGCGAGTGGTCGCCCAAGATGAAGAGAGCCTCCGAGATCGTGAAGCTCGTGCGGCCCGAAGGCACGCGCGAGATGTCGACGTGGGCCACTTGCGACGCCAACCCGTTCCTGATGGGCCAAGCCGCGACCTGCAAAGATCAGGGCATGGGCGGGAAGGATTTCTCCCTCTTCGTTCGCAAAGAAGACGCGCCGCTCGCCAAGTCGCGCGTCAACCCGGCACAAGTCGCCGCGCTCACCGCACGCGCCGAGTCGCGGGCCAGGCTCCGCTACGTCGGCCTCATCAAGTCGCTCGTCCTCCTCCCGGACCAAGCGCCCGTCGATCAGGAGACAACGGCGCGCGTGAGCTTCGTCGGCGGCGCGGCGGCATGCCCGATGACGATCGATTTCGGTGACGGCTACGTGCGAACCGCGATCTCCCCCGACGAGACAACGCTCACGCTCGCGGGTCACGCCTACAAGAAGCCTGGCACGTACGACGTCGTGGCCACCGCCCTCCCCGGCTGCAGCGGCACGGCATCGGCCAAGATGACGATCCCCGCGCCCGCCGCCGCTGCGCCGCCCCCCGCAACGGGCAACGGTGAGCTCGTGGCCGTGGCCGTCGGTGGCTCGTGCACGTTCTCCATCAACGGAGCGCAGAAGGGCACTACCGCGCAGCTCAAGCTCTCGCTTCCCCCCGGAGCTTACTCGGTGACCTGCAAGCCCGCGTCGGGTGCGACCAAGACGCGTTCGGTGATCATCAAGCCCGGCGCCACGGCCATGGCGCTGTTCAAGCTCTCCTGAGCCCGCGAGCGCGCTCGCGCGTCAGCTCCCGCGCTTCTCCGCCGCCGCGATGAGCGACAAGCTCTCGCGCTCGCTGCCCGAGAATCGACCGGCCAGCCACGCATCGAGGATCTCGATGGCCATCGGCTCGGAGAGGAGCCGGAGGCTGAGCGCGAGCACGTTCGCGTCGTTCCACTTGCGGGCGCCCTCGGCGGTGGCCGCGTCGACGCAGAGCGCGGCGCGAACCCCCGGCACCTTGTTGGCCGCGATGCTGACGCCGGTGCCGGTCCAACAGAGCACGATCCCCTGCTCGACTTGCTTGGAGGCCACCGCGTTCGCGACGTCGAGCGCGACCTCGCCCCATCCCTTCACGAGCACCGAGTCCACCTCGTGCCCCTTGTCACGCAGATGCCCCACGATGGTCTCGAGGATGGGCTTCGCGTCGTCGCTGCCTACGATGAAGCGCATCAGGCGAGGCTCGAGAAGATGCGGGATGCTTGCGCGGCCGGTCGCGCGACGAGACGCCCGAAGTACGGATCGACCGCGTCGCGCTCGATGAGACCGCAGCGCACGCCGAGGCGAAGGCTGTAACCCGCAAGGATGTCCGCGACGGTGAGATCTTCGCCGACGAGGTAGCCGGTCTTGGGGAGCTTCTTGGCGAGGACGCCGAGCTTGAAGCGCACCGCTTTGTGATGAAGCTCGAAGTACTCGGGGCCGACGATGCCGGCCTTGCTGATGGCGCACTCGACGAGGCGCCCTTCGAGGAGCTCGCCGAACGCGGAGAGCCAGAAGAGGTACGACGCGCGGCCGGGCTCGCCGCGTCCGACCCAGAGCTTGGGCGTGTCGAACGCCTCGGCGAGGACGTGACAGATCGCCGTGCTCTCGAGGTAGGTCTCACCACGGAAGACGACGGTCGGCACTTGGCCGAGGGGGTTCACGTCCGTGTACGGCGGCTTTCGGTGCTCGCCGAAGCCCACCGGCCGCTCGTCGACGGTGAGGCCGAGCTCCGCCGCCACCCAGCGGACCTTGCCGCTCCGATCGTTGTCCCCGAACCCGTAAAGCGTGATCGACTCGCCCATCGTGCGAGTCAGCCTACAGCGGTTCTCGGCCGAAGTGAGCCATTCGACCGATCACGCGGCGGCGCGGTCGGCCTTCTCGGGTGCTGCCTCACGCAGCGCGGCGACGAACGCGCGAATCGTGGCCTTGGCGTCACCGAGCACGAGCATCGTGTTCTCCTTCACGAAGAGCTGATTCTCGATGCCGGCGAACCCGGCGCTCAGCGAGCGCTTGAGGACGATGCAGCTCCGCGCCTTATCGGCGGCGAGGATGGGCATCCCGAAAATCGGACTGGACGGATCTTCCTTGGCCGCCGGGTTCACCACGTCGTTGGCGCCGACCACGAGCGCGACGTCTGTGGACGCGAAGTCGTCGTTGATGGCGTCGAGATCGTAGAGCTTGTCGTACGAGACGTTGGCTTCGGCGAGGAGCACGTTCATGTGCCCCGGCATGCGCCCGGCCACGGGATGGATCGCGTAGCGAACCTCGCAGCCCGCTTGCTCGAGGGCCGTCGCGAGCTCGTTCAGCGCGTGCTGCGCCTGCGACACGGCCATTCCGTAGCCGGGGATCACGATCACGCGCTGCGCGGCGGCGAGGACGTCGATGGCGTCCTCGATCGAGGCCTCGTTGGGCGCGCGCCCCGCGCCTGCCGTCGCCGCGGCGGCCGTCGGCGCGGCGCCGAACGCGCCGAAGAGAACATTGGAGAACGAACGATTCATCGCCTTGGCCATGAGCATGCCGAGGAGGAGGCCGCTGCCGCCGTCGAGCGCGCCGCAGATGATGAGCACGTTGTTCTTGAGCGCGAAGCCGGTGGCCGAGGCGGCGAGCCCGGCGTAGGCGTTGAGGAGGCAGATGACGACGGGCATGTCCGCGCCGCCGATCGGGAGGACGAGCGTGACGCCGAGGAGGAGCGCGAGCCCCACCAGCGCGGTCGTGAGCTCGGCGCCGGCCGGACGCACCACGCTGGCGACCACGAGACCCACGAGCGCGGTGATGAGGAGGCCGTTCATCGCGTTCTGGCCGCGCCACGTGACCGGCCGGCCCGGGAGGAGCCCCTGCAGCTTGCCGAATGCCATGAGGCTGCCGGTGAAGGTGACCGCGCCGAGCATCACTTCGGCCGCCGTCGCCGCCGCCTCGAGCCGATTCATCCCGCCCGCGTGGTGGCGCAGGATCTCGACGAGGCCGACCAAGGTGACGGCCAGGCCGCCGAACGCGTGCGAGAACGCGATGCGCTCCGGCATCTTGGTCATGGGGATGCGCAGCGAGATCACCGTGCCGAGGACCGCGCCGATGGCGCCGCCGAGCGCGATGAACTCGTAGGTGACGATCTCGCGCCGGAGCAGCGTGGCGCCCACGGCGATCGCCATGCCGATCTCGAGCGCGCGAAGGCCACGTCGTGCGCGCTTGGGGCTCGTGAGCCCCAGCATGCCGAGGAGGAGGAAGATCGCCGACGCGAGGTAGGCGAGCTCGAGGCCGAGTCCCGTCTTCACGCCGCACCTCCGGCGCGTGCCCCGGAAGGTGCGCCCGAGGTGCGCACGCCGGTCGGGGTCTTCTTCTCGAACATCTTGAGCATGCGATCGGTGATGACGAAGCCACCGACCACGTTCAGGCTCGCGGCGGCGACGGCGATCGTGCCGAGCGCGGTAGCGAGCGGTCCATGATCGCCGCCGGCGGCGACGAGCGAGCCGACGAGTGAGATGCCGCTGATGGCGTTGGTGGCGGCCATGAGCGGCGTGTGGAGGAGATGCGGAACCTTGGTGAGGATCTGCTGACCGGCGAAGGCCGCCAGCACGAACACGTAGAGGCCAAACACCAGAGTCTCCATGGTCTCGCCGTTCATCGCGCCTCCTTGGTCCAGAGTCCGGCCTCGAGCTTGCCGTCGTGCGCGATCACCACCGCGCGGGTGATCTCGTCGTCGCGTCCGAGCGCGAGCGCGCCGCTGTCGTCCGTGAGGTGCTCGACGAGCTTCGTGACGTTGCGCGAGAACATCTGACTCGCGTGCACGGCGAGCGAAGACGGCAGGTCCACGTCGCCGATGATCGTCACGCCGCCCGACGTGATCCGCTGGCCGGGCCGCGTCAGCACGCAGTTGCCGCCCATCTCCGCGGCGGCGTCGACGATGACGCTGCCGGGACGCATCGCAGCGACCATGTCCTCGGTCACGATCTTGGGCGCAGCGCGCCCGGGCACGAGCGCCGTGGTGATGCACACGTCCGCGCGGGCTACGTGCTGGAGAAGCACCGCGGCTTGCTTCTGCCGATCCGCCTCGCCGAGCGCGCGCGCGTATCCGCCCGCCGCCTCCGCGTCCTCGGTGTCGACCTCCACGAAGCGCGCGCCCAGGCTCTCGACTTGCTCTTTTGCCGCCCGCCGTACGTCGAAGGCCTCCACGGTCGCGCCGAGCCGCCGCGCGGTGGCGATCGCTTGAAGGCCCGCGACGCCCGCGCCCACGACGAGGACCTTCGCCGGCGGGATCGTCCCGGCCGCGGTCATCATCATCGGGAAGATCTTCGGCGTCGCCTCGGCGGCGAGCAGCACGGCGCGATAGCCGACGAGGGTCGCTTGTGACGAGAGCACGTCCATCGACTGAGCGAGCGTCGTGCGGGGCACGGCGTCGAGCGCGACGAGCGAGACACGCGACGCCGCGAGATCGCGCACCAAGGCTTCGTTGGTGGTCGCGTGAAAGAGCGCGACGACGGTCTGGCCGGCGCGGGCGCGACGAACCTCGTCGAAGCGAGGCGCTCCCACCTTGAGGATCACGTCGGCGGCGGCCCAGAGCGCGTCCTCCCCGTGCGGCACCGCGCCGGCGGCTTCGTACTCGGCGTCGGAGACGCACGAGCCCGCGCCGCATTCGCGCTCGAAGAGGACCGAGAAGCCCTGCTTCACGAGCTTCTTCACCGACTCGGGCACGAGCGCCACGCGGCGTTCGCCTGTGTTCTTCTCTCTCACGATGCCGAGGATGGGTCTCACCCTCGAACGGTGCCCTCGTCGGGCGCGAATCAGGCGAGCCCGCGAAAGGTCGCGTGGGCTTGCTCGTCCTCCACCCTTACTGGAACGAAAGGCCGAAGGGTGCGACTCGGTCCGTCAGTGCGCGGGCGCGACCTCGCGCGCCGGCTCCGTGGCCGGAATCGACGGGAAAAATAGCCCGGCGGCGATGCCCACCACGCCGAGGAGCGCGTTGGCCCAGAAGACGAGGCCGAGCCCGTGCGCGAGCGCCGCCACGACGCGCGCTCCGTCACCGACGGTGGCGATTGTCTTGGTGCGGAGCAAGATCGCCTGCATCACCTCGGGCGCGACGTTGGCCTCGTCGCGCACGACGTTCGAGAGGAGCGCACCCATGGCACCGACCGCGAGCGTCGCGCCGATGGTCCGCGCGAACATGTTGCTCGCCGTCGCGATGCCGCGCCGCTCCCACGGGACCGACGACTGCACGACGATGATGAGCGCCGTGTTGGCGAAGCCCATGCCCCAGCCCACCGCGGTCGCGAGCACGCGGAGCGTCCACGGCGACACCGAAGGATCGTGCGCGACGAACGGAAGGACGAGCGCGGACACGCCGACCTGGATCATCCCGATGACGATGAGCGGCCGGTAGCCGACGCGCGGGAGGAGGCGACCGGCGACGTACGCCGCGATGGGCCAACCGACGACCATGGGCGTGATCGCGCCGCCGGCCTCGGTGGGCGAGCCGTGGGCCACGCCTTGAACGAAGAGGGGCACGTAGGTCGCGAGCCCGATCATGATGCCGCCGAGAATCGCGGCGAGGAGGTTCCCGAGGCCGAGGACGCGCGTCGTGAAGAGGTCGAGCGGAACGACCGGCTCCGGCGCGCGCCGCTCGACGACCACGAAGAGAACCGCGGTCACGAGGGAGACCGCGAGGAGCGGTCCCGTCCGCACGCCTTCGACGGCCACGAGGAGCGAGACCACGGCGGCGGCGAGCAGCGCGGCGCCGAGGAAGTCGACCTTCACGGCGCGGCGCTTCACCTCCTCGCGGAACGCGAAGGAGAGAACGGCCATCGCCGCAACGCCGACCGGCAAGTTGATCCAAAAGACGAACGGCCACGAGAGATGCTTCACGATGAGGCCGCCCAAGAGCGGCCCTGCCAGGCCGGCGATGCCCCACACCGCGCCGAACCAAGGCTGCACGCGCGCGCGCTCGCGGATGTCGAAGAGATCACCCACGATGGTGAGGGACATCGGCTGCATGGCGCCGGCGCCGAGACCTTGGAGTGCGCGCGCGGCGATGAGGACCGGGACCGACCCGGAGAGCGCGCATGCGATCGATCCGACCAAGAAGAGACTGATGCCGCCGAGCAGCACCGGCTTTCGCCCGACGACGTCCGAGAGCTTCCCGTACAGCGGAACCGTGACCGTCGACGTGAGGAGATAAGAAGCGGTGACCCACGCGTAGAGGTGAAGGCCGCCGAGCTCCCCGATGATCGTCGGCATGGCCGTCGAGACGATGGTCATCTCCATGGCGGCCATGGCCATGGAGAGCATCAAGGCGAAGACGGTGAGCGGCCGATGCGTAGGGCGCGACAAGGCTTCGAGTCTATAGGGACGCCGCCCCCTTCGAGAAAGAGGTGGTGATCCGCCGCGAATGCGCAACTCGATGGTTGCACTTTCTGCCGCACCGCCCCAGAATACGCAACCGAAAGGTTGCCCAATGACCAAGGCCTTCTCGCCCGAAGACGTGCCCGATCGCATCCACAAGGAGGTCGTGCTCGCCGCGCCCCTCACGCGCGTATGGCGCGCCATCTCCGACGCGCGTGAGCTCGGCGCGTGGTTCGGCTGCGAGCTCGACGGAGACTTCGTCGCCGGGCAGCAGATGACGGGCCGCATCCGCCCGACCGAGGCCGACCCCGAGGTCGCGAAGCTGCAGGAGCCGCACACCGGAAAGCCGTTCACGATCTGGGTCGAGCGCATCGAGCCAGAGAGGGTTTTCGCGTTTCGCTGGCACCCCTTCGCCATCGAGCCGGGCGTCGACTACTCCGCAGAGCCCACGACGCTGGTGGAATTCACGATCGAGGCCGTGCCGGGCGGGACCAAGCTCACGATCACGGAGTCGGGGTTCTCGCGCATCCCGCTGGCGCGGCGCGCCGCAGCGTTCACCGCCAACGACGGCGGTTGGTCGCACCAAGCGACGCTCGTCGCGAAGTACCTCGCGCTCCGGGCACGCGATGCGACGTAGCGGCGCGGCGCGAGCGGTGCGTGCCTCGGCGCCGGTGTTCGCCGCGCTCGGCGACGAGACCCGCCTCGGCGTGCTCACGCGACTGGCAGAAGATGGGCCGCTCTCGATCACGACGCTCGCGTCCGGCACCGCGGTCACGCGGCAGGCGGTGACCAAGCACCTCGTCGTGCTCGAAGGCGCAGGCCTCGTCGCGCGCGAACGACGCGGCCGCGAGAGCGTGTTCCGCCTCGAACGCGGCGGACTCACCGAAGCGCATCGATGGCTCGAGGCGATCTCCGACGAGTGGGATCAGCGCATCGCGCGCCTGCGCGCCCACGTCGAAGGCTGAACGGCGGTGCCCCATGTCGGTCGCCACGCGCGCCCGGCTGGGCCATGCATGCACCACGGTAGAGATCCGTTTCGGGATGCCGGTCGGTTAAAGACCGTACGCTTCCGTCGGCAATTCGACTCGGTCGCGTTCGGCACGGACCCTGCTCGCTCGCGGTCATGCGTCGTCTCGTCGTCGCGCTCCTCGCGTTCGGACCGATCGCCTGCGCGTCTCACAAAGAGGAGCTCCCGCCGTGGGAGACCCTCACCAACAAGCCCCCGGCCTCGGGCGGCGGCACGTACAGCAGCGGCACCGGCGGCGGCGACACGGGCGATCAGAGCGGCGGCCAAGGACAGGGTGGCGCGAGCTCGACCGACGGCGGCAACGGCAATGGCGGCAACGGCAATGGCGGCAACGGCAACGGCAACGGCAACGGCGGCGGCGGCGGAGGCGGAAACGGCTTCGGCATCGACGCCGGGCGCTCCCAGGTGTGCATGGATCTCTCGACGTGCTGCTCGCACGACAAGTTCTGCACCGAAGAAGTCTTCGCGTGTCAGGGCGTCGCGCTCCTCGGCGATGACGTCCTCTGCGGCACCGTGCTCAAGGCCTACAACGCCATCGGCTGCTCCAACAAACTGAACCTCGGCGCGGCCATCATTCCGGGATTCCCGGGCTGCCCCCTCCCGAATCACGGCGGCTTCTTCTGATCGATCCGCGAAGCTGCCCGATCCGCAGGGGGCCACCGTTCGTTATGTTGGGCGGATGCTCGCTCCCTCGACTCGTCGCGCCCTCGGGCGCTCGCTCGCGGTATGGCGGTGCTCCGTTGAACGGAGCCTACGATTCGTGCCGCCCGATCGGGCGAGCGGCACGAATCTCCGGCTCATCAGCACTCGTCTGATCACGACCTGGAATCGTTCTAGATCGGCGCAACTGGGTTGCGCCGTAACGACCGCGCTCGCCCTCACGTCGCTCCCCGGATGCGGCAGCGGGATGAGCGAAGCCGCACGCGCCACTGCGCTCGAGCGATCCCTCGCCGCGATCGATCCGGACGCCGAGCCGCTCCCGCCCCAGCCGCCCCCCCAGGATGGCAACGTGGCGTTCAACACCGAGTACTACTTGGGGAGCGCCGAAGAAGAGGCCGCGCAGTTCCGCGCGTTCTCGGATCAGATCCAGGCCCTCCAACGGAAAGCGGCGAGCGAGCACGGTCAGCCCATCCAGCGCGGCTTCCACGCCAAGGCGCACGCGTGCCTGCGCGGGACCTTCAAGCCGGCGACGGATCGCGCGGCGCGGACGCGCTTCGGCATTTTCAAGAGCGACGCGCCGCGCCCGGTTTGGGTGCGCTTCTCCAACGGCGTCGGCTGGAAACAGCCCGACAAAGACCTCGACGCCCGCGGCATGGCCATCAAAGTGATGGGCGTCCAAGGACCGAAGTACCTGCCCGACGAGGCCGAGACGCAGGACTTCTTGATGACCAACAGCCCCACGCCGGTGGGCGCCAACGCCGTCGACTTCATGAAGTTCGCGGAGGCCAACACCGACGGCCGCATCGCGGGCGTCTTCTTCCTCTTGAGCCACTTGCGCGTGGCCGGCGGCGCCCTGACCAAGACGGGCCCCGTCGACAGCATGGTCACCCAGCAATATTGGAGCGGCGGCGCGTTCCACCTCGGCGCGCATCAAGCCGTGAAGTTCACCGCGCTCCCGTGCGATCCGTACGCCATTCGGCAGCCGGAGCGTGATCGCGACGACTACCTGCGCGCCGACTTGGTCGACGCCGCGAAGGAGGGAATCTGCATGCGTTTCTACGTGCAGTTCCAGGTCGACCCGGTGGAGACGCCGATCGAGAACGCCTCACGCGAGTGGACCGAGGAGAAATCTCCGCTCGTGCCGGTGGGCACCGTGGAGATGCCGCCCCAGACGTTCGACAGCGACGCGCAGAAGGCGGCGTGTGACCAGCTCACGTTCAGCCCGTGGCACTCGATCCCCGCGCACAAGCCGATGGGACACATCAACCGCGCGCGCCGCTACGTGTATCACGCGAGCCAAACGCAGCGGCACGGCGGCGGCGAGCCGCACCCGTGACGCGAAGTCAGTCGTTACCGGTGCCCCACCGACGCGCGACGCGCGCGTAGATCAGCATGCCGACGGCGGCGGCGACGCCCACGCCGACGAAGATCCACCAGAACGTCTGCGGCTGGTACCGATCCCAGAGCAGGTTCGTCGCCGCGCGCGCGTCGAGGCCGGTTGCGCGCTGGAGCGCCGCCATCGAGTCCTCGCGCTTGATCGACGCGAGCGTGGCGGCATCGACGAGGTGGTTCTCGGCGAGGTATGCGCGCGCGAGGTTCGCCTTGTCGGCGATGCGGTCGTAGAGGTTGCCTGCGATCTTGGAGCCCGCGACCCATCCAAACGCGACCGGCACGTTGGCGTAGCCCATGTAGAGGGCCTCTTCGCCCTTGGGCGCGATCACGCCGAGGTACTCGTTGATCTTGGGCGACGAGGCCATCTCGCCGATGGCGAAGACGGCGATGCCGAGGAGGCACATGGCCCCGCTCGTCGACATGCCGGCGAGCAAGAGCCCGCCCGTCGCGATGCCGATACCGACGACCATGGCGGCCAAACGACGGAAGCGCCCGGCGACGTACGCGACCGGGACCATGAGGAGCACGATCAACGTCGAGTCGAGGTTGATCATCCACTCTTGTTTGAGCTGGAGACCGCGGCTCGTGGATTGGACGACGAGCCCCTCGCTCAAGCCGAGCGCCGCGACCACGCGACTCGAGTCGATCCACTCCTCGATGAAGTTGGGGAGAGAGTCGTAGAGCTGCATGAACATCAGCCAGAAGCCGCTGATGATGAGGATGAACGACACGAGGCGACCGCGCGTCACCAGGTTCGTGACCGAGTACGCGACGACGGAGAGCACGGAGCGGTCCGCCATGCCGTTCTTGGCGCTCGCGTCCGCCTCGCCTTTGCCCTCTTCTGCACCGTCGACTGGGTCGCGGTACGTGAGGAGCATGAAGAAGTTGAGCGAGACGATGGCGGCGCAGCCGTAGAAGACCCAGCTCCAACCCTTGTGATGGAGGTAGCCGGCGAGCGGCGGTCCGAGCCAGCCGCCGATGTTCACGACCTGATAGAAGATGCCCCAGCCGACCGACGAGTTCTGACGCGTGGTGCCGCGAACGAGCGTCCCTTGGACGCCCGGCTTGAAGACGGCGGTGCCGGTCGCGAGGACCATGCAGCCAAGGAAGAAGCCCCAGAAGGAGCGCTGCGTGGCCATCAAGAGGTAGCCCGCCATCTTGATGGCGATCGACACGGCGATGGTCGGCTTGCGTCCGTACTTGTCGGCGAGGCCGCCCGAGAACATCGGGACGAAGCACTGGAACGCCGCCCACCAACTGAGGATGGTGCCCTTCTCGGCGTTGGTGAAATGCAGACCGCCCGGATCCTCCGAGCTCGCGATGTAGATCGGAACGACGACGCGCACGCCGTAGTAGGCGAAGCGCTCGATGAGCTCCATGACGTTGGCCACCCAGAACGGCCGCGCGAACGAGGCGATCTGGGCGCGGAGGGTCTGCGGGGCGGCGCTCTCGGCGAGCGCGGCGTCTTCGGTGTCGGCGGTGAGCGCGGTCCCGGACATGGCGGAGACGGAAGCATCGAGACGCCCGCGCGGCAAGCCGCCCGTGTCCCGCCGTCCGCCCGCGCGTCAGAACGACGACGCGTCGCCGGTCCCGCCGTCCGAGTCGACGGTCGGAAGGAGCCTCGTCGACTCGCGCGCCGGCGGGGCGCTCGCCGCGGCCGGCGCCCCCACCAAACGGCTCGCCGCGGCGGCGCCGGTGATCACGCCCGCAGCTGCCACCGCCGTCACGGCCGCGAGTAGGCGCACCGACGGGCGATCGCGCTCGTCGGCCGCGCCGGCATCACGCCCGCGAGGAGACTCCCCCGCGGCCCGCGCGGCGCGCGGACGCGAGCTCTCGCTCGGAGCGGCGATGGAGATCGGCGCGACCGACGTCGACTCGCCGTCCTCGCCCAGCCACACGCGGAGGGCGATGGCCATCTCCTCCGCCGACGCGAAGCGGTCCCGACGATCGGTCGCGAGCCCGCGCTCGACGATGTCCGCGAAGTCGGCATCGAGATCGCGACAGGCGTCTTGAAGCGACGGACGCTTGCCGGCGAGGATCGCGCGCACGGTATCGTCGGGAGAGCTCGTGATGTACGGGTTCCGGCCGACGAGCGACACGTACATGCAGAGTGCAAGCGAATAAACGTCGGCGCGGCCGTCGAGCTCGAGGGTCAAGAGCTGCTCGGGCGAGATGTACGAGAGCGTGCCGATGAACGTGCCAGCGGTGGTGATCGCGGCTTGCGAGCCGCTCAGGATCTTCGCCGCGCCGAAGTCGACCAAGGTCACGTGCTCGTCCCAGCCTCCGCGCGGGCGGAGCGAAGAGCGCGGCGTCTCGTCACGGTCGTCGTCCGTCGTGAGGAGCAGGTTCCCCGGCTTGATGTCGCGATGGATCACGCGGGCGGCGTGAGCGGTGGCGAGCGCGGACAGCGCTTGGATCGCGATGCGCGCGACGCGTTCGGGCTCGAGCGTCTTCTCGAGCCGCAGCACGTCACGGAGCGATCGCCCCGGCACGAGGTCCATCACCAAGAACGGTGGCTCGTCGGCGCCGATGCGGAAGTCGAGGAGCGTGGCGATGTTGGGATGATGCAGCGCCCCTGCCGCGCGCGCCTCGCGACGGAACCGGAGGAGTGCCTCGTCGGTGACGAGGCCGACGACCTTGACCGCGACGACGCGGCCGCTGGTCTCGTCGACCGCCTCGTAGACCGTACCCATGCCGCCCTCGCCGATCTTTCGCGAGAGCGCGTAGCGTCCGCCGAGCCGCGTGCCCGTATAGTCCCGCACGAATCCTCCTTGCACCAGCGGCGCCCCGCGTCCCCCGAGCGAGCGCCTTCGTGTGTTGGCAGCTTCGTTTCGCGGTGATTCTTACCACCCGGAGATCCGGCGCCCGGTTAAGCGCGCGCTGCCATCCGCGATCTTGTGGGAGGTTTCGCCGCTCCGAGCACACAACTCGCAAGGCCATCCAATTGGCGCGCATGTGCGACCTCGCGAGCGCAACCGGTGCCGGCGCGGACTCTGGAAATTTCTCCATGGGGCGGACGCGCCGACGCGCACGCGCAGGAACATGCACACTGCACAAATGAAAGAAGCCGGCGACCCCGAGAGGTCGCCGGCTCCACGCGCGCCGGGCTCAGGCCCCGCGAGCGGCGGTAACGCGGGTCACTTCTTCCAGTTGGCCGCCGTCTCGGTCGCGAACGCCTCGAACGTGCGGAGCGGGTGCCCCACGATCGTCTCGCACGCCTTGACCTCGGCGTCGGTCGACTTGAGGCCGTGCTTCTGGAAGTGCGAGTACATGACGGTCATGTCGAAGATCGCCCAGGCCGGCATCATCGCCGACATGACCTTGCCCCACGCGCCGAGGTCGTTGCCCGCGTAGTTGATCTTCTTGCCGAGCGCCGTGCTCCACACCTCGGCGCAGGCCGCGCCGTTGAGCGGCTTGGGCCCACAGAGGACGTAGGCCTTGTTCTCGAAGCCCGTCTTGGTGAGCGCGTTGACCGCCGCGTCGGCGATGTCGCGCACGTCGACGCGGTGGCAGCCGATGTCGCCGACCGGCTGCGGATAGACGCCCATCTGGAGGAGCGCGTCCTTCACCCAGTAGTCGTTCTGGAAGAAGTTGTTGGGCTGGAGCATCGTCCAGGTCATGCCCGAGATCTTGAGCGCGTTCTCGACCGCGGCCTTGCTGCCGAAGTGCGGGATCTGGAGCGCGACGTGCGCGTGCTGCACGCCCATGTAAACGAACTTCTTCACGCCAGCCGCGCGCGCGAGCTCGACGCCAGTGAGGCCTTCGTGCGTCTCGGTCATCGAGACCGGGTTGAGCATGAACACCGCATCGACGCCTTCGAAGCACGCCTTCGCCGTCGTGGGATCCGTGAGGTCGCCCTGCATGATCTCCACGTTGCCGAGCGCCTTCGCCTTGTCGGGCGTACGCGTCATGACGCGAACCGTTTCCCCCTTGGCGAGGAGCCCCGCGACCACCTGGCTACCCACCGTCCCCGTTGCACCAATGACGAGCGTCTTCATGTGTTCTCTCCTGGTCGATACAAAAAGCGAGGGGACCACATAAGAGCACTCTTCCCCGGCGACAACGGTCGCAGGTCATTTCGCTCCTACCTTGGCGACAAGCTTCAGCGCCAGCCCGCCGAGCTCACGCGGTCACACGACGATGAAGCGGTTCTCGATCCACTGCACGGCGCCGTTGGTGAAGCGCACCGAGCAGTGCGTCGGCGTCACTTGCATCACGGTTGCAGGGTACGGCTGACCGTCCGACCACAACACCTTCACGGCCTGTCCGACGAGCTGCATCGAGGGCTGCGCCGTCGTCGCTGCGCGCGGGGAGATCGCCGGAGGCGCCGGTGACTGAGGCGGCGCCGGCAACCCGCCGCCCTGCGCCGCGTAGCCCGGCTGCGCCGGCGCCGCCGGAAGCCTCACCTCGGGAGCGGGGGGCGAAGCCGCTGCGAGCGGCGGCCTCGACGGCGGCGGAGGCACGCGCGGCGGAGGCGCGGCTGGGCTCTCGAGCGTGCGGTCGCGTCCTTTGCTCACGCCGCGAGACTCGGCGCCTCCGGCGCTCGCGCCTGCGGGCCGAAGCTCGGGCGCTGCCTCGAGCGCCTTGGTCGATCCGAATTGCCGCTCGCGCACCGACACGCCGGGCGTCGTGGCCGGAGCGCTCGCGGCGCCCGCGCCTTCGGTCGCGGCGTCGCTCGCGTTCCGCGCGGCGATCATGTCGCTCAGGCGCGCGAGCTCGTCGGGGTTGGCCGGCGCCGTGTGCGAGAACGGATCGGGGGCTGCCTGCGAGCGCGGGACCTCTGCGATGACGGGCGCGGCGATCGGCCGGACGAGCCCGGCCCCGAGCGCCGCCGCTGCGCCCGCTCCGAGCGCCGGGCCGGCCATCACGGGCGGCATCGCCGGCGTCGGCTCGGGCGCGGGCGGCGGCACCGCGACCGCAGCACCGCAGTGCGGGCAGAAGCGCCCGCCCTCCGGAACCTCTTCACGGCAGTGAGAACACGGGGGCACGAGCAACAATGTACCCCCTGCTGGATAGCGGGTCACCCACCCCAACCAACGCACCGTTAAAGAGGGCGCGAATCGCCGCGGGGATACACGTGGTGCGTCCAGGCCCCAGCCTTCCGCGTTGCGAACGTGGATCGGCATACGACGTGCGACAGCGTCTCGTGATGCGTATTCGTCCGTGGCTTTCCCTCGTCGGCTGTCTCGTCTCCATCAGCCCAGTGGTCGGATGTTCGTCCACCGACGACGGCGACGAGTCCGCGAGCGAGCTCGACGAGAGCTCCGCGAGCGCGGTGCTCGACGTCCACGCGCTCGACCTCTGGGCCCAGCCGCTCCCGACGAGCGCGAAGGTCAGCGTGAGCGGAGCGGGCGCCGCCGCCGCGGCTACGCGCATCGACGAGTCCGGCAAGCTGCGGGTGCTCCTCGGCGACCCGGGTGAGATCGTCGTTCACGTCGAAGCCGATCAGCACGAAGCGCTCGACGTGAAGCTCGCTTACGACGGCCAGACCGTGACCCTCGCGGGGGATCGCTCGAAGACCGCCGGCACGACGCTCGGCCACACGTCGCGCGCGGTGGGCGGTCGAGATCTCGCGGCGCACGATCTGTACATCGGCCTCCGCCACAAGTGGTTCTCGGCCGAGGGTCGCCCCGCACGACGCGGCAACCTCGCGCGCCTCATGATGGACGGCGAAGAGGCGTGGGGCACGGTGACGAACGATCTGGCGACGGCCAAGAAGCAGGTGCTCGCTTCAACGTGGTGGTGGGAATCGGACTTCCGTCCGGTGCGCGGAGCGCTCGAGGCGCCGCGCGCCGATCTCTCCGACACGATCCTCGCGAAGCTCGAGGCGAGCCCCGCCGAGAAGCGCGTCATCGTCGGTCAGTTCCAGGGGCAGGTCAGCCTCACGTCGTGGATGACCTCCGACTGGCGTCTCCGCTCGCACGCGAGCGATCCGCGCTTTCAGTTCATGCGACGCGGCAACGACACGCGCGGCCAGTTCCGCTTCGAGGTGAAGCCCTTCTCGTTCGCCGATCGCGTGAAGGCCAACGTCGCCGACGCCAAGGGCGAGACGCTCGAGGCCGACGCCATCGAGAGCACCGTGCCGGGCCACGACGTCGACCTCTCGCAGATGGTCGGCGGCGGGGCGTTCGACATGGCTTCGTACCACCAGAAGTACATGGTGATGGACGGTGACCGCGCCTTCGTCGGCGGCATGAACCTCCGCAACAACGACTGGGACACGTCCGATCACCTCGTCTACGACGCCCGCCGCCTCGGCTACCTCGCGCAGCAAGATCAGATCGACCAAGTCGTCTCCAAGCAGACGCAGGCACCGGTGCCGCGCAAGGACTACATGGTTCGCATCGAGGGCCCGTCAGCCGTCGACGTGGCCGACGTCTTCAAGACCACGTGGGACGACCTCCTGGCCTCGCCCGACGTGGCCGACGCGCCGGGGCGCACGCCGTTCGAGGTCGACCGCAGCGCGAAGGCGCGCGCCGACGGCATCCAGATGCAGGTGACGGCCACGATGCCGCGTCCGGGCAAGGGCGAGCACGCCATCGCCGAGACCTGGTTCAACGCGGTGCGGAACGCCGAGCGCTTCATCTACGTCGAAGATCAGTACTTCCGCGTCCCGATGCTCCACGACGCCATCGCGCGCCGCATGGACGAGAAGCCCGAGCTCAAGCTCGTGGTCATCACCATGGAGTCCGGCAAGCTCGATCCGGCGTGCCTCCCCTCGCGCCAGGCGTACGACTTCTTCGCCAAGCGCTACCCGGAGCGCGCCACCTTCCTCACGCTGCGCAGCTTCGATCCCAGCGGCCGCGCGTCGCAGGCCTACGTCGACATCGACGTCCACTCGAAGATGCTCATCGTCGACGACACCTTCATGAGCGTCGGCTCGGCCAACAAGAACAACCGCGGCATCGTCTACGAGTACGAGCTCAACGTCGCCGTGGCCGACCGCGCGTGGGTGACCGACGCGCGCCGCCGCATCTTGAAGAACCTCGGGCTCACGCCGAGCGACGACGTCTCCGCTTGGTATGCCGAGATGCGAAGCGTCGCCGCCGCCAACGATGCCACGTACGCGGCGTGGAAGGCCGACAACAAAGCCGGCTTGGCGAGCGCCCCGCGCGGCTTCGTCTTCGGCTTGCGCTACGAGGACGCGGGCGCGAGCTGCACGTTCCAGTCCGTCGGTCCCGACAGCACCTGATGCGCGCCGCGCTCAGTCGTCGTTCTTGATCGTCCCGAGACCGCTCTTGTCGGCGAGGGTGGCGCCGCTCGCGTTCGCGAGCTCCAGCGTGAAGGTCTCGTCGAGCTCGAACGTCGCGTCCTTGGTCACGAACACGTTGACCGTGCGCTGCGTCGAGCCCGGCGTCCAGGTGAGCGTGCCGGAGACGGCGGTGTAGTCCGAGCCCGCGGTCGCCGTGCCGTCCTTGGTGGCGAAATCGACGGTGACGCTGGTCGCGCTCGGGTTGGAGAGCTTGAGCTGGAACGCGAAGGTCACGGTCGGTCGCGATCCGTTGGCCGGCGTTCCCTCGAAGAGGGCGACGTCGGTGATCGTGACGGAGGGTACGGCGTCGTCGTTCTGAATGGTGCCCACGCCGTCGGCCTTCGCGAGCGTCGCGTGAACCGGCGACGAGAGCGACACCAAGAAGGTTTCGTCCGACTCGTAGGTCGTGTCGCCGCGCACGGTGACGGAGATCTTCTTCTGCGTCTCACCGGGGGCGAACGTGAAGGCGCCGGAGGTGCTCGCGTAGTCGTTGCCACCCGACGACGACGAGCCAAGCGCTTGCGCGGTGTCGTCGGCCGTCGCGTAGCTCACTTGCACCGTCTGGCCGCTCACCGCCGAGAGCTTGACGGTGAACACGGCCGTCTTGTTGGTCGTGTTCCCCTCGAGGACGGAGACGTCGTCGATCGAGAGCGTGGGGTCCGCGTCGTCGTTCGTGATCGTGCCGACGCCGAGGCCGTCTTGGATCATCGCGTTGATGGACGCGTTCGACAGCGCAAAAAGGAGCGTCTCGTCCGCTTCGCTGATGGTGTCGCCGTTCACCGTCACGACGACGTCCTTGGAGACCTCGCCGGGCGCGAAGGTGAGCTTGCCGCTGGTCGGGTCGTAGTCCTTGCCACCGACCGCCGCGTTGCCGGCGTTGACCGCGCTCCCGTCGACGGTCGTGTAGTCGACGGTGACGCTCGACGCGGCCGCGCCGGAGAGCGTCACCGTGAAGGTCAGCTGCGTCGTCCCCGAATCGCCTTCGGTCACCGACGCGTCGGTCACGTTGATGAACGGGAGGAGCCCGTCGTCGTTGACGATCGTGCCGACGCCCGTCGCATCGGCGACTTTGGCGTTGGTGACGCTGCTGAGATCGACGTGGAAGGTCTCGTTCAGCTCGGGCACCACGTCACCGACGACCGGCACCGTGACCGTGCCCGACGACGTTCCGGGCAGCAGCGTGAGGGTGCCGTTCGTCGCCAGGTAGTCGAACACCGAAAGGGCGCTCACGTTGGAGGTCGCGTAGTCCACCGAGACCGTGCGGCCGCTCGTGGTCGGCGCGTTCTTGGCGTCGACGAGCGAGACCGTGAACTGGAAGTCCTTGGTTCCGACGTCGCCTTCGGTCATCGAGACGTCGTCGATGACGAGACTAGGCAAGTCGTCGTCGTTGGTGATGGTGGCCGTGGCGTGCCCTTGCGAGATGACCCCGTTGGTCGGGTTCGAGAGATCCACGGAGAACGTCTCGTCGTCCTCGTTCAGGAGATCGCCGCTCACCGTGATGGCGATGTCCTTGGACGTCTCGCCGGGCGCGAAGAACACGGTGCCGCTCGCCCCGAAGTAATCGAGGCCGCCCGCGGCGGCCGTGCCGCCGGTCGTCGCGGTGGCGTCGCTCGTCTTCCACGCCACCGACACGGTCGACGTCGAAGCGACACCGAGCGAGACGGTCAAGAGGATCGACTTGGTGCCGGCGTTGCCCTCGCTGACCGCCGCGTTCCCGATGGAGATCGACGGCGGGTCGTCGTCATTTTGGATGGTACCGGTCGCCGCGGAGCGCGCGATGACGGCGTTCACCGCGTTCGACAAAGTGACGGTGAGCGTCTCGTCACCTTCGACGACGACGTCGCCGGAAACGGTCACGACGATCGACTTCGACACCTCGCCGGGCGCGAACGAGAGCGTGCCGCTCGAGGCCTCGTAGTCGGCCCCTCCCAGCGCCGCGGGCGACGTGGTGGCCGTACCGTCGGCGGTGGCGAAGGCCACCGTGACGGTTTCGGTCGAAGCGTTCGAGAGCGTGACGGTGAACGAGAGCGCGGTCGTTCCGGTGTTCCCCTCGGCGACCGCCACGTCCGCGATGGAGAGGGTCGGGAGGTTGCCCGCGTCGCTCGCGTCGACGCCACCACCGTCACCGCCGTCACCGCCATCACCGACGGCGGCATCACTCGCGCCGTCGCCGCCATCTTCCGCGGCGCCGTCGACGATGGCACCGTCGACGACCGATCCGTCGACGACCGCCCCATCCTCGGAGGTGCTCCCGTCCGAAGACGCGCCGTCACCCGTGCCGGCGTCGCCGCCGGTGCCGCCCGCGTCCGGTTTGGCGGCGTCCGCGGCGCCCCCCGCGTCGTCGTCCGGGATCTCGACGTTGCCCCCAGTGCCACCGCACGCGTTCAGCGCGCCGAGCACGAACGCGCCCGCCACGATGGCCACGCACCACACGAGCCGACGCACCAAAGCGAACCGAAACGAGGCCACGAGGCGCCGAGTCATGTGCCGATCTCCCATGGGTCCTACGAATCTACGCGAGCTGCCCTCCCCCGGTGAGCCTCCGCGGGACCGATACCCCACAAAAAAGCCTCACGCCCCCGGGATTCAGCGCGCCCGACGCGTCATGATCTGGAGCTCCGCTTCGAAGCCGCCCATGTCGACCGTGGCCGCGCCGTCGACCGAGAACCCCGCATGCTTCGCGGCGTCGCGGGTCGCAGCCCACTGAGAGGACAGCCACACGAGGCGACCGCCCGGCGGGAGCTTCCGCGCCGCGTGTGTGACGAAGTCGGCCAAGAAGTCGCCGATGCCGCCGCCTTCGCGTCGCACGCGCCGGCCCATCGGCGGATTGGTGACGATGAGGTTCGTTCCGCGGGGGAAGTGAGTGAGCGCGTCGGCGCGAACGAGCGCGGCTTGAACCCCCGCCGCGTGAAGGTTCATGCGGGCCACCTCGAGGGCGCTCTCCTCGAGATCGCTCCCCGAGAGGGCGACGTACGGGCCGAGCTTGGCGCGCTCGACGAGCTCGAGGCCCGACCCGACGAACGGATCCCACACCACGTCGTCGGCGTTCGCGCCCGCCGCGTGTGCGAGCGCTGCGGCGAGCGTCGGGTGCGAGGCGGCAGGCACGTCTTTCTGACGATAAGCGAAGCGCGGATCCGGAAGGCCGCGCGGCGCCAGTGTGAGGCCGAGGATCGCTTCACCGCCTTTGGCGCGGCGCTCGTCGACGGAAAGCTCCCACAAGCTCGACGAGGGATCGTTGGTGAAGACGCGGCTCGCCGCCGCGATCTTCTCGGCGATCGACCACACGACGGCGCGCTTGTGCCCGCCCTTGGCCCAGGCGATGCGAAACCGCGCCGCGCCTTCGGTGAGCGGCGCCACGATCGGCTCGGCGTCCACGAGCGCGCGCACGAGGGCGTCATCGAGCGCTTCGCGCGGGCCGAGCGTCACGTCGGGCAGCGCGATCGCGAAGCGCTCCGCACAGCGCGAGACGAACGCCGTCGCGAGCGCCCCGTGCAAGGTCGCGCGCACGCGGCCCGGGCCCACGATCGAGGCGTGCCAGTCGCCCGCACCGAGCTCATCGACCACGAAGTGCTCGAGCCCGCGCCGCACGAAGAACACGACCGGGAGCGGACGCGCCGGGGCGACGTCGCCACGAACGCCACCGTGCGATTCGCGTCGCGCCTCACGGTCGAGGACGAGGCGCGCCTTGGCGACGGCCTTCTTCAAGACGACGTCGTTCGTGGTCCATCCGGCGAGGACGGCGGCCGCGCGCTCGCCGCCGTGCCGGGAGAGCGCCTCGGCGATCACGCGCCGCTCGCTATCGGTCTCCGCGCGCTCCCACCGCGCGAGGAGCGCCGCCTCCGCTTCGGACTTCGCCGCAGCCGGGAGCGCGAGCTTGCCGAGCGCCGTCGCGGCCGCGCGCCGCGGACGTTCGTCGGCGTCGGCGAGACCGGCGATGGCGAGCGCGAGCACGTCGGGTGCGCTCGATGCCGTGCGACCCAGCGCGCGGTAAACGTGGACGCGCGCGCGCGACGCGGCGCCCGCGACGTGCGGCGCGACGGCCGCCGCGAGCGCGCCTTCGAGCCGTGCGAGCGCGCGCTCCACTGCTTCGCCGTGCACCTCGTCGGCGGCGAGGGCCACGAGCTCCGCCACGTGGCGCACGCTCGGCGTGAAGCCGGGGTCGGCCAAGGCGGCCGTGAGATCGCGCCCGTCACGCTTCATGGAGTGCCTGATCGACGACCCGCTGAAGCTCGATCAAGTCGACGAGATCCTCGACGTAGTCGAGCTTGGTCGTGTCGATGCGGACGATGGGCGAAAGATCGTAGCGATCGAACCAATCGCCGTAGAGCTTGTGGAGGCGGCGCAGATACGCGTCCGGGATCTCCTTTTCCATCGCGCGCCCGCGCCGCGCGATGCGCTTCTTGGTCGCGCCCAGCGAGCACGTGAGCGCGATGAGCACGTCCGGCGGCCGGAGCGCGCGCCGAATGCCCTCGTAGAGGCGCTGGTAAACCTCCCAGTCGCGCTTCTCCATCATCTTGGTCGCGTACAAGTTGCGCGCGAAGATCTCTGCGTCCTCGTAGATCGTGCGATCGATCACCGCCGGCGCGCCGCTCCGCTCGAGCTCTTGATGCAGCTCGAGCTTGTGCGCCAAGAAGAACGCCTGCGAGTGGAACGCGTAGCGCTTCATGTCGCGATAGAAATCTTCGAGGTACGGGTTGGCCTCGTTGGGCTCGAAGAACGGCTGGAGCCCGTAGCGCTTCACGAGCCACGCGACGAGTGACGTCTTGCCGGCGCCGATGGTGCCGGCCACGGCGACGTACCGTTTCACGGGCTGACCTCGCGCACGTTCTCGAACGCCACGTGCTTGGGCGCCTTCATGCCGAGGCCGGCGCGCGCGACCTTCACGACGCCGCCCCACGTGGGCTCGGCCTCGAGCATGAGGAGCGCGCGCCCGAGCGCGGCGAGGCCCGCGAGGCGCGGGAAATAAGGCGGCGGAGGCGAGCTCTTGAAGGGCCCACGCACCACGGTCTTCTCGGGGTGGTCGAAGAGGAGAGCGTTGTGCACCACGCCGGTGCCGGACTGGATGTCGGTCGGCACGTGGCCCGGGTAGGCGCCCCAAGTCGACGCGGCGAGCGTGAAGGCGACGCCTGGCCACACATTCACGCCGACGACGCCGTAGCGAAGCGCGGCGATCGCGCGGTCGAGCGCGCCTTCGTGCTCGTCGGCGGTCGTGGGGTGCACGATGAGCACCACCGAGAGCGTCCCCCAAAGCTTCTCGTTGGCGAACTTGGCGGCCTCTTCGAGGAACGCGCCCGGCGACGGCACGTCGAGCTCGACGACGCCGAGCGCTCCGCAGAATGCCTCGTGCCGGAAGAACGACGCGGCGCCGTCCTTGCCACTCGGATCGAGCCCGGTGACGAGCGTCCACGGGAGCGTCCCTGCCGCGGCCTCCGAGAGCGTCAGGGCCTGCGGGAAATCGCGACGAATCGCGGCGTGACGGTCAGCGGCACCGGGCACCCACGTGGCGCGGGGTGGGATCTTCTTGAGCTCCGCCTGGAGGAGCTCGAAGAAGGTTCGCTTCTGGAGCCAGTCCTTGGCCACGACGAGGACCTGCGCCGCATCGCAGTTGAAGCCGCCGTTGTGGGTCAGCATCGCCGCCACGTGCTCGGCTTGGTACGCGAGGTGCGCACGCGAGTATGGGCCCGGCGCGACGATGACTGGCGTCACGCAGCCGAGCTCGGCGGTGAAGGGTCGCGCGTTCGCGATCTCACCGCGCGCCTTCCTGTCCGCGCGCTCCTCGGCGGTCGCGCCGCCGAACACGATCGCCTCGTAGGTGGCGTCGGAGCCGGTGACGTGGAGCGCGTCGACGAGCGGGTGCTCGGTGAGGGCTGCGCCCACGGCGGCGCCGCCGTAGACCACCGCGAAGAAGCCGGCGTCGACGAGAGCGCGGAACGCGATCTCGATGAGCGGTCCGAGGCGCTCGTTCAGCGGGTTCATCTTGAGGACGACGACGTCGCCCTCCGCGAACATTTTGTAGAGCACATCCATCGCCGGGATGGCGCTGATGTTCCCCGCGCCGAGCACGGCGGTGAGGCGACCGCCTTCGGGCGGGCTCTTGGCGCGCGTGCCGCGGGTCGGCGCCTTGCCAGGCTCGGTCCAGATCTCGGCGGAGGTCCCGGCGAGAACGACGCGGTGCTTCGCGTCGAGCGGAAAGACGCGCACCGCGGTGCGCCCATCCGCGAGCGCGCGCACGCGGCCCACGGCCGGCTCGCGCCCCTCGGCGAGGGCGCCGAGCGAGTCGATGAGGAGCCGCACGTTCTGCACGACGGGCATCGGACCGGAGAGCCACTCCTCCCCCGCGCGCGGGTCGTCCCGCGAGAGGCCTTTGGCGGCCGCCGCCGCCTCGACCCAGCGCTCCGCCACGACGACGAGACCTTGCAGCACCCCGCGGAGGAGCTCGATCTTCCGCGCGAGCGGCGTCTTGGCCCACTCGGCCTTTTGCGCGGCCACCCGACGCACGAGCGCCTCGAGGTCGTCGGGGTGGGTCGGGGCGATGGGAGCTTCGGGTTCCACGGCACCAGATTGCCGAACCGGCCGATGGAACGAAAGCGCGAAGCGCCGTCGTCGACCGAGCGCCGCAAGCATGGCGCGAGGTGATAGAAGGTGGCCCCATGAGCGCGCAGCATCCCGAGCCCATGACGGCGTTCCGCACGGTCCCCCGAACCGGCGTCATCTACGTCACGACCGAGGCCCAGAAGCGAGGGTTCACCTCCTCGGATCCGGATTGGTGCAACCTCGGGCAGGGTCAGCCCGAGACGGGCGAGATCCCCGGCGCGCCGCCCCGCGTGAAAGAAGTCGCCATCCGGCTCGACGATCAGGAGTACGCGCCGGTGGCCGGCTTGCCCGAGCTGCGCGAGGCGGTGGCGAGCCTCTACAACCGGCTCTTCCGGCGCGGCATGCCCACCCAGTACTCGGCCGAGAACGTGTGCATCTCGGGCGGCGGACGCGCGGCGCTCACGCGCGCGGCCGCGAGCCTCGGCTCGATCAATCTCGGGCACTTCCTCCCCGACTACACGGCCTACGAAGAGCTCCTCGACATCTTCAAGGCGTTCACGCCCATTCCGATCCTGCTCGAGGGGCAGCGCGGCTACACCTTCGGCGCCGACGACCTCCGTCACGAGATCCTGGGCCGCGGCCTCTCCGCGCTCCTCCTCTCCAACCCGTGCAACCCCACCGGCAAGGTCGTGGGCGAAGCCGAGCTCGCCAAGTGGGTCGAGACCTCGCGCGAGCTCGACTGCACGCTCCTCTTGGACGAGTTCTATTCACACTACATCTATCGCGGCCGCCCCGGCGGCGTGCCGATCGAGAGCGCGGCGCGCTACGTGGAAGACGTCGATCGCGATCCGGTCCTCTGCTTCGACGGCCTCACCAAGAACTGGCGCTACCCCGGCTGGCGCGTCACGTGGGCCGTGGGCCCGAAGCGCGTCGTCGAGACGCTCGCGAGCGCTGGCTCGTTCCTCGACGGTGGCGGCTCCAAGCCGCTACAGCGCGCGGCGATTCCGCTCCTCGACGAGGCCCACGTCGCGCAGGAGACCCAGGCCATCCAGACCGTGTTCCGCGAGAAGCGCGATCGCATGCACTCGCGCCTCGAGCGCCTCGGCGTTCGCTTCGATGGCGTGCCGCAAGGGACGTTCTATCTCTGGGGCGACGTGAGCGCGCTCCCGCAAGGATTGAACGACGGCATGAGTCTCTTCCGCGCCGCGCTCGACGAGAAGGTCATCGTGGTCCCCGGCGAGTTCTTCGACGTGAACCCCGGCAAGCGCCGCGGCGGTCGTCCCTCCCGGTTCCGGAGCTACGTGCGCTTCTCCTTCGGTCCGGCGATGGACGTCCTCGATCGCGCGCTCGATCGGTTGGAGCGCCTCGTCGAACGGGGCGCGCGATGAGCGCCGGGCGCCCGCGCGTCGCGCTCGTCAGCGCGACCGAGGCGATCCCGCTCGACACGGATTTGCCGCTCCTCGCGGCGGCGCTCGAGCGAGAGGGCGTCGTCCCGACCGTCGTCGCGTGGGACGACGTGAGCGCCGCGTGGCCCAGCTTCGATCTCGCGCTCGTTCGCTCGGCGTGGGACTACGTGCCGCGCCGCGACGAGTTCCTCGCGTGGGCCCGTGCGCTCCCCTGCCCCCTCGCCAACTCGGCCGACGTCCTCACCTGGAACACCGACAAGGTCTACCTCCGCGAGCTCGAGTCGCGCGGCGTCGCCATCGTCCCGACGACCTGGGTCGAGGCCGGCGCGAGCGCGACCGGGCTCGAGCTTCTGTCGAGTGGCGACGTGGTGGTGAAGCCGTCGGTGTCGGCCGGCGCCAAGGACACCGCGCGCTATCCGGTCACGGCGCGCGCCGCGATCGAAGCGCACGTCGCGCGCATCACGGCCGGCGGCCGCACCGCGATGGTGCAGCCGTACATCGGCTCGGTCGATCGACGCGGCGAGACGGCGCTCCTCTTCTTCGGCGGCGCGTTCAGCCACGCCATCGAAAAATCGGCGCTCCTCCTCGAAGGCGCGAGTCACGAGGTCACCGGGCTCTTCGCGCCCGAGCGCATCACGCCTCGCGAGCCCACCGCGCGCGAGCGCGCGTTCGCCGAGTCGGTGCTCGCCGCCATCCCGGCCGACCTCGCGCGTGGGCTCCTCTACGCGCGCGTCGACGTGGTGGAGGGCGAGTCGGAGACGCCGCGCGTCCTCGAGCTCGAGCTCACCGAGCCGTCGACCTTCTTGGACACGGACGCGGGCGCAGCCGATCGCTTCGCCCGCGCCGTGCGTGCGCGCCTCACTTCACCGGCGTGAAGCGGCGCAGGCCCACGGTCCGACCGTCGGCGACGTGAACGAACGCGAGCTCACCGCTCGGGGCGACCGCGATGGCCGAGGAAGGCCACGGGCCCGTCGACGCGAGACCGAGGGCGCGCTCCTTCACCGCGCCAGCGCGATCGATCCGAACGACGCTCGGGCGATCGCTCGCCGAGCGGATGCGCTTCTGGATCCAGACGTTGCCGTCCGCGTCCACCTCCGGCGGCCCGAACGGGTTTCGGTACTGCTGGCCGTAGGTGCCGAGCGGGATCGAGCGAACCACGCCCGCATCGCCGAGCTCCACGTAGGTGCCCGTGTAGTCGCCGTTCGAGAGGTCGCTCGTGAACACGTAGGGTTGCGTCACGAGGTGCGTCGTGCCGTCACCCCCGCGCGAGAACGTGAAGAGCGCACGCTGCTGCGAGTCCTTCTGCACCGTGAGCGCGGTGGTGGTCCACGGGTCGATCGGGTTGGAGCGACGGTACAGCATGACGTTGCCGAACTCGCCGGCGGTGATCAGATCCGCCCCGCCGTCCTTGCGCACGTGGATGGCGAGCGCTCGGAGCCCGTCCCAACCGCAGTCGGCCACCGGCTGCGGCGTTCCCCAGCTCTGGCCCGCTGCCGCTGACGCGAAGTAGATCTTGCACGTGCGGGTGTTGCCGTTGTTCGAGTCGAGCGACCCGACGAGCGCCGCGAAGCGCGTGCCCGCCGCGTTTCGCCCCACCGCCATCGAACCGATCGTCTCGTGATAGTGGAGCGACGGACCGCCGGACGAGCCGTAGCCCATGCCGTCACCGTTGTAGCTGGCGTAGCTCGTGACCAGCGTCGGCTCTTGCGACGGGGCGTGATCGATGAAGAAGCGGATGGGGCTCGGCGAGCCGGCCGGCACGGTTCGCGCGCCGAACCACGGGGTGAAGTACGTGAAGTAGCGGTTCGCGCCGTATTGGGACGCGGACACATAAACCTGGTACGCGAGCTGGAGCTCACCCCCCGAGGTGTACGCCGCCGAGATGCCGCCGTTCAGACTGTCTTCTACGCGGGTGTCCTCGGAGACCGTCACACAACGGTCGATGAAGCACATCGCCGGGCTGCCGTTCTGACCGCCTCCACATTCTGCATCCGTGTTGCATCCGGTTTGCGGCGGCGGCGGCGGGGGCGGCGGCGGCGGGTTCGCGCCGCCGGCGAGGCTCACGTCGAACGACGCGTCCTTGTACTTCTCGTCGCGGAACGCGATGTAGTACGTGCCCGCGCTCTTCACCGTCTGGACGATGTGCGAATTGTCGTCACTCGAGCTGGCGTCGCTGTTGGACGTGATGGTCTGGAACTTCGAGCCGAGGAGCCACGCGTGCGCGTCACCGGTCGAGGACTTCACCCAAAGGTCGAGCTTGGCGCCGGCGGCGGCGTCGATTCGCAGGGCGCGGTAGGTCGGCTTCTTGGAGTACGCGACCGTCTTGGTCTCACCCGGCGCGATGGATCCCACGATTTCGGCGGCCGAGAGCGCGCGGAGCTCGTCTTCGCTGTCACCCGCCGCTTCGTCGTCGCTCTGGGCGGCGCTGCAGCCGAGGCCGAACATGGCCGCGAAGAGGGAGAGCGCGAAGGTCGTCGTGGTCACCGAACGCATGCGGGTCCTTTCTCGATCGGCCGCGCACATCGGCGCATGACCGACCAGGTCGTCGCCGGGTGATACGAAGCGGACGCGGAAAGTCACCTCGCGGTGGAGCAAAGCGACGCGCGTTTAACCAGGTGGCCGCTCTACACCTCGACGATCCGACGAAACGTGAGGTTGATGCGGGGGCCGTGGACCCGACGCTCCTTGGGTACGCCGTGCCGATGCGTCGATTGAAGCCGCCCCCCCATCACGAGGAGGCTCCCGTGCGTGAGGGAGATGCGCTCATCGGCGACGCCGGACGCGCGCGCCTTCAAGACGAACGTCCGCGTCGCGCCGAGCGAAAGGGAGGCAAGCACGGGATCGACGCCGAGCTCGGGCTCGTCGTCCGCGTGGAAGCCCATCGAGTCCTGACCGTCGCGGTAGAGGTTCGCGAGCACGCTGTTGAACGGGTGACCGGCGCGCTCCGCCACGCGATCACGGAGCGCAGCGAGCGTCGGCGACCACGGAAGCGGGTCGAGCGTGACCCCGCTGTACTTGTAGCGAGCCCCCGGGTCGCCGAGCCACGCGACGAGGCGCGGCTGCGCCACGCGCTTGCCGAACATCACGATGTCGCGCTGCTCGAAGGGGACCTCCTCGAGCAGTGCCGCGAGCGCTCGGTCCGCGTCATCCAAAGTGAGGAAGGCCGGGTCGAACGTGAGGACGCCGCCCCCGGGCAGCTCACGGCGAAGCACCTCCATGCGGTGCATGGTACTCAGTCCTTCGGATCACGTCCCCGCGCCAATCACGCGAAATCAAGCGCGTGGCGCGGCGCGATCGATGCGCGCGACTTGTTCGACATCTTCAGTGCCGCGCAAGAACGACGAATTTCGAGTCGGTGACGAGGTAGGCGTAGTCCGCGTCGAACGTCGCGTCTTCGAGGAAGTCGTCGACCTCGTCCGACTTCGTGATGTTGCCGGTCGCCTCGTCGACGGTGAGGAGCGCGCCGTTGTAGTCGTTCACGTAGAGCTTCCCGGCATCGAACGAGACGCGCGTGGGGTAGCCGAGCTGCTTGGCGATCTTGGTCGACTTGCCGCTCGCGAGGTCCACGCGAACGAGGTACCCATCCTTCGCGCCCGACGCGACGACGGTGTACGCGGCGCCCGCGCGCACGGCCAAGCCCTTCGAGTAGCGCTCGATCGACGTACCTGCCGCGAAGAGCGCGCCATCGTGGTTCACGACCGAGGATGCGGCGCTCGGCACTTCGAACGACACGAGCTTCGACGCGCGGTCGTGCCGGAGGGCCACCCAGACCTTGCCGCCGCTCACCGCGACCGAAACGCGCGGCCGATCGACGAGCTCCGAGCTCGGATTGATGATCGTCTTGTCGAGCTCGACGCGCACTTCCTTGGTGACCTTCTTGGTCACCGGATCGAACCACGCGATCACCTCTTGAAACTGCGCGCCGGGCCCCTCGTTGGCGTAGCCGTAGAAGACGAGCGAATTGCCGTCGCGCGTGATGCCGTCGTCGGCGTGCACGCGGAGCCCGGTCTTGCCGGCGAGATCGTAGGTCGCAATCTCCGAGAGCACTTTGGTCGTCGCAGGATCGACGACCACGACGTGACCGCCCGTGTCGTTGAGGCCCGCGTAGAGCTTGCCGCCTGCCATCGCGACCGAGACCGCCTTGCGGCCCTCGGGCAAGCTCACCGCCCACGCGCCCGTCTTCGGTGGCGCCGTCGCGAGCGCGCCGTCGTCCTCGGTTCCCTCATCGTGCGACGCCGCGCAACCGCCGAGCGCGAGCGCGCACGTGAGGAGAGACGAGAGGGCGAGCACATGGGATGCGGCGCGGAGAGACATGCTCCGACGGACTGCACGCTGTAGGCCAAGGTGCGCCAAGAGCGATCTTCGGGAAAAGGCGCGCCATCCTGGTCCTTGGTGGCTCCGCGCCAAGCCGGCTTGTCGCTCGCCGGCGACACCAAGAGCCAGTAGAACGATTGCGATGCGCCGCACCTTGCTCGCTCTCCTCGTTGGCTCCGGTGCGGCTTGGGCCGCGGCGTGCGGTGCCGACGCCACGGAGACCGTGCTCGAACCTACGCGCGACGCCGCCGCAGCGGACGCGGTGCCCAACGACGACGCCCGGAGCGCCAGCGACGCTGGCGCGGTGACCGATGGTCCCGCCGACGACGCGCGGAGCGACGCGGACGGTGCGAGCGAAACCGACGCGCCGCACGACAGCTCACGCGACGGAGACGCCACCGTCGACGCCTGCGCGACCCTCGCTGTCCCGACGAGCGTCGGCGGCATCGGCGTCGGCGGCTCGAACTACGTGCTCTGGAGCGCGGGTGACTATCTGACGACGCACGACGACCCGACGTGGTTCGGTCCCAACGGCGTGCGACCGGTCGTGGGCACGTACCACCAAGCCCCGCAGACGATCCGCACCCAACTCGCCGCCATGCGCGCCGCGGGACAGCACAAGATCGCGCTCATGATCTGGTACGCGCCGCTGCCCGCGGGCACCGGCACCGCGGGCGTCTATGGGCACGTGGTCGATCGCAACGGAGGCGCGCTCCTCCCCCAGCACGCGCAGAACCTGAAGGACCTCCTCGCCGACATCGTGTGCGCGGGCTTCGAAGAGGTGCAGCTCCGCTTCGCGACACAAGGCACCGCCGATCCGACGACGTGGTCGGCGTGGGACGAGCCCTCGTATCAAGCCAGCTGGAACTTCGTCGCCAGCACCGTGACCCTGACGCGCACCGCCCTCACCGGCACTGGCGTGACTCTATGGACTGATCTCGCCGTCGAGCTCGGAGGGGTCGATCTCGGGCAAGCCGAGCCCTTCGTGAAGCACCTCTGGCAGGACTACTCCTTCACGTTCGGCACTACGCTCACGGTGGGCGCGTCGTTCGCCACCGCGCCAGGCCGCTTCACCAAGGCGGTGGCCCTCTTCGACTCCACCGGCGCGAGGCCCGCGGCCTGGGCTTTCGACATCTACGACGGCGCCGGCTCGCTCCTCGACACCGTCGCCGGCGAGATCGCGACCGCCAACGACACGGCCCGCCCGATCATCGTGCAAGAGAGCTACTACGACGACGCCACCGAGAACGCCGAGATCCGCACCCACGCCGCGGCGAAGGGCCTCACGGTGCGGACGATCATGCAGTGGCCCAACGCGCGCGGGTCGGGCATCCCGCATTTCTCGATGGACTACTCACCGAGCTACGCGAGCTACCTCGTCCCTTGATCTAAGCTTGGGGGGTGACGCGAACCATCCTCCACATCGACATGGACGCTTTCTACGCGTCGGTGGAGGAGCTCGACGATCCGAGCCTGCGCGGAAAGCCCGTCATCGTCGGTGGCTCGCATCGGCGCGGCGTGGTGCTCGCGGCTTCGTACGCGGTCCGCAAGTTCGGCGTCCGCTCAGCGCTCTCCATGGCCGAAGCGATGCGGCTGGCCCCTCACGCGCTCGTCGTTCCGCCGCGCCACGCGCGCTACGCCGAGATCTCCGCGCAGGTCTTCGCCATCTTTCATCGCATGACGCCCCTCGTCGAAGGCCTGTCGATCGACGAAGCGTTCCTCGACGTCACGGGCAGCCGCGCGCTCTTCGGCGACGGGCGCACGATCGCCCGCGCCATCAAGGACGCGATCAAGGCCGAGGTCGGCCTCACGGCGTCGGCCGGCGTCGCGCCGTCCAAGTTCGTGGCCAAGATCGCCAGCGACCTCCAAAAGCCCGACGGGCTCGTCGTCGTCGAGCCCGACGACGTGCGGGCCTTCCTCGCGCCGCTCCCCATCGAGCGGATGTGGGGCGTCGGGCCCAAGAGCGCGCCCAAGCTCCACGCGCTCGGCTTCCGCACCTTCGCCGATCTCGCGAACGCCACGCCGGCGCGCCTCGAGCGCGCGCTCGGAGCTTCCGGCGTCGACCTCGGCGCGCTCGCTCGGGGCGAAGACCTGCGCGAGGTCGAGCCCGATCGCGCCGCGAAGAGCATCGGCGCGGAGGAGACCTACGAGGACGACCTCACGACCCGCGAGGACATCGACCGATCCCTGCTCGTGCACGCGACCCGCATCGCCGCGCGCTTGGTGAACGCCGAGCTCGCCGCGCGCGTCGTCACCGTCAAAGTGAAGTACGCCGACTTCACCGTGCGCACGCGACGCGTGACCCTCCCCGATCCGGTCAGCGACAGCCTGTCGATCTACGAGGCGGCGCGCGCCGCGGCCTCGGAGCTCGCTCTCCGCCCCACGCGGCTCACGGGAATCTCCACCAGCGACTTCTGTCCGCGCGACGCCCGCACGTCGCTCTTCGTGGACCCGCGGCTCGAGAAGCGGAAGCGCGTCGAGTCGCTCGTCGCGCAGGTGCGGGATCGCTATACGGAGGACGAGGCGCCGAGCGAGAGCGAAGCGCCCCGCGGGCGCTTCGAGCGCGCGGGTGTGGCTCGCAACGCCGACGCGTCGGCCATGCTCGTCCCCGCGTCGCTCCTCGAGAAGAAGCGACGCTGAGTCCGCATCACTTCACGCGGATGGGGTTGGTGATGAACCAGAGGTACTCGGAGTCCGCCAGCCCCGCCGACGGTCCGAGCGTACCTACGAGGTGCTTGGGCTTCACCCACACCTCGACGTGATACGAGCCGGGCTCCGTGACGGTCTTCTCGGTGACCGCGCCGAGCGAGGTTGCGGTCACGACCTCCTTGGTGCCGGTCGCGTCGGTGCGGAAGAGCACCGCGCGCACGATCGCGTTCTTGGCGGACGCCGCATCGAACTGCGCGCCACCAGGCGTGGGCACGGGGACGTCGGGCACCTTGTAGGTGAGCTTCACCGGCCCCGCGGCCTCGTCGCCCAGATCGAGCGCTTTTCCGGCCGCATCGCCCTCGAAGTAGAACCCGGTCGGGTCACCGAAGACCGAGAAGACGCCGTAGGAGCGACCGTGGCGCATCGCGTCCTTGAGGCCGGCCGGGCTCACGTCGTTGGTGAGCACGTTGTTGTGGAGCCAGCGCATGATGCGGTCGTACGTATCGAGGCGCTTGCCGTCGTTCATCATGAGCTGACCGCCGGCGATGAGGAGCGCGAGCGCCGAGCCTTGGCTACCGGCGGCCGCGGCGCACAGGGCCTGCGTCGCGCCCTTGCACACCGGATCGATGCTGATGTTCTGGTGCACGTCGGAGCCGAGCACGCCCGGCACGAACTTCTGCTTCTGGACTTCGCGCCACTTGGTGAACCCTTCGGTGGGCCAAGTCTGGAGGAGCTTCAGATAGACGAGATCCGCGTTGGCGCCCGAGCTCGATCCCGACAAGAAGTCGCCGATCGATCCGAAGAACCCGAGCAGCGTGAGCGGGTTCCCGCTCACCTTGTCGGTCCCCATCGTCTTCTTGAAATTCCCGTGCGGGTTGTACCACTCCATCATCTCGGCCCCGCCCTTGGCGATCAGGTCCGGATCGATGTCGCTCTCCTCGGAGTGCGCGAGCGCCAGCAGCGCGCCGGCGTCTTTCAGGTCGGCCGAGAGCGCTTGGACGTCGGCGAGCGGACGCGACGTGTCGTACGCCTCGTACTTCGTCGGGTGCTTCTCGAACATCAGGGGAAGCGTGTGCAGCGCCTCGTAGCCGAACGTGAAGAGCACTCGCTTTCCGTTCGAGCACTTCACGTAGTTGCCGATGGGGCTGACGCCGTCCGAGCCCATCACGAGCTCGTCGCCCTTGGAGGGGTCGTAGATGAGGTTCTCGGTGGGCGAGAACTCGTTCATGTGCGCCGGGTGATCGGTGAGGTTCACGAAGTCGTAGCCGACGTTGCATGGCGCGGCGCGCATGTCGGCGAGGCAGGGCGCGTTGGGGCTGCCGTCGGGGAGACCGTCGCCGTCGCACGCGTCGTGCGAGTACACGGAGTGGACGTGGAGGACGCCCTTGGCCTCCTTGAAGCGCCCCACGTGGGCGGGCGGGCCGGCCTCCGTGGGCGCCGTCGACGTGGGCGTCGTGGACGCGGGGGTCGTCGACGAGCCGGGCGGCTTCGTGGTCGAGGTCGAGGTGGGCGACGGATCGGTACTGTCCGTGCCGCTCCCGCTGTCCCCGCAGGCCGCGATCACCGCGAGCCCAGAGAGAACGAAAAACACACCAGCCACGACTGAACGCGCGCGCATCGAGGACCTTCTCGCTTTCGCGCGACACGTTAATCGAACTCGCCTGGCTCGCCAGCCACGGTGACCGTTCGACCCCCCGCCCGGCGGGATGGCACGGTTAAAACGTCCGCCGCGGTGCAGGACGCAACCACTTTTTGGCGCTCAGGCGACGAGGAGCAACGAGCGAACCTGGTCGCCAGGGCGGAGGCAGTACGCCGGCGCGCGGTCCTCGATCACCGACACCTGTCCGTGGAGGAGAGGCGGGAACGTCGGTCGACCGACGAGGAACGCGCCGAGCGCCGAGAGCGCGGGCTCGTCGGCCACCACCGCGACGTTCGCGCCACTCGCGAGCACCGCGGCGGCCGACACCGCCGGCGGCACTCCGGACGTGAGGGCGCCGAGCGCCTCGACGACGCCGAGGAAGTCGACGCGATCCGCGAAGAGCTCCGCGGTCTGCGCCGCCGCGACGGTGGGGGAGACCATCACGCGATCGAACGACGGCGCCTCGAGCCGCATGAGGGTCGACGCCACTTGGCGCACGACCTGTCGACCCTCGCGGGACAGGTGAAGCTCGGGAGCCGACGGATCGCCAGCCGTGAGGCCGGCGCGAACCAGGAACACGTTCATCGGAGAAGATGCATCGCTCAAACGCTGTCGGGAATCAACGCGAGCACCGAACCCCCATCGATCGACACACCCTCAGAGCGTGCGCGCCTTCAAGCGATGAAAGTGCCGGAGCGCGATGCCCGAAGCCTCGGCCGCGCGCGTGACGTTGCCGCCGTGCTTCTCGAGCATGGCGCGCACGTACCGCCGCTCCAGCCGATCGGAGGCGATGCGCCGAATCTCCGGCAGCGGCAGATTGAGCGAGAGGACGGCGTCGATGGAGTCTTCGTCCTCCTCGTCGGGCGGCGGCGGCGGGAGCGTGACGCCCATCGCGAGGCGATGCGCGACCGCGTTGCGGAGCTCGCGGATGTTGCCCGGCCAGTCGCGATCGCGAAACGCCGCGATCTCCACCGCCGGGAACTTCGCCGGGTCACCGCCGAGCTGCTCCCAGAACGTGCGCGCGAGCATCTCGATGTCCTCGCGGCGCTTGCGGAGCGGCGGGAGCTCGACGCGCGCGACGGCCAAGCGATGAAAGAGATCGTCTCGAAAGCGGCCCGCCGCGACTTCTTGATCGAGGTTCCGGCGCGTGGCGGCGATGACGCGCACGTCGACCGGGATCGACTCGTCACCCCCGACGCGACGGATCTCGCCGCGCTCGAGCACGCGAAGGAGCTTGGGCTGGAGCGACGGCTCGAGGTCGCCGATCTCGTCGATGAGGAGCGTGCCGCCGTGCGCGAGCTCGAAGACGCCGCGCCGGCGCGACACCGCGCCCGTGAACGAGCCCTTTTCGTGTCCGAACAGCTCACTCTCGAGGAGCGACGGATGGACCGCCGTGCAGTCGAAGACGATGTACGGACCGCTCGCGAGCGGGCTCGCTTCGTGGATCGACTCCGCGAGGACCTCTTTGCCGGTGCCGGTCTCGCCCTCGATCACGACCGGTACCTTGGTCTCCGCCAAGCGCTCGAACACCGGATAGAGACGTCGCATCGCGGCGCTCCCGCCGCGCACGCGACCGAACCGCGTCTTGTCCGACACGCGCGCCTCCTCGGGGGAGCTAGCGACGACTTGCACGCGAAGGACCGCGGAGCCGAGCCGAAGCTGCTCTCCACCTTGCAGGAGCGCGTCCACCACGCGCGTCGTACCGAGGAAGCTTCCGTTGGTCGATCCCAAGTCGGTGAAGCGCAGCCCGTCGGGAGTGAGCTCGAGCGCGGCGTGACGACGCGACACGCTCCGATCCGGGAGACGCAGCGTGCAGACCGGACTGTGGCCCACGAGAACCGGGCCCGGCGTCGACGGCCCGATGCGCACGCGCTCGGTACGACCGGCCGCCTCGACGGTGACGTCGTACGCGCGGACGGGCAAGGCGGTGCGCTGTTCGCGCCACGTCGCCTCGTCGACGCTCGATGGGTTGTCGGAGAAGCCAGCGGCGGCGGCGGCGGATTTAGCGGGATCGTTTTGGCTCACGCAGGTCCCAGTATCACGCGGTATGCCACGCCCTGCCCGTCCAAACGCCGCGGAGTTGCGCGGTCGCGCTGGGCAGTCGGGCGACGCACGAGGTCATCCGACGATGACCTCGCGCGTCACTGCCGGAGCGGATCCGGAGCGCGACGCCGCGGAAACTCGCGCGGCTCCGAGCATGACGGACCCCCGACCAGAGCGGCACGCGATCTGCTTTTGGGGCTGCGCGCGAGCGATCCCCGTTCGCGAATCCTTGGAGGTCTTGTCATGAATGCATCTCGTTCCTTGTTAGCCTTCGGCGCCTTCTCTCTCTCCCTCTTCGCGCTCGCGTGCAGCGGCGGCGAAGGCCCCGAGCCGTCTTCGACCTCGACCGGCTCGTCGGAGGGCGCGCTCTCGGGCGTCGTCTCCCCGCGGGACCCGGCGAGCGGCGTCGCGCCCAACGTCGGCGTGGCGGATCCGGGCGGCCCGTCGACGAATCCCGGGCCAGGCAGTCCGTCTACTGGCGGCGCCGGCGGCGGCACGTGCGTCCAGACCGTGCTGTGCGCGAAGGACGCGCACTTCGATTCGGTGAAGTGCGTGTGCGTTCCGAACGGCGGCCCGAGCACCGGCTGCGTCGAGCGCTTCGCGTGCACGGCGTTCGATCACTGGGACGAGGCGCTCTGCAAGTGCGTCAGCGGCCCGAGCACACCGGGCACGGGCGGCACGCCGTCCGGTCCGTCCAACCCGTCGACGGGCGCCGGCAAGCAATGCATCAAGGCGCCGTGCCTTTGATGCCGTCTTGGTGACGAGCGTCAGCCCTCGAGGAGCTGACGTCGCTTCGCGTACGGCGGCTGCGTGAGGACGCGCTTGTCGTCCACCGCGCCGCCGACCGCGAAGTGATAGAGCACGTGGAACGTACGGTCGGAGAGACCGAACGCCTCGTGCATCATGTCGTCGAAGAAGGAGCCGATGCCGCTCGCGCGGAAGCTCGCCGCCTCGGCTTCCGCGTAGAGCATCTGCCCGACCGCGCCCGCCTCCCAATGGAGATCGCGGTACGAGGCGGCGCCGCGCGCGCGAAGCGCCGGCTCGAAGTGCGCGAGCATCGCGACGGAGAACGACGCGTCGCTCGCCAGCGTCTGGTGACACGACGCCGTTCGCGCCAGCGCGCGCGCGTCGCGTCGCTCGAGCAAGAAGAGCGGGAGCTTCTGCGCGCTGTCGATCGGCTTCCACAGGTAGGCCGGCGACAGCGACTCGCGGAGGAGCGGGATCGCGCTCTCGTCGCGCGCGAGGAGGTACACGCCCGTCGCGAGCTCGCGCACGCGGTGCACGAAGACCACGAGGTGAATCGACGGCGAGCGCCCCACGGCGTCGAACACCGGGTGACCGGGCGTCGGCATCATCCGCGAGAGCATGCGGAAGAACGTGTCGCGCGCCACCTTGGTGCGTCCGTCCATCTCGGTCGCGCTTCGCCGCTTGCGGAGGACGACGCGCGCGCGCACCGGGCGCACGTTGGCGCTCGCCTTGCGCCACGGATCGGAGAGATCTTGGTTCGCGAGGCGAATGAGCTTGAGCGTCGGCTGGAGCGCCGGCTCGGTGGCGAGCGCGAACGTCTTGCCGCCACCGACGGTGCGCGTGAGCGCCAACGGAAGGTCCTCGTCGAACGTGCGCTCGCGGATCTCGTCGTGCCGTCGGCTCGACGGCGGCGGCGGCGGAATCGTCTCGGCCGTCCCGGGCTCGCGCGTCGCGTGCGCGATCACCGACAAGATCGGCCAATCGTGATGCGCGACGGAGAGGATGTTGGGAAAACCATTCCACGCCGACGCGCGTGCACGCGCGACGAAGTCGTCGGAGAGCGCGTGCAGAACGAGCGGCCCGGCGGCCTTCTCCTTGGAGCGGACCGGCGCGGTGGGACCAGGCGCGATCACCAGCGCGACTTGAGGCAACTCGGCCTCCACGCCACGCTGTCCGTGCACGCCGAAGAGGAGTGCGAGGTCGTCTTCGCTCCACCCGACCACGCGGCGCACGGTCCATCCGAGCGCAGCGGCCGCGAGCGACACGGCGCCGATGGCGTGACCGAGGTCGAGCGTCGCGTAGCGAAACGCGCGCTCGCCGAACTTCCACGCCTGACGCCAAATGATCGACGAGAGACCGAGCACGAACCCGTCGGGCGGAAGGGGAATCGCGAGCTCCTCCCAGTCCTCCGGCGTTAGCGCGCGCCGCTCTTCCAGCGCGTGGAGGAGCGGGCTGTAGTGGTAGACCGCGGGCCGCGCGCCCACCTCACGAAGCGCCGGCAAGACGAGGTAAGCCTCACTCGGGTGGAGGTTTCCGTTGGACGGATTGACGCGCAGAGACCAGCGAGCGCGCCCCGACTGCTTCCATGTCGAGAGCGCGAGACTGTCGTAGAGGAGCTGCGAGATCGTCTCGAAGTCCACGGGCGACGGAGCGATCGCGCCCGCCAAGAACATCTCGTCGTACGCCGGCCCGAGGACGGCGCCGCGCTCGGCGGCGACGCGTGACGTTTCGGCCGTCAGCACTTCGGCGAGCAGCACGTTCGGCGCGCCGTCGTAGACGCGGAACGGGCTCGGCTGCGCCTCCCAGTCGACGTTCTCCGGCGATCGCGCGAACGCCCCCGGCTTGTGCTTCGAGCGTTCGTGGTACGCGAGCACCACGTCGACGCGAGAACGAGGCGGGGGTCCGGACACGACACCGAGCGTTTTCGCACGTCAGGCGCCGCGCGATGAAAGAATTCGAGCCGACGGAACAGTCACGTGCCCCGATCGTGACTGTTCCGCCGACCCTGACTCTCCACGAGCAGGATTGGCGCCAACGGTCGACCACGAAGCGCGCCCTCACGCGAGCCCGCTGGATCGCTCGATTCGCGAAGGATTCGCGCGCCGTCGGGTCCATTCTCCGACATCGCCGCAGAGCCTTCCGCGGCCCAAGGGATGGATCGGCGCTTCGCCCACCCGTCACGCGCGCGCGACACGCGGCGGTTACGCCGCGACCGGAATGATCGCGAAGCGCTCGACGTCGACGAGGCCGCGGTCGGTGAGCTTGAGCGATGGGATGACGGGCAGGCTCAGGAACGCGAGCTGGAGGAACGGCTCGGGGAGCGCGCAGCCGATGGCCTGGCTCGCGCGGTGAAGCTCGCGCAGCGCCGCCTCGACCTCGCGCGGCTCGGCGCGCGACATGAGCCCGCCCACGGGGAGCGCCAGGCGGGCCTTCACCACGCCGTCCTGAACGACGACGAAGCCCCCGCCTCCTTCCACCAGCGCGGCGAAGGCGGCGCGCATGTCGTCCGTCCGATCGCCGACCACGATCAAGTTGTGGCTGTCGTGGCCGACGCTCGATCCGATCGCGCCACGCAGCTTCTCACCGAAGCCGGTGACGTAGCCGTTGGCGGGCTTGCCGCCGTGGCCGTGGCGCTCGAGCACGGTGAGCCTCGCCACGCCGGACGCGTCGTGCGCGAGCACGTGATGATCGGTGAGGATGCGACCCTGGCGAACGCCGATGACGTGCACCCGCCCGGTGGGCGCCACGAGATCGGCTTCGGCCGGCACGCTCGCCTTCACCGTCCCCGACGCGGCGTCACCGCTCGGCGCCGGATACGCGATCTCGTCGGCGCGGAAGCCGGCGCGGAACACCGAGTGGATCGCGGTCGTCGCGACGTCGTCCAAGACCACGAGGTCGGCGTCGTAGCCGGGCGCGATCGCGCCCTTGGTGCGGAGGCCATAGTGGCGCGCGACGCTGAACGACGCGGCGCGGTAGGCCACCTCGGCGCGCACGCCGCGCGCGATGGCGCTGCGGACCAGGTGATCGAGGTGCCCTTCGGACGCGATGTCGAGCGGGTTGCGATCGTCGGTGCAGAAGCCGAGCGAAGTCGACGTTTCGACGGTGAGCAAGGAAGAGAGCGCGGCGAGGTCCTTGGCCACGCTGCCTTCACGAATCCAGACCGCGATGCCTTTCTCGAGCTTCTCGCGCGCCTCGTCGAGCTCCGAGCTCTCGTGGCAGCTCTGGATCCCGGCCGCCGCGTAGGCCGACAGCTCTCTCCCGCGGAGCAGTGGGCAGTGCCCGTCGATCTTCAGGTCGTCGAAGGCGTCGAGCTTGGCCAAGACGCTCGGATCGCCGTGGAGCACGCCGGGGACGTTCATCACCTCGGCGAGGCCGAGCGCGCGCGGATGCGAGCGGAGGGCGGCGAGCGCGGCCGCGTCGAGCGTGCCGCCACCGTTGGTCTCCATGTGCGTGGCCGGTACGCACGAGCTCAGCATCACGCGGAGATCGAGCGGCACGCGCGTGGCCGCGTCGAGGAAGTAGCGGAGGCCGCCCACGCCGACCACGTTCGCGAGCTCGTGCGGATCGCACACCGCCGACGTCGTGCCTTTGGGGAGCACCATCTGGGCGAAGCGCTCGGGGACGAGGCACGAGCTCTCCACGTGAACGTGCGCGTCGATGAAGCCGGGCACGACCGCACGACCGCCGAGATCGATCGTGCGCGCGGCGGTGAGCCCGGGCTCGACCCCCACGACCACGCCATCGGCGATCGCGAGCTCCACCTCACGCCACCGCAGCGAGAAGACGTCGAGGATGCGCGCGTTCTTGAGGACGAGATCGCAAGGGACGCGGCCCATGGCCGCCGCGACGCGGTGCGCGCGCCCGCGCCCGCGAGCCTCGAGAGGAGATCCGCTCATGCGAGCGATCGTACCGCGCCTCGGCGGCTCGCGATCAAGGGAGCGCGGCGCGCGCCGACAAGTAGTGCTCGCGCACCATGACTTGCCCTGGGCGGAGCCGCGTCGCGGTCACGTCGGCGTGATAATCGGCGAAGCGATAGCCCACCGTCGCCGTTCGCGCATCCTCGTTGAAATACGCGGCATCGAGCTCACCCACTTCGGTGCCGGGACCCAGCGAAGCGCGGAGCGCATCGCGCACGGCGCGGAGGCGCGTCGCGGCGACGGTCTCGGGCGCATCGGCGAGGTACGCGGTGAGGTTCACGAGCGTCATCCCGCGCGGCTCGAACATGAACACGACCTCGCTGAGCGGCGGACCGTCGACGGCGCGCGGGAGAGCGCTCGTCGGCACCTTGGTGCACTTGATCAGCGCGCCCTCGCGCTCGTCGGTGCACGACGCCGAGACGCGGGCGGCCCACGCCTTCACCTCGGAGGCCGTCGTCTTGTCGAGCGTGAAGCCGAGCGCGGGCCTCTCGGGCGCCGTCCCCGTCCCCGCGGTTTGCTTCACCGCGTTGACGCGCGCGGCCTCCGCCTCGGCGGCCGTGATGTGCGTGACCGGACACTTGGCGGCGTAGAACGGAGCGAGCAAGCGTCGGCCCGCGGGCAGATGCACCAAAAGCATGAAGGCCGCGAAGGCGAGGGTGATCGCCGCCGCGGCCTTCGTGATGGCCTTCCACGGAACCGGCGTGGCGCGCGAGACGGTCATGCTGCCCCGTATGTCGCGCGCCGCCGGCCGCCGGTCAACCCGAGTCGGACGCGTCCGCCGAGCCGCTGTCGGTGCTCGAGTCGGTCGTGCCGGTGTCGGCCGCGCCGCTGTCGAAGACGAAGAAGCCGCCGTCCGGCGCGGCCGGGTCGACGATGAGCGGCTTCTGGAGGCCGAGGAACTGCTGAATCGCCTTGAGGTCGTCCGGACCGACCTTGCCGCCCGACGCCTGGGCCGCCGCCGTGGCGACGCCCGCCGCGATCGTGGCGAACTTGTCGAACGTGCCGTTGCCGATGTGGAGCGACGCGTGCGCCGTCTTCATGTCGCGGCACGCCCAGCCCGCGGCCGTGCCGGGGTACGTGAACGTCGGATCGCCCTTGGTCGGATCGGCCGAGGCCGCCGAGAGCTGGAGGACGAGGCACGCCTTGATCTGATCGACCGAGGGCTTGCCCGCGGGCGGCGTCGCGGCCGCGTTCGGCGCGAAGTACGAGAGGATCTCCGGATCCTTGATCTCCTCGGCCACGAGCGAGTTCACGACGGCCGTGAGACCGGCGGTGCCACCGAGGCGCTGGAAGAGGCTCGTCGTCGTGCCACCCTCACCACCACCGTCCGTGGTGGTCGTGGCGTCGGAGCCGGCGTCGGCCGCGGGCGACTTCGTCGCGTCGATGGTCTCGTCGCACGCCGCGAGGGCGAGGAGCGGAAGGGCAATCGCGGCGGACAGAATCGCAGGCAAGTAGGCTCTCATGTCATCTCCCGGGGTGTGCCCGGCCGCTCAGCAAGGCGAGCGCTCGAGCGATTCAAGGCTTCGACGGTCCCAAAGCTCCGCGGATGATCCGGGCGAGATCGCCGTGCGCCGAAGAGATAGATGAAAATCGCTTCGGCTGTCCAGAAACATGGGAACGCTTACATTGGGCGCATAACCCAGCTCGAGCGCGTCCAGTCCCACTGCTTCGTTTCAATGCCCCTAGTTCTCCACAGTCGCGGGCGGAGTATTGAGACGTGGGATGCCCTCGCGCGCTCGGCGAAGCAGTGCTAAGCAGCCCTCGATGTCGATGTTCGGACCGGTCGAGCCGACGCCCTGGTGACGCAGCGCCCGTGCGCGCGGCCTCCCCACATGGCCGGAGATTCGCGCACTTACCTTTGGCGTCGCGAGCGGTCGGCCAAGTGGTCCAGAGAGCCTGTGTTAGGTTCAAGCGACAGTCTCGGCGCATAGCGACCCACGGCGGGCCGAGCGTCCGGGCAGCACGATGGGCAGCCTACACGCGTCGGCCATGGACATCGTCGAGGCGAGGGTCGGAACGATCCTCCGCGACAAATGGCACGTCGACTCGCTCATCGGCGTCGGCGGGATGGCGGCGGTGTACGCCGCCACGCACCGAAACGGCAACCGAGTTGCGCTGAAGGTCCTCCACGCGCAGCTCTCGGTGGACGGCAACATCCGGAGCCGTTTCAAGCGCGAAGGCTACGTCGCCAACATGATCAGCCACCCCGGCATCGTTCGGGTGCTGGACGACGACGTCACGGAAGACGGCTCCGTCTTTCTCGTGATGGACCTCCTCGAGGGCGAGACGACCGAGGCTCGCGCGCAGCGGCTCGGGGGACGGCTACCCCTCGAAGACGTGCTCCTCGTGGGTGACGGGTTGCTCGACGTCATCGCCGCAGCGCACGCAGCGGGCGTCGTTCACCGCGACATCAAGCCCGAGAACGTGTTCATCACGCTCGAGCGCGACGTGAAGGTGCTCGACTTCGGCATCGCCGGCCTTCGCGACGGCTTCGCCCAAAGCGGCGTGAAAACCGCGGCGATGATGGGCACGCCCGCGTTCATGCCGCCGGAGCAAGCGCTCGGCCGAATGAAAGAGGTCGACTCGCTCTCCGACGTTTGGGCGGTGGGCGCGACGCTCTTCAATCTCGTGTCCGGGCAACTCGTCCACGAAGCCGAGACGGCGAACGAGCTCCTCGTGCTGGCCGCGACGGCGGTGCCACGCTCGCTGTCCGACGCGAGCGCCGACGCGCCGGGGCCGCTCGTGGAGATCGTCGATCGCGCGCTGGCCGTCGACAAAGCGAACCGCTGGTCGAGCGCACGCGCGATGCAGCACGCGCTCCGTCAGGCCGCGGCCGAGATCCTCCGCGCGCCGCTCCCGGCCCCGCACAGCTCGCGAGCGCGCGTGCAGACGGCGCCGCGGGCCTTTCGGCCGCCGGGGATCGAGAGCAGCCCCGCGCTCGACGACACGCTCGTCGGACACGAGGGCGAATGGAGCGTGAAGAGCGGCGTGTCGGCGGCGCGACCGGGTGCGTTCCCCAACGCGGCGACGCCGCCCGGCGGCGTGCCGCGCGTCGTCGTCGCGCCGCGTCCGGACACGTCGACGTTCCACGGAATGGACGCAGCCGTCGAGCCGCGCGCGTCGAGCGGAAAGCGCGTCCTCATCCTCGCCGCCGTGTGCACCGCGCTCGTTGGAATCGTCGGCTCGATCGGCGTCGGGCTCGCGCTCCGTCACGACGCCGTCGCGATCCCGCCCGTGACGGCGCCAGCGAACGCGGTCGCCGCGCGCCAAGCTCCTTTGCCTGCGCCGACCTCCGAGCCGGCCGCGCTCGCCACCGCTCCCGCGCCAACGGCGTCCACCGCGCCGAGCAGCGAGCCCGCTCCAGAAGCGAGCGCAGCGGCACCCAAGCCCGCCGACAAGATCTCCTCCCCTGCTCCGAACGGCCCGCGCCCGGCCGGCAAGAAGTCGTGGCTCGACCGACGAAAGTGACGCGCTTCGCGCTCGCCGCCGCGACGTGCGGCCTCTTGCTCTTCGCGAGCGTGGGCACCGCGCACGCGACGGAGGCCGACCGGCTCTTTCAGCTCGGACGGCGCGCCAGCGAGATGGGGAAGTTCGGGACCGCTTGCTCGCTCTTTCGCGAGAGCTATCGGCTCGAGCCGGCCGTCGGCACGCTCCTCAACCTCGGCGACTGCGAAGAGCAGCAGAACCACGTATCGGCGGCGCTCGACTACTACCAAGACGCGCTCTCTCGCCTCAGCGTCACCGACGACCGAATGGGCCCGCTCCGCGTCCGCATCGAGGCGCTCGAGCAGCGCTCCGGCAAGCTCGAGATCAAGCTCGGCGACGGCGCGCCCCAAGACTCGAAGATCCTCATCGACGGGGAGCCGGTCCCGCCGGAGAAGCTCAAGGGTCCGTTGACGCTCTCGGCGGGCGGGCACCTCCTTCAAGTGACGGCCATCGGCTACCGCGGCTCACGCCAGACGGTGGACCTCACGGCGGGCCAAAAGAAAGACCTCACGGTGTGGCCTGGCCCGCAGCTCGAGGTGAACGAGCTCGCCCTCGCCACCGACGATCGCGCCCGCGAAGAGAAGCGCGAGTCGCGGAGTCGCACGCTCCGCTACGTCGGCTTCGGCGCCGCGGGCCTCGGCGTCGCGAGCCTTTGGGTCGGCAGCATCGCCGGCTTCTTCGCGCTCGATCGGGAATCGACGCGCCACGATCACTGCAACGCCGACAACGCGTGCGATCCGGTCGGCCTCGACGCGGCTCGCTCGGGGAAGACCTTCGCGACCGTGTCCACGGTCACGCTCGCGGCCGGCGCCGTGCTCGCCGCCGGCGGCGTTTACTTGATTCTGACCGAGCCGGACCGCACCGCGAAGACGACGAGCCGAGCGGTCGTGCCGCCGACGGCGCTCGGCGCGGTCCCGTCGCCCCACGGCGCCTCACTGTCGCTCCGCGCGGCGTTCTAGTATCGGTGAGGCGTGGTCGCGCGACCCATCCTCCTTCGTTCGATCGCCGGCAGCGCCGTCATGGGCGCGCTCGCCGTCGGCTGCGCCGAGCTCATCGGCGCCGGCTTCGATGGCGCGCACGCGACCGACGACGCGAGCGCCACACCGATCACCGAAGCGTCGATCGCTCTGGACGCGTTCGAGCCGACCGCCGATGCCAGCGGCGACGAGCACGAGGACGAGTCGTTCGACGCCATGGCGCCTGGCAACCTGGTCTTCTGGGTAGCGGCCGATCGCGGCGTGGCCGCCGGGAGCTTGCCCGAAGGTGGTGACGGCGCGGCGTCGTTCGCGGCGGCGTGGAACGATCTCTCCGGCAAGGCGCACGACCTCGGGCAAGCGTTCTTGGCGAAGCAGCCCCTCCTCGTCCAAGGCGCCCGAAACGGACTGCCCGCCGTACGATTCGAGCGGAGCAGGAGCACTTGCTACGGCTCGACGTGGCTCGGCCGGCTCGAAGGGAAAGGCGCGACCGCCTTCTACGTGGCGAAGGGTGAGCCGATCTCACTCCTTCGTTTGCAGGGCCCCGCGCCCACGTATCTGGTCTTCCCGTGGAACGCGCGCTGGGCCGAGCCCGACGCCGCACCCGATCCTACCTTCCTCATCGCGACGAACGCGGAGACGAGCCGCGTGCGCCTCTCCTTCGAGCCCGACAAGTGGACGATCGCGAGCGCGCGCGTCGAGCTCGGCAAGATCGGCGGGATGCAGGTCTGGCAAAACGGCAAGCTCGCCGAGTCGTCTTCGGTGATCGGGGACGCGATGCCCGATCCCGAGGGCTTCCAGGTCGGGTGCGGCCCCGGCCAGCTGAGCGAGTTCGCCAACGCCGACGTCGGCGAGATCCTCCTCTACTCCGCGGTGCTCACGGACAAGGAGCGTTCGGCGGTCGAGCACTACCTGGCGCGCAAATGGAACATCGACCTCTGATCACTCTCGTCGCCGTCGGCCTCGTCGCCGCGGCCTGCGCGCGCCCCGAAGCGACGCCTCGCGACGACCGGCCCGCGAGCTCGAACGCGCCGACCGATGCGGCGGCCGAAAACCCGATCCCGCGCCCCATCCCGCGCGGCGCGCTCCCTCCGGCCCCGGCCGAGCTCTGGGGCGACGCCGCGCCGCGCCAAGAAGCGCAGGATCCGGCCGACAGCCGACTGGGCGCGAGCCCCGCAGCGTGGGACTCCGAGCACCACGTGACGGTCACCTTCGTCGTCACGCCCGAGCCCGCTGGCTTCCCGACCGGAGCCTTCCGTGCCGCGACGAAGATGTGCCTCGCCGAGACGAAGACCGTGGTGCCGAGCGAGACGACGCTCGGGCTCACGCTGGGCGTCGACAAGACAGGGCACGTCGATCGCGTGCAGTTTGCAGGTACCGCCGAGCTGAGCGAGGCGATGCAAGCGTGCCTGCGCAAGCTCTACACGAAGGTCGCGCTCGGCAAGACCAAGGGGCCGCTCGGCGCTTCGCTCACCTTGAGCCCGTGAGCGACCGATGAGCGGACCACACTCGGAGAGACGCCTGCCCAGCCGTTCGTCGGCGCCGCCGCCGTCCGCATCACCAGCATCGTCGGCTTCGCCCAACGCACTCGCGCGGCTCCGCGCGCTCGCCGCTGCGCCGGGCGCGGCCGGGAGAGACGCACTCGATCTCCAAATCCTCGGCCGAGTGCTGCTCCACGCCGCGCTCGTGGGGATCGCCGCCGGCGTCGCGGGCTCGATGTTGTTCGCGGCGCTCGAATGGGTCCAGCGCGTCTTGCTCGAGTGGCCCACTGGATACGTCCCGCTTCCGGCCAACGGCGAAGAGGTGCTCGCGCAGGTGACGCACACGCCGTTTCGCCCCTGGCTCCTCGTCTTCGTGCCCGGCCTGGGTGCGCTCGCCGCGGGCCTTCTTTCGGCGCGCTTCGCGCCCGAGACCTTCGGAGGCGGCAGCGACGTCGTCATCCGCGCCTTCCATCATCAGGCTGGGGTGATTCGACGACGTGTTCCACTCGTGAAGGCGCTCGCCACGATGCTCACGCTCGGCACCGGCGGCTCCGGCGGTCGCGAGGGACCGACGATGCTCATCGGCGGCGGCATCGGCTCGGAGATCGGACGCCTCCTCCGCGTCACCGAGCGCGAGCGCCGCGTGCTCCTCGTAGCGGGCACCGCCGCCGGTATGTCGGCCGTGTTTCGCACGCCGCTCGGCGCCGCGCTCCTCGCCGTCGAGGTGCTGCATCGTGACGATTTCGAGTCGGATGCGCTCGTGCCGGCCGTCCTCGCCAGCGTCGTCGCGTACTCGGTGTTCATCTCGTTCTTCGGAGAGTCGACGCTCTTCGCGCACGGCCGCTACCCGTTCGTGCCCGTGCACCTCCCGCTTTATGCGCTCCTCGCGGTGGCGGTCTCGCTGGCCGCGATCGGCTTCGAAGGCGCGATCCACGCGGTGCGAAAGCGCGCCGCGCGCTCACGACTGCCGCCGTGGGCGCGCCCCGCGATGGGCGGCCTCGCGCTCGGGCTCTTCGCGACGCCCATCCTGCTCGTCGTCGGCCCATACGTCGGCAAGGACGGGCAAGGGCTCGGCATCCTCGGCGGCGGCTACGGCGCGGCGCAGGTCGCGATCACCGGCGCGAGCTGGCTCCCGGGCGGGTGGCGCGCGGTCGAGCTCCTCGCGCTCCTCGGCGTGGTGAAGATCATCGCCACGGCCCTCACCGTCGGCTCGGGCGGAAGCGCCGGCGACTTCGGTCCTTCATTGGTGATCGGCGGGCTCTTCGGCGGCGCGTTCGGTCGCGCCGCGGCGCTCGTCTTCCACGATCCGCGCATCGACCCGGGCGCGTTCGCGCTGGTCGGCATGGCGACGTTCTACGGCGGCCTCGCGCACGTCCCGCTCGCGTCGCTCGTCATGACCTGCGAGCTCACCGGGAGCTACGATCTCCTCGTTCCTTTGATGCTCGCCGAGGGCATCGCGTTCGTGGCGCTGCGCAAGCGGTCGCTCTACGGCGCGCAAGTCGCGACGCGGCGCGATTCGCCGGCGCATCGCGAAGAGCTCATCTTCGACGTGCTGCGCGGCGTGCCGGTCGCGGAGATCGTGGTGCGCGATCGCTCGTACGTGAGCTTCAAGCAGAAGGAGTCCGCCCTCTCGGTCATCCATCGGATGGCGGAGAGCGGATGGCAGGACGTGTTTCCGGTGCTCGACGAGTCCGGCACGTTGGTCGGGACCGTGGCCGCCGACGTTCTTCGCACGTTGGCCGACGATCGCGAGCTCGCGGCGATGACCGTGGCCGACGATCTCATGGGGACGCCGGTGTCGGTGCGCGAGTCCGACGATCTACATACGGCGCTCGAGACGATGCTGACCCACAACCTGCGCGAGGTGCTCGTCACCGACGACGCGGGTCGCATCGTCGGCCTCCTCGACGAGAGCGAGATCGTGCAGACCTACCACGGCCGCACCGCGCGAAAGCCCAGCGGCGCGTGATACGCTCGCTCACGACTCGGGCCGAGGGGGCGGCGATCGTGAACGAGCGAACCGGCAAGCTACGCGTCGGCATCATCGACGACTCGCGCACCTACCGCAGCATCGTGCGGCTGCTGCTCGAGGCGGACGGCGACATCGAAGTGGTGGGCGAGGCCGCCGACGGCGCAGAGGGCATCGAGCTCATCGAGCGGAAGCGCCCCGATCTGGTCACGATGGACCTCGACATGCCTCGGCTCGATGGCGTCGCGGCCATCCGCCGCATCATGGCGGAGCGCCCCACGCGCATCCTCGTCGTGACCGGACGCCCCGCGCAGCACGCGACGCTTCTCTTCGAGGCGCTGGAGTTCGGCGCGCTCGATCTCATCGTGAAGCCCTCGATCGTGGATCCGGCGGGCGGCGCCGCCTTCCGCGAGATGGTGCGTACGCTCGCCAAGATCCCCGTCCCCGACGGACCTCCCGAGCCCGACTCCTCGCCCACCGATCTCGAGCTCCGGGCGCCGGAATCTCGCGTTCACCGCGCGCCGGTCACGATGATCGGAATCGTGGGCTCGACGGGTGGACCGCGCGCCACCGTGGCCGTGTTGAAGCAGCTCGGCGCGGGCTTCTCGCTCCCGATCGCGGTCGTCCAGCACATGCCCGAAGGCGCAGAAGAGGGCTACGCGCGCTACCTCGCGAGCGCGAGCGCGCTCCCCGTCGAGGTCGTGCGCGAGCCCGTCGAGCCGCGTCCCGGCCGCGTATGGCTCGCGCCCGCGGGCGCGCATCTCGTCTGCCGCCCCGGCCGCCTCGAGCCGGCGAAGGAGCCCACGGGCGAGCGATGCCCGAGCGCCAACGTGCTCTTCCGATCGATGGCCGAGGTCCATGGCGAGGGGGCGGTGGCCATCATCTTGAGCGGCTCCAAGCTCGACGGCATCGCCGGCATGCGCGAGGTCCACGCGCGGGGCGGTCTCACCGTGGTCGAGAACGACGTCTCGGCCCTCCAGAACGTGGGACCGCGTCAAGCGATTGCGGACGGCGTCGCGGTGCGGGCCCTGTCCGCCCCGCTCATCGGCGCGATGCTGTTTTCATTGGGGCATCCGCAAGACGACCTCTCGACCATCCCGCCTGCTCCTACCTCGGAGCCATGAGCGACCGCCGCGCGCGAAGAAGAGGGTGACAAACCCTCGCCAGGGTCTTGAAACGATTGTTACCCTGGGCCCCCCTCCTTCGCCCGCCGCTCCTCGTGTCGCGTCAGCGAGGGGTTCGGCCCGCCCGAGAGAAGACCCCCGCCGATGGCAGAAACGTCGCGAACGCAGCGCGCATCCATCCCTCCGCAGGTTCTCGCGACCCTCGACGAACGTCTCGAGGGCGAGAAGCTCGTGCTGGAGGCTTTCCTCAAGGCCGCGGGCCGCGCGCCCGTCGACGAGGAGGCGTGGGCCAAGCTCCATCAAGCCGCGGTGCGCGACGGCCGGACCGCCGAGCTCGCGTTCGCGTACGAATCGATCCTCCAGGACAAGCGGCTGAAGGCGCTCCCGCCTCCGTCGCTCGCCGATTTTCTCCTCCACACGGCCGCCTTCTTCGGCGACGTGTTCGGCGACGACCAAGGCGCGGCGACCTGCCTCGAGCGAGCGCTCGCGGCCGTGCCCGGCCACCCCGAGGCCTTCGAGAAGCTCGAGGGCATCCTCATCGCGCGAGGAGATCTCGCGGACCTCGCCGAGCGCTACATCGAGCTCGGTCAGCATCGTCCGAGCCGCGCCGAGCAGGCACAGGCCTATCGTCGCGCAGTCGAGCTCCTCGCGAATCAAGACGGCAGCGGCGATCGACTGATCGAGGTCCTCCAGCTCCTCCTCCGCGTCGAGCCCGGCGACGAGACCGCGCGCTTCCAGCTCGCCTCCGCGCTGTCCGATCGCGGCCGGCCGCGCGACGTCGTGCGCGTGCTCGAGCAAGGCCTCACCGTTACCGACCCGGCGCCGAGCCCCGAGAGCCAGCTCCGCATGCGGGTCGCGCTCGTCGAGATGTACGCGGACGCGCTCCGCGAGCTCGAGCGCGCGACGCCGCACGTCGAAGCGCTGCTCCTCCTCGATCCCGGAAGCGCCAAAGGCCGCGCCGTCGCCGAGCAGCTCCTCGAGTCCAAGGGCGTCGCCGCGCGCGCGGCCGCGGCCCTCGCGCAAGCGCACGGCGTCGACGGCGCACCCGAGGACGTGGCGCGCTACCTCGCGATCGAGCTCGAGCACACGCGTGGCTCGCGTCGTCGCGAGGTTCTCCTCAAGCTCGGGATCCTCCGCCAAGACCGGCTCGGCGACGCAGCGGGCGCGTATGAAGCGCTCGAGCAAGCGCTGGTGCTCGATCCCACCGACGACGAGACGCGCGTGCGCTTCACCGCGCTCGCCGTCACGCTCGGTCGCCAGCTCGATGCGGTGCGCACGCTGGGCAAGGTGTCCACCACCGCCAAGGACGCGCCGGTCCGCGCGAGGCTCTCCGCCGACACGGGCACGCTCCTCCTCTCGGGCGGCGACAAGAAGCGCGCACGCACCGTGTTCGCGAGCGTGCTCGCGATGCCGGAGGCGCCGAGCGACGCGATCCTGCGCGCCGCCCACGCGCTCCACGCGCTCCTCGAAGAAGAAGGCGACACCGCGAGCTTGGTCGACGTGCTCGAGCGCATCACCACGCTCGAGCCGGATCCCGAGCGCGCGCGCGCCGCCAACGAGCGCGTGGCCGAGCTCGCCATGGGTCCCCTCGCCGATCGGCCGCGTGCGATCGCCGCGTGGAAGAAGCTCCTCGAGACCACGTCGCGCCCGCGCGCGCTCGAGGCGCTCGCCGAGCTCTATCGGGAGTCGGGCGGCGGCGCCGATCTCGCGTTCATTCTCGAAGAGCGCGCCAAAGACGCTCCGCCGGCGGAGGCGCGCGCCCTCTTGCTGCAGGCCATCGACGCCGGCTCCCAGAGCGATCCGGCGCGCGCGATCAGCGCCTGTCAGGCGCTCGTCACGCGCTTCGGCGCCGACCGCGAGACCTTGAGCCGACTCGCGGCCTTGCTCGAGAGCGCGAACCGCCAAGAAGAGCTGGCGCAGACGCTCGAGGAAGACGCGAAGCTCGCGCCCGACGCCGAGCGCGGCGCCATCTACGCGCGCGCCGGGCTCGTCCGACTGACGCGGCTCCGCGACGTGCCGGCGGCGATCGAGCTCATGCGCAAGGCGCTCGCTTACGACGCCGCGAGCCAAGCCGCGCGCTCGGCGCTCGAGAAGCTCCTCGCCACCGGCGACCACCGCCTCGCCGCGGCGGGCGCCCTCGAGCCGGTGTTCCGACGTGAAGCGTCGGCGGCCGGCCTGCTCCGCGTGCTCGAGGTCAAAGCCAGCGAAGAGGCGTCGGCCGACGATCGCCTGGCCGCGCTCGACGAGGCCGTGCGCGTCGCCCAGGGCGACGAGTCGCAAGCGACGCGCGCGCTCGATTTTGCCGGGCTCGGCCTGGGCGTCGCGATCGGGGCTGGGATCCCGTTCGATTCGTGGATCGAGCGCGTGCTCCTCCTCAGCCGCGACGGCGACGCCAAGCGTCGCGCCGCGATCTTGGGCCGCGCGCTCGGAGATCGCGCCGTCGAGGACACCGCGCTCCTCTTATTGGCGCGTCACACCGGTGACGCACTCGCCGCGACCGGCGACGTCACGGGCGCGCTCGCCGTCTTTCGGCGCGCGCTCGCCTTCGATCCGTCGTCGCACGAGCTCATCGCGCGCGTCGACGCGCTGCTGCGCGACCAAGGGAGCCCGCGCGAGCGCGTCACGCTCTACAGCGCGGCGCTCGAGCGCGAGACCGATCCCGCGCACCAGAAGCGGCTCCTCCATCAGATCGGCGCCACGTTGCATCACGAGCTGTCCGAGCTCGACGAGGCGGCAGAGGCCTACCGCCGCGCGCTCGCGCTCGACGAAAACGATCGCGACGCCCACGCCGCATTGCGTGAGCTCTACACGGAGCTCGAAGCCTTCACGGACCTGATCGAGCTCTTGGAGACGCGCCTCGCCCGCTCCACTGGCGAGTCCGCGCTTCGATTGCGCGCCGAGCTGACCGCGCTCGCGAGCGCGCACGGCGAGCCGGAGCGCGCGTCCACGCACGCCCTCGCGATCCTCGAAGACGCGAGCCTCGGCGCCGCCGAGCTCGAGATCGTGGAGCGCGCGGCGACCACGATCGAAGACTGGGACCTCTTGTGCGCGGCGCTCGAGAAGCGCGCCACCCTGGCCGGCGAGCCCAAGGACGCGGTCGCCGCGCTCGAGCAACTCGGCGTGACGCGGAAGACGCAGCAGAAGGACGACGAGGAAGCGGCCTCTGCGTTCCGTCGCGGCGCCAAGCTCGCGGAAGAATCCGGGGACGACGGCGCAGCGCGGCGCCTCTACGAGCGCATCCGCAAGATCGATGCGCGCGATCTCGACGCGACGACGCGGCTCGTCTCTCTCTACGAGGCCAGCCAGCGATGGAACGGGCTCCCCGAGCTCTACGGCGTCCTCATCGACGCGGCGGCCGGGGCCACCGAGCGCGCCGGGCTGCTCCTCGCGCTCGCGGCCGTTCACGCCGATCACCTCGGCGATCCGCCGGCGGGCGCCATCGCCGCGGGGCGCGCGTTCCAAGCGGAGCCGACGCACCCCGGCGCGATCGAGACGTTCGAGCGACTCAGCGTGCTCGCAGGCGAGACCACCGGGTTCACGCAGCTCGTCGACGACGTGGCGCGCGCGAGCGACGACCCGAGCCTGACCGCTGATTTGTTGCTCGCGAAGGCGAGGGTCCTCGCCCGCGATCCGGCGCGGCAAGACGAAGCGGCCGGCGCCTATCGAGCGCTCCTCGCGGAGGATGCGCCCGACGAAGCGCGCCGCGAAGAGGCCCGCCTCGGGTTCGAGCGGATGCTCGAGAGCGCCGAGCCGACGCCGGCGCGCCGCGCCGACCGACGCTGGCTCCTCCAGTGGGTGGCCGAGCACACCGCGGGCGCACCGCGTATCGAGGCCCTGCTCGCCTGGGCGCGCGCCGAGGAGTCGACGTTCGGCGACGCCGACCGCGCGCTCGAGGTTTATCGACTCGTGCTGGCGGCCGATCCGGACCGCACGGACGCCGCCATCGCGGTCACTCGCCTCACGCTCGCGACGGGAGACGTGGCCGGTGCGATCGCGTCGCTCTTCGCGCAGCGAGAGCGCGCCGAGGGCGCGGCGCGACGCGGAGTGAACCTGGAGATCGCCAGCATCCTGGTCGACCGCAACGAGCGAATCGCCGAGGCCCTCGCGTGTTTGGAGGAGCTGCTCGCCGCGGCACCCGACGACGGCGATGCGATCGCGCTCGCCACCCGTCTCTTGCGCGACGAGACCCACGCCACCGAGGCCACCACGCTCCTCGAGGGCGCGCGCGCCCGCACCAGCGACCCTGGCGCGAAGCAGAAGATCCTGACGGCGCTCCTCGAAGCGCCGCGCGACGCGAGCCGAGGCGACACGCGTCGCGGCTGGTACGACGAGCTTGCGGGCCTGCAGCGCGCGGCCGGCAAGAAGGAGGCGGCGCTCGCGTCCTTCCTCCGCGCCGTGGAAGAAGCGCCGACCGAGCTTCGCCTTTGGGACGCGTGCGAGAGCCTCGCGCGTGAGCTCAAGGACCCGCGCGGCGTGGCCGACGTCTACTTCCGCATCCTCCAAGGCGCGACGGCTTCGCCCGCGCTGATGGAAGTCGCCGAGCGCGCCGTCGCCTTTCACGAAGAATGGTTCGACGATCCGTCCCGCGTGGTCGCCATCTTGGGGCGCGTGCTCGACCTCGATCCCGAGGCGGCGTGGGCCTTCGACCGCCTGAAGCTGCTCTACGACTCGCGTGAGCAATGGGACGACCTCTTCGCGCTCTACGATCAGGCCATCGCGCGCGCCGACACCGAGCGAAAGCTCGAGCTCCTCGACGAGGCCGCGCAGACCGCCAAGGACTTCGCCAACCACTCCGATCGCGCGATCGCCTACCTCGAACAGCTCCATGCGCTTCGTCCCTCGGCGCGCGTGACGAGCTCCCTCGAGCGCCTCTACGAACGCCACGGGCGCCACCGCGAGCTCATCGACCTGCTCGTGTCTCAGCTCGGTGCGCTCGCGCCGCGCGAAGGGCGTGAGGCGCGCATTCGCATCGCCGGGCTCGCGCTCGCGTCGCTCGGAAGCGCGGCCGAAGCGCTCGCGATCCTCGAAGAGGTGCTCGCTCCGGATCCGAAGGAGAGCCCCTCGCTCGCGACCTTGGGCGACGTCTCGTCGAAGGATCGCGCCCGCGTCGTCGAGCTCTTGGAGCGCATCATCGAGGTGGCGCCCAAGACCGCCGAGACGCGCGCCTCGATGCTCCCGCCGCCGCCGCTCACCGATCCGCCGCCTTCCGTGACCGGCGAGCGACCGGCCGCCCCGAGCCTCCCGCCGCCGAGATCGCGCATGAAGCGCATGGCCGTGCGCCAGCGCACCGCCGCGATCCTCCGCAGCCACTATGTCGAGACGGGCAACGAGGGCGCGCTCGCGACGATGCTCGAGGTCGAGCTCGAGGTCGTTCAGAGCGTGAAGGAGCGCATCCGGCGCCACGGCCAGCTGGCCGCGCTCTATGGACGCTTGGCTCGCCCCGACGCCGCGCTCGAGCACTTCGTCGCCCTGGTGATGCTCGAGCCCGACGTGCCCGAGCATCGCGGAGAGCTCCAGCGGCTTGCCGGCGAAGTCGGTCGCTTCGATCGACTGGCCGAGGTCCTGGCCGCGGCGGCGGACGACTGCACGGACGAAGCGCTGCGCGTCGAGCTCCTCATGCAGGCGGCGATCGTGCACGAGGATCGCCTGGCGGAGACGCCGCGCGCGATCGAGCTTTACCTCCGAGTGCTCGCGCTGCCTTCGGCGGCGGCAGGGACGCACCTCGCGGCGGCGCGACGCGTCGAGCCGCTCCTCAGGAGTGCGGGACGAACGCGCGAGCGACTGGACGTCCTCGAGCGCCTCGCGAACCTAGAAGACGGGGCGAACGCGCGCGCGTGGGCGCTCGGCGAAGCGGCGGCGCTCGCGTCGGATCTCGGCGAAGAGGGCCGCGCGATCGCGGCGTGGGAACGACGCCTCGCGGAGCGAGCCGACGACGCGGAAGCGCTCGACGGACTCGTTGCCCTGCTCGAACGCGAGGAGCGCTGGGAGGCGCTCGTGGACGCGTTGCGGAGGCGCGCCGCGAGCGGTGTGCCGACGGACGGCGGCCGCGCGGATCGCGTGCGGGTCGCGCGGATCGCCAGCGACAAGCTGGGCGATCAAGACGGCGCGATCGACGAGTGGCGATCCATCGAAGCCGACTTCGGTCCGAGCGACGACGGAACCCACGCGCTGGTTCGCCTCCTTCGCGCGACGGCCCAGTGGGAAAAACTGTCCGCGCTGCTCGACGTCGCCGCCGAGCGCGCGACCTCCCCCGCGCATCGCGCCGCGCTGCTTCGCGAGCTCGGTGAGGTCCGCGCGACCGAGCTCGAGGACCCGGCCGCAGCCGTGGCCGCGTTCGAGGCCGCGCTCCTCGCCAATCCCGAAGAGGAGAAGGCCACCCAGGGGCTCCTCGCGATCGCCGCCGATCCCGCTCATCGCGAAGCGGCAGTGCGCGTGCTCCTCGCCGCGTACGCCGTGACGGACGATTGGCTCCGCGCGCTCGAGCTCACCGAGCATCGCCTCGCGGCCTCCAAAGACGACGGCGAACGCGTGCAGATCCTCGGCGAGGCCGCGCGCCTCGCCGAACAGCGTGCGGGCGACCTCCACGCCGCGCTGGATTACGTGCGTCGCGCCTTCGAGCTCGCTCCGAGCGACACCGATCTCGAGGGACATCTCTTCCGTCTCACCGAGCGAACGGATCAGTGGCGCCCTTACGCCGAAACGTATCGGCGCGTGCTCGAGGCGCTCGACGAGCCGACGCCGCACGACGTGCCGCTCGCGGCGCGCCTCCGCGTTCGCCTCGGCGCGGCGCTCGAAAACCACCTCGACGACGCCCGCGGCGCACTGACCGCGTACCTGCGCGCCGCCGCCGACGCGCCCTCGGACCTCGAGGCCTGTCTCGCGGCCACCCGACTCGCGGGACAGAGTCACCGCTGGGAGGCGGCCGTGCGCGTGGTCCTCCAGCACGCCTCGACCACCGGTCAAACCCCGGAGCCGCTCCTCGCGACCGTGGAGTCGGTGGCGACGGCGCCTGCGGCGTGGGACGGCATCACCAGCGCGTTCGGCGCCGCGCTCGCGGAGCGGAGCGATCTCGAGCCGCACCTCCTCCGCGATTTCGAGTCGCGCGTGGGCACTTGGCATCGCGACCGTCGCGGCGATCCGGACGCGGCCGAGGCCGCGTTCGCGCGCGCTCTCGGTCACGACGCGATGAACGCCGATCTCCTCGGGTCGCTCGCGCAAATCCAACGACGCGCCAAGGGGCGACCGCTCGTCGACAGCCTCCTCCGCTTGTCACAAGCCACCGGTGGCGACCTCGAGCTCCTGCGCGAGGCCGCCGAAATCGCGACCAGCGCAGTCGCGGACCGCGCGCTCGCCAAGTCCATCCTCGAGCGTCTCGCCAAGCTGGCGACCGAGCGCTGGCTCGGCGACGACAAGTCCACGCCGGTGACCTCCGTCGCCACGCCGCCGGCCGAGTACTTGAAGTGGGGCCTCGACGAGCTCATTCGCATCCACAACGAAGACGGCGACCCCGACAAGATCGTCGAGCTCCTCGTCGAGACCGCCAAGCTCCCGTTCGAGACGGAGACGCGGCGCACGATGCGTCACCGCGCGGCGCGCGTCGCGGTCGAGCGCATCGGCGAGATCGATCGCGCGATCAAGCTCTACGAGCAGCTCTACGACGAGGACACCACCGACGCCGCGGCCGAAGGCGCGCTCGTCGACCTCTTGGGCCAGCAAGGTCGGAAGGAAGACTTGCTCGCGCTCCGGAGACGGCAGGTTCGTCTGGCCGGCTCGCCGGAGGGGCGCATCGAGCTCCGCTTGCTCGCGGCGCGCCTCGAGCTCTCGCTCGGACGCGTCGACGACGCCACCACCACGCTCCACGAGAACCTCAAGGAGGAGCCGCGACACGGCGAGACCGTGGCCGAGCTGGTCGGCATCCTCGACGGCACCTCGCGCAGCGAGGAGCTCGCCACGCTGCTCGCCGATCAGGCCGGTCTCGCCGAAGCCGAGAGTGACGAGAGCTCGGCGCGGCTTTTGTGGGCGCAGGCCGCCCGCGTCGCGGAGGAGCGCCTCGGCGACGTCGACGCCGCCATCCGCTATCACGCGCGCGTCGTGGCGCTGGCCCCCGAAGCGCCTTCGCTCGAAGCGCTCGCGCGGCTCTCGTCGGGCCGCGGCGACTACGGAGCCGAAGCGGAGCACCTCGCGGCGCTCCTCGAGTGCTCGCTCCCCACCGAGCGCACGCCGATCATTCTTCGACTCGCGACCGCGCTCGAGCGCGCAGGACGACCCGACTCGGCGCGGCAAGCCCTCGAGCGCGCGTTCGCCGAGGACAAGACACGCGTCCCGGTGCGCGATCGATTGCGCGAGCTCTATCGAGTCACGAACGACACGCTCGCCCTGGCCGACCTCCTCGCCGGCGCGGCGCCGTTCGCCGACGACGGCGAGCGCGCCAAGCTCCTCCGCGAGGCCGCCGCGCTCTACCGGAGCCCGTGCGGCAAACCCGACCTCGCCATCCCGCTCCTCGAGCGGGCCACCGAGCTCGAGCCCGAAGACCGCACGCTGCGCCTCTCGCTCGCCGACACGCTCGGTGAGGCTGGTCGCTCCGAAGAGGCGCGCGGGCTCCTGTGCGCGCTCATCGACGACTTCGGTGGACGACGGCCCAAGGAACGCGCGCCGGTGCACCTCCACTTGGCGCGGCTCGATCTCATCACCGGCGATCGGCCCCATGCGCTCGCCGAGCTCGAGGCAGCCAACCGCATCGATCCCGCGAACCCGGAGATTCTGCTCGCGCTCGCCGAGCTCGCCCGCGACGACGGAGAGCTCGATCGCGCCGAGCGCTCGTATCGCGCGCTGCTCGCGGTGGTGCGTCGAGCCACCGACGGCGCGCTGGTGGCGAAGAGCGAGGTGCTCCTCGAGCTCAGCGAGATCGCGCGACGCCAAGGCGAAGCAGAGCGCGCCGCCGAGATCCTCGAGTCGGCATTGGAGGCGGCGACCCAAAGCGAGGGTGAGGCCGAGCGGCTCGAGCGCGCGCTGAAGAAGCGCGGGCTCACCGAGGTCCTCGCGCGCAGCTTGGAGGCGCGGCTCGCGCACGAGACCGATCGCGATCGGCGAGCGCGTGCGCTCTTCGAGCTCGCCGATGCGTTGGCCTCGCTGGGACGCGACGAAGACGCCTACGCCGCAGCATTGCGCGGGCTCGAGCTCGATCCGTCGTCGAAGCGCTCGCACGAGGCGTTGCTCGCCCTCGCGCGCCGCACCGGCGGCATCCGCCGCTACGTCGAGATGACGACCCGTCTCGCCGCTCAAGCCGAAGAGCGCGGTGAACCTGCGCGCGCGCACGATCTTTATCTGCGCCTCGCGACCATGGCCGAAGAAGACGACGGCGATCTCGCGGAGGCCGTGCGACTCCTCGAGAAAGCGCGCGCTGCGCGCGAGTCGGGCGCCGTATTGGAGGCGCTCGAGCGCGTGCACCGAAAGCGCGGCGACCTCGAGGCCCGAGAGGCCGTGCTCCTCCGGTGGCTCGAGCTCGAGCGCGCCGAGACACCCGTCGATTCACGTCGCGTCGCCGACGCGCTCCTTCGCTTGGCCGAGCTCCGGTTCGCGATCGACGAGTCGGCCATCGACGCCTGCGCGCTCGTCGAAGAGGCGACCGCGCTCGACGAGAGCCGTACGCGCACGCTCTCCGTCGCGGCGCTCCTCGCCACGGCTGCCGATCAGCACCCGACCAACGACGCCGTCCTCGCCCTCTACGAGGACGTGGCGCGCCGCACCGGCGACGATGGCGTGCTCCTCGACGCGCTCCGTCGACGCGCGCTCCAGGGCGTGGTCGAAGACGCGCTGCGCGAAGCCGTCGCGTTGGCCGATCGGCTCGGCGAACGGGCGATCGTCGAGGAGCTACTCCGAGGCTACGTCGACGGCGTTCGTCGCTCCGAAGAGGAGCTCGGTGGCGCGGCGTGGGCGCTCCTCTCGCTCGCCGCCGTCGTCGACGCGCGCGGCGAAGTCCGCGAGGCGCTCGCGCTCCGCGGTGAAGCCGCCGATCACGAAGGCGGCGCCGAGGCGCGCAAGATCCGCTTCGAGATCGCGCGCGCCGCCGAGGAGTCGCTCGGCGACCTCGAGCTCGCGGCGACCACGTACCGTCGCCTGCTGGACGAGGATCCCGCCGACCGCGCGGCGTGGGAGCCGCTCCTCGCGCTCCATCGCAAGACCGGAGAGGTCACGGCGCGGCTCGCGCTGCTCGGCGAGGTCGTGCCGCTCGTCGACGACGTCACGGAGCGGAACGCGCTGCGTCTCGAGCGCGCGCGCCTCTACTTCCAAGGCAATCCCAGCAGCGACGAAGGCGTGGCCGAGCTCTTCGCCGTGCTCGACGACAGCCCCGACAGCGAGGAGGCCACCCAGCTACTGGGCGGCCTCTTGCGCGCGCAAGGTCGGACCACCGAGCTCGCGGACCTTCTGACGCGCCAGCTCGACGCGGCCAAAGATCGCGGCGAAGCGACGCGCATCGCGGAGCTCTCGCTCGAGCTCGCGTCGTTGGTCGAGGCGAGCGACGTCGAGACCGCGATCACGGTCCTCCGTGGCGGGCTCGATTGGGACAAGGAGAACCGGGCGCTCCTGGCGCGCCTTCTCGGCCTGCTCGAAACGAGCGGCGCTGACGCGGCCGAGCGCGCGGAGGTCATGGAGCGACTCCTCCCGCTCGAGCGTGGGAGCGACGCCGAGAGCCTCGCGCTCCGGCTCATCGCGATCCGCGAGGAGAGCTGGGACGAGGAGGGCGCCGAACGCGCCGCCGCGCTCGGATACCAGGCGTTCCCCGAGAGCCGCGCGCTCCGCGATCGCCTGGCGGCGCTCTATCGCGATCGCAACGACCACGCTCGACTGGCGGAGCTCCACGTGCTCGACGCGTCGGTGCGCACCAAGCCCGAAGAGCGCGTGGCGCTCCTCCGCGAGGCAGCGCGCCTCCATCGGAACGAGCTCGCCAACCCGGAGCGCGCAGCGGCGCTCCTCAAGGACGCGCGCAGCCTTTTGCCGTCCGACGAGGAGACCTGGAGTGAGTACGTCGAAGCGCTCACGGCGGCTGGTAATCACCAGCAAGCGGCGGCCGAGGTGACCGCGGCCGCGGCGCACCTGCCCGAGCACGATCCACGGCGTGGCGCGCTGTTCGCGCAACGCGCGACGCTGCGTGGTGCGCTCGGCGACCAAGGCGGCGCGCTCTACGATCTCGAGCGCGCCTACGCGATCGATCCGACGAGCTTCATCGACGCGCTTTGTGCCCAGCTCGATCGTCTCACCGAAGACGCCAACGCCGCATCCGACGCGGCGAAGGTCGCCGCGCTCACGCTGCGCACGGTGACCATTTTCGGAAAGGCGGGCCGAAGTGCCGAGGCGCGCGAGCGGCTGGGCGCGCTGCTGACGCGGCAGCCCGGCAACAAGGACGCACTGCGCGCGCTCGCCGATCTCGAAGAGCGCGAGGGCCGCTTCGCACAAGCCGCGGACGCGTACCTCGAGCTCGCCAACGTCGAGGAAGCTCCCGAGTCGCTCGCGGCGCTCGCGCTTCGCGCCGCCACGGCGAGCCAGGACGCGGGACAGCCGGCGCGAGCGCGGCCGGCGCTCGAGCGTGCCTTCCGGGCCAACCCGTCGAGCGAGCCGCTCATGGAGAAGCTCCGCACGGTCTACGAGCTCGAAGGCGCCATCCCCGAGCTCGCGAGCCTGGGGCTCGCGCGCGCCCAGAGCACGGCCAACCCCGAGGAGCGATTCCAGGGTTTGGTGCGATCGGCGAGCCTGCTCGTCCAACACGGCGTCGAGCTCGAGACCGCGGGGCGCGCCCTCACCGAAGCGCATCAGATGCGCCCGACCGACGTCGAGTGCGCAGCGCTCCTCTCCGATGCGTACGCCACGCTCGGCGAGCGTGAGCAAGCGCTCTCGATCCTCCACGCAACGCTCGCGCTTCACAAGGGCCGGCGCGCGCGCGAGCTCTCGCTCCTGCATCACCGCGTGGCGCGCTTGGAGCACGACGGCGGCAACGCGCGCGGCGCGATGATGTGGCTCTCGAGCGCAATCGACCTCGACGCCCAGAACGGGCTCGCGGCGGCCGAGCTCGCGAACCTCTCTCTCGAGCTCGGAGACCTCGACCTCGCGACCAAGGCCCTCCGCGCCGTGACCATGTTGAAGACGCCCGGCCCGCTCCCACGCGCCATCGCGTACCAAAGGCTCGGCGAGATCGCGCACCACCAAGGCGACACCCGAAAGGCCGTGTTGCTCTTGAAGCGCGCGGTCGACGACGACCCTTCGCTCGAGACGGCTCGACAGCTGCTCACCGAGCTTCAAGCGGCGCATTGAGCGCGGCACCGAAAGCATCAAGACCTCGATGATCCGAACCGTCTGTGAGTGGAAGGCCCTCGTGCTCGCGCCGAGCCTCGAAGCGGCGAGCATCCGCGCAATCGATCAGCTCGGCCGCCACTTCGCCACGCCCATCGCCAGCCGTTTCTTCAAGGTGCGCGCCGAGACGGCCGAAGACGGGACGACGCACGCCGTGTCCACGCCCACGCCATCGATCGCGACGGCCAATCGATTGGAGCTCCTCTTCGCGTCGCCCGATGCCCCCGAAGAGGACGAAGAAGGCGAGAGCGAGAGCGATCGGCTGTTGGTCGAGACGGCGATGCCTCCGCATGCCGACGCGCCGCCGGCGGTGTGGCTCATCCTCGAGCTCGACGCGGAGCGGTGGGGCGGCCTCTTGCCCGTCGCCGAGCGCGTGATCGCGTGGAGCCGAGAGGCGCTCGCGGCCGGCGAGATGCTCGGCGCGCGCCTCACGCCGCGAAGCGGCGCCACCGCGGCCGGGCCGCAGCCGCCGCTCGCGGGCGACGCGCTCGTCTTGTGCGTGGAGGTCGCGTCGATCGAGCGAGAGTACGGCTCGCTCGATCGCTACGTGGCGGCCTTCGACGAGGTCGAACACTTCGACGGCATCGTGCTCGTCACGCGCGGGCTCGACGCCGACCTCCGCATGCGGAGGCGCCGGCTCCTCGACTCGAGCGGCGCGCTCGCTCGCATCGCGCGGCCGCGGCGCACGCTCTGGATCCCGCCGATTCCACCGCCGCTCGGCGTTCCGCTCGAGCGACCCGATCGACCGGCGCTGCGGCTCTCGTCGATGCGGGAGCCAGGTCCGGTCGCGGAGTACGCCGCGTCGGTCGGGCCGCGCCAGCACGTTCATCCGGCGGAGATCGCGTCGCTCCAGGCGCTCTTGAGCCAGGCCGAGGCGCTCCCCGACGGTCGGCACGTCGCCGGTGTGTCGGTGTTCTTCGACGACGAAGCGACGGCGCGCGCCGAGATGCGGCCGCTCAAGGACGTGGGCGCGCGGGTCTTCGTGCGCGAGGGAAGCGGCGAGCCGCGCGAGCTCGTGGACTAAAGGGAGAGGAGCCGAACGATGGCGATGAAGACTCGAAGCGTACGGGCCATGGCCACGGTCGTGCTCGTCGGTTTGGTGAGCGCGTGTGGCGGAGAGAAGATCGACCCGCGATTCCCTCCCCGCGCCGAAGGCTGCGACGTGGAGGTCTTCCACGAGGACGCACCTTCGAAGCCCGTGGACAACATCGGCGCCGTGAACGCGAGCTGCACCGATCAAGTCGGCAGCGACGAGTGCCTCCGCACGCTGAAGGACCAAGTCTGCAAGATGGGCGGCGACGTCGTGTGGGGCGTGGAGCCGGCGCCGGTGGTCAAGCCCGACGGCCGGAAGCACCTTTCCGGACGCGCCGCGAAGTCGCGCGCGGCCCGACCGACGTCGCCCTGAAGCTCACGCCCCGTTTGCCGCTCCGGGCGAACGTTTGCACACGCACTCGACGAACGATCGGCCTCGGTCGCGGCGTTGACGTCGACGGTCAGCTGAGGGGTTAGGCATCGGCCTTGCTGCGTTGCAGACATGGCCATTCGCGCTTTCAAGCACCCCGCCCCCCCCGAAGATACCGAGCGCGCCGCGTCATCGCCGGTCGTGGTGGAGGTTGTCCGCGAGGACGCCGCGAAGATCGCTGGCGGCGACGACTTCGGTGGCTTCGATGGTGGCGGCTTCGGAAGCTTCGACTTCGGGTCGAGCTTCGGCTCATCAGGGAGTGACCCGTTCGGCTCCAGCTCCTACGGCTCCTACGATCCGTTCGGCTCGAGCGGCTCCTACGGCTCCTACGATCCGTTCGGCTCAAGCTCCAGCTCCTACGGCTCCTACGATCCGTTCGGCTCGAGCTCCAGCTCCTACGGCTCCTACGATCCCTTCAACACGGGCTCCGGCTCCTACGACCCCTTCAACACAGGCTCGGGCTCCTACGGCTCCTACGACCCCTTCAACACAGGCTCGGGCTCCTACGGCTCCTACGACCCCTTCAACACAGGCTCGGGCTCCTACGGCTCTTACGACCCCTTCAACACAGGCTCGGGCGACCCCTTCAACACAGGCTCGGGCTCCTACGGCTCCTACGACCCCTTCAACACAGGCTCCAGCAACACGTCGGGCGGATACGACTTCTCCGGATCCTCGACGCCGACCTTCGGCTTCGGTGGAGGCGCCGACCCGTTTGGAGCGGGTTTCGGGTCGACGCCTGGATTCACGTACGACGCTGGCGCTGACCCGAGCACGGCCGACACGCAATCGGGCGCCGATCACGTCACGACCGAAGGCCATGACGGGGATGCGCACTTTGGTTCGACCGACGACCACGCGACCGACGACAACCACGCGACCGACAACCACGCGACCGACGACAACCACGCAACCGACAACTACGCGACCGACGACAACCACGCAACCGACGACAACCACGCAACCGACGACAACCACGCGACCGACGACAACCACGCATCCGACGACAACCACGCGACCGACGACAACCACGCGACCGACGACAACCACGACACGGCCCATACGGCTGACGACACCTCGCACTCGGGCGACGACTCGCACTCGGCCCACACGGGCGATGACGCACACGCCGATCCCCACTCCGACGCGACCCACACCGACGGCGCCTCGCATTCGTTCGATCAGGATGCCGACCACCACGCCGGGATCGTCGGCGTCGACACGGACGAGTCCGGGCACCAAGTCACCCATTTTGGAGACGGCAGCAGCCTGACTGTCGACGAGAACGGCAACGTCCTCTCGTTCACGGAGCCGCACGCCGACTCCGATCACGCAGACGCCTCCGACCACGCCGGAGATACCCAACACATCGACGACAATCACGCTGTCGACGGGGACACCGGGCACTCGACGGGCGTGGATCACGCGACCGACGCCGACCACGCGACCGACACCAACCACGCGACCGACACCAACCACGCGACCGACGCCGACCACGCGACCGACACCAACCACGCGACCGACGCCGACCACCCGACCGACACCAACCACGCGACCGACACCAACCACGCGACCGACACCGACCACGCGACCGACACCAACCACGCGACCGACGCCGACCACGCGACCGATCACGCGACCGACATCCACGGTCCAGTCATCGAGGTGCGGCCCATCCCCGATACCGAGTTCACGGCGACGAGCTACACGGACGGAACCATCGTCGTCACTGGGCGGGACGGAAGCGTTTACTGGATCGAGGGAGGTCCGGAGGCGACCAACGAAGAGCTCCACGCGCTGCTCGACGCGCAGGGGGGTGGCCACCACCACGACGGCACGACGCCGACCATCGACACGACCGGGGTGACCCCGTCGGACACGCACCTCACGCCAGCCGATCTCGTGGGCCACCAGGATCTCGGGAGCCCACCCATCCTGGTTCAAAACGGCAACGTCGGAGACTGCTTCGTGGTCTCCACGCTGAATGAGGTCGCGAGCCGTCCCGGGGGCATGGAGTACTTGAACTCGCTCGTGAAGGACTTGGGGAACGGCGTCTACGAGGTGACGCTACAGGGCGAAGATGGTCCGGTCACCGTCACCATCGTCGACAGTCACACGAACACGTCTTACGGCGAGGGCGGCAAGACGCTCGAGGTCATCGAGCAAGCCATCGGCGCGTCGCGCGTCGACCCGCGCTCCATCTCACCCGGCGACCCCGCCGAGGTAGGTAATTTCGGAGCGATCGCGAGTGGCGGGTGGCCGGTGCACGTCTACTCGCAACTCGGTCTCGGAAACATCGGCTATACGATCTCCGACACCACCGAGCCCTTCTATGGGCAGCCGGGCCTCCTCACACCCATCGACCCGCAGTCGATCGTCGATCAAGTGAACAGCGGCAACGTCGTCGTCGTGTCCACGGTCCCGGACCCTGCGACGCTGAAAGCCGCCGGCCTCGACACCAGCCCGGCAGCGTTCGCCCAGTACTACGGCCTCGAAACGCAACACGCGTACTCGGTAGCCGGCACCTACGTCGATCCGAGCACCGGCGAGACGATGGTCCAGCTCTACAACCCCTGGGGAACGAACCAGCCGCGCCCCATCCCCGCGAACATGCTGCCGACGGTTCTCATCGACGCCGCCACCGGGTCGATCCCGGGCGCGAACAACGGCGGCAATACGACGACGACGAGCACCTCCGGCTCGAGCGCTGACAACGGCGCACCGGGCGGCGGCTCGTGACGGGAGCGGGCCGCGTATGGTGAGCTTGCGCGAGCTGGTCGACGACGGCGGACGAGGCGCGAGCGAACGCCGACTCCCCAGAACTGCTCTTGGCTCGGCCCGTGGGTTGGCCCGTGTCGTGAGCAGTCCGGTTCTATGCTCGGCCCACCCGTCCTCCACCGGCCAGGTCGTGCGATGGGTTGCCGACGCTCAGGCAACGAGCCGACCTCGGCAGTGCTTGGGGCATGCTGCTTCGAGAGGTTGCGTGGCCGGTCCGCCGCAGCGGGCGTGGCCCCTCTATTGCAGCGCTGAGGTGCATGAAGTCCCGCCCCGCGACCACGTGCGCCACTAACACCCTCGCGCCCCTGTCGGCTGCAGACGCACGAATGGCCTCAGGCGGTGCGTCTGACCTTACGCCGGTCGCCTTCGACGGCGGCAACGGATGGCTCGATAACTTCGGCTCGCCGTTCGACTACACGAGTCTAGACGGCGACACGATCGACGTCGGTGGCAATGGTTCCGATGGGGCGCTCTACGACGGGTTCGGTCCCAGCCTCGACGACGGGCACACGGTCGACGGCGCTGGCTTCGTCGGCCCCGTGACCCCGGACGGGCCCCCTCACGACGACGCCCCGGTGGTTCCGCCGCTCGAGCTGTCCCAAGGAGACGACACCGGGCATGCGACGGATGTCGTCGTGACAGACGCGAACGAGCACGTAGCGGATGGCGGCACGGACGATGCCCACGTCGCCGACGACAACCCGCACGACACCGACGATCCCCAGCTTGCCAACGACACACACCACGGTTCGGCCGATCCACACCACTCCGAGGACGACCACGCTCGCAGCCCAGACCACGCCTCCGACGTGCCTAGCGCCGACGGGGCTCCGTCGGACGCTGAGAGCACGAACCACGGGACCAATGCAGACCATGCCCCGAACGGAAACACCGTCATCGTCTTCGACGACGGCAGCACGATGACCACGGACCCTGCGGGCAACGTGGTCGCGTTTACCGAGTCCCACGATCATGGCTCGAGCAGCGGCGCATCCCTCGTCGAGGCCTCCGACCCAGCCCGTGGAGCGACCTACGACGTTGTCCTCTCGAATGAGGGGACTCCAATGACGATCGTCGTCGAGCCGGGCTCGCACGAGGACAACGTCGATCTGCACGTACTCGAAGACGCGCTTGCCCCGCACGGTCCGCAACCTGGGGAGAACGTCATTGTCTTCGACGACGGGAGCACGCTGATCACCGACGCCGCGGGTAACGTCGTCGGGTTTACCGAGGCGCATGCCCACGAGGACGCGGGCGCAGCCTCCCTGGGAGACTGCTACATCATCTCGACTCTCACCGATCCCGTGCCGATGGACCTACTTGATACGTCGCTGGAGCCGACCATTCGCGACGCCGGTGGCGGCGCGTACGACGTCGTGCTCACGACCGCGCCGGGCGAGCTCATCGTGGTAGACACGTCCGGCGCCCACGGCAACGTCGGTGTCGCCGACGCCTACGGCCACCTAACGATCCAGGACGAGCACGGAAACGTCATAGCGACCGATAGCTCATCAATCGATCAACCGAGCATCCTCGACTGCTTCGTCGAGGGGCAGGCCTCGAGCACCTGGGGCCTCACCTCGCCTCACGCGTACAGTACGACGGACCCGCCGATTGACTGGGAGCCCAGCGTCGCGCCCGGGCTTTCGTCTGAGGCCCCGAGCGACGCTTCGTCCGGCTTCGATGGCGTCCCCGACTACATGGACTGACCTCGTTGACGCGCCCAGCACGACCAACTCGCCGGTGAGCGGGGCGGCCCCGGGCATCTCGATTGCAACGTCGCTTGCATGCCTTCCCGTCGTCATTCATCGCAATCGACCCAAAGCGCCGACTCGTTCGCCGTACTCGAGATCTCCGGCGTCGACGCCCGCACCGTATCGGGAGGCGTCGGCGCCGGGCGCAATCACACCACCGTGTACGAGGGGGATCGCCTCGAGCGCAGCGACTACGGTGATTTGCCCTTCGACGGCCCTGGCGATCACGGCAGCCACGACGCGACCGACCAACCACCCGAAGGCCGCGACGTCCCGTCTCACGGCGACTTTCCTCAGTTGCACGGCGACGCGAGCGAAGACATGAGATCGCCTTCGGAGATCGACGCCGGAGGTCACGACAACGACGAGAATGTCGTCGCGCCGGTCGACCTTGCGGACGACGCGGCGCCTCATCAGGAAGCCGCGGACACCGACGCCCACGTCACGGGCAACGACAACGTCCACGACGAGCTGGGCACGACACGCGACGCGAGCGACGACGACATCCACGCGGACGCGACACACGACGCGGGCCACGACGACGACAGCGCCGCGTCGTCACATGAGGCATCACACCTATCGACGGACCCTGGCACTACCGAGCTCGGCGCAACTGGGCACGACGGAGTGGTGAGCGTGGAGAGCGACGACAGCGGCCACACGTTGACGCACTTTGCCGACGGAAGCTCGGTGACCACCGACCCTGATGGGAACGTAGTCGCGTTCACCGAGCCACACCACGACGCACCTACGGAAAACGATCACGCGCACGGCGCAAGCACCGACCCCCACATGGCGGATCCGGGGCACCACGCAAACGCGACCGGACAGGCCGACCCCGCACACCCGCCCGATGCGAGCGCAGTGTCGAGCCCGCCGTCGCTCACGCAGAATCCCAACGTGGGCGACTGCTTCGTCGTATCCACCCTGAACGAGATCGCGGCGCGGCCAGGCGGAATGGAGTATCTGCGGTCGCTCGTGACCGATCGCGGCGACGGGATCTACGAGGTCACGTTACAAGGCCCGAACGGGCCCGAAACGGTGCTCGTGCAGAACAACGGTACGGGCGCGTCGACCCCGGGCCCTAACCAGGCCGACAACGTGGTCCTCCAAGTCCTCGAGCAAGGGATCGGCGCCTCGCGCAGCGAGGGATACGGCGGGAACCGTCCCGACGATGGGCTCCAGTCCATCACCCTCGGCGGGACCGCCGATTCCGTGTTCACGCAGCTCGGTCTCACGGACGTGCAGTCCAACGGGACCATGCAGGACATCCTGAAAGATCAGGATCGTGTTCCGGTCGACGTGAACACGGTCCTCGATCACATCGCCGCCGGCGATCCGGTCACGTTGGGAACCTTCTCCGACGGCTGGCGACTCTTCGACCTCACGCCCAACCACGAGTACTCGATCGGTGCAGTGATCACCGACGAGCTGGGGATTCCGGCGATCGTCTTCAACAATCCGGATGGCACTCATTCGAAGCCCGTTCCCATCACCGCTCTCAACGACGCCGGGACGCTCACCTGGGGCAAGATCCCTGGCGTCACCAACGGGACGCCCACGACCATGACGGACCCTGGTCCAGGCACGACCGGAACGCCCTCGATCACGGCCACCGGTGACACTGGACCGACCGACGGCGACACGACGGGCGACGAATCAACCGACACAACCGACACGTACACCTACGGGAACGACGACGCCGGCTTCGATTGGGATGGAGTCGGATACCTCTGACATCCTCGTCCACTTTGCAGCTGGAGGCTGCGCATTGCATCCAGCCTGTCGGGCGCCGTCGCGTTCGGTATCGGAGCGGGGACCTGCTGGATGTTCTTGGCGCAGAGGGCACCGCGCGTCGCTCGGCACCTCATTTGCTCCAGCCGACGCATGGCCTCTCGCTCTCGTAACTCGTCCGAGCAAAAAGATACCGCGCGCGCCTCGCATGAGGGCGAGCCGCCCGTGGAAGTCGTCAACAAGAGCGACGCCACGAAGATCGCCGGCGGCGACGACTTCGGGGGCTTCGACTTCGGGGGCTTCGACTTCGGCTCGAGCCCGTGGGGTAGCGACCCGTTCGGTGCTGGCGATCCGTTCGGGTCCGGCGCCTACGACCCGTTCGGCGCGGGCTCGCTCGGCTCGAGCGATCCCTTCAACTCGAACGATCCCTTCAACTCGAGCGACCCCTTCAACTCGAGCGACCCCTTCAACTCGAGCGACCCCTTCCACACGAGCGACCCCTTCCACACGAGCGATCCGTTCAACTCGAACGACCCGTTCAATTCCGGCGACCCGTTCCAGACCGGCGGTCCATTCAACGCTGACCCATTTCACACCGACGCTTCCGCCGGCACCGGGACAACACCGAGCTTCACCTACGACCCCAATCAGTTCGTCGGTCCCGTACCGGCCGATGATCACGCGACCACGCCGGTAGTCAGCTTCGACGCGGGCACCGCGGCGTCCACGCCCAGCTTCCCCTACGATCCCGATCAGTTCGTCGGTCCGCTCCCGGCAGATCCGCACGCAGGACCGGATCACGTCCCGACGGACGACCACGCGACCCCCGATCTGCACGTGGACGACCTACCGAGCGATCATCACGACGCGGCGACGACGACGGACTCAGCGCCCCCGATCGACGACAGCCACCACGCCCCCGACGAGAACGGCGCCACGTTCGACACGGACCCCGATCATCACGCCGGTGTCAGCGACGTCACCATCGACGACGGGGGGCACCTCGTCACGCACTTTGCCGATGGAAGCAGTCTGACGACCGACTCCGACGGGAACGTCTTGTCGTTCACAGTTCAAGCTCACCCGGGCGCGACCACCGACGGTCTTGCCAGCGCCAGCGACACCGCTCACGCGACCGACGACGTCCACACGGATGGAACCCACGCCACGGACGACGCCCACACCGACGGGACCCACGCCACGGACGACCCTCACACCGACGGGACCCACGCCACGGACGATCCCCAGCTCGCCGACGGCAGCCACGCCATGGACCCCCAGCTCGTCGACGGCAGCCACGCCACGGACGACCCGCATACGGACGGGACCCACGCCACGGACGACCCGCATACGGACGGGAGCCACGCCACGGAGGACCCCCACCTTGCGGACGGCACCCACGACCCCTCTCACGCCGATGGCTACGGCCCAGACTTCGTCGGCCCGATTCCGGCGGACGGCCATCACGTCGACGCTCCCGTCGTTCCGCCGCTCGATGTCGCGCACGGCGGCGACACGCACGTGGACGACGTCGAGCCTCACGTCAACGATGCCAGCGGTCATGCGCAGGACGACGTCGCTCACGACACGAGCACGGCACACGACGGCATCGTCAGCACCGAGATCGACCCCGAGACCGGCAACACCGTCACGCACTTCGCGAACGGTGCCACCCTCCTGGAGGATCACGACGGGAACGTGCTCGCTTTCACCGAGCCGCACACCGATCTCGGCACGACGGACGTTCACGACGGCGCCACGACGGGCTCACACCCGGCGCATGACCCCGAAACGGTCTCGACGACCGGTGCGACGGCGGCAGCGTCGACCGGCACACCGACCAGCACGACGAACCAGCCGACGGCGATCGTTCAGGGCCAGGTCGGTGATTGCTACATTCTCGCCGCCCAGAACCTCGCTGGCGCCAGCATCGCGAACCTCGTCTCGGCGAATCCGAACGGCACCTACGACGTCGTCGTCTTCGACGGTGGTGGTGGTGCGCACATCGTGACGGTCATGCCGACGACGACCCCCCACGCCGGCACGGGCGTCGGGCCGCTGGACGAGGCGACGGCGATGCAGATCTGGGAGCAAGGCGCAGCGAAGTTCTTGGACACCGGCTCCGACCGCACGCCTGGCGAGATCAACGACTACACCCCGATCACGAATGGCGGTCACGCGGAGGTGGGGCTCGCGCTCGTAGGCGCCACCGACATCCACGGCACGTGGGCGACCGGAGCCTCCGCCAGCTCGTACAACATCGTCGAGCACACCACCGCGGGCGATTGGGTCGTCGTGAGCGTGGTCGGGGGGACGCCCGAGCGCGACGAGAAGATCGCCACCTGGGGCCTCATCGACAAGCATGCCTATGGCGTGATCGGCATCTACACCGACGAAGCAACCAAGCTAGACGTGGTACTGCTGCAGAATCCGCACGACCCCAACGGCCCGCCGTTGCTCGTGCCGGCCGTCGTGTTCGACAGCATCGGCAACAACGTGTCGTGGGGCACGCCGCCCGACGCGTCCCCGAACACGAGCTACGGCCCCGGAGAGACCCCGGGCGACACGTCGAGCGCCGGCACGTACGTGGCAGGTCCCGGCGACGAATATGGGCCCGGCGATCGTCCGGGCGGAGCGGACACGGGCGCGTCGACGGACTCCGGTACTGGCGACACCTCGTACACGTACACGTACGGCGACGATGGCGGCCAGGCCGGCAACACAGACACAGGCCAGGCCGGCAACACGGGCACAGGTACCGGCCCCGGTTACATCTGACGGGCACGCGCAACGATTGCCGCTCGTGGGCCCGTTCCCGACAGTCACGCCGCGGTAGTGGCGGCTGGCCGGTGCACGTGTACGCGCAGCTCGGTCTCGGCGTGGTCGACTAAAAAATCTCCGACACTACCGAGCCGCGCTACTCGATCCGACGACCGGCACCACGAGGGTCCAGCTCTACAATCCGTGGGGCGGCCACCAGCCGAACCCAATTCCCGCGAGCATCCTGCCGAGTCTCCTCACCGACGCGGCTTCGGGCACGATCCCCAGCGTGAACAACGGCAGCAACTCGAGCGGCACGTCGAGCTCGAATGCGGGCTCGGACAACGGCGGCGGCGGCTCGTGAGCCCACCGCCCGTGCCATCGGTCAGTCGTAGTACTCGTGACCGAGGTGCGAGATCACGTCCTCGCCCTTCATCCAGCGGAGCGTGTTCTTCAGCTTCATGAGCTGCACGAAGAGATCGTGCTCGGGCTTGAGGCCTTCGGCCGCGATGGGGCTCTTGAAGTAGAAGCTCAGCCACTCTTGGATGCCGGAGAGGCGCGACCGCTTCGCGAAGTCGAGGAGCAGCGCGAGATCGAGAACGATCGGCGCCGCGAGGATCGAGTCGCGGCAGAGGAAGTTCACCTTGATCTGCATCGGGTAGCCGAGCCAACCGAAGATATCGAGGTTGTCCCAACCCTCCTTCGCGTCGCCGCGGGGCGGGTAATACTCGATGCGGATCTTGTGGTAGACGTTGCCGTAGAGCTTGGGGTGGCGCGGCGGATCGAGGATGCCGTCGAGAACGCCCAGCTTGCTCGACTCCTTGGTGCGGAAGCTGTCCGGATCGTCGAGCACCTCGCCGTCGCGGTTGCCGAGGATGTTGGTGGAGAACCATCCGCTCAAACCGAGCGAGCGAGCCTTGAGCGCCGGCGCGAGGATGGTCTTCATCATCGTCTGACCGGTCTTGAGGTCCTTGCCCGCGAGCGGCGCGCCCGTCTGCTTGGCGAGGGCGTACGCGGCCGGGAAGTCCGACAGGTTGGGCGCGGCGTTCGCGTACGGGATGCCTTCTTTGAGGAAGGCCCACAGGTAGAGCTGTGAGTTGGAGATGGCCGGGTGGTTCTCGCGCAGGCCCTTCTCGAACGACTCGATGGTGGCGTGCACCTCGTTCGGCGCGATGAAGACCTCAGTGCTCCCGCACCAGATGCCGACCGCGCGCGAGCAGCCCTTGTCCTTCATGAACTGCTTGATGTCGGCGCGGATCTGCTCCACCGCCTCCATCTTGTTCGCGTACTTTTTGAGGTGCGTGCCGTGGAGGCGCTTGACGTAGCTCGGGTCGAACGCGGCCGGCATCGGCTTCACGCCACGGAGCTCCTCGGCGATCGGATCGAGGTGGCGTTGCTCGAGCACCGCCGCCTCCGTGGCCGCCTCGAGCGCATCTTCCGGGAAGAGATCCCAGCCGCCGAACTCGAGGTCCGAGAGCGGCGCCAGATCGATGAACTCTTTGATGGGCAGCTGCCGTCCGTCGGTGCGCTTGCCGAGGCGAATCGAGTCGAGCTGCGTGAGCGAGCCGATGGGCTCGCCGAGCCCGCGCCGCACGAGCATCGTTCCAGCGATGAAGGTGGTGGCCACGGCTCCGAGGCCGGGCATGAGCACGGCGAGCTTGCCCTCGTGCTTCGCAATCACTTCAGGTCGTTTCATCGAGGGCCCACCTTTCCGCGGCAGCTCTATTTGTGCCTGACAATGGGGGAGTCAAGCCCCGCCCCCTCGTGGACGTCGCATCGGGCAGCGACTAGGAGATGCGTGACGTGAGCCGCGCCGGAGAGGCGCAGGAATTTCGCGAACGACAGGAGTGAGCATGAGCGTTGCGTTTCTCGGCACCGGGCTTCTGGGAGCCGCCTTCGTCGAAGCCTTCCTCTCCCGTGGTGAGGCCGTTCGCGTGTGGAATCGCACGGTTTCGAAAGCACAAGCGCTGGCCGCCAAGGGCGCGGTCGTCTGCGCGTCGCCGGCCGAAGCGGCGCGCGGCGCGACCCGCGTGCACCTCTGCCTCTCCGACGACGCTTCCGTGGACGAAGTCCTTGCGCTCCTCCACGCGAGCGACGCGCTGGCCCAGGACACGTGGGTCGTCGATCACACGACGACCTCGCCACGCGGAGCCGCGCGTCGAGCAGCGGCCGCCCGTGCGGACGGTCGTCGCTACGCTCACGCCCCCGTCTTCATGTCGCCGGGGATGGCACGTGAGGCGAAGGGGCTCATGCTTCTCTCCGGCCCTACGCTCACCCACGACGCGCTTCGACCCGCGCTCGCTCCCATGACGGGTGAGCTCCTCTATCTCGGAGAGCGCGACGATCTCGCGGCGAGCTACAAGCTCTTCGGCAACGCGATGATCATCACCGTGGCCGGTGGCCTCGCCGACGTGTTCGCGATGGCGCGCGAGAATGGAATCGCCACCGAGGCCGCGCTGTCGCTCTTCTCCAAGCTCAACATCGGTGCTGGCGTCGCGACGCGCGGCGCGAAGATGGCAGCGGGTGACTTCGCCGCGAGCTTCGAGCTCACCATGGCGCGCAAAGACGTGCGGCTCATGACCGAGGCGGCGGGTGAGCGCCCCCTCGCGGTCCTGCCGAGCCTCGCGTCGCGGATGGACGAGCTTCTCCAAGCTGGGTACGGCGCCGCCGACGTCGGTGTCCTCGCGGTCGACGACGCCCCGCGCGCGGCAGCCCGCGTGCTCGATCGACTGACGTCGACCCATGGCCGCATCCGCGAGCGCCTGGGCGAGCTCGCGCGCGCGGCCGCCGCAGGAAACCTCGCCGTGGTCGACGAGACGCTCGCGTTCTACGAGCGCGGCATCGCCCGCCACGAAGACGACGAAGAGCGCTCGCTCTTCCCTCCGCTCCTCGCGAACTCCGAAGCGCGGCCGATCGTGATGCGGCTCGCCGACGAGCACCGCGCGCAGCACGCGACGTGGGATCGATTGAAGAAGGCCGCCTCCGGCGATCGCGACGCCTCGCTCGCCGACGTCGCGCGCGAGCTCGAAGCCACTTACGGCGAGCACATTCGCATCGAGGAAGAGCAGCTCTTCCCCCTCGCCGCCCGCGTCCTCGACGACGCCACGTTCCGGCGCATGGAGAGCGAGATCGACGCGCGCCGCGGCGGCGGTGGCGGCGGCGGACGAGGCGGCGGCGGCGGACGAGGCGGACCGCGCTGAGCCCGCTCAGAGACCGGGCACGTCGACGGGCGACACGGACTTCGCTCCGGCGTCGACGGCCGCGCCGATCTGCCCCGCGTAGTTGCTGCCCCAGCATTGAATCGCGCCGGTCGTGAGCCGAGCGCATGCGTGCGCGTCACCGCCGGCAACCTCGACGACCGTACCGCTGGTCGTCACGAGCTGCGGCGAAGTGCTGTTGCCCGTTCCACTACCGGCCACGTCGTTGCCCCAGCAGTGAACCTGGCCCGTCTTGGTCAGGACGCACGTGCCGAAGCCCGACGGCGCGACCATCGCCACGTTGGTCATGCCCGGCACCGCCACGGGTGTCCCGTGAAGATTGCTGTCGCTCGTCCCGAGACCGAGCTGCCCCGCTTGGTTGTTGCCCCAGCACTTGACCGTGTCGTCGGCGAGACGCGCGCACGACGTGTAGTACCCGAGGCCGACTTGAACCGCGTTCGTGAGGCCCGACACCTCGATCGGCGTCAGGTACTCCGCGTTGTCGCAGGAGCCGACCTGACTCCACGCGTTGTACGTCCCCGAGCACGTCACGTGGCCGTTTTGATGCACTATGCACGTATGCCCCCAGCCGGTGGCGACGCTGACGCCGTCGGCCATGACGCCGCCGTCGGGCGAGACGGGCTCGGTCGGCGTCGGGCGGTCGGGCGCGGTGCCGTCGCCGATGCGGCCTTGGTTGCTGCCCCAACAGACCACGTGGTGGTTCGCGCGGAGCGCACACACGTGATACGAGCGCGCGCTGATCTGGACCGCGTCCGTGATGCCCGGGACGTTCACCGGGACGGACGAGCCACCCGCGTCCGGCGTTCCGAAGTAGCGACCCTCGCCCCAGCACGCGACGCCGCCGCCGGCGCGACGAGCGCACGTGTAGCTCGGGCCCGCGGTGAGCTCGACGGCGTCGGTGAGGCCGACGACGTCGACGGGCGTGGACGTGCTCGCCCCGCCGTCGTTGCCGTTGCCGAGCTGGCCGTACTTGTTCCCCCCCCAGCAGCGAACCGTTCCCCCGCCGCGAATCACGCACGTGTGCTGGTCACCGGCTCCGATTTGATGCGCGTACGCCCCGCCATCGACCAAGACGACCGCGTCCGTGGCGACGTCCGCGACGCCGCCATCGGTCACGTCGCTCGCCACGTCGCTCGCCACGTCGCTGGTCGTGTCGCTCGTCACGTCGACGGCCACATCGCTCGACGACGAGCCATCACTCGCCGTGGTCCCGTCGGGGAGCGATCCGTCGGCGGCCGCGTCGGAGTCCGCCTGGGGAGCGCTCTCGTTCGAATCACCGCACGCGACGGCGACGAAGACTGCGGAGCCAGAGAGCAGGACGAGGAGCGAGACGCGGCGAAAGTGCATTCCGCATTGTCGGCCGTCTGTCTCGGGAAGGCGAGCTTCCGCGAGACCGCGCGCCGCGCGGTCAGGGGCGCTCGGGGCACGGACGATCGATGCGCGCGACCATCACCTTGAACATGCGTACCCAATCGGCTGAGGTGACCTTGCGCGTCTCGCCCGAGTCGGGGTCGGTCCAGGTCTCCCCCTTCTCGTCGATGCGCGCCGCGCGGAAGATCGCCGCGAGCTGCGCGTCGTCGAGGCCGCGAAGACGCGACGCGAGCATGGCCCGACCGGCGTCGGACACGCGCGGGTTGTCGAGCGTGCCGCTCCACGCGGAGCCACGCAGCGACGCCGTGCACGAGTCGAAGTCCTTCCACGTCGGGCTCTTCTCGTCGTTGGTCCACCCCGGAAGCGATGCCTTCGCGACCTTCTCGTAAAGGAGCCCGCCGAGCTCGGTGCCGCCGCCATAGCTGATGCCCATGTCGTGGATCATCACGATCGGGCGCGTGCACTTCTTGTCGGCGGTGACCGCGTCCTTGGGGCAGACGAGGCGCTGGTTGTCGGCCTTGTTGTCGGCGTGCTTCGCCCAGGCGGCGTACAGACGGAGCGCGTCGAAGCGAGTCTGCTCAGGGTGAGCTTGATCGTAGGCCGCGCGCTCGGCGGCGCCGAGCTTGAAGTAGCTGTCGTCGCGGCGCGGCAGCTCGTCGAAGCCCCACCCGGCGTCGTCGGGCGCCTTCTCGATCTTGGCGGCGTCGAGCTTTCGCTCGATCGCGGCGACGTCGAAGCGACGCGTGCCGCGCGGACCGGGCTCGCGGTAGCGGAGCTTGTTCATCGCGGTTCCGTACGTCTGCACGTACGCGGCCCAAGGCTCCTCCGGGCAATTGGTGCAGGTTACACGCACCGGATACATGCGATCGGCGGGGAGGCCGATCGCCCAGGCGATGCGGCTCGCCATGATCTCGGAGTAGACCTCGTGGTTGCTCCCGTCGTGCGAGTACTTGACCTTCACCACCTCGCCGCTCGGGAGCTTGCAGGAGAACTTGGGCGTCATGCCGCCGAGCGGATCGTGCGCGTCGGGCTCCACGAACGTGCACGCGATCTCGGCGTTGAACGGAAACGCGCCCTCCGCGGGCGGGCCCTTCACGAGCTCCTCCGGCGAGCGACGCGGCGGGCTCGCCTCGAGCCACACGTCGGCCCGCGCGAGGTACGCGGAGCGCTCGGCCGCCGTCACGCCCTTGAGCGTCAGCGCGCCCTCGTCGGCGGCGGCACCTTCCTCGGCAGCGGGCTGGGAGGCGGAGCAGGCGCAGACGAGCGCGAGAAGCGGAGTGAGCCAAGCGCGGTTCATGATGGCGCGTGCGCTGCAGCGGCCGTGCCAGCGGGCGGCGGCCAGGCAACGCTGACTTGCACGTGGTCTGCTCGCGATTTACGCCGCGGAGCCCTCTCTCGGAGGTCCCCTCATGCACCAGGCGCGGCTGGGCCCGCCAGGCGTGATCCGTCGGATCACGCGCGACCGGGCGCGTCCGTCAGCGAATGCACTTGGTGATCTCTTCGGCGGTCTTCGCTTCGCGGACGCATCGCATCATCGCGTCGGTGACGCGTCGGCCCACGCAGTCCTTGAGCTCGTCCTTCATGGCGGCGCGGAGGTCGCCTTGCTTCTTCGCGATGAGAGCCGGGTCCTCGAGCTTCATCGCGTGCATCTGCACCTCGACGTTACGGTCGATGATGAGCTGACAATCAGCCTCCGTCGCGGGACGCCCGCAAGCGGTGAGGCCGAAGAAGAAGAGTCCGGCGAGGCCCACCGAGGCGAGCCGCGACCGACCCGAGAGAGCGAGGAGTCCAAGGAGGCGCTGCGTCATCGCCCTTTCTCTTACCCAAAAAGTCGGGCCTTTTGGCCGGAAGAAAGCGTGGATGCTACACTTTTCTGCGGTGGAGAAAGCCCGGACGACGACGGCGACGCCGGAAGATTACCTGCGAAAGGCCATGCTCGCCGAATCGCCCGTCAGTCGTGCCCGCTTCGCACGGCGGGGTCTGGCGACGCCCGCACCGCTCGATCGGACGACACACGCGATGCTGCTCCGGCAGCTCTATTTGTCGCACTTCGAGACCAAGCGCTTCCGTAAGGCGCACGAGATCGCGCTCCAGGCGCTCGAGCTCGACGTGCTGTCCGACGTCATCCACCAGGACGCCGCGCGCGCCGCTTTCGCGGCGGGCGATCTCGAGGAGGCCGTCGTCCACTTGCGCACCGCGGCCCGGCGTTGTCCGGCCTCGCGGCGCCCGTTCCATCTCTGGACGCTCGGGAGCACGCTTTTCCTCGGACAGCGCTACCTCGAGGCGATCGCCGCGCTCAGCCGCGCCGTCCGCTGGGGAACGCGCGACAAGCCGCTCTACCGCGCCCATCTGGCTTTGGCCCGCATCGCAGCCGGCGAGCGGGTCGACCCCACCGACCTGCAGGAGACGATCGACGAGCTCGCCGACGCCCCGTGCGGCCAGGGCTACGGCCGCTTCGTCCTCGGCCACCTCGCGTATGCAGCCCGCGAGTGGGCGGTGGCCAAGCGCTACCTCGACGCGTTCGTGAAGCGAACCGAGAGCGGCCGCGTCGCGACCGGGATCGCCCTCGCCGGCGAGCTCCGAATGGCGCGGGCGACGCTCGCCAAAATGCGCGCGAACTGAAGAGCTGTCCGAGAATCGGAGAACAGATCCGGGGGAGCTCGAGGGGCAAAGCCCCTCGAAACGAGAGCGCCCGGACGGCGGAGCGGCACCTACCTCACGCACCTCGCCCCTAATGGAGCGGACGCGATCCATTGGGGGTACGGCCCTCGACCATGTGGGACGACGCCTACGCATCGAACCGTTTCTCGTGGCAGAATCACCGGCGATTCGGCCTCGGTGAGGCCCACGGCGCGTCGGTTGCTTCCGACTCCCGACGCAGCGCCAGCTTGGCGACAGCGACGTTCAACCCCAGGAGAACGTTCCGATGATGCGATTCCGTTCCCGTTTCTCGATCCCCGCCGCGGCCACCCTCCTCGGGCTCGCGGTCTTCGCGCTCCTCGTCCTCTCGCCGGGCCTCGCCCTGGCGCAAGACGCCGGCGGATCGGACACGGGCGCCTTCAAGGACCTCGCGGCCAAGGGCGGCGCGTTCGCGCTCGGTGGATCGTTCCTCGCGGGCGTCGTCGCCAGCCTCACGCCGTGCGTCTTCCCGATGGTGCCGATCACGGTCGCCATCTTCGGCGCCACCGAGGCCAAGTCGCGCGCGCGCGGCGCGGCCCTCTCTGCGACCTTCGTGCTCGGCATCGCCTGCCTCTTCACGCCGCTCGGGATGGCGTTCGCGATCTCGGGGCGCCTCCTCGGGAGCACGCTCGCGAATCCGTTCGTCAACGGCGCCATCGCCGTCGTGTTCATCGCGCTCGCGTCGTCGATGTTCGGCGCGTTCGAGATGGCGCTCCCCGACAGCGTCAACAACAAGCTCTCGACCTACGGCGGCATCGGCTTTCGCGGCGCGTTCGTCCTCGGCCTCGTGATGGGGCTCATCGCCGCGCCGTGCACCGGCCCCTTCTTGACCGGCATGGTCGTCTGGCTCGCGACGACCAAGAACGTCGCCCTCGGCGCGAGCGCGATGTTCGTCTTCGCGCTCGGCCTCGGCCTCCCCTTCTTCCTCGCCGGCGCGTTCTCGCTCAGCCTGCCCAAGGGCGGCGCGTGGATGCTCGGCATCAAGTGGGTGAGCGGCGTCTTCCTCGCGCGGATGGGCATCGGATACCTCGCCCAGGCGTTCCCGCGCATCGGTGAGCTCGTGCAGCCGACGGTCGGCTTCGGCGTCATCGCCGTCCTCATTCTCGTGACCGGCCTCGCGCTCGGCATCGTGCACATCGCGGCCGAACGCCGAAAGTCGCCCATCGCGCACCTCTCCAAGCCGACCCGCCTCGCGTCGATCGTGCCGGCCGTCGTGGGCGCGTTCATCTTCCCCGTGTGGCTCGTGGGCTTCCTCTTCACGCCCACCGAAGCGGGCGCGCAGGGCGGAAGCGCCCCGCCGATCACGTGGCAGTCGCAGGAAGAGGCGGCGCTCGCCGCCGCCGCCAAAGAGAAGAAGCCGGTCATCATCGACTTCGGCGCCGAGTGGTGCACCGCGTGCAAGGAGCTCGACAAGCTGACGTGGCCCGACGGCCGCGTGCGCGCCGAGGCTTCGCGCTTCGTGGCGGTGAAGCTCGACGCGACCGACGAAGACAACGCGGAGACCAAGCGCCTCTCCAAGAAGTACAAGGTCGTCGGTCTCCCGACGGTGCTCGTGCTCGACTCGTCGGGCCAGGAGAAGCTCCGCTTCACCGAGTTCGTCGCGGCCGACAAGATGGCTCAGGCCATCAAGTCGGTGAACTGATCGGCGGGCGCCAGCTCACGGATTGAATTCGTCCGCCGGCTTCGGCGGCGGAGGCTTCGCCGGCGCCGACGATTCGGCCGGCTTGGGCTTCGGCGTGTCGGCCGGCGGCGGCGTGGGAGTGGCCACGGGCTTCGGCTTGGGCGGCGCCGGCGCGTCGGCAGCAGGCGCGGCGCCCTTGGGCTTGGCAGCGCCCTTCGCGCCCTTGCCCGGTCGTGCGGCGGCCTCGGCCATGTCGGCGCCCACGGCGCGCCGCAGATCGGCGATGAAGTCTTCGGCCTCGCGCACCGAGAGGCGCGCGCCCTTCGAGAGATCGCTCAAGACGTCGTACGACGCTTGGAGCTCCTCGAGCACTTGCTTGGCGGCGCGTCCGCCGCGGCGCGCGAGATCGTCACGCACCTGCGGCTCGAGCGCGTGGCCCTGCTTGGCGATCGCGTCGACCTTGGCGGGGACGTCACGGAGCGCACGCGCCCGCTCGCTCTCCGCGCGCACGGTGCTCTCCACCACCTGAAAGAACGTGCGCGCGGCCTCATCGAGCTTGGCAGGATTCTGGACGACGATCTTGCCCTGACCGTCGGCCACGTCGAGGCGCACGTTGCCGGCCTCGCGCGCCACCCCCAGCACGCGCTCGTGCGTGGCTTGGATGACCGTGACGTCGGCAGCGTCGGGATCGATCTTGAGCGCGTCGACGAGCGGACGACGCACCGCGCGCTTCTGATCCTCCCACGCGCCGGCCTCGACTTGCGCCCCGTGCACGTCCCGGAAATACGGATCGTACTTGGGGTGCGCGGTCTCGTAGAGCTCGCCCGCGCGAACCTTCGACTCCGAGGGCGCGAAGAACGCGCAGCCCGACACGGAAGCACCGCACACCGTCAGCGCGAGCGCGACGGCGAGAGGACGAGCACGAAGGAAGAGCCGCATGGGTTTCACTCGAAGGGTTCGCGCGCGGGGCCGCCCGCTCACGGCGGAGCGCAGGTTACGCCGGAGGCGTGAAGCTCGAAACCCTTTCCGCTCGACACCAAGTACGCGACGACGCCCTTCGCGCCATCCGCGAGGGCCGCTTGTGCCTGCCCGGCGTTTGCGCCCGGCGCGGAGAGAACGAACGGCGCGCCTTCGATCTGGCCCGTCGCGTCGAGCGTCGCGCCGCGAACTTGATGGCCTTGCGCCGGCCCTTCGGTCCACACGACGAAGAACCGACGACCGCCGAGCCCGATCACGCTCGGTGCGATGAATGGCGCGCCCAAGCCACCGGAGGGCGCGAACGAAAGCGGCTCCTCGGCGCCTTGGCTCGTCACGCGTCGCATCCGAATGCCCCACGGCGCGTCCGCGTTCGCGCGATCGGCCCACATCACGAGCGACACGTCCCCGCTCGACGCGACCGACGGCGAGCCGACTTGCGGGCCCAAGCCCGGCGTCTCGACGAGTGAGCCGCTCGGACGCATGCCGGCTCCGAGCGCGCCGAAGACCACCGACGCGCCGCGACGGAAAGCGAGCACGTGGCCGGCCCCGGCGCTCGACGCGCGCAGCGCTTCGACGGGCGCATCGCCGCTGAGCGACCAGAGGTTCTGCGGCGCGCCGCCGCGCGGGGCCCACGCGAGCGAGCCGTCGTGCACACCGAGCACGAAGGGCGTCGGCGCCGCCACGGTGCGGGACGACGCGAGCGCGGGATCGCGCTTGTCGCTGTCGGCCGCGGCCGTGAGGCGGCCCCCGATCTGCAGCGGGGTCACGCGCTTGATCTCGGCGCCCTTCGCCTTGGTCGTGCCGACGATCACGAGCGACGAGGGATCGAGCTCGAGCGCGACGCCGTCTTTGAGCGACGACGCGAAGCCGACGCCGATCGACTTGCCGAGCGAGATCACTTCGACGCCGCTCGCGACGAGCGCCTTGGGCGCGAGCACCTTCGTGACGCTGGTCCCGCGACAAGGGATCGCCGGTCGGGGGGCTTCCGTCGGAGCGGGCGTGGCCACGGTCTCGGTCGCGCTCGGCGTCGGCGTCGGGCTCGCTGTGGGCGTGGTCGTGTCAGCCGTGCTCGCAGTGGGAATCTCGCGATCGCGGCGCGCGCGCTTCGCGTCGTCGCCCGACGAGAAGAGCGACACGCATCCACGAAGGAGGAGCCCCAGGAACAAGAACGCGACGAGCGCGGCGAGACCCCCCACGACCGGGATGAAGAAGATCGGTCGGCCCTTCTGGAGCGGGCGGAGCTGCGGGAATCGCGTGAGGAGCTTCACTAGCCAGGCTGGGTGCGGCGCCTCGACGCGGCTCGTCTCGTCCGGAATGCTCGGGCGTTCGGGCTCCTCGATCTGCGCGAGGAGATCGGCCGGCGGCGGTCCGGGTGAAGGGATCGGCCCGACCCCCATCAGCGTCGGCAGCGGCGCGGAGAGCGGCGGCATCGGCGCGCTCGCCACGGGAGCCGGCGGCGGCGTCGCAGGCTTCGAGCCGTGCGCGCTCGCGGGAACGGGCGGCGGCGTCGAGGGCACGCGCGCGGAGCCGACCGAGGCCGGATCTTTGGGTGCCGCGTCGATCGGCGGGGCGGGCGGACGAGAGAGCGCACGCGGAGCGCCGCTCGCGAGCGCGCGCAAACCAGGCGGCGCGGGCTTCACCGATCGCGGCGGCGGCACGGGCGGCGGGTTCGACGGCTTTCCGATCGTGGGCCCTTGATCGGTGTGCTCGATCAGCATCGAGCCACTGAGCTCCTCCGAGGAGTCTTCCTTCGCGCGCATCGGCCCGGCGCCACCCACGCGAACCGTGCCGTGATCCGCGGGCGGAGGGCGGGTGACCGCGTTCTTCTCGGCGTTTCCCGAGCCCGGCGCCACGATGGGCGGAAGCGCGCCTTCGTGCGGGAGCGGCGTCTTCGGCGCGGACCCGTCGAGCAGCAAGGTGGCGCGCCCGCCTTCCGCTCGCGGCACGCGATCGGCGACCGTCGGCATCATCGGCGTCTGCACGGGCCCTTTGGCCCCAAGCGGCGGCGGCGGCGAGCCCGACGCGCGCGGGTCTCCGATGCGCGGAACGCCCATCATGGTCGGAACGGTGAGCGAGCTCGCCTTGGCCCCCGCGGCCTCGGGCGCGCGACGCGGGGAAGCGCCGACGTCAGGCTGCGTATCGGGCGCTGCGGGCGCGACCTTGGTCGGAATCGGGAGCTTCGGCTGCGACGGCACCGCGCGCTTGAGCGCTTCGGTCGCCGACATGCGCTGCGAGATGGGCGGCGCGGAGCGCTGTGAGATCGGGGGTCGGCTCGGTGGCCCGCCGAGCGCATGACCGCTCACCGTCTTGATCGAAGTCGGTGGACGCGACGCGGGGACGGGCGCCTCGGGCGCGCGCACCGGCGCGGGCACGTACTTCGGCGGCGGCGGCGGCTCCCCAACCGCGCCGACCTTGGGGGCGACGGGCGCGCCCTCGAAGGCGGTCTGCGCCGCGACGACGAAGAGCGGCGGCGGCGGGATGTTCGGCACGACGCCGTTCGCTGCGGAGAGCGCGCTCGTCGTGAGCTCCGGGACGTCGAACGCGGCCTTCCATTCGGTCCATCCCGGACGCCATACGGGGGCGTTGGGGGGAATGACGCCATTCGCCAGCGCCGCCCGGAGCTCGTCCGTTCGGATCAGCCGTTGCTGTCCCTGAGGATCGGCCCAGCGCCACTCGGTCTCGCCGCTCACGCGCCCGGGATCATAGCGTGCTCGGAATGTTTCGCGTCATTTAGCGATCGCGCTCGCCGGTACCGGGAGCGGCCAGGGGGGAGCGTTCGGCGCCGGCTCTGGGCGCGTTTGACGCCCGATTTCACGATGGATGCGGCCCACCATGCCACCTTGGCCGCCATGCGCGTATCCACCTCAGCCCTGCTGCTCGCCGTCGTCGCGTGCGGGGCCGGCAGCGAAGCCCCGGTCGCCGGCGGGGCTCACGGCGATGGCACCGTGCACGACGTGAGCGACGCGTCCGTGGGGCCGCTCGAGGCGGCGGCGGCGGCGCCCGCCGACGGCGGGTCGAGCGCGTGCGTCGTTCCAGAGGTCGGCACGACGCCGCGCCTCGCCACGAGCGGCGCCCACTTCGTCGACGCGATCGGGCGGCGCGCCTTCCTCCGCGGCGTCAATGCGGGCGGGCACGCCAAGCTCGCGCCGGGCTACATGCCATTCGACTACGCACCGAGCGCTTATGCCGCGGCCCTCGACGCGTACCTCGATCGGGCGGCGAGCTGGGGCATCGACGTGATGCGCGTCCCCTTCAACTGGGCGGCCGTCGAGCCGACGCGAGGGCACGACGACGCGGCTTACCTCGCGCGCCTCGACGCGCTGGTCGACGGCGCGTGGGCGCGCGGCATTTGGGTGGTCCTCGACTTTCATCAGGACGTCTTCGCCGAAGCCTTCTGCGGTGACGGCTTCCCGGCTTGGACGCTCGCCGATCCCACGCGCCCGCCGAAGCGCGGCTGTCCGCTGTGGTTCGGCGAGTACACGTTCGACCAAGGCGTGAAGCAGGCGTTCGACCGCTTCTATGCCGACACGGACGGCATCCGCACCTCTTACGCGGCCCTCTGGGATCGAATGATTGCACGATACAAGGACCGCCCGGGCGTCATCGGGTTCGAGCTCTTGAACGAGCCGGGCTGGGGCAGCGCCAGCCAATCCGTCTTCGAGGCGACCACGCTGCGCGACTTCTACGCCGCGATGGTGGCGCGCGTGAACGCGGCCGCGCCGGAGGCGCTCGTCTTCTTGGATCTCCCCGGTACCGACGGACTCTCGCTCGGCGCTGCGCTCCCCTTCCCTGGCGGACGCAACGTCGTGTTCGCGCCGCACTACTACCAAGCGGGCGGCCTGACCGGCGCGTTCGCGGTCGACGATCGCAAGGTCGCCGGTGACCTCGCCAAGCTCGCGCGCGTCGGCACGACGTGGGGCGTGCCCACCTTCTTCGGTGAGTTCGGCGTTCACGTTCGCGACGCGGGCGCGCAGCGCTTCCTCGACGCGCACTGGCGCGCGTTCGACGCGAGCGACCTCCACGGCACGCAGTGGGAGTACAGCGTGGGCGCCGAATCGTGGAACGGCGAGTCGCTCGGAATGGTGACGGCGAACGGCGTCGAGGTTGCGCCGCTCGTCTCCGCCCTCGTGCGCGTCTACCCGCGGCTCGTGGCCGGCGACGCGCCGCGCTTCACCTACGAGCCGACGACGCAGACGTTCACCCTCGACTATGCGGCAACGGTCGGTGGCGTGAGCGAGATCGTGGTCCCCGCACGCATCTACCCGTCACCGCCGAGCATCGCCGTGGACGGCGGGTGCGCGAGCGGCACGACGGGTGTCGTCCGCGTGGTCGCGGCGCGCGACCACGTGCACGTGCGCGTGGCGCCGCGCGCGCCCTGACGACGCTCAGGGCGCGCAGACGTTCGAGAGGACGCCGCCCACCGAGAGCGGAATGCTGCCGCACTTGAAGTTGCACGGACAGCCGCCGGTGCACGGGCACGTGTAGCGCGTGACACCGTTGATCACGGCTTTGCCCGGATTGGCGCACGGCGCGTCGTTGGTCCAGAAGCCGTCGCTCGTGCGTCCGCACGCCGGGTCGAGCGCCGCGTCCTTGCCGGCGTCGGCCTTGGCGGTGGCGCCACACGCCGGCGGCTCGCGGCAGTCCTTGAACGAGCACCCGTTCGTACAGCCGCTCACGGTCGCGTTGTACGTCGTGGTCCCGCAGCCAGCGGCCGCCCCCCAGCTCTGACAGTCCGCCTCCGAGTAGCTCGTGCCCGCACAGGCGTTGCAGCTCGCTTGACTCACCTTCGCGTCGCTGCTGCTGCTGCAACCGATCGCCACCGTGCCTCCGAAGAGGAGGCTAAAACCGATGCGGCCGAGCGCTCGAGAGTGCATGTTCGTCGGCTATCACGCGTCCCCCGCTTGGGCCAACGTGACGGCCCACGCGCGCGAGGATCCACCGAGCGCGGCGAAGCAAGCCGAGAGCGTGGCGCCCGTCGTGCGCACGTCGTCGACCAGGAGAACGCGCGCGTCGGGCGACAGCGCTCGCCCCGCGAGCGAGAACGCGCCGACGACGTTCGCCGCGCGTGCGGCGGCGCCCTGCGTGGCCTGGGGCGTCGTGCTTCGGAGACGCGTGAGGAGCTGCGGCGCGTAGCGCGCGCCGAGGAAGCGCGCGAGCGGTGCCGCGAGGAGAGCAGCTTGATTGAAGCCGCGCTCGCGAAGACGAGCGGGATGGAGCGGCACGGGCGCCACCACGTCGAACGCGACGCCGAGCGACGCTGCCACCGGAAACGCGAGGTGCGCCAGCGGACGCGCGAGATCGGCCCGACCGCCGTACTTGAGCCTGACGATCGCCGTGGCCACCGCTCCCCCGTACGCCGCGGCAGAGACGGTGTGTGCGCCTCGCGGCGCCGGCGGCGTGGCCACCACTGTGGCCGCACACGCGGCGCAGAAGACGCGCGCTCGTTCGAGAGGCGCGTCACAGGCGGCGCACGCGGGCGGCGAGAGGATCGCAAGGAGCGCTTCGAGCGCGACGTCGACGAGGCTCATGCACGGAGCATCGGCCGTTCGCGTCCCTCGGTTGCGTGACGGCTCGGACGTGGCCGATCTCCGCGCCGCGCCTCAGCCGGCAGCCTCCGACCAATCTTCGCGCGTGAGGGCGAAGATGTCGTGGTCCTCCCATTTACCTGCAATCTGCAGATACCGCGCGGAGCGCCCTTCGTTTCGGAATCCAGCCTTGGTGACCACGCGCACGCTCGCCAGGTTGCGCGGCATGATGCTCGCCTGCACGCGATGGAGCCCGAGCGGGCCGAAGGCGAACGACACGGCTGCCCGCACGGCCTCGGTCATCATGCCCTGCCCTTGCGCGGCCGCGTCGACCCAGTAGCCGAGAAACGCGTTCTGAAACGGCCCGCGAATGACGCGCCCCAGCGTGAGTCGCCCCACGACGTCGGGCTCGTCCCGTTGCCAGAAGAGGAACGTATACGCCTCGTCTCGCCGCCACGAGGCGCGGGCCACCGCGACGTCGCGGGACACCGTCGCGAGCGTGACGCGTCGCCCGTCGCCCACACGGAGGGGCGACCAAGGCCGAAGATGCGCCTCGTTCCGCCGAAGCGCCGCGAGGTAACCGGCCACGTCGGAGGCGCGCGGCGGACGGAGCGTGAGCCGCTCCGTGACGAGCACGGTCCTCATGGAAGGCGATTCGAAGGCCACGGTTGAGCTCGCGTTCGCCCGACGTCGGACGACCGGCTTCGCTGCTCATATCAGAGGAGCTGTACGGGATCGACGTCGACGGACGCGCGCACGGTGCGCGCCAAGTTGGCGCGCGCCGCGTCGACCGCGACGAGCACGCGTCGAAGCGCGCCGCGGCTCTCGGCGCGCACCATCACGCGGTAGCGGTAGCGCAAGCGGAGACGCGGGAGCGGGGCCGGCGCGGGGCCGAGCACGTCGACGAGCTCGGTCTCGCGCTTCGCGGCCTCGCGCGCGACGTCGGCCAGCATCGCGGCGGCGTCCTGCGCGGCGGCCTCGTCGGTGTCGTCGATGCGCACGAGCGCGAGCCGCGCGAACGGCGGATACCGGAGCTCTTTGCGATCGACGAGCTCCCGCTCCACGAAGCCCTTGGTGTCGTGGCGCGCCGCGAGCTCGATGGCCGGATGGTCGGGCGCGTACGTCTGCACGAGCACGCGACCCGGCTTGTCACCACGCCCGGCGCGCCCCGCCACCTGGACGAGCAAGTGGAAGGCACGCTCCGCCGCGCGAAAATCGGGGATGGAAAGCGCCGCGTCGGCGTTGATCGCGCCGACCAACGTGACGTGCGGGAGGTCGTGCCCTTTGGTGACCATCTGCGTGCCGACCAAGATGTCGACCTCGCGCTTTCGGACTCGCTCGAGGATTTTGTCGACATTGCGGCCCGTCGCGACGTCGCGATCGAGGCGCGCGATGCGCGCCGACGGGAATGCCGTAGCCAGGGTCTCTTCGAGCTTCTCGGTTCCGATTCCCTCGAGGACGAGGTCCTTGCCGCCGCACTTTTCGCACGCCGTCGGCATCGGCGCTTCGTGCTCGCAGTAGTGACAGCGGAGACGCTCTCCGTGGCGCTTGTGGAACGTGAGCGCGACCGCGCACGACGGGCACGACGCCATGTGGCCGCACGAGGCGCAGCGAACGCTCGGCGCGAAGCCGCGCCGGTTGAGAAAGAGAATGATCTGCTCGCCCTGCTCGAGGGCCTTCTCGATGGCGCGATGCAAGGGCAGGCTGAGGCGCTTGTCGCCCGTCGGCCCCGGGCCCATCCGGCGAAGATCGACGATCTCGACCTTGGGCATCGCTTGGGCGCGCGCGCGACCGGGGAGCACGAGTCGCGTCGCGCGACCGGTGCGCGCCAAGTGCTCCGTCTCGAGCGACGGCGTCGCGCTGCCGAGCACGCACACGCCACCCGCGCGATGGGCGCGGAGGATCGCCATGTCGCGCGCGTGGTAGCGCACGCCTTCTTCTTGCTTGAAGGAGCCGTCGTGCTCTTCGTCGACGACGACGAGGCCAAGATCCTTGATCGGCGCGAAGAGTGCGCTGCGCGCGCCGATGGCCACGTCGACCTCGCCACGACGGAGCATGCGCCACATGTCGAGCCGCTCGCGCGGCGTGAGCGCCGAGTGGAGCACCGCCACCTCGTCGCCGAAGCGACCACGAAAGCGCGCGACGAGCTGCGGCGTGAGCGCGATTTCGGGGACGAGCACGATCGTGCCGCGCCCGGCCTTGCGCGCCGCGGCGATGGCGTGGAGGTAGACCTCGGTTTTTCCCGACCCGGTGACGCCTTGCAGCAAGAACGTCGCCGGTGCGCGCTTCACGAGCGCCGCTTCGATGGCCTCCGTCGCCGTGACCTGCGCGTCGGTGAGCTCGGGCGGCGGCTCGTGCGGCGCGGCCTCGGCGAAGAACGGATCGCGCGGCGCCTCGCGCGTGACGACCTCGACGAGGCCGAGCTCGGCGAGCTTCTTGGTTACGGCGCGCGCGTTCTTCCACTGCGACTCGAGGCGGGCGAGTGGCGCCTCGCCGCTCGCGCGGAGGTGGGCGAGGACTTGCGGCGCTTGGCCGCGGAGGCTCGGCTCGTCGGTGCCCGTCGTCGACAGCGGACGCACCCACTGCACTTGCCGCGGCGCGAGGCCCTTCTTGTCGTCGAAGAGCGTGCGCTCACGCGTCGCCTCGAGCGTCTTGCGATCGACCGGCGGCAGCGCGAGGCGCACCACCTCGCCGAGCGGCGCGAGGTAGTAGCTCGCCACTTCGCGCAAGAACGTGAGCAGATCGTCGGGGACCGCGGGCGCGTCGTCGTCGTCGAGGACGTCGAGCACGGCCTTCACGCCGGGCGGCGGCTCGCCCTCGCGTACGCCGAGCGCGACGCCCACGATGCGCCTCCCGGCGAAGGGACAGAGCACGCGCGCGCCGGGCGGCACCGTGGTCCGCTCCTTGGGGAGCGCGTACGAGAAGATCCGCGCGAGCGGAACCGGCAGGGCGACGTCGACGAGCTGCATGTCAGCCGCGCGCGCGGAGCACGAGGGCGAGGACCACGAGCACGACGCCCGCGACGACCACGAGCCACACGGTCGAGCGCGGACGCGCGACCTCGATGGCTGCGCTGGCATCGGTCGGCGCCGTCGATGGCGCAGGCTCGGCTGCGAGCGAGATGGTGTGACCGGTGATCGATGCCTGGCTACCTTCGGCGGCCGGCGGCGTCACCGGCGGGGTCATGGCGAGGGCGGCGAGCTCCGCCGCGCGTGCGCTCGAGACCTCGTCGGTGTTGGAAACGGCCGGCGGGGCCGGCGTCTTGGGGATCGGCTGGAGCTCGACGAGCGGGCCGCGCTGGATCGCGGCCGCCGCACGCTCGCGAATGCGCCGCTGCGCGAGCGCCTCGGCGGCGAAGCTCTCCACCAGCCAATCGCCCAGCTTGATCGAGCTCGCGAGCTGGCCGGTCTCGATCGCGTAGCCCTCGAGCTCCATCAGCATGGCCTGCGCGGACGGGTACCTGTCGGCGACGTTCTTCGCGAGCGCCTTGTCGACGATGGCGAAGAGCCTCTTTTCGTCGGGCAGCCCCTTGGATGCGAGCGCCGGGATCTCCGCTCGCCGCGCTTGCTCGAGGAGGCCGGTGCGACCACCGTCGCCCTTGTAGAGCTTGTGTCCCGAGAGGAGCTCCCAGAGCACGATGCCCGCCGCGAACACGTCGGCGCGCGCATCGATGGGCTGCCCGAGCGCTTGCTCCGGGCTCATGTAGCCGGCCTTGCCCTTGATGGCCTCTTCGTCGAGGCCCGACGAGAGCGCGGCGTCGTTGGCGTGGGCGATGCCGAAGTCGCACACCTTCACGTCACCGCCGAACGAGACCAGGATGTTCGAGGGCGACACGTCGCGGTGCACGATGCCGAGCGGCTTGCCGTCGTCGTCCTCGCGGCGATGCGCGTAATCGAGGCCGCGCAGCGTCTGCGTGACGATGGTGAGCGCGAGCTCCAATGGAAGGGGAATCTTGTTCTTGGTGCAGCGCCGGAGGAGCCCGCCGAGATCGAAGCCCTCGACGTACTCCATCGCGATGTAGAGCCGCCCGTTCTCGCGACCGAGATCGAAGACCGTGACGATGTTGGCGTGGGAGAGGCGCGCCGCGAGCTTGGCCTCGTAGATGAGCATCTCGGCGAAGTGCGTGTTCTCCGAGAACTCGGGGAGGATCTCTTTGACGACGAAGAGCCGCGCCCCTCCGAGGTCGGTGGTCACGCGCGCGAGATAGATCTCCGCCATGCCGCCCCGGCCGACGAAATCGAACAGCGTGTAGCGCCCGAACGTTCGCGGGAGATTCAGCTGATTCGGAGGGCGCGCTTCTTCCGCCACGATCGATCTACTGTTGCTTGGGCGCCGGGAACTGCGGGAAGCCGCTCGGCAGCGCGGTCGGGAAACCGCTCGGGAGCGCCGTCGGCATCTTCGGCAAAGCGCTCGGAAGCGCGCTCGGGAGCGCGGTCGGGAAGCCGCTCGGGAGCGCCGTCGGAATCGCCACCGGCGCGGTCGGCGCGGTGCCGGCTCCGCCGTCGGTCACGGCCACGACCGCCACGCCACCATCGGGCGTGCGGACCGTGGTCGTGCCTGGCTTCACCGCGACGTTGGGCGTCGGCGTGAGGGGCGCGACGGGCGTTCCCGGAGGCGGCGTCGCCGTAGGCGCTACGGCGGTGGTCGCCACGGGCGCGGTCGCCGTTGGAGGCGGAGCGACGACGACGGCGGCGTCGGGAGTGTCTCCGCCGCGCTTCAAGAGGTCGCAGCCGAGGAGAGGAGCGGACGACAGCACCGCAAATGCGAGAAGCGGGTGGGCGCGCATGGGCCTGTACACTACCATCCCCGGCGCCTGGGGCGTGAGGCAGTGCACATGGCGCGAGGCGAAGACGAGACCAAGGGCACGGGCGCGACCGAAGAGCCGCCGCGCAAAGACGCACCGCCCACCTCGCGGTTCGGCCGCCTCGCGCGCCTCGGCATGCTCGCGCCGCGCGCGATCCCGCTCGCAACGGTGGCGGTGAAGCGCGCGCTCGGAGGGAAGACCACCGAGGAGGAAGATCTCGAAGACCGCGCAAAGGCGCTCGCCGCAGCGAAGAAGACCGCCGAAGCGATGCTGAAGACGCTCGGCGAAATGAAGGGCCTCCCGCTGAAGCTCGGCCAGATGGCTTCGTACATCGATGGCATCGCGCCTCCCGGCTACGAAGAGCGCTTCCGCGAGGTGCTCTCCGCGCTCCAGTCCAAAGCGCCGCCGCTCTCCGCAGACGCGGCGCGCACCGTGATCGGTCAGGAGCTCGGCGCGCCCCCCGACGAAGTGTTCCAGACGTGGGAAGAGGCTCCGTTCGCAGCGGCGAGCATCGGCCAGGTGCACCGGGCGCACACCAAAAGCGGCGACGCCGTCGCTGTGAAGGTCCAGTACCCGGGGATCGACAAGGCGATCGAAGTCGACCTGAAGAGCCTCGGCACCATGGAAGCGATGATCGCGCCCATGGGTCGGCGCTTCGGGACCAAGGAGACCGTGGCCGAGATCTCTGCCGTCTTCCGGGCCGAGCTCGACTACGGACGAGAGGCCGAGACCGCCGATACGTTCCGTCGCATCCACCATGGCGATCACGCGATCGTGATCCCGCGCGTGCATCACTCGCTGACGACGCGGCGCGTGCTCACGAGCGAGCTCATCGGCGGCGAGGACTACGCCACGTTCGCCGCCCGCGCTTCGCAAGAGGAGCGCGATCGCGCCGGAGAGACGATCTGGCGCTTCATGTTCCGCGCGCTCTTCGTGCACGGCATGCTCTACGCCGATCCGCACCCGGGCAATTACCGCTTCCTCGGCGGCGGACGCGTCGCCTTCCTCGACTACGGCTGCGTGCGCCATCTCCCCGCCGAGCGCGTGGACGGCATCAAGCGCTACATCAACGCCGCGTGCGCCGCCGACTGGCCTGAGTTCGAGCGCGCGTGCGTCGAGGTGCTCGGCTACGACCCGACCGACAAAGAAGGCTGGGCGCTCTACACCGCGTACACGAAGCTCATCTTGGAGCCGCTCACGGTGAAGGCGCGCTTCCGTTACACGCGACCCTTCGCGCGGGAGGCGGTCGCTTACTTGGCGCGCAACACGCGCTCGCTCGTGTTCAAGGAGGGCGATGCGCTCCCGAGCCTCCCGCGCCCTCTCAAGATGCCGAGCGAGTACACGTTCGTGAATCGCCTGCAGTGGGGCCTCTCGAGCGTGCTGGCCGGGCTCGAGGCGGAGGCCGACTGGCACGCCCTCTCGCGCGAATGGTTGAGCACCCCCACCGGAGCGCCGCCCGTCAGCGGCTCATGATTCGGAAGTGCTCGAGGCGCGCTCGGCATCCTACGTCCGCCGTGACGCGCGCCGTCTCGCCCATCGATTCCCGAGAGACTGACTGAGTCCGCTGAGACGGGCACTCGGAGGGCTCCACCTGCTGAACCGACTCGCTGCAGGCGTAGGTGAGCAGCGCCGCGCAATTCGCAAGGCGCGCGCTTGGGGCCACCACGGGCGGCGGCGGCGGGAACTTCTTCTTGTCGGCGGGTTTCCGCTCGACCTCGGGCGGCGCCGAGGAGCTCGTGCTGGTCGGTGACGGCGGCGGCGGCGGGACGACCACGCTCCTCGGGGGAGGAGGCGGACGACGCGGCTTGCCGGCGCGCCCCTTCGGGTCGTCGGGGGGTGGCTCCTTCCGATCCTTGTCGCCGACGAGATCGTCCTTCGGCGCGACGACGGGCGTCACCCCGATGGGGCTCTGCGCGGGAGTTGCGGGCTCGTCGGAAGTGGCCGCTCCCTGCACCGGCATCGCCGACTGGCTGGGTGGCGCCGCGCGGACGCCGATGAAGATGATCACGGCGCCGACGGCGGATGCGAGGAGCGACGCTCCCGTCATGGCCGCGACGAGGAGGCCGCCGCTCTTCCGCTTGGGCGGCTCGGCGCCGGTCGGGGCCACGGGTGCTTGGATGGTGGGCGCGTGCGCGACCGCGCGAATCCCGCTCCCCGTGTAGGGAACCGGGGCCATCGCGGTCGCCGCGAACGCCGCGGGCGCGCCCCCCGCGGGCGGCGCGAGACTCGGTGAAAACGCTGTCGCTTGATTGGCGATTTGGGCCGCCGAATCGGGGGAAAGCGCGTCCATCACCGCGGCGGCGAAGTCGTGAGCGGACGCCGGACGCTCGCCCGGGCTGACGGCGAGCGCGCGCATCAACGTCGTGGCGAGCTTGGGCGGGAGCACCACGCCGCGCGCCAAAGGCGGCGCAGGTCGCATGCGCTCGGTGGGATCGTCGAAGCGCTGCCACGGAAGCGCGCCCACCAAGGTCACGTAGAGCACCACGGCGAGCTCGTAGATGTCGGTGGCCGGAGTGGCGGGCGCGCCGAAGAATCGCTCCGGCGCCATGTACGCCGGCGTGCCGCGGATCATGCCGGCGTGCGTCGTAGTCGACGGGCTCGCGTCGACCTCGCGCGCGATCCCCAAATCGAGGAGCAGCGCGCGCGCGTCGCCGTCGGCCACGAAGATGTTCTCGGGCTTGATGTCGCGATGCACGAGCCCGGCTCGGTGGAGCGTGTGGACGCCGTCTGCGAGCTCCTCGAAGAGGCGCAAGGCCACATCGAACCGCATCGGGCCGCGGCGCAGGCGATCGGCAAGCGTCGCGCCGTGCAAGAACGGCATCGCGATGAAAGGCAGCCCGTCGGGGAGAATCCCAGCGTCGATGACCTCGACCAATGCGGGGTGGCGCACGCGGCGCATGCGGTCGGCCTCGTCCAAGAAGCGCCGTCGCTCGCGCTCGCTGAGGGAGAGCTCCTTCCGAAGCACCTTGATGGCGACCTCGTGGCCACCGGGCGCGGTCGCTCGGTACACGATGCCCGTCGCTCCGTCGCCAAGGACGTCACTCACTCGGTACGGACCGAGCTCCATCACGACGTCGGCAGTGGTCGCCCCGCGCACCCGAGAGAGCGTACCGTCCTTCGCTCTCGCCTCCGAGCCCACGAAAGAATGGACGCACCACCGACCGGAGTGATTTCGTCGCCGCGTCGATTGGAGGGAGCGACACCTACATCGTAGGTGCGCGCGTTCTCCCTTCCGATCGCACGACCGCTCAAGGCGCACTTCACGTGCGTCGATCCTGAAAAGAAAGGTGCGCTCTTCAGATCGTTGCGAAAGAGCTCGCATCGCGTGGCCCCCGACGGGCGAGGGCCACGCGATGCGGGCTCACGCAATGGAAGAGCGCTGTAGGATGCGGCGCGTGGTCCCGGAGGCTCGCCCTCGCCCGCTGCGACGCATCGCCCACCACGGCGAGCGTTCGGCAGAGAACATGCTGATCGAGGGAGACAACCTCGACGCGATGGCGAGGCTCGTGGCGCATGGGCACGCGGAGCGGTTTCGCCTCGTCTACGTCGACCCACCTTACAACACGGGTCGCACGTTCAAGGAGTACAAGGACGCGCGATCGCCCGCCGAGTGGCGGGCGATGATGCGGGCGCGCCTCGCGATCCTGCCCGCGCTCCTCGCGGAGGACGGCACCTTGGTCGTCGAGATCGACGACACCGAGCTCGGCACGTTGCTCACCCTCGGTGACGAGGTGTTCGGGCGCGACAACCGAATGTCGATCGTGACCGTGGTGCGAAGCGCGCCCACCGGCCACAAGGCCAAGAACCGCGGGCCGGTCAACGTCGCCGACTACCTCGTGGTGTACGCCAAGTCGCGCGCGGCCTTCCGCCCGCGGCCGCTCGTGAAGGAGCGAGCGTCGCGGGATCCGGCGTACGGCACCGTGATCGTGAACCGCGACGCCGCGCCGACGGCCTGGCGCTTCGCGCCGCTCGGCCGCGTGGTCGCCGAGTCGCTCGGCTACGCCTCCCGACTCGCGGCGGCGCGCGCGATCGGCGCAGAGGCGTTCGAAGCCAAGCTCGACGCCTACTCGCGCGCGCACGCCGAGCGGGTCGTCCGCTTCGCGCAGCCGCGCTACGAGGCCGTGAGCCAAGAAGCACGCGCCGCGATCGATCGTTCGAAGGCCAAGCCGGACGCGATCGTCGTGCTGGAGCGCCGCGGCCTCCGCCCGCTCATCCTCCGCGGCGGCAACCGCCTGCTCTTCCTCTCCGACAAGGTCGAGACCGTGGACGGCGCGGCGCGCTTCGTGGAGCCGCTCACCAACGTATGGGACGACGTCCCGTTCCAGGGGCTCGCGCGCGAAGGTCACGTGACGTTTTCGCGCAACAAGAAGCCCGAGCGGCTCCTCGCCCGCATCCTCGAGCTCTTCACCGACGAAGGCGACTGGGTGCTCGATCCGTTCCTCGGGAGCGGGACCACCGCCGCGGTGGCGATGAAGACGGGGCGCCGCTGGGTCGGGATCGAGAGCGCCTCCGATCTCGTGCGCGAGGTCGCGATCCCGCGCCTCGTCCGCGTCGCGCGCGGTCTCGACGACACCGGCATCGGTCAGCCCGCGGGTCACGCGCCAGGAGGGTTCTCCGTCCATGTCTGAGCACCGACCGCGCTTACTCGCGCTCGCCGTGCTCGCGGGGGCGGCGCTCGCTTCGGCGTGCGGGAAGCGTCCCGCTGCCCCGGTCGCGATCGTCGACGCCGGCGTGACGGCAGTGACGGAGCCGGAGCTCGAGAAGACGCCGGTGGGCCCGTGGGCCGACCTCGTGCGTCGCGGTCGCTACGCGGAGGCGCGCCCGGCCATCGAGGCGCTCCCGGAGAGTGACAAGTCGCGACCGGAGATGCGTTACCTGCGCGCGCGCGTCGCGCTCGCGCTCGGCGACGGCGGGGCAGCGCTCCGCATGCTCGACGGCCTCGAAGGCGCGCTCCCGCTCCTCGCCGACGACGTGCGCGCGCGTCGCGCCGACGCCGCGTTCGCCGCGGGCCGCTTCAAAGAGGCCGGGGACGCGTACGTCGCTCGCCCCGGGGCATCGTTTCAGCTCAAAGCATCGCGCGCATACGAGCGCGCGCTCGACGCCGTGCGCGCGCGAGCGGCCGCCGACCACGTGGCCAACGACCCGAAGGCTGCGCGCGTCGACGAGGCCGAGGCGCGCGCACGAAGGCTCCGGCTCGGCGGACGAACGCCGCGCGAGGACGCCGACGACGCGCGCTGGCTCGCCGTGGAGGCGCCCGATCTCCCCGACGGCGAAGGTGCGGAGGCGCGGCTCCGCGCGCTCGATCCCGAGCACCCGCTCACGACGGCCGAGCGCAGCAAGCGCGCCCGCGCCCTCGCGGACGTCGGCCGCGTCGACGAAGCGATCAAGGCGCTCGAGGACGGCGGCGCGGCGGGTGGAGCGAGCCAACGGCTGGAGCGCCTTCGCTCGAAGGCGGAGGTCTATTACCGCTCACGCAATCATCCGCTCCTCGCCGCGCGCACCTTCGACGAGGTCGTGGCGATCGCCGGGCCTTCCGCGATCGACGACGCGTTCAAGGCGGCGCGCGCTCTTTCCCGCGCCGACCACGACGACGAGGCCATCGAGCGCTACCTCGCGCTCGCACGACGCGCACCGAAGTCGAAGGAGGCCGAAGAGGCGACGTTCCTCGCCGCCCGGCTCCACCTCATCCACGCGCGCCCCGCGCAAGCGGCGAGCGTGCTCGACGAGCATCAGAAGCGCTGGGCGAACGCGCGCAAGGAGGCGACGCGCATGCGCGCCCTCGCGCACCTGATGGCCGGACACCACGCGCAGGCGATTCGACTGTTCGAAGAGCTGTCCGACGACGAGCGTGAGCCGCTCGGGGCCGCACGCGCGCGTTCGCTCGCGGCCTACGCGGCGCTCAAGAACGGCGACCGCACGCTCGCCGTCGCACGTTACGGCGAGGTCGCGCGCGCGCGGCCGTTCTCTTGGCCGGCGCTCGTCGCGCGCACGCATCTGCAAGAGCTCAAGGCGCCCGTCCCACCGTCGTTCGAAGCCCCTCCCGACCCGGCGGACGTCGTGCCGCTCGCGGTGAATCTCCCGCCGCCGGTCGACCTCCTGCATCGCATCGGTCTCGACGACGACGCCGAGGACGCGCTCCGCGATCGCGAAGCCGCGGTGACGGCGGTCGCCCCGGGCCGCGCGACCGAGGCGCTGTGCGCGGCGTACGCCAAGCTCGGTCGAGCGCGGCGGCTCTACCAAGTCGCGCAGCAGATCCCGCAAGCAGCGCTCTTCGCGCCGCCGATCGGGCGCGGACGCTGGGCGTGGGACTGCGCGTATCCGTCTCCTTTCGCGCCGGACGTCACCGAGGTCGAGGCCAAGGAAGCACTCCCGCCCGGCCTCCTCCACGCCGTCATGCGCCAAGAGAGCGGCTTCGACACCGACGTGGTCTCCCCCGCACGCGCGGTCGGTCTCCTCCAGCTCCTCCCCGAGACCGGTCGCACCGTCGCGGGTGAGCTGGCGCTCCCGTGGGACGACGACAAGCTCACCGACCCATCGTTCAACGTGAAGCTCGGCGGTCACTACTTGCACGGGCTCGTCGCGCGCTTCCACGGCAGCGTCCCGCTCGCGCTCGCCGGCTACAACGGGGGACCGGACAACGTGGCCAAGTGGCTCGGTCGCCTGCGCGGCGTGCCGCTCGACCTCTTCGTCGAGCACATCCCGTTCGCCGAGACGCGCGGCTACGTCGTGCGCGTGATGGGCAACCTCGCGCGCTACGCGTACTTGCGCGGTGGCGAAGACGCGCTCCCCGCGCTCTCGCTCGCACCGGTCGATCCCTCTCCCCCGCCCTGAATTGGTGGTAGGACAGTCTCACCTTTCGTGCTGGGCCTCGTCCTCGCCGCGCTCTTCATCGTGCTGAACGGCTTCTTCGTCGCGGCGGAGTTCGCGTTCGTGAAGCTGCACGCGACGCGGTCCATCCTCGACGCGCGCGTGAGGCGCGGCGAGCGAGCGGCGATCGACGCCAAGAAGATCATCGCCCGGCTCGACAGCTACCTCTCGGTGACCCAGCTCGGCGTCACACTGTCGAGCCTCGGCCTCGGATGGATCGGTGAGCCCGCGGTGGAAAGGGCCCTCGAGGGGCTCTTCCCGACCACGGTTTCGCACGCGACCTCGCCCGCGATCCACGCCGTTCTCGTGGCCACGGCCTTCGGCGCCCTCACCCTCGCCCACGTGCTGATGGGCGAGCTCGTCCCCAAGCTCCTCGCGATTCAGCGCTCGGAGGCCACCGCGCTCGCGTCGGCGACGCCGCTCCGCCTGATGCACGTCTCTTTCAGGCCGCTCCTCTGGGTGCTGGAGAAGTGCTCGGGCTTGATCCTGCGCGGCATGGGCCTGCGCGCCGACGTGAGCGAAGGCACGCTCACCGAAGAAGAGATCGTCGGCGTCCTCGCGGCCAGCACCGAGCGCATGCCGAAGGGCAAGGAGAAGGCCGAGCTCCTGACGCGCGTCCTCCGCTTCGCCGATCGCACGGCTCGCCACGCGATGGTGCCGCGCGTCGACGTCGTGTTCTTGCCGATCGAGACCAGCACGCAGGACGCGCTCGCGCTCGTGCGTGCGCAGGGCTACTCGCGAGTCCCGCTCACGCGAAAGAAGTCGCTCGACGACGTCGCGGGCTACCTCTACGCGAAGGATCTCCTGGCCGACGGGGCCGGCACCGCCGCGACGCTGGAGTCGTTGCGAAGGGACGTGCTCTTCGTCCCGGAGACCCAAGGCCTCCTCGACGTGCTCCGCTCGATGCAGCGCGAGCAGTCTCACATCGCCGTGGTGGTCGACGAGTACGGCGGGACGAGCGGAATCGTGACACTCGAGGACCTTCTCGAGGAGATCGTCGGCGAGATCCGCGACGAGTCCGATGACGAGGCGCCGCGACTGGCCAAGATCGGCGAGCGCACGTACGACGTCGATCCGGGCGTCACGATCGAGGAGCTCGTGCGCAGTGGCCTCGACTTCGACGGTGATCAACGCGAGCCGGCTGGTGCCGTCGTCCTCCACGCGCTCGGGCGAATTCCCCGCGTCGGCGACCGAACGCGTCTCGGCGCGAACGCGCGCGTGACCGTCACCGGCGTCAGTCGGCGTCGCGTGACGCGCCTCCGCGTCGAGCTCGACGAGCGCAAGGGCCCGACCCCGTCGACCGATGACGAAGCCTGACGCACTGGTCTTCCGCGCGCGCATCCTCCGCGTCGTGCTCGTCGTCGTGACGGTGGCGAGCGCTTGGCTCAGCGCCACCAAGCTGCGCCTGTCGAACGACCTCACCGATCTCTTTCCTCACGGCGGCGAGGCCACCACGCTGACGCGGTTCTTGCGCGCGTTCGGCGGCGGCGACCTCGCGCTCTTCCTCATCGAGGGCGACGACGAGGGTGCGGTCGCGCGCGCGTCCACTGCGCTGGCCAAGGATCTCGAGACCCGGCCGACGCTCACGCGCGTCTTGACCGCATCGCCTTCGCTCCGGCCCTTCGATCCCACGCTCGCCTGGGCCTTCGCGGGCGAGGACGCCACGCGCGCGCTCTCGGCCGCGCTGACTCCGGAGGGGATGCGCGCGCGGCTGGCCGGCACCCGCGAGCTCCTCCTCGCTCCGGGCGCTGGTGACGAGGGTGATTTCTTGGCGCGCGATCCGCTGCGCCTCTCGGCGATTCCGTTCGAGACTCGCCGCGAGCTCGCCGCGGGTGTCGCCTCGTCGCAAGGCGGCGCGTTCGCCTCGAGTGACGGGCGCGCGCGGCTCGTGGTGGCCGAGCCCAAAGGGAGCGCGTTCGCGGGCGGCGTCGCCGCGGCGTTCATGAGCGACGCGCGCGACGCCATCGACCACGCGACGCGCTCGGAGCAAGGCAAGGTCCGCGTCCGCGTCACGGGCGGACACGCCATCGCCGCCGCTACGGCCGAGATGCTCCAGCGCGACATGATTCTCTCGAGCGCGATCTCGACCGTGCTCGCGTCCGTCGTGTTCCTCGTCACCTTCCGTCGGATGCGCGCGCTCCTCGCCGTTCTGCCGCCGCTCGGCCTGGGCACGGCGTGGACGATGGGCCTCGCCGCGCTCCTCCCGGGCGGGCTCTCAGCCATCGCCACCGCGTTCGCCGCCGTGGTCGTCGGCGTGGGTGTCGACACCGGCGTCCACCTTTACGCGGCGCTCCTCGAGGCGCGCCGCGCGGGCGCGAGCCCGGCCCAGGCCGCGCGCGAGGCACGCGCGAAGACGTGGAAGCCGACCCTCCTCGCGGCCATCGCGGCCGGGCTCGCGTTCGCGTCGCTCGCGCTGAGCGATCTGTCGGCCGTGCGCCAGCTCGGGCTCATGTGCGCGTCGGGAGAGGTCCTGACGGCGATCGGTATCTTGCTGGTGACTCCCGAGATCGGTGCGCTCCTCGAGCGAGGCGCACCTCCCGCGCCGAGCCGGCACCCGCTCCTCTCCGTGTTCGTGGCGCTCGCGCGAACGCGCCGCCGCGCTGCGGTCGCGCTCTTCTTGACGCTCCTCCCATTCGCGGCGCTCGCCGTCTTGGGTGGCCCGAGCGCGGGCGAAGCGATCGTCGCCATCCGCCCGAGCGCGCTCGCGCCGCTCGTCACGCAGCGCGACATCTACCGCATCTTCGGCAGCCGCGAGGGCCAATGGCTCGTCGTGTCCAAAGGCGCGACCACCGACGAGGCCGCCGCACGCGCCGATCGCGTCGCCGAGGTGCTGGAGCGACTCCGCGCCGAGGGCACGATCGACGGCTATGACGCGCTGGCCTCATTTTTCCCGGCCCCCGAAACGCAGCGCACACGCCTCGCGGCGCGCGATCGCCTGAATCTCCCCGCGGCGGCGGACCGGCTGGCCGTCGCGCTGCGCGAGAGCGGCTTCGACGAAGACGCTTGCCGGCCCGCGCTCGAAGCGCTCCGGCACGCGTCGCACGAGATTGCTTCGCTCGATCCGCACGGGCCGATGGCGTGGCTCGTCTCGCGGCACGTCGGCCTCGATGGAGAAGGCGCGCTGGGCGTCAGCTACGTGCGGCCTCTCGGCGATCCCGCCAAAGATGCGCGCGCGCTCGCGGCCATCCGCGCCGCCGACGACGCGACGGTAGTCACCGGTTACCACCATCTCGAGCGGGCGCTCAAGAGCGCGCTCGCGCACGATCTCCCGCGCGTGTCTCTGGTCGCGCTCCTCCTCGTCGTCGTCACGTTGCGCGCGCTCCTACGGCGCGCCGGTGACGTCGCGCTGGCGCTCCTGGCCATCGCGGTCGAGCTCGCGTGCGTCGCGCTCGCCATGCGCGCCCTCTCCGTTCATTGGCACGTGTACGACGCGCTCGTGCTCCCCGTGCTCATCGGCATCACCATGGATGAATCGATGTTCCTCTTGTTCGCGGCGCGCGCTCGCGGAGCCCTGACGCCGCGCGAGCTCGAAGAGGCCGTAGAGACGCAGGGACCGCTCGTGGCCTCGACGGCCCTCACGACGGCCGTCGGGTTCGGTGCCCTCCTCGTCTGCCGATTCGAGGGACTGCGCGATCTTGGCCTCGTCGGCGCGCTCGGCAGCGCCTTCGGTCTGGTGGCCGCGCTCGTGGTCGTTCCGGCTGGCCTTCGCCTGACGATGCGAGACGGGTAAGCTCTCGCCCCCCGCCGCCGTGAGCTCCGCGCCCCAAAAAGACGACGACCCGACGCGCGACGACGACGCATCGATCGCGGTCCTCGCGCCCGAAGGCGTGGTGGCGCGCCCGCTCGCCGAGGTGGCGAGCCGCGCGCTCGCGGAACAATCCGGCCACCTCGACGTGTCAGGCGTCGTCGGCGCCGCCGGACCACTCCTCGCGGCTCGCCTCGCGGAAAAGCGGCGCGTGATTCTCGTCACCGCCGATCTCGAGACGGCGCGACGCGCCGCGGCGGACGTGGCCTTCGTGCGCGAGGGAACGCTCGAAGAGGAGGTCGCCGAGGACACCGGTGAGGGCGACGTGCTCCTCCTCGCGCCGAGCGAGTCCTCGCCGTACGCCGACGTGAGCCCCGATCGACGCGCCGCCATGGCGCGCATGGCGACCTTGCACCACCTCGCGGCGCGCGCGTTCAGCGTGCTCGTGGTGCCCGCGCCCGCGCTCGTTCGCCGCTTCGTGCCCAAGGACGTGACGCTCGCGGCCACGGCGCGCATCGTCGCCGAGGACGAGCTCGATCGCGACGGCCTCGTGCGGCAGCTCGCCGACTCGGGCTACTTGCGCGTGCCCATGGTCGAAGACCCGGGTTCGTTCGCCGTGCGCGGCTCGCTCATCGACGTGTGGCCGCCGTCGACGGACGACCCCGTCCGGGTCGAGCTCTACGGCGATCTCGTCGTATCGATCAAACCGTTCGATCCGCTCGAGCAGAAGACGCGCAAGCAGAGCGGCAAGGACGTCACGCTGCGCGAAGTCCACCTGCCGCCGGCGCGCGAAGCGATTCTCTCACCGGAGAACTGCGCGCGCGCCCGGGCTCGAGTAACCGAGCTCGCCGAGTCGATCGATTGGCCGACCACCAAGACGCGCGTCCTCGCCGAGGACGTGGTCCACGGCCGCGCGTTCTTCGGCGCCGAGGGATTCCTCCCCGCGTACTACGGCGAGCTCGCGACGCTTTACGACTACGTCGGTAGCGACGTGGTGTGGCTGCTCGAGGATCCGGCCGGGATCACCAAGGCCGTCGCCGAGGAGCTCGCGCGCGCCGACGAGGACATCGCCGCGAAAGCGAGCGGACCGCGCTTTCCACCCACGGCCTTCTATTGCGCCGAAGCCGACGCGGTCGCCCAGGTGTCGCGGAGCCGCGTCGTCTCGCTCCATCGAACGCCCGTCCGCGGCGGGACGGGCGAAGGCCTCGCGCGCTTCGAGGAGGCCTCGGGCGACACCGACCTCGCGGCGCGCGATCACGAAACGCTGACGCGCGCCGTGCGTGCGGCCCGCACGACCCGCGGGCGCACGGCGACGCTGGAGCCGCTCGCGCGTCGCATCGCCGCATGGCGCGACCACGGGCTCACCGTGTTCGTCACCGCGCGTTCGGCGACGCAGGCCGAGCGACTCTCGACGCTGCTCCGGCACCAACGCATCGAGTGCGACGCGCGGCTCGGCGCGTTCGATCCGGTGTGGCTCCGCGAGCGCGCGCCCGACGCCGCGCACATCGTCGTCGGCCCGCTCGCGCGCGGTGTCGTGCTTCCGGCCGACGGTCTCGTCTTGGTGACCGAGGAAGAGATCTTCGGGCAGCGCGCGCACAAGCGGCGCGAGAAGCGCGAAGGCGATCAGGGGCGCGCGTTCCTCGAAGATCTCCGCTCCCTCGCGGTCGGCGACTTCGTGGTGCACGTCGATCACGGCATCGGGCGTTACCTGGGGCTCGTGCACCGCGACGTCGGCGGCATGGCCGTCGATCTTCTCTCCATCGAGTACGCGGGCGGCGACAAGCTCTACGTTCCGGTCTACCGACTCAACCAGGTTCAGAAGTATTCGGGCGGCGAGAACGCCGCGCCCAAGCTCGATCGCCTCGGCGGCGCCACGTTCGCGAAGACCAAGTCGCGCGTGCGCGGCGCGGTGCGGCAAATGGCCGACGAGCTCCTCCGCTTGTACGCGCTGCGCAAGGCGCAGGTGCGTCCGCCGCTCCCGCCCGTCTCCGACGACGTGCGCGCGTTCGAGGCGACGTTCCCGTTCGACGAGACGCCCGATCAGGCCCGCGCCATCACTGCGGTCAACGCCGACCTCGAAGCCGCCGGACCGATGGATCGGCTCGTGTGCGGCGACGTCGGCTTCGGCAAGACCGAGGTCGCCATCCGCGCGGCCTTCCGAATGGCGATGGAGGGACGACAGGTCGCCCTCCTCTGCCCGACCACCGTGCTCGCGCAGCAACACTTCCGCACCTTCGAGGCGCGCATGGAAGGCCACCCCATCACGCTTCGCGCGATGAGCCGCTTCCAGACCAAACGCGAGCTCGACCAGACCATGGCGATGCTCAAGGACGGTCGGTGCGACGTCGTGGTGGGCACGCATCGGCTCTTGTCCAAGGACATCCACTTCAAGAACCTCGGCCTCCTCATCGTCGACGAGGAGCAACGCTTCGGCGTGACGCACAAGGAGCGAATGAAGCAGCTCCGCGCCGACGTCGACGTGTTGACGCTCACCGCGACGCCGATCCCGCGCACGCTCCAGATGGCCATCGGCGGCATGCGGGATCTCTCGCTCATCACCACGCCCCCCGCCGACCGGCGCGCGGTCCGAACCATCGTCACGCGCCACGACGATCAGGTGATTCGCGAGGCCGTGCAGCGCGAGCTCTCGCGCGGCGGACAGCTCTTCTACGTCTACAACCGCGTCGAGGGGCTCTACGAGAAGGCGCAGCGGCTCCAAGCGCTGGTCCCGACGGCGCGCATCGCGGTGGGGCACGGACAGATGTCCGGCGCGCGCGGCGCCGCGGGTCAGGAGGCCGGCGCGCTCGAACAGACGATGCTCGACTTCGTCGAGGGTCGCTACGACATCCTCGTGGCGACGGCGATCGTCGAGAGCGGCCTCGACATCCCACGCGCGAACACGATCATCATCGATCGCGCCGACCTCTTCGGTCTCTCGCAGCTCTACCAGCTCCGCGGCCGCGTGGGCCGCTCCAAGGAGCGCGCGTACTGCTACCTCGTGGTGCCGCCGTCCGATGCCATGAGCGACGAGGCGCGCGCGCGCATCGAAGCGCTGGAGCGGCACACCGAGCTCGGGAGCGGCTTCCAGATCGCGTCCCTCGATCTCGAGCTGCGCGGCGCGGGCGACCTACTCGGCGCCGAGCAGTCCGGCAACGTGGCCAGCGTCGGCTTCGAGCTCTTTTGCTCCATGCTCGACGAGGCGGTGCACGAGCTCCGCGGCGATCCGGTGGTGCACGACGTCGATCCCGAGCTCTCGTTCGACGTCGAAGCGCTTCTCCCCGACGATTACATCGCCGAAATCGGCGTCAGGCTCTCGCTCTACAAACGGCTCGCCAGCGCCATCGACGAAGCCCACGTCGCGGAGCTCGCCGAAGAGATGGAGAACCGCTTCGGTCCGCCTCCCGACCCGGCGCGCCGCTTCGTGCAGCTCATGACCCAGAAGACCGAGCTCCGGAAGATGCGCGTCCTCGGCTGCGAAGCGAACAAGAAGAGCGTGACCCTCCACTTGCGCGACGACACGCCTCTCGATCCCAAGAAGGTCATGGACCTCGTTCGCGCGCCCAAGAGCCCGTACAAGCTGACGCCGGACATGCGCCTCACTCGCCGCTTCGTCGGCGACGCCGACGGGCTCGCGAACGTCGAGACCATGCTCGGAGAGCTCGCGAAGTGCTGGAGGAGCGGCGAATGACGCCCGCGCCGCGCCCCGAGCTCGCCCGACGGCTCGCCCCCCTGATCGCGCTCGTCTTGGGAGTCCTCGCGCTCTTCGGCCCGTTTCCCATCGCGTTGCGCCTCCTCCTCGCGGGCGCCTATCTCGCACTCCCGCTCTGGGGACCGACCGTGAGCGCGACACCGACGGGCGTACGCTTCATCACGGGTCGTGCGCCGTGGATGGAGCGCGACGTCACGCTGCGCATCATGGCTGCCGCGGCGCTCGCGGTCGCTGCGCCCGGACTGCTCGGCGACCTGAGCCACGCCTCGACCCCCACGCTCTTGGGCTTGGTCTTCGGCATCCCGTTCGCGATCACCGCCGTCCTCGGGACGCTGCGCCGCATGTTCGCCAAGACGCACGAAGGCTCCGTGCTCGTCGAGCGGGAGAGCGTCACGGTCTTCGAGGAGCCGATCCGCGTCGTTCGCTACGCAGATCTCCAGAAGGTCGACGTCGTCGACAAGAAGGTCACGCTCACGGTCATCGGTCGGGGCGAGCTCGAGGCCACCACGGTCGAGATCATGACCGGCAGCGCGCGCACCGGCGCCGCGATTGCGCGAGCCATCGACGAAGCCTGGGACGCGTGGAGGCGCGCGGGAGCGGGCGCGAAGAGCACGACCGAAGTGCTCCTTCAGAAGCCGGACGGCCTCTCGGCCCGCGCTTGGCTCGAGCGGATCGACGCGATGCCGGTCGCCAAACCCGGCGAGACGGACGCGTACCGCGGGCGCGGAGTCGACGCTGACGCCCTCTGGTCCACCTTGAACGATCCCGCCGCTTCGGCCGATGCACGCGCGGCCGCAGCGCGGCTCCTCCACGCAGACGACGCCCACCGCGTTCGCGTCGCGGAGGCCGTGCGCGTCGAGGCGGACGCCGAGACCCGCGCGCGGATCGAAGCGACGCTCAAGTCGGCCGACGAAGCGGCCGCAGAGCTCGAAGCGCTCGAGGCCGAGGCCACCGCCCGCGACGTCGGCCGCTGAACTTGCCGCGGACCCGCGCGCTCTGAGAGGATGCCGCGTCGGAGGGTCGAACGCGATGCGGTCTCTTGCTTTGGCGCTGGTCATGAGTGCGGTGGGTCTCGTCGGATGCGGGAAGATCCAGAGCCTGATCAAGGGCGAGCCGGCTGCCGACGCGGCGCCGCCTCCGCCGCCCCCCGTGGCCGTCGACGCCGCACCGCCCGAGACGAGCGCCGCGCCCAGCGCGAGCGCGGCCCCGACGGCCCAACGCGTGGTCGTGCGTCCAAAGGACGCGGGCGCGCACGACGCGTCTGCCGACGCTGCCGTGGATGCCGGCTCCGACGCCGGGGTGGTTGCGCTCCGCAAACCGACCAAGGGCGCGTTCTCGTGCGACGCCGCGGGCTGCGAGTGCGAGACGGGCGCCCAATGCGACATCACCTGTCCGGGCGTCAGCTCCTGCCGCGTCACAGTGCGTGATCTCGCGACCGCGACCGTTCACGGCGCGATCGGCTCCGTCGACCTCGACTGCCGTGCGCGCTCGACCTGCAAGTTCAAGGGCGCCGTGGGTGGCTCGCACCTTCGCTGCACCGGCGCGACGTGCCAGGTCGAGTGCGGCGTCGGCCCGTGCGACATCGCGTGCGCGGGCGGCAAGTGCTCCTTCACCAAGAAGGGCCCCGGCGCCACCAAGTGCTCCGGCCCCGGCTGCAGCTAATCGCCGCCGCAACGCGGGCGCGGGCCGACTCGCACGTTTCGCCTGACAAGACCGGGCCTGCGTGCCAACGTTCGAAGATGCTCGGGTGGCGAGTGTGGCTCTCGGTGGCGTGCATCGTCGCGGCCGTGGCGTGCTCGTCGACGTCCACTTCGAGCGGGCCCGGGCCCATCGCGAGCGCGTGCGACGCGAGCGCATGTGACGCCGCAGCAGAAGACGTTGCGACCGACGACGCGAGCATCGACGCCGCGCCCGCCCCCGTCGATGCGGCGCGCAAGCTGGGACCGACGCTCTCCGGCCCCAACGCGTGCGGCGTGTGCGATCGCGTCTGGATCTGCAACGGCTTCTCGCAGACGTGGCGCTCCGACGGTGGCAACTGCGTGAACGCGGTCAACCAGACCTCACTCCACTGCGACGGCACCGTCTGGGGCGCGAGCGGCGTCGGTCAGATCGGCGAGTGGAAGGGCGACGATCAACTCCTCAAGCTTTCGTTCACCGGTCTGAACGGCGAGTCGTTCATCTATGCCTGCATCCCGCCGCCCGCTTGACATGAAGCAGCGCGGCGCGCGCGTCATCGCCGCCGTGGCTACGCTGTCCTTCGTCGGGGCGTGCACGACCGCGCTCGGCGTGGACTTCGAAGGGCGATTGCGCGCGAACGCCAGCGACGCGGGCGCGGAGGCCGGCGACGCGGGCGCGAACGTCGATCTCACGTGGTCGCGTTGGGAAGCGTCGGGAGACATTCCGCGCGGCCTCGCCAAGAACGGCGACATCGTGACCGATCCGACGACTGGCCTGGTGTGGCCGGTGAAGTACGACCCCTCGCCGGTGACCTTCGACGACGCACCCGCGCGCTGCACCGCGCTCCGCACCGGCGGCTTCGACGACTGGCGGGTCCCGACACGCATCGAGCTCGTCTCGATCGTGAAGTACATCGAGGTCGGCCCGGCCACCGATTCGATCTTCGATGACACCCCGGCGGACGTCTTCTGGACGAGCTCACGCGCCGCGGCGAGCCCCGACGAGGGATACGCGATCGACTTCCAGGAGGGCGCCGTCCAAACCGAGGGAGTTCGCACCAGCCACTGGCTGCGGTGCGTGCGCGCGGGCCGGCGCATACAGAACGGCCCCGACTATCGCTTCGTCGTCGGCGCGGGCACGGTGTTCGATCGGGTCACCAATCTCACCTGGCAGATCGACGTCGCTGCCGACGCCACGTTCAGTGAGGCCCTCGCCGCTTGCCAGGTGAATGCCGCGCGCCTCCCGACGCTTCACGAGCTCCACACGCTCGTCGACGAGCGTGTGCCGTTTCGTGCCCTCGCCGCGGCGCTCCGCATCGGCCCGACGATGATGACCTGGTCGTCGACCAACGAGAGCCTCGATACGGTCTGGGCGATCGACTTCACGGCGGGCACGACGCGCCGTCGTCAGAACGGTGAGCGAGCCGCGGTGCGCTGCGTGCGCTGAGACGAGTCCCCGAGGAGCGTGAGCACCACGCCGGTGAGGACGAGGCCGACGCCCGCGGTGATCGTGATGGTGCCGACGGTACCGAAGGTCTTCGATTGATCGAGCGCGCGCAGGCCGAGGTCGTCGCACGCTCCGCGGAGATCGCAGTGATCGTGCACGGCGCTCGAGCGATCGAGCGCGAGCCCGGCGAAGACCACGCCGGTGAGCAACGAAGCGGCGCCCGCCACGCCGCCGATCGCGCCGGCGAGCTGGAGCGTTCCGCCGCGCTCGCTCTTCGCTGGCGGCGCGGGCTCATCGGCGCGCGCGCGCGCTGGCGCGGCGAGCGAGAAGAGAACGGCGAGCGCGACCCACGGCGCGGCTCGCACGACGCCGCTCAGATCTTGCCGCCCTTGGCGGCGCACTCGGCCTTGAACCCCTCGCACATCTTCGTGACCTTCGGATCGGTGCCGACCTTGGGGCTCGAACAGAACGTGCGGGCGTTCACGCACTCCGGCGGATCGATCTTCGGCTTGGCGGCCGGCTTGTGCTGCGGCGCGACGACCGGCGCGGCGCTGGCGCTCGCGAGCGCGGCGAGCGGCGCGGTCGCGTCGACGTCGGCGGCGGGCGCGCTGGGCGTAGCAGCGACGACGGGCGCGGCCGTGGCGCCACCGTCGAACGCGTTGGGGTCGACGTTCTTCTTGCAACCGAATCCGAAGAGCCCCGCGAGTGCGAGCCCCACCACGATCTTCCGCGTCACAGCGTTCCTCCCTTGGACAAGCAGGCGTCCTTCTTCTGCGCGCATAGCGCCTGGAGCGCCTTGTCGACTTTGATCGCCGGGTGCCCGCACATCGTCCGCGCTTGATCGCACTCCGGCAGATTCGCCTTTTTCTTGGCGGGCGCGTTCCCCGCGGCGACCGGCGCCGGCGCCGCGATGGGCGGCGAGAGCGACGCCAGCGGCGCGACCGAATCGACCGCGGGCGCCGAGGCGACGGCGACGACGGGAGCGCTCGACGCTACTGGAGCCACGACCGGCGCCGCGGTTGCGCCAGCGTCGAACGCGCTGGGATCCACGTTCTTCTTGCAGGCGCCGCCGAGGAGCCCGAGCCCGATGAGCGCGACACCGACCGCCCGCGTCAAAGGTTCCCTCCCTTGGCGAAGCACGCCTGCTTCTTCTGCGCGCACAGCGCCTGCATCGTCTTGTCCACCTTGATCGCGGGGTGGTTGCAGAACGTGCGCGCCTCGTTGCACTCGGGGATCGGCGGCTTCGGCGGCGGCGGCGTCTGCGTCTGCGGCGGCTTCGGCGGCGTGGTCTGCGTCGACGGCGGCGCCGTCTGCGTCTGCGCGGTCGTCGTGCTCGTCGCCGGCTGCGTCGACGTCGCGGGTGCGGTCGACGTCGTCGGCTTGGTCGTGTGCCCCGTGCTCGGCGGCTTCTTGGGGTCGTTGGTGAGCGGCGCCACCGTGCCTTGCGTCGTGGTCTCCGTGGTCGCGGGCGCGGTGGGCTGCGGTGTGGTCTCCGTAGGCACGACCTGCGTCGTGGCCGGCGTGGTGGTGGTGCCGAGGAGGTTGGCGTTGCCGGGGTCAGTCTTCTTCCCCGAAAAGACGCCGAGACCCGCGAGCACCAGCACGACCGATCCGACGCCGAGCACACCGATCGCGCCGAAGATGATTCCGCGCGGCGGCCCCTTCTTCTCGGTCTGCGCGGTCTGCGCCGCCGCGAAGGCCTGATTGCCGCTCGCCGGCGTGCCGTACTGCGGCGCCGGAGTGGGCGACATCATGGGCGGCGCCATCTGCGGCCCCGGCCCGGGCATGGGCGCGGCGTACGGCGCCTGCATCGGCGTCGCCATCTCGGTCTTCTGTCGGCCACCGCCTGTCTCGGCGGGCGCGAGCGACGACTGCGCGGCGAGGCCATCGCCGGAGAAGCCGTCGATGAACTCCTTCACCGTGGAGAAGCGCTCTTCGGGCGTCTTCGCGAGCGCGCGGTTGATCGCGGCGCGCATCGCCGGCGGCACGCGCGTGCCGATCGGCAGCGATTCGATCGCCACCGGGCGCGCCGTCATGTGCTGCGTGGCCCACTCCCACGCCGTGTTGCCGGAGAACGGCAAGCGGCCAGTGAGCATCTCGTAGGCCATGACGCCGAGCGAGTAGATGTCGCTTCGCGCGTCGATGGGCTTGCCCGTGAACTGCTCCGGGCTCATGTAGGGCGGCGTCCCGAGGACCATGCCCTGCTGCGTGAGCTTCTGCTCGTTGGGATCTTGCTCGTTGGAGCGCTTGGCGATGCCGAAGTCCAAGACCTCGACCCAGTCTTTTTGGCCGGCGCGCTCGCACAAGACGACGTTGTCGGGCTTGAGATCGCGGTGGACGATCCCGCGGCCGTGCGCCTCTTCGAGCGAGCCGCACACCTGCGTCATGATCTTGGTGACCCGGCCCGGATCCATCGGGCCTTCCTTCTCGAGGATCTCCGCCACGCTCCGCCCCTCGACGTACTCCATCACGATGTAGAGCGTGCCGTCGGGCGTCTCGCCGAAGTCGTAGATCTGGATGGTGTTCGGGTGCTGGAGCTCGGCGACCGTGCTGCACTCGCGCTCGAAGCGCTGCTTGATCTTGGGATCGTGCGACAGGTGCGGATGGAGCGTCTTGATCGCCACCTTGCGGAGCGTCGAGCCGAGCTTCTGCTCGCCCAGGTAGACGGCGCCCATGCCGCCTTCTCCGAGGAGCTTGAGGACGCGGAACTTTCCGCCGATCTCCTGGCCGATGAGGGGCGATTGCTCTTCGCTCACGTTGCGTTCCTGATCCGGTTGCCGTGCGTTCGAAGCCGAAGCCGGACCAAGGACATCGGCTGCATGAAGCGTAGCCGCCTCAGCCGGGCCAGGTACCGACCCCGCTAACATCGCACACTTTCCGTGCTCGGGTGAAAAGCCATTGTGTCACCCGTTCGACGGGCGGCCGCGCCGTTCGATCTCAATCGAAACGCCCCTCCGCGGAGCACCCAAGAATGGGCGCGCCGGCGGGTCCAAGCCGCGCGTGCCCGTGGGATCAGGGGCCAGCGTCGGCGAGCGGAGGCCACGCGAGCGGGAAGCGGCGGTCCGTCGCGCGATCCCACAGCTCGAACCGGAGGCCGCGCTCGGTGCGCGGGAACATGACGCCGATGCGGCTCGTGAGCTTGCGATCGATGCGCGGCGCGCCTTCGTGGCCCGCGTCGGCGATGTCGCCGTCGATGAGCCCGGGGAAATCGAAGCGCACGCGCTCCACGAGCGCTTTGCCCTCGTAGAGCTCGAGCGCAAAGCGCCCCATCACACGCGGCGTGACCCGCGGCGCCTCGAGAACGACCGATCGCGCCCCGACCAAGTACACGTCCCCCTTGTCCCAGCGAAGGTCGACGATCCACTGGTGCGCTTCGGAGAGCGGCGGCGGATCGGGCGGAATGCGCGACACCGGACCGCCATCGCGCGGGCGACCACCGTCGGTGGCCGCGTCGAGGGCCGCGGGGGCGCCGTCCGCCGACGCGTCGGCGCCAATGCCTCGCCCCTTGCCGAGCACGGGCGCGGCCACGAGCGCGAGGGCGAAGACCCCGAGGGTCACCGAGACGAACGCTACACTTCGCACGCGAGCGCTTCATCCCACGCCGTGGCCGTGCCGCCAAGCGATTCCCACGCCGAGCGGAGCTCCTCGGGAACGGGCGCGACCACGGGCGCCGCGCCACTCGCGAGCGGCACCGCGACGCGCGCGCAGTGGAGCGCGATACGCTTCCACGAGAGAACGCGCCCGCTCGCCAGCGTGAGCCGCGCGAGGCCTCCGTAGTCTCGGTCGCCGAGGAGCGGCGCCCCGGCGTGCGCGGAGTGAACGCGTAGCTGGTGCGTGCGCCCGGTCTCCGGTGCGAGCGCGAGGAGCGCGAGCTCCTCACCTGCGCACGCCACGCGCGCGATCACCCGATAGCGAGAGCGCGAGGGCTTCGCGTCGGGACCGAACGCGGCGCGCAGCGTCGGCTTGCGAGCGCGGCCGATCGGCGCGTCCCACGCGCCCGTCGTCGCGAGCCGCGACTCGGGCCGCACGCTCGCGATGGCGACGTATCGGCGCGCGAGCGCACCTGCTTCGCGCGCGGCCACGATGCGCGCTTCGGCGGCGCGCGACTTGGCGAAGGTGACGACGCCGCTCACCTCTCGGTCGAGGCGCGAGGTGACGCCGACGGCGTCGATCGACACTCCGAGGTAGGTCGCGACCTGCGCAAGGAGCGACGTCGCGCTGCCGCTCGGGCCGGGCACGGTCGTCACGCCAGCGGGCTTGTCGCAGCACACGACGGAAGCGTCCTCGAAGAGGATGGCGAGCGCCGCGTCGGGGAGCGCCCGCGCGCTCGCCACGCGCACGCGTGTGCCGGGCGCGAGGCGCCGGTCCGCGTCCATGGCGCGCGCGTCTTCCACGAAGACCCGCCCCTCCGCGACCGCCGCGATGGGCTCGCCCAAGAGCTCGAGCACGCTGCGGAGCGTGCGCGGCGAGCCCTCAGGAACCCAGTAGCGTCGATCCATGGTGAAGCATCGTGAGAGGTGACGAGACGTGGGACATCTACCTTCGTCTCCCCTCTCGGCGACGACCGCTCGTGCAGATTCTGCTGCATCAACAGTAGCGGCGGAAATTCGTTCGTGGGCTAGAATCGATGGTTCGCGGCGCTTCGGTGCCACGGGAGGGCTGATGCCGAACAGACATCGTGGACGCTCGCTCCGCCGTGCTCGCGCGCACGTCGTCGTGGCGTTCGTGGCCTGCAACGCGACGCTCGGCATCGCTGCGATGAGCAGCGCATGCGGAGGCGCGGAGGAAGACCCGGCCCGCAGCCACGCCGATGGGATGATCGTCGGCCCGGATGGCGCGCTGATCCCGCCCGGTAGCACGAGCACGACCGCAACCCCGAGCCCCACCGACGATCCAGGCGCACCTCCGGCGCTGCCTGACGGGGCACCGCTCCCGCTGGGGATCGATGCCGGCAAAGCGTTCGACTACGCGCCGCCCTACGTCGCCACGCTCGGCCCTTCGTCGAGAAGCGATGCCGGCCACAACTTCGCGGCCAACACGCCACGGTCCAATCCGCGCGGCACGATCTGCATCGACTGCCACAAGCCGACGGGCGTCGCCGCGAGCCTCCCGTTCTTGGCGGGCGGTTCGATCAAGCAAACGAACGGTGCGCCCGCGCCCTCGGTGGAGGTCCGCTTGAAGGCGTACATCTCGCCGAACGCCGTGACGGCTTATACCGACGACGACGGCAACTGGTTCGTCACGTCCGCCTACGCGGCCGACGCCGGCGTCGGCTTTTCGGTGCGACCAGGGGTGCGCAACGCAACGTCGCTCCGTATGATGGGCCCGTCCGCGGCGATCGGGCGCTGCAATCAGTGCCACATCGCCTCACTCTGAATTCTCGCTGCCGCCGCTTGCGGGAGCTCGCCCCAGGACCCGCATGACTGAGTCCGCGTCCCCGCCGATGACGAGCACGCTCCCGGCCGCGACGCCGATGGAGACGCTCTCCGGAGAGCGCGACGACGACACGCTCTCGGGCGGCTCGATGCCACCCGTGGTCACGACCTTCGCCGAGGGCGAGCTGCTCGGAGGCACCTACGAGATCCGCGGGCTCCTCGGCCGCGGCGGCATGGGACAGGTGTATGATGCATGGGATCGCGCGCTCCAAAGGCGCGTCGCTCTCAAGACCTCCCTCCCTGGCCTCCCGTCCATCCAGAACGAAGCGCGCGCGCTCGCGGCGATGCGGCACCCATCGCTCGTGACGGTGCACGCGCTCGGCGAGCACGAGGGCGTGCCTTTCATGGTGATGGAGCACGTGCCGGGCATCACCCTCGCGGCGCTCATCGAGAAGCGACGCTTGGGCGACTCGGCCGACGTCGAGGAGACGCTCGACGTGCTCATCTCGATCGCCGAGGGGCTCGCTGCGGTGCATCGTGCCGGCCTCGCGCACCGCGATCTCACGCCGGCCAACGTGCTGCTCGCCCCCGGCAGCCGTGTCGTCGTGACCGACTTCGGCCTCGTGCAGCCCGAGTTCGCGGCGGGTGGTCGCGGCGGGTTCGGCGGCACGCCCGCGTACATGGCGCCGGAGAGCTTCTCCAATTCGGTGACGCCCGGCGACGCGCACCTCGTCGACGTCTACGCGCTCGGCATCATCGCGTTCGAGATGCTGACGACGCGCCTCCCGTTCGAGTCCGGCACCGTCCCCGGCTACGCGGCTCTCCACGCCGAAGCGCCCGTGCCCGAGCCGATGGGACCCGAACCGATCCCGCCGCGACTGGCAGCGCTCGTGCGCGAGCTCTTGGCCAAGGAGCCGCGGGAGCGCCCGCAGCTCGAGAGCGTCGTTTGGCAGCTACGCGCCATCCGCAACGAGATCGGTCGCGCCGCCGCCGAGGACGGCCTCCACATTCTGGTGATCGATGACGACCGCTACACGGCGCAGCTCCTCGCGATGTACGTGAAGCAGGCCGCGCCGCTCGCCGAAATCGCCGTCGCGAACAACGCGAAGCAAGCGCTCGAGCTCGTGCGCAAGCGTGCCCCGCACATCATGGTGCTCGACCTCATCATGCCGGAGATGGGCGGCATCGAGCTCTTCATGTACCTGCGCGGTGAGCGCCTCGCCGAGCAATGCAACATCGTCGCGGTGAGCGTGGACGCCGAGCCAGGCGACGTGCAGCTCCTCTACGAGCTCGGCGTCGCGCACTTCCTCCCCAAGGACGGCGCGCTCCAGGAGCGCTTGAAGGCCATCGTCGCGGAGTACGTACGCTGCATCGAGGCGGGCGCGCCGGTGCCGCGCTCGATGAAGCCGTCGTCGCGTCGCTCGCTGCCCACGCCCGAATCGGGCTGACGCTCGGAGTCGACGCTCAGCCGCGCAGCCGCTCGACGGTCCCGCGTGCGCCGTCGATCCGCAGCCGATCGCCGGTGCGGAAGACGCGCGTCGCGCCAGCGACGTTGACGACCGTGGGCACGCCGAGCTCGCGCGCCACGACCGCCGCGTGGGAGAGCGGCCCTCCGAGCTCGGTCACGACGCCGGCCGCGAGCGGAAAGAGCGGCGTCCAACCGACGTCGGTCGAGCGCACGACGAGCACCTCACCGGGCTCGAGATCACCGAGTCGATCCGCGGAGAGAATGACGCGCGCCTTGCCCTCCACGACGCCCGAGCCCGCCGCGATGCCGCGAAGGACGTCGCCACCGCTCGGCGGAAGCAAGACCGGCGGCGGCGCGCCCACGAACGTGGGCGGCGGATCGGGTCGCGCGACGTTGCGCGCGTACTCCGCGCGGCGTGCTCGGACGAGCGGTGCCAAGTCGGTCCGCGCTTGCTGGAGCGCGTGAACGACCTCGTCGACGGTGAGGAAAAAGACCGCGGGAATGGCGCCCTCGCCCTCGCGCGTGAGCTCCGGCGCGAGGCGGCGAATGCGGCGGTCGGCATCCAAGAACGCGACGCGCATCATGCCGAGCACGCGTGTCACCCACGCGCGCATCCGCTCCCGCAGCCGCGCCGATTTTTGCGTGCGCGCGACGAGGTGACGCACCGCGGTCTCGACGGGGAGGGCGAGCTTGGGGAGGAGCCGCACGGTATCCGCCTCGACGTTGGCGCGCGCGCGGGCGAGCTGCGATTCGACGTCACGCGCCTCGCCGCGGAGCGCGACCTTCAGCATCGAGAGGACCGGGCGCGGATCCTCGCGCCAGCGCGGCGTGGCGAGCTCGGCCTCGCGGACGGCGCGATCCCCATAGAGATCGAGGAAGGACACGAGGGCGCGGCGCGTGGGCCCGTCGGGGATGGCGTCGATCGACGCGACGCCGTCTTCCTGGAGCGCGCGCAGCGCGGGCGCGTCGCTCCGCGCGAGGCTCGCCACGCGGAGGATGCCCATCGCGGGGCGCGCGCTCTCGAGGTCGCGAATGCCCGCGGTGAGCGACTGCGCGAGCCGATCGCCGCGCGCGGGCGCGAGACGCGAGAGGACGCCCGAGAGCGCCAGATGCGAGCCGAGCGCGCTCGACGCGCACGTCAACATCACGGTGCCCGTCCGCGCGAGGAGCGCCTGCAAATCGCGAAGGGTCCGCGCGAGCGACTCGTCGGGGAGGATCGCGAGATCGAGCGCGGCGTAGAAGCGACGGGCGCTCTCGGCGTCGCGCTCGTAGCGCGCAACGTCGGCGTCGAGGCGAAGTTGCTCTTTGGCGAGACGCGTCGCCGTGAGGGGCAGGCGCGCGAAGAAGCGCGTATGCGAGACGTCGGCCACGTCGCGCGCGAGCTCCTCGCCTCCCGAGCCGCCGCCGAGCTCGACCAGCGTCTTGGGATCGAGCCACGGCACCTGCGCAGCGACGCGCATGAACTGCGAGAGGTTCAGATAGAAGCGACCGTAGACGTCACCGACGAGCTTGGCGTTCTTGGGAACGGTGCATCCGAGCGCGGCGAAGGCGCGGCGAAAGCCGTCTTCGCTGAAGGCGCCGGCGACGGACCACGTGAGCGGCGTCGCCACGCCCGGGAGCGCCTCGCCGACGTTGGCGTTGCTCCACACGGTGAGCGCGTCACCGCCTTCGGGAAAGCCCTGCCCCGTCACGGGGCGGGCTTGCACGATCCACGCGCGCTCGCCGTCGTGCGCGAACTCGACGTCCCACGCCGCGGGATCGATCTTCTCGAGCCGCGTGGCGATCTCGGCCAGCTCCTCGCAGACCGCGCTGTCAAGCGCCGGCGCGTCGGGCGTCGACACCGGCTCGAGGGCGAGGGCGCGATCGCGGACCACGAGCGCCGAGCGCTTGTGCGCGACCACGGACTCGAGCGCGCGCCCCTTGTCGTCGAGGCGGAGCATGTCCGGCGTCGAAACGCCGTCCACCACCGGCGCGCCGAGGCCGAACGACGCGTTCACGACCCGACTTCCCTCCGCGAACGACGCGCGCGTGAACATCACGCCGGCCGCGCGTGCGCGCACCATGCGCTGGAGGACCACGGCCATGCCGACATCGCGGATGCCGTGCGAGGCGAGGTACGAGAGCGCTCGTCCGGACGCGAGCGACGCCCACACCTCTCGGATCGCCGTCGCCATCGCCTCCGGGCCGAACACGGCGAGTCGCGTCTCGGCGAGACCGGCCATCGAGGCGACGGTTCCGTCCTCACACGTGGCGCTCGAACGAATCGCGAGGCCCCACGGCGAAGACGATTCGACCGACGCCCAAAGCTCCCCGAGCTCGACCTCGAGCCCGTCGGGGAGCGGCGCGGAGAGGAGCTCTTGCCGCGCTTCGGCGACGCGGAGCGAGAATCCGCGCGCGCTCGTGCCGCGGAGCAGCGACTTGGGCTCGCACGACGCGGGGAGCTTGCGCAGCGACTCCAAGAAGGCGCGGTTGGGGAGCACCCAAGCGTCGGGCACGGCGAGCTCGTTCTTGTGCAGCCACACGAGCCGCGACGCTTTGCCCCCGACGTGACGGGGATCGTCACCGCCGCGTTTCTTCGCGAGGGCGGAGAGCGGAATGAGCCAAGCCATGTCGTGAGGAGGCGATTCTATCTATTTCTCGCGCCGGAGCGCGTCGTCGTGGAAGAGAAGGAGCTCATACGAGCCGGGGCCACGATTCCACACGTAATCGTGCGGACCGAGGTGGTCCTCGAACTGACGGGGGACGTTCGCCGCCCGGAGCGAATCGGCGAGGGCGTGGTTCGAGTGGACGAACGCGTCGTCGTTGCTGGTGGCGACGCGGATGGCGAGCGTCGGATTTGCCGCGCGCGCGCGCCGTGCGAGCTCGGTGAGCTCCTCCACCTGGCCGGGGTTGAGCGCGCACTGGAGCACGCCGACCGCGCCAAACGCGGCGGCGTTGCGAAATCCGACGCGAATCCCCATCGCGCCGCCGAGTGAGACGCCGTCGATGCCGGTGTGTCTCGACTCGGGCAAGACCGGGAGCTCCCGGCGCGCGCGCGGGACGAGCTCCTCCAACACGAACCGCGCGTAGTCGTCGACCATGTCGCGCGGCGGCCGGCTCCAGTCGAAATCGGGCAAGTAGGGGCACACGACCACGAGCCCGCCGAACGGACGCGCGCGAAGCCGTTCATTGACGCGCGCGAGGCGCGCTGGCTCGACGAGCCCTTCGTAATCGGCGCGTGACAAAGGCGGCGCGACGATCCGATCGGCGGCGCGAACGAGCGCGTAATCGCGCGGCCAACCCCATGGCCCGCGCGCCGGCCCCTTGACCGATTCGCCGCGACCATGGAGCGCGACGACGAGTGGATAGCGATCCGCGGAAGAGCGCGTCGCCGCGGGCGCGATGCAGACGACCGCGCGCCCGCGCGCGCCGAGGTCCCACTCGTGGGTTTCCGCACGGGGACCGATCGCGATCGGAGCGGCGCTCGCGGCCGCGTCGACGACCGTGCTCGCCGTGGGGGCAACGGTCACCGGCGCGCTCGCGCTGACCGGTGCGCTCGCCGCCCCCGACGACGCCTCCGAGCGACGCGAGCACCCGAGCGTCGCGAGCGCGCCGAGGGCGACGCGCCGCGAGATCTCGCTCACTCTTCGGGCGGCGTGTACGTGCCGCCGCTCGCCTGACGCACGAGATCGACGAGCGCCGGATCGCTCGCGAGGCGCTGGCGGAGCTCGGCGCGGATGCTCTCGAGGTCCGCCGGCCGAAGCCCGGCCAAGTGGCGCGTGGCTTCGTCTACCTTGAGCTCGACGTACGTTTGACGATCGATCTCTCCCGCGCGGAGGCGCTCGAGCGGCGTCGCGGCGCCCACCGCTCCGGCCGCGCTCGTTCCGCGCGCCTCGGCGCCGCGGTCGAGCGAAAACGGCGCGGCAGCCTTCTCCGCCGAAGAGGCGCCCGTCGCACCTTCCGGTGTCGTGAGGGGCGGCGTGCCGCCTTTGCCTCCGATGCGATCGATGCCCATCCGTCAGATCTCCGATTCTTCGCGCACGCGACTTCCTCAAGCTCGCACGGCCCGACGGCTTTCGCCAGCGGGTCGTCGCCGCGGCTCAGCGGATGTTGGAGATGGCGTTCTTCACGGTGTCGTGCTCGGCCTTGAGCACGTTGGAGAGCGCGGAGTACGTGCGGTTCTGCGCGTTCATCTCTTCTTGGATGCGGAGGAAGTAGAGGTTCATCTCTTGCGACTGGGTGAGCGACGACTCGATCCCCGCGTCCCCACCCGCCCCCGCGGTCGCGCCAGCCGGCGCGCTCCCGCCCGGGCCCTCCGCGCTCGTCCCGCTGCCCGCGCCTGCGCCACCGACTCCGATCGGGATCGATCCCCCGCGCGGGGCGAGGAGCGGGGCCCCGGCCACGCCCCCCGGCCCGCGAATCGCGAGCGCCACGATCGGCGCCCCCGGGAGCGAGCGCATCGCGGCCTCGGCGCTCCGCGCGATTCCGCCGGCTTGCGCGGCGAGCACCTCGGCGAACTTCACGTTGGGAGGCGTGGGCGTCACGCGCGGTGCGGACGTGACGTAGCTGATCTCGGACGAGCTCGGGCCAATTCGCGGGTGCATGGCGTTCTCCTTCGACGAGAGGAGCTTCGGCCGGACCGCGGCCCGAGTTGCGTCCTCCGAGCAGAATTTCTTAATCGAGGACCCGGCTCGCCTTGCGACCGGGCCGCGGTGCGCTCAAGGTGGGCGTATGTGCCGCAGCATTCGCGTGCTCCACGACTTCGCGCCCCCCACCACCGACGAGGAGATCCGCGCCGCCGCGCTCCAGTACGTCCGCAAGGTGAGCGGCATGACCAAGCCCACGCGCGGCAGCGAAGCCGCCTTCGAGCGCGCCGTGACCGAACTGTTCGACGTCACCAAGCGCTTGCTCGGCGAGCTGCCGGCGCGCTCCGAGCCGCGCACGCGAGAAGGCGAGCGCGAGAAGGCGAAGCTCCGCTGGGAGCGGCGCAGCACCTGAGGTCGGCGTTCGCGAGCGCGCGACCGGCTCAGGGCCAGGTGACGCTCATCCGCCGCACCTTGTGCTCGGACGCGCCACGGCTCTCTTCGGCGTAGACCAGCGCTTCGCCGTCGAACGCGAGCGGTAGGTCGAGCGTGGGCGGGCCCTCCGGCGCGCCGAGCCACGAGCTCACGATCGCGCCGCTCTTCTCCACGGTGAACGCGTCGATCGAGAGCTCTTGATCCGCGCTCCGCACGAGCACGCCGCGCGCGCCGCCACGCGTTGGGTCGAGCACGATCGACATCGGCGCGCCCACGCTGGCGCCGGTGAGGCGCGCGGGCTCACGGACGGCGTGTCCTCTGGCGTCGAGGACGGCCAGCATCGCGCCGTACGCGGCGTGCCCCGCGGCGTCGGTCCCGATCGGCGCTTCCTCGATCCAACCGAGCGCGACGCCGTCGTCGCTCACCGAGAGAGAAGGCGACCGCGAGTGGGCCGCGGTGGCGAGAACGCGCGCCTCTGGCACCGCGATGCGCGCGTCCTTGGCACGCACGGCGGCGACGTAGATGTCGCCGCTGCCTTCGCGCGGGCTCTCGCGCGGATCGGTCCACGCCAACCACGCGACACCCGAGGGGTGCGCGGTCATCGTGAGGTCGCTCGCATCACCGGGCGCGGTGGTGAGCCGCTGATGCTCCGACACGCGCGCGAGGTCCGAGCTGACGCGCGCCGCGTACACCTCGCCGTCACGTCCGTCGATCCACGCGACGATGAAGCCACCGTCCACCGCCGCGACGGTGACGTCGCGCATCTCGCTCTTCTTGGTGGTGACGAGCATGTCGGTGGCGCGCTTCAGCCCCACGACCAAACGTGTAAGATGCACACGTTCACCACCATCCTCGCGCGCTACCCACGCGAGGACGAGTGATCCGTCGGGCGCGGTGGCGAACGACGCGCCGCCAGCGGGGGCGACGCGCGGAGCGAACGCAGTCGCCTCCCCTTCGTGGCCGTCTCGATCGACCGGAACGAGATAAAGGGCCGCGGGCTTGCCGCCGTTCGCGCCGCGCGGTCCTTCCTCTCCGCGGGTCACGATCGCGATCGTCGAGGCCCCGCCCGATCGCCCGACCGCGACGCTCATGACCGGCTCGGTGCGAAGGACGGTGGCGAGCGCGCGGGGCTTCGGCCGCCCCGGCGCGTAAAGGGGCGCGACGACGACGCGCGCATCGGAAGACGCCTTGCCGAAGCCCGGCGACGCGAGCACCGGCTGACCGACGTCTTTCTCCGGCGTGCCGAGCGAGAGCGCCAGACAGCGCGCTCCGCACACGAGCCCCCAAGCCTGCGCGACGGCCTCCGGAGGATCGCCGGCCTCGATGCGCTCGGCGCGGACGGCGAGGAGCGATTCGTCGAGCTCGACCAGGGCCGGAGTGAACGGCGCCGCGCGACATCCGTCCTCCGATTCGGCGCGGCCGCAGACGCGCATGCGCCCGAGCACCGTGACGCCGCGGTCGGTGGAGACCATCTCGGGCGCGCCCTTCCCCTCCAGCTCGAGCACCGTGCTGGCGACGGATTCGCCGGTCTCGGTGAGCCGCTCGAGGGTCACGCGACGCGAGGCACGCGGACGCGCGGCCGGGCGCTCCCACGCGAGGACCGCGCCGCGCGGTGCCGACCGAACGGAGAGGAGCCGCGCGCCCGCGAAGGCTCCGCTCAGCGAACGCGGTGGCGTGACCCGATCGCGCTCGTCGACGACGGCAATCTGCACGGACGGATCGAGACCCGACTCGCGGGTCCACGCGAAGAGCACGCCGCTCGCGCCGAGACGCGACATCTCAACGTCGGCGGGCACCGTGCCGTCGGTGACGATCGGGGTGGCGGGGCCGCGCGGGCGCCCCTCGTCGTCGAGGCGGAAGAGCGAGAGCGTGTCGCCCTTTCCGTCTTTGGCGCGCGAGCCGGGCGTGAGGACGCCCAGCGAGACGCCGGAGGACGACGGCGCCTCGCGCCACGAGATCACGCCCCGCGCCACGAACGTCGGAACGCCGCGCGGGCGCCCCTTCTCGTCGAGCGCGATGGAGAGGACGTTGGCCTTGCGCTCGCGAGTCTCCTCGGCCCAAAGCACGACCGCGCCCGCTCGCGTGGGGACGATCTTGGTCCAGACCACGTGATCGGAGCTTCGAGCGATCTCCACGGCCGCGCCGCGCGTGTCGAGCTTCTTGGAGACGCCGACGACGCTGATGCTCTCGCCGCGCGTCCCCAGCGTCGACCACGCGACGACGAACGACGAATCGGCGCCGCCGGCCTTCTCGGCCACCAGCGACGTCACGTCACCGAGGCCCGCGATGAGCTCGTGGATCGGCTCGACGGGCACGCCGGCGTCGTCGACGACGAGCGCGCGGATCCGGCGCTGCGATTTTTCGTCGTTGTCGACCCACGCGACGAGATGCCGGTCGTCACCGCGCGCGAGGAGCGGCCCGAGCAGGCGATCGTCGGGAGCGGCGACGAAGAGCCGCTGCGAGCGCGCCGGCGCGCGGCGCACACGATGCGTCGCTTCCGCGCTCGCGTGCTCGAGGCCGACCGCCGCCATGTCGGGGTGCCCGCCGCATCCGACCGCGACGACGCACGCCGCCACGGCCCACGCGCGAACGGAGAACCTGGAGAGCGTGGGCACGCGCGCGCTCACTTCGGGTAGACGAGCTCGTCGGAGAAGATCTTCTTCACGGTCACGACGCCGGCGTTCGAGCGTGGGAACGCCGCGCGCGAGAGGGCTTCACGCACGCAGCCGTTCAAGACGTCGTCCTCTTTGGCGCCTTTCGGCGTCTTCACGCCGATGAGCGTGCCTTCCTGATCGATCCCGAGATCGAACGTGACCTTGCCGCGTGGGTCGCCGGTGCGCTTTCGCGCCGCCTCGACGCACTTCATGATGTCGCTGCGCTTCGCCTCGATCGCGTCGTCGATCATGCTGGTGACCTCCGCCGCGTTCTTGGCGAAGGGGTGCTGGACGGGAGGCGCAGCAGCCGGCGCACCGGCGTCGGCCTTCTCGGCCGGCGGCATTCCGGTCGGAGTCGCCTTTGCGGGCGGCGCCGAGCCGCCGCACGCGAGGAGCCCGCTCGATGCGGTGATGAGCAGCGAAGAGATAGCCACGATCGCGAGGGAGAACCGCGAGGTCACGCGCATTGTTCCCCCGGCTTACCTCAACTCCGGAGAAGGCGCGCCAGGTTCTTCTTCTCCCAGGCCAGGGCCCGCTCGTAATACCGGAAAGTCCGCTCGCGCTCGCGGAACGCCGCCGAGTGGAGCGCGCGCCGGCTCCCGGGCGGCGGGAGCTCGTGCGCCGCGGTGCGCGCGCGCGGCGTGCGCTCGAGGCGCCCCGTCGGCATCACGTGGTGGAGCAGCTCGTGGAAGACGATGAACGCCACGAAGTATCGCGGCACCCACGGGCGGTCGAGCACGGGGTGGATGCGGATGAGGCGTTCCGTCGCGTCGTAGCTCCCGAGCTTGATCGACGAACGTGGCCGCTCGGGCCGACTCGCGCGGCGCCCCCAAGTGATCTGCGCGCCGCTCTCCGTCCCGCCGAAGTAGCGCTCGTTCACCTCGGCGAAGATGGCGAGCAGATCGTGGTGCTTGCCGCGCGTCACGAGCTTCCGGTTGCGAGAGCGACGCGCGAGGCGGTCGGCGCGCGCCTCGATGAACGAGCCGAGCGTGAGGCTGGCGTCGCGATCGGCCTCGGTGACGTAGCGCACGAGCGCGTGCTGGATCGATCGCGGCGCGTCCAAGAACATGTGGTGAACGCGCGCGCGGAGCACGCCGCGATGCCACGAGTGCGAGATCACCGAGTGGAGGTTGTCGGTGATGGCGAGGCTCACCGGCACCGTGGACGCCGCTTCGATGCGACGCTCGAGCGCTTGGCGCGCGCCCTCGTGGACGTAGAGGCGCGGGCTCGAGCGCGGGATGAGCGCGTCGTGTCCTACCGCCATGCGATCGGGGACCCGGATCGCGACGGCTTGGGCGGGCGCGCGCCAGTCGGCGCTCTCGCCACGCGAAGGCAGACCGAGCCGCCCGGGATGCAACATGAGGACACTGCGAGCGGCCATGGACTTCTGCCTCTTCGATTCGAACTAGAAGGCGGTTCGGGCATCGTCAAGGAGCCCTGATTTCACTTCTAGTTCCAGGCACCTGCACGGTGTCGCACCCACCCCCAGACGAGGCCTCAGATCGGGCCCAAGCGCACCCTCACCCACCGATCTTGGGCCCACCGACGCCGAGACGCATTTTGCGTTGGCGTGGACGGGCGAGCGCCCGCGCCGCGCGCGCCGCTCAGGGCTTTTGCACGGTGAGGTTCTTCGGCTCGAGAACGAAGCGAACGCGCGCGCGACCGTCACCGAACGTGATCGCCACGACCATCGCCTTCTCCATGTGCACGGAGCGACCAGTGAGGTCGCGCACCAAGCTCGAGAGCTCGGGCTCGTGTCCAACGAGCACGGTGCGATCCCGGCGGTCCTCGCGGATGCGCTCGGTCAGCTCTCGCGCGCGGCCCTGCATGCCGAGCCACGCGTGCTCCTCGAACGGCGCCCGATCGAGGCCGAGCTCGTGCTGGACGATGCGCGCGGTCTCGAGCGCGCGCGCGAACGGGCTCGTCACGATGGCGCGCGGCAGCTCACCGATTCGACGTAGCTCGCGTGCGACGAGCTGTACGCGCTCGCGCCCCTTGGGCGTGAGGACGCGATCCGAATCGAGGCCCGTGTCGGACACGTCCTCGGCCGGTCCGTGCCGCATGATGAAAAGCTCCATCGCGGCACGGATCATACCTCCGGTCAGGCGGCGGCGGCGTCAGTCTTCGGGGAGGCCCGTCAGCTCACTCGTGAGCTTCCACAACCGGCGAGCGGCCTCGGCGTCGCGCGCGGCTCGGCTCGGCGTCCGGACCTTGCACGAAGCGAAATACTTCCCGGTCACCTCCGCGACCTCCGGGGCCGACGCCACGTGCACGGTGGTGCGAGCGCCCTTGGCCTCGTCGGTGAGAAACATCCGAAACCATCGATAGAAGAGCTTGATCCAGAAGCCACCGCTATCGAGGCCGAAGTTGGACGCGACCGTCCCTGGGTGGAGCGAGTTGGAGGTGACGCGCGTCCCCTCGAGGCGCCGCGCGAGCTCGGCCGCGAAGAGGATGTTCATGAGCTTCGACTCGCAATAGACGGGCAGGCCTCGATACCCGCGCTCCCGGCGCAAGTCGTCCCAGTCGACGCCGCGCGCGCCCCGATGGGCCTCCGACGCGACGACGACGACGCGGGCGCGCGGAGCCGCCTCGAGCGTCGGAAGAAGGAGCCTTGTGAGGAGGAAGTACGCGACGTGATTGGTGGCGAACGTCTGCTCGAGCCCCTCGGACGTGAGCCCACGCTCGCCGAAGATCGCCCCGGCGTTGTTCACGAGCACGTCGATGATCGGGTGCGCGGCCGCGATCTCACCCGCGACGCGACGCACCTCACTCATGAGCGAGAGGTCGGCGACGAAGACGTCGACGGCGCCCGCTCCGGAGACGGCGCGAATCTCACGCGCCACATCTTCGCCACGCGCGCGATCGCGAACCACGAGCGACAGGCTCGCGCCCTTTTGGGCGAGCGCGAGCGCTGCGGTGCGGCCAACCCCTCGACTGGCACCAGTGATGACGACGTGCATCGGACGCGCACTCTACGACAGCGCGAGTCCGAGGCGTACGCCGACGCGCTTCAGTGCTTGGCGGCGGCTTGGCCGTTGCGCTTCTTGTCGTCGTCGACCGCGCGCGGGCCGGGAGCCTTCTTCGGCTCGTCGGCTTCCGGCGCCGCGTCTGCTGCTGCCGCAGCTGCACCCGCACGGTGGATGCCGTGCTTCTTCAGGATGAGACCCTCGATCTTCTCCATGAGATCGGGATGCTGCTCGAGGTACGTGCGCGAGTTCTCGCGGCCCTGCCCGATGCGCTCGCCCTGGAACGAGAACCAAGCGCCGCTCTTTTCGACGATGTTGGCGTCCACTGCGAGATCGAGGATGTCACCGGAGCGGGAGATGCCCTGGCCGTAGAGGATGTCGAACTCGATCTCGCGGAAGGGCGGCGCGAGCTTGTTCTTCACGACCTTCACGCGCGTGCGGTTGCCGATGACCGCCGGGTCTTTGCCGGCCGCGCTGGCCGAAGCCTCTTTGATCGCGCCGATGCGGCGAATGTCGAGACGCACCGACGAGTAGAACTTGAGCGCGTTGCCGCCCGTGGTGGTCTCCGGCGAGCCGAACATGACGCCGATCTTCATGCGGATCTGGTTGATGAAGATGAGCATGCAGTTGGAGCGCGCGACCGTGCCGGTGAGCTTGCGGAGCGCTTGGCTCATGAGGCGCGCCTGCACACCGACGTGGCTGTCGCCCATGTCGCCTTCGATTTCGGCCTTGGGCACGAGGGCGGCGACCGAGTCGACGATCACGAGATCGACCGCGCCCGAGCGCACGAGCATGTCGGCGATCTCGAGGGCCTGCTCGCCGTAGTCGGGCTGCGAGACCAAGAGCTCGTCCGTCTTGACGCCGAGCTTACGCGCGTACGACGGATCGAGCGCGTGCTCGGCGTCGATGAAGGCCGCGACGCCGCCCGCGCGCTGCACGGACGCGATGGCGTGAAGCGTGAGGGTGGTCTTGCCGCTCGACTCCGGGCCGTAGATCTCGATGATGCGTCCGCGCGGATAGCCGCCGATGCCGAGGGCGAGGTCGAGGCCGAGGCTGCCGGACGGAACGACCGAGACCTCCTGCGTGGCCTGCCCGTCCTTGAGGCGCATGATCGCGCCCTTGCCGTATTCCTTCTCGATGCTGGCGAGGGCGAGGTCGATGGCCTTGGCGCGGTTCTTCTCATCCATGGTCGGCTCCTGAGTGCGTGCCTCGGCGGCGAGGCGAAAGCGGCGGATCGCAATCCGGCGTGTTGTCGAGTGTAGAGCTAGCTCTATACTGCAACCATGTTCAGTGTCAAGTGGAGGGGGTTCAGTGCTCGTCACCCGGTTCCTTCGCCGTGTAAAGGGACGCCGCCTGGCGCCATGGGACGCCCCATTCGCCTGTGGCGAATCGATCACGGCTGGGTGTTGCCTGACGCGGTAAGGTCGTTCGCACCTCGCACCACCTCTCAAAAGAATCAGTTAGTTACGCGCGTTAAACGGAGGTACGGCGCTTGCTCCACGCCGAGCATGATCCCTTCTCGCGCCACCTCGCTTGAGCCCGTCCAGACCCCGAGCGCCGACCGGCCTTCGTCGCCGCGCGCCGTCTCGCGCCCCACGGACAAGAAGGGTGAGGGCCCCTGGCTCGAGACGTGGCTCCGGAGCGAGGAAGAGGAGGTCTTCGACCTCCCGTGCACGGACTGAGCGGCGCGCGGGCGCTCGCCCGCCCCCACTCCCGATCGCTCTCCGCGTACCATTCGGCGCGTGAGCGAGGTCGTTCTCCACCACTACTGGCGATCGTCGTCGTCGTATCGCGTGCGCATCGCGCTCGCGTTCAAGGGCATCCGTTACCGCTCCGTCTACGTCAACCTCGTCAAGAAGGAGCAGGCCGCAGAGGAGAACCTCGCGGTCAGCCCAGCCGGTAACGTCCCGACGCTCGAGGTGGACGGCCGCGCCGTCGTCGAATCGATGGCCATCTGCGAGCTCCTCGAGGAGCTCCACCCTGCGCCGGCGCTCTTCCCCAAAGACCCGTGGGATCGGGCGCGCGTTCGGGCCCTCTGCGAGATCGTCAACTCCGGGACGCAGCCGCTCCAGAACTTGCGCGTCCTCGACGCGATCTCGTCGGACGCAGCGGCGCGGACGGCGTGGGCCAAGCGGTGGAACGAGCACGGCCTCGCCGCCTTCGAGCGCGCGATGGCGCAGAACGAGGCGCTCGGGATCCGCGGACGCTTCGCGTACGGCGACACCTTCACGTGCGCGGACGCCTTCCTCGTCCCGCAGGTCTACAGCGCCAAGCGGTTCGGCGTCGACCTCTCGCAGTACCCGCGCGTCGCGCGCGCCGCCGAGCACGCGCTCGCGCTGCCGTTCGTGGCAGGAGCTGCGCCGGAGCGCCAGGCAGACGCGCCCAAGCCCAAGCACGACGACATGTCCGCGGCGGATCGCGATCGCTACCTCGCGCGCGCGCTCGAGGTGCTCGAGCCCATCGCCGCCAAGACGCGCTTCCTCGAGTCGATCGCTTGGCCGCGCGCGGTGGAGGAGTCTTTCTTCCGCGCCGGCGCCGAGAAGCTGCCGGAGCCGACGTACGCGATCGATCGCGCGCTTCATCAAGAAGCTGCGGACGCGGCGGCCAAGCTCGCGCACGAGCTCGCCGGTGAGCACGTCCTCCTGCGCTGGCTCCGCGATCAATGCGAGAGCTTCGTCGACGCGAACCGAATGCTGCTCGCGGTGGGGACGCGCGACTTCTACGCCCACTCGGTTCGCATCTACGGCGGAGCGCGCACGACGGCGTTCGACAACGACACGACCAACCTCGACCTCGCCGAGCACGTGGCGAGCCGACTCGCCGAGGCCACGCCCGTCGCGAGCGAAGCGATGCTCGAGGTCGACGACTTCGTCGACCTCATGGAGGAGCGACTCGACGAGCTCGGCGGCACGCTCGAGATGCGCATCGAGCGCGACCCCGAGCTCGCCGCCAAGGTGATGTGCGGGCGCACCAAGCTCCGCGTGCGCGAGGGCGCGCGCTTCGAGCGAACCGAAGCCGAAGGGCTCTTCTTCCACGAGATCGAAACGCACGCCCTCACCGCACAAAACGGAGCGGCGCAGAAGTCCTTCCCGCTGCTCCGCTCCGGCGGCCCGCGCACGACGCGCACGCAAGAGGGCCTCGCCGTGTTCTCCGAGCTCTACGGCCACACGCTCCCGCCGAGCCGCCTCGAGCGCCTCGCCGAGCGGGTGCGCCTCGTCGCGATGGCCGAAGACGGCGCGAGCTTCCTCGATCTCTATCGACACCTCGTCGCGCGCGGCGTGACGACGCGCGACGCCTTCCTCGACGCGCAGCGCATCTGTCGCGGCGGCCTCACGACCGGCGGCGCGCCGTTCACGAAGGACGCGTCGTATCTGTCGGGGCTCCTCGACGTGTACACGTTCCTCCGCGCGAGCTTGGTCTTCAAGACGCCGGTGGTGGGCGAGGTCTTGGTGAGCGGTCGCATCGCCCTCACGGACGTGGAGGCGCTCCTGTGGCTGCGCGCGCAAGGCGTGCTGCAGAAGCCGCGCGTCCTTCCGCGCTGGCTCGCACGCCACGACACGCTTCGCTCTTACTTCGCGTTCACGTCCTTCCTCAACGAGGTGGACTTCAAGGCCACGGCCGGCCCCGCGTTCCCACGCGAGCTGGTGGAAGCGGCGAGCGCGCGCGGATAGGCAGGGGAAGGACCATGGGGGACGACACACACGACCACGGCGATCTCCACGCGCTGCTCGAAGCGCTCCCGTTCGACGTCTGGGTGCGCGACGAGACCGAGCTTTGCACCTACGCCAACGCCACCGCGCGTCGTCACTGGCCGGGCCTCGTCGGGAGCCGACCGGCGGACGCGGCGCGAAGCACCGAGGTCGAGCAGATCTGGCGACAGAACAACGCCCGCGCCGCCGCGGGAGAGACCGTGCGCGGAGAGGTGACCTACGACCTCGGCGATCACAAGGGCACTTTCCTCAACATCATCACGCCCATCAGGCGGGCTGACGCGATCGTCGGCACGGCCGGCATCAACATCGACGTCACCGAGCTCCGCGAGCGCGAGCGCGACGTCGCGCGCCTCGAGGCGCTCCTGCGGAGCCTCTTTGAGTCGGCCCCATTGGCGATCGGCATCCGCTCCGTGCACGGCGACGACCTCGTGCACGTGGCCGACAACCCCGCCTGCGCGACGCTCCTCGGTCGAAGCGTCGAGGCGTTGCGCGACGTGTCCGACCGCTCCCTCGGGATCGAGCAAGCGCAGATCACGCGCGCCATCGCCCGCTTCCGGCAGTCGCGCGCGGCCGGGGTGCCGCTTCCGTTCGAGATGACGTTCCCAGCCTCGAACGGGGCGCGCACGCTCGCGGGTCGCGTCACGCCGCTCCCGGCGACCGAAGACGAGCGTTACGCGTTCTTCGCGGAGGACGTGACCGAAGTGCGCACGCTCGAGGGCTCCGTCATGCGAGCGGAGCGACTCGCGACGCTCGGCACGATGGCAGCGAGCATCGCCCACGAGATCAACAATCCGCTGACGCTCACGCTCACGCACCTCGCGCTCGCCCTCCGTGAGCTCGAAGCCACGCCCGAAGCTCGTGGGCGTGCCAACGCGGTCGACGAGATCCGGAGCGCGCTCGTGGGCGTCGAGCGCGTCGCATCGCTCGTCAAAGATCTGCTCACCATGTCGAAGCCGGAGCACGGCTACGAAGCCAGCAACGTCGACGTCGCGCTCACGGTCCGTTCGGTGCTCGGCCTGGCCGGCGCCGAGCTCCGTCAGCGCGCGCGCGTCGACGTCGACATCGATCCGCAGCTCACGGTGCGCGGCAACTCGGTGCGCCTCGGGCAGGTGCTCCTCAACCTGCTCATCAACGCCGCGCAGGCGTTCGACGAGCGCGGTGGGAACATCGTCGTCACCGCACGACGGGGCGCCCCCGGCGAAGCGATCACGATCGTGGTCGCCGACGACGGCCCGGGCATCGCGGAGAGCGTGCGCGCGCGGCTCTTCGAGCCCTTCGCCACCGGAAAGCGCACCGGGACCGGGCTCGGTCTCTACGTCAGCCGGCAGATCGTCGAGCAGATGGGCGGCCGGATCGAAGCGCGCGATCGGCCCGGCGGCGGCACGGAGATGCGCGTGACCTTGCCGAGCGCCTGAGCGGACGGGGCTTCTCCGCGGCCCGTCCGGGCCCTACTGACGAGTGCCATGGCTCGCTCACTCGGCCGCGCCCTCGCGTTCATCTCGCTCCCGCTCGTCGTCGCATGCGGCCAGCGGGTCACCGAGCCGCGCGCCGCTGCTCCCGAGGCGAACGCCGCGACCGTCATGGTGACGTCGTCCGACGACCACACGGCGCCGACCGCTCGCGCCACGATCGGCAAGCCGGCCCCGGATTTCACGCTCACCGATACGAGCGGGCGTCGCTTCCGGCTCGCCGACCAGAAGGGCAAGATCGTCGTCCTCGAGTGGTTCAACCCCGACTGTCCGTTCGTGAGGAGGGCCCACGAGAAGGGCTCGCTCAAGGGGTACGCGAGCGCCAAGGAGCGAGAGGGCGTCGTGTGGGTGGCCATCAACTCCGCGGCCGCCGGCAATCAAGGGCACGACCCCGCGCGCAACGTCGCCGCCAAGAAGGAGTGGGGGCTCACGCACCCGATCTTGCTCGATCCGTCGGGCGAAGTCGGTCACGTGTACAATGCAACCAACACGCCGCATATCTTCGTGATCGACGCGAATGGCACGCTCGTCTACGGCGGCGCGATCGACAACTCGCCCGACGCCGAGGGCGAGTCTCCCACGAGCGGCGGACTCGAGAACTACGTGGAGTCGGCGCTCGTCGCGGTGCGCGGTGGGCGTCCGGTAGCGACCGCGTCTACGAAGGCGTACGGCTGCTCGGTCAAATACTGACGCGCCTGCCGAGGCCGAGCGATCAGGTCGCGTTGGGCTCGCCGTCCCAGTAGTCGAGTGATTCGCCCATGCGCGTGATGAATCGATGCACGGGCTTGTCGGGCGTACCGACCGCGCCGGCGACCTTGTTCGAGTCCGGGTAGCCCACGACGTCGACCTTGTGCACCGACGCCGAGAAGCACAGATAGACGAGCGGCTCGTCGCTCTCGTTGATCATCTGATGCGGATGCTCGGCCCCCACCGGCAGCGCGACGAAGTCGCCCTCGCGAATCTCCACGCGCTGGTCACCGAGCCGCGCGATGCCCTTGCCGCGAATGACGTAGAGCGCCTCTTCGGTCGCGCAGTGATAGTGGAACGGGAACGACACGCTGTGGGGCGCGACCTCCGTGAGCGTGGCCCCGAGCATCTGCGCGCCGGTCTTGGTGCCGAGCCGGCGAAGCTGCATCCGGTGCTTGCCCTTCTCCATCGGGACGGCAGGGACTTCGTCTTTGTTGATGACGTTCGGGTGGCGCTGGGTCATGTCGTTCGCGTCGCATGAAGAGACGCGTGGTTCAAGCGCGGCCACGCCCGCCGCGTCGCAACCGTGCAGGTTGTACGGGCCCGTACAACTTGGTCGCGCCCGGCCCTCCGCTCGCCACGCCGCACCGGATCTCGCGAGCTTGGGCGTGGCCCGTCGCATGCAGTGATGGCCGACATGCCCATCTTCGAGATCTCCGAGTCCGACCTCGACCAAGTCACTGGCGGCCGCGTGGAAGGCCCCGCGCTCGACGTCTACTGCGAGCCGCTCCCCTGGCAGGAGCCGCCGCCGCCGTACCCCGGCGACCGCTGGGACTACTCGGCCCCGGTCGACCAGCTTTACTGATTGCAGCTCGGACGCGCGGCGCTCAACTGGCGGCCGCGGCGGTCGCTTCCGACTCGTCCGCCGCCGCGCGCCGCTGCACCAAGAAGCCGAACACCGCCGCGGTCACGAACATGATGAGGCTGTAGATCGCGGCCGGGATGGCCATGGTCCCACGCCCGAGCACGGTCGACGCGATGGCGATGGCGAGCGTCCCGTTGTGGATGCCGATCTCCATCGCGATGGCGATCGACTGGCGGCGCACGATGCGGGCCGCGCGCGGGACGAAGAAGCCGACTGCCATGCTCGCGAGGTTGAAGGCGAGCGCCGCGAGGCCCACCTGACGGAAGTAGTCGCCGAGGTTCGCGCGCTCCTTGGCCACGGTGGCCGCGATCACGAGCGCGAGGAAGAGCGCCGACAGGATGCGCACCGGCCGATCGAGGCGCTTGGCGAGATCGATGCGCCGCGCGCGCACGAGCATCCCGATCGCCACCGGCCCGAGGACGATCACGAACACTTGGATGATCTTGGCCGCCGAGAGCGGCACCGAGCGGTCCTCGCCGAGGAACGCCGCGAGCGAGACGCTCACGATGAGCGGCATCGTGAAGAGCGACACGAGCGAGTTCACCGCGGTGAGCGTGATGTTGAGCGCAACGTCACCCTTGGCGAGGTGCGAGAAGAGGTTCGCGGTCGCGCCGCCCGGCGACGCGGCGAGGAGCATGAGGCCGACGGCAAGCTCGGGCGGAAGCGCGAACGCGCGCGCGATGCCGAAGCACACGAGCGGGAGGAGCAGCGTCTGGCAAACCAGGCCGACGATGACCGCGCGCGGGTGCACGAGCACGCGGCGGAAGTCGGCGAGCGTGAGGCTGAGGCCGAGGCCGAGCATGATCACGCCGAGCGCGACGGGGAGGAAGACGGCGGTGATGACGTTCGATTGCACGGGGCACCTCTCGCTAACGGCGCAACCCAGTTGCGCCGCTCTAGAACGATTCCAGGTCGTGGTCAGACGAGTGCTGCTGAGCCGGAGATTCGTACCGTTCGCCCGATCGGGCGGCACGAATCGTACGCTCAGTTCGACTGAGCACCGCCATCGGGCGCTCCGGGCGCGCACCGACGCGCGACCTCACCCCCGAAGCCCGCGGTCTAACGAGCGCTGGCGCGACGAGCAAGGCGCGAGCGACGCTCTCGCGATAAACGCGCACGGGCCCGACCGAATAAGCCATCTCCGCGCGGCGGGTCAGGGCGCCGACGGACCGATGCTCTCTTGGTAGGTGCGGAGAATCGCGAGCGAGAGCGTCACGAGGACCGGACCGAGGACGAGGCCCAGGATGCCGAAGACTTCGACGCCGCCGAAGAGCGCGATGAACGTCAGCACGGTCGGAACGCCGCCTTCACTGCCCACGAGCTTGGGCCGAATGAAGTAGTCCGAGAGGACCACGACGGTGAGCCCGCTGTAGACGAGGGTGAAGAGGCCGGCGACCGCGTGACCGGTCACGATCTTGTAGACGCCGATCGGCACCCACACGAGCAGCGTGCCGAGCGCGGGGACGAGCGAGGCCGCCGCCGTGAGGACGCCGAAGAACCCCGGCTCCTCGAGGCCCGCCAGTCGATAGCCGAGCGCGGCGAGCATGCCTTGGATGAGCCCGGTCACGACCGTGCCCAAGAGCACCTGGCGTCCGACCTTTCGGAAATGCGTCATGAGCTCGTGCGTGTGACGCCGCTCGAAAGGCAGGATCTCCTCGGCCTTGCGCACGAGATCCGTCCAGTGCCGCAAGACGAAGTACGTCGAGAGGCTCATGAAGAAGCACGCGAGGAGGGCGCTGAAGGTCGCGCCGGCGATGTCCGCGGCCAAGCCGGCGGCCCGCGCGCCGAGCGACACGGCCTCGTTCTGGAGCCGCTCGGTGAGGTCGGGCACCTGGACGTGCATGGCCGCGAGCGAGCGCGTGACCTCGGTGAGGAGTCGCCCGATGGCGCCATCTTTGGCGAGCGCATCGGGGAGCGCCGAGAGCACGGTGAGGCTGCGCGAGACGAAGAGCACCGACACGCCCACCGCAGCGGCGACCACGATCACGGTCGCGGCGAGGGAGAGGACGAACGCCGCCGGCCCCGCGCTCCACTTGCGCCGACGCAAGACGCCGTACATCGGCTGAAGCGTGAACGCGAGGAGCGCTCCGATGAAGAGTCCGGCTCCGAACGCGAGCGCGAGGCGCACGATGACGACGGCAGCGAGCATCGCGAGGACGCCGAGCGCGCGCTGCTGACGACGCTTCTGCTCGGGCGGATCGGGCCGCCACGAAGGCTCGCTCTGTGCGGGAGGCCGGGAGGACGGTGACTTCATCGGCGCGCCGCGAACGACGATACGGGGTTTGTCGGCGGGGAGCGACTTTGGTCCAGTACAATCGCGGCATGCAGACGCCGCGCGTCGCCTTCGGCTACTCCGACGCGTTCCGCGCGCACGTGATGGACGCGGACCACCCCGAGCGGCCGTCGCGCGTCGACGCCGCCCGCCGCGGGGCGGCGCGCCTCGGGGAGCGCGTGCGCCCCTACCCGTTCGGCCCGGCGTCGCGCGAGGCGCTCGAACGCGTGCATCATCCACGTTTCGTGGAGAGCGTGGCCCAGACCGCACGAGCCTCCGCGCCGGTCGTCTTCGACGAGGACACGATCGCCGGTCCGCACACCTGGGACACCGCGATCCTCGCCGCGGGCGCCGCGATCGGCGCGGTGGACGCGGTGATGACTGGCGCGGCGACGCGCGCCTTCTCCCTCGCGCGTCCGCCCGGCCACCACGCCGAGGTCGACCGGGCGATGGGCTATTGCTTCTTCAACAACGTGGCCATCGCGGCCGAGCACGCGCGCGAGGTGCACGGCGCGCGGCGCGTGGCGATCGTCGATTGGGACGTCCACCACGGAAACGGCACCGAGCGCGCGTTCGCCTCGCGGCGCGACGTGCTCTTCGTCTCCTCGCACCAGCCCAAGCTCTTCCCGGTGGCCACCGGTCACCACGAGGAGCGGGGCCGCGGTGATGGGCGCGGCTTCACGATCAATCTGCCGCTCCCTACCGACGCGACCGACGAGGACCTCTTCCATTTCCATCGGCGGATCACGGCGCCGGTGCTCACGGCCTTCGCACCCGATCTGATTTTGATCTCGGCCGGCTTCGACGCGCACGAGCGTGACCGCACGAGCGGCCAGCACATCACGGCGCGCGGGTTCGCGCGCTTGGCGGCGCTCCTCTTCGGCGTCGCCGATCGCGTGTGCGAGGGTCGCGTGGCGCTCGTGCTCGAAGGCGGCTACGACACGCTCGGCATCGAGGAGAGCGTGGCGGCGGTTCTAGAGGCCGCGCTCGCGACCGACGCGCGCGGCGAGGCGCCGATCGCTCCGAGCCCGCTCCTCGCGGCACGCTTGGACGCGATCGTGGCGCTCCACGCTCCCGCGTGGCCCGTGCTCGTCGACGCGCGGTGATCCGCGTCAGCCGCGCGCGAGCGCCTCGAGAACACGAGTCATCACGGCCTCGTCGACCGCCGGTGCCGCGCCGAGGCCGATGCGCAGATCATGGACCATGGAGGCGTATCGACCGCCGAAGCGCTCGCACACCGAGCAGCCGACGAGGTGGGCATCGACGCGCGCGCGCTCGCCGTCCGCGAGCTCGTCGTCGACGTAGTCACCGAGGCGCTCCAGCACCTCGGCGCACGAGAGGGTTCCGACGACCCGACTCTGTCCCATGACACCACCCTCGCTCTCGCGGAGAACTTGGAGCAAGCGGAGGCGCGCGCGATGGAGCCGACTCTTCAGCGCGCGGAGCTCCACGTCGAGGATCGCAGCGGCCGACGCGCCGGAGAGACCCTCCACGTCGCACAAGACGAGGACCTCGCGATCGTGGGGCGCGAGCTGGGCGATCGCGCGCGAGACGCGCTCGCGATCTTCGGCGCGCGCCACGCGTTCTTCCGCGCCCCATCCAGCGAGGACGCCGAGCTCGCCGAGCGGCGCATCGTCCTCGAACGGGACCACCGCCGGGCGCGAGCGGAGCGCGCGACGGGCAGCGTTGCGAGCGATGGCGAAGAGCCATGGCCGCGCGCTCGCGCCGCCCGCTCGATACGTGCCTGCGCCGCGAAACGCGGAGAGCAGCGCATCCTGAACCACGTCCGCCGCGAGTGCCTCGTCGGGCACCATGGCGCGCGCGAGCCGGGCGAGCCCCGGCCCGTAGCGACCGACGAGCGCGGAGAACGCCGCGTGATCGCCGGACGCGACGCGCCCCATCAGATCGTCGTCGGAGGCTTCACTTTGCACGTGGAGGCACCGAGGAGAGTGTAGATCGGGCAGCTCCCGAGGACGCCAGTGAGGAGCGGCACGAGGCCGAGGTAACCCCACGCGCCGTGACCCAGGAGGGCGACGCTGAGGAGGACGAGTCCGAGCGCGATGCGCGCTGCGCGGTCGACGACGTGCTCGTTGTGGGGGAGGAGCTTCGAGAGCATGACGAACCTGCCTTTCGACTCCCAATAGGCAGGGCTGCGACCGAAGGATTCACCCTCCCGCTTCTTTTTTTCGATTTCGTGCTCGGGCGCCGCCCGAAGCGCGCACTTACGGAGCGCGCGTCTTCAGCGTGTCGACCGCGTGCACCGGCGCATCGTTTCCGGCCATGAGGTGCGCGATGGCGCCGTACACGAGGCGCTGGGCGTCCACGCGGCCGAGGCCGGCGAACACGGGCGAGACCACCTCGATGGTGAAGTGTCCGCCGCCGCCCGACACGGCGATCTCGGCGTCGGCAATCTTTGCGCGAATGGCGTCGCGGATGGCGTCGGGGATCGACCCCTGGAAGCTCGTCTCGTGATGGCTCATGGCGGTCCGTACCTATGTATAGCGGTGCTCCGACGAGCTGAGCCTACGATTCGTGCCGCCCGGGCGGGCGAGCGGCGCGAACCTCCGTCTCGTCGCCCTTCGATCAGTACGTCGCGACCTTGGGGTCGACGGTGCGGGCCCAAGCGTCGATGCCACCCTCGAGGTTGTAGACCCGGGTGAAGCCTTGCTCGACGAACTGGGACGCCATCGATCGACTGCGGTGCCCGTGATGGCAGTAGAAGACGAGCGCCGTGTCCTTGGGGAGCTCGAGCGCCTCGTCGAGGCCGAGCTCGCCGAGGTAGCGATCGCCCTCGATCTTGGCGGTGGCGCGCTCGGCAGGCGTGCGCACGTCGATGAGCTCGAGCTTCTCGCCGCGCGCGCGCATGGCCGCGAGGTCTTTGGGCGCGAGCGCGCGGAGGCGCGGCGGCTCGTTGGGGTTCTCGATTCGGAAGCCCCCACCGTCACCGTCGACGAAGTCGATCGACGTGCCGTCGGCGCGCGACGCGCTCTCGGCGTCGAGCAGCAAGGTCACGCCCTCCGCCGCGATCGCGACGTCCCCCGGCTGCTTGGCGTCGAAGTAGAGGTCGTAGCGGTAGCTCGGATCGATGACGAGACGCGGGTGATCGTCGTCGGACTCGGCCGCGCCCTTGAACGCGGCGGCCGCGGCCTTGGAGATCTTCACCGTCGGCGTCTTGCCCGCGCTCGGCGCGCTCGCCTTGGCGAGGTCACCGAGGAGCGTCGCGAGCTCTCCGGTCTCGGCCATCTCGGTGACGATGTCGCAGCCGCCGACGAACTTACCGCGCACGTAGAGCTGCGGAATGGTCGGCCAGCTCGAGAACACCTTCACGCCGTCGCGGATTTCGGGATCGGTGAGGACGTTCACCGTCTCGTACTTGGCGAGGTGCTTGTCGAGGATCTGGACGACGCGGCTCGAGAACCCGCACTGCGGGAAGCGCCGCGAGCCCTTCATGAAGAGAACGACGGGGTGCGCCGATACGAGGCCGGCGAGCTTGGTCTGGACGTCTTCCGACATGGTGGGGTGAACAGTTAGTCACGATGCGGCCCGTTGAAAAGGCCGCCCGCGCATGGAGAGGACTTTTTTGGTCCTCTATTGCCCGATCGGCCCGCCGTCAGTGCACGCCGCCGCGGGTCGCGCAGCCGACCTCGACCTCGACCTTGCCGCCCGAAGCCTTCTGGATGGCCGAGCACGAGCTCGGGCATAGGCGAATCTTGGTGGGCTTGGTCGGGTCGTCGTAGTGCCAGCCGCTGCCGCTCGTGCAGTCCTTGTCGTAGGCGAGGAGGACCTCGGCGCCGCCTTGCGGCGTGAAGTCGACGTTGACGGTCGCGTAGTCGAGGGTCTTTCCGTTCCCCGGGTCGGGGATCCCGAGCTCGCACATCGCCTGGCCGCGCACGGCCTGGAGGGCCTTGGCGAAGTCATCCTTGGCTTGGGCCGGATTGCTCGTGGAGACGAGGATGGCCTTCTTGGTGCCGCCGCCGTCGGCGATGCGATCGAGGTTCGCCAGCGAGTCGCCCACGCCGATGACGTACGTCGAGACGCCTTTCGCCACGCCGCTCGCGGCCTCCGCGCTCACGTTGTCGACCGTGCTGTTGCAGTCGTTGGGCTCGCCGTCGGTCACGAGGACGACGAACGTCTTCTCCGCCGGGTGCTGAGCGTTTTCGGCCGCGGCGTACGAGATGGCGCCGCGAAGCGCCGGGAGCGTGGGCGTCCCACCGTTCGGGTCGTGGCTCTGCATCGAGCTCGCGAACGCGCCCGGCTCGGGGAGCGCGCGCATCATCACCTCGGGCGTCTTGTACGTCTGCTCGTTGCACTCGTCCGAGTCGAGCGGGAAGTACTGGAGCGAAGCCGACACGCCGACGTCGTTGGCGTCGGCGAAGAAGTCCTTGAGCGCCGAGGTGACGGCCTGCCACTTTCCGTTTTGGCCCATGCTGCCGGACTTGTCGAAGATGAACGCCAGCCGAACGGGCGTGAGCTTCGACGTGACGGCGCTCGCGACGCACGTCGCTCCCGCGTCGGAGTGATCGGCCACGATCGTGGGCCCCGTCGGGCTCGCGCCGCTCGGCGACTTCACTGCCCCCTCGCCCGATCCGTAAGTGAGGTCGCCGAGCCCGCCCGAAGGCGAGCTGCAAGCGACGACCATCAGGCCGGCAATGCCGACCAGGCCTGCGCGCAGCAACATGTATTTTGCAACCTCTCTCGATTCGGCCCGCGCCGAGGATGGAGCGGTGCCGCGCACGGCGCCTGGGGGGAGCGCCGGCCAACCGATTTTCTCCCGCTGCAAACATCGAGCCCTGGCGGAATACCGATCGGGCATCGCTGGCGCGCGGAGATCACGCGATCGCCCTCGTCGCGGCTTGGTTCGGAGAGGGTCCATCCTGGATCGAGCGATCCCCGCCGCCGCGCGAATGCCGCGTGTTCACACGCGATCTGTTAAGGTCGGACCCTCGCATGTCCGCCTCCGGAGAGCCGGCGATCGTGTGCCGGGAGCTCGTGAAGATCTATCGCGGGGACGTGGTCGCCGTGCGGGGGCTCGATCTCGAAGTGGCGCGCGGGGAGTGCTTCGGGCTCCTCGGGCCCAACGGCGCCGGCAAGACCACCACGGTCGAGATCTTGGAAGGCCTCCTCGACGCGACGTCAGGCGACGTCCGCGTGCTCGGCAGGCGCTGGGAGACCGACGAGGCCGCCCTTCGCGAGAAGATCGGCATCTCCTTCCAGCACACCTACCTCCCCGAGAAGCTCACCGTCCGCGAGCTCATCACGCTCTTCCGCTCGTTCTTCCGCGCCGGGCGCGGCGTCGACGAGGTGCTCGACATCGTGAACCTCCGCGAGAAGGAGCACGCTCGCTTCGAGACGCTCTCGGGCGGTCAGCGCCAGCGCCTCGCCGTGGCTTGCGCGCTCGTAGGCGACCCAGAGCTCCTCTTCTTGGACGAGCCCACGACCGGTCTCGATCCGCAGTCACGCCGCGCGCTCTGGGACGTCATCTTGGAGCTCAAAAAGCGCGGCGGCACGGTGCTCCTCACGACGCACTACATGGACGAGGCGGAGCGGCTCTGCGATCGCGTCGCGGTCGTCGATCACGGGCAGCGCATCGCGCTCGGGACGCCCGACGATCTCAAGCGGAGCGTCGGCGGCGATCAAATCGTGGAGGTCGCCGCCGGCCCGGAGCTTCGCGAGGAGGACCTCACGAAGGTCCGCGGCGTCTCGAGCGTGCGTTCGCACGCCGGCGGTTGGGTGCTCACCGTGCGCGAGCTCCACGAGTCCTTGCCCGAGCTCCTCGCCCTCGCCACGCAGCGTGGGGCCGCGCTCTCCAAGCTCTCCACGCACGCGACCACGCTCGAAGACGTGTTCGTGCACCTCACCGGGAGGCAGCTCCGTGAGTGAGCCCGTCTCCGAGGCGCGCGCGCGCATCGCCGCCATCCGCGAGCTCGCGCTCGGTCGCTGGCGCACGTTCTACCGCGAGCCGGGGACGATGTTCTGGACGTTCGTCTTCCCGGTCGTGATGTCGCTCGTCCTCGGCGTGGCGTTCCGCACGCGGAAACCCGAGCCGGTGCCGGTGGTCGTGAAAGACGGCCCGGGCGCGGCGGCGATCGTGCGACTCCTCGAGAAGAGCGAAGAGGTGCGGCCCACGCTGGCACCTCCGCGCGAAGCCGAAGAGTCGCTCCGCACCGGCAAGGTCACCGTCCTCGTGGCCCCCGGTCCGGGCGACGACGAGGCGGCGGCGCGCGGCGCGACGTTCCGCTTCGACCCCGCGCGGCCCGAGAGCCGTCTCGGGCGCGCCCTCACCAAAGATGCCCTCGAGCGCGGCCTCGGCCGCGCCGACGTCACCCGCACCGAAGATCAGCTGGTCACCGAATCGGGTGCAAGGTACATCGATTTCTTGATCCCCGGCCTCGTCGGCATGGGGCTCATGTCGAGCGGGCTCTGGGGCATCGGCTTCTCGCTCGCCGAGATGCGAACACGAAAGCTCCTGCGGCGACTGGTGGCGACGCCGATGCGCCGCTCCGACTTCCTCTTCTCGTTCATGGTCGTGCGCGCGCTCCTCCTCGTGGTCGAGCTGCCGCCGCTCCTCGTCTTCGCGTGGCTCGTCTTCGACGTCGGCATCCGCGGCGCGATCCTCTCGCTGGGCTTGGTCGCGCTCGTGGGCGCGCTCACGTTCGCGATGATGGGGCTCCTCGTGGCCTCACGCGCCGAGAACCCGCAGATCGTCTCCGGGCTCATCAACGTCCTCTCGTTCCCGATGCTCCTCTGCTCGGGCGTCTTCTTCTCCACGGCCAACTTCCCACCGTGGACGCAGCCCATCATCCGCTTGATGCCGCTCACCGCGCTGATCGACGCTTTGCGCGCGGTGATGATCGACGGCGCCGGGCTCGCGCAGGTCGCGCCCGCGGTTCTCCTGGTGGCGGGGTGGGGCGTCGTGTCCTTCGCCGCCGCGATGAAGCTCTTTCGCTGGCGCTGAGCCGCGCCGGGCTCAGTTGGGGAGCTGGGGCTCGCCCTTCTTGCCGAAGATCCGGCCCCAGTTGTCGCGATAGTCGGCGCTGGCGATCTGCGCCGGGCCCTTCTGGGTGGGCCTCGCGTTCGGTGTTGCGCGCGCCGCCATGCCGGCCTTCGGCACGAGCACCTCGACGTCACACACGCGGCCGCTCTCGTCGCGCGGGACGAGCTTCACGACCTCGCCGGCGATGGGCTTGCCCTCTTCGATGGGCCGGACCTCACCCGCCTCGATCGACTCCTCGCGCACGCGGAGGACACGGGCGCCCTTGCCGTCCTCGGTCGGGCCGTGGACGAGCACGACGTCCGGTTTGACGCTCTTGTCGTCGTCCGAGGCGTTGGTCATGAGGCTCTCGGATCTTAACACGCCGCCAGGTATCGGCGAGCCGCGCGCGGAGCATCGGGCGATCCCTCGATCTCGAGGAAAGGCCGGCCGGGGGCGCCGCGCGGGAAGGCGAAGCTCCCCGTGTTGGCGTACGGGCCGCGCGACGCCTCGCGGTGCGTGTGACCGAACACGACGAGCTTCGCGCCCGTGGCCTCGGCCACCGAGATCGCTCCCGCCTCCAGCCGCTCGGCCACGCTCCCCGCGTAGCGGTCGTGCCCGAGCGCCCAGCTGGCGGCCATCGCCAGGGCGCTCGCCGATGCGATCGTCGCCCCCGCGCCCACGTGCCCGAAGCCCACCGCGGTGAGGCCGGCGCCCATGCCCACGGTGGCCGCCACGCGATCGAGGTAGAGGCGCGCGAAGGTGGTGCGCATGCTCTCGAGCGTGGGCGTGGCGCGCGCGCTGAGGACACGCTCCGCGCTCGCGACGTCGATCCCTTGCTCCTCGGCGAAGGCCGCGAGCCGCGTCGCGCCTTCGCTCTGCGCGCGCGCTTCTTCTTCGCGGAAGAACGGCCCGCTCCCGAGGAGGGCCGTCGCGGCGGTGTGGAAGAACCGATAGATCACGTAGGGCGCGCGCTTGCCGTACCAGGTGAACGACGAGAGGAAGAGCTTGAGCGGCGTCTGATCGTTGGCGTTCAAGTACGCGAACGCGCCGGTGGGCGCGATGAACTGCTCCACGAAGTGCACGCCCAAGCTGCGCGCCGAGACGATGAGCGGGTGCGCCGGCGCGTTGTCCGGATCGTAGAGGTGACCGTGCTCCACGTGGAGCCCGCCGAGGCGGAAGAACCAAGGTGTAGTTTGCACGCGTTCGCGCGCGGCGCCGCGAAGCGAGAGCGCGTCGGCCAAGGCGCCGGTCATGTCGACCTGACCCACCTCGGCGTCGTGGTTGCCGGACACGAGATAGAGCTCGCCGTCCTTGTCGACGTGCTCGGCGAGCGCGCGCGCCACGTCCGGGTAGCGCTCGAGCCCGACCTCCACGCCGCGCTCGCGGGGCACGGGCGGCGTCTCGGCGGAGAGATCGAAGAGATCGCCCGCGAAGACGAGGCGGGCGCCGGCGTGCTCGCGCACGAGCCGGACCAGATCGCGCGCGACCGCCTCCGGCGTGTGCCGGGTGAGGTGCAGGTCGGCGAGGACGATCGTACGGCGGCCTTCCACGAGAAGAGGAGGAGGTCTAGACCACCCCGCGCGCTCGCGCAATCAGCTCGCTCGGCGCTTGGTCTTGGGCCGGGGCTTGCGCCGCTCCTCCGCAAAGGCGGCGTCGAGGTACGCGCGGCCACGCGGCGCGATCTCGTAGCCGACCTCGAAGCTCTGCGTGAGCCCGAGCCGCTTCAACTTGCGGACGTCCTCCTTGAACGGCGCGGTCTCACGACCGAGCTGGGCGGCGAGCTTGGACGCCGCCACGCGCGGCTGCTTCTCGATGATGGCCAAGGTCGCCCGCGTCCACGGGGCGCTCGCGTCGAGGCGCGCGAGCTTCTTGGTGATGAGCTCGACATCGGTGGCGGTGAGGTCGGTCACCATCGCGAGCTCCACGCGGTCGCCGTCACCTCCGTGATGCAGCGCGACGCGATGGATCTCCGTCGTGTCGTCGAGTGGGCCGAGCTCGGCGAGGTACGCGAGGAGCGCATCGCGCGAGGCGAACCCGGCCGCCTTGGCGTCTTTGGCGGTGATGTCGCGCGCGCGAACGAGGCGCACCTCGTCGACCTCGAGCACGCCGATCGGGTGGCAGCGATAGCGGCCGCCCACCTTCACGTGCGCCGACTTCCAGCGCCGGAAGGTGAGCGTGATGGCCCCGGAGACGAGGCCCTCCCAGAACGGCTTCTTGAAGAGCAGCACGCGCGCCGAGGATAGCGCGCGCACGCGCGATCACGGCACGCAGAAGAGCTTTCCGTAGCGGATCGCGTTGTCGTAGAAGTCGATCCCCGAGGACGGATCGCACGTCGCGCTCGCGGCAGCGAACGCGGTCGTACGGCAGCCGGCCGCCGTCTCGTAGCTGGCGCAGCCGCCACCGGTACCGATCGCGTCGCTCTCGCACGTGAAGTAGTCGTTGATGGGCGCCGACGCGCAGTTCGCGTCGCACGCCTTGCCCTGGCATTGATCCGAGGCCTGCACCTTCGCGCCGCACCCGGTGCTCGTGACGTCGTTGGCCGTGCGGGCGATGCAGCCCGCGACGTTGAGGTTCCAGACGTCGCCGTTCATCGTGGTGATGATCGCGCCGTACGTCGTCGCCGATTCGGCAGTGACGAGGCAGCCCGAGCACGTCGGCGCGGCGGCCATCGCCGAGTCGCACCCCGAGACCGTCGACGAAGGACCGGCGCACGCCGCCATGATGTCGTCGACCTGCTGCGCGGTGCACTTGTTCGCATGGAGCGCGTTCGGGAGCTTCCAGGTCGGTGAGAAACCCGCGACGCTGCCCGGCGCACACACGAGCGCGGCGTCGGTGCCCGTGTCCGCGACCGCCGAGTCGGTGACGACGTCGGCCGCCGCGTCGATGACGGTCGATCCGTCGCCCGGATCCGCATCGCCGAGATCCGCGTCCCCCACGTCCGCGTCGGTGTCGACCGTGCCGCTGTCCTTCTTGGTGGAGCCGGAGTCCTTCGTGTCGCCAGCGTCGTCGGAGGACGACGTGCTCGAGCTCGATCCGTCCTTCTTGCCTGCGTCCTTGCCGCTGGTGCCGCCAGCGTCGGTGTCATCACCACCGGTGCCGCTACTGGTCGCCGTGCAACCGGCGGCGATCGCGAAGAACGTGACGAACGACAGAGCCGTGAGCCTTTGCAGCATGAAGCCTCCGAGGCGGACTTTGGTAGTTCGCGCGCGGCCGCGGCGGGGCTCACGTTTGAGTCTCCCGACCAGGAACTGGCGAATCGTTCCGCCGGGAGCCGGCTTTTTGCGTTCCGCGCGGACCGGACCGAGGCATGATCAGCGGGACCGTGACCGAACGCGTCCCCTTCCCGCCCGTCGAGCCGCCGCCCACCGGCGTCGAGTTCCCGGATCCGCGAGCGCTGGAGGACGAGGACATCGTCGCCGTCGGATCGGACTTCACGCCCGGCACGCTGCTCTCGGCCTACCGACGGGGAATCTTTCCGTGGCCGCACGGGCGCGTGGTCGCTTGGTTCTCGCCCGATCCGCGCGCGGTCTTTCCGATCGAGGACGAGCCGCACTTCTCGCGGAGCCTCCGTCGCACGCTGCGCCGCGGTGTGCTCGCGGACGGAGCGCCGTTCACGGTCACGATCGATCGCGCGTTCGACGAGGTGATGCGCCTCTGCGGAGAGACGCGACCCGAAGGCACTTGGATCACGCCGCCGTTGATGCGCGGCTACGCGCGCCTTCATCGGCTCGGCTGGGCGCACAGCGTCGAGGTGTGGGCTCACGACGGCGGCGCGCCTGCGCCGACGCTCGCCGGCGGCATCTACGGCGTCGCGGTCGGAAAGCTCTTCGCGGGCGAGTCGATGTTCCATCTGCGCACCGACGCGTCGAAGATCGCGTTCGCGTCACTCGTCCGCGCGCTCCGCGCCGCGGGCGCCGAGGTCTTCGACGTCCAAGTCGAGAACCCGCACCTCACCTCGCTCGGCTGTGTGGAGATCCCGCGCGACGCGTTCCTCGACCGCGCCGCGCGCGCCGTGCGCGGCGCGCCCATGAGGCTCGCTCTGCCTTCAGCGAGCGGGGCCGAGCGCGAGGGTTCCTGAGCGCCGCGTCTCCGGTGCGCCAATCCACACCTTGGCCGACGGATCCCAGGCGATCGACGGCGCGTCGGCGATGTGATCGCGCTCTTTGAACGCGTGCCCGAGCCGCGTGAGGGCGGCGCGCTGCTCGTCGGTGAGGCCGCCCTTCTCGATGGTGAGGAGGTCGGGCAGCGCCTGATGATGGAACCGCGGCGCGGCCTCGGCGAGGCCGATGTCGATCCCGTGGTCGACCACGCTCGAGAAGATCTGCATCACCGCCGAGATGATCGTGGGGCCTCCCGCCGCGCCGAGCACGAGCTCGACGTGACCGTCGGGCCCGAGCACCACCGTCGGTGACATCGAAGAGAGCATGCGCTTCTTGGGCGCGACCGCGTTGAGCTCGCCCTGCACGAGCCCGAACGTGTTGGCAGTGCCGGGGATGATGGCGAAGTCGTCCATCTCGTTGTTCATCACGAAGCCTGCGCCCTCCACGGTGACGCCGCTCCCGAACCACCAGTTGAGGGTCGTCGTGATGGCCACCACGTTGCCCTCGCCGTCGACGATCGAGAAGTGCGTCGTGTGCGGCCCTTCACCGCTCCCCTTCTCCTTGATGCCCAGCGACGCGGACGGCGTCGCCTTCTCGGTGGAGATCGTCGCGCGCTGCGCGTCGGCCCACCCCTTCGAGAGGAGCTCGTCGCTCGGGTTCTTCACGAAATCGGGATCGCCGAGGCGCGAGTTCCGCGCCGCAAACGCGCGGCGCGAGGCTTCGGCGAGGAGGTGAATCTCCTCCGGGGAGTGCCAGCCCATCTTGGCGAGCGGGTACGGCTCGAGGATCGCGCTCATCATCGCGAGCGTGAGCCCCCCCGACGACGGCGGCGGCATCGAGACCACGCGGTGGCCGCGATACTGGAACGTCACCGGCGTCCGCCACTTGGCCTCGTACGTCGAGAGGTCTTCGCTCGAGATGAGCCCGCCGCCGCGCTTCATCTCGGCCACGAGCGCGTCCGCGGTCGGACCGCGGTAGAACCCCTTGGGTCCCTCTTCGGCGATGCGCCGGAGCACCTTCGCGAGATCGGGGTTCTTGAACGTCGAGCCCACCGCGGGCGCCGAGCCGCCGGGGACGAACAGCGCGGCCGATGCCGGAAACTTCTTGAGGCGCTCGGCCACGAACGCGATCGCGTCGTGAAAATCTTCGTCGACGACGAAGCCGTCCTCGGCGAAGCGGATGGCCGGCGCGAGGAGCTCGGACCACTTCTTCTTCTTCGAACCGAGCTTCTCGTAGAGCGCGTAGAGGCCCGCCACGCTGCCCGGCGTGCCCGACGCGAGGTGACCGAAACGCGAAGGCGCGTTCATGCCGCCTTCGTTCTTTCCGAACGTGGCCGGCGTCACCGCGCCCGGCGCCGTCTCGCGGAAGTCGAGCGCCGCGTCGGCGCCGCTCGCCGGGTGCACCACCGCGAAGCCGCCTCCGCCGAGATTGCCCGCCGTGGGGAACACCACCGCGAGCGCGAACGCGAGCGCGATCGACGCGTCGACGGCGTTGCCGCCCGCCTCGAGCATCTCGACGCCGACCTTGGTCGCGAGTGATGCGTCACTCACCACCATGCCGCGCGCGCTCGACTGCGTGCGCGCACGCTTGGCGGCGAACGCCGGCGGGAGAGCCCGCGTTCGTTCGTCGCTCGCGGGCGCGGCCGGGCGCGGTGAAGACGTCGTCGCGGTGTTGGGCGTTGCGGGCGCGGGCACGTCTCCACCGCACGAGGGGAGGGCCGTGAGCCAGGAGGCGAGGACGAGAGGCGCGACGACCGACGACCGAAGGAGACGCATCTGCGCTAGCTACCGGCGGCCGCGCCCGGCGCCAAGACAAAGGCGCCGACGGGGCCGTTCGGCACGATGAGTGCAAGATGCACCTGTCGGTCTGCGACGCGCAAACACCGTGCCGAACCGTTGGCCCCCGAAGGGCTCCAACCCCCCATTTTTCTCGGTGTTTTTGGCCCATCCTGCCGGTCGCCGCGGGTTGCGAGGCCAACCGTGCGTGTTAGGCTGACCGCTGTCCGTCGTCGGTTCTCGCCCCCAGTTTCCGGGACTCGCGTGGCTGTCGTCCGATCGTCCCTGCTCTGGTGCAGGGAGGCGCTCAGGGGAATGTGGTGCACCACGCGTTCGCTCGAGGGTTGGGTATGAGGGTGCAGGGGAAACGATGAGCCGATGACTGCTCGTCTCTACGTGGGCAATCTCTCGTACGACATGACCAGCGCCGACTTGGGCGACGCGTTTCGCGAGTTCGGCGAGGTGGTGAGCGCGACGGTGGTGATGGATCGTGAGCTGGGCCGGTCGCGCGGCTTCGGCTTCGTCGAGTTCGCGACGACCGACCAGGGCCGAACCGCCGCGCAAGCGATGGACGGCAAGATGGTCATGGGGCGGCCGCTCAAGGTCAACGAGGCGCGCGAGCGTACGGGCGGCGGCGGTGGTGGCGGCGGTGGCGGCTACGGCGGCGGCGGCGGTGGACGCGGTGGTGGCGGGTACGGCGGTGGCGGTGGTGGCGGCGGCTACGGCGGCGGTGGCGGCGGCGGTGGACGCGGCGGCCGTGGGGGCCGTGATCGCGGCGACCGCGGTGGCGGCGGCGGCGATCGATACTGAGCCGGTAAGAGGAACAGCGAGGAGGCCGCGGGCGTTTTTTTCGCCGGCGGCCTTCGTCTTTTTGTCCGAAACGCCCCTCCGCCTCTACAAACCAGAGGGTCCGATGCTCCCGCGTCAACCGCTCGCCCTCCCCTTCTTCGCGCTCGCGCTGGCCTTCGCGCTGGCCGGCTGCCCGCCCGCGGGCGAAGGTCAGAAGGGACCAGGCGCGGCGGCGGTGCCCGACCGTGCCAGCGAGCGCGTGACGCCCGCGCGCGCCGCGCCGTCGGCGCCGCTCGCGCAACGAGATGTGGTGCCGGACGCGAGCGTCGTCGACGCCACCGCGCCTGCGCTCTCGCCGCCGGCCGCGCTTCACCACATGACGACACCGGAGCTGGCCGCGCTCATCACGCTCGCGCCTCTGGCCGACGGCGGCGTCGCCGATCCGCGCGAGAGCACGTACCTCAAGTGGGTGCTCGTGCCGCAACCGGGCCGCTTCAACCAAGGCAACATCGCGCTCGCGCGGCACACCATCGCCAAAGAGCAGTGCGAGGCCGGCCTGAAGGACGTGGTGATCCAGACGCCCGAGCAGCGCGCGCGCTGCGGTGCCGAGAACATGGTGCCGATTTGGAAGGGCGGCGATCCGAGCAAGGCCACCGCGTGCATCGACGTGTTCGAGTTCCCCAACAAGCCGTGCGAGCTCCCCATGGTGTGGGGCTCGCCGTCGCAAGCCGCGCGCATCTGCCAAATGCAGGGCAAGCGCCTCTGCGCGCAAGAAGAGTGGAACCTCGCATGCGGCGGTGATCCGGCCGGAGGGAAGCCCTCGACGTACGCTTACGGCGACGAGCTGGACCTCGACGCGTGCAACACGCAGAGGCCGCACGACTATCGCCCCGACGCCATCAACTGGAAGTGCAATGTGCAGTCTGCACAGACCGCGTGGGACTCCTGCTCCACCGACACCGAGCCGTCGGGTGCATTCCCGCGCTGCAAGAGCCGCTTCGGCGTGTACGACCAGCACGGAAACGTGGCCGAGATGATGACGCGCAAGGCCGGGCCGAACGATCCCGAGTCACCGTCCAAGACCGTGACCCAGCTCAAAGGAAGCGCGTTCTTCTACGTGGACGTGGCGCGTCAGCACGATCGGCCCCACCCCAAAGACGCGAAGCACGACACGTATCCGGACCACTGCAACTACGACCCGCGCTGGCACGTCGAGGCCATCGAGGGCGCGATGCACGTGAACTATCACCTCGGGTTCCGCTGCTGCAAAGACGTCCGCTGATCGCCCGTCGCGCGATCCGTTTCTGCCCGCGTCGCGCATGCGGTATCTACGGAGGGTGGCGCAGCGCAAAGCCCCAACGGAGCTGACCAAGTCGCTCGGCATGTGGGCGGCCTACTTCGGCGAGAAGCGCCGCCTGACGATCATCGTCCAGCTCGTGGTCCTGGCGGTCGTGACGCTGATCGGCGGCGTCATGGCGGCGCGCTTCGTGCCGGGGAGCGGCGCGCTTGAGAAGGGAGAGGCCCTCTCGCGCAGCCATCGGCTGGGCCCGGCCGAGCGCCTCTTTTGGGACGAAATCCAGCGCGGCCCGGTGACGCTCCCCTTGCTGGTGGCCTTCCTCGACAACCACCACATGCAGCGCATCCTCGGCCAAGAAGGGCTCCTCGCGCCCGACGGCGCCGCCTTCGTGGTGCCCGAGGTCCGCGTCGACGAGCTCCTGGCGCGCCCGGACCTCGACGCCGACGTCCGGACCCTGGCTCGCTTCTGGCGCGCGTCGCTCGAGAAGAGCGTCCCTGACGCGCTCCGCACCGAGACCATCGCGCTCGCGGCGCGGGAGCCGCCCGCCCCCTTCGCCAATCGGCTCCTCGGCCGGGAAGCGCACCGCGACGGCCGCATCTCCGACGCCGTGGCGCGCCTCGAGCGCGAAGGCATTTTCTTCCCGGAGCGGCGGGACGATTTCGCCTCGGCGATGCAGCTCCTCGCGGTCACCGACGAGTGGGACGAGATCGAAAAGCGCATCCGCGACCCGCGCGTCGCACCGCTCGTACCGCCCTCGATTCGCTACCCCTACGCGGTGAAGAAGCGCGACGTCGGGCTGGCCCTCCGGTCCATCGTGGCGAGCGCCCTCTTGCCGCGTCCGCTCGCGCCGCTCGCGCTCGCGATCGTGTCTGGCTTCATGTGGATGCTCTTCGCGCTCCGTCTCGGGCGCATGCGCGAGCGCGTGTCGTTCCGGCTTCCGCTCTTCGCCGCCGCCTTCGTGGCCGGCGTGCTCAGCGTCCTCCCCACGCTGCTCATCGTCGGGCTCGAGGACACGTTGCTCCACTTCAAGGAGCGCGGCGACCTCGTCAGTGATCTCATCTTCTTCACCGTCGGCGTCGGCCTGCGCGAGGAGCTCGCCAAGCTCCTCCTCTTCTTGCCGCTCCTACCGATCTTGCGGCGCAAGGGAACGCGGCTCGACGCGCTCACGTGCGGCGCCTTGGTCGGCCTCGGATTCGCCGCCGAAGAGAACATCTCCTACTTGCAGCAGGGCCTCTCGACGGCGCTCTCCCGCTTCCTCACCGCGAACTTCCTCCACATGGCGCTCACCGCGATCCTCGCGGTCGCGACCTACGACGCGGTGCGCGAGCGCGACGGTGACGCGGGCACGGCGCACTTCTCGCGAGCTCTCCTCACCGTCGTGGCCATGCACGGCGCGTACGACTTCTTCCTGTCGAACGCCGAGCTCGAGGGCTTGAGCTTCCTCTCGATGACCATCTTCGTCTTGCTCACGCGGCGCTTCATGACCGAGGTGCGGCTCTCGCAGGTCGGTGCCGGCCCGCCGCTCCTCCCGCGCTTCGCCCAGGCCATCGTGGTCGTGACCTGCGCGAGCTTCGTCTACGCGTCGTCGCTCGTCGGGCCCGGCGCAGCCGCGGGCGCGCTCGCCCAAGGTCTCCTCGGGCTCATCCTCATCGTCATCATGTTCGTCCAGGAGCTCGCCCGGGCCTGATCCCAGGCACTGGCCCGCGCTACTTCGACGCCGCGGTGGCCGCTTCGACGAGGGTACCGTCGACGAGCTCGGCGCTGGCGAGCTTGACGACGCGCGCCGTCTCGTCGACCCCGCTCGCGAGGTGGAGGGTCGGCCCCGTGTCGCGCTCGATGGTGACCGGGCGCAACCGAATGCGATTCTCCTCGTCGACCACCGCGACGCGCGTGCCCTTCCCGTCGTTGTAGAGCGCGGTGCCGGGCACCTCGAACACGCGGTGCGGCAGGCTCGCCGTGAAGGCGACCTCGGCGAACATGCCGGAGAGGAGCTCACCCTTGGGATTGGGGACGCGCACCTCGACGGTCATCGTGCGGGTCTGCGCGTCGAGCGCGCCGGCCGATCGCGTGACCTTGGCCTCGAACGCGCGGCCCGGGTACTCGCGCACGGTCACCTTGGCCGGCGCGTCGACCTTCACGCTCGTCGCGAGATCTTGCGGCACCTGGACGAAGACGCGAACCGTGTCCGTCGACGCGATGCGGAAGAGCGGCGTGGCGTTCCCGGCCGTGACGAGCGCGCCGCGCTCGACGGTGCGCGTGACGACCCGACCGGCGAAGGGAGCCGTGACGCGCGCGAACGATTTCATCTGCGTGAGGCGGCGGATGTTCGCCTGCTGCGACTTGTTCGTGGCCTCGGCCACCGCGACGTTGGCCTCGTCGACCTGGGCCTGCGCCGCGGACTTCTCGAGCTCTTGCTGCGAGGTGAGCCCGGCCGGCTGGAGCTGCTTGGCGCGCTCGAGCACCGTCTTCGAAAACCCGCGGTTGGCCTGCGCCTGCCGAATCGACGCCTCGCTCTGCGCGAGCTGCGCCCGCGCTTGCTCGATCTCTTGATCGAGCTCCGGCGTCTCGATCTCGGCGAGCACCTGCCCTTCCTCGACCTTGTCGCCGATATCGACGAGCCAGCGCTTCACGTAGCCGCTCGCGCGCGGATACACCGTGGTCTCCTCGAGGGACTGCACGCTTCCCGGGAGCGCGAGCGCGCGATCGCTCGCCAGCACTTTGGGGCTCAGCACCTCCACCCTGGGCAGCGCCGCGCGCGCCGACTCCTCGAGCGCCGCGCGCTCTCGCTGTCGCGGCGCGAGCCCCGCCGCGAAGGCACCTCCCAAAACGGCGACCACCACCACACCGATGACGAGCGCTCGCCCGCGCGACATGCGCGCCGGCTCGGGCAGGGCGAAGCCCAGATCGTCACGATCGTTCGGCGCGCTCATAGGGCCTCCACCAGAGGATCCGCCGTCGGCGGCCGCCGTCTCAAGATCGCGTACATCACGGGCACGAAGAAGAGGGTACCGAAGGTCGCGAGGACGAGCCCGCCGATCACCGCGCGACCGAGCGGTGCGTTCTGCTCGCCCCCCTCACCGATGCCGAGCGACATCGGGAGCATGCCGATGATCATCGCGAGCGCGGTCATGAGGACCGGGCGGAGGCGGGTCATCCCCGCGGCGAGCGCGGCCTCGCGCGCGTCCTTGCCGAGCGCGCGCTGATCGTTGGCGAACGTGACGACGAGGATGCTGTTGGCGGTGGCGACGCCCACGCACATGATCGCCCCCATCTGGGCCGGCACGCTGAGCGTGGTCCGGGAGAGGAAGAGCATCCACGCGATCCCGGCGAGCGCGCCGGGGAGCGCCATCAAGATCACGAACGGATCGAGCCAGGACTGGAAGTTCACGACCATGAGGAGGTAGACGAGGAGCACGGCGAACCCGAGCCCGTAGGCGAGCCCACGGAACGAGCTCTCCATGCTCTCCACCTGACCTTTGACGCGCACCTGCGTGCCGCGCGGAAGCTCGGACGTGATCGCGGCGATGGCCTTCTGGACCCCGCGCGACACCGACGCGAGATCGGCGCCCTCGACGTTGGCCTGCACGTCGAAGGTTCGGGCGACGTTGTAGTGAGTGACGTTGGCCGGTCCGCTCACGCGCGCGACGTTGGCCACGTTGCTGAGGAGCTGCGGCGTCCCTTGCGCGGTGGAGAGCGGCGTTCGCTGCAGTGCCTCGATCGAGTCGAGCTTGTACTGCGGCGTCTGCACGGCGACGAGGTACTGCACGCCGCGCTTGTCGAGCCAGAAGCTCGGTGAGACCTGCCCGCTCGAGGCCATCGATACGAGGAGGTCGCTCGCCACGTCGCGCTCGGTGAGGCCGGCCTGGCTGGCCATGGTGCGGTCGACCTCGATCTTGAGCTGCGGGACGCGCGGCACCTGCGCGAGGTGCACGTCGACCGCGCCCGGAATGCGCTTCATCAGGCCCTCGAGCTTGCGGGCCACGGCGAGCGTCTCGGCCTCGGTGGCCGCACCGCCGACGAGCTGCACGTCGATCGGCGCCGGGAGCCCGAAGTTCAAGACCTGGGTCGAGATGTCGGGCGCGAGGAAGAAGAACGTCGTGTCCGGGTACTTGCGCGTGAGCCGCTCGCGGATGGCCTTCACGTAGCCCGCCGTGGGCGCGTGATGCTTCTTGAGCGAAAGGAGGATCTCGCCATCGGCCGACGAGATGAGCGCACCTTCGCTGAGCGAGAGGTTGATGCCGCTCACGGGGACGCCCATGTTGTCGAGCATCGTGTCGATCTCGCCGGCCGGCACCACGGCGCGGATCTCTTGCTGCATCTCGGAGAGCTTCCGCTCGGTCTCCTCGAGGCGCGTGCCCGGCGCGCCGCGCACGTGGAGCTTCACGAGGCCCGCGTCCACGCTCGGAAAGAAGTCGACGCCGACGAGCGTGAAGAGCCCGAGCGACGCCGCCGCGAACGTGAGGAAGCCGAACGCGAAGGGGCGTCGCGTCGCGAGCGCCCACGCGAGCCAGCGGCCGTACGAAGCGCGGAAGCGATCGAACCCGCGATCGAACGCGGCAAAAAACGGGTGCGGCACGTGGTGCGCGATCGTGCCGTCCGGGAGCTCACGCGGGGCCTCGCGCTCGAGGAGGAGGCGCACCAACGTGGGTACGAGCGTCCGGGAGAGGAAGTACGACGTCATCATCGCGAAGACGACGCTGAGCGCGAGCGGCACGAAGAGGCTCTTGGCGGCGCCGGTGATGAAGGCCACCGGCACGAACACGATACAAATGCACAGCGTGGAGACGAAGGCCGGGACCGCGATCTCCTGCGCGCCATCCACGATGGCGCGGAGGAACGGCTTCCTCTGGCTCATGTTGCGGTGGATGTTCTCGATCGCCACCGTGGCGTCGTCGACCAAGATGCCGACGGCGAGCGCCATTCCCCCCAGCGTCATGACGTTCAGGGTGTGCCCGAGCGCGGCGAGCACGGTGATGGAGACGAGGATCGACAGCGGGATCGAAACGACCACGATGAGCGTGCTCCGCCAGCTCCCCAAGAAGAGGAGGATCATCGCGGCCGTGAGGCCCGCCGCGATGAGGGCTTCCTTCACCACGCCGTCGATGGCCGCACGAACGAACACCGATTGATCGAAGAGGAGCGAGACCTTGAGGTCCTTGGGCAAGCGGGTGAGCGTGGTCGGGAGGATCGAGCGAATCGACGCGACCACGTCGAGGGTGCTCGCGCTCCCGTTCTTCATCATGGTCATGAGGACCGAGCGCTTCCCCTCCACGTGGACCATGCTCTGCTGCGGCGCGTAGCCGTCGCGAACGTTCGCCACGTCGCGCAGGTACACGGTCGTGCCCTTCACGGTCTTGAGCGGCAGGTTGGAGAGCTCGTCCATCGCCTCCGGGCTGCCGTTCACCACGACGGGCAGCTCACTGCCCCCGAGGCGAGCCACACCGGCGGGCAGGATGACGTTCTGGTTCGTGACCGCGCTCATGACGTCGCGCGGCGAGAGGCCCCACGCGTAGAGACGCGACGGATCGAGATCGACCATGATCTGGCGCTGGCGACCGCCGTACGGCCACGGGATCTGCGCGCCCGGGACGGTGGCCAGGTCCGCGCGGATGAAGTTCGTCGCATAGTCGAAGAGCTGCTGCTCGGAGAGCGAGTCGCTCTGGAGGGCTGCCTGAATGATCGGAACGTTCGAGGCGCTGTAGCGAATGACGAGCGGCGGCGTGGCGCCGGGCGGCATCTGACGCAGCACGGTCTGCGAGATCGCGGTGATTTGCGCGGTCGCGGCCTCGATGCGCGCGCCGGGCTGGAAGAAGACCTTGATGATCGACACGCCCGTCAGCGACTGGCTCTCGACGTGCTCGATGTCGTTGACGGTCGTCGTGAGCGAGCGCTCGTAGTTGTTGACGATGCGCCGCTCGATCTCCTCGGGCGGGAGGCCTCCGTAGTTCCAGATGACGGAGATGACCGGGATGTCGATGTCCGGAAAGATGTCCGTCGGCGTCCGCAAGATGGAGACGACGCCGAGGATGACGATGAGCATCGCCATCACGATGAACGTGTAGGGACGCTTGAGCGCGACGCGAACGAGCCACATACGGCAGCCTCGGATTCTAGCGGAAGGACCGAGGTTTCTCGGTAGCCGCGGGGCGGGCGGCAAGGGCCAATCCGACGAGCGTGATGGCCGCTCCCACGAAGGGCGCGGCCAAGGTCACCGCTCGGGCCTCACGGAGTGGCAGGAAACAAGTAGTCGCCGCGTCGAACGAGCGACTTGTCGGCGAGGAGCCACTTCCAGAGCTCATGCTTGAGGCGCTCGAGCTCAGCCGGATACCGCGCGCCGACCTCCACCGTCTCGTCGGGATCGGCCTGGGTGTCGTAGAGGCGATAGACCGCGCGCTCGCGGGTCGGCATGTAGACGAGCTTGAAGCGCTCGTCGCGCACCATGCGGTGCCGCGCCATCGTGGTGAGCCCGCGCACGTCGTCGCGAAGCACGATCTCGCTCCCGTGCGCGCCGTCGAGCTCGAGGAGGCGCGTCACCGGCGGGACGGGCATGCGAAGCTCGCTCGGCACGCCGGGCGTGTCGCCCATCCAGAGCTCCGTCTCGGCGTACGCGAGCGCGGGCGCGACGGGCCGTCCGTCGAGCAGGGGAGCGAGCGAGCGACCGTCGAGATCCGGCGGCGGAGCGACACCAGTGAGATCGTAGACGGTGGCCGCGAAGTCGACGTCGCGGGTGACGGCGGGCACGACGCTGGCGCGCTTCCCCGGCGCAATGACGGCGAACGGAACGCGCGTGCCTTCGTCGCCGAAGAGGTGATCGCCGTGCCCGTGCCAGCGCCCGTGCTCGAAGAGGGTCTCGCCGTGGTCGGCGGTGACGACCACGATCGTGCGGTCGGCGAGGCCACGCGACTCGAGCTCACGGAGCACGCGCCCCATCGCCGAATCGATCGCCGACACCGCGCCGTCGTAGAGGCCGCGCACCTGCGCGACGTCGTCGTCGTCGAGGTCGCCCTCCGAGGCGAGGCCGACCGGCTTGTGATACTTGAACCGGCCGCGATAGCTGCGATCGGTGAACTTCCGGTAGTACGGGTACGGCGCCGCGTACGGGAAGTGCGCAGTGGAGAAGAAGACGGTCAAGAAGAACGGCGCGTCGCCGCTCGCGCGAACGGCGCGGATGGCGTCGTCGGCGAGCAGATCGGGATCGGCCGCCGTCTGGAACTCGCGGAGCACCGGAAACGCGACGCGCCCGAGGGCCCCGTCCAAGAAGGGGAGCAGCGGAGTCTCGCGCTCGAGCGCGCGCTGCCGGAGCATCTCGCCGAAGTCGAAGGTCGGCGTGTCGACGCGCTGAAATCCGAGATCGATGCGCCCGAAGATATCGCCCGCGTAGTCACTCACGACGGAGGTGCGGTAGCCCGCGCGCGCGAGGCGCTCGGGGAGCGCGTCGAAGTCGTGTGCCCGCTCGGTCCACGTGGGGAACATGGTGCGTACGCCGTGCTTGTACGGATAGCGCCCGGTGAGGATCGTCACCCACGAAGGAAACGTGCGCGGGAGCGAGACGTAGCTCTTGTCGAAGCGAACGCCGCGCGCGGCGACGAGCGCGCTCACGTTGGGCATGCGGCGCGCGTCGAGGCGATCGGCGCGCAGCGAGTCGGCCGCGAGGACGAGGATGTTCGGGCGAGTCCCCGCGCTCGCGAGCGCGGTGGCCGGCGCCGACGCCGGCGTTGCGACGGGCCCCGACGCGTGCGCGACCACGGGCGCGTCTCCCCTTCCGCCGAAGATCGCATACGGCACCGCGATGGCGAGCGCGGTCGTGGCCATCGCGAACCGGCGGCGCGCGCGCGAGGCGAGCGCCGCGAGCCGATCGACCACGACGCCGCGCGTGCGCGGGAGACCGATGCCGTAAGCGATGAAGAAGAGCCCGCCCACGAACGCCACGCCGCCCGGACCGAGCACGTCGGTCGCGAGCACCTGCGCCGTGCGACGAAGTCCGCCCGCCGCATACCAAGCGTCGGCGTAGAGCTGCGGCCTTCGCGCCATGGCCTCGAGCACGAACCACAGCTCGAGGAGCAGCGTGAGGCCGAGCGCGCGAACGAGCTTGGAGCGACGGCCGAGCGTGCGCGCGCACATCGCGTCACGGATCTCGACGAGAATGCCGGCGGCGAGTCCGAGGACGAGGCCGGCGGCGATCGCCGCGGCGGCGAGCGCGCCGGTGATGCGACCGATCTGCGCGGAGAAGTGCTTGGCGACGATCGCCGCCACCTCCTCCGCCTGCGCACCGAGCGCGGCGTCATGATCGCCGACCACCGGCGCCTTCGCCGCTCGGCTCGCCAGATAGAGCATGACGAGCGCGCCGACGACCGGCGGCGACGCCACGAGCGACAGCGCCGTGCGTGCCCACGCCGGCCACGCGAATCGTGCGGCGCTCACGCGATCAGGCTCCTTGGGTTGCCCGGTCTCCCGGCTCATGCGGCGTATGGTAGACAAATACGATGCGCGCTTCCCGCTTGCTGTGGCTCGGTGGGGCACTCCTCGTCGGCTTTGGCCAGTCGTGCACCAAGAGCGACGACACGGCGGGCGACGCGCCCGACGTCGAAGCCGGTGTTCTGCCGTCCGGAGACGCCGCCCCGACCCCGGGCGACGGCACGGCCGCGACGGACGCGAACGGACCCGGGCCCGTCTCGGTCGTGGTGAAGGATCGACTGGGCGCCGCGGTCGCGGGCGTCACGGTCGCGTTCGTCGAGCCGAGCGGGACTGCTGCCACGGAGACGACGGGCGCCGACGGGGCGGCGACCCACGTCATGAGCGCGCCGGGTGGCACCGTCATCGTGGCCGAAGCCGCGCCTGGGCTGCGACGCCTCACGACCGTCTTTTCGGTGGAGCCCAAGGACGTCCTCGCGATCGCGAGCGGCACGCCGACGAGCCCGGTGACGCCGCCCACCTTCGCTACGCTCCATTTCACTGGCGCGGCGACCTACGTGACCGGCGTCGCACACGACATCTATCTGGGCTGCACGTCGACGGTGATCTCGGGCGCGAGCGTGGCCGACCTCCCGGTGCCCGAGACGTGCGTGCACGCCGGCGCGGCTGACCTCCTCGGCGTGGCGCGCGACGGTGCGGGCGCGCCGGTCGCCTTCTTCACCAAGCAGGTGGCGCTCACCAAGGATGCGGTTGCCAACGTCGACATCGCGACCGGAGATTGGATCGCCGCCGTCGACAAGACCTACAGCGTGACGGGCACCCCACCCGCATCGCTGCAGAACGTCGAGGTCCAGTTCGACTACGCCAAGAATGCCCTCGTCTACCTCGACACCGCGGGCGCCGTGACCGCTCCTTACGACGCGATCGCGGTTCCTTCGCCGCCCGCTGGATTCGCCGACGCGTTCCAGTCCCTCACGTTGCTCGGGCTCGGCAACGCAACGGACGCGGGCGGCGTTCAATCGGTGAGCCTCGTCTTCTCGCAAGGCGCGCCGCCGGCGGGCCCGACGTTCGGTCACGCGTTCAGCGACTTCCTCCCGCGCGTCCATTCGCCCATCGTGGGCGGGAGCGTCGCCGCGCCTCAAATCGGATGGAGCCAAGACGCGCCCGTGGCGAGCGCGGTGGGCGGATTTCTCACGCTCTCCGGCAACGTGTCGACCGACGCGGGCATCGCGACGATGGAATGGATCGCGATCTTCCCGCCGGGCGCGCCGTCGGTCGCGCTACCTCCGCTTCCGCCCGCGATTGCGGTGTTCACCCCCACCGCGCCGCTCGTGCTCACCTCGCTCGGGCTGGTCGAGTCGACCGAGCTCGGCTCGTATCGCGCGTTCCGTCAGAGCGCCGCGCCGTTCACGGATCTCGTGTTCTCGGTGACGGCGAACGTTCCGCCGGGCGCGCTCGGCGCCAAGGTCACTGGTGTGCGGCAGCTCATCGAGTGAAGGCGACACGACGCATGCCCCAAAACACGTTCGCCCCGCTCTTCGGACCGAAGAGCGAGGCGACGATGCTCGCGCAGCTTTGCGCGTCTACTTGACGGAGATCGCGCTCTCGATGCGCTGGCACTGATCGCCGCTGCAGATGCCGCCGACGATCTTCACCGCTTCTTTGGGCGCAGTGGCCGAGGCCTTGCTCTCCTCGAACGCGAACGCTCCCTTCTCGACGAGCTTCTTGTCGGACGCATCGCGGATCGTCCACGGATAGTCCTTGTTGACGTGCCACTTGCCCTTGGCAATGACGATGACCTTCGAGCCCTCCACCTTGACCTCGAACTGATCACCATCGGCCTTGGCCGTCCCGACCGCGAGCATGAGCCCGAAGGCCGCGAGAACCGAAGCGTAGAGCGCCTTTCGCATCAGACATTCCTCCAGAAGGGGTAGACCGGCGGGCGGGCCGGCTGGGGGGAGCCTCCGTCAGACGGAAGCGCCCCCCTATTCATGCAAATCCAGGGGCACTTCGGCAAGCCCCTAACTCCGCGAAATTCGGCGCCCAGCTTCGGCCGACCGAGGGCCCTTCCCAACGACTTTGGGGCAACGATCCATCAGGGGCCGTGTAGGTCCGCCCGCCTTCTCCCCGACGAGTCTGCCGAGAGTGAAAATCGCCACGTTTGGGGGAAAAAAAGCGACGTTCGGCCCCTTTCACGCTCCTTCGGGTGGCGTACGTGAATCGAATGCGTCACGCCCCCGTCTCTCGCCGCGCGAGTGTGGGAAGTCCCCACCACGCCCTTCCGTATCGGAGAGTCCATGCGTCAGCGTTCCTTCGCGTCACCTCTCGCCGCCGCCCTCGTCGTCGGTATGGGCGTTCTCTCCGTTTACGGCTGCAGCGGCTCGGACCGCACGGCGATCGCCCCGGCGAGCGACGGCGGCACCGCCAGCTTCTCGGACAGCGGTGCCGTCGAGCAGACGGACGCCGACGACTCGCTCATCGAGTGCGCGGCCAAGGAGCTCAAGGCCGAGCCGGCAAAGGTCGACCTCATCTTCATCGTCGACGCGTCGGGCAGCATGAGCGAGGAGCTCGTGCAGACCCAGCAGAACATCAACGCCTTCGCGCAGACGATCGGCAAGAGCGGGCTCGACTACAAAGTCTTGATGATCGCTGGCACCGACATTTGCGTGCCGCCTCCGCTCGGCGGCGCGAGCTGCGCCAGCAAGCCGCCGCGCTTCTACAACGTGCCGGTGCACGTGGAGAGCAACGACGCGCTCCAGATCCTGACCGATACGTACGACAACGCGAGCTCGAGCAGCTACTACAAGGCGCCGACGCCGTGGATGAACTACGTGCGCCCCGAGGCCGTGAAGATCTTCGTCGTCATCACCGACGACGACTCGTACATGCAGGACGCCGACTTCGACAAGGCGCTCCTCGCGAAGAAACCCCCGGGGATGTTCGGCGACGCCAACGGCCGCAAGTACATCTTCGACAGCATCGTCGGTTGGCAGCCCGGGACCGCCCCGCTCTCGACGCAGCAGTGCACGACCGCGGTCAACACCGGCCTCGTGTATCAGCGCCTGAGCAAGCTCACCGGCGGCCTCGTCGACTCGGTGTGCAACACGAGCTTCGCCGCCGTCTTCGACAACCTCGCCAAGGGCGTGACCAAGCGCCTCGCGTGCGAGCTCGACGTCCCCGTGCAAGAGGACGGCACGCCGCTCGACCCGGAGAAGGTCGTCGTCCAATTCACCCCGAGCGGTGAGGACGCGCGCAAGCTCGTCCAGGTGACCGGCCCGACCAAGTGCAAGAAGATCGACGACGGTTGGTACTACGACGACCCGAGCGATCCCAAGAAGGTCATCCTCTGCCCGAGCACCTGCGACGACGTCTCCGGCGACACCGGCGGCGAGATGAAGGTCCTCTTCGGCTGCAAGGCTCCCGCTCCGAAGTGACCCCGAGGGGCGTTCTGGACGGGTGCGGACGAATCGTCCCGCGAGTGAACGACGTCCCGTGACACCGTGACAAGACCGCGGTGTCACGGTCTTTGGCTTGCGCGAATGACTTCGCCGGGTTGCGCACTGTCGGCGCGCCGGATCGACGACGGCCCACCCGTTGCACTCACCTCCGCATCCACGGGAGGTTCGCGCAATGTCGGTCGTCAGCTCCAATCGTTGGTTGCTCGAAGCGCTGTGCTCACTCGCCGGCGTCCGGCACCGGTCTCTCGTGAGCGGCGCAGAGCCGCCCGCGGTCGACGAAAGCACGCTCCCCTCGTTCATGCTCGGCTTGGTTCACGAGCGCGCACGCGAGCTCTTGTCCAGCGGACGCGATCGTCACACCGAGAGCCTCGGCGGGCTCACGCTCGTGGCGCGACGCTTGGGCGGGGTCGTCGTCTGCCTCGTGCTCGATGGCTCGGCGAGCGTCGCCGAGGTGGAGCGGAAGCTGAACGTGCTCGCCGTCCGTCACAAGGTGCACGCGGCGCGCGCGGCCGCACCCCAAAGCCTCGCCCGCGCGAAGGAAGCGTTCGTGGCGGCTGCGGGTCCGTTCTCGGATCGGGTGTTCGATCGTGATTGGGACGCATATCGCGAGGCGGTCATGGTCGTCAGTGACGAGACGGTCATTCAGTTCGCGCGCAGCCTCTTCCCGCGACTCTCGGCCCCGAAGAACCACGCCTACGCCGCGACGATCGAGCGCTTGCGCGGCGAGCTCGGCGTGAGCGACTCGGTCGATCCGCGCGCGCCGACGATCCCCGCACCGCCCGCGCCCCGGCAGTCATCGACGACGCTCAAGGCGACGACCGTCGACGCCGACGAGCTTCGAGCTGCGCTCGCCCGCAAGCGCGCGAGCGCCTGAGCCGTTCCGCGCCGGGCGTGGCGCGCCCTTCAGCGCTTGAGCGGCGGACAGACGCTCTCCTTGACCGCGCGCTTGAACGGCGGGAGCGCGCGCAGCGTCTTGATGATCCCGGCGACCTCGTCGTTGGGCATGTCGCGGTAGTGCTGCATCTGCGGGCACAGCACCATTCCTTCCTTGTCGACGCCCTCGCGGATCGCGAGGGCGAGCTGCCCGTCCGTCCACGCGCCGATCCCAGTTTCGGGATCGGGCGTGAGGTTCGGAGCCCAGAGCTCGACGCCGTCGGGATAGCCGGGGAGCTTGACCGTCGCGCCGGAGAGCTCGGGCCCACCGGCGGGCGTGTGGCAGCTCCCGCAGTTGCGAGATTGGACGCCGCCGCCGTTGGGCCCGCTCGTCGCCGTGGTGGCCGCCGTCGCGCCGCTCCCGGCGTCCGCGCCCTTCGCCGCCCCGGACTTGGGCGGCGCGGGCGCTTCTTCTTCCGAGCAGCCGACGCTCACCGCAGAGCTCATGACGAGCGCGGCGGCGAGCGCGAGAACGGACGAACGGCGGGATGCGATCATTGGCCGCACTGCTTGTTCTGGTACTTCGTGATCGCCGCCGTCACGAAGGCGTCGATGCGCGCCTGCATGTCGTCCGGCACGGTGAACATCGGGTGGCTGTAAGGCCGATCGGTCGTCGTCGCTTGGCCCTTCAGCTTGATCGCGTTCGAGGCGACCGGCGTCGTCCCGTTGAGGCCGATGTACTTGACGATGTACTTGGCCTTCTGGCTTTCGGTGAACGTCTCTTGGTCGAGCGCGCTACCCACCGCCATGTAGAAGCCACCGTCGCCGCCGGTGTGGCATGAGCGACACGGCGTCTGGTTGCAGCCGGTGCAGTTGTTCGCGTTCTCGTTGTCGCGCTTCGTCGTGCGGAGCTGCTGGAACTGGATCGCGTCGAAGAGGGTCTTGTCGAGGCACGATCCCATCTTCTCGAGGATGTTGACCGGCGCGGCCTGACCCACGCGCTCCTTGGCCTCGAGCGCGAGCCACTGGGTGATCAGGCTCGACTGGTTGGCGTCGAGCGCCGGCGCGGAGCCGCCGGCATGCGTGCCCTTGGTGAGGAGGAGGCTCTGGTCCTGGATGAGACCGTGCGCGTCGATGCCTTGGTAGGCGCCGTTCGCGTCGGTCGCCAGGAACTTCGGCGCGCCGAGGTTCCCCGTCGCGTGGCACGTGACGCACACGTTGAGCGACGGGAACACCTTGTCGACGAAGAACTGGTGCGCCGCCGAGCTCGTGCTGCCGGGACCGCTGGCCGGAATCGCCGTCCCCGAGGTCGAGCTCGGGGTCGTGATGTTCTGGCCACCGGTGACGCCGTTGCCGCTCGTCGGGCTCCCTTTGGCGCCCGCGGACGTGGGGTAGACGCTGTTCCCGCCGTCGAGCTCACTCCCGTCCGAGCACGCGGCGGCGGCCGCGGCGAGGACGACGAGCGCGACGGCGACGCTCGCGTTCACCCTCATGAGTTCCTCCGCGGACGACGCGCGCCAACGGCGATCGCGACGAAGCCGAGGAGAGCGAGGGCAGCGGGCGCGCCACCGCTCGAGCCAGACGTGCTGCAGCCACCTTCGTCGAGCTGCGACAACGAGGGATCGCCGCCGACCGGATTACCGAAGGGATCCTTGCCGCCCTGCGTGGCCGGATCGGTCGAGGGCGGGGCGTTCACGCGCGGCGACGGACCGGGCGGGACGTTCTCGGTGACGGGCCCCGGCACCGCGACGATCGCCTTGTCCCACGTCGCGGGAATGAGCGAAAACCAGAGGCTCTCGCGGTTCGACGCCGGCACTTCCTTGTAGCCGGGGAGAGTGCTCAAGAAGAACGTCTTCACCTCGGGCATGAAGCCGTTGGTCTTCTGGTAACCCGGGTTCTCGATGCCGCCGATGCCGTTCAAGAAGCCGGCGCCCTGGTTGTTGGGGTTTCGCTTTCCGCGCGCGGGGAGGTTCGCGACGTCCGAGTACTTCGACACCTCGAACACGTTGGCGGCGTTGACCGCCGGCGTGCCGGTGCCATCGGCGCTCACGATCTGGATGAGGCCCTTGCCGGTGCCCGTCGACGAGCCGCCCATCACGGCGACCGCCGGCTGACCGTCGCCCTCACCGAACGTGGTCGCGAAGCTGAACGCGTGGCGCTGGTACGGCGCGACGCGCGAGGCCGTCTTGACCACCGAGAGATCGGCGAGCCGCACGGTCGCGAGCATCGAGAGGTTCTCGCCACCGGTGTGACCGTCGTTGCCGTTGCCGCCGTTCTTCCCGGCCTTCGCGCTCATCTGATACGAGATGGCGCCGAGCCCGTTGGCGAGCGGGATCATGCCCGAGTTCTGAACGGCGTAGGTGCGCTTGCCGTTCGGGCTGTTCTCACCGTCCGGATCGGAGTGCGCGACGAGCTGGCTCGCGATCTTCTGACCGGTGGTGGCGTTGAACTTCACGAGGCGAATGCCGATGTCCGCCGGTTGATCGTTGGCTTCGACGCTGGTGACGAAGGCGTCGGTGGACCCGGCCGCCGGGCACGTGACCTGCGGGCGGCAGTGCCGCGCGTTGTCGACCATGCGCTTCAAGTACGGGACGGTGACGTTCACCTGCCCGTTCCCGGCCGGCTCGACCTTCACCCTGGCGACGTACGCCTCTTGGTTGTTGCGCTGCATGCCGACGAGGAACGACTCACCGGCACCGTCGGCGCCGAGGGCGCAGATGCTGTGCGGGCCCCACTGCTGGCCGTCTTGCTTGTTGGCGAGCGAGATGAGGTTGGTCGGCTTGTCCTGCGTGTCGCGCGTGGAGTTCGCGATCGGGAGGAGCGTGCCGTCGAGATCGGCGATGAACGCGACCGACTGCGGGTTGTTGTTGTCGCCGTTGTCTTCCGACGCGCCGATGAGCACGAGGAAGTTCTGCTGCTGAGCGAACGCCGGCACGGGGCGCATGAACGTGCGCTCGCCGTCGAGCGTCGGCAGCATCTTCATCGCGGTGACCGTCTGCAACCCGGTCGTCGTCAGATCGGCGACGGTGAGCCCCCCCTGCATCCGGCTTCCGTCGTTGTTGGCCTGCTGCGTCGACACGGTCGACAGCGCCGCGACGCGCACCTTGAACGTGCCGTCGGGGTTTTGGATTTTGCGGAACGTGGGCTTCACGTCCATCACGCCGGCGCCAGTCAACCGCCCCACGGGCTTGTTGGCCGGTCCGTTCGGCGCCTCGTAGGCGAGCATCGTCGCGGTGCGGAGCAAGACGCTCGGGCGCGCATCCTCTGCCATCGTGGTCGCCGCCGTCAGCCCCATGGCCGCGACGACGCTGTACGCCAGCGCCGTTCGTTGTTGAAACATGATTCCTCCATCCAATTCGACCGCGGCCGCGACGCGCAGGGGGAGAAGCGCGCGTGGCTCGTGTCGAGCCTCGTGTCGTTGATTGCGCCTCGGGGCGGAGGCGCGCATTCGTTCGCGCTAGCCGTCGTCCGAGACGGCGACTCGCGCGGATTCCTCGGACGGGGGCGCGTCCGGGAGGGGGGTGAGCGTTCGCTTGTGAGTGGGGGCTTTCGATTCGAAGAGAAGCACCGCAGTGACTTCCGTTGCGCGATGCGGATCAGCGGCCTGGGGGGCTTGCCAGGACGCGGGGATTTTCATTTGCACGCGACCGTGACGGTGCGCGCCGAGCGCGAACTCGAGCTCGCGCTCGTGGCGAGCGAGGTCGTCGCCGCGGGCGATGGTGTCGTCGCCGCTCACGAGCTCCACCTGCTTGGTGCGACGCGGATCGACCCCGAACGAGCGGAGGAGGGCCGCGAGGCCGAAGCGGGTCTGCCCGCTCTCGTCCTTGCCGACGACGACGTCGTCACCGAGGCGACGACGCTTCACCTGACCGACGAGCCGCCCGTCGAGATAGACGCGCGTGCCCTTGGCCGGCTCCTCGTCCGCGTACGGGATCTTCTCCGAGCAGGTGGGCGCCTCGCCGTCCTTGGCGGGCTCCAGGTAGCAGCTGCGGCGCGCATCGAGCGCCGGCGCGCTCTTGTCGACGAACACGAAGAGCGCGCGCATCTCGTCGACGCGGAACGTGTTGGCGAGGCCAGTCGTGTCCCAGCGGGTCTTGGCGATGCCGGTCTCGCGCTGCATGAAGTCGAACGTGAAGCGCTCGCGCTCGGCGCGAAGCTCGTCGCCGGTCACGCTCGCGACGCGGAACCCGTTGCCGCGCACGTGCACCGCGCGCACCGACGCCACGGGAACGCCGACGGCCGCGAGGTAATCGGCGAGTCGATAGAGGCGCGCCGCACGGGGGTCGTCGGCCCCGGCGGGCGCGAATGGCGCGAGCTCACGCGGCAGCTCGCCGTAGCGGAGCGTCGCGCGCTGCTTGCCGTCGACGTAGACGGGGACGTCGTTGCCTTCCTGCTTGCGGCTGCCGTGCACCTTCGGCGATTCGTTGGTGCTCAAACTTTCCGTCGACGGCGCAGCCGAAATCACGGGCAACCGCGCATTCAGCGCGGCAGCCGGCGCGACGTGACGAGACTTGCTCGCCGCGAACGCACCCGTCGCCACGAGAGCGACTCCGATTCCGATCCATGCACCACGCATCGCGGCGGGAGCACTGCAGACGCCGTGCCGACGCTCACGTTCCGCTCGCGGTGTCGCCTTTCCTGTCGCCGGGAATTGACATTCAGGTGACCAGCAAATGTTTCATCCCCTCTGTGGGCGGAGAGCGATCCGCCCTGGGGTGTCGACGGACCAGGTGAGGAGTCCAGTCAGCAGCCAAGGAATTTCCCTCCATTGGCGCACGGGCGGCGTGCGCCGTGCGCGGAGGTGATCACGGGACGATCCAGGCGGAATGCGCCACTGACCGCGGAACGCGCGCGTTCAACGTCCGCGGCGCAGGTGGCGATCCGTCACCAACGAACGAGCGCGCAACCCCAGTGGAGACCCGCGCCGAGGGCCAGCATCATCGTGAGGTCGCCACGCTTGAGGCTCCCCATGCGCGTGAGCTCGTCGATGAGAATGGGGAGCGTCCCCGCGCTGGTGTTGCCGAAGCGCTCGATGTTCGACGGCATCTTGGCCGGCGGGATCTCGAGCTCGTCGCGAATGTGATCGTTGATCCGCGAGTTGGCCTGATGGGCGAGGAACCAATCGATGCCGTCGACGGTGGTGCCGGTCTCCTCGAGGAGCGCCCGCGCCGCGCGCGGGAGGCGCGTGACGGCGAACTTGAAGAGCTCCCGCCCGTCCATCCGCGGGATGTGCGACTGCTCGGCGAAGCCGTCGGCCTTCCAGTAAGGACGCGTGCGGAAGCCGCCACCGGGAACGTGGAGGAGCTCGGCGTAGCGACCGTCGGTGTAAAGCTTCAGCCCCGCGAGACCGGCCTCACGGTCCGTGGCGCGGAACACGATCGCGCCCGCGCCGTCGCCGAAGAGGACGGCGAGGTTGCGGTGCTTGGTCGCGCGCGCACGCGCCTCCTCGCTCACGGTCTTTCCGCTCGCGGGGTCGAGCGCGTCCCAGTCCTCCCAGGGCATGAAGCCGGCGTGGGCCTCGGCACCGACGAAGAGGATGGTGCGGGCGGCACCGGACTTGATGAGCCCGTCGACGAGCTGGAGACCGAACAGCATCGCCGCGCACTGCTGGCGGAGGTCCAGCGCCGGCACGCCCTCGATGCCGAGCTTGGCGGCGAGGAGCGCGCCCGACCCCGGGAACACGTAGTCCGGGGTCATGGTCGCGAAGAGCACGTAGTCGATCTCTTTGGGCGAGATGCGCGCGGCTTCGATGGCCCGCTTGGCGGCCATCACGGCCAGATCGCTGGCGCCCTCACCCTCGCCCGCGAAGTGACGCTGCCGGATGCCGGAGCGCGGGAAGATCCACTCGTCCGACGTATCCATCACGCGAGACAGATCGTCGTTGGTGATGGGACGACCGGGCACGTAGTGGCCGGTGCCGATCACCTCGAAACCGAGGCTGCGAGCCTTGGAGAGCGGGGGACGAGATTTAACCACGGCGGCGTATTAGCCCGATTCGGTCGGATGAGCCCGGCAAAATCGTCGTGACGTCGCCCCGCCTCAACGCACGCGTGGAAATCGCTGCGTCTTCATGGGCTCGCGGGCCGTGTCTCCCGCCGATGACACGCCCCGCGCAGCGCGCACGCGCGGCTCGGACCAGAAGCGGGCCGCGGCCTCGGCGGGCCACGTCCGGTCGGCCGGATGACGGCGAAGGAGCCCGCGGAGCTCGGCGGCGCTCCCCGGCCGAGCGCGCGGATCTTTGGCAAGGCACGCAAGGACGACGGCCTCGAGGTCCGCGGGGACGGGGGCGCCGAGCCGGTCCGACGGAGGGAGCGGCGCGCAGCGAAGCTGATCGCGCAAGACGGCGTCGGTAGGGCCATCGAAGACGTGCGTCCCGGTCAGGAGGAAGTAGCCGAGGGCGCCGACCGCGTAGAGATCGGTGCGAGCGTCGACGCTCTCGGGGGCGAGCACGGCTTCGGGCGCCATGTACTGCGGGGTGCCCATGGGGCAGCGCTCCTCGCCGTGCGCGCGCTCGGCGGCGGCGAGTCGAGCGAGCCCGAAGTCGACCACCTTCACGCGATCTCCGGATGCGCGACCGGCGCCGCCGGGGCTACCGGGCGCGATGAGCACGTTGTCGGGTTTGATGTCGCGATGCACGATGCCGCGCGCGTGCGCCTCCGCGAGCGCCGCGCACACTTGCGCGAGGATGTTCGCCACGCGCCCGGCCGGCTGCGGGCCGTCGCGGCTCACGAGCTCGGTCAGCGTGAGACCGTCGACGTACTCCATGGCGTAATAGAACTCCCCGTCCACGCTCCGCCCGTAGTCGTAGATGCGCACGGTGTTGGGGTGCTCGAGCGCGCTCGTGAGCTGCACCTCGGCCTCGAACTGCTCGAGCGTGTCCATGTCGACGCGTCCGTGACGAATGACCTTCACCGCTGCGGGCCGACGCAGGAACGCGTGCCGCGCGCGATACACCTCTCCCATGCCGCCCTCGGCGATCTTCCGTTCCAGGAGGTACGGCCCGAGGTGGGTCATCTCGGCCGGATCACGCGGCTCGCCGAAGAAGCGGCGCGAGATGAGGGTCGACGTCGCCAGCGTCATGAACGCGAAGAGCAACGTGAAGGTGACGGGCTTCATGTGCGGCCCGCCGCGCGCGCCCGCGAGGTGGACGAAGATCACGACGAGGATCGGCACGAGCGCGGTGGCGCCGAGACGAAAAGTTCGCTCGGCTTCACTGGGGACGACGGCCGCGCGGAACAGCAGCGCGTGCGCTCCGAAGAGGAGGAGCACGAGCTCAGGTCCTTGCGCCGGCCGACCTCCGCTGGGCGAACCTGCCAAGAAGAAGGCGATGCCGAGACCGGTGCCCATGGTGGCGATCGCGTCGACCATGCGCAGGCCACGCGCATCGACCGTGGGGCGGCGTGCGATGCGGCTCACGGTGAACAAGAAGGCGGCGGTCAACACGTGAACGTAGAACCCGGCCCGAAGATGCCCGGCTCCCATGCGCTCGAAGAGGAACACGGCGATCGCGAAGACACCGCTCACGGCACCCATGACCTGGGTGGAGGTCGCGACCCCACGGCGAAGCGCGCGGGTGGTGGCCGAGTCGAGCGGAACCGGCGGCGGCGCGGAAGCCCTTCCGTCGAGCGCGAGGTGCGGCTGGGGGACGACCATCACCCTGATCAGTAGATCGGCCAGGGCGAAAGTGATCGCTGGGGGACGACGATTGGGGGCTCGCGATTCACTTGCGCCGCAAGCGAGACGCGAGCGAAAAGGCGCGTCCTTTCGGGCTCGATTCCCCCGCTCGTCTACGCGATCAGACGCGTCGTCGCGTCACGAAGCCGGCTCGTACCCCAAATTCGGCGCCAGCCACCGCTCCACTTCCGCGAGCGGCATGCCCTTCCGCTTCGCGTAGTCCTCGACCTGATCCTTACCGACGCGCCCGACCATGAAGTACCGCGCCTCCGGGTGGGCGAGGTAGATGCCGCTCACGCTCGCGGGCGGCGTCATCGCACACGAGTCGGTGAGGTCGATGCCCACCTTGGGCGCGTCGAGCAGCACGAACAGGGTGCGCTTGTCGGTGTGATCGGGGCATGCGGGATAGCCGAACGCCGGACGAATCCCGCGGTAGCGCTCGTGGACGAGATCGTCCGCGCTGAGCTTCTCGTCTTTGCCGTAGCCCCAATCGGCCCGCGCCTTCTGGTGGAGATACTCGGCGAACGCCTCGGCTAAACGATCGGCGAGCGCCTTGGCGATGATCGCGCTGTAGTCGTCGCCCGCCTTCTCGTACGCCTTGGCGAGCTCGAGCTCTCCGATGCCGGCGGTCACGGCGAACGCGCCCACGTAGTCCAAGACGCCGCTCTCGCGCGGCGCCACGAAATCGGAGAGCGAAGCGAAGCGCTCGCCGAGCTTCTCCGCTTGCTGGCGAAGCATGGGGAAGCGCGCCGCGACCTTGGCGCGCGACTCGTCCTCGTAAAGGACGATGTCGTTGCCTTCGGCGTTGGCGGGCCAGAACCCGTAGACGCCTTTGGCGGTGAGCTTCTTCCCGGCGAGGATGTCCTTGAGGACGCGCTGGCCGTTCTCCCAGAGATCGCGCGCCGCGGCGCCCTTCTCGGGGTGCGAGAGGATGTCCGGGTACTTTCCGGCGAGCTCCCACGCGGTGAAGAAGAACGTCCAGTCGATGTACGGGACGAGCTCCTCGAGCGGGACCGCGATCTCGCGACGACCGGTGAACGAAGGCTTGGCGAGCGTCGTCGCGTCGAACGTGAGCGCGGCGCGCTTCTCGTTCGCCACCGCGATCGGGACGAGCGGCTTCTTGTGCTTCTCGGCGAAGAGCTGGCGGAGCTTCTCCTGCTCCTTGCGCGTCTCGCTCACGAAGCCTTCGTGCTGCTTCGGGTCGAGCAGGCTCGCGACCACGGCCACGGCCTTGGACGCGTCGAGCACGTGGACGACCGGGCTGTGATAGTGCGGCGCGACCTTCACCGCCGTGTGCTGCCGGCTCGTGGTGGCGCCGCCGATGAGGAGCGGCACGGTGAACCCTTCGTGCTGCATCTGCTTGGCGACGAACACCATCTCGTCGAGCGAGGGCGTGATGAGCCCCGAGAGGCCGACGATGTCGGCCTTCTGCTTCTTGGCCTCGGCCAAGATCGTCTCGCACGAGACCATGACGCCGAGATCGACCACGTCGTAGTTGTTGCAGCCGAGGACGACGCCGACGATGTTCTTGCCGATGTCGTGCACGTCGCCCTTCACGGTGGCGAGGAGCACCTTCGCGCGCGACGGAGCGTCCTCCCCCGCGGCGCTCTTCTCGGCCTCCATGAATGGGAGGAGATAAGAGACGGCACGCTTCATCGCGCGCGCGCTCTTCACCACCTGCGGGAGGAACATCTTGCCCTGGCCGAAGAGGTCGCCGACCACCTTCATGCCGTCCATGAGCGGGCCTTCGATGACCTCGAGCGGGCGACCGAGCTTCTTGCGCGCCTCTTCGACGTCGACCTCGATGAAATCGGCGACGCCCTGCACGAGCGCGTGCGCGAGCCGCTTCTCCACCGGGTCGTTGCGCCACGAGAGATCGATCTCCTTCTTCTTCCCCTTGCCCTTCACGCGCTCGGCAAGCTCGACCAGGCGCTCGGTGGCATCGGGCCGCCGCGCGAAGAGTACGTCCTCGACGTACTCGAGCAGCTCCTTGGGGAGGTCGTCGTAAACGCCGAGCTGGCCGGCGTTGACGATGCCCATGTCGAGCCCGGCCTTGATGGCGTGGAACAAGAAGGCGGTGTGCATCGCCTCGCGCACGAGGTTGTTGCCGCGGAAGCTGAACGAGAGGTTCGAGATGCCGCCGCTCGTCTTCACGCCCGGGCAGGTGTCCTTGATGAGGCGCACCGACTCGATGAAGCTCTTGGCGTACTCGTTGTGCTCTTCGATGCCGGTGGCGATCGCGAGCACGTTGGGGTCGAAGATGATGTCGGTGGGCTCGAAGCCGGCCTCTTCGACGAGGAGCTTGTACGCGCGCTTGGCGATCTCGAGGCGCCGCGGCGTGTTGTCGGCTTGGCCCTTCTCGTCGAACGCCATGACGACCACGGCCGCGCCGTAGCGCTGCACGAGCTTGGCCTTGGCGAGGAACTCTTCTTCACCTTCCTTGAGCGAGAGCGAGTTGCAGATCCCTTTGCCCTGGATGCACTTCAGGCCGGCCTCGATGACGCTCCACTTGGAGCTGTCGACCATCACCGGGATGCGCGCGATCTCCGGCTCGACGGCGATGGTGTTCAAGAAGGTCGTCATCGCCTTCTCGCCGTCGAGCATGCCCTCGTCCATGTTGACGTCGAGCACGTTGGCGCCGCCGCGCACTTGATCGAGCGCGACCTCGACCGCGGTCTGGTAGTCGTCCTTGCGAATGAGATCCGCGAAGCGCGCCGAGCCGGTCACGTTGGTGCGCTCGCCGATCATCGTGAAGTTCGCGTCGGGGCGGAGGACGAGCGACTCGAGCCCGGAGTAGCGCGAGAGCGCGGGGATGGCCTTCTTGTCGGGCGCGCGGCGCGGCGCGACGCCGTGCACCGCGTCGGCGATGGCGCGGATGTGATCGGGCGTCGTGCCGCAGCAGCCGCCGAGGATGTTCACGAACCCGCTCTCGGCGAAGTCGCGGAGGAGCGCGCCGGTCTCGGGCGGCGTCTCGTCGTACTCGCCGAAGGCGTTGGGGAGACCGGCGTTGGGGTACGCCGACACGAAGCAAGGCACGATCTCCGAGAGCTCGGCGATGAGCGGACGCATCTCCTTGGCGCCGAGCGCGCAGTTGATGCCCACCACCGTCGGCTTGGCGTGCGCGATCGAGGTGGCGAACGCGTCGAGCGTCTGGCCGGAGAGGGTGCGGCCGCTCTTGTCGGTGATGGTCACCGAGATCATCAAGGGGACGCGCTTTCCGCGGCGCTCGAACTCCTCTTCGATGGCGAAGATGGCGGCCTTGGCGTTGAGCGTGTCGAAGATCGTCTCGAGGAGCAGCACGTCGGCGCCGCCATCGAGGAGCCCGCGCACCTGCTCGGCATACGCGTCGCGGACTTCGTCGTAGGTGACGGATCGCGCCGCAGGGTTCGCGATGTCGGGCGAGAGCGAGAGCGATCGATTCATCGGACCGATCGAGCCGGCGACGAAGCGCGGTCGCGCCGCGGTGGACGCCGCCTCGGCGACCTTCTTGGCGAGGCGCGCCGCTTCGACGTTGAGCTCGTAGCAGATCGGCTCGAACGCGTAGTCGGCCTGGGCGACGCGCGTCGACGAGAAGGTGTTGGTCTCGATGATGTCGGCGCCAGCGTCCAAGTACTGCTGGTGGATCTCGGAGATCACGTCTGGGCGCGTGAGGACGAGAACGTCGGCGTTGCCTTTGAGGTCTTTTCCGTGACTCGCGAAGCGCTTGCCGCGGTAGTCCGCCTCGGTGAGCTTGTACCTTTGGATCATGCTCCCCATCGCACCGTCGAGGAGGACGATGCGTTCGGAGAGCAAGCGCTCGAAGTCGGAGAACGGCTGGGGCAACGCGACCTTCGGGTTCATGCGAGGAGCCCGTTCATAGCCGTCCTCCCCCCCCAGCGCCACACGTTCCGGCCCGGACCGGAAGCATCACCGGGTCGGTGACGGGGCCTGTGCACTCCAAGATCCAACCTCGGCGTTAATGGCCGGACGACGACGAGGCACGCGCGTTGCGAGGGGCCCGGTCAGGAGGCCTCGTCATGTCACTCGCGTCTTCTCGGCTCGCGCTCATCGCCCTCGCGGCGTTCCCCTTGCTCGTCGCCTGTAGCAGCGGCGGCGAAGACCCCGTCGTCGGCGTCGGCGACGAAGAGGCCGCCGAGGAGCTCAAGGCAGCCAAGACCTTCAAATGCGGCGACGAGCTCCAGTGCGATCGCAAGAAGGAGTACTGCATGGTGACCAAGGGGCCGGGCGCGCCGCCGCAGCAAGGACACCCGGTGCAGTCCTTCACGCACTATCGTTGCGAGGATCTTCCGTCGTCGTGCGGCACCAAGCCGACGTGCGCCTGCCTCAGCGGCTCGGGCATGTGCGGTGGCAAGTCGACGACCGGCCTCACGCGCACGGTCTTGATGATGTGACGTCGCGGCGGCCGCGCTCGCGCAGCCGCCAACGTGAGCGTGCGCTCAGGACGCGGTGCGGGCCTGGCGCGCCTTGTAGGCCTCGAACACCATCGGCATCACGCTCAGCACGATGATGCCGATGACGACGAGCTCGAAGTTCTTCTTCACGACGTCCATCTGCCCGAAGATCATCCCCGCGCCCATCATGGTGGCCACCCAGGCCACGCCACCGACGATGTTGTAGAGGATGAAGCGGCTGTAGGTCATCGCGCCGGCGCCGGCGACGAAGGGCGCGAACGTGCGGACGATCGGCACGAAGCGCGCGAGGATGATGGTCTTCCCGCCGTACTTCTCGAAGAACTTGTGCGTCGCCTCGAGGTGCTTCTTGTTGAGCCACTTCGAGGTCTCGCTCTTCATCACGCGCGGGCCGATGGCCTTGCCGACGTGGTAGTTCACGGTGTCGCCGGCGATCGCGCAGACGGTGAGGATGAGGCCGAGCACGACGGGGTTGAGCCCGCTCGCGTCGCGCATCGAGATCGCGCCCGCCGCGAAGAGGAGCGAGTCACCCGGCAAGAACGGCATCACGACGAAGCCGGTCTCGATGAAGATGATCGCGCCCAAAATGGCGTAGGTCCCCGTTCCATATTGCTGGGTGACCATGTCCAAGTAGCGGTCGAGGTGCCGCACGATGTCGATAAGTTGGCGCAAGCCCATGGGCGGACGCGTTTACTAGGAACCGGTTCGGCTGTCCACGAACCGGGCCGCGGCGTCCGGACGAGGCGGTTCGCGCGCGCCGGTGCGTTCCCGGTACCGCGATGAGCCATGCGCGCGCCGATCACCCGCGAGCGCGCACGGCACCGCTGCAAGCGGGCACCAGGATGGGCGGCGTTTTGCTGGGACGATCGCGCCGATCATAGCTTTGATAACGAGTACTTAGCCCGTCCACAAACGGTCTGAGAGGTGCAGTGGAGGCCATCATGGCCCGCACCGACGCCGCCCTCCCGATCGCCTCCATGGTCGCCCGCACCGCGGTGACCGCCGCCGTTCGCGAGAGCGGCATCTTCGAGACGCCGGGGGTCGCGGAGGCCGCTGGGCTCGTGACGTCGGTCGTGCCCGCGCTGACCCAGCGCGCGGGCGCCGCGGCGAGCGGTGGCGGGAGCGCTCGCCCCGCCGCTCGTGTCGGCGACCCGGTCGGCTCGCACGGCGCGCGAAGCGGTGGCGCCGGCGGCGGGGGGGTCATGGGCCTCGCGATGCCGATTGCGGGCGCGCTCGCGGGCAGCATGCTCGGTGGGCTCGGCGGCGTGATCTCGAGCGGTCTCGGCGCGGTGCTCCGACTCGTCTCGGGCAACCCGTCGCTCTCTGGTGGCTGCGCGCACGTCGCGTCGGGCTCACCCAACGTCATCATCGAAGGGCAGCCGGTCGCGCGCGGCGGCGACGATCGTCACAGCCACGGCGCGAACGCGCGCCTCGTCGAAGGCAGCGCGACGGTGTTCGTGAACGGTCGCCCCCTCGTCCGCGTCGGTGATCGCGCGAGCTGCTCGGGCGTCGTCACCTCGGGCGCTGCACGAACGATCATCGGCGGCGGCACGACGACGGCGGGGAGCGGTGGCCGCGGCGGCGTGGGCGCCGCGCTCGCGTCGCTCCTCCGCGGCGGACTCATGCAGATTGCATCCAATCAGGTCGCGGCCCTCATCGGCGGCCTCGTCCCCGGCCTCCCGGCTGGCCTCTCACCCGTGCTCACGGGCGCGCTCCAAGGCGCGATGACCGGCGGCGCGGCGGGCGCGCTCCAAGGCGCAATGGGCGGCGCGATGAACGCCGCGACCGGCGCAGTGGGCTCCGCGATCGGCAGCGGAATGCAGGCGCTGACCGCCGAGGCCGGCGTGACCATCGGCGCGTTCGGCGGCGACCCGGCGATGCTCGGCACCGTCGCCGCCGGCGAAATGATCGGCGCCGATGGGCTCGACGGAGCGAGCGGTGAGGACGCGCTCCCCTGCGCCGCGGACGGCGTCATGGATGGTGGCGGCGACGACGACGGCGCGGGCGGCGGCACCGACGACGATCGCATTCCGGGCGCTACGGGCATGATGCGCCCCGGCGCGCGGGCGACGGGCGACGGGGAGCCCGGCGAAGGGAGCGCGCTCCGCGGCGGGATGACGCCGGAGCAGCTCGAAGCTCGCCACACGGTCCAGGGCATGCGGCAGGTTCCCGGGTATGGCACCGCAGCGGAGCGCGCCATTCAAGCCGAGCTCGCCGATCCCGACGCGGGGACGCTGCGACAACGGTTGGATTCGCTGGGAGCATCGCGTCGCGCGATCGCGATGACGCTCGAGCCAGACGTGCCGCTCGGCCAGTCCCTTCAGTTCGGCACCATGCGGCAGGGCGAGGCGTGGACACCAATGAGCCCGGGTGGTCGTTACGGCGCGGCCGGCGAAGAGATCTCGGCTCGACTCAGCGGGCTCGGCGCCGCCTCGTACACGGTCACCCCGACGCTCGACGGTGAGCCGATGCCGGTCAGCCGCTGGATCTCGCGCATGGGAGACGAATTCTCTCCTCACGAGATCGCCATGTACCGAATGAACCCGGAGGCGCCGGGGATCGCGCACACGTCCCCGGAGGTGGCGCGCCGCATCCTGACGGCCCTCGAGCCGAGCTACCGCGCCCTCGCCACGGGCCAGGTGCCCTTGGCGGAGGTCATGCCGCGGGTCGGTGCGCTGCATTACTGGCTCGCACAGGCCATGCCGATGGAGCGCGGTTCGGCGTCGGTGGCGGACATGACGGCGCGCTACCTGATGGAGCGAAATGGCATCGTCGCGGGAGCGGCCACGGAGCCGCTGGACCTCCGCGCGATGGTGACGACCTCGCCCGACGAGTTCGCTCGAGAGTACGCGTCTCGCTTCACCTCGGTCCGGCAAGCCAACGGAGAAGCAGTCCCTGAGGCGCCGCGGGCGCCGGGCACTGGGCCCGCCGCGCGCGGCGCGGCGCCCGACACCGAAGAGGGCTGCACGACCTGCCGCCCAGCCCGTCCGGTAGCGGCCTCGGACGTCGCCGAGACCGCCGAACGCACCGGCATGCAGACCTCGCCCGATCATCCGGCCGACACCGAAGCCGACACGGTCGACCAACGCGCGCGCCAAGGCGCGCCCGGCGAGGAAGAAGGTCGCCAGGGTCAGGGCGACGAGCCCGAGCGCGCTGCCGCGCCAACCGACGAGCCCGAGCGCGCCTCTGCGCAAACCGACGAGCCCGAGCGCGCGCCCGCGGACGCTCCGGAAGGACGCCGCACGGTGCCCGGCCCCAACGGCACGCAGGTCGAGGAGCCGAGTGACGCGCGGCAAGTGTTCGAGCGCGCGCGCAACTCGCGCACGCGAGGCGAGTTCGGGTTTGGCGAGCAAGGCATCTATCAGTTCAACCCCGAGACCGGCGAGACGACGCGTGTCCTCGGCCACGGCTACACCGCGATGCAAGAGGTGCCGCGCGAGATGCGCATGAGCGTCATGCAGCAGGGCATGGAGCAATTCCGCGTCGGCGCGTCGCGCATGCTCGCGGTCCCCGACGGCGCGAACGGCGCCTTCCAGCTCGGCGTGCGACGCACCGCCGACGCCTTCATCAACGGGATCCAGAACCAAGGCGACGCGGCGCGCGCGGGCCTGCCCTTCGGCGGCGTGGACATGCCGCAGCTTCCGTTCACGCGCGACGATTGGGGACGCTGACGGCTCGCGATTACTGCGGGCCGCGCCCGTCGCCGCCGTAGATCAGGTGGCGCGCGAGCGAGAGGACGCCGGCGAGCTCGTCCAAGTTGCCGACGAGATGCGGCGTCGCGATCGCCGGTTTGCCTTGCTGTCGCTCGCGAAGCGTCGCCAAGAGCTTGCGATCGCGATCGGCGCGCGCGAGCTCGGCGACCGCGAGCGGCTTCATCTTCTCGAGCGCGCGCGCCTCGACCGAAGCCGGAGGGATCGACGCGGCGTGCTCGTGCCCCGCCGCGAGGTTCGCGTCACTGCCGAGCGCGGGCTCCGCGGCGTGCATGCCGGCGTGCGCGCGATTCGGATGCTCGAGCCCGCGCGTGTAGGCCCAGCTTCGATTGAGCACCGCACCGCCCATCGGAAGCTCGAGATCGCGAATGCGCGACTCGAAGTACGCAGCCTCACGGAGCGCCGCCGGCTCGGGGCTCGTCACGAGCACGAACGAGGTGGCGTTGGAGCGCAAGAGATCCCGGACGCTCCCCGCGTGAGAGCGCATCGGATCGAACATGCCCGAGAACCGGAGGAGGAACTCCTGGAGCTCGCCCCAGAACGTCTCGCCCAGCACCTTCACGAACACGTTGCGCACGACCGTGGCCGCGCCCCCGTACATGAAGCCGCGTTTCTCGGCGCCGGGGAGAAACAGCGCGAGCACGCGCTCGTCCAAGAACATGGAGAGCTTGCGCGGCGCCTCCAAGAACGCGAGCGCGTTCCGCGAAGGCGGCGTGTCGAGCACGATGAGATCGTATTTGCCCGACGACGAGAGCGTGTAGAGCGCCTCGGCCGCCGTGTACTCCTGCATGCCGGCGACAACCTCGGTAAGGTGGCCGTAGAGGCGGCTCGAGAGGATCACCTTGGCGCGCTCCTCGTCGGGCGCGAGGCGTCGCACCAGGTTCTCGAAGACCACCGACGGGCTCAGCATCCACGCGTCGACCGGCGCCCGGGTCGCGCCGCCGAAGCGCGCCGGGTCGATCGTCACCGGCTCCCGGCTCCCCGCCGGGATGCCCATGGCCTCGGCCAAACGTCGCGCCGGATCGATCGTCAAGACGAGGGTGCGCCGTCCGAGCATCGCGCCGGCGATGCCGAGCGCCGCCGAAGTCGTGGTCTTGCCGACGCCGCCAGCCCCGCAGCACACGATGACCTGCTTCTCGCGCACGATCGGCTCGAGGAAGGTCGTTCCCTCTTCGGCGCGCGGAATCATGGCCGCCTCCCGCTCTCGCGCTCGATCTCGCGCAAGAGCGCCGCGATGACGTCCCCCTCGTGCTCCCGCGACTCGAAGATGATGGGCTTCGTCCCGGAGAGGCGGGTCCTCGCTTTGCGCGCGCGCGCGACCCGCTGAACGCTGCGACCCCCAAGGAGCGCGCGACCGTCGATCAGGGTCATCGCCGCGGCGAGCTCGTCGTCCTCGAACGGATCTTCCGGCACGCGATTGAGCACGATGCCACGGACGTCGACGCGGCTCGCCTCGAGCCCGGCCACGAGCTCGATCGACTCGCTCACCGGGAGCGGCTCGGGCAACGTCACGACGAGCGCGGCGGCCTTCGTCGGATCGCAAAGCAGATCGATCCCCGCGCGCACCGCGTGGCCGATCGCGCCCCCGGGGACGACGCGCAAGACCGCCGACGGCACCTGCACGAGCGCGAGCGCGTGCCCGCTCGCCGGCAAGTCGACGACGACGTGCTCGTACGTCGGCCGCCCGTCCGAGCGCGTCATGCGCGTCAGATCGAGCAAGCGATAGAGAACACCGAGCTCGGGGAACGTGGGGGCCGCGTTCAGGAACCGACGCACGCCTTGCGACTTCATCGCAGCGTCGGCGAGCACGCGCATCGGAAGCATGTCGCGAAGGAACGCCTTGTGACCGATCGACGGAGCGAGCACCGTCACGTGCAAGTTCTTCTCGATCTCCACGGGCTCCGCGGAGAGCGTCGCTCTTCCGAGCGCGGCGGCGAGCGGCGCGTCGCGATCTTCGTCCTCGACGACCTCTACGGCGAGGGTGCGAACGCCGCTCCGCGCAGACTTTCGCGCGAGGGCTGCGGCGACGGTCGTCTTACCGACGCCGCCCTTGCCGGTCACGAGGACCGCGCGCAGCTTGTGGAGGTCGGCGAGAGCCATCCGAGACTCTCCTGATTACCCCAAGCAGGGTGCGCCGTCCCATCCGTTCGCGGTAACGGCGCTCACGGAGCGCGCCCTGTCCATGGCGCACGCGAATTGGATCGCTCGCGATCCGCACCCCGCATCGAAAACCGTGCCGATTCCGTCCAGTTCGGGCGGCAAGGGTCTTGCAGCGAGCCGTCCTCGGAATGATCCGGCCGGGCCACCTCGCGAGCGCGCTCCTCCTCGCTCTCGCCGCAACGACGGCGTGCTCGGCGCCCGCGGACTCCGATCCGGACCCGTCCGAGGAGCCGGAGAGCGATCTCCTGGCTCGTCAGTCGGGGTTCGGCGCCGATCCCGACTACGTCGTGCGGCAACGCATCGTCTTCGGTCAGGAGTCCGGCGACCTCGCCCGGTTCGAGCGCCAGCCGTTCAGCCATCGCGCGAAGAAGTGGCACGTCTATCCGCTCACCGTTTATCCGGGCGGTCGGCTCGGCTTTCGACTCCAAGTCGAAGACCGCAAGATGTCGCAGATCGCCGAGGTGCGCCTCTATGGCCCGGCGCTCAGTGACGGTGCGTTCCCCAAGGCCAAGACGCTCCTCACCGACTCGCACGGACAGGCCGAGATCAAAGCCGACACCCTCGAGCCCGGACGCTACGTCGTGGTGGTTGGCCCGCACGACAAGAGCGTGTTCCCCGCGCGCTATCCGGGCAACGTGGTCACGGTGACGATGCCGGGCTCGGACGCGCCGGTCGATCTCAAGCTCACGCTCGGCGACTCCGGCTGGACGGCTACGAGCGATGCTGGCGCGAGCTACCAAGTCATCGGCCCGGATCCCGGAAAGGTCGCGGCCGGCGCGACGCTCTCGCTCCACGGTGGGCCGAGCAACCGCGACGTGGTGGCCAAGATCAAAAGCTTCTCGAGCCACGAGCTCTACGTGGGCGGCGCATCCGACGAGTCGTCGGCCCGCGTCGGAACGATCACCCCCGACAACGTCCTTCTCCTCGAGCCGCGGCCGAACGCCAAAGAAGTCCTGACGCGTCGCCTCGTGCAGCAAGCGGCGAAGGTCGGAAAGTCACCCGAGCCGATCCTCGTCCAGGTCCTGCCCGAGAAGATCGCCGCGAACGCGAGCGTCCCCGACGCGTACCGAGGCGCGTCGATCGCGCTCGTCGACGACAAAGGCTGCGTCGGCGACGCCTGCCGCGTGCCCGTCATCGCGAACGACAAGGCGCGCGCGTGCGCGAAGCCGCCGGCCGTCCCGTGCAACACCGGCGAGTCGTGCATCGCCGACAAGTGCGTCCGTCCCCTGCCCTCTCAGGTCATCGACGCCGTCGCCGAGTCGTACAAGCCGCTCTTCATCGATCCGAGCGAGCCGTCGACTTACTCGCTCGAGGTCACGTGCAGCGAGAACTGCATGCCGACGCCCGTCGATCGCGTGCACATGACCAAGTACCCGGTGTACTTCGCGCACGGCTTCAACTCGAACAGCGACACGTGGAAGTCGGTCCTCGGCTTCCTCGGACAGGTGCAGGGCTTCCGGGATCACGCGACCGCTGCGAGCGTGCCGGGCTTCGAGCCGGTGGAGATCCGCGCCGATCGGCTACGGCAGAAGCTCGGCGCTTTCATCCGTTCAATGGAAGAAGGCTCTCCGCTCCCCAACGGCGAGCGCATGCGCATCAACGTGGTCGCGCACTCGATGGGTGGGCTCGACGCCCGCGTCCTCGTCTCGAGCCCGCAATACAACGAGGAGTGCAAGGCCCTCGCGTGTGTCGACGTCGTCGACGCATCCGGCAAGACCGAGAAGGTCTCGTGCTGCGCGCCCTCGGATCGAGACGGAACCCCCACCATGTGGCGCGATCGCATCGCGTCCTTGACCACGCTCTCGACGCCGCACGCCGGGTCGAGCTTCGCATCGTGGGGTCTCAGGCAGCTCGACGACGGAACGTTCGGACCGAGCTTCAAGCTGGTGGCTGAGCGCTTCTTCGGTCTCGACGACGGCGGATACGACGGCTTGAAGAAGACGCTCGGCTCCCTCTCGACCGAGCAGGGTGACGCGCGTCACGACGCCCTCCCCATCCCCAACGCGAGCCGTGACTACTCGTGGGCATGCGCGACCGGGGTCGAGCGATGCTCCGTCCCGAGCGGCGCAGACTTGCCGAAGAAGGGAGAGGGCGGGCGTTACGTGCTTCCGGGCCCGACGGACCGTCCGACGATCTTCTCGTGGGCAGCGATGGCGTGCGCGACCGGCGGCTGCGGCAACGTGCTCGACCCGGCGCTCCTTCTGCCCTACTCGGTCATGCTCGACGCCGGCGAGAAGAAGAACGACGGCGTCGTCGGCGTCGATCGCGCGCGGTTCGGCATCTACATGGGCACGATCCCCGCGGATCACTTCGACTGGACGACGACCGAGAGCAACACCTCGAGCGGCAAGCGCGCGCTCGAGTGGACGTTCGGCATCAAGAACGAGCCGATCGAGCGCTTCCACCAAACGTGGCTCGAGCGCCTGGCCCAGGCCGGCTACTGATTCAACGACTCATTCGCTCGCGGCCCGCTTGGCGCGCTTGCGGATCTCGATGGGAACGCTCTCGTCGGCGTTGAGCGCGGTGTAGCACGCGCGCGCTTCCACCTTCTTGCCGACCTGGGAGTACGCCTCGGCTTCGTTCCAGCGCACTTTCCAGCTCCGGCCCTTCATGTCGAGGGTCTGAGCGTCGGCCACGACGTCGGCCCACCGTCCGTTCCGCCCGAGCTCGATCCAGTACGTCGCGCGAATGTCGTCGTCGGCAGGCGCGATCGCCGCGGCCTTCTTCAGCGTGTCGAGCGCGTCGTCTACGCCACCGGCTTTGCTCTGGAGGAGCCCCAGCCACATGAACGCGCCCGCGGCCTCGGGGTGTGCGTCGGCCCAGGCCCGCGCAGCCGTGAGCCGCCCCGCGCTGGCGTCGCTCAGGGTGCGCTCGAGCGGGAAGCGGAGCGCGAGGGCTTCGAGGCTGCCCGGGTCGCGGGCGAGCGCAGCGTCGAGATCCCGATCGCCCTCGGCTACGCGCCCGGCGGTCATGTGAACGCGCGCGCGCTCGACGAGCGCGCTGTTCCAATCGGAGTGCGTGGCGAGCGCGCGATCGAGAGCGGCTTGCGCCTCGTCGAGCCGTCCCAGCGAACGCAGCGCCGCGGCGCGCGCGCACTCGGCGCGTTCGGAGCCGGCGTCGCCCGCGAGCCCGATGGCGCGCTCGGCCGCCGCCAGCGCCACCTCGTGGCGACCTTCGGTGGCGTGATACTCGAGCTGCCCGAGGTAGTAGTCGAGATCGCGCGGCGCCTCGCCCCAGATCTCCTCGAGTGAGCTCTTCACCGAGTCGGCGCGCAAGTAGACGAGCGAGGCCGCGTCGCGCGGGTTCTCGTAGATCGCGACGAGGATACCGAGACCGGCGAGCGCCTTGAGCGCGGCGCTGCTGTCACCTTTGGCCTCGAGCGCGAGCGCGAACTCGTCGGCGGCGGTGTCCTTGTCGCCGAGGACGAGCTCGGTCTGCCCCGCGGCCATGTGGTAGTCGTGATCGCCCGCGTAGGTGGCGCGGATGGCGGCGAAGTGCTTCTTCGCTTGCGCCGCGTCCCCGCTCTGCGCGAGCGCCATCGCCAGGTTCATCTTGGCGGCGTGATCGTCCGGGTCGACGTTGGAGACCATCTTGAAGGCGGAGATGGCGCCGGGAACGTCGCGCTTTTGGAGCGCGGTGATGCCGCGCTGCCAAAAATCGGCCTTGGCGATGAACCGGTCGTAGGACTTCGCGAGATCGGCGTTCTGCGACCGCCACGCGGAGGGTGCGGCGGTGAGGAAGGCCGAGATCCACTTCTTGAGCTTGGGGATCTCGAACCCAGCGTCGGCGATGCCTTCGAACTCACCCTTCGGCGCCGGCACCTTCGGCGGCAGTCCGTGCATGCGGGCGATCTTTTCGTCGAGCTGGATGACGACCCATTCCTCGGCCATGGGGAGAGGCTACAGCGCCCGTGCTTCGCGGAGCGAGCATTTCGCGCGGGCGATGGGTCAGCGGCGGCGGCGGATGGTGACGAACCGCACGTCGCCTTCGAGCACCGCGAAGGTGAAGCCGATCTCTTGCCCTTCGACGGTGTACGCGATCGTCGCGAGAGGCTGCTCGGCGCGTCCATCCAAATGGACGGGGCTGCCCGGACCGTACCACCCCGAGAGTGTGCCGATGGGCAAGTTGCCCGAGGGCGTGAGGACGAGCCTCCGATCGACGAGGCGAGAGTACGGAGATGGCTCGGTGAGCTCGGCCGCCGAGAACACGCCCTCGTCGAACGCCGCCGTGGAGACCACGTGCTCAGGGTTCGCCGCGGCCGCCGGGTACAGAGGCGCGCCGAGGATCCCCTCGATCGCGGCGCGATCGAACACGCTCGCCGTCGACAGCCGATGCACGACGTCGATGACGCGTTGGGCCGCCGCGAACGCGCCCGCATCCGGTGTCGACGGCAACGTCGCACCAGCGACGGCGTCGTAGACCGCGCCCCACAAGAGCGCGTAGCGCGCCGCCGCGTCTTCGTGGTCGGGGAGAAGCGCGCCGGCGCCGAGTCGCTCGACGACGCTGCCCGGCGGCACGCGCCCGAGGCGCGCGTCTTCGGCGAGCGCAAGCGCCTCGCCGCTGGCGCCGGGGACGCCGACGTCGGGGCCACCGGCATCGATGATCTCGCCGCGCGCGGTCGCCGCGAAGAGGAGCGCTTCGCCTTCTTCGCGCACCGACACGGCGGCGTTTTCGCGCGCGAAGTCCGCGCGCTCGCGTCCGCGCGCGCCCACCTTCGGGAACACCTTGAGCGCGCGGCCGATCTCGCGCGCGACGACGCCGGTGGTGGTCGAGCTGGCGACGAGCGCCGCGTCGACGAGGATGCGACAAGCCGAAACGATCACTTGGTTCGCCTCGGAGCGAGGTCCCTCGAGGAGCGCATACCCGCTCGCGTCGAGCATCTGCATGCCCCCATGCAGCGTGGGCGATTTGGTCGCGAGCGCTGCGACCTCGGCGAAATCGAGATCGCCCTCCGACGCGTCCGCCGCCCCGTCGACCTCGTGCTCCTCGGCGGCGCCCTCGCCGAGATCGTCGTCGGGCTCGTCGTCGAAGTCCCACTCGATCGGGGGGAATGCGCCGAGCGACGTTCGGGCGACCGGAAAGCCATTCGCATCGACCCGGCGCCCGTCCGCTTGCACGTAGTGCGCGTGCGCGCGCTCACCGCCGGGCTGCCTCGGCGACCCCTTCTTGAGGGTGACCCGACAGAGGCCGGTGTCGTCGTAGAACTTCTTCGGGCGCGGCATGGGCTCGGGTGCGTCTGCATCTTACTCAAAGCGGGAGCTTGAAAGAGCGACGGATCGCGTCGAGTGGGACAGCTGCGGGTGAGGCGGGTGAGCGTGCGGCACGGGGTGACATCCCGCGGCGAAGTCCATCCACGCGAGCGAATCTGTTACGTCTATAGGGACGTGGATCGCCGCCGCCTTTGCGGTGGGCGGGCCGCCCAGGAGGAGTCCGAAGTCGTCGTGAGCGGCAGTGCTCCCATCAAAGTGATGGGTCGCTACGCGCTCTTCCGCGAGATCGCCGCGGGAGGGATGGCCGTGGTCCATCTCGGGCGGCTGCAAGGTCCCGTCGGCTTCTCGCGCACGGTCGCCATCAAGCGCCTCTATCCGCAGTACGCGCGCGACCCCGAATTCGTCTCCATGTTCCTCGACGAAGCGCGCCTCGCTGCGCGCGTTCGTCACCCCAACGTGGTCCCCACGCTCGACGTCGTCGCGAGCTCGGGGGAGCTCTTCTTGGTGATGGACTACGTGCACGGCGAGTCGCTGGCGCGGCTCGTCCGGGCGGCGTCCGCCAAGAAGGAAAGACTCCCGCCGCGCGTCGTTCTCTCGATCGTCGCCGGCGCGCTCGCTGGGCTCCACGCGGCCCACGAGGCGCGCGACACGCGCGGCGCGCCGCTCGGGATCGTGCACCGCGACATCTCGCCGCAGAACATCCTCGTCGGCTCGGACGGCGTCGCGCGCATCGTCGACTTCGGTGTGGCCAAGGCCGCGGGACGCGTGCAGACCACACGCGACGGTCAGCTCAAGGGAAAGATCGGCTACTTCTCGCCCGAGCAAGTCACCGGCACGGTCACGCGCAAGACCGACATCTTCGCGATGTCGATCGTGCTTTGGGAGGCGCTCACCGGACGCCGCTTGTTCCGTGGCGAAAACGACGCGACCACGCTCTTCAACCTGCTGAACGCGCCCGTCCCCCCGCCGAGCACGCTCGCGCCCGACGTGCCACCGGGGATCGACGCGGCGGTCTTGCGCGGCCTCGAGCGAGATCCCGCCAAGCGCTTCGAGACGGCGCGTGACATGGCGCTCGAGATCGAGCGCCACATGCCGATCGCCTCCACCAACGAGATCAGCGTGTGGGTCGAGCGCCTCGCGCAAGACACGCTGGAGAAGCGCGCCGGCTTCGTGGCCGAGGTCGAAGGGAGCGGACCCGACATCGCGCTCAGCGACGTGGCGTCCATCATGCGCCCCACCGACGACGACGAGACGAGCTCCGGCATTTCCGGCCAAGCTCCGCTCCGCGTCGCGAGCGTGGACATGCCGCCACCGAGCGCCGACGTGCCCGTCATCGAGGGCCCGCCCGAGAGCGCGTCGCGCCCCCCGCCGGCCGAGTCGACGAGCCTCTCGCACTCGGCGCCGCTCCCCGATCTAGTCCCGCAAACACGGCAACGACCGGCGATCTGGCTGTGGGGGATCGGCGCCGCCGCCGCCCTCTTCACCTTCGTCGTCGTCATGCTCACGGCGCGCCATCCGTCCGACGACAAGCGCTCACTGGCGGTACCTCCGAGCGCGTCGCCCTTGCCGGCTCGAGAGCACGCGCCGCAGCCGACGCCGTCCGCGATCGCGCCCGAAGAGAGTGAGCCGACTCCGTCGGCGACGACGGCTCCGGCAGCACCGTCGGCTGCGCCCGCAGCGAGCGCCGCCGCGAAGCCAGCCGCCGCCAAACCGGGACCGCGGCCGGTCGTGAAGCCCGTCACCAAGCCCGCGGTCGCGCCCGGTCACTGCGCCGTCCCGTACACGCTCGACGCCGCCGGCCGTAAGAAATGGAAGCCCGAATGTCTATGAACCTCCGCCGCGCGGCCACGCTCGCGCTCTTGGGCTCCACGATGTTGTTCGGCGCGCGCGACGCGTCGGCGCTCGGCAAGCAGGAATGCATCCAGGCATCCGAGCGCGGTCAGCAGCTTCGAGACGAGGGCAAGCTCAGCGAGTCGCGGCAGCAGCTCCTCTTGTGCGTCCAAGAGTCGTGTCCGCGCCCGGT
>JBGAJR010000105.1:0-8608 GCA_044224815.1 Polyangiaceae bacterium
TGTGGCGCCTGCACGTCGCGCCACTCGCGCCTTGGCGGGGCGGGGGCGCTTCGCTAGACACGTTCGGTGGACGGGCTTCTCGCGTTTGCGCTCATGAGCTTCGGATCGATCTTCTCGATCGTCGATCCGTTCTCGGCGCTCCCGGCCTTCGTTGCGCTCGTGGGCGCCGAGCCAACCCCCGTGCAGACGGCCATCGCGCGGCGCGCGGCGACCACGTGCTTCGCCGTGCTCACGGTCTTCGGCCTGGCCGGCGCGCTCATCATGCGCTTTTTCGGGATCACGATCCCGGCGTTCAAGATCGCAGGCGGCATCGTCCTCTTCGGTGTCGCCTTCGAGATGATGCACGCGCGCGAGTCGTCGACTCGCACTACGAGCGAAGAGAAAGCCGAGGCTGGCGGCAAAGCCGACGTCGGCATCATTCCGCTCGGGTTGCCCCTACTCTCCGGCCCCGGCGCCATCGCCGCGGTCATGGTGCTCGTGGGGAAGGCGCACTCGCTCGTCGAGCGCGCGGTCGTCCACGGCACGGTGCTCGCGGTGAGCTTCATCGCGTTCTTGATCCTCCGCTCGGCCACGCCGCTCGCGCGCTTCCTCGGCAAGACGGGCATCAACGTCATCGGCCGCGTGATGGGGCTGCTCCTCGCGGCGCTCGCGGTGCAGTTCGTGATCGACGGCGTTCGGCAAGCCGAGATCTGGCGCTGATTGCGCACAAAGCGAAACGGGCGCCCCTCGTGAGAGGAGCGCCCGCGGCGCGTCAGTGATCGAGGCTCAGCTCAGGGGCCTTCGACCTTGACGTTGAGCTGGAAGTCACCGGCGCCGCTCGAGGAGTACGGAGCGACGTAGACGGTGATCGAGCTCTTGGCCGGGATCGGCACGCCCGCGTAGGGGTCGCCGTTGAAGTCCGGATCGCCCTTGAGGAGACCCGCACCGCCGAGCGCCGGCTTGGGCGAGAACGCCTGGCCGCCGTCGGGGAGGTTGTAGCCCGAGCAGTCGTCGACGACCCCTTCGATGCAGTTCAAGCGATCCGGATCCGTACGCGGCTGCTGTGCACCCGCGTAGACGCCCATGATGCTGTCGTCGTCCATCTGCTTGGCCGCAGCGCGCGAGTGCCAGATCGACAGGTGGAGCGCGCTGGCCGTCGTGTTGCGGACCTCGACGTAAATGCGCGGCGTCTTCCCGGTGGAGCTCGTGCTGAGCGTGGCCGGGCACTGGAGCGGGCCCGAGAAGCTCGTCACGAGGCGGGCTTCGGTGGGCGTCGGCGCAACGGTGAAGACCTTGCTGATCACCGTGCCGGCCGTGGTGGTCGCGATGGTGATGAGGTTCGGGTTGGGCGGCGGCGGGACGCAGGTCGGGCTGACGTCGTAGGTGCAGTCCGCCTTGCAGGTCTTGGTGTGACCGACGAGGCCACCATCCGTGGACGAGCAGCCGAGGCCCGCTTGCCAATCCGTCGTGCCGGGGGCGCAGAGTCCCTCGTTCTGGCACGTGAGGCCGGCGATGAAGGTGCAGTCGAGCTGGCAGATCTGCTGCACGGTGCCGCAGTTGCCGCACGCCTTGTCCGGGTAGGTCTGGAGCGGATCGCACACGGCCGACGCCGGCATGTTGCAGGTCGACCAGTCGCTCCAGTAACCCGGGAGGCCCGAGTCACCCGCGTCCGGCGGGTTGTTGATGCAGATGCGATCCTGGGTGCCCGCGGTGCAACCCGGGATAGCGGCCGTGCCGCACGCGCGCTCTTGCGTCGAACCGGTCGGGCCGCACGGCGAGCCGGGCGGATCCCAGACGACGTCCGGACCCGAGTCGACGATGTCGACGTCCGTGGTCGCGGTGTCCTTACCGGTGTCCTTCTTGGCGTCTTTGCCCGCGTCCTTGACGTCGGGGCTGCTCGAATCGACGACGATCGAGCCGGTCTCCTTGCCGGAGTCATTGCCGTTGTCGCCGGAGTCTTGGTCCGTCGGCGTGTCGGTCGTCGAGTCCGAGCTGCAGCCGTAAACGAGCGCCGCATTGCTCAACGCGACGATGAAAAAGAAACCCAAGCCCTTCGCCCTACGCATCGCCATCCTCCGCGGGAGACCGTGGCCCGCCGACGGGCGAGCAAGACACCAGAAGCGTCATGTGCGCGAAAAGTGCGCACGGCGGGGCACCCCCGCCCAAAGCTGGCGGCTCTTATCCCATGCTTTGGCGGGGGCGCAAGACGAAAGGCGCGACTTTCCACGGCAAGTTCGGCGCCACGTCGCGATTCGCCACAGAAATTCCGCTGGTAAGGGAAGTTGTCGCCCTGCCCCCGACGGGGTCCGTCTTAGGATGTGCGCGTGCTCCTCCCGCCCGCGCCGAGGCTCTGGGGACGGGCCGCGCTCCTCGACGCGGTCGAGTCTCGTCTCGCGGATGACGACGCGCCCCGCGTCACGACCCTCTGGGGGCCGGGCGGGGTAGGGAAGACCTCGCTCGCCATCGGTCTCGCTCACAGAGTCGCCTCCTCGTTCGACACGGTGGTCTTCGTCGCGCTCGCGTCCGCGGACGACGAGGGCGCGATGCTGGCCGCGATCGCACGCGCGCTCGGAGTGACCGCGCCCGACGGCGCGAGCGCCGCCGTTCTCGGATCGAGTCTCGAGTCTCGAGGCCGTGCGCTCGTGGTCCTCGACAACGTCGAGCAAGTCATCGCGCCTGCCGCGCTCGCCGTGACTTCACTGGCGGCGGCGCCACGAGCACGATTCCTCGTGAGCTCGCGCGAGCCACTGAGCATCGGCATCGAGGAGGTCGTGCGCGTTCCGCCGCTAGCGGTCCCTTCGGACGATGGCGCCGTGGCCGCTTCGGATGCGGCCGAGCTCCTTCTCGTGCGAGCGCGCGCGGTGCGCGCGGACTTTCAGGCGACGCCGGCCGAGCTCCGTCGCCTCGTCGCGCTCTCGGAGGGGCTCCCGCTCGCGATCGAGCTCATCGCCGCGCACCTCGACGTGCTCGGTGCGCGCGAGCTCGCCGACCGCGTCGCGAGTGGAGCCGCGCACCTCACGAGCCCGCGCCGCGACATCGACGAGCGTCATCGTTCGCTCGACGCGGCGCTCGAGGTGAGCCTGCGTCTCTTGGGGCCCACCGAGCGTCGCGTGCTCGCCGAGCTCGCCATCTTCCGCGGGGCGTTCGATGCCGTGGCGGTCGAGTCCGTTTCGGCCGACGGCGCCAGCGCTCTCGGCGTTCTGCGCGCGCTCGTCAGAAAGTCACTCGTGCGCGCGCTCCCTCAGTCCGAAGGTGCGCCGCGCTTTGCGCTCTTCGAATCGGTGCGTGTCGCGGCGCTTCGATCGCACCCGATCGACGCTGCCGCTCGCGAGCGGTACGCGGCGTGGGTGGCCGGCGCAGCGTACGATGCCATGCGCCGTTCGCGCGGCCCGGACGGCGCGCGTTCGCTCGCGGAGCTCTCGTTGCTCGCCGACGATCTCGCGTCGGTGCTCACGCGCTTCGCCGAGACGGGCGAGGGGGCTGCGGCCGCTCCGCGCGCGTGTCACGCGCTCTTCGAGCTCGCGTCGGTGCGTGGGCCCATCGAGGGCTTCATCGATCTCGTGCAGCGCGTCGTCGTTGCACGCGCGGGAGCGCCGGAGAGCGCGGCGCTCCGCGTGCACCTCGCGGCCGCCCTCGCCTTGAACGCTCGCAGCGAGGAGGCGACGCGCGTCTTGACCGAAGCGCGTCGCGTGCTCTCTCCGACGACGGATCCGGTGCTTCACGCGCGCGCGCTCGTGCTCGCCGCCGAGCTCGCGGTGCAGGCCAGCGAGACCGAGCGCGCCGTCCAACTCGCCACCGAAGCCGTTGCGGTGGCGAGTGCCGCGGGGGACGACGTCCTCGCTGCGGCCGCCGAACAAGCCCTCGGCACGGCGCGCTACTACGAGGCGGACTACGCCGCGGCGCGTCGACATTGTGAGCGCGCGCTGATCCTGCATCGCCGCGCGGGCGATGCGCGCGGCGAGGCGCGGACGCTGAGTCGCATCGGCTTCATGAGCAACGACGAGGCGCGCGCCGAGGAGGCGCGGACCGCATTCGAGCGGAGCCTCGCGCTCTTCGAATCACTCGGTGACGAGCGACTCGCGGGCTACGCGCGCGGGTACCTCGGCAACGTGCTCCGCGCCGAGGGCAAGCACGACGCTGCACTCGCCGCGTATCACGAGGCGCTCACGGCGATGCGACGCACCGGCGATCGCTCGTTCGCCGCCGTTTTTTCGATGGACCGAGGGATCGCGAGACTCCTCGTCGGCGACGCAGACGGGGCGCTCGTCGATTTCGACGACGCGTCGCGGCTCCTCGCGGAGCTGCGCAATCCCTACGTCGAAGGCCTCGTCCTCGCGTACCGCGCGACCGCGGAGGCGCGGCGTGGCAACCGTCAGCGGGCGATGGCCGCGATGGACGAGGCGCGTGCGCGGAGCGTTCGCGCGGCCACTCGCTGCGTGCCGTATCACGAACGCATCGTCGCGCTCTCGTTCGGGGGAGCGGCGGACGCGACGCTCGCGCGAGATGCGCGCGCTTGGCTGACGAACGCGCTCCGCACGCCGCCGACGAACGAGCACGAACGCATCGCGCGCCGCCTCCTCGCGAGCGCGCTCGATCACGTGGCTCCGTCCGACGATGCCGTCGTGATCGACGGCGCGCGCCTGCGCTTGCCCGGGGGCGCGACGCTCGATCTCACGAGCCACGCGTCGCTGCTTCGCATGGTGTTGGCGCTCGCCGATGCGCACGAGTCCGGACTGTCGCTCCGCACCCCCGACCTCCTCCGCGCAGGCTGGCCAGGAGAGAAGGTCGCGCCCAAGGCGGGCGCGCTCCGCGTTCGCGTCGGCATCGCGCAGCTCCGCAAGCTTGGCCTCCGCGCGCTCCTCGAGCACGACACGAGCGGATATCGCCTCGCGCGCGGCGTGCCGATCGTGCGCAAAGCCCCGCTGGCGTGACAGCCCACAAATAACCCCGGATCACGCGGTCCTAACCCCGTCGTAACGCGGCCCGCGCGCTACCACGCACCTCGTCTTCGGAGGGTTGCGTCATGGCTCGGATCGCTCTCGCTTCATCGCTTCTTCTCGTCCTCGCGGCTTGCTCTTCGGCGTCGTCCGAAGCGGGGCCTTCTTCTTCGCCGCCGGCGAGCGTCGGTTGGACCGACGCGCCGCGCAGCATCGAGGTCGGAGAAGGCCTCGAGGTCAGCGTGCCCTTCGCACCGCCGTCGTCCGCCGAGGTGACGGTCGACGCGCCCGAGGGCATCACCACGCGGACCGAAGATGGAAAGCTCTTCGTGCGCGCTGGCTACGGGATGGGAGACGTGACGCCGATCGTCGTCACGGTCACCGAGCCGGGGCGCGCGCCGAGCACGACGTCGGTGCCGCTCACCGTGAAGCACCTCGCGTGGACGGCGCACTACTCATGGAAGACGGGGCCGTCCGCTCGCGAGCACGGCGCTTTCTTCGTCGATCCCGCGAGCAACGCCGCGCTGCTCTTCCAAGGCAGCGGCTTCAAGCCACAGCTCAAACCTCTCGACGATGCGTGGCGCTTCGATCTCGGTGCCGGCACGTGGTCGACCTGGACGCCCACGGGGGATCTCCCCAAGGCTCCGGGGGCCGCGCGCCGCGTGGCACAGCTTCGTGGTCAGTCACTGGCGTATCTCCACGGAGGCTACGTCGGCTTTCGTGACACCGAGGACGCGGACCCGGACCTCTTCCGCGTCGACGTTCACGCGGGAACGTTCCATCGCATCGCCCAAGAAGACGCGCCGGAAGGTCGCGAGCTCCACGTATTCGGCCAGATCGATCGCGGAGGCGACCCCACGCGCGCGCGGCTCGTGCTCTTCGGCGGCGTGACGCCGGGCGCGAGCACCGCGATCCTCGGCGACACGTGGATTGCCGACGTCGACGGCGACGTCGCGCGTTGGTCGCGTGTGGCCACGACGCGAGCGCCGAGCGCGCGTTATGGCTCGTTCGTCGGCGTCGACGCCAAGCTCCAGCGACTCTTCCTTTGGAGCGGTGCGCAGATGCCGACCAGCGCCAGCGACACGGTGAACGCGGCCAGCGATGCGTGGGCGCTCGACTTCTCGTCCGATCCGCCGACCTGGAGCAAGCTCTCCCCCAGCGGCGACGCGCCGCACGGACGTCGCAACGGTTGCAGCATGTACGACGAGGAGGGCCATCGCCTCTTCGTCTTCGGCGGCACCAGCGACGGTCGGACTTCGGAGAAGGGCCTTTGGGTGCTCGACCTCACGAAGGGACGTGAGGCGTGGACGCGGCTCGCGCTCGCGGGCGAGCCGCCGGTGCGGTCGAGCGGCTTCGGCTTCGTCGACGCGAGCGGGCGCCTCACCTGTGGGTTCGGTAATGACGCCGACCTCTATACGGACGTGCACGTGCTCGGCTACGCGCAATGATGGGAGCTCGCGTGGCGAGAGACCGAGGGCTCAAGTCGACGCGCACGCAGCCGTTCTCCGAGACGTGGAGGCGCTCCGCCCGAGTCAGATGCCGTCGGCCCCCTCCGTCCGGGAGTCGCGCACCGAGATCGTCGCCGAGCGGTACGTGCTGCGGCGCGAGGCCGGTCGCGGTGGGATGTGCGTGGTCTACGAGGCGCACAACCGCTTCACGGGACGCGTCGTCGCGCTGAAGCGCCTTCTCCCCGAGCTCGCGACGAGCTCCGAGATCCGTGCGCGCTTCTTCCAAGAGGCGCTCGCGCTGGGGATGATCCGCCATCCGCACGTCGTCGACGTACTCGACGCGGGCGCGGGCGAGCGCGACGGCGGTCCGTATCTCGCGATGGAGATGCTGACCGGGCGCAGCCTCGAAGGCATGCTGGCCGCGCGCGGCACGCTCTCGGTGAAGGAGACCTTCGCCGTCGCGCGCGCGGCGTCGTCGGCGCTCGCTGCGGTGCACGCAGCGGGGATCGTGCATCGGGACGTGAAGCCCGGGAACCTCCTCGTCGTCGAGAACGCCGACGCTCGCCAGCGAGCGCTCAAGCTCATCGACTTCGGGCTCGCGCGGCTGCCCGACGCGCTCGTCGCGCCCGGACACAAGATCACCCGCGCCGCGACCGTGCTCGGTACGCCCGAGTATCTGCCGCTCGAGCTCTTGACCGCGTCGGGCGGCGTCGCGCCCACCGTCGACGTCTACGCGCTCGGCGTCACCCTATACGAGTGCCTCGCCGGCACCGTGCCGTTCCCCGGCAACTACGGCGCGGTGCTCATGCAAGCTGCCACGCAAGAGCCCGCGCCCATCGACTCGCGCCGGCCCGACGTTCCGCCCGCGCTGGCCGCGGTCGTGATGAAAGCGCTGGCGCGCGAGCCGGATGCGCGGTTCCCGGATGCGCGCGCCATGTCGGCGGCGATCGAGAATGCGTTCTCCGATCTTTCGGGTGAGCGACCGACGCCGCCCGCCCCGCGGCCCGAGACCCCGCGCCGCTTCGCGCGCGTCCCCTTCATCACGCCCGTGCGTGTGCGATTCGATCAGGGCATGCTCGATGGCCGCAGCGAAGATCTCTCCGAGGGCGGTCTCATGGTGCTCTTGCCCGTCCCTCTCCCGGAGGGCAGCTCGGTTCAGCTGCGTTTTGCGCTCCCACGCACGGGTGAGGTGGTCGGCTGCACGGCGGTCGTCCGCTGGGTGCGCGCCCGCGAGGCTCGGGCTGCGTGTGCGGTGGGGCTCGAGCTCGTCGATGTCGCACCGCGCATTCGCGCCGCGATCGCCGAGTACGTACAAGCCGGTGCCTGAGCGGGCGTGCCCCGACTGATGCCTTCGGACCGCAGGCGGTCAGCCCTCGTGCCTGTGCGCGAAGCCGCCACAAAAGTGAAGGAAATCGGTGCGGAGAATGCGACGAGGAGGCGCGCATCCTTTAGCCTCACTCGCATGGTTCGCAATCGCTACGTCGCGTTCGTTCTTGGTTCGTCCCTCGCTCTCGCTTTCGCCGCTCAAGCCTGCGGCTCGAACTCCGATGGTGAGGTGGCGATCGACGGCGACGCCGGCGATCAGGGCGACGCCACGACGACGCCCGACGGTACGACGACCGACGAAGGCGGCGGGAACGCCGATGGCGGCGGTGGCGGCGACACCGGAACGAACACCGACGCGGGCGGTAATGGTGACGGTGGCGGTCCCCTCGATCTCCCCGACGGTAGCGTGATCCTCCCGGACGGCGGCATTCTCCTTCCCGACGGTGGAGTGATCGGGATCCCCGATGGCGGCGTCGTCCTCCCCGACGGTGGCGGCATCCTCTTGCCCGACGGCGGCATCATTCCACCGGACGGCGGTGGCATCGCGGTGCCCGACGGTGGCGGCACGCTGCCCGATGGCGGCACCGTGGTCGTCGGCCCCGACGGCGGAGTCGTTTGTGTTCAAACGACCTGCCAGGGGAAGATCTACCAGTGCGGCGACTGCATGGACAACGACGGCGACGGCAAGATCGACATGCACGACGTCGGCTGCCTCGGCCCCTGCGACAACACCGAGACCGAACTCACGCTCGGCATCCCCGGCGGCAACAACGCCCCCTGCAAGGCGGACTGCTACTTCGACCAAGACACCGGCTCTGGCAACGACACCTGCATCTGGGACCACGGCTGCGATCCGCACGAAGTCGCGGCGAGCTTCTATCCGGAGACGCAGAGCGGCAACAAGTGCTCGTACAACTG
>JBGAJR010000052.1:0-63780 GCA_044224815.1 Polyangiaceae bacterium
CCGTCGCCGGAGAGGCCGACTCCGGTCATGGTCTTCAGCGTCGCGCGGTCATACCCGTAGACGCCGGTGCCGCGCGTCGCGATGACGCGCGTCGGCGTGACGGCGATGTCGAGGATGTGATTGAGCTTGCTGTCCGAGACGGCGGTGCACTGCGCGAGCGCGAGGCCGTTCCAGGGGCAGTTCTTGAGGGTGCTTCGCGCCCAACCGTCCGTGCGGCGATCGGCGATGTAGACGGCCAGGCCGGCGTCGTCGACCGCGTAGCGTTGGTGTTGGTTCTCGTAGCCGCTGTACACCTTCTGAAAGCTCGCGCCGTCCGACGTGTAGAAGCCGTCGTAGAACTCGCCCGGCTCGTCGCCGAGAAAGAAGACGCCGCCCGCGCCGCCGAGCGCGTGCAGTTGCGTCGCGCGCAAGCTCTTGCCGTTGGGGAGGACGAGCGGGAGCTTCGTCACCGAGCTGCACGCGGGGAGCGTGCAGTGCTGGAGCTCGTCGGTCGGCTGTCCGTCCGCGCCGTTCGGCCCGAGCCCGATCCAATAAAGCTCACTCCCGACCGCGGCCACACCGCCGCGGAGGAGCGGCTTGGGCGCGGTGAGTGAAGCGCACGCGGCGCCCGAGCAGGCTTTGCTGGAGAGCTCCGCGCCGTCGTCACCATCGTTCTCGTCGTTCGGGCTTCCGCTGCAAGCGAGGACAAAACCGAGGCTGAGGACGATGGCGCGTTTGAGCATGCCAAGCGATAGCGGCCTCGAGCCCCCGGGCAAGCGGCCTTATTCGGTGTGGCGACCCCCGTGGCTGCCTCAAGGGTCGAGCATCGTCATCTCAATCCCGGTCTCTCCACCGACGAGGAGGAAGTGCTGACCGCCGATGAGCGCGACGATGAGGTCTTCCGCACCGGGGACGTACCCCACCGGCTGACCCGGAACCTGGCCGAAGGGAGACCAGCCGTCCGCCGGCGTCTTACGCACGAAGACATTCGCTGCTCCGCCCGGGCCGGTCACCGTGACGTACGTCGCGGTCCCGAGCTCGGCGACCGCGCGGATCTTGCGTCCGGCCGGGCCAACCCCGCTGAATTGCACTCCTGCGTCTCGGTCATAACGGCCGATGCTGTCATTGGAGGCGAAGAGCATCGTCCGCTTGGAGCCGTCCGCGTGGTGGACGTAGCCAGTGCCGGCGGGAGGGTTAACGAGCGGTTGGAGAGACGTGCGCCAAAGGGCGACGGGACCGCCATCTCCAGGGCTCAGGAAGATCTCGTTGTTGCCGGCTGGGACGGCCGGCGCCGGAGCGGTGAAACCGATCCCCAGCCACGTGCCGGTGAAGATCTCGCCCGGTGAGCCCCCGTCGATGAAGAGGAGTCGCGCCGTCGCTGATTCACTCGCTACGACGATGAGGTCGCTCCCCGCGTCGTCCGACACCACGTCGACACCCCCCAGCGCGGTCAGGCCGAGTGCCGGGATGATCGTGCCCGCAGCGCCCGTCAGCGCGTTGAGCGGCACATAGTGAACCTCGTCGGTGATGGGGCCGTTCTGCGACCAATACAGGGTGGACCCAGTCACAGCGAGCCCACGCACCTGGTGTCCACCGCTGTTGACCACTCCAGTAAAAAACGCCGTCGCGCCCACGGGGGCATCCACGGTCGCGTCGCGCGGGCCCCCCGCGTCGCTCGAGCCGGCCTCGCCATCGGAGAAGCCCCCCCCGGCGTCGAGAAGGGTGCCGGTCGTACAGCCGACACCGCCCGGACCCTCGCACGCTCCGGGCGTGTCGATCGGCGCGCAGCGGGGCGCGGCGCACGACGCCGCATCCGTGCAAGGTACACACGTCTGGTCTTCCGGGCACACGACGTCCACGCACGAGCGCGACAAGAGGATCGGAAGGTCGAGCTTCTTGTGCGCGACGTACGGGAGCCGGCGGCGGGCGACGATGCATCCCGCGAAGCCAGCGGCCGCACACTCCTCGCTCGGCCGCGTCACGCCGCCCACGACGGTCACGCTCACCCGGTCGTCGCTCCCGCCGCTCGGCGTGAGCACGAGCGTGCCGAGGTCACGCGGAGACCCTTCGGCGCACGCACGCGTCGTCGTGAGCGGACCTTCGCTCGTTCGCGGATCGCCGCCGTAGATCGTGGCGCCGCCGCGCGTCGCTTCGGCGCACGTGAGATCGGTCGTGACGTGCAGCGTGATTTGCGTCGGATCCAGACACGCCCAGAGCGACGCGACCGCGACGGCACCACCGAGTCCGAGTCCAACCAGTGCCTTGGGACCCCTGACCATTGTGGCCAGGATATGCCCCCAATCCGTCGCGGTCATCCTCGGGGCAGCGATCGATGTCGCTCCCACCCCGGAAAATTGGCTCCCGCATCGCGAGCACCATGTGTGCGTGAAGTGCTTGGCATCGCTTTCGCACCGCTCGCGCCCACCCTCGCTTTGGCGCGACGATTTCACATGGGGCGTGGGCGTTCGTCTGAGGTTCGGTCCCGAACCTGGACGGCTCATGCCGAACCGCGGAGGACTCGATGGCCAGGATCACGTTCGAAGGAAAGCGTTACCCGGTGCGCGACGACGAGAGCGCGCTCGAAGCCCTCCTCCGCGGAGGGGCGAACGTCACCTTCTCGTGTCGCAAGGGGAGCTGTCACGCATGCGCGCTCAAGGCCGTTTCCACCGGCAAGGGTGAAACGGACGCTCCCGCGCTCGCAAACGCTCTCGGGGCCCGCGCTCAACGCGGGCTCACCTCCGAGCTCACCGACCGCGGTTACTTCCTCCCGTGCTGCTCGCATCCCGTCGAGGACGTGTACGTGGAGCGCCCGCACCCCGAAGAGCTCTTCGTTCGCGCGCGCGTGGAGAAGAAGGAGATGGTCTCGTCGGACGTGGTTCGCGTCTTCTTGGAGCCCGAGCGCACCATGCGCTGGCGCGGTGGCCAGTCGGTTCAGCTCCGTCGCCCGTCGGACGGAGTGATGCGCACGTTCTCGATCGCGTGCCTCGAAGAGGACTACTTCATCGAGCTCCACGTGAAGCGCATCGAGGGCGGCGCGCTGAGCCCATGGATTTGGGGCGAGCTCTCTCCGGGTGACGTGGTCGAGATTCAGGGGCCGGCCGGCGACTGCATCTACGACGACAGCGAGCCCGACGCGCCGATCCTCGTGGTCGGGACCGGCACCGGGATCGCTCCCCTCCTCGGCGTCGTGCGCGAAGCGGTGCGCGCGGGCCATCGCGGCCCCATTCGCGTCCACTACGGCGCGCGCACCCTCGACGGGCTCTACGCGGCCGGCACCCTCCGCGCGCTCGCGGCCGCGCACCCGACGGTCGAGGTGTGCTTGTCGGTCTCGCGTCCCGAAGGCGCGCTGCCGCCCGACGTTCGTGAAGGCCGGGCTTCGGACTTGGCGTTCGCCGATGCCGTCGACCTCGAGCCTGCCCACGTGTTCCTCGCCGGCCGCCCCGAGATGGTTCACGCTGCGCGCGTGCGCGCCGTTCTCGCGGGCGCGCGTCGCCGGCGCATCCACGCCGATCCGTTCGAGCCCGCGACGCCCTTCTTCCCCAACGACGCCGAGAAGATCGCGGGCATCCCGGCCGACCTCGATCTCTGGCGCGCGCTCGAAGAGGGCCCGGGCCTGACGCGCCTCCTCGAGGACTTCTACACGCGCGCCTTCGCGGACGCCCGGCTCGCGCCCTTCTTCCACAAGGTGACCAAGACGCGCGCGATCGAGAAGCAGTACGAGTTCTTGAAGGACCTGTTCTCCGGGTCACGAACCTACTTCGGCCTCCGGCCCTTCAACGCGCACCACTGGATGGTCATCTCCGACGAGCTCTTCGACTACCGCGAGGCGATGTTCGAGGACTGTCTGATTCGCTACGGGCTCACCCACGATCAGATCCGCCGCTGGAACGCCCTCCACGAGATGTTCCGGCGCGAGATCGTGAAGGCCAAGGCGCGCGGCCTCATCCTTCAAGGCGTCGAGCAGCCGATCCTCGGTGTCCGTGAGGAGACGATCGAAGTCGGCACGCTCTGCGACGGCTGCGAGGCGGAGATGCCTGCGGGGAGCCGCGGCCTGCTCCACGAGCGCACGGGCGAGCTCTTCTGCACCGGATGCAGCGCTCGCCACGTCGGACAATCCCTCGCGCCGCCCGCCATCGCGTGAGCGAGGAACCGGCGTCGCCGGGCGCTGCACGCGCGGGCGTCGTGGGTCACTGCACGAGCGGGCGGAGCACTCCGAAGACGCCGTCGATGTTGTCGACGTAGATGCCCTTCTTCTCGCACGCGTAGAAGGAGTCGAGATACTTCTGCGTGCCGCTGCCGCTCGTCACCGTGATCCACTCCACGGACTTGTCGGCGCCGCAATTGTTGGGCGACGTGGTGACCGTGACCGCGCTCATGGCGAGGTCGACCGACTTCGCGTCGTTCATGCTGAGGATGCGCGAGCCCTTCTTGAAGGCGTACGGAATCGTCGCCGTGTTGCAGACCTGCCACGTGAGCTCGCGCGACGCGCGCGTGAACGTGAAGTGCGCCTCGCTCTCCATGCATTGAGAGCCGGCCGGCGGTGATTGCACGAAGCCGCCACCTTCGTCGGTGGCGACGAGCACCGTCGCGGTGGCGGGCCACACGGGCGCCGGAGTCGGGTGTACGTCCCCGACGCACCAGATCGTGGTGCCGCAGACGGAGCGAGAGTAGCAGGGGGCGCCGGCGGGACAGTCGGACTGGCCGCCGACCTGGGAGTCGCCCGGGTTGCACGTCGGGATCCCGTCGCAGAGGATGGGGACTGCGCCGCAGGCGATCGTGACGCCGCACATCGATTGTGTGTGGCAGTTGGTGGCGGCCACGTGCGCGCACGCGTCGAGGTCTGCAAACTGCCGCTCGCTCCGCGTGCACGCCGGAGCCGCCGTGCACTGACTCGAGCCGCCGTTCGCCTGGCAGTTGCACGCCCACTTGCCGTTCGAGCAGCTGTCCGCGCTGGTGAAGCCCGAGGGACAGGCTCCGCACGTGTTCGCTCCGCAGCTCTCGACGGCGCTCGGGCCCGTGGCCACCCCGCCGCAGGCGATGGCAGAGAGGGCAGCGAAGGCGGCGAACGAAGCGAGCGAGGAGAGGCGCATGGCCGCCCTAACGCAGATCACGTGCCATACGAGGCGACACGAAAAGCGCGAAAATCACGGCATCGGGCGTCGTGCCCGATGTGCCAACGTGGGTCAGATCAGTCTCGGTCGTCCGAGCTCGCGCACTCTTCCCACTCACGTGCAAAGGCCGGAGGTGGGCAGGGGGCGATCGGTTCGTGCGCGCGCTCGGACGCCTCGAATGCGAGCCCCTTGCGCGCGAAATAGGCGATCCAGGCGTCGAAGTGCGCCCAGTCGCGAAAGAGCCCGCGCCCGGCGTTCGAGACATAGAGCGAGCGATAGTTCTTCTTGCTGCGCGTCGATCGCGCGTCGACGCGCGCCGCGAACTGCTCGAGCCCGCTGGGCTCCGTGAGCGCCGCTCCGAACGACGTCTCCGTGACGAGCCACGCGAGGTCTTGCGGTCCGTGCTGGCCGGCGCCGTCGACGGCACGGAAGGCGATGAGGTCGAGGATCTCTTCGCGGAGCCCGTGGCGTTTCACGAGCTCGGCGATCAGCGCGCGCTGAAAGGTCTCGTGATCGAGATCGGCGCCGCGGAGGTGCGTGATCAGCGCCGGCACGTGCGCCGCGTCGCGAAGGACGAGGGGCACGATCGCGTGCGAGCCGGCCGGCGCCATGATCGACGTCCAGAGGCCGGCGCCGAAGAACGGGTCCTTCTTCCAGAGCGATGGATTCAGGTGCTCTGCGTACGCGACGGTTCGCGCGGCGAGGGAAGGGAATCGCGCGGCGCGCTCGAAGAAGCGTCGCTCGGAGACCCAGCGTCGCTCGGGCGTGTGGAAGGTGACGAAGAAGAAGCTCTTGGGATCGCTCTTGTCGCGCAAGAGCTCCCGCGGGAGCGCGCGCGTCGCATCGACGAGCGCGTCGAGAGCGCGCGCGAGGCCGCGCTCTGAACGGCTCTCAGCGAGCGGCACGCGGAGCCGGAGCGTGGTCGGCTCGGCGGCGTCGAACGTGGGCGCGCTGGTCGTCAAGGCCGGCTCACTTGAGGCACTCGGGCTTGTATTTCTTCCTGCCGTCCGGGCCGATGACGAACGGCGGGTCGCATGGTGCAGGCTTCGCGCCAGCGTCGAAGGGCTCGGGCGCCATGAGGTTGCCCGAAACGCTGATGTCGCGCGGCGGTGCACGGTCGGTCGGTGCGGGGCCCGCCGCGTCGACCGCGTCCGGCGGGCGCGCCATCAGGTTCCCGCTGGTCACCTGCTGCCGCTCGCAGGCGACGACGTAGCTGAGTGATGCGACGCCGACCGACGCCACCAAGATCTTGCGCGGTGAGATCCGCTTCGCACGAACGGTGCTCATCGGCGAGAGCGTATCGCGTCAGCACTCACGCCGTCGATCGACAGCGCCGCGCCTTCAGGAGAAGAGCTTCGCGTACGCCTCCGGCTTGAAGCCGACGAGAACCGTCTTCCCCGACACGAGCACGGGGCGCTTCACCAGCTTGCCGTCTTTGGTGAGCCACTTCACGAGCTCGGCGTCGCTCGCGGCGTCGACCTTCTCTTTGCCGAGCGCGCGGTAGCTCTGGCCGCTCGTGTTCAGCCACTTGCGGACCGACACTCCGCTCGCCGGGATCCACGCCGCCAGCTCGCTGGCCGTCGGGGGCTCGTCCACGATGGGGCGAACCGTCGCGGCCACGTCGTGGGCCTCGAGCCACTTGATCGCGTTCTTGCAGGTCTGGCAGCCCGCGTACGCGAGCACGAGGACAGAGGGCTTCTTCATGGCGTGCGCGGGTCCCTTAAAGTCAGCGGCTCCGCCCACCAGAGTGAGAAGAGCCGATCGTCAGCGGAGAGCGAGGGATTCGAACCCCCGGTACGGTTGCCCGTACACATGATTTCCAATCATGCACCTTCGACCACTCGGTCAGCTCTCCGAAGGCCGGGAAAAACCCGTCCCTGACACCCTCTTATCACAGTCGGGCAGCAGCTCAACGCCTCGCGTTGGGGCGGTGGGGGCGTCTCTCGGGATCAGCGGCCGAAGGCGCGGAGGAGGGGTTGCAGGTGCGCGTCGACCGTCGCCGCTTCGCGCGTCACCGACGCCGCGCCGGCGGGCGCCTTTTCGAGCGCGAGGCCGCGCTCGAGCACGAAGAGCGCGAGCGGGTGGGTAGGCTTCACGTCGGTCGTGCACAAGGGCTCGAGCGAGACGTCGCACAAGAGCTCGCGCCGGCTGTCGGCCTCGAGGACCAAGCTCCCGAAGCGGAGCGAGTGCTTGCCGAGCACCGTGGCGAAGAGCGCGCGTCCGAGCGTGCCGCTCGGCGTCGCTGCCACGCGCGCGAGGTCCATCCCTTCGAACGCCGAGGGCGGCGCGAGCCCGAGGGCGCGGAGCATCGTTCGCGCGACGTCGACGTGACCGGTCGGGTTGTCCGAGCTCGCGCCCTTGGGGAAGAGCCCGGGCGCGCGCGCGATGAGCGGCACCGAGAGGAGCTGCTCACTCGGCGCCTCTCCGTCGCCGAACGGCACGCTCGCCGCCGTGCTCACGCCCACGTCGCTCGTCACCATGAAGAGGGTTCGGTCGTCTTTGCCGATCGCGTGTACTTCGGCGACGAGACGCGCCAGCGCGCGGTCGGCCTCCGTCACGGCTGCCCCGTGGAGTGCGAACGCACGCGCGCGATCGGCGTCGTTGAAGCGAAGGAGCGGCGGGACGTGGCGGGCTTTGGCGAGGAGCTCGCCGGCGTGCTTCGCGTCGAGCCCACCCGCGTATGCGGGCGGTGCCATGGTCTTCAACTGTTCGGGCGTCGCGGCCCACGGCGGGTGGCCCCCGCGCGCGTGCACCACGAGGAGGAAGCGCTCGTCCTTGTGCGCGCGCAGCCACGCCGCGGCGTCGTCGAAGACGCGCGTCCCGCTCGGATCGACGTCCGAGAGCACGGCGCTCGACGTCTCCCACGATCGGTCGAATCCATACGCCGCCGTGGTGGTCGGGTTCCCGGTGAAGAGCGCGGTCACGATCCCCGCCTGACGCGCGGCGTCGGCGATGGTGGTGACGCTCGTGGGTAGCTTGGCCTCACCGTCCTCGAGACGCAGCGTGCGCGGGCCGTGGCCGGTGAGCATCGCGGCGAGCGCAGCGTGCGCGAACGTGCTCTCGCTCCGGTGCGCTTTGAACGTGGTGCCCTCGCGCGCGATCGCCGCGAAGCCTTCACCCCCGAGCTGGCCTCCGTAGGGCGCGAGGCTCTTTGGCTCCACGGTCCCGAACACCACCAAGACGGCGCCCTGCATCGGCGCGCTGGGCTTGGGCGCCGGCGCGAGCGGCGCAGCGACGAGGCGTGGATGACCGAGGAGCGCGCGACCGCCCTTCGCCGCGCGCACGACGGCGATCTCGATCGCGCCCACGGTGCCGAGCGAGCCTTCGACGCGCGGGATCGGCATACGCTGCGGCGTCGCGCGATCGCCGACGGTCGCGCGGCCGAGCACCTGAGGCGCGCTGCGGTCGCGGAGGAGCCGGGCCTCGATCTCCACCTCACCGCCGCCCTCCGCCGCCACGTCGAGCTCGAGGGTCGCGGCCGCGGGCAAGTAGCCCATGCATCGCACGGTGCTCTCCGCGCGGAGGGCGAAGACCTTCTCGATGCGCCCTGCGAGCGGGCGGTCGACGAGCACGTCTCGGTGCGTCGGCGCCGCGAACGTGCGCTCGGTGTCGCCGGCGCCGACGTGAATCCAGTCGATCTCCGCCATCACGTCGCGATCACCGCGCGCGGGCGCTTGGAAGCGCAGCATCAGCTCGTTCAGCCCCGCGCTCACCAGCGCACCGGGCGCCGTCGCCGTGAGCACCTTGGTCTCGTTCTTGGTGGGCCGAAGCGCGCCCGCGGGCTTCCCGTTGAGGAACACCGAGACGGTCTTGGCGGCGCCGCCGCGGACATGCGCGGTGATCTCGGTCGGCGCGGCAGCGAGCGTGCGCTCCTCGTCCGCGCTCACGTAGAACGGCACCGTGATCGTGCGCTCACGAACGCGCGCGAACGACGCGCCCTCGCGCTCCACGCTCTCGAGCTTGAGCTCTTCGCCCACCGAGCCGCGAACGCGGAGCCCCGGCTCGCCGAGATCGAGCAACGGGCCCTTGAACGAGAGTGTGCAGTCACTTCCTTGCGCGATGAAGTCGACGAGCGCGCCCGTGCGTGAAGCTGCGCTTTCGGCGGCATCCTGCGTCGTCGTCGCCGCGTTCGTGACGGACGCGACCTCTGCGCTCGCGCGCGTCGTCGGTGTGACGCCCGCGTCGGCGGTGGGGCTCGTGGTGCCGCCGCCTCCGCGCCCGCACGCCGTCGCGCTCGACAGAAAGAGAGCGAGCGCGACGACGCACGCGCGCGCTGGTCGCGTGCGCGTGGGCTTCACTATCCCTCGCCTTTTCCTTCGCCCCCGCCCGCGGGCTTGGACGGGCGCTGCACGAGCGGCAACGGAAGCGAAACGGAGGGGTCGGGCATCGGCGGTGAAGCCATGGGGAAGGCGACGGCCTGGTCGGCGTCCGGCGACGACGGCGTGAGCACACGCGCCTCGTACACCGTGTCGAGCTCGGTCGCGTTGGCGACGAGGACGTCGGTCGTCTCGCTCGACGCCGGCGCCGAGCTGCGCGGCCGGAGCGCGCGCGGCTCGACGATGGGGGGCGGCTTGGACGAAGGCTCGCGGAGCTCACGCATGACCGCGTCGGCGAGCGAAGAGGGGAGCGCGTCTTCTTCGTCGACGAAGGCGCGCTTCTCGGGGGCGGGCGGTGCAGGCGCGCGCGAGGCGGGCGCCGACGTGGAAGGTGGCCCGCTCGTGCGCGTGGGCTTGGGCGCCACGCTCGGTGCCTTGGGCATGAGCGAGCGGCGCGGCATGCCTTGGAGGACGGCGTGCGCCGACTCCACGGCCGGGCCGAGCAGCTCGTCGCCGAGGACGCCCCGCACGCCGCGCACCGTGCCGCGCACTGCGAGATCGACGAGCACGTCTTCGAGGAGCCAGGGATCGATCTCGCCGGCGAGCAGCATCTCGCGCGGAGACTCACCCGCCGCGAGTCGCTCGATGAGGCTGCGCGCGGGGGCCGGCGTCACGCGGAGGTATCCCTCCATCATGCCGAGATCGAGGGTGACCTTGTCGACCGAGATGGTCCGCGCGCCGCACACGGCGAGGGCCGCGCCGCGCGCCGCGGCGATGGGGCGGGCGAGCTGTGCGCCGAGCGCGCCGTGGAGCTCGCCCTGAAGCGCACCCTCGGCGGGCGCGACCACGAACCAGCCCGCGGAGGCGCCGAGCATCTGCGCGAGCACGCGTTCTCCGCGCTCGAAGCTGCCGTCGCCGCCGGTGCGGGTCACGCGCCGCGGCGTGCCCTCGCGGATCTCCATTTCGTAGAGGAAGCACGCGTCGCGCACCGAGAGGCGCGACGACGGTCGGATGGCGCACACCAGCTCGAGGAGCGTCCGAACGGTGAGGCCGTCGAGGCGCCCGCGCACCTCGCCGCCGACCTTGAGGCGCGTCTCGACGCGCGCCTTGGTCCAGAGCGCCTCGCGGACGCGGGCCACGATGGCCCGGGCGTCGCTCTCCTTGCGGAGGTACGCGGCTGCGCTCACGCCGAGCTCGCGCACGCGCTGGAGGAGATCCTCCTTCCACGAGAGGAGGATGATGGGCACGTCGCGGAGCGCCACGTCGCGCTTGATCGCACGCGAGAGCGCGAAGCCGTCGAGCCCGGGCATGAGGATGTCGCTCACCACGAGATCGGGGGCGATGCGGTACGCGAGGTCGAGCGCGGTCTGGCCGTCGAGGGCCTCGTGCACGATGCAACCGTTGGTCCTCAAAAGATCCGAGATGAACCAGGTCACGCCCGGGTCGTCGTCGGCCACGATGACCTTGCGCCCGCGGAGCTCGACGTCGGCCGCCGCGCCGCGCGTCGACCGCGCATCGCGGTCGGCTTGCGGAACCTCGGGATGCAGCCACGGCGCGAGCGTGAGCGCGCCCTCCGGTCCGGACGCCGAGAAGCTCACCCGGCCTTCGGTGCGCGCGGCCACGACCTCACGGATGCGGGAGATGGCGCCCCAAATCGCGCCGAGGATCTCACTGCCTTCACCAAGCGGGATGCGCTCCTTGCGCATGCCTTCGCCGACGTCGTCGACGAGCGCGCGCCGCACCTCGGCTGCGAGTCGCTCGCCGAGATCCTCGACGGTGAGCTCGCCCAACGCGAGGCGGCCCTTCTCTCGTTTGTGGCCGACGATCTCGGCGCACACTTCGTGAAGCTGTGTCACCGCGTCGTGCTTGACGACGCGCGCCACACCGAGCGCCACGAAGCGGCCTTCGTCGCCCGACTTGGCGACGACCACGATCGGGATCGGCTCGGTGACGGGATCGTCTTGCAGCGCTTCGACGAGCTCCATGGCCGACGAGAGATCACCGTCGAGGACGACGACCTCGGGCGTGATCGAGCGCGCGAGCTCGAAGGCGACCTGCTCGTCGCCAGTGCGCTCGCACGCGAACGCGAGGCCGCCCTCGCTTCCGCCCTCGGAGATGAGGCCGGCGAGCTCCTCGTCGCCGATGACGAGCGCGGTGTGCGGTGCCGCCGCTCGCGGGGGCTCGCTCGGGCTCACCATGCGCGCGGACGGATCGGCCCAGGCGAGAGAGGGGAGGTCGTCGAGCACGCGCGCGAGCGAATCGAGATCGGCGGGCGCCGCGCGACCACTCGTGGCTGCGCGCTCCAGGATCGACTCGGCCTCGCCGAGCGCGTTGGACAGCGCTTCGAAGCGGAGGAGGCGCGCGCCGGCGCCGAGCGCGTGGAGCTTGCGGCGGAGATCGTCGCGGTGCGCGCGCGCTCCCGGGTCGGCTTGGAGCGCCTTCAGGATCGGACGACATGCGTCGACCTTGCGACCCAGGCTGGCGACGAAATCGGCGCGTGCGCCGCCGAGCCGACCGCCCTGCGTGCCGGCACGGATGGCCTCGGTCGCTTCGTCTTTGGTGCCTTCGTCGCCCGCGGAGGAGCGCGGGGGAAGATCCGGCGTTTCGGCGCTCATTTTGGCTTCCTCCGAACTATCAGACGCGCCCTTCGACGGCTACTCTCGGACGCCTCCCGCGCGCCCCGCTGTCGCGGCCGTGCGCTCCTCCCCATGAGCCCCCAAGCCCTCCGCGTCCGGCCGGCGACCGAAGACGATCTCGACCGCCTCGTCGCCATCCACGTCGCCGCCTTCCCCGACGACCGCGGGGCCGAGGCGCGGCGCCGCAATTTCACGGCCAACGCTTTCTCCGGCCCCGGTCTCCGTGACTTACGGGTGGGGGTCGCGCCCAGCGGCGAGATCGTCGCCCACGCGTTCCTCTTCCAGTTCGGAGCCTTCTTCGCCGGGCACCTCGTGCAAACGGCGGGGATCGCGTCGGTGGGCGTGGCGCCCGAGGCGCGCGGGCGGGGTGTCGCCACCGCGCTTCTCGGCGCGCTCCACGAAGAAGCCGCGGCGCGCGGCGACGCCATCGCGCTCCTCTATCCGTTCCGCGCCGCGTTTTACCGGCGCCTCGGGTACGCGCCGGTGACGCCGCTCGCTCGGCTCACGTTCTCACCGCGTGCGATCCCCGCGAGCTGGCATGCTCCGAGGTCCTTCCGCGCCGCGCGCGGCGACGACCTGCCCGCGCTCGTCGACGTGTACCTCGCGCACGCGCGGCGCACGACGGGCCTCCTCCAGCGGCCGGCGTCGCTTTGGGAGCGCAAGCTCCTGAACGAGCGCCGTCACGTCATCGTCCTCCCGCGCGACGACGCTCGCGGGGGCCCGCTCGACGGGTACGTCACGTTCCGTCACGCGCAGCGTGAGCCCCACGCGGCGACCGATCTCGAGGTCGACGAGATCGTCGCGATCGACGACGCGGCGCGCCGCGCGCTCTTGGCGGCGCTCGCCGCTCAGCGCGATCAAGTGCGAGAGATCCACCTCATCGTGCCCAGCGCCGATCCGTTGCTGCTCGCGCTCGAAGACGCCGACCGCGCGCGCGAAGGCACGGAGTCCGTCGAGCATCCGCTCGGCGTCCTCGCGGCCGGGCCGATGGTGAAGATCCTCGACGTGCCGCGCGCGCTCGCCGCTCGCGGCGTCACCGGCGCGCTCCCGGTGCCGATCCCGGCGGGCGTCCTCGCCGCGCTCGCGTTCGGTGGCGTTCGCGCGATCGACGCAGTGCGTCTCGGTTGGCTCGATTCGACCGACAAAGACGCCGCCGCCCTCGACGCGTGCTTGGCGCTTCCGCCGTTCGAGGTCGTCGATCCGTTCTGACTGGCGGGGCGCGCGCGCCGATGAGCCTGCGCCTCCGGGGCCGCGCCCGATCGGGCGGCACGAATCGTAGGCGCGCGCCAACTGATCACCGCTATAACGTCTCGCCGTGGCTCGCAGTGAGGAGAGCGAAGCTCCGTCGCGCCCTTCGTGGCTCGTGGATCTCGGCACCGCCGCCGGCGCCGGACTCTTCGCGGCCCTCGTCGCGACCGGACCGGCTGCGCTCCGCCTCTCCTCGCTCGACGGCGAGAGCCGCGCTTGGCTCCTCCTCGCCGCGAGCGCCACGCCGTTCACGATCGCGGCCGTCCTCGTGATGCGTGAGGCATACACGGGTCTTCGCGCGTACGTCGGCGAGGCGAGGAGCTTCGTCCGACTCTTCGTCGCGCTATGGCTTTCGAGCGCCACCGTCGCCTTCGATCTCTTGGGTGCCGTCCTCCGCGCGACGACGCACCACCACGCGCTCGCCGGCGTGACCTTCGCGCTCGTGTCGCTCTTCGTCGTCGTCGCGGCGGGCCTCTTCTCGCATCGCGTGGCGCGCATCGTCGACGGCCTCGGGGCGCGCGCATCGTCGTCGCTCTCGATCTTGGCGTATGCCGGCATCGCCCTCTTGGTGCTCGGGTCGGTGCGCCACCTCCACTCGAAGCTTCCTGCCGAGAGCGCCGCCGCGATGGTCGACATCACCGCCCTCGTGCTCGCCTCGGCGCTGGCAGCGCGACCGGAGCTCCGCGGGTTCCGTACCCTCGCGGTCTTCGGCCCGATCGCGGCCATCGCGGTCGTGGCCCTCGGTCTTGCGCGGTTTTCTCCTGATTTGGGACAGCGCGTCGTGCACCGGGCGTCGGTGTTCGGTGAGCTCCTCCACGCGCTCGGCGCCCGTTGACGGTTGGGAGGGCGGCCTTACGTTGGAGCTTACGTCCCGATGTTTGCCCCTCCCCGCGTGACACGAGACCCCCAGGCGGGGGCGCAATCCCCGGGGCGAGAGGCCACGCTGCGGTTCGTTGGTGCGCGCCGGGCCGAGCCGGGTACGCTGGAGAGCGCGTGTCGCGCCTGAGCCCGCTCGCCCTCCTGCCGCGATCGCTCGTTCGGGCGCTCGGCGTGCTCGTCCTCACGCTGTTCGCGTGGGTCGTGCCGTTCGGTGCCGTCGCCCACGCCGACACTGCCGCGCGCGAAGAAGCGCCGGTGGCCGCGGTCCCGGCCGACGCACCGCTCGTGCTCCAGCCGGCGTCGCTCCGCATCCCGGTCGTACCTGCAGATTACATCGAACAGGATCTCGGCTGGCTCAAGCTCCGCTACACCCCGCGCGCCAAGGAGCTCGTGAAGCCGCTCGTGCAAGGCGCCGAAGAAGTGAAGGCGCGCCTCACGGTGACGTTCGGTCACCCGGTGCTCGAGCGCGTCGAAGTGCGCGTCGCGCCGACGTTCGAGGAGATGGCCACGCTCGCGCCCGATGGTCTTCCGCCGCCGCCCTACGCGAGCGGTGTCGCCTACCGCGGCCTCGGCCTCGTGCTCCTCACGCTCCGCCCGCCGGATCCCAACGGCGAGATCGAGGATCTCAGCGAGGTGTTCCGTCACGAGCTCGTGCACGTCGCGCTCGACGAGGCGGTGCTCGGTCACGCGGTCCCGCGTTGGTTCCACGAGGGCCTCGCCATCCAGGTCTCGGGCGAAGATCGCTTCAAGCGACTCCAGACGTTGTGGAGCGCGGTCTTGAGCGGCACGCTCGTTCCGCTCCAGCAACTCGATCGACGCTTCGGCGCGGACCGTGATCGCAACGAGGTGCAGACCGCCTACGCCGAGTCCGCCGACTTCGTGCGGTTCCTCCTCCGCGATGGCGATCGCCTCCGCTTCTCCGCGCTCATCGATCGCGTGCGCGGCGGCCAGGGCTTCGAGCCCGCGCTCGCCGACGCCTACGGCACCGACCTGCGCAAGCTCGAGTACCAATGGACCGAGGGGCTCTCGAAGCGCTACACGATCCTCCCGGTCCTGACGGGGGGCGGGCTCCTCTGGGTCTTCGTGATCGCGCTCCTCGTCGTCGGGTTCGTTCGTCGTCGCAAGCGCGCCAAGGCCACGCTCGCGCGCTGGGAGCGTGAGGAGGCCGCAGAGCTCGCCGCGCTCGAAGCGCTGCGCGATCCGGATCAGGCGGCGCTCCTCGAGGCCGCCGGCGACGCGGCGCTCGCCAAGTCGGGCGTGCCGGTCGTCGAGCACCAGGGCCGCTTCTACATCCTCCACTGAGCCGCCCCGGAAGCGGGGCGGCGCGTGCTCCTCACGGCCCGTAGAAGCGAGCGGGCGCGGGACAACCTTGTTGCACGATGTTCGTCGTGTAGCCCGGTCCGAAATACCAGTAGCGCGCGCACACGGTCGCGGTGACGTCCTTCTCGCAGCTTCCGACGTTGCTGGCCGTATCGCACGGCGTCGTCTTCAAGACGCCGAGGTTGTCGGGGCACGCGAGCTTCGCGCTCGACATGTCCCAACCGTAGTAGTCGCTGCACGAGCTCGTCGTCGCAGCGCCGGCGAGTGGGTGACACGATGCGGTGTACGTCTTGCCGGCGCACGCGGTGCCCGGCGTCGCGCTGTCGGTCGTCGTCACCACGTCCGGAGTCGCCGCGTCCGTGGCCGCTTCGGCGCCCGCGTCCGCCGACGGCGCGGGCGTGCTCGTCTCCGAGCTGCTGCTGCACGCGATCAAGACCACAACCCCGGACAACCCCACGATCCAACCGGCGTTCTTCATTTCGATCCGAGCCTCCACGTCCCGTGCGCAGGGCGCGCACGTTGCAGCCCTGCATCATCTCACGGAACGGCTGAGCTCGCGAAGATGGCGCTACTTGGGCTGGGCGGTGGGGCAGCCGCCGATGACGCGGAGGTTCAGGATCTCGCCGGAGAGAACGCGTTGGCAGGCGGCGCCGACGAGGGTGATCGTCTTTCCGTCCAAGCGCCATCCGTTCTCCGGATCGGCGGGCACGACCGTGTCGTCGAAGTAGACGTTCACGCGCGTGGGATCTGCAGGCGGCGGATCGAGCGGCAGATCGCAGCGCGCCGTGACCTTGGCGGCGATCGCGCGCAAGGCCTCGTCGAGCGCCGCGCCGTCGCTCGAATCGACGCGGTAGTAGTACGGCGAAGTCGCGCGCGCGGTGCCGCCCGCTTGCGCGAGCCGATCGAGGAGCGATGCGTAGGGCGCGCTTCCTGGGACGCCGATCACGTACGTGGGGATGCCAGCGGCCGTGAGCGCCTTCACCGCGGCCTCGCTCGCGTCGGCGTCGAGGCACGACTCGCGACCGTAGAGATCCGGCGAGCAGCAGTTCGTCGTGCCGCCCGGCTGACACGCCGGATCGTATCGCTCGATGTTGGCGATGCACGACGACGAGTCGCACGCGGCGGCGTTGTTGCAGTTGGGGCCGCCGTCGGTCGCGAGCACGACGAAGGTTCGGCCTCCGAGCGCGCTGACCTTGGGCGCGATCGCGCGGAGCGTCGCTGCGGTGGGAGTGCCGCCGGTGGCCTTGAGGTTGGTCGCGTTGAGGAAGTTCTGCACGGCCGGGCCGCGGGTTCCGGCCGGGGAGTCGCCGGAGCGAACCGGCATCACCTCGATGCCGCTCGCGCAGCTCGACGAGCTCTTGGGGTACACCGCCGCGCCGAACTTGATGCGCGGTCCGAGCTTTTGCACCGTGGTGGCGACGACGTTCCGCACGGTCTGCCACTTGTTGTCCTCGGTCATGCTGCCCGATCGATCGAGCACGAAGTAGAGGTTCGGCGCGTCGGTGAGGAAGCTCATCTCGAGGCAACCGCACGGCCCGCCGTCGGCCATCGTTTCGCAATTCGGGCGGGCGTCGAGGTCGGCGAAGACGCCGCCGTCGCCCTCCGGGCCTCCGGTGGTCGACTCGTCGACGAGGGGCGGGTGCTTGCTCCCGCATGCGGCGAAGAGCGCGGCGCCGAGCGCGAGCAACGCGCCGGAGGACATGCGTGGAACGAGGCGCCGCACGGTCACAAATCGTAGCATCGGGGCGTGACCGGTACCGCCAAAGCCGCCTCCGCCCGCGTCGCACGCGCGATTTCGCGGGGCGTCTTGTGGCTCGCGCTCCTCGCGGTCACGCTCTTGCCGGGCGCGTCGCTTCGGGGCGGCCCGGGCGGAGAAGCCGTCGAGGCCCCGCGCGCCGCCGAGGTCGTGGTGCCGAGCGACCGACGCGGAGTGATCACCGCGCGCGTCACCGCGGATGGAAAGCCGGTCTCGGCGGCGCGCGTCTCGTTCGCGTTCGTCGCCGACGAGGGAAGTGCGCTCGCCTTCGAGGCAAAGACCGACGCCGGCGGCGTTGCGCGCGGTGAACGGCTGCCACGCGGTGCCTATTGGGTCATCGTCGACGCCGAGGGCTTCGCCCGCGCGGCGACCACGCTCGCTCTCGACGAGGCGGAGTCGAACCGCGAGGTCGCGCTCGCCCTCGCGCCCGAGCACACCCTCGCCGTGAAGATCACCGACGAGATGGGCGGCGCGGTGGCAGGTGCCGAGCTCGAGGCGCTCGGGCAAGGAGCATTGCCGTCGAGCGCGCGCACCGATGCACGCGGTGAAGCGACGATTCGCCACCTCGGTGCGGGCCCGTTCGCGGTCACGGCCCGGGCGCCGGGGCTCGAAGAGGTCACGCGCACCGGCGTCGCCGAAGGCGCGCCGCTCGCGATCGTGCTCCGCAAGCTCGGCGCGCTCCTCGTGCACGTCGAAGGGCGCGGCGCCGGTGCCTCGCGCGTAGAGATCATCGGTGGCGGGCTCGCCGCCTCGCGCGCGGCGGACACCGACGCGAAAGGCGATCTGCGCATCGGCGGTCTCGGCGCTGGCGCGTACGCGCTTCGAGCGACGCGCGGCGACGAAGTCTCGGACACCGAGCTCGACGTGCGTCTTGCGTCGGGGGAAGAGCGCGCGGTCACGCTGAAGCTCGCGCCGGGCGCGTTCGCGCGCGTGCACGTCGTTTCCGAGGAGCTCCCGGAGAATCGTCCCGTCGCTGGCGCGGCGGTGGTGGTCGCGGAGGACGGTCTCTCTCCGTTTCCGCTCGAGGGCGTCACCGATCGCGAAGGGCGCGTCCGGCTCGGGCCCATCGCGCGCCGGCCCGCGGCGGTCTCGGTCACGGCATCGGGCTTCGTGGGGCAAGGAGGCGTGGCGCTCGCGGACGCGAGCCGCGAGCTCGAGATCGTGCTCCCGCGCGCGGGTGTGATCGAAGGTCGCGTCGTCGATGGCCGCGGCTTTCCCATCGGCGGCGTGTCGCTCGTCGTCGTGGGCACCGATCGCGCTGGCGCTCCGATCGACGAGGATCCGCGGCGCGCGAGCGTGCGGGAACGCTTCTTTTCGGCGTCGCTCGCCGGCCCGTCGCCGCTCCTGCCGCGCGGTGAGCTCGGCGTCGTCCCCGGTCCCGTGCCGCCGATCCCGCGCGGGCTCGGCGCACTCGCCGGCGCGCTTCCGAGCGCGCGCACCGCCAAAGACGCGCCGCCGCCCGAGCCATGGATCACCCAAGGCGACGGCACGTTCAAGCTCGCGCCCGTCCCGCCGGGGCGCGTGCGCGTCATCGCTCGTCATCCGCAGTACGTCGAAGCGGCCAGCGAGCTCGCGACGCTGGAGCCCGGCGGCAAGGTCACGCTCGACGTCGTTTTGCGCGAGGGCGGCGTGCTCGAGGGCATCGTCGAAGACGCGCGCGGTCGCCCCGAGCCGCGCGTCAAGGTGACGGCGCTCGCGACGCGCTCGGCGCTCGAGCGCACCACGCGGAGCGGAGACGACGGGCGCTTCGCGTTCGCGGCGCTCCCCGAGGACGTGACGATTCTCGCGACGGCCGACGACGGTCGTTCGGCGCGCGTCACGGTGGACGTGAAGGATGGCGCGCGTCGCGAGATTCGCATCGCGCTCCCCTTGCCGCGGGATCCGATCGACGTGCGCGTGCGCGACGATCGCGATTTCCCGCTCGATGCGGTCCAGATCGCCGTTGGCTCGCTCGATCCGAAGACGCCGCTCCGGCTCACGGTCTTCACCGACGCGCGCGGCGAAGCGCGCATTCCCGGCGCGCGTGGGCTCCCGCTCCGGCTGACCGCGTCGCGTCCCTCGTTCGCGACGCGCTCTCTGTCACTGACCGATCGCGCGGAGTCTCCGCTCAAGATCACCCTCGATCGCGGTCAGCTCCTCGTGGGCGAGGTGCGCGGTCGTCACGTGGGCGCGATCGACGGCGCGGACGTGCGGATCTTCGGCGAGGAGGGGGCCGTGCGTACGTCAACCAACGCGCGCGGCGAGTTTCGATTGGACGGCGTGCGCGGCGGCGAGTCGCGGAGCGTGCGCATCGTGGTGCGGGCCAAGGGCCACGCGAAGACGGAGCGCGTCGTCACGCTGCCCGAAGACCGCCGTGAGCGCGGCTTCGACGTCGGTCGCATCGAGCTCGCCGAGGAGTGCGCCGTCGAGGGCGAGGTCGTGGATGAGCGCGGCGCGCCGGTCGCGGGCGCGCGCGTGGGCGAGGGACGCGTGCCCACGTGGGTCCCTGCGGGCCCGCTCCCCGCGGGCCTCGTTCAGACCGACGCGCGGGGCGCGTTCCATTTGGGTGAGCTCTCCGAGGGAACGGTGACCCTCGAGGCGTACGCCGTCGATCGCGGTCGCGGTCGCGCGAATGCGGTGCGTGTGTCTCCGGGGCGCCCTACGACCGGGGTTCGCATCGTGCTCGACAAGCTGGGCGGCGCGGGCGCCGCCGTGGATGGCCCCGGCACGACGACCGAGACCGCGGCGACCGGCAACGTGGCGGTGACGCTCGGCGCGACGGAGGAAGGCGCGATCGTGCTCGTCGACGTCGGCGACGGGACCGCCGCCGAGCGCGCGGGGCTCGCGGAGGGCGATCGACTGATCGCGATCGACGGCGCCGCCGTCACCACGCTCGCGGGCGCCCGCGCGCGGCTCGCCGGTCCGGTTCAAGACGACGTCGTCGTCGCGGTGGCGCGCGGCGATCGCACGATCACCCTGCGCGTCCCGCGCGAGCCCGTTCGCCGCTGACGCAGCGCCGGCGCCCTACGGCTGCTTGTCGCGATTGAAGGTGATGGTCTTCCCTTGGAGGACCTGCCACCGCATCGTCGTGTCGTCGTCGAGGGTGAGGGTCTGCTCGTTGGCCGCGCCGTCTTGCTCGGTCACGAGGACGACGGAGCGCTTGTCCTCGCGAAGCACCACGTACTTGGAGGCCATCGGATCCTTGTCCTTGGCCGGCCTCAGCGTGACCGTGTCCTTCTTGAACTCGAGCTCCATGCCCTGCGCCGCCTCGTTGGCGGACTGCTGCAGGTCGGGGAGGACGCCCTCGGCTTTCACGCCGTGCCATTTCCCGACCAGTCGCTCGGACGCGGTCTTCTGACAGCCGGCCACCGCCGCGCTCAGCGCAAAGCAAAGAATGGCGGCCCGCCGCATCGAGGCGCCATCGTACCCTTGTCCTTCGCGCGGACGCCACTCCTCGGAGTGGGGCGCCTTCCGTCAGGGGCCGGCCGCGAGCTCCCCCGAGCGGAGGATCGCGAGGACGTCCTCCGGGAAGCGCCGCAGCGTATGGGACTCGTCGATCGAGGCGAGCTTGGTGAAGCCCTCGGCCAAAAGGTCCGATCCGCGGAGCAAGCGGTAGTCGAAGCGCAGGGACACCGTGCGGAGCTCGGTGAGGCGGGTCTCAACGGTGAGGACGTCGTCGAACCGCGCCGGCGACCGGTAGCGGAGGCCGACCTCCACGACTGGGAGGTGCATCCCCCGCGCCGCCCACTCGGCGTACGTCACCCCGCGCCGCCGCAGCCACTCCACGCGCCCGGCCTCGAAGTACGTGAGGTGGGTCGCGTGATGGACGATGCCCATCAAGTCGGTTTCGAAGAACCGGACGCGGAGCTCGGAGACCGTGAGGTTCGTGCCTTGGGAGAGCGCGTCGTCGGCAGCCACGACGCTCTTAAAGCACGGATCGGGCTCGTTTCGCGCGGGATCGGTGCCACAATCGGGTCGCGCGGCGAGCTCCGCGCTCCCCCGAACCATGGCTGAAAAGCGCAGGCTCCCCGTCTTGAATCGCCCTCCGGATGCTCCGGAGGACGAGGAGCCGCGTCCGCCGTGGCACTGGGTCGGCTTCGGCGTCGTCCTCACCTTCGCCGCGTGGCTCCCGCTCGCCGCGCTCGCGGAGGCCCTCAAGGGGCGCGCGCTCCTCCGCGTGCTCGGCCCGGTCGACGGGCCCGACTCCGCCGCGCGCGCCATGGTGTCTCTCGGCGCGGGCGGTCGCGTCGTGGTCGTGCTCCTCACGGTAGGGCTTCCCGTGGTGGCGATGGCCATCGGCGCGGCAGCCGCCGGTTACGTCGTCGGTCGTTACGGCGGGACCACGCGCCCGCGCGAAGCCGGTCTCGCGGGGGCCGCGAGCGCGATCGTCGCGTGCGCGCTCGCGTGGGCGGCGAGCGGTGTCGACCTGCGGCTACTCGGGATCGCGCTCGTGCTCGCCCCGGCCGCGTGGCTCGGCGGGCTGCGCGGCGTTCGCGCGCGCGCGCGCGGCTGATGGCTGTGCTATCGCGGAGGAGATGTTCTGTCTCAAGGTGCCCAGCGACCCCGCGTGGGCAGCGAACGCCGAGACCTCGATCGAGGCCATCCTCGTCGATCACGCGCACTGTGAGATGAAGGCCGCCACCAACGCGATGTCGCTCGCGGCGCGGCACCCGGGCGACTTCCACATCGTCCGCGCGCTGACCGCGCTCGCGCGCGAAGAGCTCGATCACTTCGATCGCGCGGTCGCGTTCATCGAGTCGCGCGGCCTGAAGATGGGCGCGCCCCCGGTCGACACCTACGCGTCCGATCTTCGCGCCTGCATCGCCAAGCTCCCGCCGTCGCCGCTCCCGCGGAGCGCCGGCCTCGTCGATCGCTTGCTCGTCGGCGCGATGATCGAGGCGCGCTCGTGCGAGCGCTTCAAGCTGCTCATCGAGCGGTTGGACCAGGCACGCGAGCCCGAGCTCCACGCGTTCTACGAAGAGCTCTTCGCGTGCGAGGCCAAGCACTACCGGCTCCTCGTCGATCTCGCGGTCCACGCCGCGAGCGAGGTCCACGACGAAGCGGCGGCGCGCGCCATCGTGACCGCGCGCCTCGATCGACTCGCGGAGCTCGAGGGAGCCATCGTCGCCGGTCTCGCGAAAGGCGACGAGCGCGCGACGGTTCATGGGTGAGCGCAGAGACGCGATGACGAGGGCCGCATGACCGTCACGATCGATCTCTTCGCGCTCGATCGCACGCTCGCCCGCGCAGCCGTCGCTCGCGAGCGCACGGAACGCGCCGGCTTCGACGCTCCCGAGTCGCCGCTCGAGCGCTTCCGCGACGTGAGCGGGCTGCGCACGCTCGACGCGCTCGTCCAAGAGAAGCCGACCCAGCTCGAAGCGCCGCTCCTCGCCGCCCTCCGCCCCTTCATCGCCGACATGCTGCTGTCGCGGCTCACGTACGCCGCCGCTCGCGACTTTCGCAACCGGCTCGCCGAGCCGCTCGTCCTCTCGCCGCCCGCGGCGGGCCCGCGGCGGCGCCTCACGTGGGACGAAGCCTTCGCCGAGCTCTTGGTGCAGCCCAACGCCGCCGGCGCCGACGACTGGCTCGCGAGCCTCGCCGACGCGGGCGCCGTCGTCGGCGACGCCGCGCGCGAGCTCCGCGGCCGCGTCGGTGAAGCCGAGGAGCGCGTGCGCGCGCGCATCGCATCGCACCCTGGTCCGCTCTGGCAAGGGATCGGGCAAGCAGCACCCGACGACGTCGCATCGGCGTTCGCCGAAGCGCTGCTCACCGCCACCGACGATCTCTCGCGCGACGTCCTTCGCGACGCGGTGAAGCGTGAGGTCCGCGAGCGCGGCGTGACGCCCGGCGCCTCGAACGTCTTCCTCGTCGCGCTCGCGCGCGAGGCGACGCCGACCTTCCCAGCGGGCGTTCGCGCGCGCTGGTTCGAGGAGCTCTTCGGCGCGCACCTCGCCGGGCTCGACGTGCGGCCGACCTTGTCGCGGGCGGTGTTCGGCGCGGCGTCGTTTGCGCGCGGGCTTACGGCCTTCGGTCGTGCGCTTCGGCGCGCCGTGGCCGCGCGCGAGCTCCCGTACGCGATGCGGACCACGCCGGCCGGCCTCGAGGAGGCGCGCTTCGGCGTGCTCTTCGGCGCGCTCGCCGCTTCGCCGCCGTTTCTGCGAATGCTCGGTGCCACGTCGGCGCGCGCAAGAGAGGATCGGCGCGCGCTCGGCCGATCGTTCTTGGTCCACGCGCGCCTCGCCGCGATCCGCGTGCTACTCGCGCAGGCTGCACCGCGCGACAGCGCACGCTTCGAGGAGCTCGGCGCGCGCTTCGCCGACGTGCCGCTCCCCGCTTCGCTCATGGGCGCGTTTCCGCGGGTGGCCGCGCCGCTCGCGCCGACGCGAGAGCTCCTCGCGGTCATGCTCCACCCCGCGCTCGCGCGCGATTTGGTCGAGCGCTTCGACGAAGACTGGTTCAAGAATCCCCGCGCGTTCCTGTGGATCCGCGCCCGCGGCGCAGTGCCGATATCGGAGCACGCGGTCACCCCGTCGGTCGACGACGCGCCGGCGGCGGCGCGCGCGGCGCACGCGCTCTTGGCCGAATTGCTTGCATGATGCACGCGCGCCGCTCGCTCTCCATCGTGCTCGCGTTCGCGCTCTTGCTCGCGCCTGCGCCTTGGGCGCCGCTCGCCCGCGCTGATGAGCCGAGCGCCGCGCCCTCGATCAAGGTGCTCGGCGTCGGACGCGTGCGGCTCGAGCTCACCAAGAAGCAGGCGCTGATCGTCGCCGACGTGAACGTCGCGCGTGGCGGCGGTGTCGGCGGCGGCGGCGAAGACGCGGCCGACGAGACGGATCTCTTCTTCGCCTTCGGCGCGCCTGGCGCTCCGCGCGCGGTCGAGGCGTGGCTCGTGCCGGTCGCTGCCGGCGCCCTCGAGCCGAGCGCTGGGGAGCGCGGCGCGTCGCTCGCTTGGAGCTACGCGCGAAAGCGCCCCGCCGTGGCGGTTCCCGTCCTCGGTCGCCCGTCGATGGCCGGTGTCGTCGTGCACGTGCCCGAGGCACCGCTCGCGCGCGCTCTCGCGCCGAGCGGCATGGCGACCCTTCGCGTCCGCTCCGTGGGCGCGCTCCCCGCACCCGAGGCGAGCGGCGCGCGCGAGTGGGTGATTCGCCTCGGGGACGGCGCGAGCGGTCCGCTCGTCCTCGGTCGCGTCGAGATCGCGACGTCCGAGGCGGGGCTCGTGGAGCGCGCCGAGGCGCGGTTCTGTCGCGCGGGCGTGCTCGGCGAGCGCGTCGCGGTCCGCGTCGTCACGCCGGAGGGGGTTCGCGCGCGCGAGCCGGGCCTCCCGGCGCCGGTGCTCTCGTCGCGCAAAGCGGGCGAGGATCTGTGCATACGCGTCATGAGCGCACGCGCGCCCTGAGCGTGGGATCGATCAGAGCTCGGGCTCGGTGCCCTGGCCGCCGCCGGCGTCGTAGAAGAAGCGGAGCGCGAGATTGATCATCGTCATCGGGTGATCGGCGACCACGTCGCGCCGCCCGGCGACCTCGGCGCTCCACTTCCGATCGACGTAGCCGGTGCCCAGCGAGACCGACTGCGTCTTCTGACCGGTGTCGATTCGGTAGCCCGCGCGGAGCGGGACGTGGTCGATCACGAAGACCTCTCCGCCGGCCATGATTCGCCCCGCCGTTTGTGGCCACGTCGTGAAGTCCGCGAGGCCGCCGAGCTCGACCGAGAAGGCCGACGATGCGTAGCCGACGCCGCCCCCGACGAGGGTCGGTGCGAACGCCGTTGCCGGGTTCGTGAGGTTCTTGCCGACGAGTCCGATTCGCAGCCCAGTTGCAGGTGCAACGGTGACACCGGCGTCGAAGGTGAGCTCACTGAAGAGCGGCTCGCCCTTCGTCCCGTCCGACACCAAGCTGGCGCCGAACGGGCCCTGCTGCGTGGCCTGAGAAGCGCGGAGATATCGGCCAGTTGCGCCGATCGCGATCATGTCCGCGAGGGGGAAGGCGAGGGCCATCCGGACGTCGGTCCACGAGCGCCGAACGCGATCGGGATCGAGCATGTTCCAGTTCACCGCGAGGCCACCGGCCAGGCGTGACGTCGAGGAGTCGGCGATCGCGCCGCCGAGCGTGGTGCGTCGCGCCTCGGGCGACATGCTGCCGAGCCCTTCGAGGTGATAGACGCGCGCGAAGGGCAAATTCGCGGGATTTCCGTAGATCGCGCTGGTGCTCGTCCCGAGCGCGTAGTGCGCGCCGCCCATCGCGAGCCCGCGCGCGCCCTGCATTTCGCCGAGGTCGTAGCCTTGATCCGGCGTCGTGGTGGACGGCTCCGCTGCGGCCGAGCCAGCCAAGAACGTCGCGGTGATGGCCGCAGCAATGCCCACCGCGCGACGCGGTCCAGACGACCTCATGGCGCCCACTAAGCACGCTCCTCACGAAGGGGGCCAGTTTTCGGGATCTTTTGACGCGCTGCAGCTGACGCTACGCGTCCCAACTTTGGCCAGTGGCCTCGCCTCGCGCCGACTCCGAAATCGCGATCTTGATCAAGGGCCTCCGGCTGCGAGAGCAAGCGAGGCGAGATCGCGACAATTCCTTGGAAAAACGAGGCAACGGCGAGGCTTGACACCGCGATCGGCGGAAATCTGGCCGCCGAAATTCGTCCGAAATTTGCGCATCGCCACTTTCCATTGGGGTGTCGCAGAGTTGTCACACTTCTGACGCAGAGGTGGCCTGCGGCGCGACCATTCGCAGGCGGTTTACAAGGAAAAATGGCACACGATTACGTGATGTTACGAGTTTTCCAAACTATGGACGTGACGGCTGAAGAAGAGCGGTGCTACCTCCATTCTTCGCCTCGCCGCTCGTCGGCGGCGCCGTCACAGGGAACCCTTTGTGGACTCCACGAAGCCTCTCCCGTGCGGCTCTGACGCGGTTGCGGCAGCAGGTTTCATGGGTGGGATTTTCCATGCGGCTCCCTTCACCGGGTAGTCCGTAGGGGATGGCTTTCTTTTCGAATCGTTTCGCGGGCAAGCGCGCGACCAGCTTCACAAAATCGCGCGTGAGCCGTTCCGTCGGAGCGGGGGCGTTTTCGGCTCCCTCCCGGTGAGGCACATCAGGTTCTCCACAGCCTGTGGATAACCTGTGACCTTGATTGGGGACAGACGGGGGCAATGTCGGTTTAGCGATTACATCGACGCTTTCGCGGTGGCCACGCCACTCGCTCGAGGGCGTGGTCGAGGGATTGGTTTCAGTGGGACAGCACGCGGAATCGATGCAGGGGCGAATGCGGAACGAAGAGCTCTGGGAGGCCGCGGTGGCGTACACCCGGGTGAAGTCCCCGGGCAGCTTCGACCAATGGTTCTCCGGTGTGCAGTTCGATGGGCTCACGGACGGTGTGCTCAGCCTTCGTGCGCGCGACGAGTTCGTGCGTGAGTGGGTCGACGATCACTTCCTCCCGGTTCTCACCGATCACATCCGCAGCCAGACCGGCTGGAGCATTCAGGTCGCGTGGACCATCGACGGCGTCCTCACGTCGCCGGTCGTTCTTCAGTCGGCGCTGAGCCCGTCGTCGGCGCCCGTGCGCCCGCGTCCGATCACCGTGTCCGGTGGCGACGCCGCGCCCGCGGTCCCGGCTGCCGCCGTCGCCGCGCCCGAGTCGTCGCGCGCGCTCTCTCCCGTCGCTCCGGCGATCGAAGGCCTCAATCCAAAGAACACCTTCGGCAACTTCGTCATCGGACCGTCGAACCAACTCGCGCACGCCGCGGCGGTCGCGGCCGCGGGCGGAGGTGGTCGGCGTCACAACCCGCTCTTCTTGTGCGGTGGCACCGGCCTCGGAAAAACCCACTTGGTCCACGCGGTCGCGCACCGCGTGCGGGCCGAGCGACCGAGCACGCGCATCGTCTACGTGTCGGCCGAGAAGTTCGTGAACGAGTTCGTGCAGGCCCTTCAGGACCAGCGCATGAACGAGTTCCGCGCTCGCTACCGTGAGCGTTGCGATCTGCTCCTCGTCGACGACATTCAGTTCCTCGCCTCCAAGACGCAGACGCAGGAGGAGTTCTTCCACGCGTTCAACGCGCTCCACCAGGCCGACAAGCAGATCATCGTCACGAGCGACAAGTACCCGCAGCAGCTCGAGCGCATGGAAGAGCGACTCATCTCGCGCTTCACGTGGGGCCTCGTGGCCGACATCCAGGTGCCGGAGCTCGAGACGCGCGTGGCCATCGTGCGCAAGAAGGCGCAGATGGAGCAACTCGAGGTGGGCGACGACGTCCTCCTCTTCATCGCGCAGGCCGTTCGGAGCAACGTGCGCGAGCTCGAAGGTACGTTGATCCGCCTCGCGGCGCGGGCCTCGCTCACGAGCCGCATCATCGATGTCGATTTCGCCCGCTCGGAGCTGGCGATGAGCGGTGCGACGCGCATCACCGAGACGAGCGTCGACGACGTGCAGCGCATCGTCTGCCATCACTTCAAGCTGAAGAGCAGCGACCTCCTCAGCAAGGATCGCCACAAGAGCATCGCGTTCGCGCGCCACGTGGCGATGTATCTCTGCCGCGAGCGTTTGAAGTGCAGCTTGCCCGAGCTCGGTCGCGCGTTCGGCAACCGCGATCACACGACCGTCATGAGCGCGGTCCGCAAGGTCGCGGCGCTCCGTCAGTCCGATCCGGAAGTCCGCGCGCACATCGAGGCCATCGAGCGCAAGCTCGGCTCGGAGTGACTCGCGCGCGCGGCGCGTGAGCACGCGGTTCACACCGCGTGGTGGCGCGCCCGCTCAGCGAAGGATCAGCGAAGGATCGAGAGGCCGCAGCGGAGCAGCTGATCGCAGCGCTCCATGTCGATCTCGCCGCCGGCCGAAAACACGTCCGGCACGAGCTCGGCGCGGGCGCGTGCGACGTGGGCGTCGCGGGTGAGGTCGAGCGCGCGCTCCACGGAGAAGCTGCCAGCCGAGATTTCACGCCCGTGGTGCAGGAGCTTGGACGCCCGCATCGAGCCGCGCACCGCCACGACCGCGGTCTCGCGCACGAGGCCGATGTCCGAGAGGTGGATGTTGCCGCCCACGACGAGCTTGCCGGCCGTGACCAGGCGCGGCGCGATGAGAGACGAGCCGACCGCGAGCGTGCTCTCGCGATGATCGGACACGATCCCGTCGACGCGGAGCTCGCCGGTGCAGATCAGCCACGCGTGCGCGTCGAGGAGCAGGCTCCCGCGGACGTGGAGATCTCCGTGGTGAAGGAGCGGGCGCATGCCGCCGCGGAAGGAGACGAACACGTCGCCGTCGATGGTCCACGGCTGCGCGGTGCGATGCGTGTTGGCGAGGCCGACGAGTCGCTCGAGGCCGGCGAGATTGATGTCGATGCTTTGGGGCGCGTGGAGTCGGCCGAGGATCGAGGCGTCGACCTCCGGGGTAATCGAGACGCTGCGGGCGAGGACTCCGCTCTGGAAGACGCGAGCGTCACGCCCTTCTTCGGGGGTGTCACGTCGCTCGCGCGGGAGCGGACCGGAGTCGTTGCTCCGTACGGTCTCTTCGTCCCACCGCATCTGCGACATCACTCACCGCGCCTCGACCGGTACGTGGCACCCCGAGGGGAGGGCAACGACGACCGGATCGTTCGGTTGGGTCGCAAGAGGCGAGCCACCCCAAAATCCCGCAAAATCGCGATTTCTGTTCTTTTTCCACAGGCCGGCCCTGGCCCGGAGGGGCAACGCCTTGCCCGGGCTTTGTGGGTCGGGCGGGGCACTGCCGCATCCGTAGGCGCCCGGGGGTGCCACGCTGGCGCTACCTCGCGCAACCCAAGAGGATGCCTTCACAAAAACCATGTCTTTGGCATGCCAAAGATCCCGGAATCGAGGCGGGGTCAGGGGCTGCAGTACGTTTTGGGGCCGCCCTGCTGCAGGCAAACGCCGGCGTCGATGGGCGGCTGGCAGATCCCGAAGCACGTGGCGGTGCAGCCTGCGGACAGGAAGCGTGAAACCGCTGCGGCGTAGCCGACGATGTCCGGGGACGAGGGGCTCTTGGAGCCGAAGCGCCGGCAACCGCACTCGTCGGTCAGCGCGGTGGGGCAGGTCTCGGGGAAATTGCACGCGCGCGCCTTCTCGGTGGCCGTCGCGAGCGCGGCGCCGAGCGCGTCGCAGGACGCGTCGGCGACGGGGGTGGCATCGCCGCTTGCCGCATCGTGCGCGCCGCCGTCGATCGAAGCGTCTTCGTTCGGTGCCGCGTCGACGTTGCTCGAGCCGTCCACGGCCGCGGCCGCGCCGTCGCGCACGGTCCAGTCGTAACAAGAGGCGCTCGCGACGAGCGCGACGAGCGGCGCGGCAACACCGCGGCAAGATCGCCAGGCTCGTGAGGTCATGGGCTTTTGGCGGCAGCGCGCGGCGGCACGGCGCACGAAAGGTAGCATGCTAACGTTCCGCCAAATGCGGCTCCGCGCGCTTCCGCTCGTCATCGGGGTGGCCCTCGCGACCGTCGTGGTCGCGGCGGGCGCGCTCGCCGATGCGCCGGCGGTCGAAGCCCGCGCCGCCTACGAGCGCGGGAGCGCGGCCTTTGCGGCGCACGATCACGCGCTCGCGGCGCGCGAGTTCGCGCGGGCCGACGCCATCCTTCCTTCCGACGCGGCGATCGAGGCCGCGCTCGAGGCGTCGCTCCGCGCCGGCGATCCCGTGCTCGGCATGGAGCTCGTCGATCGCGCGCGCGGGCGAGCGCTCGACGCGCGCGCCGAACGCGCGGCTTCTCGCGTGGCGGCGGCGTTCAGCGCGCGCGTCGGTCGCGTACGCCTCGCGTGCGAAGGCGCGACCGCGTGCAGCGGGACCATCGATGGCGTCGACGTGGCTCGCCCTCGCGCGCCGGTCGTCGTCGCTCCCGGGCGCCATTCGGTGCGCATCGTGCGCGATGGTCAGACGCGCGACGTCGCCATCGACGTGCGCGCCGAGGCGACGGTCGACGTCGCGCTCGATGATCGCGGCGCCCCGACCGCGCCGGCGCCGGCGCCTTCCGCAGCTCCATCTCCTACGTCGCGCGTTCCGACGTCGCCGCCGCCGAGCGAGAACGCGCCTCCCGCGACCGGCCGGGGCACGACTACGGTCGTCGCGCTCGTCGGCGGTGGGTTGACCCTCGCGCTCGGCGCCGTCACGGCGGTTTCGTTCGTCGACCTTCGCGCGCGTCGCAAGGACTTCGAAAACGGCGCGTGCGCCGTGAGCGCGAGCGCAACGACGCGACCCGCGGCCGACTGCAACGCGCGCGCTGAGCGTGGTCGCACGGCCGAGCTCCGCACCGATCTTCTCGGGGTGGGCACCGGCGTCGCGTTGGCCGCGACGGTGGCACTCGTCTTGTGGCGGCCCTGGGAGCGGAGCGTGCTCACCGATGATGCAACCAAGTTGCGGGTGGGCGTCGCGCCCCTCGCGGGCGGTGGCGCTCTCTTGGGTGCCGGAGGCACGTTCCGGTGACCGCGCACAAGCTCGCGAGCGGGGGACACGCCACGGTGTGGCTCACCCGATCGCCGAGCGGTGAGCTCGTCGCCCGCAAGGAGCCGCACCCGCACCTCGTCGACGACCCCGACGTTCAGCGCGCGCTGCGCCGTGAGGTCGAGATCGCCATGCGGCTCCAGCACGAGAACGTCGTGCGCCTCCGCGGGCTCGAGACCCTCACTGGCAGCGATGCCGGCGGCGCCGCGGGCGCACCCGGCGCCTCGGCCGCACCAGGCGCGGCGCTCCCGGTGCTGCTCCTCGATTACGTGGAAGGTGCAACGGTCGCCGAGCTCATTCGCGATTGGGCGAAGGACACGCCCGCGCGCGCCACCGTCGCGGCGGTCGTTCGGATCGTGCTCGACGCTGCGGCCGGCCTCGCCGCGCTCCACGCGCTCACCGACGAGCGCGGTCAGCCACTCGCGCTCGTGCACCGCGACGTCTCTCCACAAAACGTGCTCGTCGGCCGTGATGGTGTGGCGCGCGTCTCCGACTTCGGGCTCGCCAAGTGCTTGGTCACCGATCGGGCGACCACCGAAGGGATCTTGAAAGGCAAGGCCGGTTACCTCGCGCCCGAGTACGTGCGCGGCCAAGGCGGCGATCATCGACAAGACGTCTTCTCGCTCGGCGTCGTCGCGTGGGAGGCCCTCACGCGCACGCGACTCTTTCGTGGCGAGAGCGACGTGCAGACCCTCGATCGCGTGCTCACGATGCCGATTCCGTCGCTCGCCGAGAAGGTGCCTGCGCTCGCCGACGTCGCCGCCGCCCTCGATCCGGTGCTCGCGCGCGCGCTCGCCCGCGAGCCGAGCGAAAGGTACGCGTCCGCGTCGGCCTTCGCAGACGCGCTCCGTGAAGCGGCTGCGCGCGCGAGCGTGCTCGGCATCGCGGCCGACGTCACGGCGAGCTTTCTCCCCGAGCGGCTCGCGATGCTCGACGAGCGGCGCCGCGCCGTGCTCGCGGCGGACGCGCCCGTTGCGACGGCCCTCGACGCGACGGCGCGCGCGCCAGCGCCTCGTCGCGGAGTCGTCGTCGCAGGTGCGATCGCGATCGTCGCGAGCGTCGTGCTCGTGGGTGTCGCGCTTCGCCGCGTGCCCGCCGACGAGGGCCGCGCGTCGGACTTGGCCGCGCGCCCGGCACCGCCTCCGTCGGTCGTTGCCGCGATCGCTCCATCGACGTCGACCGCGACGTCGTCTGCATCCGCGCCCGAAGCGCCCGTCGCTGCTCCGCTTGCGTCCGCGTCGAGCGCCGCGCCGGCATCGGCTCCGTCGGTGGAGCCCGCCCGTCGCGCGTCGGGTGACGCGAAGCACCCAGCGATTCGCCCGTTCACCGCCGGCAGCGCATCCGCGGCGAAGCCCCGGCCGAACCCGTACTGAGGACGCGCGCGCCGCGCCTTTCACGTACAATCTCGTCGTTGAGCTCCGACGACGACTTTCCGGACGACGCGACCACGCGGCTCGCGCAACCCAAGGCTCGCTCCGAGGCGGTGACGCTCGTCGTCGTCGACGGCCCGTCACGCGGAAAGCGCGCCACCGTCAAGAAGGGCGTCGCGAAGATCGGATCGTCGGAGGCCTGCGATCTCGCGCTCGACGACCGCGCCGTCTCGCGCCTCCACTTCGAGATCGCGCTCGGCGCGCGCGCCCTCAAGCTCCGCGATCTCGGCAGCACCAACGGCACCTGGGTGAAGGGCCTCCGCATCGTGGAGGCCGAGATCCCGGCCGGCACCATGGTCGAGCTCGGGGGGAGCGCCGTTCGCATCGAGCGCGACGGCGACGCGCTCCCGATGCCGCTCGCTTCGGCGCGCGAGTCGTTCGGTGCGCTCCTCGGGAAGAGCGTCGCGATGCGCCAGGTCTACGCGGTGCTCGAGCGCGTCGCGCCGTCGGACGCGACGGTGCTCCTCCGTGGCGAGACGGGCACCGGCAAAGAGGTCGCGGCGCGATCGATCCACGACGCCTCACCGCGGAAAACAGGGCCGTTCGTGGCCGTCGACTGCGGCGCCATTCCCGAGAACCTCTTCGAGAGCGAGCTCTTCGGGCACGCCAAGGGCGCGTTCACGGGCGCCAACGCCGATCGGCCGGGCGTGTTCGAGGAGGCGAGCGGCGGCACGCTCTTCTTGGACGAGATCGGAGAGCTGCCGGCGTCGCTTCAGCCCAAGCTCCTCCGCGCGCTGGAGACGCGCACGGTGCGGCGTGTCGGCACCAACGTGGAGCGACCCGTCGACGTGCGCGTCGTCGCCGCGACCAATCGCCCGCTCGAGCAAGCCGTGAACGAGGGCACGTTCCGCGAAGATCTCTACTACCGGCTCTGCGTCGTCGAGGTCGCGCTCCCTCCGCTCCGCGATCGACCCGGTGACGTGGCTGAGCTCGCCGAGCACTTCCATCGGCAGCGCGGCGGCAAGACCGCGCTGCCGCCCAGCTTCGTCGAGTCGCTGCTCCGAAGGCCGTTCCCCGGCAACGTGCGCGAGCTTCGTCACACCGTCGATCGCGCACTCCTCTTGGGCGCGCTCGACGACGCCCCCGCGAGCGCCGGGCCCACCGCGCTCGCGGCGGCGCCCCAATCGATCGCCGAGATGGCGGCGCTCCACTTGCCGCTCAAAGAAGCGCGCGACGCCTGGACCGAGCAGTTCGAGCTCGTTTACCTGAAGAGCGTGCTCGAGCGCGCGGGCGGCAACGTGACGCACGCTGCCGAGATCGCCGGCGTCAACCGCCGCTTCATGCAGCGCCTCATGGCGCGCTTGGGCGTGAAGAGCGAGTGATCGCGCGCGCGACGCGCTCGAGCGTGAGCGGGGCCGAACCTTCGGCCTTGTTGTTGGCGACGATGAACGCGCCGTCTCCTGCGCTCGCAGCTTCGAACGCCGCGTCGGCGAGCGCGTCGCGCGTCGCGTCGTCGGGCACGCGCAACGCGTCGAAGGGCGCAAAGCTCTCCTTGGCCGTCGCGTAGGAGTGGCCCGCGAGGAGGTTCCAGCGCGCGACGAACGGACCGGGCCCGAGCGCGTGCGCGAAGCGGATCTGCGCGGCGACGGGCGGCATGCGCGCGTGCACTCCCACGACGTAGCGCGCGCCGCTCGCGCGGAGGGCGTCCAAGAGCGCGCCGCCGATGAGCGACGGATCGCGCACCTCGACGGCGTAGAGCGGTCCGCGCGGCAGTGCGGCGAGGAACTCACCGAGGCTCGCCACCACGCGGGCCGGCGACGCATACGAGGGTAGGGGAGAGATCTGGAAGACGAGCGGCCCGGCCTTCTCACCGAGCGCGCTCATCACAGGGCCGACGAAGGTGTCCACGGCGAGCGTCGCGTCGAGGAAGGTCTCGGACACGCCGACGGGCGCGCCGCTTCCGTCGCGTCGCACGGCGTCGGTGACCGCGGACGGCGCTTTGACGAGAAAGCGAAAGTCGTCGGGGACCGCATCGGCGTAGGCGCGCAGATCGGCCTCGGGGATCGGTGCGTAGAATCCGCGATCGACGCCAACCATGCGCAAGAGCGGGTGCTCGGCGTAGGCGGCGAGCCCGTGCTCGGAGAGCTCGGCCGTCTTCCACGCGCGCTCCTTGCCGTAGACGAGTCCGGCCCAGCCTGGGAACGACCACGACGACGTCCCGAGCCGCACGCCGCGCGGGATCGCCGCGCCGAGCGCGCGGAGCTCGGGGCTCGGCGTCGCGGCCGTCACGACGGCGCGGTCGTCGCGTCGTCCTGGGTCGAGGAAGGAGAGCTGCTTCATGGCTGCGCGGGCCCGCGCTGTAGTATGTCACGAGCATGCGAGAACCCGCGGTCGGGGGTCATTGGGCGCGCGCCAGCGTGGGCGTCGGGCTCTTCCTTTTGATTGCAGCATGCACGCAAGCGACGGAGCCCCATCCGCCCACCGTCCTCGACGGCCCCGCGGGCGGCGCCACGCCCTGCGAGCGGGCCGGCTACCGCTGCGCCTCCGGCCCGGGCGCCTGCCTCACGGGGACGGTGAGCACGGGCGGATCGCTCGGCTGCCCGGGCGAATCCGCGGTGTGCTGTCAGCCCGCCAAGGACGGCGGGCTCGACGGCGCGAGCGATGGCGCGGCGTCCGATGGAGCGAGCGCCGCCGACGGTGGGAACGACATGCACGACGCAGCCACGGCCGACGCAGGCGCGACCGACGCCGCGCTCGATTAGGCGTGCTAGGAACGCGTCCATGAGGTGGTCCTGCGCGAACGCTGCCCTCCTCGCCGCGGCCGTCGGCTGCGGCGGCGCGGCCACCTTCGACGGGCGCGCCTATCGGAGCGGAGCGCTCGCGTTCGACGTCGGCTCCGTGCCCGCCGATTGGCGGCGCATCGAGCTCGAGGGCGCGGCGCTCGCGTTCCGCGACGACGCGCACGACGCGTCGATCGTGGTCTCCGGGCGGTGCGGCCTCCGCGTCGATGACACGCCGCTCGAGGCGCTCACCAATCACCTCTTGATCGGCACGACCGAGCGCGCGTACGAGCGCGAGGAGACGCGACCCTTCGACGGTCGCGAGGCGCGGTTCACCACCGTGCTCGCCAAGCTCGATGGGGTGCCCATGCGCTACGACGTGGTTGTCCTCAAGAAGGACGGCTGCGTCTACGATTTCGTCTACGTGGCACCGCCCGCACCCAAAGGCGATGCGAGCGACGCGGCCGGGCGCGCCGCGTTCGCCGGATTCGTCGGCGCGTTCCACACCGCGGGGGCCAGGCCGTGACCACGGAGCGACCGCCCGCCTCCTTGCCGCCGAGCTCGATCGCGCCGCCCGGTGAGATCGCGGTGCGGGACGTCGAGCCGCCGATCTACGACCGCTTTCTCGGCTTGGTCGAGCACCTGGGCGAGGTGACGCTGCTCTCGGTGCGCACGTTCCGGTCCCTCTTTCGGCGGCCGCTCGAGATCAAGAGCACCATCTATCAGCTCGAATCGCTCGGCGTCCGCTCGCTCGGCATCGTGGCGACCACGAGCGTCTTCATCGGGATGGTCATGACCATCCAGTTCGCGTTCGGCCTGCGTCGCTTCGGCGGCCTCGAGTACATCCCGCGCGTCGTCGTGCTCTCGTTCGCGCGCGAGCTCGCGCCCACGCTCACGGCCGTCATCGTGGGCGGACGGATCGGGAGCGGCATGGCCGCCGAGGTCGGGGCCATGAACGTGACCGAGCAGGTCGACGCGATTCGCGCGCTCGGCGCCGATCCGGCCAAGAAGCTCGTTCTGCCGCGCGTTCTGGCGGCGATCGTGGTGATGCCGATCTTGAGCGTGGTCGCCCTCGTCCTCGGCTGCCTCGGCGCCATCTTCATCTGCCGCTTCCAGTTCGATTTGGGGGCGAGCTTCTTCATTTCGTCGTCGCTCGACGCGACGACCATCGGCGACTTCGTGAGCGGCATCATGAAGACCCCGTTTTTTGGCTTCATCATCGCCATCGTGGGTTGTCACTTCGGGCTCCACACGCGCGGCGGCACCGAGGGCGTGGGCCAGAGCACGACCCGCACGGTCGTGGTCGTTTCGATCGCGATTCTCATCGCCGATCTCATCCTCACCAAGGCGTTCATCGCCTTCGGAGGCGGGCAGACGTGAGCGCGAGCGCTCCGGTTCTCGGCGCCATGAAGCGCCGCGCCGCGATCGCGATCGCCGTCGCGGTCGGCGGGGTGAGCTTGTTGGTGGCGTGTAGTGTGCACGCGTCGCGCGCGCGGGCCGCGTCGAATGCGCAGAATCCGGCGTTCGGCGCGCTCGCGCGCGCCCTCCCGTCGCCCGACGTGGCGCTCACGGGCGGCGCGCGTTGGCTCCGATCGGTGAGCGTCGAAGAGCCGGGCGCTGCCGGCGCGGACGGCATCGGCTTTCCTGACTCCGAGCCGGGGAGCGGCGCGATCTCCGCGCCGCGAGCCGCGTACGCTCCGGCCAAGGAGCCGCGATGAGCGATCTCGACGCACCGCTCGCGCCTCGCCCCATCGGCGGCACGCTCGCGCTCCTCTCGCTCGCGGCGTCGTCGCTCGTGCGGCGCGCGGCCAAGACGTTCGCACTCGGCGGCGCGCTCGCGCTCACGGTCACGCTGGCGGCGGCGGTGCTCTTCTTGACCGACGCCCTCCGCGGCGCGGCGGACCGCGTGCGCGACGGCGCGCCCGATCTCGTGGTGCAGCGGCTCGCGGGGGGCCGGCCTGCCCTGATCGACGCCTCGCTCGCGTCGCGCCTCCGCGATCTCGACTCCGTGAAGAGCGTGCGGCCGCGCGTGTGGGGCTATCTGTTTTTGCCGGCGGTCTCGGCCAACGTGGTCGTGGTCGGCGTCGCGCCCGACGCGCCGCTCGAGTCGCAGATCGCCGGAGTGGTCGCGCAGGGTCGCGCGCTCACGGGGCCGGGCGAGGCGATGCTCGGCGCGGCGCTCGCGCGCGCGCTCGGTGGGCTCGCCGTAGGCGACCAAGTGAAGCTTCCGATCGGTGAGGACAAGCTCGGTCCTCCGCTCCGGGTGGTCGCCGTCTTCGCGCCGCAAGCGGAGGTCTACACCTCGGACCTCGTCTTGGTGGGCGAGAGCGACGCGCGCGCGCTCCTGGGCGTGGGCGCGGCCGAGGCGACGGACCTCGCGGTGACGCTGATCAATCCGGCCGAGGCGCGCGTCGTCTCGCACGCGGCGATCGAGCGCATTCCGGGCGCGCGCGTCGTCGATCGCGCGCTCATGGCGCGGGTGCACGAGCTCGCGTTCGGGCGTCGCGGCGGCCTCGCGCTCGCCGCGCTCTTGCCGGCGCTCCTCGCGTTCTTGGTGCTCGGTTGGGATCGATTGAGCAGCCTGGGCGCCGAGGAGCGTCGCGAGATCTCGGTGCTCAAGGCGGTGGGGTTCGCGACGCGCGACGTGGTCTTCGTGCGCTTGTGCGAGTCGCTCATCCTCGCCCTCGCGGCGACGGCGCTCGGCGTGGCGATCGCGTACGCGTGGGTGTTCGTCCTCGGCGCGCCAGGACTCCGGAGCGCGATCGCCGGCTTTGGTGTCTTGCAAGGCGACGCGCCGCTCGTTCCGTCCATCGACGCGGCGCAGATCTTCGGCCTCGCGCTCGGGGTCGTGGGCCCGTTCGTGGCGCTGAGCGTCCTCCCCGCGTGGCGCGCCGCGATCGTCGATCCGATGGAAGGGATGCGCGGCTGATCGCGCGCTCGCGCTAAAGATCCCGACCGGCCGGCCGTTCTCGAGGATCGATGTTGCCGGTGACGAAGATTGGGCCTCCACCTCTCCCGACACGTGTGCCGCGTCCCGGGCCGCCGCGACTGCCAACGACGGCGACCGAGCTCTCGGATGCGGACGTCGTCGTCGTCGTCCAGGCCGTCGACGTGTCGGACATCGAGGAGGTCGACATCGTCGATGTCGTCGATGTCGTCGATGTCGTCGAAGATGCGGCGGGCCTCCACGCGCCGCCCGTTCCCGTGGCGTTCCACGAGGGTCAGCCATCGATTCTCGTCGTCGACGACGATCCGGCGATGGTCGAGTTTCTCACCATGTTCCTTGGCGAGGAGTACACCGTATACGCCGCGACGACGGGGCCCGAGGCCATCGCGATCCTCGAGTCGCTGAGGCCGGATCTCGTGATCTCCGACGTCGGCCTGCCCGGGGCCGATGGCTACGAGGTGGCCGCGGCGTTGAAACGGCGTCCAACGACGCGCAGCGTGCCGCTCGTGTTCTTGACGTCACACGACGCGGCGAACGACCTCGTACGCGGCATCAACGCTGGTGCTCGCCAATACATGACCAAGCCGATAGAGCCGAGCGTGCTGATGGCGAAGGTGGCGCGTTGGCTCGGACGACCGATTCGGTCGCCACGCTGAGGCGCCGTTCGGCACGACGACGACGCCCTCGGCGTGCTGCGCGGGTCGACTGGCGGACGCGCGTCACGGCGGAATGACGGCGCCGATCGTCGAGCCGCCTTTGTCGACCGCGCACGCTCCGTACTTCGTCTCGAAGTAGCCGTTGCCGTTCCACGTGGGGCCCCAGCTGTTGCGGAGCAGCCAGTGGCCCGCGACGTCGTCGTACCCGACGACCGTGACGAAATGCGAGCCCTGTCCGCCATCACACACGAACGTGCTCGGATTCCAGTCGTAGATGCCCTCGAACGCGCGGGCCATCGGGCCGAGGTGCACGATCTCGTCGCGGATCCAGTCGAGTCGATCGGGGTCGGAGAGGGCGGGCCCGAACGAGAAGGCGCCGATCTTCCAGCGTGCCGGCGTGCTCCCATCCGCGCAGGTCGCCTTGCAGACGTCGTTGTGGCCCAGCGTCGGGCGGCACACTTCCGTCGGGATGCCCTTGGTCCGCACGTAGCCGTCGAGCGCTTGCTCCGGCGCGCCGCCGCCGCACCCGACTGCGCCGGTCCAGCAGTCGATGAGATCCTGCTCGGAGAGATCCACGTCGAGATTGGGATCGTTCTGTTGGATGTTGTACCGCGCCTCCATCGCCGCCACCGCGGCGTAGGCCCAGCACGAGCCGCAGCTCAGTTGGTTTTTGACCGGGGTCAGCCAATCGCCGGCGGCAGGCGGGGCGCTGGGCCGGAGCTGATGACTCCAGTCGAACTGCGTCGGGAGAACGTGGACCGGCACGGCGGCGCTCGAGCGGATGACGCCGACGGCGTCTTGGACGTCGAGGGTGAGCGCGTGATCGCCGATCGGAAGCGTGCCGACGTCGAGCGTGCCGACGGTGCCGGCGTGCGCCGCACCATCGACGCGCCACGTGTACGCGTAGGGCGGCTTGCCTCCCGAGACGACGCTCGTCACCGTGCGCGCCTTTCCGGCGATGACGATGACGAGCTGCGTCGCCGACAAGGTCACGGCGAGATCCGAGATCGGGGCGTCGCTGGCGTCCGGCCCGGCGTCGACGGCGTCCGGCCCGGCGTCGCCGGCGGGGGGCGGGGACGCGTCCACGTTGGCGGCGTCGGCGCCGGTCGGGATGCGGCTACCACCGTCCTCCTCACTGGCGACGGCGCCGCCATCGCCGACGTCGGACGCGGCGCTCTCCTCGCAGGCGACGACGAATGGGAGCGCTCCGCAGATGGCCGCCGTGCAAAGTGTCGTCCGTGCTCGGCGGGGGGCCCTCATGCTTCGACTTCGGAGTGTGACCGCTGGCGGGCGCGATCTCAACGCCGGGACGCGAATTAATGGGTGTCTGCGCCGCGCCGCGGGGAACGTCCGCGGACAGCGCGCGGCGTGGGCAGCGCGGCCCTCAGTCGAGATCTTCGCTCAGCGAGTCGATCATCTCGCGCGCGTAGGCGAGCGCTTCATCGGCGTCGATGCGCTCGCCGGACTCCTCGTCGAAGACGATGCCGTCGCACTTGGCGGCGAGGACGCCGGCGGCCACGATTGCGCAGGCAAGATCGCGCATCGACGAGTGGGTCACGAATGAGATCGCCGCGTCGCGGTCGCCGATGTCGTCGTGCTCCAGCAACTCCTCATCAGTGGTGAAGAAGAGCTCGAACCCCGCCGGCACGCCGTCGTAGGTGCAGGGCAAGAACCCCGAGTGCTCGGCGATGTCGAAGTCCGTCGTCATCTCCATGGGGAAGCCGGCCGCGCGAATGGCGTCGGCCCATGCCGTTGGGGTCGGCATTCGGGTGCGATTCACGATCACGGTCCTCGAGATCGACATGGCAGGTGGCCTCCCTGAGCGCGGCACTCTATCGCACGCGCGGACGGGGGGCGCCTGTCCCTCGCCGTGCGGCGTGGGGCGGCTCTCCGATCGTGGGGCGCTCGCGAGCGTGACAGTGCCGCACTGTCGCGTGACACCGACCCCCCGGACCCCGCCGTTCGACGGATCACAGACCTACATTTGCGGGGAAATCATGGGCAGTCGGCGCACGCGCCCCGCTGGCTCAAGAGGTGCATCACTCGGCCCGCCGTCGTGCGGTCCGCCTTCTTTGTCACACCGCGTCGGCCCGTCGTTCGAGGAGGTCTCCGTGCCTGAATCGGTTCCGCGTCGCGCATTCCGTCATCTCCACGCGCGTCGGCGTTCCCTCTTTTCGGTGCTGGGTGGTGTCGCGTCGCTCATGCTCGCGAGGCCAGCGCTGGCCGGCACCATCACCGACGGCTGGGACGTGCAGGACTTCCCCGGCTGGTACGGCTCGGACGGCGCGGCGTGTGCCGCGGCCGCGTCGCTCGTTTCCCCCTTCGGCGCCACGTGCACCCTCCTCTCCACGGAGGCCGTGCCACCGTTCCACAACGGCTTCTCCGCCGTCTGTCACCTCTATTGCGTCCAGTCGAACGGCAACGGCTTCAAGTGGGATCAGAACTCACGCCTCTTCTGTCACACGAACTCGCAGCCCGGGCCCACACGCGGGACGTGCGTCTGCCCCCCCGGCTCGGCGTGGAATCCGGACGGGCAGAATGGTGCGGGCGGCTGCGACGCGACTTGCTCCGGCGGCGCGAGCCCGCGCTTCGCGAGCTGCACCCAGCCGGGCGACGATCCCCAGAACAACGGCGACAGCTGCCCCTCCTGCGGCAACCCGATCAACCCGGCCGCCGGGGTGAAGTACCAGGCCGAGCCCATCTACCGATCGCCGACCGACTTCGGTTTCACGTTCAATGCAGTCTACAACAGTCGCTCGGTGACTCAGGTCGTGCGACCGCTCGCCCTCCCGTGGACGGGCAACCTCGGCGGCACTTGGATGACGAGCTTCATGCGGCCGCTCGTCGTCGTGCAGATGTCGGGCGCGACGCCGGCGATCGTCGCCATTCAGCGCCCCGACGGGAAGGTCTTCGAGTTTCGCGCGCCCGTGAGCGGCAACGAGTACGTGCACGACGCGATCGTGTCCGATCGACTGACGCGTCTCGTCGACGGCGGCGGTGCGACGATCGGTTGGCGCTTCCACACCGCCGCCACCGACGAAGAGGAGCTGTTCGACTCGGCGGGCTCGTTCATGGCGAGCTTCGATCGCACAGGCCTCGCGCGCCGCTTCGCTTACGCGGACGGCGTGGGTGGCTTCTATTACGGAGCGACGTCGACCGTGGCGCAGACCGCCGCGAGCCCCTTTCCCCCCGGCTACGTCGCACCCGACGCGTGCAACGAGCCCGCGGGCTTCACGCACCAGCTCGATGGCGCGGGCAATCCGGTGGCGAGTCCGCCTGCGGGACGCCTCCTCTGCGCGGTGGACCCCTTCGGTCGGGCACTCAACTTCCAGTACGACGCGGCCGGTCGCATGATCCGCATGGCCGATCCAGCGGGCGGGCTCACCACGTTCGAGTACGACGGCGCCACGGCCGTTCGTCTGAACGCGACGGATCCCGCGCCCGGCGTCGTGACCAAGATCACGTTCCCCGACGGCGCGGCGCGCACGTACCACTACAACGAGGCGAGCGCGATCAACGGCGGCGTCGCGTGCGCGGGTCTGACGGCGGGCCTCCCCACGCAGCTCACCGGGATCACGGACGAGAACGGCGTTCGCTTCGCCACGTGGCGCTACGACTGCGCGGGCCGCGCGACTTCGTCGGAGCACGCTGGGGGCGTCGAGCGCTCCTCTTTGGTCTACGACTCACCGGCGAGCGGTCAGACCACCATCACCGAGAACCTCGGCGACCCGCTGGCTCCGAGCACGAATACGCGCGTCTACTCGTTCGCGTCGTACTTCGGAAAGCTCAAGAGCACGAGCGTGGTCGACGCGGTGAGCGGACAACCTGCATCTTGCAAGGATTGCGGAGGCTCCTCGGCCACCACCTACGACGCGAACGGCAACGCCAAGGGCTTCGTCGATTGGAAGGGGACGAAGACCTGCGTTGGCTACGATCTCGCGCGAAACCTCGAGGTGAATCGCATCGAGGGATTGCCGGTCGGCGCCGACTGCGACGCGCTCCTCGCCGCATCGACGCCTGCGCTCCCGGCCGGGGCGCGGCGCACCGCGACCAAGTGGTCGAGCGATTGGCGGTTGCCCGAGGAAGTCTCGGAGGCCGGGCGGAAAACGACGTTCCAGTACGGCGCGCCGAACGATGCGGTGGCCGGGCGGCGCGGCCAGCTGCTCGTCAAGAACGTGCTCGCCACGAGCGACGTGAACGGCGCGAAGGGACTCGCGGCAGGGGCCGTCGGCGCGGCGACCGCGTCGCACTTCGACTACGACGCGCTCGGTCGCCTCGTCACCGTCGACGGCCCGCGCACGGACGTGACCGACGTCACGACCCTCGAGTACTACTCCGCGAACGACGCCGACGTGGGCAAGCGCGGGAACCTCGCGCTCGTGACCGACGCGTTGGGGCACGCCACCGCCATCACGGCCTACAACGCCCACGGCCAGCCGCTCACGATCGTCGACCCCAACGGGCGAAAGACCAAGCTGACGTACGACGCGCGTCAGCGGCTCACGGCGTCGGACGTGAATGGCGAGCTCAGCACGTTTGCGTACGACGACGTGGGGCAGCTCATCGAGGCTGCGCTCCCCGACGGAAGCCATGTCTCGTACGCGTACGACGACGCGCATCGGCTGGTCGGTATGACGGACAACCTCGGCAACCACGTCGACTACACGCTCGACCTCGCCGGCAATCGCGTCAAAGAAGAGGTCTTCGACGCCGCGAACTCGCTCAGCCTCGAAAGGCGCCGCGGGTACGACGCGCTCAATCGGCTGGTGAGCGAGATGGGGAGCGCGGGGCAAAAGACGAGCTATACGCTCGACGCCGAGGGGAACGTCACGGCCGTCACCGATCCGCTTGGTCGCACCGCGACGACCGCCTACGACGCGCTCAACCGTGCTGTCGCGCTCACGATGCCCAAGCCGACGGCGACGGATCCGGCGGCGGTCATGAACAAAGGCTACGACGGACGGAGCAACGTCGCGTCGGTGAGCGATCCGCGCGGCATCACGACCACGTACACGCTCGATGCTTTTGACCGCGTGCGGACCGCGGTGAGCGCAGACGCGGGCGCGGTGACGCGCACGTACGACGCCGCCGGCAACTTGCTCAGCCTGACCGACGCCAAGGGGCGGACGACGTCGATGACGTACGACGCCGGCAATCGGCTGAAGACGATCACCTACGAAGGGGCGACCGGTGCCGCGCTCAAGACGGTGACGATCGGCTACGACGAAGGTACGGGCGCGATCGGCCGCCTCACGAGCACCACCGAGACGGCCGCGAACGGTGCGGTGCTCGCGACCGTCGCCTATGCGTACGACCTCATGGGGCGGCTCACCCAGGAGAGTCGAGACCAAGGCGTGAAGCTCACGACGAGCTACGAGTACGCGCCGGCGACCGGGCTTCTCTCTCTCGTCACGTATCCGTCCGGCCGAAGTCTGTCGTACACGTACGACGCGCTCGGTCGCGTGCGGGCCATCGACACCAAGGCCCCCGTCGCCGACGGTGGCGCCACCACGACCTTGGTCGCGAACGTGAGCTACGAGCCGTTCGGCCCGGTGAAGGCCTTCACGCTCGGCAACGGCCAGTCCGTGAAGCGTCCACACGACAAGGACGGACGCGTCGCCTCCTACACGCTGGGGGATGCGCAGCTGACCGTGACGTACGACGACGGCGGCCGCATCACGAAGATCGCCGATCCAGCGAAGCCCACGAGCGCGCTCACCTACGGGTACGACCGATCTCGATCGGCTCGTGCAGGCGACGGTGCCGAGCGGTGATTGGGCGTACGCCTACGATCTCAATGGCAATCGCACCAAGCGCACGCACGGGACCCTCGTCGAGACGTCGACCATCGACGCGTCGTCCAACCGACTCCTCGCGGTCGCGACGACGGCGGCGACGACGTCGATGACGTACGACGAGACAGGCAGCCTGGTGACGATGGGGAAGAAGTCGTTCGCGTTCGACGAGCGCGGGCGCCTCGTCGGCGCCGACATCGATGGCGTGAAGGTCTCCTTCGAGGTCGATGCGCGCGGAAGGCGCGTGCGAAAGACCGGCGTGAAGGATCGCCTCTTCGTCTACGACGCCGCGGGACGCCTCATCGCCGAGGTTACGGCGGCGGGCGTGACCAAGCGTGAGTACGTCTACCTGGGTGAGCTCCTCGTCGCGGTGGTGGAATCATGAAGACCTTCGTCGTTGCGAGTGCGCTCGCGCTGAGCGCGGTGGGCTGTTCGTCGAATGGTGAGACGCCGACGATCGGGGGCGGAGATCCGGTGCCGGTGCCGTCGACGACGGGCACGACGGAGCTGCCGCCGTCGCCGGTGGCGGATGCGGGCGGCGGGAGCGATGCGAGCGCGGCGGATGCGAGCGCGGACGACGCGGGTGACGCGGACGCGGCGAGCGACGCGGGCGCGGCGGACGCGTCGAGTGACGACGCTGGGGATGGGGCGAGCGGCGACGCGGGGGTCGATGCGGCGACTGATGGGGCCGTCGACGGAGGGGCGACGAATCAATCGCCGACGGTGAGCATCACGAGCCCGACGGCGGCGTCGAGCTACGGGATGCCGGTGACTGTCGCCGTCACGGTCGCGGCGGCGGACGCCGACGGGACGGTGGCTGCGGTAGAGATCTACGCGGATGGCGCGTTGCTCGCGAAGCTGACGGCGCCTCCGTATCACGTGGGGTTCGAGCCGAGCGCAGCGGGGGCGGTGTCGCTGACGGCGAAGGCGTACGACGACAAGGGGGCGGTGACGACGTCGAGCGCGGTGTCGATCACGATCGGGGCGAAGAGCCCGAAGATCTACTTCGTGCAGACGGACGCGCTGGGGACGCCGCGGCTGATGGCCGACGCGTCGAAGAAGACGGTGTGGCGCTGGAACCAAGACGAGGCGTTTGGCGATAGCGCGCCGGACGAAGACCCGGACAAGGACGGCGCAGAGGTGACGCTGCCGCTGCGCTTCCCCGGGCAGTACTACGACGTGGAGACCGGGCTCTCGGCCAACGGCTTCCGCGACTACGCACCCGAGCTCGGGCGCTACATCGAGTCCGATCCCGTCGGGCTCGTCGGTGGCCCGAACACGTACGGGTACGTGAGCGGGTCGCCGATCACACAATCCGATCCGCGGGGCACTACGCCTTGGACGATCGCGGGCGGCCTCGGGATGATGGCCGTCGGTGGGCTCATGGTGCAGTTCGGGCAGCCGAACTCGATGACATCGAACATCGGCCTCGGGCTCACGACGGCCGGCTCGTCGATGGCCTTCTGGGGAGTGGGAACGGTTCTCGGCTTCACGGGGAATGCGCTCCGCGCGATGACCCTCACGGGCATGACGCTCGGTGCCGGTGGCGGGGGTGTGCGTCGCGCGCTCGCTGCGGATCCGAACGTGTGCATCCCGTCGCCGGGTGGGCCGGGCTCCGGTCCGGGCAAAGGTCCGAGTGGTCCGCCCAGCGGACCGCCGGCGGGGCCAGGGCCGAACGGCCCGCCGAGCGGCCCGCCGAATCCGAACTTCTTCAACCCGAACGCGCCCAACTACGTAGACCCCAGGGGCCCTCAGAACGATACGCCCGACCTCTCGGGCCCGCGGCCACCCCAACCTTTGAGCTCGCCCAGCGGCGGGTTCGTGCGCGGGTGAGCGCCGTGCGCTTCGCGCTTCGTGCGCATCCCGGTGTCGGGGGACGGTGTCGCTAACCGCCAAGGCCCTGCGGGATGGCCTTCGCACTCAGCGCACCGCGATCTCGTCGCTGTCCCCCGACACCCAAATTTCGTCCGCGGCCACGCCCCTCCCCCGCGAAAAAAAGATCTTTGCCATGCCGAAGACCCATTTTTCGCGGGGGAGGGGCGGGGCAATTTTGTGGCGGGGGTTGGCACGGGTCGTGCTCCGTGGGCGCGCATGCGACCGCTCATCTTTTCGTTCAAACGGTTCGTGCTCATCGCCGGGCGGCTTGCTCGCAAGCTCGCGGAGGTCGCTGGCCTCACGCCCGCGCGGCTCGATCTGCTGCTTCGACTGCGAGCACGACCGGCGTGGCAGAGCGAGCTCGTGCTCGACATGTGCGTCCATCCGTCCGTCACGTCGCGCATGCTGAAATCTCTGGAAGCGCTCGGCCTCGTTCGGCGCTTCAAGGACGAGCGGGACCGACGCCAACGCATCGTCTGGCTCACCGATCGCGCGCTCGTTGCGCTCTCCGATTTGTGGGAAGCCGAATTCCCCGACACTCCGGAGCTGGAGATTCAGGAGACTGCCGAGCGCGAGATGGCCAGCCATTGGGGGCCACGCGCCGAGCGCGAGGGCTTCGCGCTCACGCCGTTCGATCCGATGAGCGACCGCGAGTCATTCCTGCGCCGCATGCGCGTCACGGTCCTCCGCACTGACTTCAGCTCCTGGGTGCCTGGCGATCGCGATCCACCGCTCCCGCGCATTCCTTCGTTCTCCGACCCGCGCGGACCCGCGGCGTGAAGGTCGGCGCGTCCTCTTCGAGGCGTAGAACCCTCATCCGTCGGGGGCCACGGGCATCGATTAACCGCCTGGCCCGCAGCGACGCGGTGAAGTTCGACGCAAGAAGGGAGGTGCAAGCTCGACCCTGCGTAGGAGGGCGACATGCGCCGGTCGATGATCCTCAGCCTGTTCGCCTTTGGAGCTCTCTTCGTCGTGGGATGCGCGGCTGCTCCCGCGAGCGACGATGACAACGGGGCGGACGAGTCCAGCGAGCTCCGTCGTCGGCGTGACGCCGGTGCCCCGGTCGCGAAGGACGCAGCGCCGCCTCCTCCGGCTCCGGCGTCACGCTACGGCTTCACCGAAGGCGCGCGCGTCATCGGCAAAGGCGTCGGGACGACCACGCGCAACGAAGGTCCGTCGTATCAGTGCAAGCGTCGCACGCACACGCAGCTTCCGTGCGGCGGCTGGGTGCAGGTGTCGACCGACTCTGGTCAAACCGTCGTCTCCTTCCACGCGTCGAATCACTACGATTGGTGGGAGAACGTCTCGGGTCACCACTACCTCGAGGGCATGAACCAAGTCTGGCCGCCGTCGTACAGTCGCTTCTGGGACGTGACCGCGACGCTCGCGCTCGACGCGACCGGGCACGCCGAGCACCACGACGTCCGACGCGACGTCACGTCGAATCGCGTCATCAGTACGGCCGACTACGTGCTTCAGGCGGAAGACGGCGCGATCACGCTCTCGTTCCAAAACGCAGGCGACCCGCTCTCCTGCAACCGCACCGAAGACACCTGCTCGTTCCGCGTCACCGCGCAGTGACTCATTCCACCGCGTAGCCGGCGAGCCGCCGCCCTCACGGGTGCGGTAGAATCGCGCGATGCGACGGAGGGCGATCGCAGTGCTCGGGCTCGCCGTGTTCGTCGGTTGCTCCCGCGCGAGCGATGGGCAACCGAGCGCGACGAAGCCGCCCGCAACCGCGGCCCCCGCGAGCGCGACGAGGTCGCCGGCGACCGCGGCGCCTGCGACGCACGCGCGTCGCATCGACGAGTGGACGCAGGCGGCGAGTGACTGGCGCACGCTTCCGGTCGTGGCGCGCGTCGACGAAGCGCGCGCGACCTCGTCCTGGGACGAGAAGACGCGCACGCATCGGTGGCGCGCACCCCTCGGCGACGTCTTCGTGACCTTCGACGAGATCGTGACGTGCGATTGGGGCGGGAGCGCCTGCGCCGGCAGCGTCCCCGATTGCGCCGGGCTCCGCGTGGGCGATCTCGACGACGAAGGCCGCCCTGCGCTGACGGTCGACGTGAAGCCCGCACTCCAACGACGTCGCTGCTTTCTCGACTTGCTCTCGCTTCGTCGCACGAAGGACGGTCGGGCCTTCATCGTTTCGATCCGTGACGATCACGGAGAAGAGCGCCTCGCCGCGGCGTTCACGCGCAGCTCGTCCGAATGAACGCGCAGCGAATGGCCGCGGTGGAAGTCGCGTCACGCGCCGAAGTCGAGGACATCGTCGTCCTCGAGTCCGAGGTCGGCTGACACGCGAGCCGAAGACGGACACGCAAATCGAGGACGCGCAGCGCTCACCGCCGCGCGTCGCTCGCATTGGCCGCGTCGCTCTCGTCGGCCGCGACGCTCACTGCTGCGCCCACGCACTCCCCTGCCAGAACGAAATCTGCGGCGGGCCCTGCACCCCGGCGCGCTGCTGCGTGGCGCGGAGCTCCGGCGACGCCGTGAACGTGCGGAGCACGCCCACCGACTCGGCCTGGAGGTAGACGAGGATCGTGCTCGGATCGGCGGCGAGGCGGTTGACCGCGTAGCCGACGATGCCGGCCTTGGTCCGCTCGCTCGCGTTGCCGTCGAAGGCCGACTTCCACGTCTCGTAGCTCGCGACCTTGAATCGGATGGTGGCGCCCGCGAGCGCACGGTCCTTGATCGCGCGGTCCTCGGTCGGCGTGATCGCGACCACGGTCGGCTCACCCTTCACGCCGCCGCGCATCATCGCGTTCTTGAGGTCCGGGTCCGCGGCGAACTCTTGGAGCGCGCTGGCGCTCCCCGCCGCGAGGTACACCGTGACGAGGTTCGGGTTGTCGACGGACTGGTTCACGTGCGCCTGGGTCACGTTGTGGCGCTTGCGGGCCGTCGCGTGCTCGTCGAACACGCTCTTCCACGCCTTGAAGTCGGCGACCTCGTGCGCGATGACGACCGCGGCCGCGGGCGCTGCGCTGGGCTCAGTGCTGGAGGCGGCGGGCTTCTCCGCGGTCGTGGACGTCGTCCTCGTGGCCGGCGGAGGCGTGGGCGCCGCGGCGCACGCGGAAAGGACGAGAGCGGCGAATGCGGGAGCGAACGATCGGTTCATGAGAGCACCTCGATGGAGTGTGGGTCGTGCGACCGCTCGTGCGCGGTGCGCGCGTGCGCCAGCGCACACTCGTCGTTCTACGCGCTGCTCCCGTCCTTCAAAATCTGGGTTTCTGCATGCTCCCGTTGCGGAAATGCAGGCCGCCACCACCCACGACTTTCCGCCACGCTCCGCCCTCGAAGCGAAAGGCTGAAATGAGGCGCGCGCCGCATCCGTGGGACGCAGCGCGCGCGGGGGAAAGCGTGTTCGCGGTGCGCGAACGACGCGGGCTCAGAGGTTCAGCGTCTCACGCTGGGTCTGCGGGCCGTCGGCCGTGGAGAACGACGTGACGAGCTCGTAGGTGCCCGGGAGCACGTCGATGCCCGTGTTGGTGTTGTACGGGCCCGCGACGCGCGCGCCGCCGAAGTAGAGCTCGTAGGTGCCCGCGACGGTGTACGTCGAGCCGTTCTCACGCGTCACTTCGACGTTGTCGACGTCGAGGCGCTGGAGCGTGATCGAGTTCGAGCTCGATTGGTTGAGCGTCACCGTGCGGCCGCCCGCGTTGAGCGTGTACACGCAGCTCGACGCCGTGAACGCCTTGAGCGACTGGGTCGCCGTCGTGTTCGCGGGCACGGTGTACGTGCGGTCGCCCGAGCAGCTCGACGTGATGGTCGCCGCGTGCGCATCGGGGAGCTCGCGCGGATCGGCGAACTTCAGCGTGGTGTTGAAGGTGCTCGGCACGCTGCCGATGACCGGGAGCGCGACCGGGATCTCGGCCGTGTCGCCTTCCTTCAGCGTGAAGGTCTTCGACGTCGAGCCGCTGCCGCTGCCGATCGCCACCGTGTAGTCGCCGGGCACGAACGCCAGGTCGTAGTCGGCGAATTGGGCAGTGTTCGACGGGCCGGCGGCCCACGACGTATCGCCAGCGACGTAGCTGTTGCACGCCTCGGTCGGGTTGATGCCGTACTGGCCGTCGGCGCGCGTCTGACGGAGGTCGACGCAGGTGCCGTTGATGTTGACCGAGTAGACGCGGGTCGAGCCGAGCGGCGCGCAGGACGAGGAGCTCGTCGACGAGCTCAGCGTGCCGACCACGTAGTTTCCGGCCGGGCAGCCCCAGTTGTACGTGTAGAGCGTGATCGTCGGCTTCGTGTTGTTCGTGTTCGCGACGAGCGACGTGGTCGACGGGCAGCTCGCGTTGGAGAGCGAGATCGTCGCGCCGAAGTCGGTGTTCGCGACGTTGGGGAGGTTCGCCGCCTGGCACTTGCGGTGCGCGATCGGGAGGACCATCGTCTTGCTCGCGCCCGCCGCGAGCGTCACCGTCTTGCCCACGCCGTTCACGGTCACCGTGTGATCACCCGGCTTGACGCGGTTGGCCGCGCCGAGCGTGACCGTCGCGCCGTCGAGCTGGATGTTCGCGGTCGCGCCGAGCGGGCGGCTGCACGTGCCGCCGGGCTGACAAGTGCCCGTCGGCAGCTGCAACGTGAGCGACGACCAGTTCTCGTTCGCCTTGGGCTTCTTCCGGTACTCGCTGTCGATCTCGCCGTCGTCCGACGGCGTCGACGAGCAACCGAGCGAAAGCGAAAGAGACAGCGCCGAGGCGAGGCCGAGAAGGGCCGTGCAAGCGAGAGACTTGTTCATGGGTAAGCGGCTCCGTGACGTGTGGAAATGGCGACGCACACCAAGGGACCGGCACGCCACCCAGCGGAAGGGCAGCGCGCTCCGATCGACCTTCACGTCGCTGGCGGGTTCTACGGAGCCGGATGTGGTGATCCTTCCCTCACTTGATCACTTTCTCGAAAGAGCGCCGCGTGAGACGCTGCTCCCTTCGCCATGAACCCCGAATGGAGCGACCTCAAGATCATCCTCGCGCTCTCGCGCGCGGGCTCCGTCGCGGGCGCGGCGCGGTCGCTCGGCATCGATCAGTCGACGGTGAGCCGGCGGCTCACGGCGCTCGAAGAGAGCGTCGGCGCGCGGCTCATCGTCCGCGGTGGGCGCGAATTTGCGCTCACGGCGGAGGGACGCGCGATGTGCACCGCCGCCGAGGCCGCCGAAGCCGCGATCGTAGAGGCGTCGCGCGCGGTCCGGGCCTCGAAGCTCGAGGTCTCGGGCACGGTGCGAGTGTCTTGCCCGCCCGCGTTCATCTCGCATCTGCACGCCGCGCTCACCGCAGCGCGCGAGAAACACCCCGCGCTCGTCGCCGAGGTCAGCGGCGCCTACCGCACCGTCGACCTCGCGAAGGGCGAGGCCGATCTGGCGCTCCGCGCGTTCCGGCCCACCGAGCCCGACTTGGTCGCGCGCAAGCTCGGCGACGTCGCGTGGGCGGTCTACGCGTCCAAGGGCTACGCGGACGCGCGCGGGCTTCCCAAGACCAAGGCCGAGCTCCCCGCCCACGCGCTCGTTCTCTACGCCCCCACCATGCACAACGTCCAAGGCCTCCGCTGGATGGACGATCATCGCGGAGAGGCCACCCTGCTCACGCGCGTGGACAACCTCGAGATCGCCGCCGACGTCATCGCGTCGGGCGGCGGCCTCGGCGTCCTTCCGTGCATGATCGCGTCCAAGCGGAGCGAGCTCGCGCGCGTCTTCGCGGAGCCCGTGTGGCAGAACACGATCTACAGTGTGGTCCACGAGTCGGCGCGCGACACGGCGCGCGTCCGTGCCGCGACCGAGGCGTTCGCCGCGTATTTCGAGGCGAACGCCGAGTTTTTCATGGGCAACGTCGAGACGACTACTTGATCGCGACGACCATCGAGTCGGGACCGACGAGCGCTTCGACACGCGTCGTGCGGAAGCCCGCTTCGCGCATCCACGCGCTGCAATCCGCGCCGGTGTAGTCGAAACCGCCGGGCGTCTCGACGAGCATGTTGAGGCTCATCATGAGACCGAACGCGTTCTTGTTACGCGCGTCGTCGATGATCGCTTCGTAAACGACGAGGGCGCCGCCGGCCGGGAGCGCGTCATAGGCCTTCTGGATGAGCATCTTCTTCGTGGGCAGATCCCAGTCGTGGAGGATGTGTCCCATGAGGACGACGTCCGCGCTCGGGATCGGGTCGCTCATGAAGTTGCCGGGCTTGAACGAGACGCGGTCCGCGGTCTTGGTGGCCGCGGTGTAGTCCTCGAAGATGGGCGCGACCTCGGGGAGATCGAAGCCCACGCCCTTCAAGTGCGGGTTGGCGAGCGCGATCTGCGCCGCGAGATCGCCCTGGGCCGTCCCCACGTCGACGAACGTGCGGTAGTCGCTCCACGGGAGCTTCTTGGCGATGGTCATGTTGGCGCCGTGCGAGAGGCCGGTCATCGACTGGAGGAACTCGCGGAGGCGCGCCGGGTCGGCGTAGAGCGTCTCGAACATCCCCGCGCCGCCGCCCTTGAGCTCGTTCTGCGGCTGGCCGGTGCGGAGCGCCTCGGTGAGGTGACCCCAGAACGGATAGAGGCGATGGTTCGCCATCTCGAGGATGCCGCCCACGTATGACGGCTTCTTCTTGTCGAGGAAGAGATCGGTCTCGCGCGTGTTCGCGTAGGTGTCATCCGCCCGCGTGAGGAAGCCGAGCGCGGTCAGCGTGTCCAAGAAGTCGCGCGCCGAGCGGGCGTGGAGGCCGAGGCGACCGCGGAGTGACTCGAACGATTGGGCGCCGTGCGCGAGCTCGGTGAAGACGCCGAGCTCGACGGCAGAGAGGAGGGTCTTCGACGCCCAGAACGCCAGGCCGGTTTCGAGAATCTTCGCGGGGGTCGGGTGATCGCTCATCGTGCTCTCCTCGTCATGCGGCCGCGGTGCGCGGCGTTTCGACGAGAGTGCGCGGGCGCGTCGAGGCCGTCGATGCGGAGGTGTGCATTCCCGGCTTGCAGGAATGCATGCCCAAAAAGGTCGCGAAAATTCGCCCATTCACGCCGAACGGCAGAGCCTCCGAGGGCAAGCTGGGGGCCGGGCGGCGGGGCGTTTCACGGTCGATGTAACGGTTGGCCGCGAGCTTCACGCCCGCGCGGTTGCTACGCCCCGCCCCATGAACGGCACCCTCGCTTCTCTTGGCGCAGTCCTCTTGGGTCTCGGGCTCGCGGCGTGCAGCGCCAGCGCGGAGCGGAGCGACGGGCTCGCCGAGAGCCGGCTCGAGACGGGAAGTGGGGACGGAGCGGACTGCAGCGCGTCGTGCCCCGCGGTCTTCGGGAGCTTCCACCAGGGACCGGTCTCGTCCGCGCGCGTGGCCGTGCTCAACTACTTTCAGGTGAACACCTGCGACGGCGCGGCGCCGCCGAGCGATCCTTCGCTCCACACGCTTCGCGCCGGCGATCGTTGCTGGTCGGCGGCGTCACCCGCGCACGGTCAGCCCTTGGACGGCGCCGATGCGTGCGAGGAGTTCGTCTGCGACGCAGCCGGTGCGCTCCGCGCGTCGGCGTGCGTGTCGCCGTCGATCGAGAGCGCGGCCCCGGCGGCGGCGTTGCCGCTCGGGCGGTGCGCGAGTCGTGAAGTCGCGTGCGCCCTCGCACGCGAGGACGCGGCGGCGCGAGGGCATGCCGATCGCCTCTGCCGCTGATCGTTCTCTCCCGCGTGCGGGGCGCGCACGACACGGCCGTATTCCTCGCTCCTCGCGTCACGCGGCGTGGGCGGCATCGAGGTGGCGATGCGCCTGTTCGCGCCGCCCGACGTGCTGGCCCTGTCCCTCGATCCGATCGCCAGCGCATGAGCCGCGCGGGCGCGGGCGAATCGAGGACGCAAAATGAGCCCCGCAAGCGTCCCTCGCTCCGAGAGATGACGGGTGTTCTTCGGTGCGCGCCGGGGGCGCCGGGCCCCGCGTGCTACACGCACCGAATGCGCCAATACGCGTGGGCTCTGTTGGCTGTCATGGTGGCTTGCTCCTCCTCGATCGACGCAGCGAACGTGGGGTCCGCTTCGCCCGAAGCAGAGGAAGAGGAGAGCGACGCGGGTGACCTCGATGTCGACGCCGAATCCACGTCCTCGGCGAAGGACGCGGGCGCCAAGAAGGACGCGTCTTCGAACGACGCCGCGAAGGACGCGGCGAACGACGCCGGGTCGAAGCAAGATGGCGCGAGCGGCACCGACGCGAGCGGCACCGACGCGACCGTGCCACTCGTGTGTCTCGCTTCCTCACCCACCGTGACGTGCGGCGCGACGTTCTCTGCGACGTCGACGGCCACGAGCGGGATCGCGCTCACGGACATGGGCCCCGCGCTGCGCGTCGCCGTGGACCCGAGCGGACAGCTCCACGCAGCTTGGAGCACGCCCACCCAAGGCATTCGGTACGCCGCGAGCAAGACCAGCGCGTTCGCCGTCGAGACGATCGCGCTGCCGAGCGGGCTCGCTTCGGAGGTGTTCCTCTTCCCGCGCGTGGTCGTCGACGATTGCGGCCGACCGTTCGTGGCCTACCTTCACCGGCATCTGCCGGCGGGAACGGACGTGACCGAGTCGCACGTCTACCTGGCGACGAAGAGCGCGGGCGGTTGGAGCACGGAGGAGGTCGTGGTGCCGACGTCCGCTTCCAGCGCCACGCCGGCGACCGACATTCACACCGTGGACCTGACGCTCGACGGTGCGGGGAAGCCCGTTCTGGCCTTGGGCCGCTGGTCGACGAAGTCGGCTTACGTCGCGCGCCCATCGGGTGGTGGCGCCTATTCGGTGGAAGAGGTGCCCAACGCGGTCAGCTCGCAGCTCGCCGGTCTGCCCGCCGTGACGTTCTCATCGACGCTCGGGATCGTCCTCGGCGTCGACGTGGCGGCGAAGCCGACGCTCATGTGGAAGAGCGGCTCGACCTGGAACGCGTCGACGGTCGTCACGACGCAGCCGATGGATACGGGTCGCATGCTCGCGATCGCGAGCGACGCGCAGGGGGCGGTTCACGTCGCGTGGCGCCAGTCGCTGCCGCCGACGTCCAATACCCAGCAGAAGCTCAGCTTCCTCTACGCGGCGTCGAACACGAGCGGCGCGCTCAGCGCACCGGAGGTGGTGCAGACGGCGAGCGGGCCCAGCGTGCCCTACAGCCAGAGCCTCTCGATCGACGTCGGACCGACCCAAGTGCCCGTGCTCGGCATCGACGGGTTCCCGGTTCGGCGCAAGGGCGCTCAGCAGTTCGCGAAGACGGCGGTCGTCACGGGCATGTCGAACTATCGAAGCGTGGGAATGGCGCTGGACACGTCGGGCCGCGCGCGGTCGCTCGCCTTCGGTTACAGCGCCGGCGCGCTGGTCACCGAGTCTTGTCCGTGACGTCGGCGGCGAGTGGGCGCTCCCCCTCGCGCGCTAGGAGCCCGCCTGTCGACCCGACCGCAGAGGCCGATTTCACGATCGGCGGATGGACGCCGTGATCACCAGGAAAGCGCGCTGTTCGGTGCAAGCTCCGGCCGGTTCGGACGGCACGTTGTCGTCTCCGGTCGCGTCGATCCGTTCTCGTGGCGCGGAGATGTCTGATCACGCGCGCGCGCCTGGGCGGCATGCCCGTTGCTCGACGCGGTGCATGCGATGGATGGTTCTCTCTGCCCTCACGGTCATTTCGGCTCAACTCATCGGCTGCTCGAACAAGCCCGCCGATCCCGTCCCGTTCGCCGAGGCGTCCAGGCTCTTCCCGACGCGCCTCGAGCCCAAGGTGTGCGCCGGCAAGTCGAACGGCAAGCGCTTCTCGGTGTCCGGGTACCTCGCGTGGGCGAGTGGGATGATCGAGACCGACGACCCGCTCGGCGGCGGCGGTCGCGTGGGCTTCGTGGAGCTCCATCCGACGGCGAGCAAGTCGAAGGAGGTCGTGCCGTTTCGGGTCCCCATTCGCCGCTACTTCGGTGAAGGGCTCGAGAGCCCGAAGCTCGAGAACGCGTCCACCGAGACCAAGCGGGTCGGGCGACGAGTCGAGGAGGAGTCGACGGGCGAGGTCTCGGACGAGTCCATCCGCCTCCACCTCGCCGACGGCAAGGTGGCCGACAACAAGACGAAGGTGCGAGTGTCACTCGAGGTCGAGGGCAACGACGGCAAGTGCAACCTCAAGTACGTCACGGCCGCGCAAGACGGGTGATCGCCGAGCGCGTGCTCGAGTCACTCGGCCAGGCAAGTACGGTTCGTGCCGGGTGACGACGGTCTCATGCGGGGCCATCGGCCAGAAGGCACTCCAAACGGCGCGGCCGTCCGCGCTGTGCACGGCCGCGCGTGCGCGCGTTCGCGCTACGCTTTCTCTTTGCAATGCCCAACGACGACGAGGCTCGGCGACGAGCGTGGTTCGCGCGCTACGTGGAGATGCTCACGTCGAGCTCAGTCGTGGCCGGCCAGGACGGCGGCCCGCATCGATGCCCGTGTTGTCACCGGTTGACGCTTGGGGAGCGCGGCGGGTTCGAGATCTGCCCGGTCTGCTTCTGGGAAGACGACGGGCAGGATGATCACGATGCGGACGTCGTCCGTGGCGGCCCGAACGGGGCTCTCAGCCTGACCAACGCTAGGGAGAGCTATCTCCGAATCGGAGCGTGCGACGAGCGTGCGCTTCCACACGTCAGGGCGCCGCGCCCCGAGGAAGACTGAGCCGCGCCGCCGTCTCGAACGCCAGCGTCCCGAACGAAGCGGCTGCTCGTGGAACCTCTAGTCTCCGTGGGTGCAGGTCAGGCCGAGCGCGTACGAGTCGAGCCCCGCTGAAGCCTCGGAGTAGCCGCCGCCGCCGTCGAAGCTGCCGGTCTTGCGCGCCAGATCGGCCTTGGGGAACGAGAGCTCGAGGACCTGATGCGTCGTCGCGGACCGCCCCTTGAAGTGGCGCCACTCGCCGGCGTCTGCTTGGTCGAGGTCCATCGCGTACCGGCCTGAGCGTGGCCAGAACTGGTTCCCGTTGTCCTTCACGACCGCGGTGCCGGATTGGTTCTGCTCGCCGTCGAGCGTGACATCGATGGTGGGGTCGCCCTTGCGAGGGTTGCGAGAGACGCAGCGCAGCTTGATCGCGCTGGTCGGCCCGGGGCTCCAGGAGTCGTCGCGGTCGAGCACGGTGCGGCGAGGGGTCCCGAGCACCGTCGCGAGCGAGAGCCTGTCACCGTCGAGCGTGTAGCTGAAGGTCCCTGCCTCGCCGACGTAGACCGCTCGCTTGCCCCCGACGGTCGAGAAGTCGAGCGTCCCGCGCCGCAGGACCGTCTCGGTCTTCACGGAGGCGTTCTCGGACGTCTGCTTCACCTCGACCAACACGTCGGCGTCGAACTTGTTGCCAGGCTTCACGGTGAGGCGAACCACGTGCTCCTGGCTGTCGAACATGTCGCCGTCGAAGCTGCCGGAGGGGCCCGAGTGCCGCACGTACGTGCCGATCGGGATCGGGCTCGCCTTCTTCACGAGCGCGTCGTCGGTGCTGTCGGGTGCGGCGTCGGCTCCTGCGCCGCAGCCGGTCGACACGAGGGCGAGGCCGGAGAGGAGAAGGGCGACGCGCAACGCCATGAGCATGACCAGGCTCTAGCAATGCGGACGGGAGCGGCAACGCGGCGACTTTGCGTTTCACGATTCGCGTCGACTGGGCGAGCGCACCACCACGGAACATGCCTTCGGCGGAGAGCGAGAAGCGCGCCGCGCGCAGGCGCCTTTCTCGCCTAACGGCTCGCATTAACGGAGCCACTTGCTCGGCGACGCGCGTAGACCCGCGCATGAGAATCCTCGCCGTCTCTTGTCTCGTGAGCGTGGTCGTCGGCTGCGCGTCCACCGCGCCCCCTTACGCGACGGATCCCAGCCTCTATCAAGCCCAGATCGCGGGCTACAAAGCGCAGGCCGACGCGCGCCAGCAAGACGCCTCGAGCGCGATGATGCCGAAGATGACGCCGATCGAGACCGTCGGCGCCGACAAGGCGCCCGCGCCGCCTGGCTCGGGTTGGTTCTGCTACGAGTCACGCGTCACGCGGTATTCGCCGTCGTCGCCGAAGGGCGAGATGAAGACCAGCCGCCCGTGCCACCGCACCGAGACGGCCTGTCGCGCCGACGCCGACGCGGCCGCGCGCGCCAAGGCCGGGAGCCCTCGCGAGCGGCTCGAGGTCACCGTCTCTCCGTGCGCGCCGCGAAAGGTTGCAAACTGCACATATTACTGGTTCGCCGACGGCGCCGGTCGGCACGCGTGCGTCGCCGGCGCCGACGACTGCCAAGCGCAGCTCCTCGCCGTCACGACGCCGGGGAGCGCGGTTCGCCAGTCGGAGTGCCGCGAGGTGAAGTGACTCGGGGCTCGGAACACGCGCGGCGCGCTCGGGGGTCATCGGCGCGCGCGGCCCGAGTCGTCGAAGCAGCGTCACTCGCGGCTCCATTGCATCGTCAGTCTCACGCGGACGACCCGGCGCGCCGACGTCTCGAGCACCTCCGCGTGTACGCCTTCGGCGAGCTCGAGGCGCGTACCACCGGGCGGAAAGCCGCCGTGCGCCGCGAGGATGAGGCCGGCGAGAGTCGAGGCCGTGTGGTTGATCGGAAGGTCGAGCCCGAGCTCGCGGTTGACCTCGTGCAACGGCGTGTCGCCGCGAATGTCGAAGCGCCCTCGGCCGGAGGGCTCGATGCTCGGCCGCGGGTTCTCTCGCTCGGCCGCGATCTCACCGAAGAGCTCCTCCGCCAACGTCTCGATCGACACGAGACCGGAGGGGAAGCCCGTCTCGTCGACGACGATCCCGATCTCCGTGCGCGCTCGCTGCAGCGCGCGCAGGATTTCGACGGCGGGAGCCTGCTCGGGAAAGAGCGGGATTTCGCGGAGCAGCTTGGCCAGATCGAGCTCGCCCGCGAGCAACCCTGCATAGACCTCGTGGGTCAGCACGTAGCCGAGCGGCTGCTGCGCGGTGTCCAGCACCGGGTACCTCGCGTGCGGCGTCTCGCGCAGGATCCGCTGCAACGTCTCTCGCGAAGCGTGGAGGGGGAGCCACGTGACCTCGCGGCGAGGAACCATGACGGAGAATGCCTTCAGTCGGCCGAGGTCGATGGCGCGCGACGCAATCTCGCCGGTCTCTCGGTCCACTGCGCCGGCCGTCGTGGCCTCGGCCACGAGCTGCTGGAGCTCTTCGGGCGAGAGCCGCGCCTCGGTGAAAGTCGTCTGATCGCGAAAGGGACGGAGCAGGACGTTCGACGCGCCCGCCAAGAGCCAAATGAGGGGCCGAGCGACGCGAGAGATGAAGAAGAGCGGCCGGCTGACCCACAACGCGCCTCGCTCCGCGTGGCGGAGGGCGAGCGATTTGGGCACGAGCTCGCCGACCACGACGGAGAGGATCGACACGAACGCAACGACCAGGGCGAACGCGATCTGCTCCGAGGCGTCACCGACGCCGAGCTGCGCGAGGCGCGCCGCGATCGGGTGCTCGAGAACGGCGCCGCCGAACGCGCCCGCGGTCGCTCCCACGACGGTGATGCCGACCTGCACGGTCGCCAGGAAGCGCTCTGGATCGCCGCGCAAGCGGAGGGCGACGCTCGCGCCAGCGTGCCCTTGGGCGGCGAGCTCGCGGAGCCGCGTCGGTCTGACCGCGAGGATGGCGATCTCGGCGCCCGAGAAGAACGCGTTGACGAGCGTGAGCCCCACGATGACGAGAATCTGGTGCCCCATGCTCACGCCGTCGCTCTCGCGGGGATCCCGTCGCGACGCGACGATGGGGTCATCGAGGCCATCATGTCTCGAGGGTAGGGGGCGCGCGTAGGTCGCGACAAGTGACGCTCCGGTTGGGCTTGCCCCGTTTCTCGCCCAACGCGAGCGCTGGACGCACGCGCGTTCACGGACTGTTCGACGCCTCCTTCTCGTCCCCAAGGGCACGAGGCCGAGCGAGCGCGACATGTCCGTGGCGCTCGATCTTCCGTGACGAGGTGCCGCTGCGGCTCGGGCCCGACCGACGGACGGCGCGGACGCTCGCCGCGTGAAGATCACGATGGCTACCACGCGGTGAGCACCTCGAGAGCGAGCGGTCGGCGAGCGCGAAGCGCGGTCACTCCACGAAGAGCGCCATAGGTCGAAGGTGGCGACGATGTGCGGCAAGGCTCGGGGTGTTGCCGGGCGGGGAGGTTCTGGGCGAGCCTGGACAGATGTCGATGCGTTTGGTCGCAACGGTGGGCGCGGTGCTCGTGGGGTTCGGGGTGGCAGGCTGCGGCGGCGCGACGCAGGGGCTCAATCAGACATCGATCACGTGCCCTGCCGGGCGGACGCTCCTCGACGGCGTTTGCGTGAGTGAGCCCGTCGCCGACTACGTGGCGTGCGTGCGCGCGCAGGGCGCGCAGCTCGGCGGGGCGAAGCACCAGCAGCTCTCGGCGGACGTCGGCACCGTCGGCGTGCGCGCGGGCGCGGCTGCAGAGGTCAGCGAGAGCCTCGAGAAGAGGTACGCAACCACGGACTCCGCGATGCTGGAGATCGTACGGAAATGCGCGTCGACGTTCGGCGCGCCGCAGGCCGCCAGCGAGGCGCAGGCCAAGGCAGCGCCGCCGAGCGCCGCGGGCCCCAAGCCGAAGTTCGAGGCCGTGAACTACTGGGCCGACGCGCTCGAGATCTTCGCAGGCCTCTCCCAAGAGGAGTGCTCGGCCCGATGCGAGCGTGACGCGCGCTGTCGCGTCGCGAGCCTGCACGACGGGACGGTGGGCGATCCTTGGAAGAACAAGTGCGTCCTTCGCGGCGCGATGGGCGCGCGTCACTTCGACGCGGGCGTCGTGAGCTGGGTGAAGGGCGGTTACGCGTTCCGTGTCGTGAATTACTGGACCGATGCGCTCGAGGTCATCCGCAACCAGACCGACCCGCAGGCCTGCGGGCGCGCATGTGAAGAGCGAGCGGACTGCCGCGTCGCGAGCTTTCACGACTCGAGCGTCGACAAGCAGTGGGCCAACACGTGCGTGCTCCGGGGCGCGACGGGGCCGGAGCACGCGGACAAAGGCGTCGTGTCGTGGGTGAAGTGATGGCTCGGCGGGAGCTGCGTCACACGAGAGCGAGGAACTTGCGGTAGTCGTCGAACTCGTTTTTCCAGTCGGCGTAGACCGCCGCGAGGCCGCACTTGGCGCAGGTGCATGCGATGTACACCCAACGGACGTCGTCGCTGTCCGCGTAGAGCGAGACGCCGACCGTGATCGCGAACGCTTCGCTCTTGCAGGGGCAGGCGCACTCGTCGAGCTCGGCCTCGTCCAGGTACTCGGCGCTGTCGCCCATGGCGTGGGCCACGCCGCACGCGAGACAGGTGCGGACGGCGACGCCGACGTCGTCGTCCACGTGCAGCGAGAACGTTCGCTTCCGGCACGCGCACACGGCCTCGGCCACGTGATGGATGGGGTAGCTCCCGCGCGCGTAGCGCTCGAGCGCCTCGCGGGCGGTGGGCTTCTTGGCGGGCCTCGTCGGCGCCGCGCGCTTCTTCAGCGTGGCGGCCTTCTTGGCTGTCTTGCGCGCGGCCATCGGCGGGTCAGCGCTCGGCCCAATCGCAGATCTTCTCGCTCGAGCCTGCGCAGCGCGGTTTGCAGGTCCACGCGCGCTCACCCCAGCGCGTGTCGTATCCGGCGCAGTCGGCGTCGGTCTGACAGAGCTTGGTGCAGATCCGCATCTCCTCGTACTGGCCGCACGGCCCGCCGCGTTGCCGCGAGCACGCGAGGGTCTGCGGGCACGGGCCTTGGGCCGTGACGGGGGAGCCGCACGCTTGCCCGGGGCGAAGCGTCTGGGATGAGACGCACGCGAACACGAGCGCGGCGATCGCGACGACGCCCGCAGCCTTGCTGATCGGATGAACCATCCCGCAGGTCTATCACGGGCACGACGAGCCGGCCGTGCGCGCCACCCGCACCCGGAGCGCCGCCGCCGCGGGTGCGGTGGCGCGATGTGCACCACATTCAGCGCGACGGGTCGGAACGTCTTCGATGGATGTCGGCGCCAGCAGATTGTTACTGCAACACGGTGTCACTTCGGACGGGGAGCCTCGGCCTATCCTCCTCGGCCGATCAGAGAACGCCGAGCATTTCACGGTTCAAGACACCGGCACGTCGCGTGCAGCTCTCTTCGCGTCGTCGCGAACCACGCGACCCACCACAAGCAACGTCACCGGGAGAAGAGGAACATGAGCAGCTTTGAGCAGTCGGCGTGCGAGCTTTCGATCGAGGAACTCGAGTCTGTGCAGGGCGGAATCGGCGTGATTGAGGTCTCCTCCGCCGCGGGTCATCTCGGCCGTGCGTTCGGGTTTGGCTACGCGATCGGCGAAGGCATCAACTACGCGTTCGAGGCGTTCACCGGCAACTCGATCGGCGGCGCGATCTACGACATGGTGAACGGGGGCGGTGGTGGCGGCGGCGGATGCTATACCTACCGCATGGTGTGCGCGTACTGAGGCGTCGTTCGTCAAGCGCACGGCCGACGCGACGCCGTTCACCCGCGGGCGAGAGGTCCGAGAACGCGTGAGACGTTCTCGGACGGCCCAAGGCGCTCCAAGCTGACGCGCGAGTCCGACGTAAGGAGCTCGCCCGCGACCGACCGAGCTATGCTCTCGACATGCGCATCGAGCTCGTCGGAGGCGCCGCGGTGCTGTTCGCGCTCGCATCGTTCGCGGCCTGCGGGTCCTCCTCTGAGAGCGCCCCCTCCGCCGACGGCGACGCGGGCGTCGGGCGCGACGCGTCGGCCATGGACACGAGCGCGCAGCAGCCGTTCGACGCGGCGTTCCAGGACACGGGTACGCCCGATGGCGCATCCGATCCGTGCAGCGAGCTCATCGACTTCGAGACGGTGCCCGGCGCCGCGCCCGCGCCCGCCGACGGGCTCGCGATCGACATGCAGTATCGCGCTCTCCACCACGTGAGCTTCGGCCTCGAAGCGGGGCCCGCGCCGATCCTCGCCAAGGTCGGGAACCCGGCGACCGCCTTCAACAACGACGAGCCGGGCGTGGGTGACACGCCCGCGCCGGGCCAGAAGAACGGAATGTTCTTTCTCACCGACGACGGGGTGGTCGGCGATCCGCCGTCACCGCTCGTCATCACGTGTTCTTTCTCACGACGACGGGGTGGTCGGCGAGCAAGCGGTGGTGAGCGGCGCGTACGGAGAGATCCTCGACATCGACGGGGCCGAGGAGTGGACCATCGACGCGCGCGACGCGAAGGACGTGATCCTCGAGTCGGTCGTGCTGACGGCCGGCAAGCCCGGCACCGGCGACGCGATCGCGACGCCGTTCTCGTTCAAGCGCAACGCCGCCGACATTCGCTCGCTCCGCATTCGCTACACGGGCGCGAGCGGGGCCGTGGGCTTGGCGTTCGACAACTTCTCGCCCGCCTGCAGCGCGCCCGTCGAAGTGAGCGCGCGCGGTGGCGCGCTCGCGTCGCCGCCGAGTGATTCGCGACGGAGGCTTCCTACCGCAAGTGCGCGGGCACGCGACGAGGCGGAGCCTCACGCGCAGCGGGATACCTACGTCGCAGCGCTTCGCCGCTTCCGGCGTAGTGAGGAGGTAGCTGAGCTGATCGCCGTCCTCGTCGTCGAAGGCCACGAGTCGTCGCTCATCGTTCCAGGAGAGCGCGACGTTGAAGAAGTCGATGACGTCAGCGAGCGACGTGACCTCGATCCGGTGGTGAGCGCCCGTGCGGTGCGCACCTCGATGGCGTGCGCTTCGCCGTCTGCTCGAACATGAGGGCCGCCGATGCGGGCGAGATCGGCGATCGTCGTCGGTCTCCTGCCGAATCGCCAATCGTGGTCAGAAGCCGTCCTCGA
>JBGAJR010000053.1:0-64239 GCA_044224815.1 Polyangiaceae bacterium
CCCACGCGATTGCGCGGACCAAAGTGCTGGTGTACGAGCTAGCGCCCGGCGTTTCCCGGGCCTCCGTCCGCATGAAGTCCGAGCACGAAAAGGCCGCTGGCCACTCCGCCCTTACGACCACGAACGGCGCTGCGCCCCTTGCAAACGGAGCGCACGCTGCGAGCCCGGTCGCGGTGGCGAACCCGCTCGACTTGAAGTCGCTCTTCGACGGCGTGAACCTCGTCGTCCTCGGCGGCACGGGCTTCTTGGGCAAGCTCTTCTGGTCGATGCTCCTCACGGAGTACCCGAACGTCGGGCGCATCTACCTCCTCGTCCGCGGCTCCAAGGGGAAGACGAGCGACGCGCGCTTTTGGGAGGACATCGCTCCCAACCACACCCTCGATCCGATCCGCGAGGCGCACGGCGATAAGTTCGAGGCCTTCTTGAAGGAGAAGGTCCACCCCATCGACGGCGACACCGGTCGCCCGCTCTGCGGCATCGACGACAAGATCATCAAGAAGATCCGCGGCACCATCGACGCGGTCGTCAACGTGGCCGGCGTCGTCGACTTCAGCCCGCCGCTCGACGAGGCGCTCGACGCCAACGCCTTCGGTTGCCAGAACCTCGTCGCGCTCGCGCGCGCGCTCGGCGACGTGCCCTTGATGCACACGAGCACCTGCTACGTGGCCGGCCAGCGCCCGGGCCCGATCTACGAGGTGCACCCGTCGGAGGTGCCGTTCCCGCGCGCCGCCGAGCTCGGCAGTCATTTGTGGGATCCGGAGCGCGAGATCGCCGAGTGCCTCGATCTCATCGGGCAGGCTCGCCACCGCGCCGACGACGCGTTCCGTCAGAGCGAGTTCGAGGAGCAGGCCAAGAAGAACCTCCTCGCGCGCGGCGAGCCCACGAGCGGCCCCGTCTTCGAAGAAGAGTTCAGGAAGGTGAAGCGCCGCTTCGTCGCCGACCGGCTCATCGAGTCCGGCACCGATCGCGCGAAGCACTGGGGCTGGCCCAACATCTACACGTACACGAAGAGCATCGGCGAGCAGGTCATCGCCCGCTCCGGCTTGCCCTTCTGCATCGCGCGCCCCGCGTGCTGCGAGAGCACCGTGAAGTTCCCGTTCTCTGGCTGGAACGAGGGCATCTCCACCAGCGTGCCGATGATCTACCTCGGCATGAAGGGCCAGGTGCTCCTGCCCCTTCGTGACGTGCCGCTCGACTTCATCCCGAGCGACATGGTCTGCGCCGGCATGGTGATGAGCTTGGGCGAGCTCCTCGATGGAAGCGCGCGCCCCGTCTACCAGTACGGCTCCTCGGACTTGAACCCGTGCGAGGCGTCGCGCTTCGGCGAGCTCGTCGGCCTCTACAAGAGGAAGCACTACCAAAAGGGCGGCAAGGGCAATCCCCTCATCAACATGGTGATGGCGCACCTCGAGGTGCAAGACGTCTCGCCCGACGACTTCGAGCGTTTCAGCTCGCCCATGCTTGCGAAGGTGATTCGCGCGACGGCGGGCGCGCTGAAGAGCACCGGCGCCGGTCCGCTCAAGGGCGTGGCCAGCTCGCTCGAGTCGGCGGCCGCTCGCGAAGAGAAGATCGCCGACATCATGCGGATCTACTCGCCGTTCACGGCCGAGCTCAAAGGTCCGTTCGACTGCTCGAACACGCGCGCCGCGTACGCGCGCCTGTCGCCCGAGGACCAGGCCAAGCTCCCCTGGTACCCGCACGAGCTCGACTGGTACGACTGGATGCAGCGCGTGCACATGCCCGCGCTCGAGAAGTGGATCTTCCCCGAGATGGAGAAGAAGCTGAAGCGCGAGACCAAGCCGCTTCGCGCCCACACCACGCTCGTCACGCTGCTCGATCAGATGGCCGAGCGCCACGATCTCTCGGTCGCGCTCCAGCAGTTCCAAGAGACGGGCTTCGCGCCGATCACGTACGCCGAGGTGAAGAAGCGCGCCGACACGCTCTCCGCGCGCCTCGCGGACTTGGGCGTGAAGAAGGGCGATCGCGTCGTTCTCACCGCCAAGAACGATCCGGCGTGGGGCATCGCGTACTTCGGCATCCTCGGCGCGGGCGCCACCGTGGTCCCCGTCGACGTCGCGCTGGCCATCGACGGCGTGCGCAACATCCTCCGCGAGAGCGGCGCCAAGCTGATCCTCACCGATCGCGCCGACGCGCTCTCGGAGGGGCAGAAGAACGGCTCCGGCGCGTTCGAGGGCACGACGGTGTGGAACGTGCGCGACGTCACGCGCGATGGCGAGGCGCGTCCGCGTCCGTCCGTCGAGGTCGCGGACACCGACGTGGCGAGCTTGATCTACACGAGCGGAACCACGGGCGTGCCCAAGGGCGTCATGCTCTCGCACGCCAACTTCACGTCGCTGATCGCGGCCCTCGCCCCAATTTTTGCGCTTGGGAAGAACGATCGCGTGCTCAGCGTGCTCCCGCTGCATCACACGTTCGAGTTCACGTGCGGCCTCCTCTTGCCGCTCTCGCGCGGCGCGCGCGTCGCATACCTCGACGAGATCAACGCCGAGAAGCTCTCGGCGGCGCTCAAGCAAGGCCGCATCACCGCGATGGTCGGTGTGCCCGCGCTCTGGCAGCTCCTCGAGCGCCGCATCCTCGCGCAGGTCCACGCGCGCGGCCCGGTCGCCACGGCCGCGTTCGAGTGGCTCGCCGATCTCAACCGCACCATCGGCAAGTCCGTGGGCTTCGATCTCGGTCGCGTGCTCTTCGCGCCCGTGCACTCCGAGCTCGGCGGCCACGTGCGCTACCTGATCTCGGGCGGCGCCGCGCTCCCCAACGACACCTACGATCTCTTCGCCGGGCTCGGCCTCCGCCTCACCGAAGGCTACGGCCTCACCGAGGCGTCACCCGTCCTGACGGTGGCGGGCACCAAAGGCGCGCCGCGCGCCGGGCACGTGGGCAAGCCCATCCCGGGCGTCCAAGTGCGCATCGACGCGCCCGACGCGAGCGGCGTCGGCGAGGTCGTCGCGCGCGGCCCGAACGTGATGCTCGGGTACACCGATCCCGAGGCCACGAAGCAGGTCATCGACGAGGACGGCTGGCTCCACACCGGTGACCTCGGCAAGTTCGACAAGAAGGGGCGACTCTCGATCGTCGGCCGCTTGAAGGACGTGATCGTCACGACCACGGGTGAGAACGTCTACCCCGACGACGTCGAGAACCGCCTCGGCAAGATCCCGCACATCACCGAGTACGCGGTCGTCGGCGTCGAGGGCAAAGGCGGCCGCGAGCGCATCGCGTGCCTCGCCGTGCCCGAGGCCGACGACGCGATCCCGCGCGCCGAGCGCATGGACCGCGCGATGGCCCAGCTCCGCGCCAAGATCGGCGAGCTCCCGTACGGGCAGCAGCCGGCGGTGGTGCACCTGTTCGACGCGCCCTTGCCGCGCACGTCGACGCGCAAGGTGAAGCGCACCGAGGTCCAAAAGATCTTGGGCCGCATGATCGCGGCCACCACCAAGCCCGAGGAAGGTGACGGGGAGCTCAGCCCGGTGCGCCAAGCCATCGCGGCGGTCAGCAATCGTCCGGCCGGTGAGGTCACCGATCACGCGACGCTCCAGGGCGATCTCGGCTTCGACTCGCTGATGCTCACCGAGCTCCTCGAGGCGCTCGAGGCGCGCGGCGACGCCGTCGATCCGCACGCGCTCCAGCAGTGCCGCACCGTGGCCGACGTCGAGCGCCTCGCCGGCGATCGCGCGCGTCACGGCGCGAGCTCGCATCGCGGCGTGTCACGCACTAAGCGCATCGAGGACAAGGAAGACGCGCCCATCGTGCTGCCCAAGCCCGTGCAAGACGCGGCCAAGAGCGCGATCAGCAAGCTCCAGCACGCGTTCTACGATCAGGCGATGCGCGCCGACGTCACCGGGCGCGCGTTCATTCCGCACAACCGGAACACGATCGTCGTCGCCAACCACGCGAGCCACCTCGACATGGGCCTCGTGAAGTACGGCCTCGGGTCGTACGGCGAAGGCATCGTGTCGCTCGCCGCGCAGGACTACTTCTTCGAGAGCGGCATCAAGCGCGCGTTCTTCGAGAACTTCACCAACCTCGTGGCGTTCGATCGCAAGAGCAGCCTGCGCGCGTCGCTCCGTCAGGCCGCCGACGTGCTTGAAGCCGGCAAGACCGTGCTCCTCTTCCCCGAGGGGACGCGTGGCGGCGGCAACGAGGTCGGCGAGTTCAAGCCGCTCGTTGGCTACCTCGCGCTCACGCACGGCATCGACATCCTGCCGGTGTACCTCGGCGGGACCAGCGCGGCGCTTCCCAAGGGCGCGGTGCTTCCGGTGAAGCGCGAGCTCCAAGTGCGCATCGGTCCGCCCATTCGCGTGGCCGACATGCGTCGCCTCACGCAAGGCATGACCACGCAGGACGCGGCTCGCGAGGTCGCGCGGCTCGCGCAGCGCGCGGTCGCGATGCTCCGCGACGGTCAGGTGCTCGATCTCTCCCGCGTGGGCCTCGTGGAGGAAGTCGCCGAGGAGCCGAAGAACCCGCTCGAGTCGGTGTTCGCCGAGCTCTCCGGCAAGTTCGTCCCCAATCAGGTCGATCGTCCGGTGTCGTTCTACTTCACGCTCGGCGATGGCGATCTCAGCAAGTGGACCGTGCGCGTCGACGGCTCGGATTGCCAGATCCGCACCGGCAAGCCCGAAGGCGGCGTCGCCGACTGCGTGCTCAAGACGACGCCCGAGATCTTCACCCGCATCGTGCGCGAGTCGTACGTGCCGGGGCCGGCGGAGTTCTTGTCGGGGCAGGTGAAGTCGAACGACGTCTCGCTCCTCATGACCTTCCAGAAGGTCTTCGCGCTCTGAGCCGCGCGGGCCGCCGCCCGAACCCGCGGCCGCCCCACGCCTTTTTGCCGATCGTTGCCATGGCAACGATCCGCGGGGCCGGGCATCACCCGAGGCCTTTGGGTCCCTAACCCGACGCCCCGCCACCCGTTTCGATCGATCTGTGGCATGGCAAAGATCCCTCGTGCGAGGGGCGCGGGCGGCTTGTAAGTGACGGAAATTACTTCCGGCGCCCGCTCCCGGAGGGGCGACGCCGAATTTCGAAATTTCGGGCGGCCCTCCGGCGAAGGAATGGGTGCGATGCTCGTTGCCGTGGCCACCGCGTTCGACCCGAAGCCCCCGAGCGGTGCCTTCGGCGGAGCCCCGGCTGAGGCCTCGGGGCCGGACGCCTTCGTGGCCGTGGTTCGGCGCGTCGTCGCGGCCGTGATGAGGCTCCCCGCGTCGCACCCCGATGTCGACGACGGCGTCTCCGAAACGATGCGCCGCGCGCTCGAGGGGCGCGATCGCCTCCGCGACGGCGATCCGATGCGCCCGTGGGTCCTCGGCATCGCGCGCCACGTCGCGGTCGACGCGCTCCGCAAGAAGGGCCGCGAGCGCCCGGCGACCGTGCCCACGGAGCGCGACTCCTCGGGCGACGTATCGATCTTCGACGTCATCCCGGACTCGTCCCCGAGCCCGCTCGAGATGACGGAGGCCGCCGAGAAGAAGGCGCGCGTGCATCGCGCGATGGCCGGTCTCCCCGAGGGCATGCGCGAAGCGCTCATGCTCTTTCACGTCGAAGGCCTCGGCTACGAGGCCATCGCGCGTGAGATGAACGTTCCGCTCGGCACCGTCGCGACCTGGATCGCGCGCGGTCGAAAGACGCTGACCGAGCGCATCCTGTCCGAAGAAAGGAGCGGCCGATGAGCGAGATCCTGCCTCGCGAGCTCGTGTTCGAAGAAGGGCACCTCACCGAGATCGGTCTCTCCGCGCTCGCCGATGGCGAAGACGCGCTCTTGCCGCTCGACGTGCGCGATCACGCCGCGAGCTGCGCCTCGTGTAACCGCGCCCTTCACTCCCTCACGCGACAGTCCGTCCTGCTCACCGAAGCCCTCCGCGACTCCGCCGCGCCGTCACCCGAGCTCGCGCTCGCACCCGTGCCTGCGCCCGCAGCCGTCGAGCCCGCGCTCGCACCGGCTCCCGCGCCTTGGGCGTGGCTCGCCGTCGGCATGGCCCTCAGCACGCTCGGCGTTCTCGTCGGTGCGGTCGAGACGCCCATCGCGATCGGCGATCGGCTCCGCGGCCTTCGCAACCTTGCCGGCGCTCTCGCTCGCGCGCTCCGCGCGGCCGCGACCGCTGATTTTCCGCCGACGGTGACGTTCGTCGCCGCTCTCCTGCTCGTCGTCTCGGCGCTCGTCGTCATGCGCTCGAGCCCCATCGTTCGCGGTCCGCGTGCGGCCGTCTGATTGCGTCCTGAGGTCTTCGTCATGAACATGTCGTCAAAGAGCAAGCTCTTCGGAATCATCACCGCCACCGCGCTCGCGCTCGCGAGCACCGCGGCCCTCGCCGACGTGAAGCACGAGGGGACGTGGCCCGAGCAAGACAAGAACGTCTCGCTCGACGTGTCCGGCGTCAGTCGCTCGGAGGCGGTGAAGAAGCTCGCCGACGCGGCGGGATGGAGCGTGGTCGCGGAGGGCCTCGCGCCCTCCGGGGCCAGCACCGTCGACCTGCGCGTGAAGGATCAGCCCGCGTCGCGCGTGCTGGACCTCGTGCTCTCGGGTGGTGACTTCGTCGCCACGCGCAACGGCGACCTCATTCAGATCAAGCCCGCCAGTGCAGCGGCCGCGGCCACCGCGCCCGTCGCGCCCGCGGCCACCGCGCCCGCGGCTCCTGCCGCGCCCGAGCCGCCTCCGGCGCCGCCCGTGCCGCCCGCGAAGACCGAGAAGAAGGCCCACGGCCGCGCCGAAGACCGCACCGTCTTCGGCTCGAATGTCCGCATCGACGCCGACGAGACGGTGAAGGACCTCACGGTCTTCGGTGGCAACGTCGAGCTCGCGGGCCACGTGACCCATGACCTCACGGTGTTCGGTGGCAACGTGCACCTCCTCTCGGGCGCGCGCGTCGAAGGTGACGCGACGCTTCTCGGCGGAAACCTCCAGCTCGACGAGGGCTCGGCCATCGACGAGGACGTGTCGCTCGTGGGCGGCAACATGGAGCGCGCGCCCGGCGCCAAGATCGGCGGCAGCGTGGAGCAGAAGGCCGAGAAGCACATCGGGATCAACCTCGGCGACGAGCTCAAGAAAGAGGGCGCGCACGGCTTCCTCGCCACCGTCGGCAATCGGCTGACGAGCATGGCCATCCTCTTCGTGTTCGGCACGATCCTCCTCGCGCTCGGCGCCGGCAGGATGGAAGCGATGCGCGTCGAGGTGGCGGCGCGTCCGATGCGCACGTTCGCGCTCGGCGTGGTCGGCTTCTTCGCTGCCATCCTCACCGTTGTCGTGCTCTGCGTGACGGTGGTCGGCATCCCATTCGCGCTCATCGGCATCTTCCTCGCCGTTCTGGCGGGATATGCGGGCGCGACTGCCGCGCTCACGACCTTCGGCGCCGCGGTGCTGCACCACCGGACCGAGAACCCTTACGTGCATCTTGCATTCGGTTGCGTGGCGCTCTTCGTCATCGGGCTCATCCCGTTCGTGGGCGGCGCCGCCTCGGTGATCGTCGGCGCGCTCGGCATCGGCGTCATCGTGGCCACGCGCGGCGCCGGGTACTTCGCGAAGAAGCCGCGCGAAATGGGGCCGTACCGCACGGGCGAAGTCGCCTGACGGACGACGGCCCGCGCCCTCCGCGATCAGCGGACGGCGCGCGCTGCCGAGACGAGCGCCGAGAAGAGGGCGATCGCGCCGAGCGGCACCAGCACCACGGGGAGGCCCGGGTCACCGCCGCGAACGACGATTCCGCCGGCGAAGAATCCGAACGGGACCAGAACGAGGCTCGCGAGGAGCCCGCGCGAAGCGAGCGGGGTACCGACCTCCGGGCGCCGATCGACCACCAGCGCGAAGACCAGGTTGAGGATCGCGAGGAGCGTCCCGTGCGCATGGGCGAGGCGCCACACGAGGCGACGCGTCTCGTTCCCGACGTCGAGGTAGAGAGGGCTCTTCCACGCATGGAGGCTCTCCAAGAGGAGCCCCAGGAGCACGAAGAGCGCGAGCGCACCGAAACCCACGCGGAGGTGGCGACGGACGAGGGCTTCGGGGGGCACGGGCACGCTCACTCCGCGATCGTTATCGCGCGATCGTCTCGCTGGGAAGTGAGCGTCACGACGAGGGCCGGGGACACCAGCCGTCGAGCGCTCGAGGCGCGGGCCAGCGCCGCGGCCTTGGCGGCGGCGCGGACCGCAGGCGGGGCCACGTAGTCGTAGTCGAGCGCGCCGAAACCCGGCAGGGTGCGGAGGGAGCGCGCAGCCACGAATCGTACGGCGGCGTACGAATCGTCGAGTCGCTCGGCGAGGAGCGGCGCCAGCCAATCCCGGCCCGACGCGGCCTGCGCCTCCGGTGATCCGGCCCACGCGGACGCGAGCGCGCGCATCGCCGCGTCGCCAGAGAGGAGCCAGCGAACCGCGGCGGGCACGCCGTCGTCGTCTCGGATCGTCCGCGGCTGGCCGTACCACGTCGCGAGACGATCGCTCGTCCATGCCGTCGACTTGTCCAAGTGGCACTGGTTGCAGACGGGGATGCGGCCACCGGCCTCCGCGAGGGCGACGCTCGGTCGCTCGATGCGATGACTGCGAATCGCTCCCAGGAGCGCGAACGTGGTCTTGGGCATGTGACAGGCGACGCAGCGCGCGCCGCTCGAAGTCTCCGCGTGATGCGTGTGCGTCCCCGTGGCGAACGTGCGGGCCTCGTGGCACGAAGTGCAGGCCGCGTCGCCGCCCTCGTCCTTACCTCGCGCGAGCTGATCGTCCGCGCTCGCGTAGGCGTGCATCGAGTGGCAGCTCGTGCACGCGATCTTTCGCTCTCCGGTCCCGCGCGTGAAGCACGCCGACAGGGTGAGGCCGTTCGCCTCGCGACCGCCGATCCGGATCGTGCCGTCGCGCCAAAAGAGGCTCTCTCGCGGCGCGTCGACGCGCGGGCCGCGCGGATCGGCGAGCCCCTCGTAGGTGAGGAGAATCCGCGTGTCCCACGGACGGTCCGGCGCCGCGCTCGTGACGCCGTGGTCCCAGAACGCGGCCTCGTCGCGCGGGAAGGACAGCGAGTGGCACTGGGCGCAGACGCCCGTCGACCGATCGGCGTCGACCTTCGCGGGCTGGAGCGGAAGGCCGCGCGCCGGATCTCGTGCGCCGAGGTAACGCACCGCAGGGTCACGCTCTCGCGCGACGTGCTCGGCGCTCGGGCCGTGGCAAGCCTCGCATGCGATCCCGAGCTCCGCGATCTCGGTTTCGAAGCGCTCGCCTCGTTCGTCACGGCGCGGCGCGCCCGCGACCGAGTGGCACTGGATGCAGCTGGCGTTCCACGCGAGCGCGTTGGGCGGCGCGTCGTCGGGCGTGAGAAACACCGCGCTCCTCGGCACGAATCGCTGCTCGTTCATCAGGTACACGAAGGGGAGGAGCGCGAGCTCGCCCGGGCGCGCGCCGTCGCGCCAGTACGCCTGGTAGTGGTGCGAGCCGGTCGTGATGCGAACGCGCACCGGCGGCTCTCCGCCATGTGCGGCCACGACGCTCTGGCCGTCGTCACTCGCGCGGAGCGCCCAATCGGCGCCGTCGCCGACCGAAGCGCGCGCGGGGAGCGGCGCTCGCACGGCGGTCACGTTCGCACGCTCCGTCATCGATCGATGGAACGAGCTCATGAACGTCGCGTGCTCGCCCGGGTGGCACGCGCGGCAAGCCTCCGAGCCGGCGTATGCACCGCGATGGCGCGCCGGCCCTTGAGCGCTCGAGGCGCTCGGGCTTTCACCGCGGCGCTCGCGTACGCGCGCCCACACGAAGATCGTGCAGCCGCACGCGATCAGAAGCCCGACGGCGATCGTGCGCCGGACGCCGCGCAGGGCGATCAGTGCGGCGAGCCCAAGCCCCGCGAGCGCGAGCGCGATCTCGACCGACACGTCGCGAGGCTAGCTCGACAGGACGGAGAGCCGCCGCGCGAAATTTCCGAACGCGGCCCGGCCGTCGCAATATGGGACCAATGCCGCTCGCCCGCACGCTCGCCCTGCTCGTGGTCGCGACCCTGAGCGCTGCATGTGTGAGCGGCGCGCGCGCGAAATCCCCCGCACCGGCCGCCGCCTCGTTGCCGACGCCGACGCCGACGCCGAAGATCATCGAGCCGCCGGCTCCGCCCCCCAAGAAAGCCGAGCTTCCGCGCGGCGGGCGCACGATCTTCCCTACGCATCGATTGGTCGGGTACTGCGGAACACCAGGGGGGCCTGCGCTCGGGCGCCTCGCTGGCGATCTCGGCGCGCGCGCCAAAGAGATCGAGGGCTACGGCGAGAAGTACGCGAGCGGTCGCAAGGTGCTGCCGGTCTTCGAGCTCATTGCCGTCGTCGTCCAAGGGCTTCCTGGGGCGGACAACAAGTGGCGACGGCGTGTGCCGGACTCGGTGGTCGACGAGTACCTGAAGGCGGCGCGCGCCGCGAAGGCGATCCTCCTCATCAACGTCCAGCCGGGGCATTCGGACTTCATGACCGAGGTCCGCGCGTTCGAGAAGTACCTGCGCGAGCCCGACGTGGGCGTGGCGATGGACCCGGAGTGGGCGATGAAGCCCAAGCAGAAGCCGGGCGTGTACTACGGGCAATCGAACGGCAAGACCGTGAACGAGGTCGCGACGTATCTGTCGGGCATCGTCGCGGCCGGCGATCTTCCGGAGAAGGTGCTCGTCGTTCACCAGATGAACGATTGGGTCTTCGTCGACGAGGCCTCGCTCGCGCCGTCGCCTGGCGTCGTCACCGTGAAGAGCGTCGATGGGCTCGGCCCCAAAGCCGCCAAGATCGCGACGTACTCCCACCTGATGAAGTCGCTCCCGAGCCACGTGCAGCCCGGCTTCAAGCTCTTCTTCGATGAGGACACGCAGAAGGGAAGCAAGCTCATGACGCCTACCGAGGTGCTCGCGCTCTCGCCCGAGCCCGTCTACGTCATGTACGAGTGAGCGCAGCCGATCGCAGTCCGCAAGTGAGGACTCCGGTCCACGCGGCCGTGGACCGCGCGCCACGCGCGTACCCCTGAGCGCCGTTCGCGGCGACAAACTTCCAGTCCCACGCGCAGAAAAGGCGCGGCACGGACACTGCTCGTCGAGTGCCGTCCGCGCACGGCTTGGGTTTGCTTCCTCCAACCCCCCCCTCGCCGCGCCGGGCACCTACTCAAGGAGCTGCTGATGGCCCGTCTCGTTCCGCTCGCGCTCGCCTCGACGATCCTCGTCGCGCTCTCCGCGTGTGGGGTGGAGGACGAGACGGCTGGCCCGGCGCCGCGAGCTTCGCAGGCGTCCGCGGGGGGCGGCTCCGCCGGGTCGACGCCGGCGCCGACGTCGCCATCGTCGTCGTCGGGATCGTCCGCTGCTTCCGGATCCGTGAGCGCGCCATCGACGGGCGCGCCATCGACGGCGCCGTCGTCGAGCTCGACGCCCACGCCGAGCCCCACGGCGACGAGCGCGGCGCCGACGCCCACGCCCCCGCCGGCGTCGAATGGGGCCGTGGGTCCGCGCGTTTCGACGTTTGCGCAATCGGGGCCCATCACGGCAGTCTCGGGCCAAGTGATCTCCGGCGTGCGCATCCAGAACCCCGGTGGGGTGTGCATCTACATTCCCGACGGTGTCACCAACGTCGTGGTGCGCGACTCGGACATCGGTCCGTGCGGCGGCGAGGCCAACATCCTGGCGGAGGGGGCGGGCGCGCTCATCGAGCACGTGTCGGCCCATGACGGCAATCGCGGCGTGCTCGTGATGCGAACGAACGACGTCACCACACGCGCCAGCCGCTTCGAGACGTTCTCCGGGCCGGCGCCGCGCGGCACGGCCATCGAGTACGACTGGATGACGCAAGGGGTCATCGACGGCAACGTGGTGCGCGGCTCGCACTACAAGAGCGACGCGATGAACGTCTTCGAGAGCTCGAACGTCGTCGTCACCCACAACGACGTCGACGTCTCGATCGACGAGCCGTCGTCGGCGCCTTTCATCATCGGCGATGCCACGAACAACGAGGATCCCGGGGCGAACAACACCATTTCGTACAACGTCTTCCGCGCCGCGGGCGGAGGCGTCTTGGCCGGTATCATGGGCTCGAGCGGCAACACCCTCGTGGAAAAGAACTGTTTCGTCGGCGGGCTCCAGGCGTGGAACTACTCGGGGACGTATGTCGGCGTGACGATCCGCGACAACGTCATCGGTCCCGATCAGTCGTCGATCGATCGTGGTGTCATCGCCGTCTACGCCGGCAACATCGACTCGTCGAACTGCGCGCTCGTCCCCAAGTGAGCGCCGCTGCGCGCGCGCCGCATTTCAGGTGGGCCGCGTGTTGCGACGACGAATGACCCACGCGAGGCCGGTCATCACTGCGAGGGGGAGGCTGAATGAGCCGGTGGCGGTGCCCGCTGCCACGTCGCAGCGGCCGCAGCCGCCCGCACCGCCCGCAGGAGGAGCGCTCGGCGGCGTCGCGGCCGGTGCCGTCGCGGCGGTCTGCGGAGGCGTGACCCCGCTCGTCGCCGCTGTCGCAGCGACCGCGTTGGCGGCGTAGAGCCGGTCGGCGTTCGGCTGCGTGCCCGAGATGGTGGTCTTGTGCACGTGGAGGTCGGGCTCCACGAGGCCGGCCCCGCGCGACGCGTCCACGTAGCGCCCCGCCGGGCCCGCGGACCGAACGAATCCGTCGCCTGAGCCCTTCGCGTCGAACGAAGGCGCCTGCAGGTAGAGGACGTGGTCGAAGGTGTCGGTCGGATGGAACGAGCCGTCGTGGATGTGGACGGTGGGGAAGAACAGCCGATCGACGAGCCTCGTGTCGAATTCGAACGCCATCGGGTGGGGCGTGCCTTCGAGGTTCTTGAGCTGAAAAACGGCGAAGCCGTAGTCCGCGTACTCCGGGATCTTCGCCCAGACGTCCTTGTCGATCACGAAGCGACGGTCGACGCGCGCGAAGTCGCGGATCTGCGGCACGAACGACGCGATGAAGTCACCGACCTCGTGCACGACGAGCGACGGCGCCGCGGCGGCCGCCGCTGCGGGCGCACCGTTGGCGGCGCGCGCCCGCGGCACGGGAAACGCGGCTGCCAAGTCGGAGAAGAAGCTCGCGTACTCCTTGAGGCTGCGGAATCGCACCGAGTCCTCGCGTGCGGGGAGCGCGACCGGAAGGGGCAGGATCATCGCCGTCGGCTTCTCGGCGCGATACTCCATCTGGTACGCGAGGAGCTGCGCGCCGGCCTTGGGCAGTCGCGCGAAGATCTTGGTCCCATGCACGTGAGTGGGCGCCGAGAAGCAACACATCAGGCGATGCTAGAGCGCATCCGCCGAGCGTGTGGCCCGAAAGTCGCGCGCTGCACTGGCGCGGATCGTCAGAACGTGACGCCGAGGCCGTTCGCGCTGGGACCCACGCGGACCGCGCGCCGAGCGCCGGGGCTCTTGGCCTCGATGCCGCCTTCTCGCGCGTGGAAGAACCAATAGGTGCAGACTGCAGATATCGACAGCGCGACGGCGCCGACCGCGATGCCGGCCCAGTTCGCGGCGGCGCCGTGAGTCGTCTCGCTCGCGTTCGCCTCGACATGGCTGCCCGACCTGGGATCCGTGACGCCGACGCCAGCTCCGACCGTGGTCGTCGTGTTCTTGCTGCCGTCGGCCATGCTCGCCACGCTGATGGCGGTGAAACCGATGCCCATCAGACCCGTCACGACCGCGAGGGGCGCCGCGACGACCTTTCCGGCGAGGCCCAACCCATGGGTGCGGTCGACGCGGAGGGTGAGCGAGTCACCTGGTGGTGCGGGCAGCTCGTCGGGGACGGCGAGCGACGTCGTCCCGTCGATCGTCGAGCCCGAGGGACCGTCGAGCTCCACGACGAGGCCGCTCGCGCGCGGCACCCAATAGGTGCACGACAGCGCGCAAACGAAGCTGCCGTCGGCGCGGCGGAGGCTCCACTGTTCGGCGTGGCGCGTCTCGAAGCGCACGAGCACGGCGCCGTCGGATCGGGCGTTGTCGGCGACCCGCGCGAGCGGCGCGGGCACGTCGGCGGACGCGTGCGCGCAGCCCGCGAGCGCGGAGCTCGAGAGCACGAGCATGAAGGCTCGAATCACGCGCATGCGGCGCCCTTCTAGCACGCGCGCGCACTCGAGCCAGGCCCGCAGCACGTCCGCTCGCGCCGCCGGCTACTTGCCGCTCGGTGCCACTTTCTCGCCGGCCTTCTCGAGGCCCTCGCCGACTTTGCGGCTCGCTTTCTCGAGGCCCTCACCGGCCTTCTTTCCGCCCTTTTCGATGCCGGCGCCGGTCTTCTCGAGCGCCTTCCCGGTATCGGCTTTGATCCCGTCGGCGGTGTTGCGGCACGAGGCCGTGCACGCGAGCGTCGAAGCAAGAACGATGGCGATCGTCAGCGGCCTTCGCATGCCTCGACTCTACATCAGCCCTGGCCCCGCCGCGCTCATCGCGCGCCGAGCGCGATCCGCGTGACCGTGCCGCGCGCGAGGTCGAATGCGATGACGCCGGCATCGTAGGTGCCGACGAGCGCGACGTCGTCGTGGATGACGAGGCCGCACACGTAGAGCGACGTCTTCGGCCAATCGGCCATGAGGCGTGTGAATCCACCGCGCGGCTCGCGACGAACGAGTCCGAGGTTTTCGGTGGCGACGTAGAGCCCACCACGCGAGTCGAACCCGACGCCGGCGAAGGCCGCCTCGGGAAGGTTCCACTCCGCGCGCGGGAGCTTCGGGCCGCCCCAGCCGCCCGGTGAGCCGGCGACGAGTCTCCATGCGCCGGATTCGAGCGCGTGGAGCGATCCCTGATTCGCGCCGAGGTGCGAGAGACCTCGCGCCACCCAGAGCTTGCCGTCGCGATCGGTCGTGAGCCCCATCACGGGCTGGGTCGTCATCGTGTCGGCGGGCTCGATGCGGGAGGCGCCGCTCGCGAGATCGATCGACACGAGCGCGCCACCCCACTCGCCCGCCGAGGATCCGAGGTAGAGGCGCCCGCTCGCCGCGCGCACGTGAACCGGGAAGCCGCGCGGCGCGTCGGGGAGCGTCTTGAGCGCCACGGTGCGGAAGGGCTCGGCGCCGATTTTTACGTGGAGGCGTGTCGGCTCCCACACGACGAGCGTCGCGCCATCGGCGGCCGCGCGAAACGGCGTCTTCTTCGCGGCGGCGGCGCTGACTCCGTCGATCACATGCGTCCGCGTGCCCTGCGCGTCGCGATCGAAGACGAGCACGCCGCCGTGCTCGTCGGCGCACACGGCGAGATCACGTTTTCCGTCCGACCCGATGTCGAAGATCTCCGCGCAGCCGGGGAGGGTGAGGGGAAACGCAGCGCCGCGCGCCACGTCGACGGACATGAAGGGAAGGCTCCGCGTCGCGGCCCCGCCCCGCCAAGGCACGAGGCCGGAGAGCGGGCGCTGGTCACGCTGGAAGGCGCTCCAATCGGCGGGGACGAGCTTGGTGTCCGACGGCATCGTGGGGGCGGGCGCCGGGGCCTTCGCCGGCGCGTTGGGCGAGGCGTTCGCGTCGTTGACGCTCGTCGGCGCCTGGTGACAGGCCGCGACGACGACGAGCCAGGAGACGATCGCGAGGCCTCGAGAGAGCATGCTCATGGAGACGATCGCGCGCCGCGAAAGTTCTCCCGGGCGCGCGTTAATCCGGGGCCGATCACCGGCGCGTGTCGGCGCGGGTGCCGGCGCGCGCGGCGGCGCTGGCGTCGTACACCACGCGACGCACGCGCATGATGTTGCCGAGCGGGCGGTGCGCGGCGAGGCCGTTCCAGGGCGTGAATGCTTGCGCATTGCACTCACCTTCGCGAGCCGCAGCCTCCGGAGAGGTGAGATCGGTCGGCGGCACGCTGATGAAGCCGACCGACACGCTCTTCGTGTCCTTCTCCTGCCACTCGACCGAGGTGTCCTCGATGGGCTGGCGCTTGGCGTCCTTCTGGATCTGGACGCGGAGGTCGAAGCACATGCCGCTCGTCTTGAGGCGCTCGACGACGTCCTTGCGGAAGTAGTCCGCGTCGAACGGGTTCGGGGCCTTGCTCACGGGCGTGCAGGTGACCGTGCCGTTGCTCTCGGTGTGCGGAGCGCCGACGAGCACGTTCAGCTTGATGGCGTCGACGGCGGCGGCCTTGAGCGGATCGCCGTCGTGAACGCCGAGCGCGATCGCGCCGCCGCTCCAGAAGTGCTCGCCGTAGAAGGAGCCGTACTTGAGGGCGCTCGGCGCCATGTGCGCCTCGATGTTGCGGCGTACGCGCTCGTTCTTGGGATCGAGGAGGTACTTCGACTGTCCGAGGAAGCCCTTGGCGGTGTCGAAGATGCTGCCGTCGCCGGCGAGCGCGGCGTCGACCGACACCTCCATGAACTCGACGAAGTGCTCCGAGTGCGGCGCCGGCGTGATGACGCCGTTGGTGAAGAGGATGTCCTGCACGCCGGGCGGTGCGCCGGGGAGCGGCTCGCCGACGACGTCCTTGATCTTGAAGCCGACGCCGCGAACGTCGACCTTCTTGTCGGCCTGACGGAAGCCGACACCATTCGAGAGGCGCACCAGCGTGGGGTGGGGCTTCGCCACGTTCTCCGGCGAGAAGAGGCCCGCGGCGGGCAGGCCCGTACCGGAGCGCAGACGGAGCTCTCCGTTCAAGCACGCGTGCGACTTCGCGTGGAACGTGCGCTCCGGCTTTCCGTCGTTCTTGGCTTTGGTGATCTTGTCTTGCAGCGCGCGGACGCGGCTCGAGAGCTGGGCGAAGCGCGCGTCTTCGTCGGCGAGCACGTTCTCCTGGCCGAGGTCGTACGACGCGAGATCCGCGTTCTTGGTCCACGGGTTGTTCGGATCGGGCGTCTCGTACGGGCTGAGGAGCCCGTCGAGCAAGGCGCCGTCGTCTTCGTCGGACGAGTCTTCGGATTTGGTCCCGCAATGGAGCGCGCCGAGCGCGAGGATGGGAAGGAGAGCGGAAGCGAGGAAGAGCTTGCGGTTCATGGGAAGTCCTCTCGAAGACGACGCTCGGATCAGCGGAGCGCGCGCTTTTTGCCGGTGAGACGCTCGAGCACGAGATCGGTCGCGCGCTCGCTCACCATGTAGATGGCGGTGACGATGAAGAAGCCGGGGATCTTGGGGAACACGGAGGCGTCGACGACGCGGACGTTGGAGGTGCCGCGCACGACGAGCTTCGAGTCGAGGACGGCCTCGGGATCGCCGTCCGCGCCCATGCGCGCGGTGCACGACGCGTGGTGACCCCACGCCTCGTTCTTCACCCACTCGCGGAGGGATGCCTTGTCGCCCGCGGGCGCGGCGGCGGCCGGCCACACCTCGCGGCCCTTGAGGCCGATCGGGAGCTTGTTGACCGCGAAGTCGTTGATGGACCGTGCGAGCTCGACGCCCGCGCACACGGCCTCGAGATCGTTCGAGAGCGCGCTCGCGTCGCGGTTGCCGCGGGCGTCGGTGTAGCCCTCGTCGAAGTAGTGGAAGTTGATCTCCGGGGTGCGACGCGGGTTCGAGTCCACGAGCCGCACGGTGCCCGCGCGGTTCTGGGTGTGCGCCTTCAGGACGGCCCACGTGTAGTGGCGCTTGTCGGCGATGGCGGCCTTGGCGTAGTCGAGGACGTAGCCGCGGAAGTCACCGGGCAAGCAGAAGACGAAGAGGTCGGGGTCGTTGGTCGCGCCGAAGCCGGAGCGCTTCACGATGCCGCCGACGGCGCCGTTCGACGTGTAGACGCCGGTGCCGTGCTGCCAGTCGACGAGGCAGGGGTCGGTCCCCTTGGCCGGATCGTTGAACGTGCATTTCCCGATGATGTCGAAGTCGGTGTCGGTCTCGGTGACGACGGCCACCTCGTAGCGGTCCTGGAGGTTCTTGCCGACGCCGGCGAGCGGGAGCTTCACGTCGATGGGCGTCGGGCCGACCGCGCGGAGGTGCTCGGCCGGGCCCACGCCGCTCAGCATGAGGAGCTGCGGGGTGTTGAAGGCGCCGGCCGAGACGATGACCTCTCCGCCGTCGCGCACCGTGAACGGGATGGGCGCGCCGGTCGGCTGCGCGGACTTCGAGCCGGGCGCTGCGCCGTAGAGGCGAGAGCCCGGGAGCACCTCGACGCCGCTCGCGCGGAGCTTCCCTCCCTCGCGCGCGTCGTCCCAGAGGATGCGGGTCACGAGCGCGTTGGTGCGCACCGTGAGGCGGCCGACGCGATCGCCGACGACGAAGTCGCGATCCATCGTGCGAACGATGTAGTCGCGCGGGCCGTTGCGCTTTCCGTCGCGCGTGGTCGCCAAGGGAATGTTGAAGAAGCCCTCGGTCGCATCGCGGTTCGGATCCGGGGTGTTCAGATCTTTGGTGAGGACGTTGACGAGGCCCTGGACGTCGTCGACGAGCTCGCCCAATCGACCCAAGATGCCCCCGCCGTCGGGCGTGAGCGTGGCGATCGCCGAGACGAGGATCTTCCGGATCTTGCTGTCGCCCACCGCGAGCTTGGCGTCGGCGCGGTTGGTCTCGAGCCAGCCGTCGGTGCCGTGCCCCGCGGCGCCGGGCATGTAATTGCACTTCTCGAGGACCTGGAAGTACGGCTTCATCGCCGCCGCGCTCCACGACGCGTCGCCGGTGATGCGCGCCATCTCGTCCCAGTCGCTGTCGTGCGGCCGGACGGTGATCATCGCGTTGTGCGCGGTGCAACCGCCGAGCGTGCCGGCGCGCGGGTAGAGGATGCCGGGTTGGTTCTTGAGCTTGGTGTCTTGGCCCTGACGCGCGCCGTCCGAGTAGTGGCGGACGTAGTAGTCCCAGCGCATCGCGTCGTCTTCGGTCGACTTCGGGTGGAACGTGGGGACCTGGTAGTTGACGTTCTTGCCCTGGTCGTCGCCCGCCTCGAGGAGGAGGACCTTCAAGCCCTGGCGCGCGAGGTTCGCCGCGAGCGGGCCGCCGCCAGCACCGGAGCCGACGATGATCACGTCGAAGCCGCTCGTTTGGGCCAGCGCGTCGTCGCTCGAGTCGTCCTCGTCGTCCTGCGCGGCCGAGCAGCCCGCGGCCGCAGCCGAAGCGGACGCTCCGAGGAGCTTCAGGAAGAGCCGACGTCCAAGGGAAGCCATGATTCCCGGTGGCAGCACGCGGCGTGCCACTGCCCCGGCGAATGATTTTCGCGCTCTTACCGGTGCGCCGCGTGCCCACGCCCTAGGGGGCCTGGATCGATTTGGGCCCGTGACATTAACGAAACGGGGGAGAAAACCCGCGTCGCATGTCACAACGCCCGCCCGGCCGTCGTCTTCGGGGCATGGGTCCTCTCAACCTCCTCCGCGCCGCGCTCCGTCGCCTCGTCATCGCCCTCACCGAGCGGCGCCTCGCCGCTTTCGAGCGCGCGTTCGCATACGACGCGTCGTACCTTCGCGAGGTCGTGCACGCGAGCCCGCCGGCCTTCGTTCGCTTCTCGCTCTTCACGGCCTTTGCCGCCACGCGCGAAGAGCTCCCGGCGGACGCGTGGTTCGGCGCCAAGCTCGCGGCCACGCTCCACGAGGACTGCGGGCCGTGCACGCAGCTCGTCGTGCGGATGGCCGAGCAAGCGGGCGTCGACGCGAACGTGCTCCGCGCCCTGCTCCGTCGCGATGCGGCGTCGTTGGGCGACCTGCCCGCGGCGCTCTCGTTTCGCTTCGCCGAGGCCGTGATGGCGCGCGACACGATCGCCGCGGACGCGCTGCGCGAGGTGCTGCGTACGCTCTACGGCGATCGCGGGGTCGTGGCGCTCTCGTTCGCGATCGCCTCTTCGCGCGTTTACCCCACGGTGAAGTATGCGTTGGGCCACGGTCGCGCGTGCGAGCGTGTCGTGGTGAAGGGCGAGATCGCACCGCTCGCACCCGGCGCTCCGCAACCCACGGGCGCGGAGGTGGCCGCGTGAGCGACACGTCCCGATCGCCGTCCGTCGAGCACCACCGTCGCACGTTCGTGGGGCTCGCCTATCGCATGCTCGGATCGCTGACCGACGCCGAGGACATCGTGCAGGAGTCGCTCCTCAAGTGGCACGAGCACGAGGCGCCCGAGACCGTGGAATCCCCCAAGGCCTACGTCGGGCGCATTGTCGTTCGCGCTTGCCTCGATCGCTTGAAGTCCGCGGCCGCGCGGCGTGAAGTCTACGTGGGCCCCTGGCTCCCGGAGCCCATCGTCGACGTGACGGCGGTGACGCCCGACCCAGATAGCGCGAGCGAGCTCGCGTCGGATCTCTCGGTGGCGCTCCTCCTCACGCTCGAGCGACTGTCTCCTCTAGAGCGGGCGGCGTTCCTCCTCCACGACGTGTTCGACTCCGAATGGAGCGACGTCGCGGCGCTCCTCGGTCGCAGCGAGGTCGCGTGCCGCCAGCTCGCTTCACGCGCGCGAGCGCGGGTAAAGGACGAGACGCCGCGCTTCCATCCGTCACGCGAGGAGCGCGAGCGCGTCATGTGGGCCTTCGTCTCCGCCATCCAGAGCGGCGACATGGCCGCGCTCCAAAAGGTTCTCGCCGACGACGTCGTCTTGATCTCCGACGGAGGCGGCCACGTGCGCGCCGCGCTGAAGCCCATCGTCGGACCCGATCGGGTCGCCCGCTTCTTCCTCGGCGTGAAGAAGAAGAACGACGACGCCGGCCTCGTCGCGAACGCCATGCCCGTCATGCTGCACGGCGCTCCGGGCCTGCTCGTCGAGGTGGGCGGACAGCGGCAGACGCTCTCCGTGGAGGTCGACACGAGCGGGCGCATCCACGCCGTCTACATGGTCTTGAACCCCGACAAATTGCGGCGGATCGGCGGTCCCTGACCGGGAGCCCCGACCCCGTCGCGCGCGGGAAAATGCCGTGGTAGAGCCTCGGCCGTGGAAAAGTGCCTCGTCACCGGCGCGACCGGCTTCCTCGGTCATCACCTCGTCAAGCAGCTCCGCGAGTCCAAGCGCGACGTCGTCGCGCTCGTGCGTGCGCCCGACCCGATGCTCGAAGCGCTCGGCGTCACCCAGAAGATCGGTGACGTGCTCGACGAGGCGAGCGTGCGCGCTGCCGCGACCGGGGCGAACGTCGTCTTCCACTGCGCCGGTCGCGTGTCGCGCAAGCCCGAGGACGCCGAGGCGCTCTATCGGCTCCACGTCGACGGCACCAAGGTGACGCTCGACGCGTGCCGCGCGGCCGGCGTGCGTCGCGCCGTCGTCGCGTCGACGAGCGGCACCGTGGCGGTCAGCGACGATCCGAAGAAGATCTCTACCGAGACCGACGAGACCCCCATCGGCCTCATCGCGCGTTGGCCGTACTACCGCTCCAAGCTCTTCGCCGAGCGCGCGGCGCTCGAGCGCAACGTGCCCGGCTCGTTCGACGTCGTCTCGGTGAACCCCACTCTTCTCCTCGGGCCGGGGGACCTCCGTGGCTCGTCGACCGAGGACGTGCGCCTCTTCCTCGACGGCAAGATTCCCGCCGCCCCCGGCGGAGGCATCTCCTTCGTCGACGTGCGCGACGCTGCCGACGGAATGGTGCTCGCCGCCCAAAGGGGACGCCCAGGGGATCGCTACCTGCTCGGGGCCATCAACGTCACGGTGCGCGAGTTCTTCGCCAAGCTCGAGCGCGTGAGCGGCGTGCGCGCGCCGTGGCTCTCCGTCCCGCGCGTGCCGGAGCTCACGAAAGTCGGCATGCGCGCGCTCGAGAAGCTCGCCGATCGGCTGGGCGCGAGCCTGCCCGTCGATGCGGTCAGCGTCGACATCGCGAGCCACTATTGGTACCTCGACGCCACGCACGCCGAGACCGTGCTCGGCTGGCAGGCCCGCGACCCGATGGAGACCTTGGCCGACACCGTGACCGATCTTCGCGCGCGCGGCGTCGTGTGGCCGGAGCCGAAGTCGGCATGAGCGACCAAAGGCCGCTCCTCGTCGTCAACCCGAGCGCGGGCGGCGGCAAGGCGAAGAAGGTCTTCCCCGAGATCAAGCCGGTGGTCGAGCGCGCGCTCGGCCCGGTCGACGTCGTCTTCACCGAGCGCGGTGGGCACGGCATCGCGCTCGCGCGCGCCGCGGCGGAAGAGGGGCGATCGCTCGTCGTCGCCGTCGGCGGCGATGGCACGATGAACGAGGTCGCGAGCGGCGTGCTCTCGGCCGGCGTCGGCGCGCGCACCGCGGTCGGGTTCATCGGTCAAGGTACCGGCGGCGACTTCCGGCGCACGCTCGGCATCGAGCATCGGCTCGACCGCTACGTCGACGCGCTCGCCAAAGGAACGACGCGCGCCGTCGACGCCGGGAAGGTGCGCTACGTCGACGCTGCGGGCCGCGAGGCCGAGCGCTACTTCATCAACATCCTCTCGGCCGGCATGGGCGGACTCGTCGATCGCTACGTCGCCGACGCGTCGCGCCTGCTCGGCCCCACCGCCGCCTATTACGGAGCTTCGCTCCGCGCGCTCATGACGATCGAGCGGGGTCGCCTCCGCGCCGAGGTCACCGAGGGCGGCGAGACCCGACAGGAGTCGATTTCGACTCACATGATTGCGATCTGCAATGGTCGTTACTTCGGCTCCGGCATGCAGATCGCGCCCATGGCGGCGGTCGACGACGGCAAGCTGGAGGTCATCGCCATCGGCGGAAACAAGCTCGCGCTGCTGGGCCTCTCGCGCGCCGTGTACTCCGGCGAGCACCTGGGGCGCGCTGGGACGCGGCACTTCGCGTGTCAGCGCATCTCGCTCACGCTCGAGAACGCGGCCGACGCCGCGGCGACGTTCCTGATCGACTGCGACGGCGAGCCCATCGGCGGCCTACCGCTCACGGTCGAGGTCCTGCCGGGCGCGCTCACCCTCCGCGCTTGAGCGCCTGAATCACGAAGAGGACGCCGAGGACGACGACCACGAGCGTCGCCCACTCGATCACCAGCGCGCCGCGCGCTCGTGCCCGCGCCGCGCGGATGAGCGCGTAGAGCGGAAGGACGAGCCCCTGCTGCACGAGCTCGATCCCGAGCGTGAACGCGGCGAGTGCGAGCACGAGATGTGACCGGTCTTCGGCCAAGGCGGCGGTGAGGCCGGACGCGAAGCCCAGCCCGTGCACGAGACCGAACACGAACGCGACGGCGATGCGTCCCCGCTCGCGCTCGCGATCGCTGGCGGTATCCGCGCGGAGGCGCGTGAGCGAGAGCGCTGCGGCGACGACGATCGAGGCGCCGATCAGCGGCTCGACGACGGCGGCGGGGATGCGGACGATCCCCATGGTCGCGAGCGTGAGGGTCAGCGTGTGCGCGACGGTGAACGCGCCGACCACGAAGAAGAGCGAGCGCGCGCGCTGCGCGCCGAGGACTATCGCTGCGAGAAAGAGCAGGTGATCGAAGCCAGTGAGGATGTGAAAGACGCCCTCACGAAAGAAGGACGCAAACGTTCCGCCCGTGCCGCGCGTGCGGCCCGCGCCCGGGAAGGGGAGCTCGAGCGGCTCGTCGGCGCGGAGGACGCGCGGTGCGTTGCCGGCGTCGGCGATCACGTAGTCGAGGCTCCAGCGCACGCCGTTCCGATCGACGACGTCGGTGAGCATGTCGTGGCGGAGCGTGATTGTGCGGGGCGCGTCGCTTTGGGCTCGGTAGCGGAGGACCGTCCGTGAGCGAACGCGATCTTCGTCGGCGAGCCGGTGGACCGGGCGCGTCACCGGCTCGGCGAGCGCGACTTCGGCCCCGCCCGGCAGGACTGGAACATGGTCGATCTCGACGTGGAGGTGCGCGAGCAGGTACGGAAGTCCGTCCGCGACGGCGCGTGACACCTCGTCCGGTGCATAGAACGCTCCGGCGCGTGGCTCTCTTCCGAGCGCCGTCATCGTGGTGCCGATCGCGCTCGTGACCACGATCGAGAAGGCGGCCCGGTCACTCGGATCCGGCGCAATTTCCAGGCGATCCTGATGGAGCGGATGCGCCTCGGCGTGGCCGCCGAAGAGCGCGAGCGTCATGAGCGTCATGAGCGCGACCGTCGCGAGGATGAGCCTTCGCCGAGCCTTCAACGCGTGCATGGTACGGCTGCTGTAATCTTCCGCGCGCGAAACCACGCGCTCGTGGGGTCGTCCGGGCACACGCTCTCGCGCTCCGGCGTTATGTTGAGTCGTCTTGCGGTGGATTGTTCTTACTCGTGCTTTGGCGGTCGTGGCCGCCATCGCGGCCGTGGTCGCCGTCGGCGTCTTCGGCTCGGCGGCGTGGCTGCGTGCGCGCGCCATTGAAGAGGGGACTCGCCGCGGATTCGTCGTGACGGTCGACCACGGCCGCATGGGCTGGTTCGCGGCGCACCTCTCCGGCGTGCACGTCGCGCTCGAGGGCGTGCCCGACGTGGCCGTGGAGATCGCGGACGTCGACATCGAGATCGATGCGCGCGGCCACCCGACCAGCGTCGCGGCGCGCGGCGGCGCCGTGCGCGTGACGACCGAGCTAGAGCGGGCGGTGGAAGCCGTGCGCGCGTGGCGTGCCCGGAGGCCGCCGGTCGAGCCCCCGCCCGCCGGCGCGACCCCGCGGCCGCCGCCCACCCTTTCGGCGGCGGCGATTTCGCTCTTCGTGCCGCTCGCGGGCGGAGGCGAGCTCGCGGCCGAGGGCCTCGCGATCGAGCGCTCCGACGCCGACGTGCGCGTCAGTCTGTCGAGCGCGCGCGCCGAGCGCGGGGATGCGCGGGCCACGTCCGGACCTGCCACGGTGACGCTTCACGAAAAGAAGCTCCGCGGCGTGAACGTGGAGGCGCTGGTGATCGAGCTCGGCCCGAAGGGCGGGGCTGCGGTTGCGGCGCCTGGCGCGTCAGCGCCGCCATCCGTCGCGCCCGCTTCGAGCGCTCGCGTCGTAGCGTCGGCCGAGCCGGCGCCGCCGATGCTTCCAGCGATCGACGCGCGCGGGCGCGGAAAGAAGAAGTCCGGCGATCGGCGCGGTGTCGTCGACGTCGCGGCGCAGCAAGCGGCCCCGGTGACCGATCCGTTCGAGCTCAAACTACCCGACGTCATGCCTTGGCGCGCGCGCGCGGTGGCCGTCGCCCAGCGGGTCGCGGCGGAGATCGACGAAGGCGCCGAGATCGTGGTGGGCGCGCTCTCGCTCCGCTTCCAGAGTGGCGGCGAGCGGCTCACGCTCGGCCCTGGACGCGCGAGCGTGCTTCGCACCCCGGAGCAGGTCGAGGCGAGCTTCGCCTCCACGCCGGTTCAAGGGTCGACGCCGCTCACCGTGCGCGTCGAGCTCCCGCTCGGCGCCTCGCCGATGCGCGCGGCGATCTCGGGTGGGCCGGTGACGTTGACCGCGCTCGGCGTCGAAGAGCGCGCCTTCGGTCTCACCGACGTGGCGCGCGCCGAGCTCTCCGGCAAGGTGAACCTCGCGCTCGACGGCCAGGGCTCGGTCACGTTCGACGCCGACGTGACGGCGCGTCGCATCGGGCTCGAGCGCGCGTGGCTGGCCAGCGCGCCGGTGCACGGGCTCGACGTGGGGCTTCGCTTGTCGGGCCTCTACGAGAACCAGAAGCGGCTCCGCGTCGACGACGCCGAGGCCGCCGTGGGGGCGATGCGCGCGCGCTTCCGCGGGACGGGCGAGACGCTCGGCGATCACGCGCGCCTCTCGGGCTTCGTCGAAGTACCGGTGAGCGCATGCCAGTCGATCCTCGACAGCGTCCCCGAGGCGCTCGTGCCCACGCTTCACGGCGCGCGGCTCACGGGGACCTTCGGCGCGATGGGTCGGTTCGCGTTCGACACGGCGGCGCTCGACGATCTCGAGCTCGTGTATCGCGTCGACGATCACTGCCACTTCGCCGAGGTGCCGCGCCCGCTCGACCGCGAGCGCTTCCGCAAGCGGTTCGTGCAGCGCATCGTGCGTCCCGACGGAGAGATCTCCGAGATGGAGACCGGCCCCGACTCGGCCAATTGGACCACGCTCGAGTCGATCAGCTCGTTCATGCCCGCGGCCGTGCTCACCACCGAGGACGGCGCGTTCTATCGCCACCACGGCTTCAACCACGCGGCCATCAAGGGCGCGGTGGTGGCCAACCTGAAGGCCAAGCGCTTCGTGCGCGGGGCGAGCACGATCTCGATGCAGCTCGCCAAGAACCTCTTCTTGTCGCGCAAGAAGACGGTCTCGCGAAAGCTGGAGGAGCTCGTCCTCACCGACTACCTCGAGCAGACGTTCTCCAAAGACGAGATGATGGAGCTCTACCTCAACGTCATCGAGTTCGGTCCGAACGTTTACGGCATCACGGCGGCGGCCGAGCACTACTTCGGGCGAAAGCCCGAGGAGCTCAACCTCGCCGAGTGCATGTTCTTGGCGACGCTCCTCCCGCGGCCGGTGGAGTCCCACAAGATGTACGAGCGCGGGAGCATTTCCGAAGGCTGGGCGCGCAACCTGCGCTCGCTCATGGAGATCGCGTTCCGCACCGGCAAGATCTCGGAGGCCGAGCGCAACGAGGGTCAAACCGAGTCGGTTGTATTTTACAAGGAAGGACAGCCCCGCCCACCGCCGCGCGCGCCCATCACCGGCGGGCGCGCCGAGGCCGGCGACGACGAGTGGAAGGCGGTCGAGTAGCGGCGTTCGGGGGCGAGGCCGAGGCGCGTCCGTCGCGTCGTCTTTCTTCGACGGTGACGGGCGCGTGAGAATGGCCGCCGTCGACGCGGAACGTCGGGCATCTCGAATCCGAAGGATGCCCGACGGTCGTCGCCGTTACTTCTTTCCCTGGGCGCGCAACGCGGCAAAGAACTGGCGGAGGGCGTCGGCCGCTTCCGTCGCGAGCACACCCGACGTCAGCGCGAAGCGGTGATTGAGGCGTGGGTCCGAGCCGATCGCGTAGAGGCTGCGAACGGCGCCGGCCTTGGGGTCGTCGCATCCGTAGACCACGCGCGGAATGCGGGCGTTGACCAAGGCGCCCGCGCACATCGGGCAGGGCTCGAGCGTCACGTACGCGGTGAGATCGTCGAGGCGCCACGAGCCCCGGGCCCGCGCGGCGTCGCGCAAGGCCACCGTCTCGGCGTGGGCCGTCGGGTCCTCGAGGGTCTCGCGGAGGTTGTGGCCGCGCGCGACGATCGCGCCCTCGGGATCGACGAGCACGCAGCCCACCGGCACTTCGCCTTTGCTCGCGGCGATCGCGGCCTCGGCGAGGGCTTCGCGCATGGCCCGCTCGTCGCCTTCGGGCGTCGGCTCGCGTGTAATCGCCGCCATGCTGAGGGGAGGCGCGCCCGGGAAGATTCGAACTTCCGACACCTGGTTCCGTAGACCAGTGCTCTATCCAGCTGAGCTACGGGCGCACGCTCGAGGGTCGCTCGAGGGAGCGGCACCATACCTAGGCTGTATGTCGTGTCAATATCTCCTGGCACGGCCCCAGGAAATTGCGCCCCCGGCACGGGAGCGAGGGGGCAATCTTTGCCATGGCAACGATCCGTCGATGGGGGCGGTCGAGGTGCGGCGTCGGAGGCGCCCAATCGTTGCCAAGCCAACGATGCCGTCGGAGCCGCCGGCCTAGGCGGGGGCGATCGTTGCCAAGGCAACGATGGCTCGAAGCCGCCGGGAGCCGAGCCCAGGGAGATCGTTGCCATGTCAAAGATGGGTGGCCGGTCCATCGCCGCTCGTCGCACCCTTCGGGATGCCACCTCGCAAAAGTTGCGAGGTCATGGGCCAGCCATGACGTGACCGCCGGGGATCCGCGGACCAGTCGCAATCGCATGCGCTGAAATTCAATGGGATTTAGTGGTGGCACGGACCCTGCTCTTACCACTCTCTGTCAGGCCGATGCTCCGGGGCTGCGGAGCACGACGAGGTCCCTCAAGGCTCCTTGGGACCCTTCGGCAACTTCCTTCGCTCCTCCTTTCTTTCCTTTCGTTTCTTCGCTTCGCGTTTCTTCTCCGCTCACTTCTCTTCGCTTTACTAAGCGCCCTCCCGCCTCCCAACGAGAGCGGCGCGTCGCATGCGCGAGGCTGACCGTCCGCGCATGCGCCCATCCGCGGCGCGCCACGACCTTCCGAGTAGGGTCGCGAGCGCGCCGCGCACTTTTTGTCCGCTAAGATCGCTTCGTGGCTCGGTCGTCGCTCGCTCCCATCGTCGTGGCCGCGGCCATCACGGTCCTCTCGCTTCCCGTGGCGGTCGCGGGGCCGCCTCCGTCAGGCGCCAGCGCGCCGCCGCTGCCCCGGTCGAGCGAGTCGGCCGGCCCAGCGTGGCTCGGCATTTCGATGCAGCCCGACGCGGCCGGCGGCGTCCTCGTCACGCAGGTGATGCCCACGTCACCGGCCGAGGGCGCGGGCCTTCGCCGTGGCGATCGGGTTCGCAAAGTTGCCGGCGTCCAAGTGTCGCAGCCCGTCGATGTGCAGCGACAGGTCGGCGCGCGCGGCGCCGGCGACGTCGTTCGCGTCACCGTCGATCGCGATGGCCATGAGCTTGCGCTGGACGTCACCCTCGCCGTTCGCCCGTCGCCCGACGCGATGGCACGTGCCGCATACGTCGGTAAGCCTGCTCCGAACCTGGTGGGGCTCGTCAGCGTGAACGGGCCCGCGCTCTCCACCGAGGGCTTGAAGAATCGCGTCGTCGTCGTCGACTTTTGGGCGATCTGGTGCGGTCCGTGTCGGCAGTCGATGCCCGCGCTCTCGGCGCTCCAAACGCGCTACGGCGCGCAGGGCCTCACCGTGCTGTCGATCAGCACCGACCCGGTCGATCGCGCGGCCGCTTTCGCGCGGGACATCGGCCTTCGGACGACCGTCGCGGTCGACAAGGAAGGCGAGACCTCGCAGCTCTACGGAATCTCCGTCTTGCCGACCACCTTCGTCGTCGATCGTCGCGGCGTCGTTCGCGACGTGATCCTCGGATACGACCGCACCCAAGACGCACGGCTCGACGCCACCGTGCGCGCGCTCCTGGCGGAGCCTCCGGCGCCCTCCGCGCCGTCTGCGTCTCCCGCGCCCTCCGCGTCCACCGCGCCCACCGCGCCCGCGCCCCCGGCATCGTCGGCCCGCGCGCCGCGCGCGCTCGACGCCGGTCGCTGAGGTACATCGTGGCCGACGCGCGCGCGATGCTCCGAGTCGTCGACGAGCTCCTCTGGACGCTCCGCCGCGAGGGCCTGCTCATTTCCACCGCCCAAGCGATCGAGGCCACGCGCGCGGTCGCCCTCGTCGGTTTCGAGGATCGCGATCGGCTGCGCGAGGCGCTCGCGGCGACGATCGTCACTCGCGTGAGTGATCGATCGCGCTTCGACCGCGCCTTCGCCACGTACTTCGGAGGTAAGCCGCGTCGTGATCTCTTCGAGCGGCTCGCGGCTCGCGGGTTCTCGGACCAGGAGCTCGCGGTCCTCCGCGGCGCGTTCGCCGCGTGGATCGAGGCCGGGACGTCGGCAGACGCGACGGCGGTCGCGCTCTTCGAGCGTGGCTCCGAGCTCGAGCAAGTGCTGCGCATGGCGGGCGTGGTCCGCGCCGCGCACAGCCTCGCGAGCGAGCTCCAGCTCGGGTTCGTCACCCACCGCGCGCTCCGCGCCGCGGGGCTCCCGCGGGCGCGCACGCGCCTCTCGGCGTTGCGTACCGCGCTCACCGACGCGCTCGGCGAACGCGGCGACGCGCTCACCGACGCGCTCGCCCGCGAGCTCGACGAGGCCGAGACCGACGTGCGCTCACACTTCGCGCGGGCCCTCGCGCGCCGGGAAGAAGAACGTCGCCCGGCGCGTGCCACGCGCGAGAACACGCCCTTCGCGTCGCTCGACCCGTCCGAGGTGGACGACGTACGCCGCGCCGTGCGGCGCTTCGCCGAGCGGCTCCGCGGCGGCGCGCGCGTCCGTCGTCGTCGCGCGCGTCACGGCGGCGTCGATCCGGCGCGCACCCTCCGCGCGGCGATGCGCACCGGCGGCGTGCCGCTCAAGCTCCTCCGTCGAGACAAGACCCGCGACAAACCGCGGCTCGTCCTCCTCTGTGACATCAGCGATTCCGTTCGGGCCGCCGCCGCGTTCATGCTCGAGCTCGTCTACGCAGCGCACGATCTCTTCGACCGAACGCGGAGCTTCGTCTTCGTGAGCGACATCGCCGAGACGACCGAGCTCTTCGAGCGCTTGCCGCCCAACGCGGCCCTCGCCGAGGCGTACGCCGGCACCGCCGCACACGCGACCAGCAACTCGAACTACGGTCGTGCCCTCCGCTCCTTCGAGACGCGCTTCGGTGATCGCCTCGACTCGCGCACCACGCTCGTCGTCCTCGGCGACGGTCGCACCAACTTCCAGGACGACGGCGCCGACACACTGGGTCGCCTTCGCGACAAGGTGCGCGCCGTCTATTGGTTGTGCCCCGAGCCCGCGAGCACGTGGGGCACCGGCGACAGCGCGATGCTCCGGTATGCCACCCATACGACGCGTGTGATCGAGACGCGCACCGCGCGCGACCTCGAAGATGCGGCGCGCCTCCTCGTGCGCGAGCGCGGCGCTCGCTGAGCGTCGCTCGCGTTGCACGAGCGAGCGCGACCGTCATGAAACCGACACCGATCGCCGGGTCGTTGACGCTCGAGGTGCCCGAAACCGCGATTTCTAGCCCGGCACGAAAGGCGCATCGCCTCGGTCGACATGTTCTTTCGCAAAGCGCGCGCGACCAAGGACGAGGCGGAGACCCCTTCGAACGAAGCGCGCTCGGGGACCGTGCCGGTCGCCGAGCCGAGCGCCGACGAGGCCATCGACGCCCTCGGCGACGTGCTGCGCGCCTACGGCGAGGCCTGCCCGGAGATCGACGAGGAAACGCGCTCACGCACCGAGTCGGAGTTCTCGCGGTGGGCGCGACACGTGCTCGTGGGCGCGCCCCTCGTCGCCGACCCGGCGTCCGACGAGCGCGCCGCGTCGCGCGACTTTCGCGGCGCCGTTCGTTTCTTCCGGCGGCATCGCAAGGACGAGTCGGAGCGCGTGACGCGCTCGCTCCTCGGCCTGCGCGAGACGGTGTGGACGTTCCTCGCCGTGCTCGCGAAAGCCGCGCACTCCGACGGCCGCACCGATCGCGCGATGAAGTCGCAGCTCGACAAGCTGCGCGGCTCGCTCGAGAGCGGAGACCTCGAGCGGCTCCGTGCCGAAGCCGGCGCCACCGTCGCGTCGTTCGATCAGCTCATCGCCGAACGCGCGAACGAGCAGCGCGCGCGGATGGCGGAGCTCGCCGCGCAGGTGCGCACGCTGGGGCAAGAGCTCGAGGAGGCGAAGCGCGAGGGAGAGCTCGACGGTCTGACCCGCCTCCACAACCGCGCCTGTTTCGATCGGTTCGTGGAGCGCACCGCGGGCCTCGCACTCCTGGGCACGCCGGCGTCACTCTTGATGGTCGACCTCGATCACTTCAAGGGCGTGAACGACACTCACGGTCATCGGGTGGGCGACGCGGCGCTCAAGGTAGCGGCCGACGCGCTCCTTCGCGTGTTCCCGCGCCGCGACGACCTCGTGGCCCGCTACGGCGGCGAAGAGTTCGCGGTCGTCCTTCGCAACACCAAGCTGCGCGACGCCGAGCTCTTGGCCGCGCGCGTCGTCCAGGCGATGCGCGCAGTGACCGTTCCGGCTGGCGCGGAGGCGCTCAAGATCTCGGTCTCGGTCGGAGTCGCCGAGCTCGTGCCCGGGGAGGGGGTCGGTCCGTGGATCGATCGCGCCGACGGCGCGCTCTACGCCGCGAAGTCAGCGGGGCGTGACCGGGCCCACACCGCGCCTCCGCCCTGACCGCTCGCGCCCGAGCGAGTCAGCGCATCTCGAGACGCACCCGAGGCCTCAAGGTTCAGCCGCTCGCGCCGTTCTTGGGGGGTGATGGGACTCCCTGCCGTCGCCCCGCCCGCGCTGTTGCCGTCCGAGCCTGCGTCCGAGCCTGCGCTCCGCGCCGCGCCACCGCTCTCGGGCTTCGCGCTCCGCGCAGCGCCGCCAGCGCCGACGGCGGGCCTCGATCGCGAGTCGATGGTGGTGCGCCGCCGGTCACGCCGCGCGCCGCCGCCGCTGCCCGCGCGAGCGCGTGTATCTTACATTGAGTTCAAGAGCCTGCTCTGGCCCTGAGCGACCCCGCGCTCAGAGGCCTTCGCTCGGCGGACGCACGAGCTTGAGCCGGCCCTTCAGGCGGTTCGAGATCCAGACGTTGTTCTTGGCGTCGACGATCACCGCCCCCACGTCGTCGAGGCTCTCCACGAGCGCGATGCCACGCTCCGGACCGAGGATGAAGACCGCGTCGTCGATCGCGTCGGCCTGGAGCGCCGTCTTGGCCCAGATCGTGACGCTGCGGCACGCCGTCGCCGGATAGCCGGTCCGCGGATCGATGATGTGGTGGTAGCGCTTGCCGCCCACCACGTACGCGCGTTCGTAGTCGCCCGCGGTGCTGAAGGCGTGGTCGGTCACGGGAAGGATCGCGAAGTACGAGCCGTCGGGCCCGCGCGGATCGCGCACGCCGGCCGACCATTCGCTCCCGTCCGGCTTGGTGCCCGCCGTCAGGAGATCTCCGCCGGCTTGCGCGTAGAAGGCCTCGACGCCCGCCTCCTTGAGCACCTTGGCCGCGCGGTCGACGCCGTAGCCCTTGGCGATGCCGCCCAAGCTGATCTTGGTCCCCGCCTTGGTGATGAAGAGCGTGCTCGCGGCGTCGTCGACCTTCACGAGGCGGTAGTTGACGCTCGGGAGTCGCGCCTTGATCGCGGCCGCGCTCGGCGGGGTGGGATCGAGGTCCTGATCGAACTTCCAAAGGCCGTGCAGGCTCTCGAAGGTGATGTCGAACGTGCCCTGCGAGAGCTCGCTCGTCTTCAGCGCCTCTTTGACGACGAGGAGCGTCTCGGCGTCGACCTTGACCGGCGCCTTGCCCGCCGACGCGTTCACGCGGGCGAGCTGCGCGTCCTCGCGCCACGTGGTCATGAGCGCTTCGACGCGCTCCACCTCGGCGATCGCCGCCGTGAACGCCTTGCGGATCGTGGCGGCGTCGAGCTTGGGCGTCGTGTACGCGGCGAAGGCGAGGTGCGTGCCCATCGCTTTGCCGTCCATCGAGATTTTCTCGGGCACGAACGGCATGGCGCTCGCGGTCGGCGCGACGCTTGCCGATGCCGTTGGCGTCGAGGGCTCGGGGCTCACGCGCGCTGCCGCCTCGGTGGCCGGCGGCGTGACCGGCGGCGCCTTCGATGCGTCGTGGCACGCGGCGAGGACGAGCAGCGTCACGGTCGCGGTTCGGGCGAGGGGCGTCATGGCGCTCTTCTAACTACCGCTCTCGTGGCGGGCGTGCGAGCGTTTCGGTGATGCCGCTCGAACCGAACGTCCTCGCGGCGGTCGACGCCTTCGTCGACGCGCACGCCGCTCCGCTCGACGCCCTCGCGCTCGGAATCCACGCGCACCCGGAGCTGAAGTTCGAGGAGCACCACGCGGCAGCGCTCATCGCCGAGCGACTCCGCGCGGCCGGGCACGACGCCGAGACCGGCGTCGCGGGCCTCCCCACCGCCATTCGCGCGCGCGCCGGAAAGTCCGGTGGTCCGCGCGTCGCCATTCTCGGCGAATACGACGCGCTCCCCGAGATCGGTCACGCGTGCGGGCACAACCTCATCGCGACGAGCGCGGTGGGGGCGTTCCTCGCCGCGGCACCGCTCGCCGAGCGACTGGGCGGCGAGGTGATCTTCCTCGGGACGCCGGCCGAGGAGGGCGGGGGAGGCAAGCAGAAGCTCCTCGACGCCGGCGTCTTCGACGGGCTCGACGCGGCGATCATGATCCATCCGTTCGATCGCGATCTCCTCGCGCACCCCACGCTCGCGAACCTGTGGATCAAGTTCTCGTTCACCGGCGTGCCGGCGCATGCGGCGATCGCGCCCTTCGAAGGGAAGAGCGCGCTCACGGCGTGCATGGACACGTTCAGGCTCGTGGACGGTCAGCGCGTGCACTTCCGCGACGGCGTCCGCGTGCACGGCTACGTCATCGACGGCGGCGAGGCGGTCAACATCATCCCCGAGCACGCGTCGTGCGAGTTCAGCGTCCGTGCCAAGAGCCGCGAGGAGCTCGCGCGCGTCAAAGCCATCGTGGAGCGATGCGCCCGCGCGGCGGCCATGGCGAGCGACGTCCCGGTCGTGGTCGAAGAGCGCCGCGGCTACGCCGACCTCCGGAACAACCTCGCCCTCGCGCGCGCCTTCGGTGAGCACATGAAGGGGCTCGGCCGCTCTCCCAAAGAGACCGATCCGCGCGTCGGCACCGGGAGCACCGACATGGGCGACGTCTCGCACGCGGTCCCATCGATCCACGCCTGGCTCGCCATCGTCGACGAAAACGTCGCGCTCTGTCACACGCGAGAGTTCGCCGACGCCGCGAAGTCGGCCCGCGGGCTCGAGACCGCCCGCACCGCGGCCAAGGCGCTCGCGCGGACGGCGCTCGAGGTCCTCGCCGACGCGGATCTCCGCGCCCGCGCCCAGGCCGAGCACCGCGAGGTGTGACCGTGGTGCCTCACTCGCGACACGGCGATCCTCCTCGGTTCCGCGCCGCGCGAGCAATTTCGCAGTCCTCGAGCGTGGCACGTCGCCTGCTTTCGCCAGGCGCCGTGCGGTTCGGTCTGCGCTACCTGATCCCTTCGGCGGTGTTCGTGCTCTTCGCGTGCACCGACGACGATCACGATCAATTCCGCTCCGACGTGCTCGACTGCGAAGAAGCCGTCGCGCACCTCGAGTCGTGCTGCGGGCCGGGCTTCGCCGTCGGGCGCGACGCGTGCCATTACTCGTTCGATCACTCGACCGGCTGCGACACCTGGACCAACACCACGGTCTCGCCCGGGCTCGATAGTGTGCAGAGTGCATGCGTTCGTGATCGCACCTGCGACGTCCTCGTGCGGGACAAGGTCTGCGATCGCGCGCAAGGCCTCACCGCGCGTACGAGCTCGCAGAGCGGGAGCAATTCCGGCTCCAGCTCGAGCTACGGCGGCCTCTCCACCATGCCGTCGACGTTGCCGGTTTCGGTGTGCCCATGAACCGAGCAAGCGTCGTCCTCGCCGTCGCCGCGTCTCTCTTCTGCGCGGTCTCGTTCACGAGCGGCTCGACGCGCGCCGACGAGGCGCCCGCGACGCCGTCGTCCGATGCGCCTGCCCCACTCCCCGCGCCGCCGCTCCCCGAGCCGTCGCCGGAGTCGCCGGCGCCTGCTCCCGCGCCCGCTCCAACATCTCCCGAGTCGCCCGCTCCGGTGCCCCCGCCGCCCGCGCCTCCGCAGTCCAAGCCGCGCACGGTCGTCGCGCCCACCGTCGAGCTCGGCGGCGCCGCGCGCCGTCTCTTCGATCTCAACCTGACCGGCTTCGAGCTCGCGGCAGGGATCGACATTTCGCGCGAGCACGGCGCCGCGGCGGGCCTCGTTCGTGCGAGCTACGGACGATCGACGTCGACGTACGGCTTGCCGGTCCACGTCGCTCGCCTCGAAGGCGGCGGCGCCGCGATCTTGGCCGATCGCTTTCGTCTCGGAGCGACGGCGGGCCTCGGCTTCATCGACGTCGAGCGCGCCACGGCGGGCCAGCTCAACAAATTCGGCTTCGCGCTCGGCGGGCTCGCCTCCGCCGATCTCGTGCAGAGCGAGTCCTTCGCGGTGTACGTCGCGCTCGACGGCACGCTCGACTTCTACCCGCATCTCCAGCGCACGTGGTCGATCGGCGGCGTGCTCGCGTCGGCCGCGCTCCGTCTCGGCGCGCGCTTCTGATCAACGGCGCGCCGGTCGTGCCGACGGCGCGAGCGACGGCGCAGTCGTCCGCGGCGCGGGGCCGCTCGTGCGTGGCGCAGCGCTCATTCCCGGCGCCTCCGCGCCGCCCGCGTCCGGGCTGCCGTCGCTGTCTCCGCACGGCCCTTTCGAGACCGCGGCCACGTACCACTTCGCTCCCCGCTTGAAGCACACCGTCACGACGAGGTTCTCGTCGTTGCTCTCCTTCTTGAAGCGGAAGTCCTCGAGCGTGGCGCGCTCGCTCGTCGCCGTCAGCTTGCCGACGCACTCGAAGGCCTCGAACGAGTAGCCCCGTTCGCCGCCGAACCCATCCTTCAGCACGGCTTGCTCGGCCAGCCCGCACGCCGTTCCGCGGTCGAGGAGCGGGCTCTCGGCGCGCGCCACGACCGGCTCGAGCTCGGCGAGTCGCTTGTTCGCCTGCTTCTCGAGCGTGTCCGCGCGGACGATGGACCACACGATCGTCGTCACGCCGAGCACGATGGACACGAGCGCGAACACCATGCCGGTGGTCGCCTTGGCCGGCACCGGCACGCCGAGCGCGCGCGCCGCCTTGCGTGCCGCCGCGAACCGGACGAGCGCCATGATCTGCGGCCCAGGAACGCAGCAGAGAAGGAGCGCCCCCAGCGACCAGAGGAGCGACTGCTGCGCGGCTGCGTCGAGCTCCGCGCGCGCCATGAGCTCGGCGCGCTGCCGCGCGTGCTCGGCGTGGGCCTGCCGTGCGCGCTCCGCCTCGCTCGCTTGCATCGCGGCCGCGTGACCGTACGCGGTCGTGGCGCCGCAAAAAGGGCACGTCGGGGCGCCCGGGGGGACGTTCGCGCCGCAGCGCGGACAAAGCGAGAGCATCTCGGCGCGAGGATATACCGCGCGCGCTGGAGAACCTTCCCGCGTGCGCGATTAGGCCGCGCGCGCGAGGCGCGTCACCTGCATGCGGCGACCGGCCGCGATCTGCTCCAAGAGCTGCGCCAGCCGCTTGCCGTCCGAGACCTCGGGGAGCCGCTCGTAGCGACCGTCCCAGAGCTCGAGCATCACCGAGCTGTCCTCGTCGACGATCACCCGATCGACTTGCGGCCAAGCCCAGCGCCGGACGCGCGGGAAGCCGAACGCCAAGAGCGTGCGCGCCTCGATGCCCTCGGCGGTGACGACCACGCCGCGCATGTGCGCGCGGATCGCCGTGCCGAGCGCGCTCGCCACCAGGATGAGCGCGAACCCGGGCGACGCGAGGATACGGTGCTTGTCTCCCTCGACGACGTACCGGAAGAGCGTCGAGGTCGACGACGCCGCCGAGTACGCGAAGAGGACCACCGCCGCCCCGATGACCGCGACGCTCAAGTAGAGGAGCGACGGGAGGCGCATTCGCAGGGGCGGACCGAACGCGAAGCGATCCCCCGTGCTCGGCGTGTACGCCATCTCGAAGCGGGCGACGGTGCCGTGCACGTCGGTGATGCTGTCGCGATCGCCGGTCTCTTCGCCCAGATCAGGCAGCTGTTGGGTCTCGGGCAAGCTCGGTTCGGTCATCGGCCGGGTCGTCGCGCTCGTCGCGAGGTTCATGAGGCTCCGACACCCGGGCCCGACGCTCCTTGGATCGATCGCGAAGGCTTCGTGAGTGTGTGCTCGCGTCGGGCAAAAGGCCAGGCGCGACGGGCCGGTCCGCGCGGAACACGCGCGCTGACTCTGGAAATTTCCCCGCAAACGAGAACGCGCGGCCAGGTTTCGTCAGGCCGGTCCGTCGAGCACGCGGTGTTTGCCCTCGTGCTTTTCTTGTCGCACCGCGGCGACCTCGCTCTTGGAAGGGTTCAAGACGAGGAGGCCGTGGTCGCCGTCGATGAGGGCGATGTCACCGTCCGAGGCCCACTTGTAGAGGCCGTGGACGTCCGTCACGGCGGGCACGCCGAGGAGCTCGAGGAGCGTGTGCGTGCGCGGATTGACCGCGCGCTCGCTGAGGGCGACCGCGACTGGGGAGCTCCGGGCCGTGATGAGCAGATCGAAGACGCTGAGGCCGTCACCGATGAGCACGGCTTTGGTCGGCATCTCGGCGCGCTTGTCGGCAGCGGCGAGCATGACGAGGGCGTCGCACAAGTCTTCGACGTCGCGCGCCCGCTCGGCCAAGAACGGATCGCTGATCGACGCTGCCGTGCGCGTGACCTCGCGCGCGAGCCGACTCAGCGCCTGCGGGACACCGAGGCCGCCGCCCGCGAGCTCGAGCGCGCGCTCGCGGAAGCGCATGTCGCTCAGGATCTCCACGTACGTGCCGAGGAACGCGGCGTCGCGACCCTTGCCGAGCACGTCGGCGCGCACCGTGAGTCCCTCGACGGCCTTCTCGGCGACGTCGAACGCGCCGCGGAGGAGGCGCACGTCTTGGCTGGCGTTGGTGCCGCTGCTCGGATCCGGCGCGCGCGTGTGCGCCGGTCGACGAAGCGCGGCGACGGCCCCGAGGGCGCGGCCGGACACTTCGGGGCGGCCGGTGAGCGTGACCTTGCGCGTGCCGCCGCCGGCGCGGCGCACCGGTCGCGCCTCGCGGCTCACGTCGAGGAGCTCCGCGGTGCGGACGCCGGCCGAGATCTGCGCGCCGAGCGCGGTCAGGAGCTCCACGTCGGCGTCGGTGAAGGGCTTCGTCTTCCGCTGCACGACGACCGCGCCGAGCGGGCCGCCCTTGCCCACGATGGGCACCGCCAAGAAGACCGGGTAGCGCTCCTCTCCGAGCGCCGCGAAGTGCTTGTAAGATGCATGCTGTTCGGCGCGCTCGGCCGACATCGGGCGCTGGTATTCCACGGCCTGCCCCGTGATGCCCTCGCCGACCTCGAGTCGGACCTTGCCGATGAAGTTTCCGCCCCAGCCGACGTTGCCGCGCATGACGAGCGCGCCTTTGCCCTCGCCCTCGAGGAGGTAGAGCGAGCAGATGTCGGCGTCGAAGATCGACGCGATGCGGCGCGGTGCCTCGTCGAGGAGGGTGACGAGCGGCATCGGGCGCGCGGCGAAGCGCACGTACTCGAGCACCGCGTCGAGGCGCGCGCTTCCGCGGTCGTGGAGCCGGGGCTTGGCCGAGGCGCGGGACATCGTCTCCTCGAATGCTACCACCGGCGCGACCGGGAGGTCTTGCGTCGGGGCGCCGCGAACGGTAGTCGATGCGGCGATGTCTACGCCGATCGCCTTTCCGTCGCCCGAGTGGGTCCAGGCTTACAAGGACGCCATCAACGCGAACCCGAACTACAAGACGGCCGCCAAGGATTGGACGCACGGAGTGGTCGCCATGGTGGTCAAGGCCGAGCCCTCGGTCGGGCTCGCCGAAGACCAGGCCATGTGGCTGGACGTCGACCAGGGCGTTTGCCGCGGGACCAAGCTCATCTCGCGGGCCGAGGCCGAGGCCGCGGCGTTCGTGATCGAGGCGACGTACGCGATGTGGAAGCAGGTCATCCGTCGCGAGCTCGACCCGATCAAGGCCATGATGCAGGGCAAGCTCAAGGTGACCAAGGGGCTCATGCCGACCTTGGTCAAGTACGTTCACTCGAATCGCGAGCTCGTCGAGTCCGCCTCGCGCGTCCCCACCAAGTTCCTCGGCGAGTGACGCCGCGGCCGTCGCTCGGAAGAGCGGCGCGCTCGCGTTTGGGGTGGTGAGCACGCGGGCCTTGACCCCTCGCGCCGGCTTCCCGAGAATGCGAGCACCATGGCCTCTACCCCTCTCGTTCTGGTCGCCGACGACGAGCCGCAAATGCGTGACATCGTCGCGAGCCACCTCCGCTCGCTCGACAACCCCAAGGTCGACGTCGTCGAGGCGGCCGACGGTGAGCAGGCATGGCGTCTCGCGTGCGAGAAGCTCCCCGACCTCGTCGTTCTCGACGTGCGCATGCCCGAGATGAGCGGCTGGGAGGTCTGCAAGAAGATCCGCGAGAGCGTGGCCCTCACGCACACGGGCGTCATCATGCTCACCGGCATCGGCGAGCGGCTCAACGAGATCACGAGCCCGCTCTACGGAGCCGACGAGTACATCGACAAGCCGTTCGACTTCGGTGAGCTCGATCGCAAGGTGAAGTCGGTGCTCAGCGATCGCGCGCCGCAGCGCGACGCGGTGCCGCGGCCGCGCCAGAACGGCGTGCACGCGCCGGCCCGTCCCGCCAAGCCGGAGAAGGCTGCTCCCGCGAAGGCCGCGCCGGCCAAGGCCGCGCCGGCCAAGGCCGCGCCGGCCAAGGCCGCGCCGGCCAAGGCCGCGCCGGCCAAGGCCGCTCCCGCGAAGGCTGCACCTGCCAAGGCCGCTCCTTCGAAGGCCGCGCCTGCCAAGAAGGCGGCGCCCGCCAAAGCGCCTGCCAAGAAGGCCGCGCCCAAGAAGGCCGCCGCGAAGGTCGCCAAAGCGCCGGCCAAGAAAGCCCCCGCCAAGAAGGCTCCGGTCAAGAAGGCCGCCAAAAAGGCGCCGGCCAAGAAGGCTCCGGCCAAGAAGCCCGGCAAGTAGCGGCGCCGGGGCCTCCGGGCCCGAGCCTCTGCGGTGCCGAGTCCCCACTTCGCCGATTAAGTCTGCGTTAGCTGCAGCTGCATCGCAGTTGTAATGACGAGACCCGTCGTAAAGTCTCGCTGCCACGCGGCGAGGACCGCGTCGCGTTGACGTCGATCGGACGGAGAGGCCGGATGGGTTTGATGGAGTTGTGCGTCCTTCGCGCGGCGAAGGCGACGGGGCGCGGTGTCATCGAGGAGAGCGCGACCGGCTCGAGGGGGCGGGCATGACCGCGGAGCTCACTCGATGGTCGGCGGAGCAGTGCTGGAACGAGATCCTCCACGCCTTCGAGGCCAAAGACGACCGCGCGCTCTGGCTCGCCTGGAAGAAGTACTTCCCCCTTCGCTTCTGGAAGGTGCTCGAGGTGCCCGGCGTCGGGGCCCTCTGCCGCACGGCTGGCATCGACTACACCGAGGTCTTGCGGCGCGTGACGGCTTACGACCTCGATCCGACCCGCAACCGCGCCGCCGACGACGCCGAGCTTCGCAGCGCATCGCTCGGCTGATCGCGGGCCCTGGCGGCGGCGCCTGGCCTCGGGCAGATATTTCGTGTACGAAATAGTTGCCATGCCGACCCCCTACCGCGCCGAGCACGACCAGTTCCGCGAGACCGTCCGCCAGTTCGCCCTGAAGGAGATCGCACCCTTCGCCGACGAATGGGAGGAGGCGGAGATCTTCCCCCGCGAGCTCTTCCAGCGCGCGGGGCAGCTCGGCATCTTCGGCGCCCACTACGCCGAGGAGCACGGCGGCTCCGGCGGCGACTACTGGTTCAGCATCGCCAAGAGCGAGGAGCTCCCCAAGGGTCGGCTCGCCGGCGTGACCATGGCGCTCCTCGTGCAGAGCGACATGGCGACGCCCGTCATCGCCGATCTCGGCACCAAAGAGCAGATCGCGGAGTTTCTCACCCCGGCGCTCCGCGGCGAGAAGATCGCCGCGCTCGGAGTGAGCGAGCCCAACGCCGGTAGCGACGTCGCCGGCATCCAGACCGTCGCCAAGAAGGATGGCAGCGACTGGGTGCTCTCCGGCTCGAAGACGTACATCACCAATGGGACGCGCGCCGACTTCGTCACGCTCCTCGCCAAGACCACGCCCGAGCACGGCGCGCACGGCTGCAGCTTCTTCCTCGTGCCGACGAGCACCAAGGGCTTCGGCGTCTCCAAGAAGCTGAAGAAGATCGGCAACTGGTCGAGCGACACCGCCGAGCTATCGCTCGAAGACGTGCGCATTCCGGGCCGCTACCTCCTCGGGGAGGAGAACCGCGGCTTCATGTACCTGATGCAGAACTTCCAATCCGAGCGCCTCATCGCCTGCACGAGCGCCGTCGCCGGCGCGCAGCTCGTGATCAACGACGCGATCGGCTATGGCCGCGACCGCATGGCGTTCGGCAAGCCGATCATCAAGCGCGAGTACTGGCAGCACAAGTTCGTCGACCTGCAGACGCGCCTCGAAGCGGCGCGCGCGCTCTCGTACCGCGCCGCGGAGATGTACAACGAGGAACGCTACGAGAAGAAGATCGACCTCACGTTCGAGACCGTGAAGATGATCAGCATGGCGAAGATCTTCGTCGGCGAGCTGGTCAGCGAGATCACCGATCAGTGCCTGCAGTTCCACGGCGGCGCCGGCTACATCGAGGAGTACCCGATCGCGCGCGCGTGGCGCGATCAGCGCCTCCTCCGCATCGGCGGTGGAACCACCGAGACGATGCGCTACTACGTCGCCAAGCTCATGGGGCTCTGACGGCGCGCGCGCCGGGGAGCGCGCGAACGACGAGCGCGCCGAGCGTGGCCACGGCGCCGAGCGCGCACACGCCCGGCCATCCGAAGCGCGCGAGGGCGCGGCTCGCGAGCGCGGCGCCGCTCGACATGCCGAAGAACATGGTGCTCACGAGGACCGCGTTGAGGCGGCTGCGCGCGCTCGGATCGAGCCCATAGACGATCGTCTGGTGCGAGATGAGGCACGCTTGGACACCGAGATCGAACGTCACCGTCCCGGCGATCAAGATCGCGAGCGAGCCCGGCCACACGCCCATCACGACGAACGACGCGAGCACCAAGAGCGCACCCAGCACGATGACCGCCTCCGGCCCGCGCCGATCCGCGGTCGCACCGGCGATCGGTGCGATGAGCGCGCCCGCGGCGCCGGCTAGCCCGAACGCGCCGGCTGCGGTGCTTCCGAGCGTGAACGGGGGCGCCGCGACAGAGAGGGCCAACGTCGACCAGAAGCCGCTGAACGCCACGCTGAGGAGCGCCTGGGCCACCGCGGCGTGGCGGAGCGGTGCGACGTCGCGCGCGAGCCGCACGATCGATGCGAGCAGCGTCCAGTAGGGCTCGCGCGTCGTGGGCGCGATGCTCGGGAGCTTGGCCAAAGAGACGAGTCCGAGCGCGACGATCGCCGCCGCGGCTGCGACGAACACGGCGCGGAAGCCGAAGCGCTCACCGAGCGCGCCGCTCACGAGCCGCGAGAGGAGAATGCCGAGGAGCAGGCCGGTCATCACCGTGCCCACGACGCGGCCGCGCACGCGAGGGGGCGCGAGCGTCGCGGCGGCCGGCACGAAGTCTTGCGCCAGCGTCGCGAAGAGCCCGATGCCGAGGCTCGCGGCGCCGAGCGCAGGAACGCTCCGCGCGGACGCTGCGCCGAGGAGCGCGAGGGCGAGGAGCGCCGCCTTCCAAACGATGACGCGTCGCCGGTCGAGACGATCGCCGAGCGGCGCGAAGAGCAAGATGCCCGTCGCGTAGCCGAGCTGGGTCAGCGTCGGCACGAAGCCGATGGCGGCGGGCGTCGCGCCGAGGTCTTTGGCCATCGCCGCGAGGATCGGCTGGTTCAAGTAGAGGCCCGACACCGAGAGCCCCGCTCCGCACGCGAAGAGCGCGACCAGCGCCGGCGAGAGCGCCGGCTCGTTCGCGTCGTCACTCATCGAGGACGCAGCCCGGTCGCCGTCGGGGCGTGGCGCATCAGTTCGACGGGTAGCAGAAGCCGGTGCCCTCGGGCCCCGTTCCGCACGCGCCCGACTGCGTGCAGCACCGGACCACGTTGCCGCCGCCCACGAGCGGACAGTTGCCGACGGTCTCGGGGCGACAGTCGCCGGGCGTCGGCGCGTTGGGATCTTGTGTCGGCTGCTGGCCGGGCGTGACGGCGAAGTCGGTGTAGTCGAGCTCGTCGTCGACCCGCACCACGCACCGGTAGATGCCGGGCGCCTGCGCCGCTTGGCTCGTCACGAACTTGTTGGGATCGCGCGGGTCGGGGACGGCTTGGATCGTGGTCTTGGGGAACTCGGTCGCGATCTTGCCGGTGAACTTGCCCGGGATGTGCTCGCCCAAGACGAGCGGCGGCAGCCCCGTCGGCTTCCCGTTCACGGTGACGGGCTGCATGCTCACCTGCACGGTGGCCTTCGGATCGCCGATGGCCACGTCGGCGATGCAGAAGATCGGCGCGCCGGCCACGAAGGAGAGGCGGTCGATGGTGCCCTGCGAGTCGGGCGCCATGTAGACCTTCTTCAATCCCGAGGTGTTGCACGCCGAGGCGAGCGTCACGGCCAAAAGGGCCAGGACGCCGAGGACTCGGCCATGTCGGGGGCGGCGATTCATCCGGTCAGGGGCGATCGTGACAGCATGGATCTCGGCGCGTCAAGCGAGCGATACTGATCTTCATGGCAAAGAGCCTCGACGTTCGGGTCACGATGGATGTGCAAGGCAAGGCCGTCTCCGCTTCCGACGTGAAGGACAAGGCGGTCGCGCAGGCGCTGATGCAGATGGGCCGCGACATCGGCGCCAAGCTCGCGGGCGTGAAATGCCCCGAGCACCACCAGGGACCGACCGAGGTTCGCGTGCACGTCGGTCGAAACGGAAACGCCGACCTCCGCTACGAGTCTTGTTGCACCAAGCTTCGCGACGCCGTGGGCGCGGCGCTCTGATCGACCTGGGCGGTCGCGTCACAAGACCGGAGACAAGAGCCGCGCGGTCCCTTCGAAGAGGCGGCCCGCGAAAGCGACGTGGCGGCGCGCGCCCGCGGTCACCAGGCGCGCGTGCTCGAGATCGCGCTCGAAGATCTCCGCCAACCTGCCCGTCGCCTTGGCGTCGAAGAGGACGGCCGTCACCTCGAAGTTGAGCCGGAAGCTCCGGTTGTCGAAGTTCGCGGTCCCCACGATGGCGACGGCGTCGTCGACGACCATCGTCTTCGCGTGGAGCATGCGCGGCGCGTACTCGTAGACCTGTACGCCCGCCCGGAGGAGCTCGTCGTAGTACGAGCGCGCAGCGGCCGCGGCGGTGCGCGAGTCACTTCGTTTCGGGACGAGGACGCGCACGTCGACGCCGCGCAGCGCCGCGGTCTCGAGCGCGAAGAGCATCGACTCATCGGGCACGAGATACGCGGACGTCAGATAGACGCGTCGCTGCGCCGCGTTGATCGCCGAAAAATACGCGGCCTTGATCCCCTCGACGTCGCGGTCCGGTCCCGAGTCGACGATCTGCACTGGCGCGCCCTTGCCGTCGCCGACCTCCGGGAAGTAGGGCGCGCTTTCGCTCGCCGGAAACGCGACGTTGCGTGCGTACGCCCAGTCCTCGAGGAAGACCACCTGGAGCCACGCGACGCACGGACCGACGAGCCGGAGGTGCGTGTCGCGCCACGCCGCGGTCTTCGTCACGGCGGGATTCTCCTCGTCGGTGACGTTGACGCCGCCGGTGAAGCCGACCCGTCCGTCGCAGACCACGATCTTCCGATGGTTCCGGAAGTTGAGGAGGCGGCTCACGAGCTGCGCCACGCCGGGCGGGTTGAAGTAGGCGATCTCTGCGCCGGCTTCGCGCAGCGGGCGGAGAAACTTCGGACGATGGCGCGTGCGCGCCGACCCCACCGCGTCGAGGAGCACGCGTACGCGAACGCCTGCGCGCGCGCGCTCGACGAGCGCGTCGCGAAGGCGCCGGCCGGTCTCGTCGGGCTCGAAGATGTAATAGAGGACGTGCACGTGGTGCTGTGCGGCGGCGATCGCCGCCACGATCGCGTCGTAGGTCGTGGCGCCGTCGACGAGGATCTCGATCTCGGTCGCGAGCGAGAGGCGGCCGCCGCCCGCGCGCTGGCCCATCGCCACGAGGTCGCTGGCGATGGCGAGCGACGCCTCCGGCGCGCGATCCAACGCATGCGCGGTGGGCTTCGCCGTCGCTTGCTCGGCGCGGAGACGCCGCAGGCGACGCTTGCGCACCTTTCGGGGCCCCAGGAAGAAGTAGACGACGAACCCCACACCGGGAAGGGCGAAGAGCGAGAGCAGCCAGGCCAGCGTCGCGACCGGACTGCGTTTTTCGAGCAGGATCCAAGCGCCCAGGACGACCAGGTACACGACCTCGAGGACGGCCAACGCCGTGGGCCAAGAGACCTGGGCACCGAGGACGATCACCCCGTGGTTCTACAGCCTTTCGCTCCGGCGCCCCACCCTGCGAATCGCGGCCCAGAATGAGGTAAGCTGACCTCGTGATCCGCATCGCCAAGCTCACCGACTACGGCATCGTGCTCCTGACCTCGTTCGTGCGTGAGGAGCGCGCGTGGTCGGCTTCCGAGCTGGCGGAGACGTCGACTCTCCCGGTGACCACCGTCGCCAAGATCCTCAAGATGCTCACCAAGGGTGGCATCCTCCAATCCCAGCGCGGCAAGCTTGGCGGCTATTCGCTGACGCGCGCGCCCAAGGCCATCTCGGTGGCCGAGATCCTCGAGGCGATGGAGGGCCCGCTCTGTCTCACCGAGTGCAGCGGGCGCAAGGGCCACTCGTGCGCGCTCGAAGACGGCTGCCCGGTTCGCACGCACTGGCGACGCATCAACGAGGCCGTGCGTCGCTCGCTCGACGAGCTCTCCCTCGCGGAGATGGCGGAGCCGCGCCCGCGCGTGAACGCGGCGCCGGGCAAGCTCCTCAAGATCGCCACGCGGCGCTGAGCGGCGCGCGCCGCCGCGGGGCCTGGCGAGCCCTCTTGTGAAAATAGTACCTAAACGGTACTGTAAGCCCATGGCCGAAGGGCGTCACGCGGCGAACCGCCTCTCCGTGGACGAGGAGCACGCGCTGGTCGAGTCGTGGCGCACGACCGGCGACCGCGCCGCCCTCGCGCGGCTGGTGGCGAGCGAGCGACCGATGGTCGAGCACCTCGCGAAGCGCTTCCAGCGTCATGGCGCCGCTTACGAAGACCTCGTTCAAGAGGGGATGATCGGGCTCCTCGAAGGGCTCAAGCGCTTCGAGCCGGGTCGCGGTCTCAGGCTCTCTACGTACGCCGCCCACTGGGTGCGCGCCATGCTCTTCGATTACGTCTTCCGTCAGCGCACGCTCGTTCGCGTGGGCTACGGCAAGTCGCGTCGCCTCTTCTTCGCGCTCGGCGCCGAGAGGGCGCGCCTCGAACGTGCGCACGGTGGTCCGGCGGCGCGCGAAATCGTGGAGCCGCTCCTCGCGGCCCGGTTCGGCACCACCGTGGCGCGAGTCCGCGAGGTGAGCGCCCACCTCGGTGCGCGGGACATGTCGCTCGACGCGCCGGTGGGCGACGACGGCGCCACTCGCCTCGACGCGTTCGTGTCGCCCGACGCTCCACTCGACGATCTCTTCGACCAAGAAGAGCGCGCCGCGCACGTGCGCGCGATCCTGGATCGCGTCGGGCCCACCCTCTCGTCGCGCGAGCGCATGATCCTCGAGGAGCGGCTCATGACCGACGACGAGGACGCCGCTTCCCTCGCCGAGCTCGGCACGCGCGTGGGCGTCACGCGGGAGCGCGTTCGACAGATCGAGTGTCGTTTGCGGGAGCGCCTCCGCGAGCTCCTCGCGCCGCTGGCCGAAGCGGGCTGAACCCGCGCTGCGCGCACGAAGCGATCTCCAATCGAGCAGCGCCCCCGGACGTGGCCACGTTCATGGGGGCAAACGACGCCATCCTAGCCTGGCATGTCGTCTGCAGAGCCCTTGGGCACGCGATCGCGACACCCACCGTTAGGCGCCTCGCGCCTGCCGTCGCGCGTGCTCTCTCTCGGAGGCTGATCATGAACTCGTTGAAGCTCGCTTGTATCCTCGGTGTGTTGGCTCTCGCGTCGGGTTGCTCGGGGAGCTCCGCGTCTAGCGACGACGAGCCGCCGGCCGAAGGCGCACTGGCCAAGGGCGGGGCGGGGGACGAGCTCGAGCCCAAGGCGGCGGCCATCGAGATCCACACCGTGCCGATGATCGACCACTCGGTGAAGGACGAGACCATCGTCGTCGGCGCCGACACGAAGCTGAAGAGCCTCGCCAAGGCGTTCAAGATCCTCTCGCCCGAGGACCCGATTCCGAAGTGCATGCCGCAGTACCGGCATGACCTCCGTTACCTCGACGAGAGCGGCAAGGAGCTCTCGAAGCTGTCGGTTTCGTGCGCCGGCTACGGCACGTTCACCAAGGGCGGCAAGACCGAGCACATCAAGGCCGTGAACGACAACCTCGAGTCGGTGGCCAAGATGGCGCTCGTCCCGGGCGACGCGCTCTGGGGCATCTCGCAGGTGAAGGTCACGCGCTTCGGTCAAGGTGACAAGACCGTCAAGGAGGACGCCGCGGTCGAGAAGCTCGTCGCCGCCATCGACGGCGATCAGAAGATCGACACCGAGGCGCCCGAGGCCAAGTGCATGCCCGACTACGCCATCCACTTCCTGCGCGGCACCAAGGAAGTCGCCTCGGCGTCGTTTATCTGCGGCGCCGACACGAGGAAGGCGAGCACCGGCGGTCGCTTCACGATCCCGGGCGCCAAGGAGAGCGACGAGGCCGTGATCCGCGGCGCGATCAAGATCGATCCGCGCCCCTTCACGGCCCTCTTCGAGTGAGCTCGCGCCGCCTCACTTGGCGGCCACGACACCGAGATCGACGAAGGCGTGATCGACCATGATGACGAACGGGCGCTCCTCGAACGTGAGCCCGCCCTGACCATCGTGGTCGATCACTTGTAGCTTGCCCATGCCGTAGCCCATCGGGCCGCGCGAGAAGTAGTGCGCTTGGAGCTTGTACGGCCCGGCGCGGCGGCCCTTGGGGGCGCGGATGGTGAAGCACTCCGGGCCGTACCCCGTCGTGACGTCGGCGTAGAGATCGCCGCCACTCGGGAGGTGCGGCTCGCTGTAGAACGCGTGGCCGCCGCGCGAGTCCATGATGTGGAAGTCGACGTCGTTGGCGTCGGTCTCCCAGTTGAGGACGAAGCGAATCGACGCGCCCGTCTCGAGTGACGCGCGCACCTCGGCGAGCTGCGCCGTCACCTGCGGCCGCTTCGACGGGTCCTTCTTGATCCAAGCGGCGCCGATGAGGCCGAGGTCTTCGCGGAGGATTCGGTCGACGCCGAGGAATCTCCCCTCGGGGTATTTGCGGCGGGCGCCGTTCAACGCGGCGTCGAACGCGCCGGCCAGGTCACCCTTCTTGAGGCGCGCGTAGGCGAGCAGGCGATGACTCGCCGGATGATCGGGTCGCTGCATCGCGGCCTTCTCGTAGGTGTCACTCGCGAGCTCGAGCCCGAGGCCATCTTTGATTCGTTCGAGCCGCTCGCCAGCGAAACGGCGCAGGTCGGCGCGGCTCGCGAAGAGATCGATGAGCGACCCGTACGCGCGCGCGGCCTCGTCCGCGCTGCCCGACGCCTCGTAGGCTTCCCCGAGCGCGACGAGCGCGAGTACGTCCCCGGGGGCTTCTCCGCGCCACGCGACGGCCAGCTCGAGCGCGCGCGCCGGATCCCGGGCGATGGACGACATCACCGACTTGAATCGTCCGGTGTACGGGTCGACCGTGTTCTGGTTCCAATTGTCGGCGGTGAGGTTGCTGGTCGGCGGACCTTCACCGGGCATGAAGTTGATCGGGAAGTTGACGGTCACGACGCCGCCACCCTCGGGCGCCGGGAACGTGAGGCTCGAGACCGAGCGCACGACGCAGGTCACCGCCGCTGCGTCCGGAAGATCCGAGCCGCCGTCGGTCGTCCCGGTCACCGCGCCATCGGGGCCGATCGTGAAGCGGATGTTCACGCGTCCTTGGAGCGTGGGATTCGAGACGAGCGCGCGCTCGTAGCACAGACGAAAGCGTCCGAAGCTCTGCCTCACGATGCGTTGAACGACTTCGGTCGGAAGCCTTCCGTTGACCGTGACCACGCCCGAGCGGAGCTGCGGGGGTGATGTCATGTGCGAGCCGCCGAGGCGGCCGTGCCCGCTGCCGAAGCCTTGTCCGGATCCGCTGCCACCCGCTCCCTCGCCGAGCATGCCGAGGCCGCCGCGGCCGAGCGAGTCGGACACCGCGCCTCCGCCTCCGCTCACCCGTAGATCTCCCGGGCGCGGTTCGCTTTGCTCCATCTCGCGCTGCGCTGGGGGCGGCGGCGGCGCCGGCGGCGGGACGGGTTCCGTCATCGGGGGCGTGGCCTGCGCCGCGACGGCCGGTGCCGCGGCGCTCCGCTCGGCGTTTGCCGCGCGATCCTCCGCGGGCGCCGCGACGGGCGCGGCTGCCGGGGCAGGCGCCGACCCGCCGCGTGGGCTGCCGGTCGGACCTTCTTCGCGCGCGCGTTGGCTCGGTCCGCTGCTCTTGGCTTCGCTCTTCGCCGCTTCGACCGCGGGGTCTTCGTCGAACGGCCAGCGTCGATGCTTGAGCGCGAGCTGGCCGCTCTCCATCGTGAGGATGTCGCGGAGCGATCGACGATCGATCTTGAAGCGCGCGTAGTCGGCTTCGGTCTCGAGGACGAGGAGCGCGGTGTACGGCGAGAGCACGCGATGCGTGGTCGAGAGATCGAGGATCTCCTTCACGCGCTCGGGCTGCGGGTCGCGACCTTGGAGCTCGACCAGGCTCGCGATCTTCGCCTGCACCCACGCGCGCTCGAGCAGCGGACCCGTACCGGATCGGATCTCCGGCGTGCGCTCGGGCGTCGCGCCGACCTTCACGCGGAACGCCTCGCCCTCCGGCACGTCGGCGTAGACCATCACCTCGTCGCCGGCCTGCACGCCCTCCATGCGCGTGGGCCAGAACCAGCGCGCGCCGGGCACCTCGATGGCCACCTTGGAGAGCGTCGCGTTTCGGAGCCGGCGCGCGGCCGCGCTCGCGCCGAGCGCGCCGTCGATCACCATGCCGTCTTTGGGGAACGATCCGGACGTGACCCTCCGGAGGAGGCTCGTGTCCTTGATGCCGCCGACGCCGATCGCGTCGACACGCGTGATTCCCGCGCTCTTCACCTCACCGAGCACCGTGTCGAAGGCCTCGCCTTCGCTGGGGCCGGCGGTGGTGACGCCATCACCGACCACGACGAGCCGGCGAAGCTCGCCCTTCTTCGCTTCGCCCGCCGCCCACGAGAGGGCGCGCGACAAGTTGGACGCGCCGAGCGGAGCGCGCTTCTTGAGTGTCGCGAGCTCGCCCTCACCGAAATCGCCGATCTTGCCGGAAAACACGGGCACGACGACCTGATCGAAGGCCGCCACGCGGAGCGGCCCGCTCTCGCCGGCCTCACGCAGTCGCCGCACGACCTCTCCCACGAGATCGATCTCCTCCGCGTAACCGAGGGCGCGCGATGCGCTCGTGTCGACGAGGACGACGGCTCCGCCGAGCGGCTCGATCGGCGCCTCGGCGTCGCTCGCGGCGCGCACTCGCGCGAGCGCCATGTTGCGCGTGCGGAGCCCGGTGTCCGAACGTTCGAGGCGACGCTCGAGGACGAAGTCGCTGTCCGGCGCGAAGCTCCGTCGCATGAGCGTCTGGAGTGGCGTCGACGCGGCTTCGTCGGTCACCGAGATGTCGACGAGCCCGAGCTGCGGGAGGCCGCGGAGCGGGATCGTGTAGGGGCGCTTCGCGGGGACCTCTTCGCCGTAGGAGAGGATGATCTCCTTCGTGCCGCGCGGCGGGATCGGAAAGACGCGCGCCGTGAACTCGTTGCCAGCGGCCTGCTCGAGGAGCGCCGGGTCTTGCTTGCGATGGAGGAAGTCTTCGTACGCGACGCGCGCCGCTTGCTTCTCGACGACCTCGCCTTCCTGCCAGCGTCCACCGACCTTCATCGCGAAGCGGCTGACGCTCGCGCCTTCGGGGAGCGTCACGCGGAACGTGCCTTCGAGCTGGCGCGACTGCGGGTTCTGGAAGGTGAGTCGAAGCTCGGTGAACGCGAGCGGCTCCCGCACCTCGGCGCGCGCGACGAAGCTCGTGAGGAGGAGGCCGGTCCCGTCGGAGGCGGTGAGGCTCACCGGCGCCTGTCGCGCGATGCGCGGGCGGTCCTCGGGTGCGTCCGAGGTCGGGCGGGGCGGCGGCGTCACGAGCGGCGTCGTGACCATTGGGTCGACGTGTGACGTCGGCGTCGTGACCGAGGGCGTCGTCACGGCCTTCCACACGCCCCCGACCATGAAGACGAGGGACGCCGACACCATGATGAGCGAAGTCTTGTCCATGAGGCCCTTCCCGGCGAAAGCTCCAAGAGGAGCAGACACCTCCGCGGGCCAGAGTTTCCGAAAAAGATCGCGCCCGGAAGCGAATTCTGGGCGCGGTTTTTCCGGTTACTTGATGGTGTAGTGGCAGGTCCCGTTGGTGCACGGGACGCCGTCGCAGCAATTCGCGTTCACGCTGCAGGTCTGGCCGTAGAGCGCGCACGGGCCGGGGCCGATTCCGCCGTCCGTCGTGCTGCCGCCGTCGCCGGTTCCCCCGCCGTCGGAGGTCGTGCCGCCGTCGGGGCTCGGGCTCGGGCCGACGCCGCCGTCGGGCAGATACGAGCCGCCGCACACGCCCTTGGTCGATCCGGTGGGGATGACGCACGGGAGGCCGGTGCAGCAGTCGGCGTGCGTGGTGCACGTTCCGTTGAGGTTCACGCACGCCGCGAGGCACTTGTGATCGACGCAGGGCTTGCCGCAGCAATCGGCGCTCGTCTCGCACGAGCTCCCGGCCGGGATGGGGGACGTGCAGTCGTTCGCGTTGAGGAGGCAGCGCGGAATGCCGAGCGCGTCGCGTCGGCAGCAGTTGTCGGGGTCAGAGTTGCAGTAGCTCGGGTTGGGCGCGCCGTTGGGCTCACAGCAGTTGTTCTCCGCCGAGCACGACTGGTTCTTCGGTTTGCAGATGCTCCCCGGCTCACGGCACTTGGTGCCATTGTCGCAGCGACCGAACTCCTGCGTCGGCGACGCCTTGGCGCACACCACGGGGCCGTCGACGGGCTGGGGCGAGCCGGTGGAGCCGCAGCAGTCGGCGTCGATGCGGCACACCTCGCCGGTGGGAGAGCAACCCGACGGCGGTTGGCAGATCGTGAACCCGCCGGCGCTACCCGTCGGCGCACACATGCGCGAGCAGCACGTGCCGCCGCAATCGGGAACGCCACCGGTCGTCGTCCCGCAGATCGTGCCCTTCGGGAGGCACTCGGTGGCGCCCGGCGCGCTGGCCGTCTCGCCGCACACACCGAGCGCGGCACCGGCGGCCTTGGTGCAGTTGCCGCCGCAGCAGTCGGCGTTCGTCGCGCACGCGTCGCCGGTTTGGACGCAGAACGAGACGCCATCCGAGCAGATGCCGCCGTTGCAGAGCTTGGAGCAGCACTGATCCCCGGTCGTGCACGGGTTGCCGGAGGTGCGGCACGTCGTGCTGAGCGGCTTGCAGACGCCGCCGCCCTTGCCGTCGGGCACGCACGATCCGCTGCAGCAGTCGGCGTTCGTTCCGCAGGCGAGCGTGTCGGCCACGCATTGTTTGTCGGCGCACTTGCCGCCGAGGCACGAGAACGTGCAGCACTCCTTGCCCGTCGCGCAGGCTACGCCGGGCCCCTTGCACTGGTTGAGCGGCTGCGCGCACAGGTGATTCACGCAGTTCACCGAGCAGCAGTCGCCGCTCGTCGTACAGGCTTGGCCGGTCGGGGCACACACCGCCGCGTCGGCGCGCGACCCGTCGATGGTGTCGATGAAGCCGTCCGCCGCTGCGTCCGCCGTCCCGTCGATGCTCGCGTCGGTGTCGGCCGGTGGCGGCGTGTCTTCCGAGCTCCCGCAGCCCACGAAGGTCGTGACCATGCCCGTTCCGAGCAGCGACAACGTCAAGACGACGAGTTTCTTCATGGCGAGCCTCCGGCGGTGCTGATGGAGCCTAGGTGTTTGTCGGCCGCTGCGCCAAATAGTGCATGCATGATGCACTAAATTGCGTGGGAGCTTCCCCGAGCTTTCCCGCGGCCAGCCGGGTGGCCAGCAGCTGGTCATCGCCGGGTCCATCTCCGCCCGATTTGCACTATGGTGGCGGCGGAGTCGTCATGCGCATTCTCTGTCTCGGCGGCGGTCCCGCAGGCCTCTTCTTCGCGATCCTCATGAAGAAGGCGGATCCCTCCGCCGACATCACGGTCCTCGAGCGGAATCGCCCCGGCGACACGTTCGGCTGGGGCGTCGTCTTCTCGGACAACACCATCGGCGGCTTCCGCAAGGCGGACGCCGAGGTGGCGACCGAGATCGAGCGCGCGTTCCGCCACTGGGACGACATCGACGTCTTCTTCAAGGGCCGGAAGATCACGTCGAGTGGGCACGGCTTCTCGGGCATCGCGCGCGTGAAGCTCCTCGACATCCTCCAGCGGCGCGCGGCGGCCCTCGGCGTCACGCTCAAGTTCGAGGCCGAGTTCGGCGATCCCGACGAGTACGCCAAGGACTACGACCTGGTGGTCGGCGCCGACGGCGTGAACTCGGTGACGCGCACCAAGCACGAGGCGCACTTCAACCCGCGCCGTGACGTCCGCAAGTGCCGCTTCATCTGGCTCGGCACCAAGAAGAAGCTCGACGCCTTCACCTTCGCCTTCAAGGAGACGAAGCACGGCTGGTTCAACCTCCACGCGTACCGCTTCGACGAAGACTGGTCGACGTTCATCGTCGAGACGCCCGAGGAGACCTGGGAGAAGGCCGGTATCGGTGAGATGGACGCCGACGCGTCGATTCGTCTGTGCGAGGAGCTCTTCGCCGACATCCTTGATGGCCACTCGCTCGTCTCCAACGCGCGGCACCTCCGCGGCTCGGCGGTGTGGCTCAAGTTCAACCGCATCCTTTGCGAGCGCTGGTTCAAGGACAACATCGTCCTCATCGGCGACGCCGCGCACACCGCGCACTTCTCCATCGGCTCCGGCACCAAGCTCGCCATGGAGGACGCGATCGCCCTAGCGCGCGTGCTCACGACGGAGAGCGGCAGCGTGGCGGAGCGCCTCGGCCGGTACCAAGCGGAGCGCGAAGTCGAGGCGCTCAAGCTCCAGAGCGCGGCCCGCAACCGCATGACGTGGTTCGAGGACATCGAGCGCTACGTGAAGCTCGAGCCCGAGCAGTTCGTCTTCTCGCTCCTCACCGGCAGCCAGCGCGTGGGGCACGCCAACCAGAAGCTCCGCGATCCGGCCTACGTCGAGTCGTTCGACCGTTGGTTCGCGAAGAAGACCGGCGCCGGCGACGCGCCCGTTCCCCCGATGTTCACGCCGTTCCGCGTGCGCGGGCTCGAGCTCAAAAACCGCGTCGTCGTGTCGCCCATGTGTATGTACTCTGCACATGACGGCCTCCCGGGCGACTTCCACTTCGTCCACTACGGGAGCCGCGGAACGGGCGGCGCGGGGCTCCTCTTCACGGAGATGACCTGCGTCGCGCCCGACGCGCGCATCACCCCCGGTTGCACCGGCCTCTGGAACGACGCGCACGAGTCCGCCTGGAAGCGCATCGTGGACTACGTCCACGCCAACGGAGACACGAAGATCGCGCTGCAGCTCGGCCACGCCGGCCGAAAGGGCGCCACCAAGCTCGCGTGGGAGGGCGCAGATCTACCGCTCCCCGAGGGCGGTTGGCCGCTCGTCGCGCCGTCGCCGCTTCCGTACATCGCGGGCGTGTCGGCGGTGCCTCGTGAGATGACGCGGGCCGATATGGACCGCGTGCTCGCCGAGTTCGTGGCCGCCACCGAGCGCGGGCGGCGCGCCGGCTTCGACATGGTCGAGCTCCACGCGGCGCACGGCTACCTCATCTCGTCGTTCCTCTCGCCGCTCACCAACCAGCGCACGGACGCCTACGGAGGCTCTACGCCCGCGCGCTGCCGGTTCCCGCTCGAAGTGTTCCGCGCGATGCGCGCCGTTTGGGGCGACAAGCCCATGAGCGTCCGCATCTCGGCGCACGATTGGGTGCCGGGCGGCGTCACGCCCGACATGGCGGCCGAGATCGCCGCGGCGTTCAAGGACGCGGGCGCGGACATCGTCCACGTGTCGTCCGGGCAGGTCCTCAAAGAAGAGGCTCCGGTTTACGGACGCATGTTCCAGGTGCCGATGAGCGATCGCATCCGCAACGACGTCGGCATTCCGACGATCGCGGTCGGCAACATCTTCGAGGCCGATCACGTGAACACCGTCATCGCGGCGGGGCGCGCGGATCTCTGCGCGCTCGCGCGCCCGCATCTCGCCGACGCCGCGTGGACGCTCCACGCCGCCGCCGAGCAGGGCTACCGCGGGATCGCGTGGCCCAAGCCGTACCAGGCCGGGCGCGTTCAGCTCGAGCGCAACCTCGCGCGCGCCGCGCAGCTCTCGCTCGAGGCCTGAGCGCCCCGGCGCCGTCTCGCGAACCGTCCAGAAGCGCTCACACTCGACCAGCGCCGGGCCACGCCACGCCGTGCGTGTTCGCTCGGCGATTTGCGGCGACTCGTGCGCGCGCACGGCCCGTTTCGAAGCAGAGCCGCTCGCGTGGTTGACCGAGTAAGAGCGGGGCCTACCTACCGCACCCCATGAAGCTCGTTTGGTTCGGTGCTGCGGTCCTCGGCGCGGCTGCGGTCGCGGCATGCTCGTCCTCCTCGCCGTCGTCGTCGTCGTCGCCGTCCCCGTCGTCTTCGTCTTCCGTCGCGCCGCAGGCCGAGCCCAGCGCGAACGTGCGCCACCGGTCGGACGTGACGCCGGTGACGCGCGTCGAAGACGCGTTGCCCGGCGTGTTCATCCCTGCGTTCCCCGACTGTCGTGCGCCGCTCGCCGGCGAGACGACGTCGAGCCCGGGTGGCAAGGTTTGCACGCAGGTGTCGATCGCGGGCGCGACGGAGCCGGGCAAGAGCTTTGCGGCGTACGCGTCTTGCGACGTCGTGCGGACGCAGCGTCCGTACTACGCGCAGAGCTCGAACACGAAGCCTACGGATGCGAAAGACGCTCGCCTCAAGGACGCGCCTTACATGGCCGAGGTGGAGTGGGCGAAGCGCGAGGTGGCGGCGACCGGCTGCGCCTGCTGCCACGACGCGAAGATCGCTCCCGATGGCGCATCGAAGTGGGACATCGACGCGCAGGGGATCTGGCTCGATACCGTGTCGAACAAAGGCCTCGCGCTCTTCGCCGGCCTCGCCGACTCGTCGGTGCTCGGCGCGTACCCTGCGGATCAGAATCACGGCTTCGATCGCACCACCGTCGGTCTTCCGAGCACCGACCCCGCGCGCATGAAGAAGCTCGTCGTGGGCGAGCTCGCGCGGCGCGGCGTGACCGAGGCCGAAGCGCGGAAGGTCGCGCCGTTCGGCGGGCCGATCTACGAAGCGAGCATCGCCGTGCCCGGCCCGTGCGGTCCGGGCGAGGGCATCGAGCCGGACGGCACCGTGAAGTGGGTGGGCGGCGGCGCGCGCTACGTGTACGTGCTCGAGGCCGGCTCCAAGAATCCCGGCGTTCCGCCGAACCTCGATCGTCCGACGGGCACGGTGTGGCGGCTCGACGTCTTGCCGAACGCACAGCCGGTCGACAGCGGCCTGCGCTACGGAACGACGCCTGGCACCTCGTACCAAGACACGCCCGCCGAAGGTTTGGCGCCGTCGCTCGCCAAGGGCCGCACGTACACGCTCCACGTGCTGCGCGACGTGGGGCTGCCGATGACGAGCTGCACGTTCATCTTTGGTGAGCCCCTCGCGACCGCGGCGCCGGCGCCATCGTCGCCGCCGCCTGCGACGACGTCGACCGACGGTGGCGCGTCCCCGCCCGTCAACGCGTTCGGACGGACGTGCAAAGAGAACAAAGAGTGTGAAGGCGTCGCGAGCTACTGCGCGGTCATGCCCGGCAAGACCACCGGCTACTGCACGGCGACGGGGTGCAAAACGAACGCGTCCGTCTGCCCGTCGGGCTGGAGCTGCTTCGACATCTCTTTGTTCCAGCCGGGCGCGCCGTCGATCTGCACCAAGCCCTAGAGTCGAGCTCGCTGCGGGCGTCGGGTTGCGGGGCCGACGCGTCGTGAACGTGCGATGAGGAGGAGGGCGACGAGCGTCGCAAGGGAGCCCGTTGCACTTCCAGTCGCTCGCGACGTCGCACATCCGCTACTCGCGGTCGGCGCGGTGGAGCTCGCGCCGGGTGCGACTGGCTCTCCACAAGCGCTCGCGCCCGCGTCGCACCGCGTCGTTTCCACATCGTGCTCTCCCGGGCGCGGCTGACCTTCGAGCCACGGCTCGCTGCCCGCGGCCTCGAAGGCGCGCATGGCGAGCGGCCGGAAAGCGTCGACGCGCGTGTGCAGCCCGAAGACGCGGTTCTGTTCGGTGGGCAGGCACGCGTCGAGGCTCTTCTCTCGATCTTGAACGAGGATGTCGCTCCGCAGCTTGGCCGACACGCCGAGCACTGCACCCGACTCCGCGAAGACCGGCCCGCCGCTGTCGCCCCAGCAGATGGTGGCGCCGATCGCGAGGTGCCGCTCGGGGAGCGCGGCCGAGCGCGTGAGCGGAAGTCGTCCCGGGCCGAGCGCGAGCACCGTCAGGTCGTCCTTGCGCCGGCGCTCTTGCTTCGTGGCGCCCTCGTACGCGCCCCATCCCACGGCGTGGACGCGCTCGCCGACGATCGGCGCCGCGTCGAGACGGAGGGGAGCGATCGGCGCCGCGATCGACCGATCCAAGACGACGAAGGCGATGTCGTTCAGACACATCTCCTCGTCGTCCGGGAGAAGGATCTTCTTCCCGAGCGCGCCGACCTCGGTCGGGTGAAGGCCGGCGTAGACGGCGATGCTGCTCGGCGCGGGCTCGTGCGTCACGCGGCTGCCCGTCGCGCCGGCCACGCCGCGGGTCTCGCAGCCCGTATCGGTGTTCTCGTAGTCGACGACACAGTGCGCGGCGGTGAGGAGCAGGTTCTCCGCGACGAGCGTTCCCGTGCAGAAGGGTGAGCCGCGCTCGAGGTGGGTCTGAATCAAGACGACGGCGTCGTCTGCGCTCGTGCTCTCGCTGGCGAGGACGAGCGCCTGCCGCGCCTCTCCGCGGGAAACGTCGTTACCAGCACCATCGAGCGGGGAAGGGGAGCAGCCGACCAGGGCGAGGAGTGCGGCGAAACGCCGAGCGTCGAGCTTCATCGTGGGACCTCCGAGGTCCGGACTCTGCGACGCCACGCCGTCTCGGGCGATGATCCTTTTCTGTCACGCGATCGCGTGGAGCCGCTGGCGCACTTGGCCTGGTGATGGGAGGCCGGCCTCGGCGAATCTTCGACACAACGCATTGGGTGACGCGAAGCCGAGGAACCTCGCCGCGCCCTCGGTCGTGGCGCCGGGCCGGCTCATGAAGAGACAAGCCCGCGCCGCCACGACGCGCGCGCGCAGGGCGCGGAAGCCGTCGCCGTCGTCGTCGTGGCCCCAAGCCTTGCGGATGCGCGGAAGCCAGCGCTGGATCGTGCGAATCGACGCACCCGCGGTCGCTTCGACGTCGACCAGCATGGGCATCTCGTCGGTGAGGCTGAGGGCCTGGTCGAGCGCGCGGCTCATGGCTTGGAGCTCGGGCTCGGGCGGCACGATCAGATCCGCGGCCGTGAGGCGAGGCACGTCGAGGCCTTCGGCGTGCAGGAAGCCGAGGAGCGCGGCGCTCGCCTCTTCCAAGCGCGGGCCGCGCTCGTCGCGAAAGGTTCGAGCAATCGCGAGCACGAGCGCGTCGACGTGCGCGGCTAGCCGCGCGAGGGACGACACGCGTACCGCCTCGGTGCCGCCGGCGCGCGGACCGCCGAAGTGGCGCACGTCCCAGTCGATCACGATCGATCGGGCGCTCACGTCGTCCAGGCTCTCGGCGCGGCCGCGGAAGGCCGAGCGCCCGTCGCAGGTGACGCCCGCGCCAGGCTCGGAGACGAACGTGCGCTCGGAGAACCGTGCGTGTGAAATGCCAGACAGCGAGAGGCCGACCAGCCGCCGCCCCGCCTGCGGGCGCGCCGCGCCGAGGTTGGGAAAAAGGGCCTCGTCCAGGCAGCCGATCTGATCGACGACGTGGATCCACAGGCGCGGGTGAAACGCGCCGTAGAAGTCGCGCCGCGCGTCGATGGCCGGCGCTCGAAAGCGTTGCACGCTGACCAGCACGCCGAGACCTTGGCAGAGCGGGCCGCGCGCGCAAGCGAGCCCGGTGGTCGCTCCCGGGTGACCGAGCGCGTCACGCGTTCTGCGGCGCTGGACGGCGTCCGGCGTCAACAGCACGACCTACCAGCCCGTGCAGTGCCACTGATCGGGTGTGCTCGTGCGAGACGTCACGTACCGCGAACGCACGAGCCCCATCGAATCGTCCGGGGCCACGGACGATTCGACGGAGCCGAGGCCATGTGCGGCACGCCCGGCGTGATTCGAACACGCGACCAGCGGCTTAGAAGGGAGCTACCTGAGTCGGAGGACGACGAATTGTCCGAAGATGACGCGCTGGATCGCCTCTTCGGGCCTCCTCACGACGAACGGTGATTCACGGTGGATCACGATGAATCGTCCGCGGTGGACGATTGCCCCCGTGCGGCGAGCGACTGCTCGAGGTGCGGCGAGCGACTGCTCGAGGTGGGGATCCATGCCAATCATGCCGACCAATGCAACTGCGAGCCTGTACCTGTTGTCCCCAACCGTTGCCGAAGACTCGACGGCCGAATGGCACGGCGGTAGCGTCCACCGCATGCGTGATGCCGACATTCGCCAGGCTTTGCTAGCGAAGGTGAAGACGTTGCACTCGGCGGATCCGGACACGCTGATCGTTAATGAACTCGGATTGCGTCAGGGCGCCGTTCGCGTCGATCTCGCGGTCGTAAACGGCGTACTGCATGGGTACGAGATCAAGTCTCTGGCCGACACTCTTCGCCGGCTGCCCGAGCAGGTCCGCGTCTACGGTCAGGTTCTCGACTTCGCCACCATTGTGCTTGCCCAGGAGCACCGCCGCGATGCGACTGCGCTGCTTCCGCGCTGGTGGGGCGTCGTTGTTGCGAGGCCCGAAGGTGACGAGATCTCGCTCCGCGAAATCCGTCGGGCGCGACGCAACCCCGCCGTCGAGAAGCGCGCTCTCGCGGAACTGCTTTGGCATCAGGAGACTTTGCACATCCTTCGAGAACGCGGCGCTGCCGCCGGACTCGGTCGGAAGCCGCGGGCCGAGGCCTGGAACCGGCTCTGTGAGGTCTGCTCACTAGACGAGATTGGGCGCGCCGTCCGTGAGTCCATCAAGGATAGGCGAGACCGGTCAGTTGACCAGTGACCACTTCGATGTGGTGCGTCGTTCCGATGCGTCGCCATACGCCTGGCGAGCCGAACCCCGGCTTGTTCGCCGCGCACGATTGCACGTCGAGTGATCCGCGGCAGTGCTGATGGCCCGCGTAGTGCGCCGACGCCATCAGCTGTTTCGCCAACCCGGGGAACTGCGTGGCCAGCCCCACCTTCTTCGAAGACACGCCACGAATCACGTACCAGGCTGCGGAGGTGGTGTAGCGAATGGCGGCCGACATCGGCATGAAACGGGGATCATAGCCGTCCGCGAGAACCGGATTCTGAATGCCGTAGTCGCCGAAACTGGGCAGTCGCTGGAGCGTCTTGCGAGTCGCGTAGAGCGCGCTCCATGTAGTCCAGTCGAGCCGTGGAATCAGGGCGCTCGTGCCGCTCTTCACTCCGGATAGGTTCTCTGGGAACGCGGTCGAAGCCATCGTCACGGTGCGCCAAGACGACAGGTTTGGCAGTAGTTGAAGCGCGCTCAAGGCGGCCGCGGAGGCTACGAAGCTGCTCGCACCGACGATCGACCCGAGGTCCAGCACGACGTCCGTAGCCGCGTACGATAGCGAGTGGGCTTTCATGAGCGCACTGATCTTCGATGTGACACTGTTGCCTTGTGCCAGTTCGCTTGGTGTGACGCGTACACAGATGCCATTGGCACTGGTCCCCGTTGCCGCACTCACCACCGCCGATGTGGCTGCCAAGTCCACAACCGGTATGGCCTGGAGTCCCACTGCTTTTGCGGAACCAAACGCGATTGTCGAGCCGCCACACGCACGCGCATCCAAGAAGAACGGAGCGGCCGAGCCCCACTGCTTGGTGATAGCGGCGATCCCAGCCGCGACGTGCGCGGTCACCGTCTTCTTGGCCTTGCCGGTGGCCGGATCCAGCGGCACGTCTACGAATTCTATGAACGGCGTGATTCGCGACCTCGCCGGCGGCGAAAGCTCTCCGAGCGCGTGCTGCTCGCCCTGCTTCCACTTCAAGATGGGCACGTAGTGATGATGCTTCCCGAACATGCTCAGTCTCCTTGGTTACCGAATGTGCCGGTAAGGCTGACTCCATCCGGGAGCGCGCACGAGAGCCATCGAGGGGAACGGAGCCAGATTCCAAGAATTTGGACGAAGACCCGCGTCCACCACGAGCTCCAGCTACGACCTGGGTCTGACCATTGGCTCCATCCGTGAGCAACGTCGGGAATTAATGGCGGAAGGTCCGCGTTCGCCGCGGCATGCGAGGGTCTTCGACGATGACTTGGGCGGAGCGAGAGTTCGGTCACGCAGCGCTTGGCGATGCGCGCCGGAGTCGTCGCTTGTGTGCGATGGCGGCACGGGCGGCGGAGCGTCCATCCGGTAGAGTGTCGGCCGTGTTCGACCGTGAGAAGGAGCGCGAGGGAGCGTACGACTTCCTCGAGAGCGAGCATGTGGCGGCCTCGTCTGTGGCGGACGCGATGTTCCGCGCGACGGTGGAGCGCACGAGTGGGCACCGAGCGGTCTTCGTGGCGCTCGACTTCTCGAGCCTCACGCTCACCGATGATGACGAGAGCAAGGACTTCGGCGTCCTCGGCGCGTCGAATCGTCCTTGCCGCGGCGTGCTCATGGTCAACGCGCTCGCGGTCTCCCCCGTCGGCGTGCCGCTCGGTCTCGTCGATCAGCAGTTCTGGACGCGGTCGGAGCGTCAGTCCGGCACGCTCCGCGAGAAGGTGAAGCGCAACCTCAATCGGCCCTTCGAGGACAAGCAGGGGGCGTGGTTCATGCGCTCGGTGAAGGCCACCATCGCGCGGCTCGCGCCGGCGGAAGTCGTGCCGTGGTTCGTGATCGATCGCGAAGCGGACTCGCGACACATCTTGGAGCGGTTCAAGGACGAGCCGTGTCTGTTCACGATTCGCGGCACGAAGGACCGGACGCTGGCGCAAGCGGAGAAGGACTCGTCGGTGCGCGCCGCGCTGCTGAAGAAGGCTCCGCTCGCGAAGATGGTGGTCGACGTGCGCCGCACCGGAAAGCGCCCACCACGAAGCGCCGAGGTCGAAGTACGGGCGAAGGAAGTCGAGCTTCGGTTCCGTCAGCTCGGCATCTCGCCCGAGGCGACGATGAAGGTCCACGCAGTCTGGGTGCGCGAGCTCGTTCGCGTGCCTGGCAAGGAGGAGCAGCTCGACTGGATGCTCTACACCAACGCGCCGATCACCTCCGCGGAGGCGGCGCTGCAGGTCGTCGAGTCGTACCGTGCGCGCTGGCGCGTCGAAGAGTTCCATCGCACGTGGAAGCAGGGCGAATGCGAAGTCGAAACGACGCAGCTTCGCTCGCTCGAGGCCGTCGTGAAGTGGGCGACCATTCTCGCGGCCGTCGCCGTCCGCATCGAGCGACTCAAGTACCTCTCGCGCTCCGAGCCTGACCTGCCAGCGTCGGTCGAGTTTCTTCCGATCGAGATCGAAGCCATGAAGCTCGAGCGCGAGATGCGTGCAGAGGGCAAGCGTATCAAGCTCCCGGACATGCCCACTCTCGCTCAAGCCACGCACTGGATCGCCGAGCTCGGAGGCTGGATCGGCAAGCGAAACGGCCCCCCGGGCTCCATCACGCTCGCGCGCGGCCTCGACCGACTCTCGATCTACGTCGCCGCGATCCACACCGTGGATTTCAAAAGAAGCAGGCGGTCCAGGACAAAATGAGTCCATTGGTCAGACCTGGGTGGGATGGACATGTGCCCGTCGGCGTGCTTGTGCTCGGCGCACCATCTCGCGATCACTCCTTCGGAGAAACGCCGATCCGACCTAGCGAGGCTTCTGCAGCCGTCCTCAGACGGAGTACGGGACCGTCTTCCAGTTTCGACCGCGAATACACGCGGGTGCTACGGCCGCCGATCACGGAGAGTGGGTGAGCGACGAGCGCGCCTTGGATGAGCGCCTCGTCAGGTTCCCACTCTGGCCGATGCACGATCAGCAACCTCTCGGGACTCAATGCGATCGATAGCCAATTTATGGGTCTGTCGACGGCCTCGAGGCCTCCGTTGATCACCAGCGGGAGATCTCCAGTGATCAACTCGAAGTTCGACTCGACGACGAGCCATCGACATCCCATGAGGTAGTCGATGACGGCCTGGTCGTTGGTTGCCCTCAACATGTGCTGACGAACGAGGTTCTTTGCCACGCCGACGACCCTCAATCGGGACGCGGATCGCGCCAAGCCGGGATATCGGGCAACCGCGTCGGCGACTGTCTGCTCCGCGGCGACCGCCGCGCGCCGATCGCGCTCTCGCAGCACATCCGGAGTGCGTTCAAGCAGCGAGTTGATGAAGCGCGCCCATGCCTGCGCAGCTTCGATCGACAGCTCCTCCGGCTGAGCCAATAGTGCCGCGTGCGCACCGGCAGCCGCTCCGTCGATGGGAGAGAGCCCCTTCGCCTCGAACTCATCGCTCCGGACTCTCTCGATGGTCGTTGTCGGGTGCGCGTCGTAGAGTCCGGGTTCGTATGCGGTGGCTGCGGGCGACAGGTGTTTGTCGCGGAGCCCGCCAGCATGCGGGACTTGGCTGCAGCACCACAGTTTCCCCGTTGGGTCGGTCCAGGCACGGAGATAGAACTGTGGCAGGTAGTGGTGCTTCTTGGCAGGGTTCGTCGTAGTTCCCATGTCAAAAGACTAGGACGCCGCCTGCGTCACTCGAAGGCTGGCCGGGCTACCCAGTCAGGTACGGGCAGCAGGGCTGGATGCGCGTACTCCTCGGTCAGTGGCCAAGCCGGGCAGCTTTCCAGTCTGAAGTTCTGTACGGCAACCACTTCCCTCGGCATGAGTTGTTGTGCGTCCACGAGGCTTAGGCTTGCAGCACCACTCTCCGCCCAGTGACCAAACGTAACCGTACGGGCATCGACCTGACGTGCGGATCTCGGCGTTTCGCGCGGTACTACGCGTCGAAAAACGTGAGGTCGGCTTCCAAGGGCGCCGGCTTACGGGGCGTCCAGCGATCGGGGAGGAGATCTCGGAGGTGG
>JBGAJR010000106.1:0-8073 GCA_044224815.1 Polyangiaceae bacterium
CGGATCACCGCCACCGAGATGGTCGGCGTCCCGCTGACGACCGCCGAGATCGAGCGCATCATGAGCGCCCTCGCGGATGGGCACCTCGGTCCGCCCGATTCGCCCGAGAACGTCGCGCTCGCGAAGAAGCTCAAGGTGCTCTTGCAAGTCGCGGCGGCCACCGAGAAACGGCGCCAGAGCGCGCCGCGTTGAGCGCGGGTATGCTCCCGCCCCATGGGTGGGCGGTTCGTGTGGATCTTCGCCTCGTCGTTCCCCAAGACTGCGCTGCGGCGCGCGCGGCACGGCCCGGCGCGCCCGACGTGGAGCCTCTCGTTCGAGGCCGCCGTCCGCGCGCTGCGTCGCGACTGGGACGAGACCGCCGACTGGCCGCTCGATCGCGTGCGGGCCGACGTCGACGCGCGCCCCTACCCGAAGAAGCACCTGCGGAAAGTCACGAAGCGCGAGCTCGTGCTGGGCGGCGTCCCGGCGACCGAGCTCGTCCCGACAGGGCACACGCCAAGCACGGGCGAGCCGGTCATCCTCTTCTTTCACGGAGGCTCGTTCATCTACGGCTCGACGCGCTCGTCGCACGGCGAGACGCTCGCGCACCTCGCGACCGCGTGCGGTCTTCGCGTCGTCTCGGTCGAGTACCGGCTCGCGCCCGAGCACGCCTACCCGGCGCAACGCGAAGACGCGATCGCGGCCTTCGACGCGCTCGTCGGAGAAGGCACGCCGGCCTCGTCGATCGTGGTCGCGGGGGACTCCGCCGGCGGCAATCTCGCCATCGAGCTCCAGCTCGCGCTGCGTGATCGCGGAGGTCCGCAAGCCGCGGCGGCAGTCCTCCTCTCTCCGTGGGTCGACCTCACGATGCCCGGCGCGTCGTTCGCGCGAAACGATCCCTTCGATTTCGGGACGCGCGAGGTCCTCGTACGGCACGCCGCGGCGTACGCGGGAGGAGCAGCGCTCGACGATCCGCGGGTCTCACCGCGCTTCGCCGACCTCGCCGGGCTCGCGCCCGTGTTCATTACGGCCGGCGAGGTGGAGATCCCGCGCGACGACATCGAAGCGTTCGCCCAGAAGCTCCGCGCCGCAGGGGTCGAGACCACCTTCCACCTCGCCGCGGACATGCCCCACAACGCCGCCTTCTTCGCTGATTTCCACCCGAGCGGCGCCGCCGTCATCGACGCGGTGCGGAAGTTCGTGGCCGCGCGGACGTCGCGTCGCGAAGCCGGTCAGTAGATCTCGGGGACCGAGCCGCTGATGTCGCCCACCGTGTTGCCCACGTAGCCGACGGCCTTCATCGTCGAGAGGAACACTTGCGCCATGTGCGCCCGCGCGAGCTTCACGTGGGCGCCGGTCTTGATGCCTCCGGCCTTGCCCGAAATGATCGTGCACATGTTCGACGTGCTGTGCGCGGCGTGCATGTTGCCGCCGCCGTCCGCGTCCGCGCCGTGCCCACCTTCGGACGTGTAAACGACGACGGAGTTGTCGAGCACGTTGCCTCCGCCTTCGGGGAGCGCGCGCAACGCGGCAACGAGCTTGAAGTACCGACCCACGACGCCGCTCACCGCCTTGGACTGGAGATCGAGGCTCGTCCCCGGACCGGCGTGGGTGAGCGCGTGGAAGTCGAGACCACCTTGCCCGGTGAAGAGCCCCGCGTCGGTGAACGATTGGTCGTACGTGATGCGGAACGTTCCGTAGCGAACGATGTCGCACGCCATGGCCATGGCGAGGAGCTCGATCATGAGATCCGATCGCGACACGATGTCGGTCCCCGCGTTCGCGCCGGGGTCGTTCGGCTTCTGACACACCGGATTCGCCGCCCCGGTGATGGCCGGACTGGTCACGCGTTTCTCGAGATCGCGGATGGAGTCGAGGTGCGTGGCGAGCATCGCCTTCTCCTTGGGGCCGAGCTCGCGCCCCAAGAACGCGAGCCGCTCCTTGTCGATCGCGTCGAGCACGCTGCCGTGCTTTCGCTTGGCCCGCTCGAGCGCGGGGTCGGGCATCGCGCCTTGGGGTGTGAAGTTGGAGAAGAGCTGGAGGAACGCGGCGTGCGGCGAGCCGGTGGGCGCGATCTCTCGACCTTGAGCGTCGTACTGCATGATGCCGCGCCCGCAGCAGTCGCCGTCGTCCTGCACGCGATAGTTGGCGTGCACGCGTGTCCCGTTGGGATCGAGCTGCATGCGGAGGAGCTGATCGACGCTCGCGCCGGGCTCTTGCGCCCACGAGCTCGGCGGGTCGGGGTCGGCGCCGAACTGCCAGCGCTTGCGCCCGGTCATCTGCGTGTAGTTCTCACACGGGTGGAACGAGCCCGAGTAGCCGCCGGGCGGGAGCTCGCCAGCGGTGATCCCCTCGCGCTTCGTGACGTACGGCACCTCGCAGTTCGAGAAGAAGCCGACGTAGTTGCGGAGCCCGGGATAGAGCGCGTCGAGTGACGCCGTGGTCGGGCTCAGCGTGTAGCCTGCGCCGAGGGTCAGCGGCACGAGGAGGTTCCGGTAGTTGCCGGTGATGTCCCGCTGATCGTCGCCGTCCCAGCACGGTGCGTTTCCGCTCTTCACGAGGAGCCAGCGGCGCGGGAGGGGCGAGCTCGTCTGCGCGTACGCCGTTCCATTGCCGTTCAAGAAGAAGTCGAACAGCGGGAGCGGCACGGTGACGGCCAACCCCTTGAGGAAGCTCCGGCGGTCGATGTTCGCGAGGCTCTTCTTCCGAAACATGCATCCTCCATCCATTTCAACCAAAACGACTCACGCGACGCGACACGCTCACTCGAGCGGACGACGCAGCCTGAACAGCGGGTCGGTCACCTGGCGCAAGATGAACGACCTCAGGTTGCCGTCGGTCTTGAAGTCGGCGTACGCGCGATTGGTGAGCGCATCGATGCGTGGGTCCACCTTCGAGCCATTCGCGAGGTTGATCCACCGCTGTACCGCGCAGTACTCGACGCGGCCCGACGAGAGCGCGAGCTCGGCCAGCCCCGCCGGACCTTCGAAGGCGCCGCGACCGGCGACCTCACCCTTGCCGGCGAGCGAGCACTCGGGGGCGCCGGGCTGCGTCGAGCGAAGCGCGCCCTGGCCGTCGTAGCGCTCGAGCCCGAAGCCGATCGGATCGAGCTTGCCGTGGCACGTGATGCAGACGCTGTTCGGCGCAAGGAGCGTCGTCGCCAGCTGGTCGGCCTTGCAGCGGCTCGGGTTCGTCGCGTCGTGAGGCGGCTCGTCGACGTTGAGGTTGGCGGGCGGCGGCGCGATGGTCTCGCAGAAGATCTGCTTTTTGATGTTGTAGCCACGCTGAGTGGTCGAGGTGTCGCCGAACTTTTGACCGACGGAGAGGAAGCTCGCGGTGCCGAAGATCCCCCGACGCTGGGGATCGGTCGACTTGACCCAACCACCCTGCGCATCTTGCGGCGCGGGCAAGCCGTAGTGCGTCGCGAGGGCGGGCGTCACCCAAGCCTCGTCCATCGTGAGGAGCGCGCGCCACGGGCCGCCTTCCCCGTTCGGACCGAAGACGACCCGCTCCACCAGGTGACGCGTCTCGGCACGCATGTCCGCGGCCAAGGCCGGCGCCTTGTCGGCGCCGGGCGCGAGCTTCCCGTAGCCGAGCCACGCGGCGTGGAAGAAGTCGAGGTGCGCCCGCGCTTGGGGGTCGGCGAGCATGCGCGTCGCGAGGGCGCGCACCGCGTTCGGATCCGCGAGCTGGCCGCTGGCCGCCGCGTCGAGGAGCTCGGCCGTCGGTGGCCGACCCCAGAGCGTGAACGCGAGCTTGGAGGCGAGCTCGAAGTCGTCGAGCGCGTAGTACCCGGTCTTGGGATCGAGGCGCCCTTGCTCGTGGCGATAGAGAAAGTCGGGGTGCTGGAGAAGCACGCGAAAGAGCACCTCGAGGCCGCTCTTCGGGCCTTCGCTCGCGGCGTAGTCGCTCACGAGCGCGGTGAACGTGGCGCGCTCGCCGGAGTCGATCGGACGACGCAAGAAGAGGAGACCCATCCGCTCGATCACGCGCGCGAAGCACGCTGCGTCACCGGCGCTCGCGGGCACGCACGGAAGGAGCGCCGCGAGGCGAGCGTCGTCCGCGAGCAGCGCGGCGGTGACTTGCTCGGCGAGGACGTCGAAGGCCTCGACCTTGGCCGCCGACACGCTCGCGTACTCGAAGAGGTTGTCGAAGGGCTTGAAGTCGTCCTTGGGCAAGCCTTGCGCGCCGGGGCTCGAGTCGTCGCGGAGGAGGACGGCGACGGCCGCGTTGTACTCACGCACCGAGAGAGGTCGGAAGGCCGGCGCGGCGGCGGGGATCGCCTCGTCCGCGAGCGCGTCGGCCGAAGCGTCGCCGCGGGCGAAGACGCGCGGCGGGTCTTCATCTTCGTCGCCGAAGAGACTCGAGCACGCGGCGACGCCGAGGAGAAGGAGGACCGAGAGCCCGGTGAGCGACCGGCGGACACGGCCGCCGAACGCTCGCATCGAATCGCCCATGCCCCCTCAACAGCAAGCGTCGCGCCTGCGCCGACTTGCGCGAAATTCGGCCGATTTCGAGACTCAACGCGGGCGTGCGGGGTGCGTCATTCGTGTCCATCGGCGGACGTCGACGTCGCACTCTCTGGGCGCGCGCCGGAGATCGAATCTCGTCGCAATGCTGCAGCACGAGCGCCTGACTTCGGAGCGCGCATCGCCATCCCCACGCGCGGCGACGATTTGTCGCGTGCGCGCGGCGCGAATGACGGTATGAAGCGCGCACGTTCCCCGGTCCGCGCTCGGCTCGCGCGATGGAGGTTGGAATGGCGGATGTCTCCTTCAGGATACGTCGCGCAGCGTGGCTGCGCGCTCAGGGTCGAGTCATGCCGATCGCGTTCGCGCTCGGTCTCGCGTTCGCGTGCGGCGAAGACGCGGGCGGCGACGGCCCCGCCTTGGTCACGGACAATCCGCAGGGCGCGGCCGACGGTGGGCAGGTGGGCGCGAGCAACGCCGATGCCGCGGCCAGCGCCGACGCGACGACGTCGGATCCGCTCGTCGGCGTTTGGGACGTGACGGGAAGCGACGCGCGCGGGACGTACACCGGCCAAGCCGAAGTGCGAACGAGCCCCGAGGGCTACACCTTCGTTCGAACGGTGCAGTATGCAAGCAGCGTCGTCGTCGAGACCGACCGCAGCTTGCACTGGCTCTTCTTCGGCACCCTCACGCGGAGCGGCGCCCAGGTCACGCCGTCGAGCTCGCTCAAGCGACTCGACTTCGTCACGGCGCACAAGGGCCTCACGCGCTCGGCCACCGACGGCCCGATCCCGCTCACCGGCACCTTCACGCTGGGCGCCTCCGGCGCGCTGACCGGCACGTTCGCCGGCGACGGCATCGCGCTTTCGGACACGTGGACGAACAAGAAGCCGCTCGGGCCGCACCCCATCTTCGTCGACGAGCGGCGCACGGTGCCCGCGCATCCCGCGCCCTCGCCCGCCGAGAAGCAGCAGCTCTTCACGCTCTACGCGCAATACCAGGCGCGCCCCGAGCTCGCGCCCTACGTCAATCGGCCGGAGTTCCAAGCCGCCGTCCACGGCCACGTGCACGACACCACCGACAAGGCGTTCTACCGCGCGAACAAGAACGCGCTCCGCGTGGTGGGCAAGGTCATCGACGACATCAGCCTCGTCGAGACGCGCGCGCGCGCCGATGCCTACCGATGGACGCTCGGCGAGAAGGCGGCGCGCTACCAAGACGACATCGAGAAGCGCTTCGTCGATCCGAGCGTCGGGATGATCCCACACGGCGGTCCGCCCGGCGGCGGCTACGACGATCAGTGGGCCTCGGGTGACGGCTCGCTCTGGACCTCGATCTACCTGGCGAGCCAGGTCTATCGCTACGAGGTGACCGGCGAAGCACGCGCGCTGGACAACGTGCTCGTGTCACTCGACGCGATGCTCAAGCTCCAAGAGATCACCGGTGACTGGAAGCACTTCGCGCGCACGCTCCGCAAGACGCGCCACGAAGGCGGCATCTGGCACGAAGGCGCGGGCGCCTTCGCCGGCTACGAGTGGATGGAGGGCGGCAACAACGACATGGTGAAGGGGCTCTACTACGCCTACCTCCTCGGCTGGGGCCTCCTCTGCGACGGAAAGACCGGGCACGAAGCGATCTGCGCGCGCCTTCGCACCAACGCGAAGCACCTCACCGACGACGTCGATCTCGGCGGCGCGACGCAAGGCAACACCACGAACCTCCTCCCGGCCGCGTGGCTCTACGCGGTCGTCACCGACTCGCCGGCCGACGCGATCACCTACGGCGCCAAGGCCGCGGGCTACTGGACCTTGGCCAAGGTGCCGATCGCGGCGACCCCGGTCTACTACTCGAACGGGACCGTCGATTGGAGCGGGACGCACCTCACCTCGGTGGGCGATACGATCTACGCGCTCCTCGCAGCGCGATTGAACCTCGGCGGTGACGCGCAAGCGGTGGTGCGCGGCCACATCGACGCGAGCTACAAGAACCTCGCCCAGCAGCGCTTCCCGGAGTGGCCGCTCCTCGAGGCCGCCTTCGGCACGAACGCCTCCCCGACGAGCCCGATCATCGCCGACGCGGTCTCGCGCCTCGAAGAGGCTCAAGCACCGAAGGTCGAGCTCACGATCGATCGGCGCCTCACTCCGGACTTCTGCATGTCGCCGTATCCGAATCTCCCGTGGAAGGGCGACTGGGTGAAGGGCAACTGGATGCAGGGCCTCGTCTCGTACCCGCTGTTCGAGATGCATCCCGACGTCCTCTATTGGAAGGTGGCGAACGACTACCTCGCCTACGAAGGGTACGAGGCGCCGGGCGGCGACTACCTCCACCTCTATTGGTTCGCGCGCAAACACGGGCTCCTCGGCCCCAATGACTGAGCGGCGACCCTCACGGTCGGCTCATATCGTCGGCGAAGGCCGTGGGCGCGCCTTGCGAGGCAGCCGACGGCTCGATATCACCTAAGGATGCGTCGACTCACGTTCGCTTCGGTCGGTCTCTTCGCTGCGGTCTCGCTCGCATCGAGCCTCGTTCTCGCCGACGGGCCCGTGGCTCTCGGTGACCTCGGGCAGGCCAAGCCGATCGTTCCGCTCCCGGTGACCAAGAAGCTCGCTGCGGTGAACGTCGCCATGAAGGGTCTCGGCATGCCGGCGCTGACGTCGCTCCCTCCGGCGAACGTGAAGCTCACGCCGGTGGCGCCGCTCGGCGAGGGCGGAGCGCGCATCGCTTCGGCGAGTCGGCACTCGTTCGTCGCGCCGGCCCCGCAGTTCCCCGACGGCGTCTTCATGCTGGAGGTCGCGACCGGCACGAAGAGCGAGATCAAGCTCGACGTTCCCACCGAGGTCGGCAAGTACCATGTCCTCGACTGCAAGCTGACACAGTTCTTCGGGAACGCGCCGCTCGTCCTCAGCGTGAAACGCGAAGGCGCCAGCGTGCAGAACCTGAACCCCGACGACGGCCACTACCTCTACACGTTCAAGGCCGACAAGCCGAAGGCGGCGTTCCAGCTCACGACGGAGCACAGCGCGGCCTTCTACGGGTGCGAGGTCACGAAGCTCTAGCCACGCCGGCGTGACGACCAGGCGTCACGGTCACGCGTCACGGTCACGGACGAAACGCAGGCCTTTTCTCGCCAAGGCAGTGCCGCGCTAACGTGTCTCACCGTGGTGACGACGCGAGACAAGAATGGGAGCCGCCGCGCGATCGTGAGCGTGGCCGCTTTCTCGTTAGCTGCATTTTACACACAACTCGCCAGCGCGCAGTCGATGCCGCCCGATTGGGGTGGCGGCGATCGTCCCGGTGACGCGCGGCCCGCGTCCGTCCCGGTCACGGCCGAGGTCTCCGAGGACGTACGCATCGTGACGGCCTCGGGCACGCTGCGCTGCGCCGGCCCGTGCACGCTCACCGTGCCCACGGGATTCGCGCGCGTCACCATCGGCGATCGCACCGAAGATCTCTTCCTCGAGCGACCCAGTCGGCTTGACAAGTCACCGGGCGCGCCCGGCCTTCGCACGGCGGGGCTCGGCCTCCTCGCCGGCGGCGCGCTCGTCGTGGCCGCCGCGATCGTCGTGCCGCTGCTCGTGTGCCAGACCGAGTATCCAAAGGACGCGATGGGTGCGCCGCTCCCCAG
>JBGAJR010000107.1:0-8303 GCA_044224815.1 Polyangiaceae bacterium
TCGCGTCGTCGACATCCATCCCGCCGAACTTCCGTCGCCACGTGTACAGCGTCTCGCCGCTGATGCCGTGCTTCTTCGCGACCTCCGCAACAGGCACCCTGTCGGCCTCGCGCACGATCCGAACCATCTGCTCTTCGGTGGAAATTTGCTCTTCCGCATCGCGTCTCTCCCTGCTGCGAGGCGAGAGTCGACTTTGTAGCATCAGATGGGCCAACTTCCGGCAGGCACGTCAACAGCTCGGCGAAGCGTCCGCGCTCGAGGCGCTTCTGGAAGATGCAGAGGCCCGTGCCGTCCCACACGAGCACCTTGCACGCGCGGCGTCGCGCGTTGACGAAGAGAAAGAGATCGCCGGAGAGCGGATCGCGGCCGAGCCCCTGCTTCACGAGGCCGTAGAGGCCGTCGTAGCCCTTGCGCAGATCGACGGGCTCCGGGTACGCGAACACGCGCACCGCGCGGCTCGTGCCGAGGATCATCCGAGCGCGCGCACGAGCGCGACGACGTGCTCCAGCGCCAGACCTTCGATCCGGAGACCTCGTGGCGTGACGATGGCCAATGCGCCATCGCTCGCGCGCGGCGCGTCGACGATCTCCACCGGCCGCACCGCGAGCGCGGTCTTTGGTTTGGGCCGAGCGGCCTCGCACCACCGCCGCACGGTCTCGAACCGCGCCCCGAGCTCGGTCGCGATCGCCATCCAGCTCCGGCCTTCGCTCCTCCGTTGCTCCGCGAACCGCACGATGCGCGCGCGGAGCGCCGGGTCGTATCGCTTGCCGCGACCGCGCTCCTGCGCCGCCAGCTCTTGCCTCAGTCGCCTCACATCGGTCGGGGTCGTCGTCACGCACGACCTCTCGCCCCTCACGCCCGCGCTGTCACGACGGGGTCAGGCGAGGAGATACTGTGGGGACGCGTTGGCGCCGTTTGTGCGGCTCGGGCGCCGGACCGGGCGTACTCGATGTACCGTTCGCAGCGATGTCATCGCTCGAAGAGAACAAGGCCATCGTCCGCCGCTTCATCCACGAAGGCTTGATCGGTGGCAACCTCACGGTCATCGACGAGCTCTGCTCGACCGAGCTCGTGAACCACGCCGCTGTCCCGGAGGCGCGCCACGGGACGGACGGCGTGAAGCGGGTCGTGAGCCACTCGCGCGCTGCTATGCCCGACCAACGCTGGACGAACGAAATGATCGTCGCCGAGGGGGAGCTCGTCGTCATCCATGGCATCCGTGAAGCAACTTGGCAGGCCGAGAATTTTCGCGGCGTTGCGACGCCGAAGGGAAAGGGTCAGCGCATCGCTGTCGAGCTCGTCCATATCTTTCGCGTTCGTGACGGAAGAATCGTCGAGCACTGGGCGGTCCGCGATGACCTCGGCTTGATGAAGCAGCTCGGAGCGATCTAGGCGGGCCGCGCCTCCACCACGGGACCTCGGTTTTTCCGGGTCGCGTCGTTTCTTGGATCCGGTTGCGCAGCTCACACGGCTCGGGCGATCGCGCGGCTCGAGAACGGGCTCCTTTGATGGCGCGTCGTGGCTCGTCAGCTGACCGCGCCTCAGGCAGACCGCCCGCGCGTGACCGCGTCGCCGCGCACTTCCGGCGTGACGCCGACCGGCCCCACTGCCATCAAGACAGGCGCAACCGGATTCACCGCGCAACGCGGGCCCTGAAGGAAAAGCCATGCACGCTGTCGTCAACAAGCTCACACTCGCCAAGCCCATCGACGACGCCCTGCTCGCGAAGTTGGAGGCGTTCAACAAGGGGCTCCGCAGCGAGCCGGACATCTTCGACAACATGCTCGTCCGCGTGAGCGACACCGAGGCCGTCGTCGTCGCGCTCTTCCACACGCGCGAAGGAATGGAACGCTTCTCACGGGAGGTCGCCGGGCCCTGGTTCGCCGAGCACGTGCGGCCGTACTTGGGCGGTCCGGTTTCGCGCGTGACGGGCGAGGTCGTGGCGAGCGTCCGCACCTGACGGGGTCCGGCGCGAACGCCCTCAAAGCAGGCGCGGCGCGTGCTCGCGCACGTACGCCACGAACGCCGTCACCTTCGCGGGGAGCGGCTTCGCCGGCGGATACATCACGTACATCGCGCCGAGCGCCGACTGATAGTCCGGCAGCACCCGCACGAGCCGGCCTGCCGATAGCTCCTGCGTCGCCATGAACGTCGGCAGCGGCCCGATGCCGAGTCCGGCCAGGAGCGCCTCTCTGATGAAGAAGAAGTCGTCGCCGCTCACGCGCCCCTGGACCTTCACCTTGGTGAAGCCCTTCGGGCCCTTCATCGGGTACTCGGCAGCCTCGTTCGGGAAGGAGACGTTGTCGTGCTCCCGCAGATCGTCGGGGTGTTTCGGCAGCTCGCGGCGCGCCGCGTATTGAGTGCTCGCGTAGAGCGCGATGTTGTTCGGGCCCAGCTTCTTGGCGATCAGCGCAGACGACGGCAGCGAGGTGCTGACCGAGGCGCGAATGCTGACGTCGAAGCCCTCTCGGACCAGGTCCACCGTCCGACGCGTGAGGACCATCTCCGCGCGGACGCGCGGATGGCGCGCGAGGAACCCGGGCAAGAGCGGCGCGAGCACGAGCGTCGCGACGTCCGGCATCGTCGTGATGCGGAGCAGACCATACGCCTCACTCGCCCCGCGCCCGAGCGCGGCCGGCGCGTCGCGGAGAGCAGCGATGTGTGGCGCGGCCATGTTTGCGAGGAGTCGGCCCGACTCGGTGAGGCTCGGCCCTTTCGACATTCGCCGGACCAACGAGACACCCAGGTCCTCCTCGAGCCGCCCGACCGCTCGCCCCACCGTCGACTTCGGAACGTTCAGCTTCTTCGCGGCCGCGGAGAGCGAGCCTGACTCCGCGACTTCGACCAGCACGTCGAGCTCGTCGAGGTGCACTCGCTTCGGGGACCGGTGCCTGGGTTGCATTTTAGCAACCGCATGTTACCGCGACGTGCTCTATGCAACCAGCGGTGACGCGGGAAAGCTCTCTTCATGAGCTCCCACACCGCCACGGGCATCAAAGTCATCGTCGAGTTCAGCGCGAAGCCGGGCAAGCGCGACGAGCTCCGACGCGTCCTCGAAGAGATCATCGCAAAGCATGGCGCGGGGACGCCGGGCTACCTCGGAAGCACGCGATTCGAGGTCCTCGACCAACCCGACATGCTCGTGGAGCTGGCCGATTGGGAGTCCGCCGAGACGCGGAACGCCCACATGAAGGCCGCGGCGGACACCGGCGCGTTCGCACCGCTGATGGGGCTCATGGCCGCGCCGTTCCGCGTGACCGTCATCCGCGCGCTCGGCTGACGCGCGACCGGCCCTCTTCATTCCGAAGCCGCGGTCCTCGTTCAGATCTCTCCCCAGCTCTTGGCCCACCGCACGTATCGAGCGACGTAGGGCGAGTCGTCCCACCATCGATCCGAAACCGGAATCTCGAAGCGGCGAAGCTGCCGACGTCGATGATGCACCGAAGTCAGGGGGCGGAGGCCTCCGTCGAGCTTGCGGTCGACGCACCGCCCGAAGCTTCGCGAGAGCCGGACGCGTGGCGTGCCCATTCGTCCGCGTGGCGCGTGAGCCAGGCGACGATCTCCTCGCGCGCCCTCTCGACGGCGCTCGCGCCGTGCCCGGCCGCCGGCGCGATGCAGCGCTGCTTGTCGAGCGACGGCGATGCGGCGAGCAGCTCCTCGTTCCCACGCGGATCGACCAGCGCGTCGCATTCCCCCTGCACGAGCAAGAGCGGCGCCGAGAGCACCGCCGCGTTCTCCGCGGCCCGGTCCATCACCCTCTTCTGCGCGAGCAGATACCGCATGCTGAACCAACGGACCACGAGCGGATCGCGCTGCATCGCCTCGGCCTCCGCGCGGTCGCCGTCGTGGGCGATCGCCTCCGGGTTCCGATTCATGTCCGCCGTGAGCGCCGCGCGCCGAAAGACCATGTTCGCGGCATAGCGAACGTAGTCCCCCGCCGAAGGTCGCATGCCCTCCGCCCGCGCGAGCCTGAACGCCGGGTTGATCAGGACGAGGCCGGCGGGCTCGAACGACGACCTCCGCGCGATCTCGAGCGCGAGCGGACCGCCCACGCTGTGCCCCAACAGAAACAAAGGCAGTGACGAGTGCGCGGCCCGGAGGTGCGCACCGAATTGCGTGCATTCTGCCAACATCTGCTCGTAGTCCGACGTGTCCCCGCGCGGGCCGTCGGAGTAGCCCGCGCCGCGCGGGTGGAAGACGGCCGACGCGAGCCCAGCGCCGCGCGCGAGCTCGTGGAAACGTGGATACGGATCGTTCGTCGGGATCTCGGGCCCCAAGACCTCCCATACGACGCCGCGCAGACTCCCCTCGGGAGCGTCGAACGCAGCATAGAGACGTGTGCCATCGGGAGCGACGCGCCACCCGTCGTACGTCGGCGGCGGCTGGGTGGGCGACCGCGTGAGGAGCTCGTGCGCGCTCACGACTTCCTCGCATCCACGAGGTGCGGCGCGCGCCCCAACATCCAGGCCGCGAAGCTCGCCGACAAAGCCATGCACAGCGAACTGAAGACGATGTCGACGAGCGTCGAAGCGAGCGAGAAGTTGTTCGACGACGCGTAAAGACCGAAGTCCATGCCGGCCCAATACAGGCCACCGAACGCCAGGCCCGCACGGAGGCCCGCTCCGAACGTCCTCGCCCCCGACCAGTGCACGACGAGGGTGATGAAGAAGCCGAGCGACAGCGCAGAGAGCGCGAGCGACCAAAGCACGAGATGCTCCATGCCCTTGTTCAGCTCCTTCAGGAACGCCTCCGAGCCGGACGGGTGCGCGGCGTAAAAGCTGCGCAGAAAGAGGACGCACGACGCGGTATGGAGCGTCAAGTTGCTCACCGAGGTCGCGAGACCGATGAGAATGAGGCGCACCCCCTTGTTCATGCTGTCACCTCCGGAGAGCGCGGGTGCACGGCACGTGCCCAGCCCGGTGCGGCGTCGGCGTCGCCAACGCGCGAAGTCGCGGACTAATCCGCCGGCACGCGACCGCGGACCGACGTTGGCCGTGCACTGCGTGCGCGCCGCTGCACGCGTTGCACACCGAAGCGGAAACGCTGAAGCGCTGCGCGGATGGAACCAGTGGTGGACCCGCTTCAGCGGTCAGGTCAGGATGGCGCTCGTGTCGATGCGAATCGGGGCCTTCGCCACCTTCATGATGAACGCGGTCTTCCTCTCGGCGAGCGCGACGCTCGCGGGATGCGCGGAGCGCCCGGCTCCGGTCGCGAGCAGCGCGACGAGGCCTGCGGAGAGCTCGCCTGCGAAGGAACCGCCGGCTCCGAGCGCAACGCCGAGCACGGCCGCGCCGCGAGAGGCGAAGGCGCCGAGCCGCATCGAGACGTTCCTGGCGCCGCGAGCCGACGAGGTGCCGGCGGCAACCTCGGTGCCGGGGACGCGGCCGCTGGCGCAAGACGACCAAGAGGCGCTCGCGCGTTGCCAGTCGGGGCCCGAGAGCCGACGCTGCATCGATCTCGCGAATTTCAACACGAGGAAGAGAGCGATCGAAGTCAAAGACTCGAACGCGCGGCAGCAGATGCTCATGATCGCGCGTGCCATCGCTACGGCTCCGAGCCCCTGCGGCAGTGGTGCGCGTAACCCTGAGCGAGGCGCATGCACGTCGGTGGATCCAGGGATCACTCCGATCAAATGGCAGCGCGAGGGCTGGTCGTGCGTCGAGAAAGCCGTGCCCAAGAGCGAGCTCCGTTATCTCGACCACGGAGTCTACTCGTATGCGTTCACGGTCGATCCGTCGCTCGGCGTGTACGAAGTGACCGCCGTGGGCTGCCTCACGCTTTACAACGATGGCGACGGGAAGACCTCGGTCGAAACCACGCTGGTTCTCCGCGGCAAGCTCGGCGAGAGCGGCGTCGACGAAGCGCAAATCCGTCGACGCGCTCGGCCTTGAGTCCGATGGCGCCGCCCCTCAGCGCGGCGTGAGGAGCGCGGCTTTGGAGAGCACGAAGATCTTGCCGCGGTTCGAGACGGCGACGAACGCGTTCGCCTCGTCCATCCAGGTGAGCATCGAGATCGGATTGCGCCCGAACACCGTGGCGGGGATCGGGATCCGCTTCGTCCCGACGAGCAGCGCGCCGGCCTCACCGGCCCGCGCGTCGTAGGGGCTGACGATGCGTGTGCCGTCCGGCCCCGGCGCGGTCGTGAGAAGACGGACGAGCGCGCGCGCGTCGAGCGGCTTGGGGTGGGCCGCTCCCCTCTTGCACAAGAGCAGGCGTCCGCCGACGACGTTCCGGGCCACGAAGGCGTCGCGCCCATGCGCGAGAAACCTCGCGCCACGCGGCTCGGGCGGCGGCGCCGGATACGCGTTCACGAGCTTCATGCCGTGGACCTCGTAGCCCCGACCTTCGGTGACGAGGACGACGCGTCCTCCCTCGAGCTCGACGAAGCCCGCCTGGTACCAACCGACCTCCTCCGGAGGCGCGACGCCGGAAGCGGGCTTCATGACCCCGCGATCTTCGAGCCAAACGCGCCCGAAGCACCCGGTGACGACGCCGATCGCGGCGACGCGACCGTCGACCCATCCATAGGTGACGAGCCGGAGATCTTCGGGGCAGCGGATGGTTCGAAGCACGGCGCCGCCGGGCGCGTCGCGCACCTCGATCGTGATCGCTCCTGTCTTGTCCCAGGCCGGCTTGTTCGAGCCGACCACGAGCCACTCGCCGGCGCGCGAGCGATTCACGTGATGGACGTAGCGGCGCTCGACGCGAGGCTTCGCGGTGGGATCGCGGAGATCGTAGACGTACGTCTTGCCGCCGCGAAACGCGACGAACGCGTAGGGATCGGCGAGGAGCGGCCAGCCCTCCCACGTGCCCGCCGGTAGCGAGATGGTCGTCATGGCTGGCCGCGTGCTGCTCGCCGCAGGCTTCGCCGTCGGCGGCCGCGATCCGTAGGCGCGGAGGGGCAGCGTGCGCCCGGCGAGATCTTCGATCGCCTTGGCGCGCCCCTTGGGCACCACGAACAGCGCATATTCGTCCCACGGGAGGACGATGGCGAAGAGTCGCGCGTCGCGCGAGAGGAGCGCCGCGCCGACCTCTTCGAGCGACTGCACGACGTCGCCGGGCGGCGTGTCGGGCCTTTCGAAGCGAAAGCGACCGAGCGGCACCCGTGCGCGGCGCGCGAGCGCGCGGGCGCTGTCGGCGATCTCTTCTGCCACGAACTTACGATCGACGACGTGCACGACGCCGCGCTCCTCGAGCGCGTCCACGAGCGCTACGACCGCGAGCGAAGTGCCGCGCACGTCCTTCGGCGCACGGATCCCGCGCCGCTCCGCGCGCTCGGCGAGCTCTGCGAGGTACCGCGCCGGGGTTCGTGCGGCGAGGTCCACCTCGGCCTCGACCGCAGCGGGCGCGCCGAGCACGCGACAAAGCTTCCTTGCGCTCGTGACGATCGCCGGGTCAGCCATGGTGCGAGCCTACCGCTCGACGACGAAGCATGCGATCGGTGTTCCGACAATGCTTCCGCGCCATGCATTCGACGGGTCGAAGCCTCTCGCTCCTGCTCCTCGTGACATGCGTCGCGTGTCGGCCCACGCCGCAGCCCGCGACGACGCTGACGGGTGATGCGGCGCGACCGATCGACGCGGCGCGATCGGTCGATGCCTCGCCCACGCCGGACGCGTCGCACGCGATCGCGGCGGCCCCGGCGGCGACCGGAGCCAAGGATCGCCGCGACGTCTATTGCGAGGCCTACCAAGGCAACGCGCGCGAGAATTGCTATCTGCGGCTCGCGTTCGTGTCGAAGGACGCGGCCCTCTGCGAGAAGGCGGGCTCACTCCACGGCGAATGTGAGGTGCACGTCGCGCGCGCCACCGGCGACGCGAGCCGGTGCCTGCACACCGCCGAGCCGCGCGACGTGTTCGATTGCTTCATGGCGGCGGCGCTCCGCACCAAGAGCGACGCGTCGTGCGCTCCGCTGAACGACGCGAGCGGTCAAAAGGCGGCGTGCCTCCGCGCGGGCGGCACTGCCGATCGGTGCAACGTATGGAGTGCCGAGCGGGCAGCCCTCGCCCATCGCGCGTGCGTTTCGGTCGCACGCGCGGATCGCGCCGCGTGCGTCGCGCTCCCCGCGCGGGCAGACGGCAGCCGCGAAGCTTGCCTGTCCGCGCTCGCCCTGAAGACCAAGGACGCGGCGCTCTGCGCTCCGCTCCACGACCCTCGCGTGACCGACGACGCGATGCAGCTCGACGAACGGAAATGCGTCGCGGACGTCGTCACCGCCATCGCGGAAACGAAGAAGTGCGACGGCGCCGTGCACGGACGGCGGTACCCGGCCGGCGACGTCGACTTCGACGTCTGTCTCATGG
>JBGAJR010000054.1:0-58235 GCA_044224815.1 Polyangiaceae bacterium
GCGCGCGGCGTCATCCCTCGCGCTTGACGTCGCCCGGCGCTCCGGCCGGAGCACCCTCGCCAGCGCCTTCCGGCTTCGCTTCGATCTTGCGCCGCCGGACTTTCTTGAGCTCGTCGATGAACTCCCAGTCGGCGACGAGGCCTTTGCGCATGAGGATGGAGAGAAGCGCCGCGTAGAGCTCCTCCCACTTCGGCATGTCGTGCGGGAGCTCGGCGGGATCCTTCCCGTGCGCGACGGCGCGGAGGGCGCGCACGAGATCGCGCGCCGTCATCTCGCCCTTGGGCGCGTGGTGCGGCTCTTCGTCGCCCTCGCCACGTGACGACGGCATGTGGAGCTTCGTGCCGTCGAGCATCGTGACCGCGACCATCGGTCGCGGCGCGCGGCGCGGGATCTCGACCTCTTTCGCCTCGATCTCCGGCTCTGCGTCCGGCGAGTCACCGCTCGGCGATGCCGGCTTCTTCGCGGGCGGAGGGGGAGGCGGCGGGCGCGGCGGCTTGGCGGCTTCGGGCGCGGCGGGGGGAATCGAGCTCCGCGAGCGGGCGATCGGCGCGAGGTCTGCGGTCGACACGGGCGGCGGCGCCGCCGTGGTCTCGCCCTCGCCGTAGTAGACGCGGATCGCGCTGCGAATGTCCGAGGGCGCGGCGATCATCGGCTGCGTGGGCAAGCCGGCGTGCTGCGTCACTTCGGCGAGGGCGGCTTCGTTCGTCGGATCGTCCATCGCCACGTACAACGTCTCGCCCTGCTTGCGGACGCGGCGCACGTAGATGGGGACGAGGCAGTACTTCTCGGCCACGTCGCGCGGGACGAGGTTCAAGAGCTGCCGCGAGAAGTCGATGTGGTAGAGCGACACCCACGGAACGCTGAGCTGCTGGCCGAGGATCTGGGTGAGCTGGGTTTCGCTCACCAAGCCCTGCTGGACGAGGTACGCGCCCAGGCGCTGGCCGGGCGGTCGCGGCTCGGAGAGCGCGGCGTCGAGCTTTTCTTGAGTGAGCACACCTGCCGAGACGAGGAGCTCACCAATCCGGGGCCGGGACACCCGGACATGCTACGCGAAGCGCGAGGCCGTTGCAGAATCCCCGACGGACCGTGCGGTCCGAAGCCGGTGTGCCCCTCCGGGCGAGGCGGCGAAATCGACCGGCCGGTGAGGCGTTCACCTGCCCCCAAATCGCGTGATAGCCTGGGTGACTCTCATGCGCCCGTGTCCGCAATGTGGCTTCGAATGCGATCAGTCGCATCGCTTTTGCCCTGCGTGCGGGTTCCCCATCGGTCAGGTGTCCAAGGACACCGACGACCCGCTCATCGGCCGCACACTCCCCGGCGGCTACGTCATCCTCGAGCTGGTCGGCATCGGCGGCATGGGCCGCGTCTACCGCGCGGAGCAGACGAACCTCGGCCGCACGGTGGCGGTGAAGATCGTCCACCCGCACCTCGTCGGCGAAGAGAGCGCCGTCGCGCGCTTCATCACCGAGGCGCGCGCGGCGAGCCGTCTCAATCACCCGAACTCGGTCGGTGTCATCGACTTCGGCAAGACCAACGACGGACAGCTCTATCTCGTCATGGAGTTCTTGCGCGGGCGAGACCTCGCGCGCGTCGCGTACGAGGAAGGGCCGCTTCCGTTCCGTCGCATCATCGACGTCTTGCGACAGACGCTCGCCGCGCTCGACGAGGCCCACCACCTCGGGATCATCCACCGCGATCTCAAGCCCGAGAACATCATCTTGGAGCCCATGCGCGCGGGCGGTGACTTCGTCAAAGTCGTCGACTTCGGCCTGGCCAAGATGCGCCCCGAAGCGCAGATGCCGTCGATCACGAGCCCTGGCATCGTGTGCGGAACGCCCGAATACATGAGCCCCGAGCAGGGCCGCGGCGATCCGCTCGACGCGCGCAGCGACGTCTACGCCCTCGGCGTCGTGCTCTATCAGCTTCTCACCGGTCGCTTGCCGTTCGAGGCCGATTCGCCGACGCAGGTCGTGCTCATGCACCTATCGCGTCCGCCGCAGGATCCGCGCAACGTCGCGCCGGAGCGCCAAATCCCCGATCCCATCGTGAAGGTCACGATGAAGGCGCTCGCCAAGGATCCCGACGAGCGCTACGCGAGCGCCGAGGTCTTCGCCAAGGCGTTGGCCGACGCGATGGCCGAGGTCGACGGCTCGCGCGCAGCGCGGCCTCCGGCGCCGAGCGCGGTGAAGTGCTCCGCGTGCGGCGCGATGAACACGTACACGCAGAAGTTCTGCGGCGAGTGCGGCACGCCCATCGCTGGCTCGATTCCGCCGCCGCCCTCGATGCGCGAGGCTCGTCACGACTCGAGCGTGGCGCCGCCGCTCTCGCAGCGGAAAGCTTCGGGCGAGCTCCGCCTCCGGTTCCCGCTTCCCCTCGTAGGGCGTGACGACGATCTCGCGTGGCTCGAGCAGCGTCGCGCCGACGCGCGCACCGGGCTCGCGGCTGCGCGCATCGTCGGCGACTCCGGCATGGGCAAGACGCGCCTCATGCGCGAGTTCTTGCTCATCTCCGCTGCCGCGGGTGACACCGTGGTCGTGACCGGGCCCGATCCCACGTGGGCCGACGTCTCCTATCACGCGCTGCGCAAGGCCATCCGCGCCCTCGCCGGTCTCACGAGCGAATCGGCGCAGCGCGAGGAGTGGTCCACCGCGAGCCCCGAGGCGCGCGCCGGACTCAAGCAGCTCTTCGGAAAAGGAGGCGACGACGCCGAGCGACTCTCCGCCGAGGAGCGTCGCTTCGCTGCGGCCGAAGCGCTCCGCTGGTCGCTCGTGCGCGCCAACGAGCGAGCGCGTGGTCGTCGGGTCGTCCTCGCCATCGACGACCTTCAGTCGGTCGACGGCGCGAGCCGCAACGCCTTCGCCGATACGGTCGGCGATCCGCCGCTCGTACCGGTGCTCTTCCTGGCCACGCACACCCCGGATTTTTCCCCGGATTGGCGATCGGACCTGCCCGCGCCGCGCATCATCGCGGGGCTCCCGAGCAACGTCGTCACCAAGCTGATCGCGTCGACCGGCTCCTCGAGCTCGCCATCGATGACGGGCGGCCGTGGCATCTCGCCGTTCTACGTCGACCAGCTCGTGCGCTTCCAGCGCGAGGGCGGCACGAGCGCTCCGTCCAGGCTCGCCGACATCATCGCCCTCCGCGTCGAGCGCCTGCCGCCGGCCGCGCGGCGCCTGCTCCAGGCGTTGGCCGTCGTCGGTGACGACGCCAAGCCGGCGCTCCTCCGCGCGCTCCTCGGCGACGCGACGCAGCTCGATGAGCCGACCAGCGTGCTCAAGAACGCGGGTCTCGTCGAGGTCGACCTCGAGACCGGCGCGCTTTCGTCGGCGCATCCACTCCTCCGCGAGGTCGTACTCGCCACGATTCCGGCTGGCGCGCGTCGCGAGTTCCACGAAGCGGCGGCGGCGACGTTCCGCGCCGAGAACGCGCCGATCGAAGTCCGCGCGGTGCACGAGCTTCACGCCCACAACTCGTTCGAGGCACTTGTCTTGCTCGAGCGCGTGAGCTCGCAGTGCGCGGCGCGTGGCGACGTGAGCGGAAACATCATGGCGCTCCGTCGCGGCCTGGAGCTCGCTCGTCGTGAGTTCTTCCGTGGCGAGCTCGAAGATCCGATGCGCGCGGTGCTCATCTTCAGCCGCAAGCTTGGCGAAGCGCTCGCCGTCGCCGGCGCGTTCACCGACGCCGACGGCGTCTTGCGCGAGGCGCTCGACATGGCCGGGCCGAGCGGTGCCGACCGCGCCCGCGTGCTCGGAATCCTCGCGCGCGTGGCAAGCGGGCGCTCGCGCAATCACGAGGCGCAGGCGTATCTCAAAGAGGCGCTGGAGCTCGCCGAGCGCGCCAAGTCGCAAGACCTCATGAGCTCGCTCGAAGCGCTCAAGTCCGCCATCGCGTCATGAGCCGGCGCGCATCGCGCGCCGGTTCGGCACTCGCGCTCTCGATGATCGGCGCGGGATGCGCGGAGTCGCCGCCGCCCGCTCCGGCACCGCCGCCTCCGCCGCGTGCCATTGCTCCCGCACCGGCGCTCGAGCGAGCGGTGCGCGCGTGTGCGTTCGCGACCAGCGACGCGAGCGACCGTGCGCGGCGCGATGAACGTGAGCTCGCGGCGTGCGTCGACCACGTGATTGCGATCGCCGCGCAACGCGAAGGCGCATGTCTCCTCGCGGCCGAAAGCGCGCTTCGCGTCGGCGTATGTCTCGGGCGATCGATGAGCGAGGCCGACGCCGCGGCGCTGTGTCAAACGCACCCTGGCGAGCGCTCCTTCTGTCTCGGACAAGGGCTCGTTCTGTGCGACGAGAACCCGCGGCTCGTCGAGTGCGGCAAGGACTCGCGCTGCACGGAGGCGCGATACGCCACTGGCCTCGTGGTCCGTGCCTGCACGAGTGACTGTCGGTCCATGATCGATCCGCCGGCCGTCTCCTGCTTCGACGACGAGATCATCCGGTGCGGACCCGGATTGCCGGCCGAACGGACGCGCTGCCCGCTCGGCTCGCACTGCGTCGAGACCCGGAGCGCGCAGGGTGAGGTCGACGCGTCGTGCGAGCGGAAGCCGTGCGTGCCGGGGCGAGCGCGGTGCGACGGCTCGGTCCTCGAGTCGTGCGTCACCGACGAGTCCGGGCATGGGAGCGTGGTCGTCTCCGACTGCGCTGCCTTCGGGCTCTCGTGCGTGAGCGAGGGAACGAGCGCGTCTTGCGTGACGCCCGAGGCGTATGGGTGCCAGCGCGGCGTGACGTTCTGCGAGGGCAGTGCGGTGCGCGCGTGCCCGGCGGGAGTCCCGGTGCGCGTGCGATGTGAAGCGTACGGCCTCGCTCCCTGTCACGTCGGTGGCGATGGAATCGCGACGTGCGGTCCGCCGGTGCGGCGCACCGCCAACGTGAGGTAGACTCTCGCGCCTTGGAGAACGCGGCTTCGCACGTCACCCGGTGGGATCTCGACAAGACCTACCTCCGCACCGAGTTCGACTCGATGCGCGATCTCGTGCGCACGGCGTTCGAGCGTCCCGACGAGAAGCGCACCCACGCGGGAGCCGGAACGCTGCTCCGCGAGATGGCCCGCGCGGGCGCGCTCGTGCACATCCTCTCCGGCTCGCCGGAGCAGATGCGGCGGCGGCTCGAGAGCAAGCTCCGCTTGGATGGCATCACCTGGGATGCGTTCACGCTCAAGCCCAACCTCGAGAACATGTTGCGGCTGCGATTTCGCGCCCTCCGCGATCAGCTCGGCTACAAGCTGCCCAACTTGCTCGACGCACGCGCGCACGCGATCCCCTCGCGGCCGGCGGGGCCCATGGACGACACGACGCCGCCCAAGCCCGGTCGAGAGACGCTCTTCGGCGACGACGCCGAGGCCGACGCGTTCGTTTACTCGCTCTACGCGGACGTGGTGTCGGGGCACGTGCCCGAGCGCGTGCTCATGGAGATCTGCGAGCGCGGTCGCGTCTACGCCGACGTGGCGGAGTCGGTGCGGCGGAATGCGCGGATCGTGGAGCACGTCGAGGCGGTGGAGCGCATCCTCATCCACCTCGAGCGGCAAACACCGCCGGATCGCTTTCGCGTCTACGGCGTGCGCGTGGTGCCCTTCTACAATTACCTGCAAGCCGCATTCGTCGTGCACGAAGACGGGCGCGTGCCCGCCGAGGGCGTCTTGCGCGTCGCCCTCGAGCTCGTGGTGCAGCACCGCTTCGACGGCGACAGCCTGGCGCGTAGCTATCAAGACGTCGCCCGACGCGGTCACCTCCGCGGCATCGGGATCGACGCGCTCCACCGAGCCTACGAGGAGCTCGCGACGCTCGGCCTCCCGGGCACGGACGAGGTCGCGCGCATGCTCGAGCGCCTCCCGACCTTGTCGACCATGGCCAAGGCGTCGTGGGTCGGTGCGGACCAGCGCCTCCCCGACTACCTCTCGCTCGTCGAAGCACACAACCCGCGTCGGTGAGCGCAGCGGCTTGGCCGTGCGTCGCGACGTGCCTCCCGTGCGTGGGGCGGCGCGAGCAGATAAGCTCTTCGCATGCCCTCCACACGCTTCGCCTTGTCTGGGCTCGCGTCGATCGCACTCGCGTCGCTCGTCCTCGCTGCTGCGTGCTCGTCCTCCGACGATGCCGAAACGGCCGGCGACGCTTCGGCCGCCGACGTGGTGTCGAGCGGGGACGGCTCCGGGCCTGGCCCCGGCCCGAGCGCCGACGGCGGTCCGAGCGACGGTGCCATTCCGAGCTTCGACGCCGCGTTCGAGGGCGGCAAGGTCGTCGCGTGCGGCCCGGTCCCTGATAGCGGTGGAGTGAGCTTCACTGCGGTCTGCTCGCTCGAGATGCCCCTCTCGGGCCCGGTCTCGACGACGCTCGACACCTCGGGCTGTGGGCAGTCCGCGTCCGACACCGTGACGTGGAAAGCTATCGGCGGTGGCGTGAGCTACGACGTGACGGCGGTCTTCGACACCGCGGTTCCGATCGACGTGGTCGGGGTGTTTCCGCTCAAATCGCTGGAGGTCGTCTCGCACGCTGCCGGCGGCGGAAAGTGGATGGCCGGCCCTCACGTCTGCGGGCTCGCCATCACCCTCAGCGACTGCCAGCCGACGCGCGCGCACCCCACGCGACACATCATCTCGGGCACGGGGAGCTGCGGTGCGGCGCTCGCTCCCGAGGTCGGTACGAGCGCCGCAGCGCTCGAAGTGGCCCCGTTCAAGTTCCTGGTGCAGCTACTCCCGCCGTGAGGGCGCGCCGCACGGCGAAGACGGACGCGGCCGTGCTCAGACCCAGGCGTTGTTGAGTAGCTCGCCGACGCCGCCGGCGCCGGGGACGATGTACTGGTGATCGTCGAGGCCGCGCTCCTCGTCCCAACGCGTGCCGGGCACTGTCGCGAGCACGTCGGCGGGGCTGAGGCCGCGGTCGACGCGGAGGGCGTAGATGATCGTGTCGGGGTGCGCCGCGAGGAGGTTCTTGATGTACTCGGGCGTGACGATGAGGTGCATCGTCACGCACTTGGCCGGCGTGCCGTCGAGCTTCGTCTTGTAGTGGCTGATGGCGCTGATCATCGACGAGCCGGTTGCGCCCATCGGATCGGGGAAGAGGACGATGCGCCCGTCGACGTCGCGACCGATCTTCGCGTCGTGCCATGTGGCGCCGACGACGCGCCCGGCTTCGTCGGTCATACGCGACATGAAGAGGTGGTCCTGACGCACGCCGGCCGGATCGAGCACCTCGTTGAAGAGATCGTAGACCACCTGCGACGGCATCGTGCCTGCGCGCGCGATGCCCACCGTGACGGCCTTGGTCGACGCGGCGACCGACACTCCGCGATACACGGCCTGCGGTGAGCTCGACACCATGCGCGTCGGCACGTCGATGCGCGTCCGCGGGAACTCCGCCGCGAGGACGACCTCGCTCAGGCGTTCGTAGAGCACCCGCACGAGGCGGCCCACCTGCGGCTGACCGGTCTCGCGCGCGCACAGTCGCGCGAGCTGCGTCCACGCGAGCGGGTCATCGAGGAGGTGGACGTTCGGCCCGTAGCGATGCTCGATCTCGGTCGGACGGAAGTGGCTCTTGGCGTACGCGCTCTCCATGACGAGCCGAATACCAGGGCTCGTCCGCGAGGAGAAGACGCGAGCGTCAGTTCCAGTGGCCGGCGCGCATGGCGGCGGCGTCGATGATCTTCACCTTGGGGCCGAGGGCTTCGCGGAACGCGTCTTCGTCCTCGTCGTCCATGATGGCGTCGCCGAAGCCCGCCGCGATCTCCATCGCCGTCGCGAGGATGCGGAGGAACTGGGCAAAGCTCGAAGCCGCGAGCGTGGGCTGCCACTTGTCTTGCCCGCTCATGGCGGTGAAGACCGGGCAATCGCCCTCGGGGTCGATGCGCGACACGTCGAGGAAGTACGGATCACCCAAGAGCGCGCTCTCGGCGATGACGACCCACGAGGCCTTCCAAGCTGGGTGCTTGGGCTGCGACTTCCCGAGCTCGCTCGCGGGGAGCAAGCGCACGCGCTCGACCGGCGTGACCGTCTCGACCTTGGCGGGGTTCGCCTTGGCGAGGAAGTTGCGGAACCGGACCGGAATCCGGAGGTCCTTCTTGAGCTGTTCGATCAGCTCCGGTGGCGCCTTGTCGAAGGCGACTTCGATTTTGCGCTTCTGGAAGACGCTCTTCAGCCCTTCCACCGCGTCTGCGAGATCACTGTCCACGATCGACCCCGGACCAAACGTATTGCGCGCGAGGACCTCCCTCGCACAGCCCCCCGGCAAGCCCGAAACGCTACCACAATTCCGTTTTGAGGAGGGGCTACTCGCCCCTCCTCGCCGCTTCGCGGCTCACCTCCTGGAGGTGCCTCCCCACGGGGTCGGCACCGGGGGGAGCTAGCGCCTCCCCCCGAGCCCCCTCGCTGGAGAAAATGCGGAAACTGTGGCTCGTCCTCTCCTGTCCGGCGGGGGATCGGCGAAGCGGTCCGCGAGCCCCCCTTCGCCGACGAGCCCGCCGAAGCGAAGCGCAGGCGCGCGAGGAGGGGAGGTGTCGGAGGGCCCTCCGAGCAAAAACGACGAAGGGTCCCGATTCACATCGGAGGCCCTCTCCCATTCTTCTCTCGTGGGGGATCCGCAAGGGGGGCTCGCGTCTCAGCGAGCCCCCCTTCGCCGACGAGCCCGCCGAAGCGAAGCGCAGGCGCGCGAGGAGGGGAGGTGTCGGAGGGCCCAACGGGGCCCTCTGACCAATACCGTCGCGCGAGGAGGGGAGGTGTCGGAGGGCCCAACGGGGCCCTCTGACCAAAAATGACGAAGGGCCCCCGACTCACATCGGAGGCCCTCAACGTCACGAGCAAGGGGGCTCGGGGGGAGGCGCTAGCTCCTCTTCTCTCGTGGGGGATCCGCAAGGGGGGCTCGCGGTCAGCGAGACCCCCTTCGCCGACGAGCCCGCCGAAGCGAAGCGGAGTCGCGCGAGGAGGGGAGGTGTCGGAGGGCCCAACGGGGCCCTCTGACCATCAGAGGGGCCCGTAACCGAGGTAACGGGTGAGCTCGCGCGCCGTGTCGAGGTTGGCCGAGAAGCCGCGGAGCTGCGTGGTCGCCGCCTGGCAGTCAGCGCCCACCTTGCACTGGGCGTTGCCGTCCGCGTCCTTGGTGTAGATGAGCTCGCCCTGCGCACCCGGCGTGGTGACGAACGCATCAGCCGCCACCTTGTTGGCGAACTGAAGCATACGCGCGCCGATGAACTTCTCGACCTTGCCGCGCTTCGAGTTCACCACCTCTTGGCCGCCCGTGCGAGCGACGTAGAGGATGCCGGTGACCGGATCGCGGTAGCGGATCTGCTGGTCGAGCGGGATGTCGACCGTCGCCAGGTCGCCCGGCGAGAAGATGCGCATCTGGTTGACGAGGTCCATGTTCTGGTTCGACGAACCGTGCATGAAGAGCAGGTAGAGGCCGAGCTTCTGCTGCTCCCAGCCGACGAGCGGGCTGAGGATCGTAGCGTCCGACGGATACTCGAGCGACGTGGTCGACGAGTCCGTGGGGTCGTACTTCTCCCAGGGGAGGTAGACGACGTGGGCCGCGTCACCCTTCTTCGCCGGCGCCTTGATGTACGGGCCGAGCGACTGCGGGTCGTCCTGCATCATGTTGGTGAGCAGGCGGCGGACCTGGTTCGGATACAACGTGAGGAAGTTCACGTTGCGGTAGCGACCATCGAGGTACGTCTCCTTCGAATCGAAGGTGAAGTTGTCGTACGCCTCGACGAGGAAGAAGAACGCGTACCACTTGTCGATGAAGCTGCCGGCCTGCTTCTGGAAGTCACCCCAGAAGTAACCCTGCGAGTAGTCGTACTCGTCGTGGACGAAGCGACCGTCGCCGGAGCCGACCGGGATGGTGAAGTCGCCGATCGGATCCTGGAGCTCCTCGCTCAGGTTCTGGCGGTCGGCGTAAACCTGCGCCTCGCGGAAGCGGTACGGGCCAGGCTCCGGACGGGTGAGGACGCGCGCGAGGAAGGCGAGCGCCTCGGCGCCACCGACCGCGTGCGGGAGGAGGCGGGCCGGGTTCTGGAGATCCGCCGACGGCGAGAGCTGCGCCTCGAGGCCGAACGCCTTGATGATGCCCTTGAGGGGCCGCATCGTGCGCATCGAGCGACCTTCGGCGGCCGACGTCGAGAACGTGACCTTGTTCTGACGGAAGTGCGTGAAGGGGTAGTAGAGCTCGTAGGCCTTGATCAGGAATTCGAGCTGCTCGTACGCGTCAGCGCCCGAGTCGAAGCGGAAGATGGTGCTGTTCGTCTCGTCCGCGAACGTGTCCGTGCCGAACATGTACGGGTGACGGACGCGGTTCTGCGGGTCGACCGCGAAGTGCGCCACCGAGGCGGGGTCCGCTTGCGCGACGTCGTTGCCGAACTTCGGCACCGACTTCATGTCGCGGTAGCTCACGTAGTCGAGGTTGAAGCCGTCGCAGGTGCCCGCGAGCGGGTCGCCCGACGAGCCACCCTTGCAGTTGCGGATGGCGTTGTACTTGTCCTGGTACTGGCTGTAGTGGACGCCGCCGACCATGTAGCCGACCGGGCCGCCGAAGCCGTCGAGGACCTCGAGGTAGGCCTTGCCCTTGTCGTTGTCGACCTTGGCGTCGACGTCGACGTCGACCACGTTGCCGTAGCCGAAGCGCATCGCGGCCTTGTCGTAGTTGCCGATGCCGATCGTGTCCTGCGAGATGTCGCCCGCGTAGTCCATGATCGACGAGGAGGCGAACTTCCAGATCTGGCCGTTCTCTTCGACGTCCGTCATCGGGTCGACCCAGCGCGGGCCGACGCAGGTGGCGCCGTCCGAGTTCGGCTTGGTCGCGCTCGTGCACGGCTTCTCCGCGCCGTTGCGCGTGCGGAGCTGCCAGTACTCCTTGTGGTAGTTGAGCGAGTCGAACGTACCCGTGAAGTTGTGCTCGAGACCCATCTGGTGACCCATCTCGTGGCCGATGACAGCCACGTGCATGCGGTCACGCACGAACATGCGGATCTTCTCGTTGCGCTCGAAGAGCTTCTGCGGGTACTCGGGGTCGTTCTTGTTCGGCGCCGGGAACTGACGCGCCGCCTGGCGCGCGAGGCCGATGACCGAGTCGTTGGAGCCGGCCGCGATCATGCAGCGGCCCGCCGGGCCCATCGTCTTGGCGGCCATGCGCTCGAACGAACGCTGAACTTCCGGGTTGAGGCCGCGGAGGGGCGAGGCGCGGAGCGCGAGGTCGTTGTTCTCGACCACGAGGTCCTTGGGGAGGCCCGCCGCGCTGAGCATGTCGGGCGTGATCGCCGCGGTCTCGAACTTCGTGCCCATGAGGGCCTTGCGACGGCCTTCGATGTCACGCGTGATGCTCGGGCCGAGCGTCGTGGCGAGGTTGCGGGCCGCCTTCTGGTCGCGCAGACGAACCGGGAGCTTGGCGTCTTCCGGCGTGAGTCCGTTGGCCGCGTTGATCTGCTTGTCGACCGAGCCGATGCGGTCCTGGATGTCCTTCTCGCTGAGCGTGCTCGGCTTGAACTGCTTCGTGCCGATCTGCGACGCCTGGACCCACTCCTTCATGTACGAGCCGTCGACGATCTGGTCGTCGGTGAGCTCGCCGTTGAACCAGCGAATGAGGTCGGTCGCGTAGCGCGCCTGGATGTCCGTGATGTAGAGCCACTCGGTGACGGTGGTGCCAATGGCTTCACCGGTGAGCGGGTCCATCGAGGGGAACACGACGCCCCAGGCCGACGGCATCTGCGGCGCCTGGATGAGGTTGACGACGTGGTAGCGGATGTCGCCGAGGCGCACGTGCGGCGCGACCTTGGAGCCGTCCGCGGCCTTCTCGAAGCAGTTCTCGTTGTCCTGACCCGCGACCGGCGGGTTGTGGCACATCACGAAGACGTCGGGGATCTGCGGCTTGCCCGACGCAGAGTCGTCGATGAGCGCCTGCTCGTCGGTGATGAACTTGGACGTGTCGGCGCCGACGCGCTTCGCCTCAGCGGCCGCGCCGAGCATGGCGCCGCGCTTGATGGCGATGTTCCACATGTTGAGCGCCTCGGACGAGGACGCGAAGAGGTCCTCCGGCGAGGTGTCGGAGTGGTACCAGGGGACCGTCTTGATCTCGCGCTCGTAGAGCGGGAGCGCGCACTTCTTGGAGAGCGTGTCGCAGTAGGCGCCGGCGTGGAGGAGGTTCCCGCCCTGGTCCTTGAACTCGCACTCGTCGTCGGTCTTGTTGTTGTCCGAGTCACGACGCGCATCGGCGCCGATCGGCGTGGACTGCCACGGCTTGCCGTTCGCGTCCGGAATCGGGAGGCCCGTCTTGCCGTCGGTGACGAACTTGCCGGAGCCGTCGACCTTGAACTTGGCGATCGAGCCCTGGTCGTCGCGCCAGTAGTCGACGTTGCACTGGGAGCCTTCGATATGGCTCTGCTTCCAGATGTTGTACTTCATCGCCAGGTGGTGCCAGCGCTGGTCCACCAAGCCGTAATCGCGCTCGAAGCCGAGGCGCTGCGTGTTGATCCAGCCGAACGCCTGCGCGCGGTTGCCGTCCCAATCGGTCGGCTCGAAGTCGTGCTTCTCCTGCACCTTGTTGAACGACAGGCGGATCGTCACCTCGGTGGGGTTGCAGTTGATGGCCGGGTGGAAGAACGACGGCTCTTGCTGGAAGAGCGCGTAGCACATGGGGAGCTGCCAATCGCCGAAGTTCAAGACCTCGGGCGTGGCGAAGTGCTTCACCGTCGTGTCGAAGTAGCCGCGCTCCGCGTCGAAGACGCGCGCATCCGGATCGTGCGGATCGCGAATGTTGTAGGCGACCGACTCGTACTTCACGCCGCCGAAGATGCCGGCCATGGCGAGGGTATCGACCGTGTAGCCCGCCGCTTCGTTCTTCTGGAAGTCGACGTGCATGTACTCGCGCTCGTACCAGGGACGGTCCGTCGAGTTCTCGACGATGACGTTGTTCTCCTGGCCGGTCGCCGAGTTGTAGTCGCGCTTGATGTCGAAGTGCGACGAGATGGGGAACGCAGCAACGACCTGGCCGTTGTTGGTGCGGCGCGAGCCGTGACCGTCGGCGTTCTCGAAGCGCTCGAAGGTCTCACGCGCGATGAGGAAGTTCTCCTGAACCTCCCACTTGATTCGCGTCGTGTCGGCGGCGGCCGGCGTGAAGAGGAAGCTGTCCTGCCAGGTTCCGCCAGAGAGACCGTACGGGACGTCCACGACCGTCTGCCGGTAGTAGAACTCGGGGTCGTCCGACGTGTCGCTGAGGCTCGTGCCCACGAAGAACGACTTCTGGAACACGTCCGCTTGGACCTTGTTGATCGGGTCACGCTCGGTGGCGCAGCCGACGCTCGTCCATCCGACGGCCAACCCGATCGCGCCGATCCCCAACCTCGTCCACACGTTCATCTTCATGCCTCCGAACCGCGCGTTGCTGCTCCGCCTGGAGCGGCCACGGCGACCAAGCAAAAACCGAACCCAACCCCTCTCGGCCCAGGAAACGGGGCCTTCGATGGCGATTTGGTCGCTCTGGCGCACCAGAGGGCGCCGCAACTACCACGCCCTTTCCTTCACCGCAATGTCACCGGTCTAACGGCAGTGAGGGGGAGGGGGCTGGCAGGAAGCTAACGGTCCATTGTTTGCGTCTGCGGGTCGCGTCGCTTGACGCACGGCATGTCCCCCGACTATCTGGCTGCGGCTTTTGCTCTGGCCCCGCGAGGGGAGGGTCACTTCGACTTGGAGTGACTCTTGCTTTCGGGCAGAGGCTCGCGTCCTCGTGACGCACGGCCCTCCTTATAAGAGGGCGCTTGGGACGTCTGGACGCGACTGGGTTCTCTCGGAGGACGGAAGATGCAATCGATGTGGATGCGAAGGCTTGGATTGGCGGCCGTGTTTGGGACGGTTGCCTACGCCTCGATCGGATGCGCTCAGGAGCGCGACCCGCGCAACTTCGTTCAGCCGAACGCGATCGACAAGACGTTCTTCCTCGGCGCGGACATCCACGACACGAAGGACGACCCCGAGTTCTACATGCGTCAGACCATCACCGACGTGCCGTACGGCGCCGGTGTCGACGGTCTGTTCGTCGGTAGCCCCGAGTCGCCGCTCAGCCGCATCAAGTGGGAGGTTCAGCTCAACTACTTGATCGCGCGCATGACCCACGAGCGCGTCGAGAACTCCGACCACAAGGGCTCGAAGCGCACCAACGACGGCACGATCGTCGCGGTCTTCCGCATCGAGTCGCACTTCGACATCAAGCGCTCGTACAACCCGTCGACGGGCGAGGACCTCAACATCATCGAGGAGAACGCGAGCGATCGTCAGTGGTACGACCGCCAGTACATCCGCGTCGACTGGTCGCAGAACCTGGTGAGCGACGCTTACCAGAGCGATCTCCTGTCGCAGCTCGGCGCGTTCGGCTCGGTGACGTTCTCGCCCCTCGCCTACAAGGTCGAGGATCCGAACGATCCGAACCGACCGGTGATCGAGCCCGGCGAGGGCTACCTCGACGTGACCACCAAGGTCTTCGCGCAACCGGAGATCTGGCACACGCAGTGGGGTAACTACCCGGCCTGCTTCTTCTCCGGCCAGGCGCCGGTCACGAACTGCAACCCGTCCGAGGCGACGGTGCGCGTGTCGTTCAAGAAGGTCGTCGACACGGACTACGAGCCGGTGGAAGTCGACGGCAAGCAGATGGAGGCCTTCGGCTCCTTCCTCGAAGAGCGCTTCAGCTACGACCGCAACTTCGGTCTCGTCGACCAGAACTGGCACCGCTTCGGCGCGCGCCACAACATCTGGGAGAAGAGCCACATCGAAGGCTCGCAGTGCGGCGTCGACTTCTGGCGCGACGAGAACGGCAAGATTCTCAAGTACAAGAAGTCCGGCGACGACTTCGCCCGCGACGACAAGGGCATGCCGATCCTCGACCCGAACGGCGAGCCCTACGCCTCGACCGTCATCGGCAAGGACGCGCACCGCGACGAGAACAACAACAAGACCGAAGACGAGTGCGAGTTCCACGACAAGGCAGGGAACCTGCTCCACGCGGGCGCCTACTGCGACGTCGCGACCAAGAAGTGCTCGCTGCCGCTTTACGAGCGCAAGCTCAAGACCACGGCCTGGTACTACGGCCCGTCTTCGAACGTCGACCTCTTCCCGTCGACGGCTGACGCCCTCAACCAGTGGAACGTCGCCATCAAGAGCGCGGCGCTCCTCGGCATGAAGGCCGAGGCCGAGCGCGTGGGCGCCCAGATCGACCCCAAGGTGTTCGGCACCGACGCGGCCAAGGCGGCGGACGTGCTCGCGAACCTCGACGACGAGGACGCGGTCAAGAACGACCAGGCGCGCGCGCAGGCCGAGCACGGCCTTCCCGCCATCCCCGACGTCTTCGTCCTCTGCCACAACCCGACGATCGACAGCGACTCGACGGCGTGCATGAAGAAGGCCGAGGACGGCTCGATGAAGCCCGTCTTCGCGCGCATCGGCGACATTCGCTACAACTCGATCAACCTCATCGAGACCCCGCAACAGAACGGTCTCTGGGGCATTATGGTCGACGCTGTCGACCCGCTCACCGGCGAGAAGGTCGCCGCGAGCGTCAACGAGTACATCCAGACGCTCGACCGCCAGGCGAAGTACCACTTCGACCTCCTCCGTTGGATCAACGGTGAGATCTCGGACAGCCAGATCGCGAGCGGCCAGTACCTCCGCGACTGGGTCAGCGCGAGCCAGCTCGGTGACGCGCCGATGATCCCGAAGACGCTCCAGAAGAGCGAGATCCAGGCGCGCATGGCGTCGGTCGACAAGACCATCACCAAGATGAACGGCCTCACGCCGGCCGACGATGCGCTTCCGGCGCCGCTCCGTCGCCAGAAGGCCAACGAGACGCTCGCCAACCGCCTCGGCCCCTCGGCGAGCCCCGAGCTCGCGGCGAACCGCAAGAAGCTCCTCGGCTCGCGCTGGGAGACGTCGATGGTCACGCCCGAGATGCTCGCCCTTGCGGGTCTCCCGGCGAACACGCCGGCGGCCGACGAGACGGCGCTCAACATGGCGTCGCCGCTCCGCGGTCGTGACCCCGAGTTCCTCGCGTGGCGCGAGCGCGAGCGCGAGATCGGTCTCGCCAAGCGCAACGCGTGCATGATCTTCGAGCAGCCGGAGCCCACCGCGCTCGTCGGTCTCGCCCGCATGGCGCAGCGCGACTACCCGAACCCCGACCCCACCAAGGGCGGCGCGTGCGCGTACGACGACTCGCTCGATCAGAAGGCCGACTACCCGGCTTGCAAGGCCGCGCGTGACAAGAAGCTCCTCCAGTGGCTTCGCGAGCGCTTCCACCTCGGCGTCATCGCGCACGAGATGGGTCACTCGATGGCGCTCCGCCACAACTTCACGGGCAGCGCGGACGCGTTCAACTACCACCAGGAATACTGGCAGCTCCGCACCCGCAACGGTGAGGAGAAGGCTTGCGACAACAGCGTCGACCCGCACACCAACGGCGCCGACTGCGTGGGCCCGCGCTGGGTCGATCCGGTCACCGAAGACGAAGTGAACGGGATGATCTGGCGCTTCGGCCGCACCACCGTCATGGATTACCCGGGCGACGCCGTCCAGGACATGATGGGCCTCGGGTCCTACGACAAGGCCGCCATGCGCTTCATGTACGGCCACGTCGCGGACGTCGACGAGGACGCCGTGGTCGGCGCCGACAAGGGTGACGCGTTCATCCAGGCGCTCGACGGCACCTACTACATGGGTGTTTCGGTCGGCGACATCCACTACTCGAAGCTCAACGACAAGTGGAAGCTCATCGACAAGACCCGTCCGTGCACGCCCATCCCGGGCGCGAAGGCTGACTCCAAGAACCCGCTCGACTTCGTGTGCCCGCGCTACTCGAAGGAGGGCCCCGAGGTTCCCGTCGGTCGCGGTCACCGTCTCCTTCACCCGTCCCTCAAGGACATGAAGACGGTGCCGAAGTACCCGTCGCTCGGCGACGCGCTCCTCAAGCTCCGCCCCGACCTCGTCGCGAACTTCGCGGTCTACGAGATCGGTGAGGGCAAGAACAAGAAGCAGCTCGTCCGCCACCCGTACACGTTCTCGTCGGACGAGTACGCGGACATCGGCAACATCCCGGTCTACCGCGATGACGCCGGCGCCGATCCGTACGAGATGATGAACTTCCTCATCACGTCGTACGAGAACCGCTACATCTTCACGAACTTCCGCCGCGACAGCAGCGCGTTCTTCCCGGGTGCCGCGGTCGACCGCATCATCTCGCGCTACTGGAGCAAGATCCACGGCATGGCGAAGTCGTTCTTCCTCGCCGCGGAGAACGCCAAGCTCGCGGACTTCGAGAACGTCGACAACCTGCAGGCGATCAGCCTCGCCACGGCCGACGCGTTCCAGATGTTCATTCGCGGCATCACGCGCCCCGAGCCGGGCACGTACGTGGTCGACAAGAGCGGTCCGACCAAGGTCGCCCGCATCCTCTCGCCGGCCGAGCTCCAGGACAACCCGTCGGGCGACTTCAAGATCGCCGTCGGGTCCGGCGAGGGTCGCTACATCAACAACGACTACGACTACTCGAAGGGTGAGCTCTGGTACCAGTACCCGACGGTCGCCGGCTCGTACTACGAGAAGATCTACGGGCTCTACTTCCTCCTCGAGGCCGAGAACCACTACGTCTCGAACTCCAAGGAGGACTACATCGACGGCCGTTACAAGAACACGAACTTCACGAACATCTACCCGAACCAGGTGCGTCGTCTCCTCGCGAACCTCACGCAGAACGACGTCACGAGCCTCGGCCCGTACACCTCGCTCGGGACGGGAACGCTCTCGAACAACAAGGTGGCCCGCGTGCAGTACATGCCGTGGCACATCTACGACGAGCTCGACCCGAAGATGCAGAGCCTCGACTATCCGTCGGATGCCGTGGTTCTGAACCCGCTCTACAGCTGGAACCAGCAGCAGATCGGCCTCGAGTTCATGTTCATGTTCGGCAACACCAAGCTGACGATGGACACCGCCGCGCAGGCGCGCATCTTCTCGCCGGGTGACGGCGCGACGGTGAGCATCCCCGCGAGCGAGCAGGTCCGGTACACCGATCCCTTCTCGAGCATCACCTACGTGGCGAAGAACTTCGGCACGGAGACGGTCAACTCGAAGAACACGGCGGTCATGCGCACCCCGGCGGCGCGCATGCTCCAGTACGCGAACCAACTCGCCGAGCAGACGTTCCAGACCTCGGGCAAGGAGCCCACGGGCGAGCTCACCTTCGTCCGTGATGCGAGCGGCAACCCGGTCTGCAAGGCGGGTGTCGATTGCTCCACGCTCTCGGCCAAGCTGAAGGCGTTCAGCAGCAACATCGACACCGCGCGTCAGATCTCGCTCTGGTGGGGCTACGGCCCGCTCTGATCGGGATCACGATCCGCCACGCGGGTTGATTCAAAGTGAGGCCACGGGGCTTTTCCCCGTGGCCTCGCTGCTTTTTGTGGCGCGCAGAATCGGACGAACCTCGCGTGGTTGCGGCAATGACTTGCCCACACGCGCCACGGGCTTCTCAGGACTTGCTGTTGGCCTATGCTTTGCAGCTCGGAGGGCGTGAACGTGCCGAGCCATCCCACCGACGCTCCGCTCCCGCCTGGTGCGTGGATCGAGGGGCGTTACGTGGTCGGAGAGACGATCGGGCGCGGGGGCGCCGGAACGGTCGTGGCCGGCTATCACGTGGCGCTCGATGCGCCGGTGGCGATCAAGTTTCTCCGTCCCGCCGCACTCAGTCACGACGCGCGGAAGCGCTTCATGCGCGAGGCGCGCCTCACCAATCGTCTGAAGAGCGCGCACACGGTTCGAGTGCACGACGTGGGGGAGCTCGCGACGGGTGAGCTCTACCTCGTGATGGAGCGTCTCGTCGGTCGCACGGTCGGCGATGAGCTACGGGCGCGCGGTCCGCTGCCGGAGCACGAAGTCGCGGAGCTGATCGCTCAGGCGTGCGATGCCGTGGGCGAGGCGCACGCGCTAGGCATCGTTCATCGCGATCTCAAGCCGCACAACCTGTTCCTCCATCAGGGTCCGCTCGGACCGGTGGTGAAGGTGCTCGACTTCGGCTTGTCGAAGGAGGTCGAGTCCGCGAACGGAGGCGGCCCGCAGCACACGCGCACGTTCATGTTCATGGGGACCCCGCGCTACATGCCGCCCGAGCAGTGGGAGCCCGGCGCCGTCGCCGACCCGCGCATGGACGTGTTCGCGCTGGGCGTGATCCTCCACGAGCTCCTCACCGGGCAGGTGCCCTTCGAGCACGTGCCGCTCAAGGAGCGCGCGCCGCTCATCTTGGGCGCGTCCGTTCCCAACCCGCGATCCATTCGACCGACGGTGTCGGAGCGCATGGCCGAGATCGTCATCGGCTGCCTCAAGCCGCGAGCCGAGGACCGCGTGCCGTCGGCGCGTCACTTGGAGCGAATGCTTCGCGCGCTCGCGACGTCGAGCGCGTCCGCCGGCGGTGGCGGTGCCACGCTGATGCTCTCGAAGATGGGGCAGACCAAGACCGCTCCCGGTCTCGTGCGTTCGCCGCATGCGGAGGCGCCCGCGCCCGCGCCCGCGCCCGCCCCGCCCCGACTCAAGCCCACCCTGGCCCTCCCGCCCAACGAAAATCCGTTTCGCGCGTCGGCGCCGCCGGCCGAGGCTGCGCTCGTGTCGGCGCCTCCGATGGCGATTGCTCCCGCGCCGGAGGAAGAGGACGACGAGCCGCGATCGAACCGCACGATCGTCATCCTCGTGCTCGTTCTCCTGTTGCTCGCGATCGCCTCGGCCGTGGCGCTCCTCGAGGCCACTCATCGTTTGTAGTGCGGGGCCTGCGGGCTTGCGGGGCCTTCGGCCCCCTCGGCGAGTTGACACTCGCCGAGCCTCCCCCGCGCTCAGGTTCTTGCGAACCTTCGCTCTCGCAGGCCACGGGGGCCTGCGAGAGGTGCGTCGTTGATACATGCAACCAAGTTGCGATAGCTGAGGCGCCTCTGGCTCGCCTTCACGCAATGGTGAGCGTCGAGGCCTACTCTCGCGCCCCCTCGCGGGGCGCGAGAGGCGAAGGTGCAGCGCACCTGAGTGCGGAGGGAGGCTCGGCGAGTGTCAACTCGCCGAGGGAACCCGCCAGGGTTCCATTAGACCGAGACGTAATTGCCCTTGATGAGCTTGAGGAGCTTCTCGGCGCACTCGAGGTCGGTGCCGGGCGCCTTGTTCATCACCGTCTCGACCTGACCGAAGTTGATCACGGTCTGCAGGAGATCGAGCTCCTCGGGCGACAAGTTGCGGAGCGGCGCGACGAGCGGCGTCGCCAAGCGGAGGCGCGCGCTCATGGCTGGAAGGCCGTCGCGGATGCGGTTGAACTCGTCGAGCTGACGGAGGCCCTCCATGAGGACCTCGGGCACCGTGAGATCGCAGCCGTTGGGGAACTCGCGCTCGTCGGGCGGATCGAGATCGAAGAGTCCCTTCTCCCAAGTGAGCAGGCGGTAGATCGACTTCACGGGCGACATGTCATCGATGTCGTTGATGCTCGCGAAGTAGATGTTCCCCTTCTTGAGGTAGATCTTTCCTGTCGCTTCCTCGGTGCGGATCACGAGGACGCCGCTCTTCTTGGACGTGCCGAAGAGCTGCAACAGATCGGGGAGCGGGACCTCCTCGATGCTGCCGGACATCGTGCGTGCTTGGCTCGTGCGGCGCTGCGCGGCGACGCTCTCGAGCTCCTGTCGCATGTCGGTGACGGGCTCGCGCGCCGAGCTCGCGTCGGTGGCGACGAGCTTCAGGATGCTCGTGCCGATGAGCACGCGATCGCCTTCCTTGAGGCGCGCGCGCTTGATCTTCTCGCCGTTGACGAACGTTCCGTTTGTGGAGCCGAGGTCCTCGATCCACACCTGGTCGCCCTGGACGTGGATCCCGGCGTGCTTACGGCTGACCATGTCCTCGACGAGGACCATGTCGAGATCGCTCGAGCGACCTACGAAGACGGTCTTGTCCGGCACCAGCGGAAACTCGCCGCCCTGGTACTTGCCGCTGATGAAGCGAAGCACGTACTGACGACCCGAGCGCAGGGGCGGAGAAGGAGGCGCCTTGGCTGTCGGGTCGTGCATCGGGGCGGACCAGTCCGTGCGCCCGTCCTCTAGGAAGGGGCGCTCACATGCGGAGACTGCAAACGAGGGAAACCGCTGGGGTGTGGGCCCAGGTCGGTGACTCCAAGAGTAGCGAGGTCCCACAAAATGGGTCAAGTCGCGGGATTCCGCCGGCCAGCGGGTCCGCGGCTGGGCGGAGGGCGTCGGCGACGCGGAGCGCCTCGGCGCCGGCCCGGTTCTGGTGTATCCGGCCCTCGTGCACCCCACCTCGACCTCCTCCCCCCAAAGGCCCGTCGTGGCCGGCGGTGACCCCTTCGGAGTTCACCGCGCCCTCGAGCCCCGCGGGGCGCTCCCGCAGCCGGCCGCACGGGTCGACAACGACTTTTCCCGGCTGTTCGAGGGGGAAATCCTCCTCGCGGTCGAGACCCTGAACGTCGACGCGGCGAGCTTTCGCCAGATGGAGGAGGCCGGCGGCGACGTAGGGGAGCGCGTCCTCGAGACCATTCGGACCCGGGGCAAGCAGCACAATCCGGTGACCGGGTCGGGGGGCATGCTCCTCGGTCGGGTCCTCCAGGCGCCGACGCCAAACCCGACCGGCATCGCGCCGGGCGACCGCGTGGCGACCCTCGTGTCGCTCTCGCTGACGCCGCTCCGGGTCGATCGCATCAAGGCCATCCGGCCGGCGAGTGCTCAGCTCGACGTCGACGGCGAGGCCGTGCTCTTCGCGAGCGGCTCGTTCGCCAAGATGCCGGCAGACATGAACGAGCGCCTCGCTCTCGCGATCCTCGACGTCGCGGGCGCCGCTCCCCAGGTCGCGCGGCTCGTGAAGGAAGGCTCGTCGGTGCTCGTGCTCGGCGGCGGCGGCAAGAGCGGCATCCTCTGCGCGCTCGAGGCGCGTCGACGCGCGGGGCCGAAGGGACGCGTGATCGCGGTCGAGAGCCACGCACCCTACGCCGAAGACCTCCGCGCGCTCGGCATCGCCGACGCCGTGCTCTCGCTCGACGCACGTGACCCGGTGGCGGTTCGCGCCGCGGTGCTCGCCGCGAACGAGGGACGCGAGGTCGACGTCTCGTTCTCCTGCGTCAACGTGGCCGACACGGAGATGTCGGCGATCCTCGCGACGCGCGATCGCGGTGTCGTCTACTTTTTCGCGATGTCGACGAGCTTCACCAAGGCGGCGCTCGGCGCCGAAGGCGTGGGCAAGGACGTCGACCTCGTGATCGGCAACGGCTACGCGAAGGGGCACGCCGACCATTCGCTCGCGCTCGTGCGCGATTTCCCGGCGGTGCGAAAGCTCTTCGAGGCGAGGTACACGTGAGACCGATCATCGACGTCGCAGCAGAAATCGGCCTCGGCCCGGACGATCTCGAGCTCTACGGGCGCGACAAAGCCAAGGTCCCGCTCAACGTCGTCGAGCGGCCGGGGACGGGCAAGGGCCGCCTCGTGCTCGTCAGCGCCATCAACCCCACGCCGGCGGGCGAGGGCAAGACCACGACGTCCATCGCGCTCGCGATGGCGCTGCGGAAGCTGGGAAAGAAAGCCGTCCTCGCGCTCCGAGAGCCGTCGCTCGGCCCGGTGTTCGGCGTGAAGGGCGGCGGCACCGGTGGAGGCAAGGCGTCGCTCGTTCCGGCCGACGACATCAACTTGCACTTTACAGGTGATCTGCACGCCATCACGAGCGCGCACAACCTGCTCTCCGCGCTCGTCGACAATGCCCTCCACTTTCGCGACTCCTTCGGCGAAAAAGGGGAGCTCGACGGGCGTCGCGTCACCTGGGGCCGCGCCCTCGACATGAACGATCGGTTCCTCCGGAGCTGCGTCGTCGGTCTGGGCGGCAAGGCGCACGGTGTTCCGCGCGAGGAGCGCTTCGACATCACTGCGGCGAGCGAGATCATGGCCATCGTCGCCATGGCGACGAGCTACGCGGATCTCGAGGCCCGGCTCGCGCGCGTCATCGTCGGCACCACGCACTCGGGGGCGTCCGTCACCGCGGGCGAGATCGGAGCTGCGGGCGCCATGACGGCCCTCCTCCGCGATGCGCTCAAGCCGAACCTCGTCCAGACCGCCGAGGGCGGTCCGGCGTTCGTGCACGCGGGGCCGTTCGCCAACATCGCGCACGGTTGCAACAGCGTGCTCGCGACGCGGCTCGCGATGAACCTCGGCGACTACGTGGTCACCGAGGGCGGGTTCGGGTTCGATCTCGGCGGCGAGAAGTTCCTCGACATCAAGACGCGTGCCCTCGGCGCCTGGCCGCGCGCGCTCGTCCTCGTCGCGACGCTCCGCGCGCTCAAGATGCACGGCGGTGTCCCGGTCAAAGAGGCCGCGCAGCCGAACCTCGCCGCGCTCGAGCGCGGATTCCCGCACCTTGCCAAGCACCTCGAGACGGCGGAGAGCTTCGGCTTGCCGGTAGTGGTGGCGATCAATCGATTCCCCGTCGACACCGACGACGAGGTCAACGCGGTGGTGCGATTCGTCGAATCGAAGGGCGGCCGCGCGGCCGCGCACACCGGCTTCGGGCAAGGTGGCGACGGCACGCTCGACCTCGCGCGCATCGTCGCCGAAGTGGTCGACGCCACGGACGCGCATCCTCCTACGGCGAAGCACCTCTACGATCTCGCCGCGCCGCCGCTCGAAAAGATCCGTGCGATCGCGACGCAGGTCTACGGCGCGAGCGACGTGCAGCTCGTCGGCTCGGCGCCGGCCGATCTCGAACGCGCCGTCGCGGCCGGCGGCGGGAACCTGCCGGTCTGCATGGCCAAGACGCAGAGCTCGCTCTCCGACGACCCGCGCAAGTTCGGCCGCCCCGAGGGCTTCGTGCTCAGCGTGCGCGAGATTCGGTTGTCGGCCGGCGCCGGGTTCCTGGTGGCCATCACGGGCGACATGATGACGATGCCCGGCCTGCCGCGCGTCCCCGCGGCGCGCGGCGTCCGGCTCTTGCCGAACGGCCGCGTGCAAGGGCTCATGCAGAACGACTGACGCGCGCGGCGTGCCCCATCAACGCGGCGTCGGCGCAACTCCGCCGGCGCCGCAGCCCACCACGACGGACTCGCGCTGCACGGCGCCGCTTCGCAGCGCGGCGCACGTCGCGCCGAAGAAGCGGATGCTCGTGGTCGCGGCGTCGTAGTCCCAGCCGTTCGCGTGGCTCGGATCGCGCGCGATGCCAGGCGACTGTCCGTCGAAGAACACGAAGAGGAGACTCGGGTCTCCGTTGGGTGGCGGCGCAGCGAGCTTGAGATCGCAAGAGAGCGACGCCTGTCCGATGGTCGCGAGCGCGGTGGAGAGTGAGGGCAGATCGGCGGCGTCGTAGTACGCGTGCGCGGCGCCGACGCGCGGATGGCCGCCGGCTTGCGCGAGCTGGTCCATGAACGCGTCGTCCACTCCCGATCCGAAGCCGACGACGAAGGTACCAACACCTTGCGCCGCGAGGGATTGGACCGCCATCAGCGTGGTGGCGTTGGATCCGACCCCGCCGCAGTCGTTGGATTGAATGCCGTCGGTCACGAGCACGACTGAAGACGGTCGCGACTTGTCCGCGAAGGCCGGCTCCTGCGTGCTCGCTTGGAGAACACCGGTGTCGATGTTGGTCGAGCACGGTCCCGACGGGAACAGCATCTCCTGCGGGTTGAGCGCGACCGTGAGCTTCTGTCGGATTGCCTTCGCGCCGTTCGGGCCGATGGGGACCGGGATCTGTCCCTGCGTGCACGCGTCACCGACCTTGTCCGGGAAGAGCGTCATGCCGAAGCGCACGTCCTTCTCGTAGGTCGTCGTGAGCGACGTGAGCGCAGCGACCGCGGCCGTCCATTTGGTCTCGCCGCCGCCGACCGCGTCGGTCATCGAGCAGCTCCGATCGAGGACGATGAACAGGTTCGATTGGACGCGGACCGCGGAGACGTCCTGTCCTCCGCAGGTGCAGGTGTGGGTCGTCGCGTTGCAGTCACCGGTGCCGCAGTCGGTCTTTCCGTGACACGCCTTGGGCGGCTCGGGCGTCGTCCGCGCGACCGCGCCGCCGTCCGTCGAGGGCCCGGAGCTCGGATCGCGGCGGATGGAACCGCCGCCGTCGAGGGCACCGTTCGGTGAGTCGAAGGCGTCGAGGGAGCCGGTCGCGCCGTCCCCGCAGGCAACGATGGACAGGAGGAGGGCGGAGCCGAGAGCGATGAGGAAGGTGCGCATGCGAGCCTCCGAACGGACCTTGAGGTGCAGTGAATGCGTAGAGTTTGACCAAGGGTGCAATTTGAAGGCCGGGCGGCGCGTCCGGTCTAAACGTGCAAATGCATAAAATAAAAGGATTTGTTCGTGTGCATCTCCCGATATGGGGTGCACTTCGAGTGCACCGGCGGGTTTTACTGGCGTGTAGGTGAAAGGGCGCTAATTCCCCACTCGACACTGACGGAGGGAACCGCCCATGTTCATCAAGCTCGGCTCTTGGATCGCGCTCACCGGACTCTCGCTCGCGGCCGTTGCTTGCAGCGGCGCCGACGTCTCGGACGACCTCTCGCAGGGGGACACCGATGACGAGCTTCGGACGAGCAGCGTCACCGAGTTCTCGGTGTACCGGAGCACCGGCTTCACGCCGCCCCCGCCGCCAGGCTCCTGCCGGCCGTCGGGGCACTGGACGGTGAACCTCGCGACGAGCGCGTTCGACGCCGACGCGTGCATCGACGGGAAGACGGTCAAGGTGTCGCGCACGCTCTCGGCCGACGAGGTTCGTCGCGCGAAGTCGGGGCTCTCGAAGGTTCGGACGGCCAAGCGCCCGACGGCGTGCCCCACCGACGCTCCGGTGCGCTCGCTCGACGTCACCCGCAGCGGGACCGAGACGCACTACGTCGAGCAACGCTCGGCGTGCGGCGGCGCCAACGCCGTCACCTCGACGTCGATCGGCGCGCTCGTCGATCTGATGGAGGAGCTCTCTACCGCCGGCGCCGCGCAGGGCTCGCAGACGTACGAGGGCAAGTTGATGCGCGTCATGGCCATCGGCGGCGAGACGACCGGCAAGGTCATCCAGACCGCGAACGGCAGGTTCGAGCTCGACTTCGCCTCGGCGGATTCCTCGGCGTTCGTGAACGGTCAGCAGGCGCGCGTCGTCGGGACTCCGTACGACAAGCAGGGCGTCGAGATCCCAATGCGCCACCTCGTGAAGGTCGAGGACATCGTGGTGTGCCCGGTGTCCGGACACCTCAACTGCATGCCGCCCATCGCGAACAAGATCACGCAGAACCAGTGCGCGAACACCGACTGGCTCCGCACCAACTGCGGCGGCATCAGCATCGTCTTCTGACCGCGCGCGCGGGCGCTCGCGCCACGCGCATCATCACGAGGCAGATCGCACGCGGAGAGGCGCGGGGTCTGCCTCGCGCCGTTCCGCGGGCGTGGGCGCGCGCGCCGCTTCGTCGTCTCGAGCCGAGAGTGGCGCGAGGAACGTGTGCGACGCGTCGCCTGGGGCGAGTCGAGTGAAGTCGCAGGTGCCGAGAACTGTGACGTCGCCCGAGTGGATGCGTGCGAGCGTCGCGAAGAGCGCCAGCGTCATCGCGTCGGCGCGCTCGAGCTCATCGATCACGAGGACCGTGGCCGACGACAGCACGTCGAACCGCGCGAGGTCCGACGCACGGTCCGGGCTCGCGCGAACGACGCGAGCACCTCCGGCCACGAGCGGGGCCAACCGCTCGGCGAGCCCCACCTTGTCGGAAGCGTCATAGACGACTCGGGGGCGCGCGGGCCGCGGTGCCGTGTCGCTCGTCCGCTCGCTCCGCGCGCACACGTCGACGTCGAGCGCGAAACGATAGCCCCGTCCGCGCAGGCTCTGGATGGCGGCTCGTCGGGTGTGCGCGAGGGCCTCGCGCACACATGCCACTGCTTGTGCGAGCGCGTTGTCCGACACGTGGACGTTGGGCCAGAGCGTTGCCAAGAGCTCGCTCTTGAGCACGACGCGATCGCGGTGCTCCACCAGATAACGCAGCAAATCGAGGGGCTTCGGTTGGAGTGGCTTCACCTCCCCACGAAAGCGGAGCTCGAAGAGGCGGGTATCGAGCACGTAGTCATCGAAGACGTAGAGCATCGGCGTCTTTGGCCAATGGTGGGGAGCGCGCTTCCGCGATCACCAAATCGACATGCCTGCTCGCGGCTTCGTGCGACCTGTGGGACGAGGTCGCCCGTGGCGCGCCCTCAGCCTTGGGTCTCGGTGATGCTTGGCGACGACGTGGGCGGGAGGATGGACGGAAGGACGTCCGTCGCTGCGGGGAGCACCACCACGAACGTGGTGCCCGCGCCGGCTTGGCTCTGTACGTCGATGACTCCGCCCGCGCTGCGCACGATGCTCTGACTGATCGCGAGGCCGAGACCGGTGCCCTGATCTTTCGTGGTGAAGAACGGGACGAAGAGGTTCTTCATCACTTTTTGCGAGATGCCGGGGCCGGTATCGCGAACCGAGATCTCGACGACCTCGTCGTCTGGCTTGGCCGCGGGCCCGCGCTCGCTCTCGCGCCCCGCGGCCCACGTCGCGCGCGAGGCGCGACGGGCCGTCGTGCCGACGGTGACGCGACCGTGCCCGTCCATCGCTTGGATGGCGTTTTGTACGAGGTTCATCAGGACTTGCCGCAGCTGCTCGGGATCGATCTTCACGCGCGGCAGCGCCTTGCCGAGATCCATGTGGATGTCGATGTCGTCCGTCTTCTGGCTCGACAGGATCTGAACCGTACGGCGAACCGCGGCGTTGATGTCGAGCGGCACGGGATTGCCGGCGTGCGGGCGCGCGTAGGCGAGGAAGCTTCCGACGACGCGATTCAAGCGGTCGACCTCCTCGAGGATGATCCCGACGAACTCGGCGCCACCCGGATCGCCAGCGGGGGCACCCTCGAGGAGCTGCGCGGCGCCCTTGATGGCACCGAGCGGGTTCTTGACCTCGTGAGCGAGGCCGGCCGCCATCGCGCCGAGCGCGGCCAAGCGATCGCGCTCCTTCATGCGCGCGTAGAGGCGGCTGTTGGTGACGGCGACGCCGATCTGCGCGGCGAGGGTTTCGAGGAGCGAGACCTCTTCTGGAGTGAACGCGTCGCGCACTCGATCGTCGGCGACGCAGATGAGGCCGATGGGCTCCTCGCTCTCGGAGGCGCGAATCGCGAGCACCACCGCGCTCTTGAGCTCGCCCAGCGCGTTTGCCGCGGCGGTGAGGACCGAGACGTCGGACTCGCGCGCCTCGCGCGCCAGCTCCTCGAGCGACACGGACAGGTTCGCGTGAAGACGATCGAGGAGCGGCCGGGCCGTGAGGCTCTCGATGCGCTTGGGCGCGACGCTACCGACGCTGCCCAAAAGATCGAAGCCGTTGGCCTCTTGGTCGCGCAGATAGATCGCGCACGAGGTGACGCGACGCGATTGCTCGAGGCCGCCCAAGATGGTCTCTACCATCTCGTCGATCTCGAGGACATGCGCGAGGCGTCGCCGCAGATCAGCGACGCTGGTCTCGAGCGCGAATCGTTCTCGGAAGAAGAATTGGTGGATGCGCTTCTCCACCTCGGCGCGCATCGGCTCGAAGAGCATGAGGAACACGAGCGCCGCGAGGACGGCGTTCAAGTACATCGTGTTGAAGCGCCCGACGACGGTGACGAAGACATAGAAGACGCCGGCGAGCGTGAAGGCGAGCGCGGTCGCGACCAGGAGGCGCCCGGCCATTTCGTAGAGGTCGGCGAGGCGCGGGCGCGCCATCGACTCGGCGAGCACGAAGAGGAACACGATCGAGAGCACGGCGCCGATCGGTGGGAGCCGCACGCCGAGGAACGAGAGGAAGTCGGCGAGCGTGAACATGTTCGCCAGCGCGCCGACCCAAAAGAGAAAGCGCACGCGATCGCGCACGGCACGCGACGGGCTCTTTTGGCCGCGTCGCCACATGACGACGAGCGCCGCCCAGAGGAGACCGAAGACGTAGGTGTAGATGAGGCCGAGCGCGACCGGCGTCTCGTGGTACGGCGAGACCTCCAGCGCGAACATCGGGATCGCGGCGAACGTCGCGAAGCGCGTGAGCGGTGACGCGAAGAATCCTTTTTTGGCCGGGTCGCGCTCGATCGGGACGACGGCCTGGAAAAGGTGGATGGCGAACTGCGGCAGAAAGACCGTGAGCACGCCCGTAGCGCGCACCCAGATCATCGCCTGGAAGAGGCCGTAGAACGACTGGCTCGCCCACCAGAGCGCGACCTCGCCCGCGAACGCGGCGAAGAGCCAGTGAATGGTGCGGCGTCCGCCGCGGAGCAGCACGGAGAGCGCGATCGTCAGCGCGAGGACCGCGCAGAAGAGCGTGGTTTGCGGGCGTAGCTCCTCCACGCGGTCAGTGTGTCACGAAGCCGCGCGTGGACGAAACGAGCGAGGCGTCGCGGTCAGTGCTTCGGGTCGGGACGCCAGGGCGACGGATCACCGGGCTGCGCGTTCTCGGTGCCCGGCGCGACGATGGCGGCCTTGGTGTTGGGCCGGCCGGGGAGTCGCACGACGGTTGCGCCAGAGCTTGTGTTTCCGGAGCCCTCGGCGGGCGCTTCGCTGCCCGCGGTGAGCTCGCTCGACGAAGAGCCTTCGTCGGAGCCGTCGGATTCGGTCGCGACCGCGCACCCGCTGATCCAAACGATGGAAGCGAGACCGACGAGACCCAAAGCGATGCGTGCGACGGCGTTCATCACGAACCCTCCGAAACTACGGCGAAACCATATTGTTTCACAAGCTGAGACAAACGGGGACGTTTCATCCCCAAAAGCGCCGCGGCCCGGGTGATATTCCCCTTGGTCTCGGCAAGTGCGCGGGCGATGCAGTCCCGCTCGATCTGACGCTTCAGGTCCCCGAGGGAAACCGTCCCGCCACGGACGCACGCGTAAGCCACCGCCGTGGCTCCGGTTTCTCCGGCCGGGAGCACGCCGCCCTCTTCGTCGTCCGAGACGGAGAGCGCCGCGACGTCGAGGTCACCGGATTCTTCCGCAGCCGGGATCGGCGGGAGGCTGGGCAACGTCGCTCGGGAGAGGGGGATGACCGATGCCGGCGGCGGCGGCAGGAACGAGGGCGCGCTCGCCGCCAGCGGCCGAAGATCGTCGACGTTCTCGACGAAGTCGCGCGCGTCGATGGTGCCGCCATCTGCGAAGAGCGACGCTGCGCGGAGCGCGTTCTCGAGCTCGCGAACGTTGCCCGGCCAGCGGTGGCGTTGGAGAAGCTCAATCGCGTTCGTCGTGAGCGACTTCGGCTCTTCGCTCCGTTCGAGCCCCACTCGCTGGAGGAGGCTCGTCGCGATCGCCGGCAGATCGCCGAGGCGCGCGCGAAGCGCGGGGACCTCGAGGGTGATGCCGCGGAGGCGATAGTAGAGGTCTTCGCGGAACTCGCCGCGCTCGACCATCGCGCGGAGATCGCGGTGGGTCGCGCAGACGATGCGCACGTTGGCGCGGATGGGTGACGTGCCGCCGACGCGTTCGAACGTCTTCTCTTGGAGGACGCGGAGGAGCGCGACTTGGGTGCGGGGCGAGATGTCGCCGATCTCGTCGAGGAAGAGCGTGCCGCCCTCGGCGAGCTCGAAGCGACCGCGGCGACGCGACGCAGCGCCGGTGAACGCGCCCTTCTCGTGCCCGAAGAGCTCGGACAGAAGGAGCGTCTCGACGAGCGCGGCGCAGTTGACCGTGACGAGCGGACCGTTCGCGCGGTCGCTCGACCGGTGCAGGGCCTCGGCGACGAGCTCCTTGCCGGTGCCGCTCTCCCCGCGAATGAGGACTGTCGCATCGGAGCGGGCCACGCGCTTGATGGCTGCGCGGAGCGCGCGGATGGCGGGATCTTCACCGATGATCTCGCGGCTGGCACGCGGCGGAACGCTGGAGGGTGAACGCACGGTGACCGGCGGGAGGCTGCCCTCCACGACGTCGAGCGCGACGCGGCGATCGGCGATCTTCGCGGCGAGCGCGTCCATCGATCGGGAGAGCCGCTGTCCGAGGAAGGCCTCGCGGTGCTCGGTGGCGATCGACGTGAGCACGCGGTCGCGGAGGAGCGTGCACTCGTCGAGCAACGCACGCGCCGCGTCGTGATCGCCGTCCGCCAAAGCGACCTCTCCTCCGAGGAGGAGCGACTCACACAAGAACTCGTAGTCGGAAAGGCCGCGCGCGCGATCGACGACGGCTTGCACGGTGGCGGCGTCGAGCCGGCCTTCGGCGCGATCGATGAGCGCGCGCAGGAATGACTGCTCCCACTCAGACTCGGCGTCGTCCGCGAGCGCGCGAGCGACGTCGGCGTCTTCGCGCGCGCGGACGAAGTTGCCGTCTTCGAGGGCGAGGCGCGCCGAGAGCCGGTGCGCTTCGGCGAGGATGCGGCCCTTGTCGCGGGACATGGCGCCCTCGCGGAGGACGCGCAGGATCTCTTCGTGTGCGCGACCCGTCGCGCCCACGTCGAGGTAGAGGCGGGCAGCGCGGAGGCCGAGGCGCGCGACGACGTCGAACGGAATGCTCGGGCCGACGTGGCGCGCGAATCGGATCGCGTGCTCGGCGTGCTCGATGAGTCCGAGGTTGCGGCGGAACTGCGCCAAGTTCGAGAGGACGCGCACCATGCGCACGCGGTCGCCTTGGCGACGGCGGAGGGAGAACGCTTGCTCGAGATGACCGAGCGCGGTCCCGAGCGCGAGCTCCTGGGCCGCGAGGACGGCGAGGTTCTCGAGCGCGTACGCACACGCCTGATCGTCGTGCTCGCGCGTGCCTTCGTCGCGCACGGCCTCGAAGAGCACGCGCGCTTCGCGGAGGCGACCGAGCATCATCAGCGCGATCGCGCGGTTGAGGCGAGCGCGACGCGAGGGCGTGCCGAGCCCGGCGCGCTCGGCCGCGTGCGCGTCTTCGGCGAAGCGGGCCTCCGCCTCGGCATAGGAGCCGCGCGCGAGGAGAATCTTGCCTTCGACGCCGCGGGCCGCGAGGAGCGACGCCGCGCTCGTCGTGCGCGAGGCGATCTCGCTCGCCAGGCGCGTGGCCTGCTCGTGATCGCCCGTGAGGTAGGCGATTTCAGCGAGCTCGCACTCGACCTGCTCGCGCGCCGCGTCGCCCGTCGTTTGCGCACGCGCCTCTTCGAGCGCGACCTTGGCTTGAGTGAGATCGCCGACGGCGCACGCGGCCTTGGCGACGAGGAGCGAGAGCTCGGGGTTCGCCGCCGCGCCGCGCATCGCTCGGCGCGCGAGGCGGAGCGCGTCCTCACAGTCACCGGCTTCGAGCGCGCGCGCTGCTGCCGTGACGAGGAGGGCGCGTTGTGTGGCCTCGTCGCCGATCCGGTCGAGCGCTGCGAGCCACGGACGCGAAAGCTCGCGTCGCGCGTCACCGTGAAGGCGCTTGGCCGCTTGACCCACGAGCGCGTCGGCCCGCGATGGCTGGCCAGCATCGAGCAAGAGCACGGCGGCACGGGCCATGGCCCACGCGTCGTTCGGGAAGCGGGTGAGGAGCGCGTCGGCGACGGTCTCGCGTTCGGCCGGCGTCACTCCTTCGGTGATCGGCGCGGGGACGAGGACGACGTCTCGCTCGACGACGACATCGCCCCGCGCGACCAGCTCTTCGAGCGCGCCGAGACCACCGAGGTCGGTGACGACGTCGAGGGGCCAAGCGCGCGCGGCGAGCGAGAGTCGTGCGGCGAAGGCTCGCGCTTCCGCCGAGGCCGGCGCCATGGCAGGCGGCGCGTGGCGGAGCGACTGGACACGTCGCTCGAGGTCGAGCACGTCGTGCGTGCCCAAAAGGAGGTGAGAGGCCTCGGCAACCGCAGCGGTCCAAGCGAGACGCTCGCCTTCGTCGAGTCGTGCGCCCAAGGCGACGACGTCCGAGTAGCCGGCAGGCTCCGCGGTGTCGGTCGTGTAGTAAAAGGTCCAAACGCCGGACGTGGCGAGCTCTCGCGCGACGTCGGCGTCCCATGATCCGGTCGCTGGGAGCGGGCCGGCGACCGCAAGCCGCTCCGCCCGCTGGCGCGAAGCAATGCGCTCGGCAAACGCCTTGGCGTCCGAGTCGCCACTGGCAACGCCGAGCCGCCGCCCGACTTCCACGAAGAGCGGCGCGGCAAGCGTCTCGGGAACCGAGACGAGCGCAACGTCGGCGCGCAGGAGGCGACGCGCGGCGTGCGCGAAGGCGGCGCGGGCCACTGCCTCGTTCGGAACCTGGAGGACGATCGGGCCGGGGCTCGCCGCGAGGCGAGCGTCGAAGGCCGCAAAGCCCGTCGGCTCGAGGTGCTCGGCCGTGGGCTCGAGGGCCGCGGCGGAGGTCCCAATGGTAAGAATGCGTGCCATCCCCAAAGCGGTCCCACACTGAAGCATCCATCCGCCTGCCAGCAAGCGCGATCGGCCGCAAAAACCGGGGAGACAACGTCGAGACAGGCTCGGCGTGATCGGTTCGTCGCCGGTCGCGAAAATCGAGGGTCCCTGCCCTCGCAAAGGGTGTCTCCCGTCGGTTTAACGGGGGGATTTCGCCTACGCTTTTCGTAGACGATCGACCGCGCGTTCGAGCGCGTCGAAGGTCTCGGGCGACGCGTCGCCGATCGCGCGCGCGAGCGGAATCTGGCCCGCCGCGCTCGCGAGGTAGAGCGGGAGTGCCTCGGGCACGCGGTCGGCGAGCACGCGATGGTGCCGCTCGATCGCGTTCGCGTCGCCGCGACGGACCGGGCCGGTGAGGCAGCCGGGGAAGCCGAGCGCGTCGACGTTGTCGGCGACGCTCTGGAGGAGCGGACCGAGCATCTTGGGGGCGACGTCGCTCGGCACTCCCGCGCTCTCGAGGATGCGCGCGCCGAGCGCCGCGAGGACCGCGGCTCCGTTCGCCACGAACGCGGCGGCGGCGTGATAGCCGACCGTGTCGAGCGACGTGAACGTGCGCGGCGTCATACCGATGGCGGTTGCGAACGCGCGGGCGCGCGCCTCGGCGATCGCGTCTCCGCGAACGTGCACGTGCCCGCCGTCGAGCCGCGGCGGCCGATCCTTGTCGGCGAACGAGATCATCGGGTGCATCTGGGCGACTCCGGCCTGCGTGACCGCGCGGAGGGGCGCGAGGACCTCCGCGTCGAGCGCGCCGGCGACGTGGACGCACGCCGTGTCGCTGCCGACGAGCTTCTCGCGGACGAGCGCTTCGGCGAGCGGACCGAGATCTCGATCGCGCACGCAGAGGACGAGAAGCTCCGCGTCGAAGCTCTCGCTGGGGAGACCTTCGCGCGCGGCGCGCATGGTGATGGTCGCTCCGCGCGCGCGCGCCGCAGCCGAGAGCGCTGCTCCGACTTTGCCGGCGCCGAAGAACGCGACCTTCATCGAGAGCTCGCCCGTCGTCATGGGCGCGGAGGTTACGCCGATTCGTAGAGACGCCGCGCCTTGATGTGCGCGAGCACGTCGCGCGGGACGAAGGGCGCGAGCGCGTCGAAGTCACCCGCCGCGCAGCGGGCGCGGACCTCGGTGCTCGAGATCTCGGGGAGCACCGGAGGCGGCGCGTCGGGATGGCTCACTCCGGCGCGTCCGAGGACGATCGGCGGCGCGAGCGCGGCGATGCGCTCGAAGCCGAACCACTTGGGCGACTCGACGAGGAGATCGGCGCCCATCACGAGTCGCATGCTCCACTCCGGATGCTCTGCGCGGAGGTGCTCGAGCGTGCGCAGCGTGCGGCTTTCGCCGCCGAGCGCTTCTTCGACGCGCGAGACGGCGACGCGTGGGAGCCAACCGAGCGCGAGCTCGCACATGCGGACGCGATCGTCGAACGGCGCGAGGTCTTTGCCGAACGGGTGCTGGAACGTGGGGACGACGAGCACTTCGTCAACGGCGTGCGTCGCGAGCACGACGGTGACCGCCAGCAGGTGCGCGAGGTGCGGTGGGTTGAAGCTCCCGCCGTAGACCGCGACCGCGCGCGCGCTCACGCGCCCCCCTGCACCTTGAGCTTGGCCGCCGCCGCGTTGGGGAGTCGTTCGGAGAGCACCGGCGAGCCCTTCTGGTTGAAGAAGTGCGCCACGAGCTCTTCGCCCGACTCGTCGAGCACGCACACGCCGCCCTCGAGACCGAGGCGACCGGGCGACAAGAACCAGCGCGTGCCTATGCGCTTGGCCAGGCACCCTTCGCCCTTCCCGTAGACGAGCAGCGCGGCGGGGAAGATGTCCTCTTCGTCGAGGTTCGCCTTGTCGAAGATGAGGACCGTCAGGCGATCGCCGACCATCTCGACGGTGCGTAGCGCCGGGCGCGGTAGGCTCTCGAAGACGCGCAGGCTGCGGCGACGGCGCTCGGCTTCGATGAACGCGTCGATGGCTTCGGGCGTGCCGTCGCGAACGAGGTGCTCGGCGCGAGTCCACGCGGCGTCGTCGCTCGGGTCACCGGTGACGATGTCGCGTGCGCGGCGCTCGACGACGCGATCGAGCGCATCGTCGTCGCCCAAGTAGAGGACGCGTGTCACGCCTTGTGCGGTCAGCAGAAAGTCGGCCGCAGCCTCCAAGGCTGCGTTGCTCGCCCCCTGCGAGACCGGTCCGAGCAATCCGAGCCGCATGAGTGCGCGCAAAGTGTACCTCGCTCCCGGTCGGGCGTGCTACGGACACGAGCACCACGACCGATGCCTTTTCGATTGCGTGAGCCCGAAGATCCGGTCGAGATGACCCTCGACGGCGCGCGGGTGGTCGCCGAGCGCGGCGAGCCCATCGCCCACGCGCTTCTCGCATCCGGCGCGCTGGCTCTGGCGCGCAGCCCCAAGTTTCATCGTCCGCGCGGCCCGTCGTGCCTGCGCGGCGCGTGCGACGGATGCCTCATGCGCGTGGATGGCGAGTCCAACGTGATGACGTGCCTCTCTCCGGCGCACGAGGGCGCCGAGGTTCATTCACAGAACACCCTCGGCTCACGCAAGCTCGACCTCCTTCGCATGACCGACTGGTTCTTTCCGGACGGGATGAACCATCACGAGCTCTTTGCGGGCGTTCCGGGCGTGCAGAACGTGATGCAGGCCTTCGCCCGTCGCGTCGCGGGGCTGGGGCGTCTCCCGGATGCGACGAAGGCTCCGCGTCCCGCGCGCCGCCGCGCCGCCGACGTGCTGGTCGTCGGCGCCGGTCCGTCGGGGCTCTTGGCCGCGGCCGCGCTCGCCGAAGCGGGCCGCGACGTGGTGGTGATCGACGACGCGCTCGCGCCCGGCGGCTCGATGGTCGCCTTCGGCCCGGCGCGTGGCGCGGCGTTCGGAGCGATCGAGGCGCGCGTCTCCGCGGCGCTCCAGACGGGCCGCGTGTCGGTGCATGCGTCCACGATCGCGGGCGCGCTTTTCGAAGATGGCGCGCTGATCGTCGGCGCCGACGGCGCCGAGATCGTCGAGGCCCGCACGCTGGTGCTCGCGCCAGGAGCGCACGATGGAGTCCTTCCTTTCGAGGGCAACGATCTGCCCGGCGTCATGAGCGCGCGCGCCGCCCTTCGGCTCCTCGCGGGTGGAGTGGCGATCGGAAAGCGCGTCGTCGTCGCCGTGAGCGAGGGTGGCGGTCCGTACGGGCGCCTCTTCGCCGATGCGGTCACGGCGCTCGGAGCTCCCATCGAAGTGACCGTCGTGGATGGTGTGCCCAGCGCCGCGAAGGGGAGCGATCGCGTCAAAGAAGCGGTGATCGAGGGTCGCGCCATCAAGGCGGACGCGCTCCTCGTCGACGCGCCCCGCGCGCCCGCGTACGAGCTCCCCGCGCAGGCCGGAGCTTCGCTCGAGCACGTGCCCGCGGGCTTTCGCGTCGTCGCGCCGAGCGCGCGGATTCGGCCCGGCGTGTACGCGGTCGGTGAGGTCGTGGGAACGCCGCTCGAGGCGTCCGCGCTCATCGAAGAAGCGCGGACGCTCGCGGCGACGGTCGCCAGCGACGTCTGATCGAGGTCAGCCGCCGTCGGCCGGCGCGTCGACCGGCGCGTCGCTCGCGGCGTCGGTGCCGCCGTCGATCGCGACGGCGCCGCCGCAGAAGAGCTTGCCGAGCGCGATCGCCGAGGCTGTGAAGCCGCCGTCGCCGCGGCACTTGTCGGCCGCGCCGCCATCGGCGGTGAGGGCGTCGGCGCACGCGGCCGCGGTCGCGTAGCTCGTGCAGTTGCCGGCGGCTGCGTCGTCCAAGCACTGGTTGTACTGCTCGTCGGTGACGTCGTTGCCCGAGCAGTTGGAGTCGCACGCGGCGTAGCCGCAGTCGATGTTGGCCGCGTACTTCGCACCGCAGCCGTTCTTGGACGTATCGCCTTGGACATTGGCGATGCAGCCGCCCGTGTTGAGGGTGCCGGTGCCGTTGGAGGTGATGACCGGGCCCCAGGCTGCCGACGTGTCTTCGGTGAAGAGGCACGCGTCGCACGCCTTGTTCGCGTCGTCGGCCATGACCGCGTCGCACGTCGTCTGGTCGGGGAGCCCCTCGAAGAGGCAGTTCACGAGCGCCTCGACCTGCGCGTCGGTGCACTTCTTCTGGTCGAATGGGGCGGGGGACTTCCACACCGGCGTGAACGACAAGACGTCGCCCGGTTTGCAGTCGCTCGCGGTGCTTCCATCGTCGACGGCGGCGGGGCCGTCTTTGGTGGAGCCGCCTTCGCTCGTCTTGCCCGTGTCCGATGATGCGCTCGCGTCGGAGCCGGTGCCGCCTGGCGAGCTCTCCGAAGAAGAGCACCCCTGGGCCACCGAGAAGAGGATCGCCAACGTGGCGCCAGAGACCGCGAGCCCAGCCTTGCGAGCGTGTTTCATCCGGCAACGGATAGCGAAACGAGCGCACGGCGCGAAGCGGAAACCGCGGCGCCGGTGGCGATTCGCATCAGTGGCGTCGGCAGGAGTACCGGCGGCGGCTCACCGCGGACGGGCGGCGGCCTGGACCTTGGCGAGCGCGGGCGGCCAGACGAGACCGTCCTCTCGGACGACGATTTTCTCGAGTCGCGGCAAGCCCGCCAGGCCTACGGGGAGGGTCTGGAGCGCGTTGTCGGTCAGGTGGATCGAGCGGAGCGCGCGAAGCGCGGCGACGGACTCCGGCAGCGTCGTCAGGTTGGCGTTGCCGCGCACCTCGAGGTGCTCGAGCGACGCGAGCGCGCCGATCGCCTCGGGCAGCGCGGTGAGCGCCGTGTCGGCCACGATGAGCTCACGAAGACCAGTCAGCGTTCCCAGCGAATCGAGCATGCGGGCGAGCGGTCCCGCTTCGGAGTAGCCGAGAATCTTCAATGATCGGAGCGTGGCGAGCGCCGGCGGGAAGGCCTCAACCACGGTGTCGTTCATGAGCACGATCGAGTCGAAGCCCTGCGCGGGATCGCCCTTCGTCAGGTAGTTGGGGTTCACCACGGTGTCGATCTGCGCCGACGCGAAGCCGCGCACGCCCAAGAGCTCCGTGACGCTCATCTTCGCGAGCGCCGCCTTGCTCGGGACCTTGGCCCGCGCACCGTCGCCCTCGAAGAGCGCGTCGCCGCGCGTGAGGGCGCGCCGGAGAAACGCGACGTCGGGTCCGTTCGATCCGGCTGCCTTCATGATCTTCGCGGACCATTCGTCGCGGGCGCGGACGCGTGCGGCAGGCTTGGCGCCGAAGCGAGGCAAGTCGCTCTCGACGTCGCTTCCCGCGCTGACGACGTCGCGCGCCGCGAGGCCTTTGGCGAAATGGACGAAGCCGGCGTCGGAGGGGCTGACGTAGACGAGGTTCTTCGCCCGCGTTTCTCCCAGCACGATCAGCATCACGTCCTCCTCTTGGAGAACGTTGGCAGCCTCGAGATCGCCCGTGACGACCAGGACCGAGTACGCGTCGTGGCCGGAGAGCGACAGGGTTCCGTCGACGCGGAGGGATCCGTCGATGACGTACACGCCGAGGTCGTCCGGCTCGATGACCACGTCCTTCGCGTGGTGCACGTCACCTTCGTAGTGGTGGGCCTTTGCGGGCGCGCCGAAGAGGTCCCGGGCGTCGGGCCCGATGCCGAGCGCGGTGAACAGTCGATCGATGCCGTGCTTCGCGAAGAGGGGCGTGGCTAGGGTGGGCGCGAACTGCGCGACGGCGTCCAATGTCATGCGGTCGGATCCGAGGTCAGTCGTCGATGAGCATGCCGAACATGAGCATGCCGAGCACGAGGCCCACCGCGTCGAAGGCGAAGAGCAGCATCATGTAGTCGCCGAGCTCGGCGAACGACGCGCCCACCACCAGCTCGCGCGTGGCGGCGACGCCCGAGAGGAGCGCCGGGGTGAGGAGCGGGAAAAGAACCGTCGCCAGGAGGAGATCGCGCGCGCGCGTCCGGACGGTCATGGCGCCGAACAGCGTGCCGTTGGCCGCCACGCCGAGCGTGCCGAGCGCGAGGACCGGGGCGAGGCGAGGGACGATCTCGAGGAGGTCCCAATGGAAGAAGAGGGCGACCAGGGGAACGACGACGAGCTCGACGACGGTCACGAACGCGAAGACGCCGGCTGCCTTCCCGAGGAAGAGCGCCCCGCGCGAGATGGGCGACACGAGGAGCCCGAGGAGCGCGCCGTCGTCGCGCTCGCGACCCCAGGTGCGGCCGAGCGCGAGGATCGACGCGAACGCGACGCTGACCCAGAGCGCGCCGGGGGCCACGCGGCGGGCGGTCTCGGGGCCGGTCGAGAAGGCGACGCTCGTGATGATGGTGACGAGCGCCGCGAAGAAGCCGGTGGTGGTGACGATCTCCCGCGTCCGAAGCTCGATCGTGAGGTCCTTCTGGAAGACGAGCCAGGCCTGCGCGACGAGGCTCGCGCGGCGTCGCTCACGCGCGGGCGCGCGTCTAGACGGAGCCGAGGGAACGTGTGCGGTGGTCGTCATCTGTGGACAAGCTGTGGGCAGCGCGTCGTCGCTCGCGAGCGGACGAACATTCCTTGACCGGGATCGGCTCCCCTGTAGATTGCGAGGGTAGCCGTCTTCGTCGACGAATGAAGCCCGCATGTCTGACGACCAAGCGAGAAGGCCACCACCCAGACGAAAGAAGCTGAAGGTCGCCGTTCTTTACAACGTCGACTTCGAGGACTCGTCGCCGGAAGGCGATCCGGGGTGGGCGGCGCGAGCCGACGTGGAGTCGGTGGCCAGCGGTGTGGCCAGTGAGCTCGCGCAAGGCGGGGCCGAGGTGGAGCTCGTGCCCGTCGATGGTGATCTCGCCCTCGTGCGCGAGCGCCTCATCGCCGCCGGCCCCGACTGCGTGTTCAACCTGTGCGAATCGCTGGCCGGCGACGCGCGGCTCGAGAGCGCCATCCCGCTCGTGGTGGAGCTCCTCGGCTTCGCGGTGACGGGGAGCTCGGCCGAGGTGCTGAGCCGTGCACTCTACAAGGATCGCGTGAAGGCCGTCCTCCGCGCGGCCGGCGTGCCCACGCCCGCGTCCGCCGTGCTGCAGCGCCCCGACGATCCGTGTGACCTCACGTACCCGGTGATCGTGAAGCCGACGCGCGAAGACGGCTCGGTCGGCATCCTTCCGGAGGGCGTGGCCCACGACGAGCCGGCCTTGCGCGCGGTTGCCGAGCGCCTCTTCCGCGATTTTCGCCAGCCGCTCCTCGTCGAAGAGTTCATCGACGGCCGCGAGCTCAATGTCTCGATGTTGGGCTTCCCGTCGGCGCGGGTCCTCCCGCTCTCCGAAATCGACTTCTCGGACTTGCCGCCCGGCGCGCCCAAGATCGTGTCGTACGACGCGAAGTGGACCGAGGACTCTCCGGAGTGGCGCGGCACGCAGCCCGTCTTGCACCCCACGCTCCCGCCGGCCACGGCCGCGCGCGTTCGGCGCGTTGCGCTCGAGGCCTTCCGCGCCGTCGGGCTCCGCGATTACGGGCGTGTCGACATTCGCCTCGCGCAAAACGGCATCCCTTACGTCGTCGACGTGAATCCGAACTGCGATCTCTCGAAGACCGCCGGCATGGCGCGCGCCGCGGCGGCGGTGGGCATCGAATACGGCGCGCTCGTTCGCCTCATCGTTCGCTACGCGCTCCGTCGGCGCGTGAAGGAGGCTCGTGAGCCCCGTCACGACTCGCAAGCTGGCACCCGGCGATCGATCGCCCCTGTCTGAGATTCTGGCCGCGACGCCCGAGTTTTCCCCCGACGAGGTCGAGGTGGCGCTCGAGCTCATCGACTCCGCGCTCGGCGACGCCGGGGACTACTTCGTCTTGGTGGCGGAGAACGCCGCGCGAGAGGTCGTCGGCTACATCTGTTACGGCGCGACGCCGATGACCGAGAGCACGTACGACCTCTATTGGATCGCGGTGCGGCGGAGCGACAAGGGGCGCGGGTACGGTCGTGCGCTCGTCGCCGCGATGGACCGTGATCTCCACGAGCGCGGGGGAACGCTGGTGCGCGTCGAGACCGAGAGCACGCCCGCGTACGACGCGACGCGCGCCTTCTACGACGCGCTCGGCTACGAGCGCGCCGCCGTGTTCCGTGACTTCTATCGGCCGGGGGCCGATCTGGTCACGTATCGTCACGTCGTGGGCGGCGGCTGACTCCGCCGCTATCGAGCGCGTCGGTCAGGCCTTCTTCTCTTTGAGGTACTGGCCGATGAAGCGCGCGGTCGCCTCGTACGACTTCTTCAGGTCGGAGACGATCTTCTCTTCGACCATGCCGCCGATCATGAAGATCTTCACTTCGACGTCGACCTTGGCGTGGCGGACGCAGCGGTTCTCGCCGAGCGGCTCGGTCCAGAGGGCGCCGGTCGTCTTCGACTTGTCCGCGGCGGTGCTGGGCTTCACCGAGAACTCGTAGCGGTTCTTCTTGGGGTCGAAGCGCCCTTCCTCGACGTAACTGAACTTGTCACCGATGGCCTTGGCCACCGGGCCGGGGAGGCCGGCGACGGGCGGATCGATGTGCACGCGGCGGACGAGGACACCGTCACCGACGTCTTTTTGCTCGAGGACCTTCCACCCGGGGAACTTGAGCACGTCGAAGTAGAGGCGCTTGTTGAAGTCCTCGGAGAAGGTGCAGTCGTGCCAGAAAGCGTGCTCCGAACAGTCGAACTCGTCGCGGCAGGTGAACGTCGATGCCATGGGACCGGCGAAGCTATCACGCGCGCCTCGCCCTCGTCCCCATTCGAACCGTTGCGCCTTGCGACCGGCGCGCCGGTGGAACGGAGTGTTTAACGACTCGCGGGTGTGGCTCGATTGACGGAGGGGTGGCGGGGCGCCATGGTCCGCTCTTCCCATGAAATCCAGCTCGAAGTTGAGCCTCGCCATGGTGTTCGCGCTCGCGTGCTCCTCGTCGGAGAAGAGCGGCCCACCTGCGGACCCGTGCGCGGCGGCGGGGCTCCCGAGCACGTTCCGCTTCGAGACGGGGAGCGTCGACGGTCACGCCGACCCGTTCGGTGCGAAGGCCGCCGGTCAAGCGCGCGCGGGCAAAGTGACGGGCGATGCGATGATCGTTCGCGCGCCCGACGCGAAGGCGAAGATCCGTGCTGGGGACTACGTGCTCGCGAACGATCGCATCGCGGTCTACATCGCGGCGGCCCGTGTGACCGATGGGTATCTCCCGTTCGGCGGTGAGATCATCTCGCTCGAGCCGGTGGGCGACGATGGGCGGCCGCGTGGCGTGAGTCAGTACGAAGAGAGCCTCATCTCGTTCTCGAAGCAGGCGCTCGCGCCGGAGAACGTCACGGTGCTGAACGATGGATCGGACGGCAAAGCCGCCGTGGTGCGCGCGTCGGGGGTTCTCGCCAACGTGCCGCTCTTGAACGTGCTCGGCGCGCTGTTCCGTGATGAATACAACTTTCCCGCCGCCATCGACTACGTGCTCGAGCCGGGCTCGGAGAAGCTGAAGCTCCGCCTCTCGCTCGCCAACATCTCGCCCGACCGAACCGACTTCCTGTCCAAGGAGCTCCACGGCTTCTTGCAGAACTCGCGCAGCAAGCTCTTCACGCCCAACAGCGGCTACGACAGCCCGACCGGTGATCAACCGTTCGTCGTCTACGAGTCGGGCGGGTGGGGCTTCTCGTGGCGCATGGTCGGTCGGCCGATGCAGAGCGGGCTCGACGTGTCGTCGTTCCAGTACTTCAACGGCGGGAACTTCGGGGTCGACGCGTGCGCCAAGCAAACCGTCGACTACGTGGAGATCGTGCCCGGTGGCCCCGAGCTCGACGGCGTGCTCACCGCCGTGCGCCGCGCGTACGGCGAAACGAGCCAACGTGAAGTGGTCGGCAAGGTCGCCGAGTCGACGGGCGACGCGCTCGCGGACGCGTGGGTGCTCGCGCTCGATCCGGCCGGCAAGGTCCTCTCGCGCACCAAGTCGGGCGCGGATGGACGGTTCGTCATTCACGTGCCGGCAAACGCGGAGAGCCGCGTCGTGGCCGCCAAGACTGGCTTCGGGCACATCGATCCCGTCGCGCCGCCGCCCGCGGGAGCCGAGGCGACCTTGACGATGCCGCCGCGCGGCACGCTCGTGGTCCACGCCAAGGAGAGCGGATCGAACCGCGCGCTACCCGTGCGAGTGCAAGTGATCCCTAGCCAGCCGCTCCCGCCGCTTCCGACCGCGTGGGGCATCACCGAAGAAGCGAACGGCCGCGTCCATCTCGTGTTCCCGGCCAACGGTGAAGCCACGTTGCCGCTGCCGCCCGGCGAGCATCGCGTCGTCGTCACGCGCGGCTACGAATACGAGATGGTGGACCAGAAGGTCGTGGTGGAAGCCGGCAAGACCGCGACCGTCGACGCCGTCCTCGCACACTCCGTCGATTCGACCGGCATCATGTGCGCCGACTTCCACGAGCACTCGCTCATGTCGCCCGACGCGCTCGACGCGCCGGAGCTCAAGGTGCGCGCGGCCGTGGCCGACGGCCTCGACATCCCGGTGTCGAGCGAGCACGAGTACGTGCTCGACTTCCAGCCCATCGTCGAGTCGCTCGGCCTCACCGACTTCGCGTTCGGGATGCCGTCAGAGGAGCTCTCGACCTGGACCATCGGCCACTTCGGCGTGGTGCCCAAGATCCCGGACCCGAACGCGCCCAATCAAGGCGCCGTCGAGTGGGTCGGGAAGAAGACGGCGGAGATCTTCAAGACGGTGAACGATCTTCCGGAGAAGCCGGTCCTCATCGTGAACCATCCACACGCCAAGGGTTTCCAGGGCTTCTTCACTGCCACCTTCTTCGACGAGGCCAAGGCGGCCGGTGAAGGCGACAAGTGGAACGACGCCTTCGAGGCCATCGAGGTGTTCAACGACTCCGACTTCGAGACCAACCGCACGGCGTCCGTGGCGAGCTGGTTCGCGCTCCTCAACTCCGGGAAGAACGTCGTCGCGGTCGGCAACTCCGACAGTCACGTGGTCCGCACCAATCCGGTGGGCTACCCCCGCACGTGCTTCAAGTTCGGGCACGACGATCCGCGGCGGCTCACGCGCGAGGCCGTGCGCGACGCGCTGCGAAGCGGAAACGGCGTCGTGAGCGGCGGGCTCTCGATGACCGTTACGGGGCCCGACGGGAAGGGGCCGGGCGAGAAGAGCGCGGCGGGCGCGTACTCGGTCGTGGTGCAGGCGCCGAGCTTCATCGAGGCGAAGACCTTGGAGGTCATCGTCGACGGCGTCACCCAGAAGACGATCGAGCTCACGCCTGCGGCGAACCCGACCGGGCCCGCGCACCGCTACGAGGCTACGGTGGACGTGCAAGCCGCGTCTTCGCGCCCGCGGCACTGGGTCGTCTTCCACGCCAAGGGCCCGGCCGGGAAGGACCTCGCCCCGCTCCACCCCGGCCGCATGCCGTTCGCGATGTCGAACCCCGTCTACTTCTGATCGCGCGACGCGTCGCGTCGTCGCGGCCCCGCGACGTTCGGCGCGTGCAGACGGTGCGTCGCGGTGCAGTCGATGCGCGCGGCTTGGGCGCAAATTCCGGCGATTGCCTCCGCCGGCCGCCTCGCACGACCTTTGCTGGGCGGCCCGGAGCCCATGAGCATCGACTACCAGTCCAAGATCCCCAACAACGTCGGCCTCGATCAGAACAAGCAGCTGCAGCGCGCGCTCGAGCATTGGCAGCCGCGATACCTCGACTGGTGGCGCGAGATGGGGCCCGAGGCGAGCACGACCTACGACGTCTACTTGCGGACGGCCGTGAGCGTCGACCCCAAGGGCTGGGCGCACTTCGACTACGTGAAGATGCCGGACTACCGGTGGGGCATCTTCCTCACGCCGCCGGAGGAGGGCCGCACCATCGCCTTCGGTACCAACAAGGGGCGACCGGTGTGGAACGAGGTCCCCGGCGAGCTCCGCAGCACGCTTCGACGCATCATCGTGACCCAGGGCGACACCGAGCCGGCGAGCGTCGAGCAACAAAGGCACCTCGGGCGCACGTGCCCGTCGCTCTACGATCTTCGCAACCTCTATCAAGTGAACGTCGAAGAAGGTCGGCACCTCTGGGCGATGGTGTACCTGCTCCACGCGCACTTCGGCCGCGACGGCCGTGAAGAGGGCGAGGCCCTGCTCGAGCGCCGCAGCGGCGACGCCGACAAGCCGCGCATCCTGGGTGCCTTCAACGAGAAGACGCCGGACTGGCTCTCGTTCTTCATGTTCACGTTCCTCACCGACCGCGACGGCAAGTACCAGCTCGCCGCGCTCGCCGAGTCGGGCTTCGATCCGCTGGCGCGCTCCACGCGCTTCATGCTCACCGAGGAGGCGCATCACCTCTTCGTGGGCGAGTCCGGCATCGGGCGCATCATCCAGCGCACGTGCGACGTGATGAAGGAGCACAAGACGGAGGACCCGGCCAAGGTGCGCGCGCTCGGCGCGATCGACCTCGCGACCATCCAGCGCTACCTGAACTTCCACTTCAGCGTGACGCTCGACCTCTACGGCTCGGAGATCTCGTCGAACGCGGCGACGTTCTACAGCCTCGGGCTCAAAGGTCGCTTCGAAGAGGAGAAGATCAACGACGATCACGTCCTCACGAACGCCGAGTACCCGCTCTTGGATCTCGTGGGTGAGTCGCTCGTGCAGAAGCACGGCAACGCCCTCCAGACGCTCAACGAGCGGCTCCGTGACGATTACATCGCGGACTGCCAAGCGGGTGTGGACCGCTGGAACAAAGTCATCGAGCGTGCGGGTCTCCGCGATCGGCTCACGCTCCCGCACAAGGCCTTCCATCGCCAGATCGGCACCTTCGCCGGGGCGCACATCAGCCCGACGGGCCAGGTGCTCTCCGAGGCCGCGTGGACGCACCACTCTCGCGAGTGGCTGCCGAGCGCCGACGATCACGCGTTCGTGCAGTCGCTCATGGGGCGCGTGGCCGAGCCCGGGAAGTACGCGAGCTTCATCGCGCCCCCGCCGCGCGGGATCAACAACCAGCCGGCCAACTTCGAATACGTCCGGTTCGCGTGACGAGCGACGGAGGCAGTGGAGACGGGGCGATGGAAGAGTCGCCGCGGTCCGGACCGGTGACGTTGGCGCTCGCGCGGCAGCACCTCATCGATCCCGAGATCTGCATTCGTTGCAACACGTGCGAAGAGACGTGCCCCACCGGCGCGATCAAGCACGACCGGCGCAACTACGCGGTGGTGCACGAGCTCTGCAACGAGTGCGGAGACTGTCTGCCGCCGTGCCCCACCGGCGCGATCGACAGCTGGCGTCGCGTCGTCCATCCCCATCCCGTGGAGTCGCAGCTCGCGTGGGACACCCTCCCGGAGGATCAGGCGCCGGCGGAGGCCGAGGGTGCGGCGGCGATTCCGCCCGAGGTCGTGCGCATCCGGGAGACCGCGAGCGAGTCCGAGGGCGGACGCGTGGTCGTCGGCACCTATCGGCTGACGGCCGAGGACGCTGATAGTGACATCCGGCACATCGTCCTCGACTTCGGGAAGACCGCGTTCCCGGTCCTCGAAGGGCAATCGATCGGCGTCGTGCCCGCCGGCGAGAGCGGCGCGCTCGTTCGTCTCTACTCGGTCGCGAGCCCGCGCAACGGAGAGCGTCCGGGGCACAACAACCTGTCGCTCACAGTGAAGCGCGTCGTCACCGATCACGAGGGGCGTCCGGTGCGCGGCTTGGCGTCGAACTACCTCTGCGATCTCAGGAAGGGCGATCAGGTGAAGGTCACCGGCCCATACGGATCGAGCTTCCTCATGCCGAATCACCCTGGTGCGAAGATCCTCATGATCTGCACTGGGACGGGCGCCGCGCCGATGCGCGCGATGACCGAGCGACGTAGGCGGCGCCTCGGGCGCAACGAAGGCGGCGAGATCCTCCTCTTCTTCGGCGCCCGTCGACCCGAGGAGCTCCCCTACTTCGGGCCGCTCATGAAGTTGCCGCCCGACCTCATTCGCGTCGAGCTCGCGTTCTCGCGGGTGCCCGGTCGGCCCAAGGAGTACGTGCAAGACCGAATGCGCCTGGCGCACGAGGCCGTGGCGCGGCTCCTCGCCGACGACGACTCGTTCATTTTCATCTGCGGACACAAGCGGATGGAAGAAGGCGTGCGCGCCGCTTTCACCGACATCGCCCGCGACGCGGGGCTCGCGCCTTGGTCGGAGATCGAAGCGCGCTTCCGGCGCGCGGGTCGCCTCCACGTCGAAACGTATTGAGCGCGGCGGCGTGATCGCACCGCGGCTCCGCCTCGGCTGCTGTACATTTCGGCCGTGCGACGGCTTTTGTCGAGCGCCGTCATCGGCTGGACGCTCGTGTATTCGGGGGCCTGCTCGAGCGACGACGCGCAGGTGCGATCCAGCGACGCGGGCGGGGGCGACGACGCGTCGGCCGGGCTCGCGCGCGTCGCGTACGAGCCTCACGTCGTGGACGACCCCTACGAGCCGCTCGCAGGCGGGCCCACCGACGAGGCGCTCTCCGCGGTGCTCTCGGCGAAGCCCATCCAAGGGAGCGCCAAGGCGGCCATCATCTCCAGCCCCGCGGGCAGCGCGGTCCTCGCACGTCGAGCGCCGCCGTCCTTCGAGTGGCGTGCAGTTCAAGCCCTGCGCGTGCGCGCCCAGCCGAGCGCGCTTCTCGCGCGGGCGCCGTTGCCCATCGGGCCCGAGCACGCCGCTCGCGCGCACAATCCACCGTTTTCGGGGACCGTGTTTCTGTTCCAGATCTCGACGCCGAAGACCCGTGGAGCCTTTCGACTCTTCACCGCGGGCACGGCGTTCACGCCCGACGTCGCGCTTTGGGCGAGGCTCGTCGCCGATGGTGGTCCACTCACCGTCGACCTTCGCACCGCGCGCCTGACAGACAATCGCGTCGATGCGGATGGCGGCCCGTTCGACGCAGCTCAGGTCGTGTTCGCCGTTTCACCATGAGCAGGAGCCAGAGCGTCCTCGCCGCGCTCGCGGCCACGGTCGTCGCTTGCCACTCGGCGAGCCCCGCTCCGAGCACGGACGCGGGGGTGCCGTACGCGAGCACACGGCCGCGGCTGGTGTGGCCAGCGCGCGGCGCGTTGGTCTCGCTCCCGGATGACGACCGACTCGAGATGGTCGACCTCGAGACGCGTCGAGTGGTCGACGCTCGCTCGGTGGGGCGTGACCCCGTGGGAATCGACGCGCCGACGGATCTCGCGCTCGGCCTGCGAGGAGACGACCCCGTCGTTTTCACCCTCCTCGCCCCCACCGTCGCCGGCGAGGCACCCGGACCGCACGCCGCGCGCGCCTCGCGCGATCGCGTGGCGTGGATCGTCGCGCTCTCACAGCTCGACGCTCGACCCATCGCCGAGCTCCGCGTGGGGCCGCACCCGGGCGCGCTCGCCGTCAGCGACGACGGCTCGCGGCTCGTCGTGACCCACTACGATCTCGCGGGCGACACCGACGGCGGTCCGCCCGATGGTGGCGACTTCGCGCGCGCCACCGTGCTCGACGTCCCCACCCGCGCGCTCGCCGCGAGCAACTCCCCCGATCCGCTCGAGATCCCTACGTGCGTCGGCGCTCGCGGGGTTGCGCTCTCGCCCGGCGATGGACACGTCGCGGCGGTGGCATGCGCCGGCGAGGACGCCGTTGCGCTCGTCGACCTCGCGCTGCGCAAGGTCACGCGCGTGCCGGTCGTCGGCGCCGGAGGAGCGCGGACGCGCCCCGCCGTCGTGGCGACGACGGGCGAGCGCGTCATGGTCGCGTGCGCCGAGACTCGCGAAGTACGCATCGTCGACATGCGGTCGCTCGAAGTCCAAACTCCGCGCGATGCGCGGTGGACCGCGACGCCGACGTCGGTTCGATTCTCCTCCGACGGCCGCGTCGCCTACGTCACGCTCGACGATGGCCGCGTCGGCGTCCTCGACCTCGCCGGCGCGACGACGCGCACGTTCGGCCCGTTCGTCGGCTGCGAGCACGCCGTCGACGTCGCTTTCGATTCGCCCGATGTCGTTCTCCTGTGCGCTCGCGACCGCGGCGGTGGCGCGCTCGTCGTCTTGGACGCTGCGTCGATGTCGCCGCGTGGCGAGGCCGTCGCCTTTGCGCACCCGCCGGCCCGGGTCGCGGTGGTGCGGCGATGAACGTGAGTCGCTTCTTATCGGCCCTGCTCGCGACCGCTGCGGTCGTCGCGGGATGCGCGGACGATGCGCCCACGGACTCGGAGGTCGCGCGCGGCCGCGCGGTCTTCACGGATCCGTCGATCTCGACGTCTTCGAGCAACGTGTTCTCTTGCGCGACGTGTCACGCGACGGACGAGGGGGCTTCGACCCGCACGCTTTCGGGCGCCACCCTGGCCGGGGTCGTGCGCCGTACGAGCTTTTGGGGCGGGCGCGAAGACGACCTCCTCACCGCGATCAATCGCTGCCGTTCGTTCTTCATGGACACGCCCACGCCTTGGCTCGGCACCGAGCCGGAGGCACGTGAGCTCTACACGTTTCTGGCGTCGCTGCCCGACGCGGTGGTGAATCCGGTGCAGTTCACCGTGCCGCCCGTGGCGCGGTTGCCCGACGGGAGACACGACGCCGTGCGCGGCGAGGAGGTGTATACGCGCGCATGCGCGATCTGCCACGGTGCGCTCCACACCGGGCGAGGCGGCATCGCGCCCCTCGCGCCCAAGCTCCCCGACGAGACGCTGAGGGAGCACGTGGCGTCTTACGCGGAGAGCGAACGGCCGATCGTCTTCGTGGAGAAGACGCGACACGGTCCGTTCTTCCAGTACGGCGGCGTGATGCCCCCGTTCTCGGTCGAGGTGCTGCCCGACGACGATCTGTCGAGCCTGCTCGCCTACCTCGGGTTCTGAGGCGCGCGCTTCGTCATTCCACGCCGAAGATGCCCATCATGCCCATGTCGACGTGCTCGAGCACGTGGCAGTGGAAGAAGTAGTTTCCCGGCGGGATGTCGAAGTCGACGAGGATCTTCACGGTCTCGTGCGGGAAGATCTGCACGGTGTCCTTGTAGCCCTCTTCGACCGGCACCCTGATGGCGGGGTGGCCAGGAGCCGGGATGCGCTCGAGCACGCGGAACTGGCGCCCGTGCACGTGGAACGGATGCATCATGTCGTCGGCGTCGTTGGTGATCGCCCACACCTCGCTGGTGCCCGAGCGGACGCGCTGATCGACGCGGGCGAGCTCCGGGTCGCCCTTGATGCCGTTGATCGTCGCGGCGAAGTCGACGCCCTGCGGGTTGTGCTCGTGGTCCTCTTCCGACGGCCCTTCGAGCTTGAAGACGCGCGGGCTCTCGAGGTTCACCGCGCGCGACGGATCGGGCGGCGGGATCGTGTTGAGCTTCTGGGGGAGGGGCGCTGCCGGCGGGAGATTCGGCGCGATGGCGATCTGCGCGATGGCGAAGCCGAAGCCTTGCGGCGGCCGGCCTCCGCGAATGTGCTCGATGTCTTCCTTGGTGATGCCGCGGCGCTTCCGGTACTTGCGGCCGTTGCGCCAATCGAGGCTCGCGGCGTCGCCGTCCTGACGTTCGAGCGCGTCTTCCGGCTCGAGCGGCGCGAAGCCGTAGCTCACGAGGTTGATCTTCCCGGTGTTCGACTTGGAGAAGTCGACGACGATCTCCGCGCGCTCCGAGGGGCCGAGCGAGACGGACGAGACCGGGAGCGGCGCGTTGAGGAATCCGCCGTCGGACGCGACGTGGAAGAACTTCTGCTTGTTCGAGAGGCCGATCTTGATGGCGCGCGCGTTCGACGCGTTGAGGACGCGGAAGCGGACCAAACTCTTCGTCACGTTGATGACTGGACGCGTGACTCCGTTGACGACGATCTGGTCGCCGAGCATCCCGTCTTGGTCCTCTTCGTCTTGGACGTAGCGGAGCTTGCCGCTCCCGTCGAAGCGGAGGTCCTGGAAGGTGAGGGGAATGTCGTCGACGCCGTAGGTGTGCGGGAGCCCGGCCGCGCCGAGCGCGTCGGAGTTGTCGTCGTCGATGATCACCATGCCGTTCAGGCCGACGTAGTGCTGGCGCCCTTCGTCCGCGTGCTGGTGCGGGTGGTACCAGAGCGTGGCCGCTTGGTTCTTCACGTCGAACGTGACCTTGGTGCTCGCGCCGCCGGACGCACCGCGCGTCGGCATGACGTCGACCTCGGACGGAACGTCGAGCCCGTGCCAGTGCACGTTGGTGGGCTTGTCGAGGTTGGCGCGGAAGTCGAGCGAGACGTGATCCCCTCGGCGGAAGCGAATCACCGGGCCGAGCACCACGCCGTTTTCGCCGGCGCGCTTCACGAGCGCGCCGCCCGCGTCGCGGATCTCGGTGGGGATGCCGCCGCTGTACGCGTAGGTCGTCGCGTAGTTGCGAGCGTCGTAGTAGTGCGTGCCACCCGGCTCGGCGGTGAGCACGTAAGACACGTTCGCGCCGTCGCGCGTCACGGGCTTGAGCTCGGACGGAATGGGGAGCGGCGTCGTGAAGGTGGTGGGGGAGGCCGCGGCGTTGACGAGCGCGCTCAGCGTCGTCTCGTCGTCTTCGCCGCCGTCGCTCGATCGAGAGGCGCTGCATCCCGGCGCCAGCACTGCGAGGACCGCCGCACACCCAAGCACGCTCACGCCGAAGGATCGCATCGCTCGTTCTCCAACGCCGCCCGGCGCGCCCGTGCGCCCCCCGCGACTGCGCGATTCTTCGCACAGAAACCGTGCGCGGGCGAGTTGCCGGAGTGTGGCATTAACCGCGCGTTGGGGGGGCGCCGCGGGGGCGAGTCACCCCGAAATTTGGCCCTTTGGCGCGAGGTGATCGATCCCTCGGGCATGCAGATCGAAGTGCAGGGCATCGCCGGTGAGGTCTCGCCGGCGCGACGAGGGCTGGCGACGCGCATCGTGGAGGAGTCGTTCGGGTGGCTGAGCGACGTCATCCTTGGCGTCGTCGTGCAGGTTCCCGCGGGCGCCGCGACCGTCGATGCGCGCCGGGCCTCGAGCGTCGTGGTGGTCCTGCGCGACGGCCGACGCTTCGACGCGGTCGCGGTGGAGGATCCGGTGGCCGACGCGATCGAGCGTGCGTGCCACGATCTCCGGCGCGAAGTCGCTCGCGAGGTAGGGCGACCGCTCCGTCGTCGCCGCGGAGGCGCGGGTGAGCTCGGCGTCGAGCCCGAGGGGCTCGAGCGGCGCGCCGCGCGCTGAGCGGGAGGCTCGCGCGCTACTTCGCGGCGCGTGCGCGGCGTCGCCGAGCACGCTCCCGCGCCATCGTGAAGAGCACGCCCACGCCGATCAGCACGATCAGCGCCTTGGACGCGTCGGCGATCGCATGGTGGGTCGGAATGAAGCCGAACACGAGCTTGGCGAGGCGCACCGTGAACCACTCGTCGGGTAGCGATCGGATCTCGGTGGTTTGGTGTTGCCACAGCCAGCGCGAAATCGAGGTCAGGAAGCACTCACCCCCGAGCGCCTGCGATCCCTCGGAGAGGATCGCGAACGTCACTGAATAAACGGCGTACGCGCGTGTGGCGCGTGGCCAGCGGTGGATGAAGAGGAGCGGCACGCCCAGCACCCACACCACCATCGAGATGGCGTGCACGGCGTCGACGATTGCGGCAAGCTTGGCGTACACGATGCGAGAGAGCGAGCATAACGCCACCGTCGCCTTGCCGCCTTCGTCGGCGCCTCTCTCTCTCGGCGCTCGGGCGCGACGCATCGGACGCACGGCGGCGGTCGCGCTCGCGGTGACGGCCGTGACCGGGCTCGGGCTGCGAGCGGTCGCGCGCTTCTTCCTCTTTCCGCGGCACCGCGTCGCGGCGGTCACGCCGCCGAGGCACTTCGAGGTCGTGCGCGCCACGGCCGAAGGCGGCGTGCCCGTCAACATGCTCTTCTTGCCCCCGCCCGACGCTCGCGCGCGCACGGTCGTCGTCTTTCACGGGAACGCCGAGGCGATGACGCACTCGACGTGGCTCGGCGACGCGCTCCGCGCGCGCGGTCTGGGCGCTCTGCTCGTCGAATACCGCGGCTACGGAGTGTCCGCCGCGTCGGGTGACCCGTCGGAAGAGGGGCTCTACGCCGACGCGGAGGCCGCGCTCGAGGCGCTACGCGCGCGCGGCGTCGATCCGGCGCGCACGGTCTTGTTCGGCTACTCGCTCGGGAGCGGTGTCGCCGCCGAGATGGCGCACCGCGGCCGCGCGAGCGCGCTCGTCCTCGTCGCGCCGTTCACGTCCGTCCCCGCCGTCGTGACCGACGTGGCGCCCATCTTTCCCGCCCGCCTCGTGGTGCGCGACGCGTTCGATACGTTGTCCAAGGCGCACGACATCCGAATGCCCACCCTGGTCATCCACGGCGATCGTGATCAGGTCGTTCCCTTTTGGATGGGGAAGAAGCTCTCCGAGGAGGTGCCGGGCGCGCGCTTCATCGCCGTGCCTGGCGGTCGTCACGGCGATCTCTTCGGGCTCGACCGCGAGCGACTTTTGGCGGCGATCGTCGATATCGGCGCATGAGCGCGCCCGAGCCGCGCGGCTCGGTCATGGCACGAAGAAGCGAGCTACTCTCGCCCGAGCATGGCGAAGCGCACGAAGCCCGGCCCGACCGAGAAGACGCCCGACGTCGCGGCCATCAAGCGGCGCGCGATGAACCCGCTCCTCGCAGCCCTCGAGGCCAAGGGCGTCGTGAGCAAGGAGTCGGCGGCGGCGGCGCGGGCGGAGCACGGCGCGCTGCCGACCCTGCCCGGCGCGGCGCCGACGCCAGACGCATTCGACGCACGCGTTCGCGCGGCGCTCGCGAGCGGCGCTGCATCCGTCGTCGCACGAGTGACGGAAGAGGATCTGGTTCGCCTCGAGGTGGCTACCGCCCTGCGTGTTCCCGCGTCGGTGCGCCGATTCCTCCTCACCCACGGCGCGCTTTCCTTTCGGACCGAGCCGGCGTCGTCGATCCTCGCGCCGACCGAGATCGTGTCCGAGACGGCGCGCTTCTGGCCTGCGCATCGTGACGTGCGCGCACTCGCACCGCTGGCGGTCACGTTCGACCGCGCCCTCGCGTTCGCTCGCGTGCGCGACGACGAAGCGACCGCCCTCCTCGCGTGCGATGGCGCGCACGCGGGCCTCGTGTTCTCGGTCGCGCACGACGCAGACGGGACACCCACCGGCGAGCCGTTCGAGGCGTTCATCGGTGCGCTGCTCGACGTCGTCGCCGACTCGACGTGACCACAAAACGACTGCGACGCCGACCGCGGGTGCGGAGGGCGTCGCGTCGTTCGACGACCGCGTCTTCGATCAGAAGATGAAGACGCCCATCGCGATGACCGTCGACCAGATGCCGCGGGGATCGCCCTCGGCGCTCTGGACGATGTTGCGCGTCTTCAGGATGGTCTTCTCCATCTTGAAGACCTGCTCGCGCTCGTTCCACGCCTTGTCGGGATCGAACTCGATGCCGAGCGTGGTGGCGAGCATGGTCGCGGCGAGATCCTCGGCGTAGTCGCCGGCCTTCTTGGCCGTCTCGCCGTAGGAGTGGTGCTCCGAGAGGTAGCCGTACTTGGACGGGTCGGTGGGACGCGCGAGGCCGATGCTCGCCGCGATGAGGCGGTTCGGCTCGTTGGTGTCCTGACGCGCCATGACGCAGTGGACGATCTGGCCGGGCTTGATGAGCTTGACGCCCTCTTTGCGCGGGATCTCCTTGCAGTGGGGCGGGAAGATCGAGCTGACGGTCACGAGGTTCGCGATCTCGACGTCGGCGTCGCGGAGGGCGAGCTCGAACGAGGAGAGGCGATCCTTGTGCACGCCGACTCCGCTCGTGAAGAACATCGCCTTCGGAACGAGCAGATCGTGCATCACGGGGAAGCCCGTCTCATCACTGACAGGGACGGGGGCGGCTGCCTTCTTGGCCATCGATGATTCCCTCAACCTTGGGCGTAGGGTTCGTGTTCGAACGTCGACGTCAGCGGATCACTTGGCAGACTTCGCCGCGGTCTTCTTGGCGGCGGTCTTCTTGGCCGGGGCCTTCGCCTCTTTCTTGGCGGCGGCCGGCGCAGCCTTCTCGGTCTTGGCGCCCGAGCGCTTCTGCGCGGCGCGGTACATGTCGTACAGGCGCGGGACCGGGTACGCGGCGAGACGGGTCTTGTAGCCCGCGTCCTTGGTGCGCTTCTCGAGCTCGACGACCGCGTCGATGAGCTTGGCGCGCGTGCCGAACTTCTCTTTCACGGCGCTGAAGACCGCGTGGAGGCGGAGGAGCTTCGCGTTGGACACGTGGGCGAGGCCCTTGTCCTTGTTGGTGCGACCGACCCAGAGGTCCTCGCTGGTGAACTTCTCGACGGCGGCGACGAGCTTGGCCTTGTCACCGAACTTCTCTTTGACCGTGCTGAGCGGGCTCTTCATGACGAAACTCCTACGAAAGGGGGCGCAAGATGACTGGCGCGGCGTTTGAGGCGCGAACCGATATCAGCGCGGGCCCCCCGTCGCAAGTCCATGGTCACCCCCTCGTGACGACGGCTCTAACGCCAGGTTCCGGCCACCGAAATCCCTAGGCCGGAGGTCGTTACCGACGGCGTCCAAGTGACCTCGCTCGAGGGCCCGAGAAATCGCCGTCTGAACGAGCGTCCCACCGCGTCACCCACGGCCTGGCCGAGGAGGGCGCCGGCCAGGACGTCGCTCGCCCAGTGGCGGTCGCCGGCCATCATCCCGAGGCCCACCGCGGACGCCGCGCCATACCCGGCGACGGTCACCCAAACGCTCCCCGTCGAAGCGCTGAGCGACGACGCGAGGGCGAACATCGCCGACGTATGCCCGGACGGCCACGCAAGGTTGCCGCGGAGCGAGAAGGGACGCCACTCGCGCGCGTACTCGGGATGCTCGAGGCGATCGGGCGCGTTCGGATCGGCGCCGTGGAGCGGGAAGGGGCGACCGGTCGCCGCCTTGAGAAGGAGCGTCGCGCCGAACGTAACGACGACGGCCTGCGCGGCAGCGGAGCCATGAACGAGGAGGGCATCTTTCGACGCGCCCTCCTGCGACGAGCGCCGCGCCGCGCCCGCGCCGAGCAACGCCACGGGGACGAGCACGGGCGCCACGTACCCGGTGACGAGCGCGACGTCGCCGAACGCGTCGCTCCCGATCGCGCTTCCTCGTATACCCGCGCGTATCTCGTGATCGAGCCCGGACGGTGAGGCGACCACCGTCGCCGCCACCGCGCTCGAGAGAAGGAGCAGGCCCGAAGGGGCGCTGAACGCCTCTGCGGCGTTCGGGGCGAGTGCGACCCAAGGCGCGGGCGTGTGGGTCTCGTCGAGCGCGGGCTCCACGCGTGGCAGCATACGACGAGGGTGACGTCGTCGGGCTGGGCGCCCGCCGAGGGGAGTGCGAAGATGAGCCCCACGGCATGGCTGCGGCACCGCCCACTCCCGAGCCCGGCGACGTCCTCGCGGGGAAGTATCGGATCGAGCGGCCTCTTGGTGAGGGAGGCATGGCCGTCGTGTTTGCTGCGACGCACCTCGCGCTCGATCGGCCGGTGGCGCTCAAGTTCGTCCGACCGTGGGCGCTCGGCGAAGACGAGGTGCGGCAGCGATTCTTGCGCGAGGCGCACGCGACGTTCTCTCTCCGCAGCGAGCACGCCGTCCGCATGCTCGATCTCGGAGAGCTCCCCTCCGGTGAGCTCTTCCTCGTCATGGAGCTCCTCGAAGGACAGAACCTCTCGGAGCTCCTCCAGTCTCGCGGTCCGATCCCGGAGGTCGAGGCGGCTCTCTTGATTCGCCAAGCGTGCGACGCGATCGCTGAGGCGCACGCCCTGGGCATCGTGCACCGGGATCTGAAGCCGGCGAACCTCTTCCTCGCGACCACGCCGACCGGTCGTCCGTGCATCAAGGTGCTCGACTTCGGCCTCGCCAAGATCTCCGGCGGAACCGGCCCGGGCTCGATGGTTCCGCTCACCAACGTCGCCACGACGCTCGGCACGCCGAAGTACATGGCACCCGAGCAGTGGGAGCGCTCGGCGCGCGTCGACGGTCGCGCCGACATCTACGCGCTCGGCATGATCCTCTTCCAGCTCCTCACGGGGCGCGTGCCACACGAGGAGCTGCCGCTCGACGAGCGGCTCCGCATGATCCTCGCTGGTGCGGTGCCTTCGCCGCGCGGCATTCGTCCCGAGATCTCCGAGTCGATGGCGCGCGTCGTGATGCGTTGTCTTCGTCCTCTGCCGGACGAGCGTTTCGCGACGGCGCAAGAGCTCGCGGACGCGCTCGCTTACGCCGAGGCCGGGCCGGCCGTGTCGCGTCCCGCGCCGGCGGCGTTCAACTCCACCGGTATCACCGCCGTCGTGCCCGACGCGGTGCGACGCGCGGTGCAGCGCGAGGTCGCCGTGAATCACGGACACGCCTCCGCGGCCGCAGCCAGCGTGTCGCCGGCCGACCTCGCCATGGCGCAGGCGCGCGCGCGGGCGATGGATGACGGCGGAGCACCTCCCACGCGCATCGAGTCGAGCGTGGCCCGCGCACCGAGCGCGGCCGCGCCGTCGGTAGGCGTTCCGGGCACGTCGCCGATGGGGTTCGCGCCGCCCGGTCCGCCGCCGCCGTCGGCGCGCGCCGGTGCGCCAGGCACGATGCCGCTCGCGGCGTACCCGGAATACGGCCCCGAGTCGGTGCGCACCGAGAAGATGGATCGGCCGGCCTTCTTGCAGGAAGGTCAGGTGCCGAACGCGGGTGATCAGTCACCGGAGTCCGGGCGCGGCCTCAATCGGACTCTGATGTCGAACCAAGGTTCGGCGCCGATGGTGATGCCCGCCGCCCCGGCGCCCGTGGCGATCGTATCGGCGCCGCCCGCGGCCTACGAGGCACGTGGGCCCAGCGGCGCGCCGCCTGCCCACCAGGCTCCCGGGTTCGGCGCCGTGCCGATCTCGGCACCCGCAGCGCGCGCGTACGCGCCGCTCGATCCGATGCGGACGACCGATGCCGCGGCGCGCTTCCCGGCGCAGCGGCCGGCGCAAAAGAAGAAGGGGGCCGGGCTCGTCGTCGGCCTCGTCCTCGTCTTTCTCGCGATGCTCATCGCCGGCGGAGCGCTCGCGTTCTTTTATTTCCGCGGCGCCTTCGGCACGAGCGATGCGAGCGGCGGCGCGTCGGCCGTACCGTCCGGGACCAGCGCTGCGCCGATCCTCGC
>JBGAJR010000108.1:0-7792 GCA_044224815.1 Polyangiaceae bacterium
GCGCACCAAGCTCGCGGTGGCCGAGGAGCGCGGCGACGCGTTCGTCGCGCGCGAGCCGGCGTCGTCGCTCCCCGGGAGCTCCACCACCCCCGCGATCACCGCCGGTCCGGGCGCACGCGCCACCGTGGCCTGGAAGGAGGAGCTCGACTCGAACGGATCCGGTGTCTTCGTGAGCGAGCGCGACGAAGCAGGGACGTGGACCGACCCCCACGCGATGAGCGACGCGTATTCGTTCGCGCCGCGCGCCTTCGAGCCGTTCCTCACGACGACACCGCTCGGTGAGGTCATCCTCTTGTGGAACCAATGGCTCGAGCGCTCACCCGGGATTTACGGCCTCGAAGTGGCGACGAGAAAGGCCGGCGCCGAATGGGTCCGCCCCGCGAATCCCGACGCCATCCTCTCTCCCGACGCCTTCTTCGTGAACGCGCCGAAGGCCGCGAGCTCACCGCGTGGTGACGTGCTCGTCACGTGGTACCAGGCCAAGGCCGGCGATCATTTGATGGCGTGGTACTCCGAGCGACGTGGGGAGAGCGGTGCCTTCTCGCGTGCGCTCGCAGACGAGACGTTGTCTCCGCCGGGCGCCGACGTAGGTGGACAGGGCGGCGGAAGCCCGAAGCCCGCGGTCGGTCCGCGCGGCGAAGGCGCATGCGCGTGGCTTCAGAAGAACGCCGACGGGCACACCCGTCCGTTTCTCGCGACGCGAGAGCCCGCGGCGGCGTGGCAGAAGCCCGCGTCGCTCACCGACTCGCTCGGAGCGAGCGGCGACGCCACCGACGCTTCGGCCATACAGGTCGCGATCGGGAGCGCGGGCGCCCTCGTCGTTGCGTGGACCGAAGCCGCTCCCGGAGGCGGCGTGGTCCGCGCGCTGCGGCGCGATCATGGCGGAGCGTTCGTCGACGACGTCCACGCGCCGCCGGCGCTCTCGAGCCCGGGAACGAGCGTGCAGGGCCTCACGCTCCGCGCGACCCGCGAGGGCGCGATGATCCTCGCGTGGCTCGAGGTCGGCACCGGCGGCTCGGCACTCCGACTGCGCCGTGCGTGGGACGACCCAGCCCGGGGCGTCGAGTGGGGACCGATCGAGACCTTGGCGATGCCGGACAAGCTCGCCGACTCTCCCGCCATCGCGGCGGGCGGGACTCCCGAGCGTATCGTGCTCGCGTGGACCGAAGGCCGAGTGCCGCGCGTCCAAATCGCGACGCTCGACTGAGAGGGCTTGGGCGTCGACCGCTCGCCGTCCAGCCCGGACGGAGGTAACTTCGGACCATGCGTCGCGAAACGTGCATCTTCCCCGTTTTGATCGCGCTCTGGCCGGCGCTCGCCTGCACGAGCGCGAAGTCCTCGGACGCTACCGAGGACGCGGGGACCGGTGCGACCGCCGATGGCTCGACGGGACTCGACCCGAGTGATGGCGGCGCGGATGCCGACGACGCCGGCGATGGCGCGCCCCGGACATGCGCGCCGGCCCACGCGGCTCCGCTCGACGAAGCCCGTCACTGCCTGAAGGCACGCGTGGACGTGCCCGAGGTCTGCGTCGAGGTGCCTGCCAAGTCGAAGGGCCTCTACGCGCTCTGCATCTTCGGCCCCGGCGGCCAGGCGTACTCCGCGACCGTGACCCGACCGGTCCGCGCGACGGCGCCGGGGTGGACGTTCGCCCCCGCGTCGGTCGCGTCGGCCTTGGAGCTTCCGGCCGCTTCGGCGACCGACGAGGCGCGCTGCTTCGGGGTCGACGCCATCGACGCGGGCCCGACCTGCCCCTGACGGGCGGCCAGAGCGCCGAAAATGAATCGCGGCCGGACGGTGCGTGATACGCCCTCGACGATGGCCCTTCGTCCGCTCGTTCTCTTGGCGCTGTTGTCGGTCACCTCCCTCGGCTGCGGGCTCGCGAAGAAGCGCGAATGCACGGCGATCATCCAGCAGATCAACGAGGACGACGAAGCGCTGAAGAAGGTCGACTTCAAGGAGAAGGACCCGCGCAAGCTCGCCGCCGCAGTGCGCGAGGCGATGGGAATCGAGAGCAAGGTCGCGAACGACCTCGACCGAGCGACCTTCAAGGTCGCGGAGGTTCGGCAAGCGGGATCGGACTACAGTCGGTTCTCGCGCGACCTGTCCACGGGGCTCGGCGAGCTCGCGACGCGCGTCGATCAGGTGGCTGACCTCACCGACGCCGCCGACGCGACGAAGCCGACGAGCGCCGTCTCCAAGTCGACGGCGGCCATGAACCGGTTCGGCGATCATTGCCGCCTGCACCCGAGCGGCTCGTGCTTGCGTGTCGCGACCGAGCTCAAGAGCATGCCAAAGGGGAAGCAGGACATCGACGGTTACGGCGTGATCTTCGAGCGCGTGGCCAAGAACATCCGCGCGATCACCGTCACCGATCGCGAGCTCGCCTTCATCGTCGACGACATGGTCCGCAACCTCGGCATCGTGGCCAAGACGTTCCACGACCTCAGCGACGCGCAGAAGAAGGTCCAGTCGAGCGTCGCGAAGATCGAGGCGGTCGTGCCACGCGAGAAGCCGATCGTCGACGCGCTCAACACCTTCTGCGGCGTGGCCCCCAAAAAGTAGCGGCCTTCATTTTCTTTGCGACTGCGCGCGCGCTCGTCCGTCTTCGCGGCCGAGGTGATGAAAATGAGCGCGCGTTCTCAGGTCATGGGGCTCTTGGGTGTGGCTTTCTTCGTCGCGGCCTGCTCGTCGTCCACGGGCAGCGGGACGGACACGGGCACGGGCACGGGCACTGGGACCGGCACGGGCACGGGGACGGGGACGGGCACGGGCACGGGGACCGGCACGGGCACCGCCAAGTTCACCTGCTGCCTGAACGATGCATTCTACACGTGTCCCGATCAGGCCGCCGTCGACAAGTGCGCGGGGCCCGCGGCGAGCATCGCCGATTGCATGGCCGGCTGCGCGCCGACCGATCCGTCTTGCATGGCCAACTGCCAATCGAGCGGCGCGAAGACCAAGCCGGATCCGAGCGCGTGTACGTTGCAGAAGGGCGCGACATGCCCAAAGCAGAAGCCCGGCAACACGACGCCGATCTGCTCCAACGTCGGGGGCGCGAGCTGCACGGCCGACTACCAGTGCGGCAGCGGCAAGCATTGCACCGACGGCAGCTGCTACTCGAACGACAGCGGCAGCAAGTGCACGGCCGACTATCAATGCGGCAGCGGCAACCACTGCACCGACGGTTGCTGCCAGGGCAACGAGACGGGCACGTCATGCACGGCCGACTACCAATGCGGCAGCGGCAACCACTGCACCGACGGGAGCTGCCACAAGAACGCCTCGGGCAGCCCGTGCACGGCCGACTATCAATGCGGCTCGGGCGGCAACTGCTCGAACGGCGAGTGCCAGTGACGGCGTGTGCGGCGCGCGCTCAGAAGCCGGTGCGGAAGACGGCGTAGCTGCCGAACACGCTCGGCGACGGGTTGTTCTGCGGCTCGCGGCTCTCGCGGCAGAGGAGCGTGTAGTCCGCCTCGACGGCGAGGCGCGCGTGCTTGGCGACGCGGTACTGGAAGCCCACCGCGAGCTGCGACGCGTACTCTTTGTTGGCCGGGAGGAGCGGAAGGATCGCCGGGTCGTAGCGCCACTCGCCCATCGCGGCGTGCACGTACGGTTGGAACGCCCCCATGTCGAGGCGCGCCCGCGCGACGGCCATGCGGCTCGAGCGCGATAGCCGAAGCTCGTCCGTGACCATCGTGCCGCCGGTCACGGTGTACGCGCCTTCCCAATCGCGCGCGACGAGGGAGAGGCGAAGCGGCGGCGTCGTCGCCGGGCGCTCGCTTCCGTTCACGGTCAGAGTGGCGGTGCCCACGGGCTTGTCCGCGGGACGCGGGGGCACTACCTCTTTCTTGGCGCCGCGCCCCTCCAGCCACGCATAGCTCGACTCGATCACCTTCCCCACATCCAGAGCCAACGCGACGGGGTTGTCCGCCCGCGCCGCCGTGGGGGCGAGACCGCATGCACCGAAGACCACGCTGGCGACGAGACGCTTTAGGGAAGGCTGCATTGCTGGGGTGACCGGGCGCCGGAGGCGACGGGCATCGAGAAGCGGAGCAATGCGCATGCCCCGCTTTGGGCGAAGTTCTCGAGAGGATTGATCCTAACGGCACGACGTCGTTCCGCACGTTTGGGCGACGTTTTCGTGCGAGAGCCCACGCACGACCCGCACACTTCGCACACCCCCGCCTGGATCAAAGAGACCTCAGGTGCGGTCGCCAGACTGCAGCGGACGGCAAGCCGACCGTGCCTTCCATGGGGTTGGTCGGCGCACGAGCGCGCACCTCGCGCGCGTCTTGGGACGAGCTTGTGACGCTCAGCGGGCGCGTTCGGTCAGGCCGCTCGAAGCTTGTCGGCTTGACCCATGCGGAAGAACGCGCGGAGCGCGCCCTGCATCTCACCGAAGCGGTTCTTGGCCACGAACTCGCGCTCGATGCGGCGCGTGAAGCGCTTGGCGACCGCGTTGGCGACACGATAGCGATCGCCGCGTTCGCTCTCGGCGCCGTGCACGAACGCGACGTCGTCGTAGAGGCGGCGACGAAGCTCGCCACTCTTGTTTTCGTCGAGGCGCTCGATCGCCGCGGCGAGAACCACGTACTTGTCGACCTCGGCTTGGATCTCGAGCTCGAGCTGCGTGGTCTCGCGCTCCACCTCGGCGCGATGGGCTACGTAGACGAAGTGACTGACGCCTTCGATGAGCTGACAGAAGCCGTCGAGCGCGTCAGTCAGCGGCGCGAGGCGAAGCGCGATCTCGAGCCCGCCCTCCTCCGACTGACGAACGAGCAACGTCTCGCGCTCTCCAGCGCCGGCCGGCTCGATGAAGTCGCGCACGTCGTCATCACCCTCGAGCGCGTAGAGCCGGGAGAGCGCGCGCTGAACGCGCCGCGCGACCTCGCGTTCTCGTACGAGCTCGACCCCGTTGCCGCGGAGGTAGCGCTCGCTCTTCGCGTCCGTCACTGCACTCCTTTGGACGCGCGCATGGGCACGAAGCCGTGCTGTGAGAGCTCCTCGGCGAGCTTGGAGCTGCCCGTCTTGAGCCAACGCTCGTACAGCTTGAGTAGGCCGCGCGAGTCGCCGGCCGGACGCGCCAGCGTCGCGTCCGAGACTTCGGTGAGCACCTTCACCCATCGATCGAACTTGGCGGCCAGCTCGCCGAAGACGTCGAAGCGCTTACGCTCCTCGGTACCGACCGCGGAGGGCGCGAACGAAGACGAGACGCCGAGCAGCGAGCTCGCGGCGTTGTAGGCAGTGACTCCGATGCCGACGACGTACTTCTGGTCGACGCCGCGCGCCTCGAAGTGATCGCCGAAGAAGCCGCTCGTGTAGAGGACGCCGTCGCCGAGCGTGCGCAGTCGCTCGAAGCGCTCCGACGTCTTGGGCGTGTGGAGCGCCTCGTCGAGGAGCAAGGTGAGCGGGCGGTCGAGCGCCGCCTCGGCGTTCGGGTCGGGCTTGGCGTAGTCGGCCAGCAGGGCGACGACGTAGCTGGTGGCTCCGTCACTGGAGTCGATGCCCTGACTCTTCATGGCATCCTCGACGATCTCGCGAAAGAACCCTTCGACCGAACCCGACGCGACGATGGTCATCTTTCCTGTCCTCCTCCGGCCCGAGCGGCGCTCGGCGGATGCCGGTCGTCGCTCCGCCTCGCCAGGTCGGCGGGTCCCGAGGACGTGGATCAGAGGGAACCGAGCTTCGTCCGCGGGGCCTTGGACCAAGTGCGAGGCCTATGATCACTTGTACGGACGGCGCAGAAATCTCGCAATTTCAATACGATGCTACTCAGAGCTTAAGGACTTTCGACTGGCCACGAACGGGCTTGGTGGCCACCCATCGCTCGGGTCCGTCGCGCGAAGGCGATAATGACGTGTCGAATCAACGATTTAGGCGAACGTCAACGATCGCGACCGGCGCCCCTTGACGCCTCCCCGACCGGGGCTATCTTGCGCCCCGGTCGTTAGCACTCACTATCCCTGAGTGCTAACAATCGACCCAAGGCGGCGTCTGGACGGCCCAAAACCCGGCCTCCGACACGCACTTACCCCACCCTTCGGCCCTCGCCGAGGGCCCCAGAAAACGATCTGAGGAGACACGACCATGGCCAAGATTCGTCCGCTGCAGGACCGCATCATTCTCAAGCGCGTCAAGGAAGAGGAGAAGTCCAAGGGTGGCATCATCATCCCGGACTCCGCGAAGGAGAAGCCGGTCGAGGGTGAGGTCATCGCCGTCGGTAGCGGCAAGGTCCTCGAGGACGGCACCGTCCGCAAGCTCGAGGTCAAGCCGGGCGACCGCGTCCTCTTCGGCAAGTACAGCGGGACCGAGGTGAAGATCGATGGTGAGGAGCACCTCATCATGAAGGAAGACGATCTCCTCGGCGTCGTCGAGAAGTGAGCTGAGTGGCGGCCTGATCTGAGGGCGAGCTTCGAGCTCCCCCAGATCTCGCAACCTCGCCCTAGCGGGCGAGATTGCTCGGTGCTTCCCCTCCGGGTCAGCACGGCCGCTCAGGTTTCGAGGGGCTCCGCCCCTCGAGCTCCCGAGGCAACTCCTCAGGGGGCTTGATTCAAGACTTTCAGATTCTGGAGTTACACATGGCAGCTAAAGAAATCGTCTACACCGAGAACGCGCGCAACCTGATCCTCTCGGGCGTCAACGCGCTCGCCGACGCCGTGAAGGTCACGCTCGGCCCGAAGGGACGCAACGTCGTCATCGAGAAGTCGTTCGGCTCGCCCACCGTCACCAAGGACGGCGTCACCGTGGCGAAGGAGATCGAGCTCGAGAACCGCTTCGAGAACATGGGCGCCCAGATGGTGCGCGAAGTCGCCTCGAAGACCAGCGACGTGGCCGGTGACGGCACCACGACCGCGACCGTCCTCGCGCAGGCGATCTACCGCGAAGGCTCCAAGCTCGTCGCCGCGGGTCACAACCCGATGGAGATCAAGCGCGGCATCGACAAGGCCGTCGAGGTCCTCGTCGGCAACCTCAAGAGCATGGCGAAGCAGACCAAGGATCCGAAGGAGATCGCTCAGGTCGGCACCATCAGCGCCAACGGCGACGCCGAAATCGGCGGCAAGCTCGCCGAGGCGATGGAGAAGGTCGGCAAGGAAGGCGTCATCACCGTCGAGGAGTCCCGCACCGCGGAGACCACGCTCGAGGTCGTCGAGGGCATGCAGTTCGACCGCGGCTACCTCAGCCCGTACTTCGTCTCGGATCCGGAGCGCATGGAGGCGGTTCTCGAGAACCCCTACATCCTCATCAGCGAGAAGAAGATCTCGAACATGAAGGATCTCCTCCCGGTGCTCGAGGCGATTGCTCGTCAGGAGCGTCCGCTCGTGATCATCGCCGAGGACATCGAGGGCGAGGCGCTCGCCACGCTCGTCGTCAACAAGCTCCGCGGCACGCTCCGCTGCGCGGCGTGCAAGGCGCCGGGCTTCGGCGACCGCCGCAAGGAGATGCTCAAGGACATCGCGACCCTCACCAACGGTCAGGTCATCGCGGAGGAGCTCGGCCTCAAGCTCGAGAACGTCACCATTAGCGACCTCGGCCAGGCCAAGCGCATCGTGATGGACAAGGACAACACGACCCTCGTCGACGGCATGGGCGACAAGGAGAAGATCCAGGCCCGCATCGGTGAGATCCGCAAGCAGATCGAGAACACCACGAGCGACTACGACAAGGAGAAGCTCCAGGAGCGTCTCGCGAAGCTCGCGGGCGGCGTCGCGGTCATCAAGGTCGGCGCTGCGACCGAGACCGAGATGAAGGAGAAGAAGGCCCGCGTCGAAGACGCGCTCCACGCGACCCG
>JBGAJR010000109.1:0-7480 GCA_044224815.1 Polyangiaceae bacterium
GTTCGCCGAGATGGGATGGGCCGACGCGACGGTCGAGGCGATCGTCACGCGCGCGGGGATGAGCCGGCGCACGTTCTACGAGCACTTCGACGATCTGAAGGACTGCCTCCTCACCTTCCATCAGAAGGCCACGCGACGCGCGTTCAAGGCGGTCGAGATGGCCGTGCAGAACGCCGAGTCGAAGCAGGGCGAGCGCCTGCGCATGGGCGTGACGGGCTTTCTCGGCGGCATCGGCGCCTTCCCGCATGTCGCGCGCGTGATCTTCCGCGTCGTTCGCTCGGCAGGCCCCGAGTTCGAGGCCGCGCACGAGCAGATGATGGGACGCTTCGCGAAGCTGGTTTACGACGGGGTCGCGCAAGCGCACGCGATCGGCCGCACCGAGCTCCCACCCGACGAGCTTCGGGTCTTTGCGCTCGTCTCGGCGATGGAAGCTGTTGCAATGCGCTACGTCTTGCGAGGCGAAGAGTCGCGCGCGATGGAAGCGGCGCCCATTCTCATCGACATGGTTCAGCGCACCTTCGGTGGCCGCCCCGAGCCCTGAGCCCGGGCAACCGCGCGACCGAAAAAAAAGTCTCGTGGGAGCGCGACCGACGTCGCGTTCGTGCATCACCATCACACCACCGGTGTGCGCGATGAGCTATTCCTCTTACGCTGTAAAATATCTTCACTGACGATAACGACACGTGGTTCGTCGCACAGGTTTTCCACATCGAGTCATTTCTGAAACTCGAAGTCCTTCGTGTTGCTACGGTTCATGGGAGCGGCACCGATCGATTCTGGTGCCAGAGTGCACGCACGGGAGCTGCGTTGAGGACCTTTGCATTCGAAGCCTGAAGACGAGGAGGGTCGGCTCGCGAGCGAGATCGTTCCTTCGAGAGGAACCTCTGTGCGCACAAGCCAGCCGCCCGCTGCGTCGTCGGCGTCGGCCGCTCCGATGATGGAATCGATCGCGCGCCTCGCGAGCGGCGTCGCGCACGACTTCAACAACATCCTCTCGGTGATCTCGATCTGCGCCGACGAGGCGCTCGCGTCGATGCCGCTCGACGCTCCTGCGCGCGAGTGCCTCATCGACATTCGCCATGCGGTCGAGCGCGGGTCGTTCGTCACGCGCGATCTGCTCACGTTCAGCAGGCGCGACATTCAGGAGCCACGCCTCGTCGACTTCAACGACGTCGTGAGCGAGTCACATCGCGCGCTCGCGCGTCTTCTCGGTGATGATATCTCGCTGAAGATCTCGCTCAGCGCCGCGAATGCTCGCGTGCGGCTCGATCCCGCGCACTGGTCGAGCGTCCTCACGAACCTCGCGCTCAACGCACGGCAAGCGATGACCAACGGCGGGTCGTTGACGATTCGTACGCGGGACGTCGAGATCGATCCGGCGACGTTCGGTCGTCCCGATCGACCTCCGGGTCGCTACATCGAGCTCGAGGTCGTGGATGACGGATGCGGGATGCCCGCGCACGTGCAGTCCAAGATCTTCGAGCCGTTCTTCACGACGAAGGGCTCGATCGCGACGGGACGAACGGGCCTTGGGCTCTCGGTCGTGCACGGAGTGGTCGAGCGCGCGAACGGCTTCATCGAGGTCACCTCGCGCATGCGGACGCTGTCCAAGATCGACGACGAGCCGTCCGGGACGACCTTTCGCATCTTCATTCCCTGCGAGAGCGCCTCGCCGACCGTGCTCGGCGCGTCGTCGGAGTCGCCGCACTCGGCGAGCTTTCTGCGAAGCTCGTCCCCGCGACGAGCGGAGCTGACGCTGCTCGTGGTCGAGGACGAAGATGCTGTCCGGCGTGTGGCGCAGAAGACGCTCGAGCGCGCAGGGTTTCGCGTGCTCTCCGCGCCGAGCGGCGAAGATGCCATCGCGATGCTCGACGAGATCGATCGCTCGCGGTCAATCGAGGCCGAGCGTGCCGAGGCGGAGAGCCGGCAAGCCCCCTTCGATCTGCTCGTGACCGACGTGATGCTCCCCGGCATGAACGGACGCCAGCTCGCCGACGCGCTCCGCGCACGTTACGAGCACACACTCGTCCTCTACACGAGCGGGTTCACCGACGACGACATGCTGCGCCTCGGCATCCACCGGTCCGAGCTGCGGTTCCTGCCCAAGCCGTACACGACGAAGGTGCTCGTCACGCTCGTGCGCGACATGCTCGGAGTGAAGGTCGACTCCGAGGAAGACATCTCCGAAGCGAAGAGCTCCGCGCGCTAGTTCGGCGAGGGCTGCTGCGTGGCGTTGAACCAGATGTAGAGCGGCGTGGTGCCCGCAGTGCCGCCCGCCGCGCTTGGCGCGGGGCAGATCGTGACGCGGAACGCCGTGATGCCCGGCTGCGCGCGGAAGCCGCCAGGGCTCGGCGAAGCGCACGCCATCGTCAAGGCGTTCGCCTTGTTCGTGCAGGTCGATCCGGCGAGGTTCGGCAGCGCCGTCGGATCGGTGCAGTTGTCGTTCGCGACCGCGTATTGGTTGCCCTTCTCGTCGACGACGGCCGTGATGACCGGGTCGCCGGATCCCGTCCCACCACCGCCCGGCGGCGAGCAGGTCGTAATGTCGTACGAGCCGCCGGCGACGATCTTGTTGATCGTGATGTTCACGCAGCCCTTCGTCGTGTCGACGGCGGTAGGCCACTGCACCCACTTCCAGCCGCCACCGTTGCACTCGTCATCGGTGGTCGAGTCGCAGCCGTTCGTCGCGGCGTTGAACGGGCAGCAGTTGTCGCCCTTCGCTCCGCACTTCGTGATCGGCTGGTGACAGAGGATGTCGCACGTGGCCGCGCTGCCGGTGCTCTGGTAACACGTGTACTGCTCGGTGCCGCACTTCGGGCACTTCGCGATCGGGTCGCACGTCTCCCCCTTCTCGAGGATGCCGTTGTTGCAGACCGGCTTGCAGTCGTTGTCGTTGAGCGAGTTGCAGCCCGCGGGGCAGCATCCGTCGCCGTCGATGCACTTCGTCTGGTTGCCGCTCGGCGTGCACGCCGCCTGGCATGTGCCTGCGCCCGTCAGCGTGTAGAGCTGACACGCGACCTGCGGGCACTTCGTCGGACACGACGTGAGCGGATCGCACGCCTCGCCGGACTCGACCACGCCGTTGTCACACTTCGGCTTGCAGTCGTTGTCGTTGTTGGCGTTGCAGCCAGGCGGGCAGCACGAGTCGTTGTTCACGCACGAGCCCTGGAGGCCGCTGTCGACGCACTTCGCCTGGCAGGTACCTGCATTCTGCAACGTTTGCAGCTGGCACTTGTTCTGCGGGCACGCTTGCGGGCACGAGGCGAGCGGATCGCACGTCTCTCCCGCCTCGAGGACGCCGTTGCCACAACCCGGCTTGCAGTCGCTGTCGTTGTTGGCGTCACAGCCCGCGGGGCAGCAGCCGTCGGCGTTGATGCACGCCGTTTGAAGCTTGTCGTTCACGCACTTCGCCTGGCAGGTCCCCCCGCCTTGCAGCGTGCGGAGCTGGCAGCCGATCGGCGCGCAGCTCGAAGGACACGAGCCGAGCGGATCGCATGTCTCGGCTCCCTCGACGACGCCGTTGCCACAGACGGCCTTGCAGTCGTCGTCGTTCGTCGCGTTGCATGCGCCGCCCGCGGGACAGCAACCGTCGCCGTTGACGCACGCGACCTGCATCGCGCCGTCCACGCACTGTGCGTTGCAGGTTCCGGGGTTCTGAAGCGTGCGGAGCTGGCAGCCATTGGCCGCGCACGACGTCGGGCACGACGAGAGCGGATCGCAGATCTCGCCCTGATCGACCTTGCCGTCGTCACATGCTGGAGGCGCGCCCGAGTCGACCCCCGAGTCGACGTCCGCGTCGACCTGCGGCGCTGCGGTGTCGGGAGCTCCCGAGTCGGAAGGAGGCGTCACGGTGGTGCCGCCCGAATCGGGAAGCTCGATGACGCCTGCTTCGAAGCTGATGGTCGGAACCGTCGCGTCCTCGCATGCCGACGCGGCGACGACGAGCACGCTCGCAACGACGGCGATGGCGGACCAGCGGGCCCACGAGACAAACGGGGAGCGGCGATGATGACTGCGAGGACGGTCCATCACGCGCCAAGCGTAACCCACGATCGGCTCGCGACCGAACCCTCCGTGACCGATTTGATGTCACCTATAGGGATGACGCGTCACGGATGCGCAAACCCAACGAAAGTGAGTCGAATCAGAAGGTCACGCCCGTCGTCGCGCCCATCCGGTGGACACCGTCGACGTCGGGGATGAAGAAGACGTGGAACGGCGTGTAGATGCTCCCGACGCGAGGGGTCCACCCTGCCGCGGCGATGAAGTGCGCTTCGCTCCCCTTGAGAGGTGAGAGGTTTGCTCCGACGCCGATCTGAAACGAGTTCTTGATCTCGGCGCCGATGAGCAAGTTCGCCGACGGCAAGAACTTGCTCTGCTCGATCCCGGCGACCATCCCATTCGCGAGCAAGAGGACGTTGAGCCACGAGTGGCTGACGACGCGATAGAGGATCTCGTAGCCGAGGAGGAAGTGGCTTGGGGCGCGCATCCCCGTCTGCTCCTTGAGGCTCTTGCCTTCGAACGCGGGCACGCGCGCGTCGTAGTTCATCACGTATCCGTAGCCGAGGCGGAAGCCGTGCAAGAGCACCGAGTCGTCGACGGACTTCTTTCCCTCGGCGCTGGCGGCGCGATCGGCGTTCGGCGGGGTCGACGAGGTCGCCTCGAGCGTCATCTTCACGGTCGAAGACGCAGGTGTCTGCGAAGGCGCGGGTGATGCCGCTGGCGATGGCGTGGCTGGTGCGGTTGGAAGCGGCGCGAGCGGCTCTGGCTCTGCAAAGCTCTCACGCGCGACGAAGAGCGAAGAGACCACGGCGAGCCACGGCTTCATCTTCTTGCACGAACGAGTCATCGACGACATCAGCTCCTCCTTCGAGATATCGAGGACCGAGGTGCAGGTCGTATGCCGATCGTGGCGAAGGCGATCTTCCCTACGGAAGACGCGATCACGACGCGCGCGCTGTGCAACGCGTCGCTCAGAGGTTGCTCATCATCGTGCAACGACGTGCACGACGCGCACGCGGGTTCAGGGGCTCGGGAGGGAGTCGTTCAGCGGGCGCACGAACGTGCTCACGAGCTGCCGCATCACGTCGAGGTTGGCGACGTAACGCTTGAGCGCGGCGTCCGAGCCCGGGAAATCCGGGTTCACTTGCGGCTGGCCAGCCTTCAGCTTCAGCTTCGGCGTGCCGTCGGCGTTGAGGACGTAGTAGCCCTGCGCGTCGACCTCGCAGATGTACGCTTCTTCGAGGAGGTTGTTCGCCCAGTCGAGCATGCGCGCGCCGACCGTCTTCTGCTTGTCGACGCCGAAGATCTTCTCGGTGCCCTTCGTGTGTGCGCGGTAGGTGATGCTCGTCACCGGGTCGACGAACGTGATCGTCTCGGCGGCCGGCCACGAGAGCTGCTCGTTCGCGAGCGCGGTGATGCGCGAGTCGTTGATGAACGCGTTCGACCAGCTCGTCGGGAAGAGCATCGTTCCCCACACCATCGCGTAGAGCTGCTCGTTCCAACCGAACGCCGGATCGACGAGCTTCGGCTTCGCGGTGCGCGTGCCCCAGCCGTCGAGGTTGTGCCACTGCGGGTAGACGAGGTTCGCGTTCGGGATGCCGGTGCCGTTCGCGTCTGCCTCGGGCGCGAACGACTCGATGTCACCCGTCATGATCGCGGCGAAGAGACGGCGCGTCTGCTCGGGGTAGATCGTCGCGTAGTTGACGTTCTTGTAGCGACCGTCGACGAAGTCTTCCTTCGAGTTCGAGATGAAGGAGTCGAACGCCTCGGAGAGGTAGTAGATCGCCCACGTCTTGTCGTAGAACGAGCCGACCTGCTTCTGGTAGTCGCTCCACCAGTAGCCTTGGTTGTAATCGAAGTCGTTGTGGATGTAGCGACCCGAGCCGAGCGCGACGTTGAAGCCGTAGGCGGTGGTCGCGGGGAGCGGATACGCGTCCGCCATCCAGATGTAGTCGAGGAGGCCGGGCGGCTGAATGCCTGGGCAATTCGAGTCGCCGGTGGAGCAATACGCGCCGGGCTCCGGCCGCGTGAGCATGCGCGCGAAGAGATCGAAGGCGACGCTCGCGCCGGCTGCGGCAGGACCGAAGTTGCCGTCGACGAGCAGCTGCGGTGACGGCTTCGACGGGTCGTCGACGTCGAGCACCATCGCGAAGGCGAACGCCTTGCTGATCATCTGAATCGCGTCGAGGTAGTGCGCCTGCACGCGAGAGACGACGTCCCACGAGTTGAACATCGTGCGGTTCCGGCGGAAGGCGTCGAGGATGTAGCGGTTCTCGTACGCGCTCTCGAGGAATCGGATCTGCTCGTACGGATCGGCGCCTGCGTCGTACGCGAAGGACGGGACGTTGCCGCTGTCGGCGTACTCGTCGGAGCTGAACATGTAGCCGCGGCGCACGCGGCCTTGCGGATCGACCGCGTTCTTCACCGAGGCGAAGGCGGCGTACTCGGGCACCGCGACGAAGTCTTTGAGGTCGCGGTAGTCGGCGACGTCGAGCGGCGCGCCTTGGCACGTGGTGCCGAGCGGCGACTCGCTGTCGGGATGACAGCCGTTGAGCAGCCCGAACTTCGCCGCGTACTGCGAGTAGTGGATGTAGTCCGACTCTGCGCCGCCGGGCTTCGGGAAGTCGATGACGCCGAACAGGCCGGGCGACGTCGAGAAGCCGGTCTCCGCGAACGCGAGCGCCTTGTTGTCGCCGTCGGCGTTCACGCTGACGCCCGGCTTGTTCCACACGTCGACGGTGCCGCCGTATCCAAAGCGAACGGCCGCGCGGTCGTACTTGCCGATCAGGAACATGTCGAGCTGCTGGTCGCCCGGGTAGTCCATGACGCTGGAGGTGGCGTAGCCGCCGATGCCGCCGTTGATCTCGTCGTCGGTGAGCGGGTCGGAGTAGCGCGGGCCGACGCAATCGTTGCCGTCCTGCGTTCCTGCCGCGCACACCTTCGTGACCGTCCCGTTCTTCGTGCGGAGCTGCCAGTAGTGGTTGTCGTAGTTGAGCGAGTCGAACGTGCCCGCGAAGTTGTGGCGGAGGCCGACCGAGTGACCGAACTCGTGCGCGTAGACGCTCGCCGAATACGACTCGCGACCCCACTGGAAGATCTTTGCCTTGTGCTCCTTCAGCGCGGCGGCGTCCTTCGGATCGACCTTGCCGAAGAGGTTCTGTGCCTTGCGGGCGAGGCCGAGGAGGTGATCGGTCTCGGGCGCCTCACGACGGCACGAGTGTCGCTGCGCGCGGCCAATCTTCATCTTGCGATCGAGCGCACGGCGGAGCAGCGGCGCGGTCGACGCGAACGGCGCGGCGCGCTTGATCGTCTCGGTCGTGACAGCGTCCTTCGGGTTCAAGCCGGCCATCTGCGCGACGTCGGGCGTGACCATCTTGGCTTCGATCTCGCTGCCCTGGAGGCGCTTCATTCGCTCCATGATCGCGCCGTTGCCCATGCCGAGCTTTCCGGCGAGCGCGAGATCCTTCATCCGTTGCGA
>JBGAJR010000004.1:0-308887 GCA_044224815.1 Polyangiaceae bacterium
ATGATCGAGAGCGAATACACGATGCCGCTCGAGGCGGCGATCGAAGCCGAGGCCCAGGCGCAGGCGCTCTGCATGCAGCACTCCGACTTCCGGACGGCCTACGACGCATGGAGCCAGAAGAAGCCCATCGTGTTCGCCGGCGCCGACGGTCCGTTCCAAGCGAAGTGAGCGAGCGGCGAGGACCCATCATGAAGCTCTCGACGCATGACCTTCCGATGTTCTTCGCGCCCGAGCACTTCGCGCTCGGCGAGCTCCTCGAGCGGACGGTGCGCGTCGACGATGCGGCGCTCCACGACGCGAAGTCCGTCATCCCCCGCCTCGCGGCGCTCGGTCTCCTGGACTACGTGCTCCCACGCGCCTCGGGGGCGGTCGACGTTCGCTCGCTGTGCCTCGTCCGTGAGGCGCTCGGCCAAGCCTCGCCCCTCGCCGACGCCATCTTCGCAGTGCAAGGCCTTGGCTCGCACCCGATCGCGCTCACCCCGGGCTTCCGCGACGGCGCGGCGCTCCTCGGTCGAGTCGCGCGCGGCGAGGTCACGATGGCCTTCGCGCTCACGGAGCCGGAGGCGGGGAGCGACGTGGCGGCGCTCGCGACCACCGCGAAACGCGACGGCGAGCGCGGTTGGGTTCTCGATGGCGAGAAAATCTTCATCTCCAACGTCGGCATCGCGCACTCCTTCACCGTGTTCGCTCGCGTCGTCGGCGACGTCGAGGGCGCGAAGACCATCAGCGCGTTCTCGGTCGCGGCCGATGCGCCAGGTCTCACACTCGAGTCCATCGGCCTGACCGGCGGCGGCGAGCACCCGCTGGGCCGCCTCCGCATGCAGGGGTGCCGCGTCGCCAGCCACGCGCTCATCGGAGAGGTCGGCGCCGGGATGCGCCTCGCGCTCGGGACGCTCGATGTATTCCGCACGTCGGTGGGGGCAGCGGCCGTCGGGATGGCGCGTCGCGCGCTCGACGAATCGCTCGCGCACGTGGCGCGGCGCGTCCAGTTCAAGAAGCGCCTCGCCGAGTTCCAGCTCACCCAAGCCGCGCTCGCGGAGATGGCGACCGACCTCGACGCCGCGCGGCTCCTCGTTTACCGCGCCGCCTGGGACAAGGACGTCGCGGCAAAATCGCGCACTGGCCGGAGCCCCGGGACGCCGGTCGCGATGGCCAAGATGTTCGCCACCGAGGCCGCGCAGCGGATCATCGATCGCGCCGTGCAGCTCCACGGCGGGCTCGGCGTGACCGAGGGCAGCGTCGTCGGCGACTTGCTGCGCGACGTCCGACCGCTTCGCATCTACGAGGGCACGACCGAGATCCAGAAGCTGATCATCGGCGGTGAGCTCGTCTCTTGAGCTGGCGGTGACCGTGGACCAGGCCACGAGCCCGCTCTGGACGCCGCTCACGGTCGCCGGCGTCACGCTGCCCAATCGCGTCGTCTTGCCGGCGATGGTGACGCGGCTCTCTGGCGAAGACGGCCTCGTCAACGACGACGTGCGGGCGCGTTACGTCCGCTTCGCCAAAGGAGAGACTGGCCTCATCGTCGTCGAGGCGATGGCGGTTCACGCGTCGAAGAGCGGTCCGCTCCTCCGCATTTCTGCCGACGAGCACGTCCCTGGGCTTCGTGACTTGGCTCGCGCGTGTCACGACGCCGGCCCCGGCAAGGTCTTCCCGCAGATCATCCACTTCTTGAAGATCTCGCGCTCCGGCTGGCGGCAGACCGTCGACATGCTGTCTCGCGAGGAGATCGACGCCATCGTCGACGCCTACGGCGCGGCGGCGGTGCGCGCGCGTGCGGCCGGCTTCGACGGCGTGGAGCTCCACATGGCGCACGCCTACACGTTGAGCTCGTTCCTCTCGCGCCTGAATCCGCGACGAGACGAATACGGCGGGACCCTCGACAACCGCACGCGCCTTCCGGTGCGGGTGATCGAGCGCGTGCGGCGCGAGGTCGGAGCCGACTTCCCCGTCGGCGTCCGCTTCGTCGGCGACGAGTTCATTCGCGGCGGCTACTCCACGCCCGACGCGTCCGCGATCGCGGTGCGTCTCGCTCGCGCCGGCGTCGACTACGTGTCGCTCTCGGCGGGAGGCAAATTCGAGGACGCGCGCGTCATCGCCGGCGAGCCGCTCTACCCGTACACCGGCTACTCGGGAGACCGTTGCATGCCGGGCGCGGCGTACCCGGACGGCGCGAACTTGGCGATCCCCGAGGCCGTGCGCGCCGCGCTCCGTGCCGCGGGCCTCACGACGCCGGTCGTCGCGGCGGGAAAGATCGGCGCGCGCGCGCTCGCCGAGCAGGTCCTCCGCGAAGGGAAGGGCGACCTCGTCGGGATGGCGCGGGCTCTCCTCGCGGATCCGGACTTGCCCAAGAAGTGGCGCGCGGGTCGCGAGGACACCGTCGTTCGATGCGTCTACGGAAACGTCTGCAAAGCGCTCGACGAGAGCTTTCGACGCGTCGATTGCACGCTCTGGCCGAAGAAGCTCGGCCAAGCACCGGAGAGCGACGATCGGGTGCCGCCGTCGTGGCCCGACGCCGGCCCCGCGTTCGCGGCGACGCTGCGTGACGGACGCGTCCTCCTCACGTGGGCGGCGGCCACCGACAACGAGGCGGTCTACGGGTACGAGGTGCTGCGCGCGGAGCTGGCGATGGGAGGCGACGATCGCAAGGCCGAGACGTCACCCGCTCCGAGCCTGACCCACTACGCATCGGTGCGCGGTGTGTCGCGCCGCTTCGAGGACGCGCGTGTGTTCGGCGGTGCGTCCTATCGATACGCGATTCGGCCCTACGATCTCGCGGGCAACCGCGGTCCGCTGAGCGCAGTCCTCGCCGTCGACGTCCCGTGGGACGCGATCGATCCGTCCGCGGTCGATGCGCGGCCGGTCGATCCGAGCAAGGTCGATGCCTGCACCAGCGACCGACGCGGCTAGGCGCGCACGATGTGGGCGCGGCGCGCGGCGCTAAAGTCCGAGCAGCCCGTGCCGTTCACCGCGAATGCATGACGTCCGTGGTGCGCCCCTCGAACGACTCCGACGATCTCCTCGCCGCGCTCGCCCGCCGCGCTCGCCGCCTCGCCGCCATCGAGAGTCTGTCGGCGCTCGCGCGTGCGCTCGCTCCGCTCGTGGACGAGGTCTCGCGCTGCACATTCATCGCCTTCGAAACGGCCGGGGCGCGGCCTCGTCGTGCGCTGTACGTGGCGCGCGGTGGCGTCGAGGAGGCGAGCGCTGCGTTCCACCTCGCGCTTGGCGTGACGGGTGAGCTCGAGGTCGACGTGGAGAGTGCTGCGGACGCCTCCTCTGCGACGGTCGAAAGCGACGCGCCGCTGGTTTTGCCGATCGTGCTCGATCGGATCTCCGGTGAAGCGAGCGACCGCATCGGCACGCTGGTGATCGGGCGGGAGCGCGGCGCTGCGCCAGCCGAGGAGTTCATCGCGGCGATTGCGCGCGAGCTCGGACCGGCGGTTCGGGTCGCGGCGCTCGTCGGTGAGGCGGAGCGCCTCCGCACGACCGACGGGCTCACGGGCGCGCTGAATCGCGCCACGTTCATGAGCGCGCTCGACCTCGAGATCGCACGGGCCGGGCGCTTCGGCTACACGGTGGCGCTCCTCCTCGTGGGGGTCGACCGCTTCGCGCGCGTCAACGAGCTGCGTGGCGCGGACGCGGCGGACGCCGTTCTTCGCGGCGTCGCCCGCGTGTTCACGCAGCGCGTGCGCGCGGTCGATCTGGTGGCGCGGTGGGAGGGCGACACGTTCGCCATCGCGCTGTGCGGATCCACCTTCGACGGCGCGCTGACCGCCGCCGATCGCTTGCGCGCGGCGGTCGAGGCGACTGCGTTTCCCGGCTACGAGCAGCCGTTCCACGTCACCGTCTCGGCCGGGGTCGGCATGGTCAGCGGCAACGCGCTCGCGGCGTTCGAGACCGCCGCGCGCGCGCTGGCGATGGCCAAGGAGACGGGCAGGAACCGGGTCGGAGCCGTCGTGGACAGCGGCTTTCCGGAGAGCTCGCTCCGCGAGCGAGAGTGGCGTGCGGTTGCGCGCCTCGCGGGCCGCTGAGCCTCACGGCGCGAGCGGTCACGGCGTGGCGGACGACGAAATTGGCCGCGCGTACGTTGAGCGGATGTCTGCGCGAGTCGCGCCGGCGCACGTACACCCTCGCAGAAAAATGCACTGACCAGGGGGCATCTCGAGGGGCCGTGCGTCATAGCGAAGAGACGGTTCGCGCTCCCTGGCGCAGAGCCCGTCAGGCCAGCCCCACCCGATGTCCACCCGCCCGCGAGCGAAGGAGACCCTTCGCGCATTCGCCGATCCGCCCAACCGCACCGCGTCCGGCGAGCACCTGATTCGCCGCGACGCCGCGTTCCCACCGCCGCGTCCGTCGCCGAACCGCTCCGGCGAGTATCGCGCCACCAAGATCGAGGCTTCGCTCGAAGAAGCTCAGGTCTCGGCGGTCGAGCGCGAGCTCCCCCGACCGGCGCCGCGCGTTTGCGACACGGTGCGACTCGAAGGTCCCGATGGCGGCGGTGTCATTCACCTCGTGGAGGGAGAGGTCGCGTGGGTGGTCACGCGCGGCTTCGGTCTCCCGAGCTTGCGGCGTCGACTCGAGGACGTCGGTCTCGTGCAAGAGCACGAGATCGAGCTCGTGATCGCTCTCTGCCGGAGCGAGCGTTTGAGCTTCCCCGAGATGCTGGTGGAGCTCGAGCTCGTACGCGCCGCCGACTTGCTCGCGGTCATGCGCGATCACGTGGAGGCGCACATGCGCGCGCTCCTCGCGATGAGCGAGGTGCGCGGAAGCTGGGAGCGGGGCACCCAGACGTTCACCGGTGATCTGACCGTGGCCTTGGACGAGATCCTCACCGGTGAGGAGATCGAGCGTTGGGGCATGGTCGTCGCCCACGCCGGCGGCGTGCTCACCGATCGGCGAGGCGAGGAGCGCGTGCCGGTGCATGCCATCGCGAGCGTGGAGTCTTCTCGCGGTCACCTCTTGATGATGACGGAGAACGTGTCCGTCGGCGGCGCGCTCCTCCGCACGCCGTCAATCCTCGATGTCGGTGGGCGCGTGCGCGTGCGCCTCTCGTTCGGAGACGACAAGTTCGAGCTCGCCGGTCGCGTCGTTCGCTTCCGGCCGTGCGGAGCACGCCATCCGCAGGCAATCGCCGTCGCGTGGGAGGACCTCGGCGCGGAGACTCGCGACGCGCTCGAGCGCGTGCTCACGGCGGTCTGAGCGGTCCTCGAAAATGGCGCGGGCCGCGGGGCCTGCTTTCGCGGCGCCGCGGCCCTCGGTGATCGTCGCTCGAATCGGTCAGCTCGCGCGGCGTCGGCGGCGCGCCACGAGGCTCGCCAGGCCGGCGAGCGCCCACGGGAGCACGGTGCCGGTCGGACCCGCCGCGCCGGCGACGCAGCCGCCACCCGACGACGACGTCGCGGCGGCGGGGGACGGGTTCTTGCACATCTTGTTGCCGTCGACGGTTCCGCACTCCTTGCCGTCGCTGCAATCGCTCGACGCCTTGCACGGCTGGACGCACTTGCCGGCCACGCAAAGGTTCGACTGGCACTCTTCGTTGGCCGAGCACTCGTCGTCGAGCTTGGCGAGACGCGGATCGGGCTGACCCTCGATCCAGGGCTCGTGCCCCGAGTCGGCGAAGGCCTGCATGATGATGTCCTTGAACGGCGCGACCTTCGTATAGATGTTGGTCGTCACGATCGGCACGTTGCCCGAGCTGTCGTCGGTGCAGCGCTGCGCCGGATCGTTCGGATCGGCGGCCGTGTTGTTGTTGCCGCCGCGCGAGACCACGCCGATGACGGCGTTGGTCGACTCGCTGATCGCGGGCCCGCCGCTGTCGCCCGAGCAGATCGACTCGCCGACCTCGAAGTCGTTGGTCGGGAGGGGCTCCTCGCCCTTTCGAACCGAGCCCTCGACCGGGCCGACCTTGAGGACCTTGATGCCGGAGCGCTGCTGGCGCTTGGACGGAGACATCGTCGATTGGGTCACGCCCCAGCCGACGGCGGTGAACGTCTCCCCTTCGGTGGGCTCGGCGTCGAGCCGCACCGGCATGATGGGCGCGTTGGGGATGTCGCGATCGAGGAGGATGAGCGCGAGGTCGTGGCTGCAGAGGACCTTCGCGTCGTCGTGGTAGACCTTCTTGCCCTTCGCAGCGACTTCGATCTTGCCGCCGAAGAACACGGGGCGGTCGGTGCCGGTGAAGACGTTGAAGCCGCTCGGCGTGAGGTCGGGGCCCGCGTTGGTGAGCTTGGGGTTGCCCTCGCCAGTGCTGGGATCGAGGAGGTTGCCCTTGGCGTCGCAGCCGAACGCCTCTTCGGTCGTGCTCGAGACGCAGTGCCGAGCGGTGAGGAGGAGGTTCGGCGCGAGGAGCGTGCCGGTGCAGGACGCGAACGCGCCTTGCGTGCGGTCGACGTGCACGAGCAGGACGACGGCGTTCTGGTCGACGGTCGAGTTCTTTCCTTTGATGATCGCTTGCTGGCTGGATCCGAGCGCAGGCTCGCTCTCCGGGCTGGAGGAACAGGCCGCAACCGAGGCGGCAGAGGCGAGCAGGAACAGGAACTTACGCATGCGTTACGACCCCTTCGCGGACATCCCCCGCACCCGTCGCGCCGCCCGCTGGCGGAAGCGCGATCCAGGTGGCGGGCAACGTAGAAGCGGATTGGCTCGGAGAAAGTCTCAAACGCATCGCCGCTAGCGTCTCAAATTTCGTACCGGCTTCAGATCATTGCGAATTCCCAAATCCGAGAAAACGTCCGTCCGGTCGGTCTGACATTTGGGCGGGGCGGCCGGGCCAGGCCGCTTTGCCCCAACATCTTGGTCAGCTCCGTGAAGGCATTCTGCTGGTTGCGCCGATCGGCGGGCCGGCCTACGCCGGAGCGCGATGCGACCGACGTTCCCCGAGCGCTTCAACCTCGCCGACTACTACCTCTTCGACCGCTTGAACGAGGGGCTCGCCGACAAAGACGCGATTCGCTTCGGCGATCGCCGGTTCAGCTACGGGCGGGTCGCCGACCAGACCCGTCGCTTCGCTGGGCTCCTGATGGCCGCCGACGTGCGTCGTGGCGAGCGTGTGCTCATCGTGCTTCCCGACACGCCCGCGTTCGCGTGGGTCTTCTTCGGGACGCTCGCGCGTGGCGCCGTCGTCGCGATGGGCAATCCCGACGCTCCTTTCGAGTCCCTCGCGACGCTCGTCCGCTACACGCGCGCGACCGCGATCGTCACCGTGCCGAAGGTCGCTGAGCCGCTCGCGCAGGCGTTCGCGGCCGAGCCCGCCGCGTACGAAGAGGTGCGGACCGTGCTCGTCGTCGCGGACGTCCCGACGGGCGGCGATTGCGAGGGCGCGGTGAGCGTCCCCGACGCGCCGCGCTTCGGCGCCCTCGCGCCGGCGCTCGCGAAGGCCGAGCCGCTCGCGCCCGCACGCACTCCGGTCGTGCATCGCGACGAGCCGGCGATCTGGCTCTTCACGAGCGGCTCCACCGGCGAGCCCAAGGCCAACGTCCACGCGCATCGAGACTTTGCCTACAACACCGAGGTCTACGCGAAGCGCACCGTCGGCTATCGCCAGAGCGACGTGACGGTGAGCGTGCCGCGCCTCTTCTTCGGGTACGCGACCGGCACGAACCTCATGTTCCCTTTCGCGGTCGGCGCCACGGCCGGTCTCTTCAGCGAGCGTCCGACGCCGGAGTCGCTCGTCGCGGCGATGCGGATGTACAAGCCCACCGTCGTCACCAACGTGCCGACCATGCTCGGGAAGCTGCTCGAGTTCGACGCCGCGGCCCGCGCGCGCGGCGAAGCGGGGCTCGATCTCGCCAGCGTCCGCTTCTCGCTCTCGGCGGGCGAGGCGCTCCCCGGGCCGCTCCTCTCACGCTGGCTGGAGCGCTTCGGGAGCGAGGTCTACGACGGCATCGGCTCCGCCGAGATGTTCCACATCTACGCATCGAACCGCCCCGGCGAGGTCGTGCCGGGCTCGCTCGGTCGCCCCGTCGAAGGCTACGAGCTGCGTGTGCTTCCCGAAGACGCCGTGGGCCCGGGCGCGACGCCGTGCGCGCCCGGCGAAATCGGCGTCCTCTGGGTGCGCGGCGACAGCGCCTCGATGGGCTACTGGCTCGATCGCGACAAGAGCTTCCGCACCTTCTTCGGCGAGTGGTGCCGCACCGGCGACCTCTTCTCGATCGACGATCGCGGATACTTGTATTTTGCAGGTAGAGCCGACGACCTCATCAAAGTGAGCGGCCTGTGGGTCGCGCCCCTCGAGGTCGAGGAGTGCTTGCTCGGCCACGAAGCCGTCGCGCAGGTCGCGGTGGTGGGCGTCGAGGACGAGGGCCTCGTGAAGACCAAGGCGTTCGTCATCGTGCGCGAGACGCACGCGTCGCACGACCGCGCGGCGCTCGCCGACGCGCTCAAGGAGCACGTGAAGGGTCGCCTCTCGAAGCACAAGTACCCGCGCATCGTGGAGTTCGTGGCCGACCTCCCCAAAAACGATCGCGGCAAGGTCGACAAGAAGGCGCTCCGCGCGCGCCCGGCGGGGGGATCGTGAAAGACGAGCTCCCCACCTCGGTCGCCCCCGCCACGGTGAACGTCGAGGCCGAGGTCGAGCTGCGGCGGCTCACGACGGGCGAGCTCCGAGACCTCCTCGCGCATGGACCGAGCGCGGCGCTCGTGCCGGTGGGCAGCGTCGAGCCGCATGGCCCGCACCTCCCGCTCGGCACCGACACGACGCTCGGCGAAGAGTCGGCGCGGCGTGCGGCGATCGTCCTCCGCGCGCACGGCATCGGCGCGGTCGTGGCGCCGGCGGTGGCGTACGGCGTGACCGAGTTCGCGCGCGGCTTCGTGGGCGCAGTCGGCGTCGCTCCGTCGGTGCTGACGGCGATGCTCTCGTCGATCGGCGCGGCGCTCCTCCGCGAGGGGTTCACGCACGTCTGCTTCGTCTCGAACCACCTCGAGCCCGATCACGACGCGGCGGTGCGCGCGGCGCTCGTCGATCTGCCCCAGGGCGCGGCGTCGGTGGCTTCGCCGCTCACGCGCCGGTGGGGACGGACGCTCTCCGACGAGTACAAGAGCGGCGCGTGTCACGCGGGTGAGTACGAGACCTCGCTCGCCATGGCGGCGGGAGAGCGCGTGCGCGACGTCGCGTGGTCGCTCCCGACCTTGGAGACGAGCCTCTCGGATGGTATCCGCGCCGGGCAGCGGACCTTCCTCGAGATGGGGCTCGGCGAGGCGTACACGGGCGCGCCGGCGCGCGCCACACGCGACGAAGGCGAGCGCCTCTACGAGAAGCTCGTGACGATGATCGTGACCGAGGTCGAAGAGCGCCTGCGCGGCTGACTCGTGCGCTCGCGCGCGGGCGCGTCAGTCCGAGACGACCGGCTTGGGCGTCGGCGAGTCGTCGACCAACGAGAGATCGACCCCGAGCTTGCCGAACGCGCCCGAGCCCCAGCAAAACACCTGGCCCGGCTCGGTGGCGATGTTGGTCTTGGCGATGGCGCACACGTGATCGGCGCCGAGCGAGAACGCGCCGTCGTGCTCCTTGATCGGCGGAAGGTTCGTGACGGCCGTGATGTGATCGTGGCGATCACCGTCCTTGGTTCCGAGGCCGAGCTGACCGTGTCCGTTGCCGCCCCAGCAACCGAGCGCCAGGCTGGGCGGAGCCCCGCGCGCGCACGAGACGCGCCCGCCGACGAGCACGAGGTCGGGCTGCGGCATGCCGGCGGGCATGAAGATCGGGGTCGGCACGGCGGTCGATCCGCCGTCGATGCCGAGCTGGCCGATCGAGTTGTCGCCGAAGCAGTAGATGCGCTGCGGCGACCCAGCGGTGACGCACGTATGCGCGTCGCTCTTCGCCGACACCTTGAAAGGCGTCTCGGGCATGTTGACCTGGAGCGGCGCCGCGATGCCGCCGTCCGGTCCACCGCCGACCTCGCCCATCGTGTTGCGTCCCCAGCACCACAGTTGTCCGGGCGGCGAAGGCGTGACGATGCACGTGTGCGCCGCACCCGCCGATGCGTTGAGGGTCGGCGGAATCGAGGGGACCTTGGCGATGCCTTGGCCACTCCCGCCCGGCGGATTGATCCCCGCTTGCCCGTCGACGTTGGACCCCCAGCAGACCGTGTCGCCGTTGGTGAGCACCGCGCAGGTGTGTTGCGTGCCGAGCGTGGCCGACGCGGCGGCCGTTCCGTTGGGGAGCGGCACTTTGAATGGGTCGCTCTGCGGCCCCGCGCTCACGGGCAGCCTCAGCTGACCCGAATCGTTTGCACCCCAACAAAAGAGCGAGCCGTCGATGTCGATCGCGCAGGAGTGGGCTCCGCCCGCGTAGACCTTGACCATCGCCTTGCCGGAGCCGACGCCGGCCCCGAAGTTCGGGATTTTGAGCGGCTTGTTCGAGCGCGGGACCTGGTTCGGAGGAGAGCCGAGCTGACCGTGATCGTTGTTGCCCCAGCAGAAGACGTTGCCGAGTCGGACGGCGCAGGTGTGATTTTGCCCGGCCGACACCCACGTCGCACCGAACTGCGGGCCGGTCGGGCCGGCTTCGATCACGTCGGGCTGCCCGCCGCTGTCGGTGGGAGGCGTGCCCGCGTCGGGCTCCGGTGTGCCGCTGTCGTTCGTCGGGGTCGTCGCGGGGAGAACCTGGAAGTCTCCGAGGATGCTCGTGCAGGCCATGGTGGAGCCGACCACGAGAAGGGGGACGACCAGCGAAGAGCGAGGGCGGAAGCGCATCGTGCGGCGATGATAACTCGCTTCCACCCGCGTTCGTCGAAAGAGCCGCGTGGACGCATCCACGGTCGAGGTGCGTTCCGTGCGCACCCCACGTCGCCGTCGGGGGTAGGCCGGCCCGAGCGTTTCAAGTACGCTCCCTCACCTCGCATCGTCGTCGCCCGGCAGGGCGGTCTTCGCTGTGGAGTCTTGGTTCGGGGAAAGGGATGCAGATGATGCTTGGCCGTCGCGTGAGCCGTCTCGGTGTGCTCGGTGTGTCGCTCGCACTCGTGTCGTTCGGCGTGGGCGCAGGCGCAGTCGGTTGCGGTGGTGACGACGCGAGCCCCGCGTCGCCGACGCCGTCCAACGTCGACGGAGCGGTGGTCGCCGAGGGCAGCGCGCCCACGGTGGACGGCGCCAAGCCGACCGACGTGACGATCGACATCGTCGTACCGCCGTCGACCGTTTACGTGGGAGAGACGGCGCAGCTCGTGGCCTCGCAGAGCAAGGCGTCCGACGGCACTCCGCTCATCTTCGGCTGGGCCTTCACCACCGTGCCGCAAGGCAGCGCGCTCACCAACACGTCCATCCAGGGCTCGAACGAGCTCGTCAGCTTCGTTCCGGACGTCGCGGGCGACTACACGCTCACCGTGACCGCGACCGCGGGCGCGACCGTCGCCAAGAAGGACGTCACGATCAAGGCGCTCAACGCGCCGGTCTTCTTCCTCCGCACCGTGAGCGGCTCCAGCATCCAAGACATCGGCTACGAGCTCCACACCGTCGCGATGGACGGCACGGGTGACCACGCGGTCGCGTGTCGCCAGTCGATCTTCGCGCAAGGCGTCTTGGGCGAGGCCGGCGCGGGGCTCGCCGATTCGGGCGCGGACGCCGACGCGAGCGCCGAGATGCTCCAGCTCGGGTTCGCCGGGATGTTCTACATGGGCATCTTCGCCGACCAGGCGCTCGACTGGTGGGAAGCGCCGGCCGGCGAGGCCTCGCACGCCGCGTTCCAAAATCTCCTTCCGCTCCCCGACGGAGGTCCGGACGCGGCGACCACGCACGTCTCACTCGTCGTCGCGACGCAGGACAACACCTGCCAAAACCCGCCGTCCGAGGCCCGCTCGTTCGACGGCAAGAGCGGCGACGCCGTCTTCCAGCCCAAGTTCTCGCCCGACGGTCGGCGCATCGCGTTCGTCGAGCAGCGCGCGGGGAAGGTCAGCCTCGTGACGACGGCCGTCGACGGGAGCGACGTCCACGAGGTCGCGACGTTCTGCTCCGACGGCACGCCGAAGTGCTACTCGCTCACGTTCTTCCCGCGGCGCCCGCAGTGGCTCGACGAGACGCACATCGGCTGGATGCGCGCCACGAGCGATCAAAACAACGATCAGCAGGTCGGTTGGGAGATCGTGGTGGCGACCGACGTGCCGAGCGCGCCGGTGAGCCGTTACATGGCGTGCAACAGCGGCGCGATGCCGCTCCTCTTCAACTTCCTCCGTGATGGCTCCGTGCTCACCAACATGAGCTCGTACAAGGGCGGCCCGGAGAATCTCCTGGTTCTCGGTCGCAACGCCGGCGGAACGTGCACGTTGGCGCGCAACCTCACCGACCTCACGCTCGACGGCACCTACGCCCGCGACTTCTCGGTCTCGCCGGACGGAACCCAGGTCGCGTACATCCACCACAAGGATCCGCCGCCGCCCCAGCCGGCGCAGGCGCCGTGCGACTCCGGCATCTGCATTCGTCCCGAGTTCACGCTGCGCCAAGGTGGCGAGCTCTACATGGTGCCGCTCGATGGCTCGAAGGCGCCGGCGCCGATCGGCATTCCGCGCTCGGCGAACTACGGTCCGCGGTGGATCGCGTCGGGCAATCGCCTCGTGTGGAACGGCTCGGTGCCGCCGCCCGCCGGCTACGACTCCGGCATCCCCAGCGACGCGGGTGCCGACGCGGCGACGATCAATCAGTTCCTCGAGGGTGGCCTCCCCGCCATCAACGTCATTCAGCCCGACGGCGGCGGCTTCGTGCCGGTCGCGGTCGGCGATCCCGTCAACGGCTCGTACGTGCTCGGTGGTGGCAATGGCGGCTCGTGCTCGTGCGAAGGCGCGTGCAAGCCGGAGTGCAACACCAAGTCGTGTGGCATCGCCGAGCGTCGCGGCTCGCAAGCGGCGGCCTTCTGGGGCACCGCCTTCGGCCTCGCGTTCATGATTCGCCGTCGTCGTCGTCCGCGCGACTGAGCGCGGGCCGCCGCGCCCCAGAACGAGCCCCACCAGGAGATAGCCCCGCTCCATGCAGACCCCGCTCTTCGGCTTCAACGCCGCGCGTCCGCTCATCGTCGACGAGGTCGTCGCGCGCGTGGGCGCGTCGGTGAAGGACCCGCTCATGGCGCTCTCCGAGGCCGCGTTCCTCGAGATGCGTCGGCTCGCGCACTCGCACGGCGACGAGGTCGCCGAGTGGCGCTCGCTCGCCAGTCACCTCGGGCGCATGAGCGAGACCGAGCAGCGCGCCAAGATCGAAGCCCTCGCGCGTCGCTACGCCTGGGACGTCGCCGGGAACTTCGACCCGCGCGTCTACAAGACCGTGTCGCGCGCCGCCGCCCCGCTCATCGGCGCGCTCTTGAAGCCGCGCCACGCGCTCAAGAACCTCACGCACGTCGGCGATCTCGGCTCCCTGGACGATCGCGTCGTCGTGCAAGGGCCGGTCGAGCAGATCCGCACCCTCGCCGGGCTGGGCACCATCGTGTTCGTGCCGACGCACCTCTCGAACCTCGACTCGGTCGTGTTCGGCTTCGCGCTCGAGCGCTCGGATCTCCCGCCCGCGACGTACGGCGCCGGCAAGAACCTCTTCACCAACCCGGTGCTCTCGTTCTTCATGCACAACCTCGGCGCGTACCGCGTCGATCGGCGCTTGAAGTTCGCGCTCTACAAAGACGTGCTCAAGGCCTACTCGTGCACGCTCATCGAGCGCGGGTATCACTCGCTCTTCTTCCCGGGCGGCACGCGGTCGCGCTCCGGCGGCGTGGAGCGTCGCCTCAAGCTGGGCCTCGCCGGCACCGGCATCGAGGCCTTCGCGCGCACCGCCGAACGCGGCCGTCCGCAGCACGTGTTCTTCGTGCCGGCCACGATCAACTACCTCCTCACGCTCGAGGCCGAGACGCTGATCGACGACTTCCTCCAGGAGGAAGGCAAGCACCGCTACATCATCGAGGACGACGAATCGACCCGGTTCGCCCGCGTCGCCGCCTTCATGAACAAGCTGCTCGGTCTCGACGGGAGCGTCATCATCCGCTTCTCCGCGCCGGTCGATTGCTTCGGCAATCGCGTCGACGACCGCGGCCGAAGCTACGACGCGCACGGGCGTCACGTCGATCCCAAGACCTACCTCTATGGGGCCAAAGGCGACGTTCCGGTGCGCGACGCCGCGCGCGACGCGCAGTACACCCGCGAGCTCGGCTCGGTGATTTGCGACGCCTACAAGCGCGACACGGTCATCATGTCGACGCATCTCGTGGCGACGGCCGCGTTCGACCAACTCCGAAAGTCGGTGGGCGGGCGAAACGACGTCTTCGCGCTCCTTCGTCATCGCGACGACGTATCGATCCCGCGCGGCGAGTTCGTCGCTCAGGTCGGCGCCCTCCTCGATCGGGTTCGCGAGCGCGCGCGCCTCGGCCATTTGGTCCTCGCGCCGCGCCTCGAGCACGCCGAGGCGAGCGAGGTGGTCGACGAGGCCCTCCGCGCCTTCGCCGGGTACCACACGAGCGAGGTCCTCGTGCTCCGCGACGCGAACGTGGTCCTCTCGGACACGCGGCTCCTCCTCTATTACCAGAACCGCCTCGCCGCTCACGGGCTCGCCGCCGACGTCCTCCCGCCGCGCGGGGTGGACCGCCCGGGCCTCGCGCCCGCGACCGCGTCGGCTTGAGCCGACCGGAAAAACGAGGGCGGGCGGCGTTCCCAAGCACCGCACACTAGGGTATGGTCTCCGCCCCTTTCCGATGAGCACCGAACTTCCCGAGACGCCGTCGTCGCCGACCGCGCCCGAAAACAAGAGCGAAACTGCGAAGGCGCCCGACGCTGCCGCACCGGCTGGTGACGTGGCCGCGCCGGCGGACCGCGCGAGCGCGCACGACGCATCGGGCGACGATCACGATGACGGTGGGGAAGGCGAAGGCGACGAGACGCCCGGCGCCGCGGCTGGGCCCGCGGAGGGCGGCGAGAAGAAGAAGCGTCGCCGTCGTCGCAAGAAGAAGAAGCCGGCCGAAGGCGCGGTTGCGTCCGGCGACGGTGCAACCCCCGGTGAGGGCGGTGCGGAAGGCGCGGCCGCGGGTGAGCGCCCGGCGGGCGAGCGCCCGGCCGGCGATCGTCCGGCGGGTGAGGGCAAGAAGAAGAAGCGCCACAAGAAGGGCGGCGGTCAGCACGCGGCGGGCGGTCCTCCGCGCGAGCGTCCGGCTTTCAACGTCTCGGACGTGGTCTTTGGCAAGATCCTCGAGGTCGACGACGACGTGATCGTGGTCGACCTCAGCGGCAAGGCGAAGGCGATCTTCGACAAGCTCGAGCTCGTTCTTCCCGAGGACTCCGTCGACGTCGAAGACGAAGCGCGTCGCGCCGAAGAGCTCGCCGAGTCGATCCTCGCCGGCACCATCGATCCGGACGTCGGTCTGGCGGGGGCTGCCGAAGCCGCCGCGGTGCCGGCGCCCGAGGCGACCGAAGCCGCCGCGGTGACGGAACCCGCGCCCGACAGCCAAGCGCCTCGCGGAAAGATCATTCGCATCGTCCGCGCTGCGGCCACCGAAGAGGCCAAGCCGTCCGAAGAGGCGACACCCGCCGCGACCGCCGAAGGCGACGCGACCGCGCCGACGGAAGCCGCTGCGGCCGAGCCGGCCGTGGCCCCGACCGAAGCCACTGACGCGGCTCCGGCGCCGACCTCGCCGGAGAGCCCCGCGCCGGCCGAGGAGCCCAAGCCGTCGGTCTTGCAGCTTCCGCGCGTCGTGCTCGAGCCGGGCGCGCCGTTCGTGGGTGTCGTTCGCAACGATGGCGCGCGCGGCGGCATGCTCGTCTTGACGCACCACCCGCATCGCGCGTCCAAGTCGAAGCCGCACGTGGCCGCCGCCTTCAAGAAGAAGTCGGAGATCTTCGGCATCGTCACCGGCGTCATCAAGGGTGGCGTCGAGGTCGACGTCGAGGGCGTGCGTGCGTTCGCGCCGGGCTCGCAGATGGAGCTTCGCCTCGGCGCGGATCTGCATCACCTCGTCGGCAAGCGCCTCCCGTTCCTCGTCACGCACTACGCGAAGCGCGGTCGTGACGTCATCGTAAGCCGTCGCTCGATGCTCGAGGCCGAAGCCAAGGTCGCGCGTGAGGCGGCGCTCTCCAAGCTCGCCGCCGGTCAGACCATCGACGGCATCGTGCGCTCCGTCGTGCAGTTCGGCGCGTTCGTCGATCTCGGCGGCGTCGAGGGCCTCGTGCCCTTGACCGAGATGAGCCACAACCGCGGCGATCGCCCGAGCGATGTCTTCAAGGTCGGTGAGACCGTGCCCGTCCTCGTCCAACGCATCGACGAGAAGGGCAAGATCTGGCTCTCGCGCAAGGCCACCCTGCCCGATCCGTGGGGCGACGCGGTCAAGAAGTACGCGATGTGGACGCGGCACACCGGCAAGGTCGTCCGCATCCAGCCGTTCGGCGCCTTCGTGGAGCTCGAGCGCGGGATCGACGGCCTCATCCACACCGCCGACCTCTCGATCAAACGCATCGAGACGCCGGAGGACGTGGTCAAGGTCGGCGACGAGATCGAGGTCGTCGTGGCCTCGCTCGACGGGAACAACCACAAGATCGGCCTGCACCCCGCGCTCACGGGCGCGATGGCCGAAGAGGCTCGTCAGAAGCTCGAGGTAGGCGCCACCGTGAAGGCGGCGGTCGTCAGCATCGAAGCGGGCGGTCTCACCATGCGCATCCTCGGCGCCACCGGTCGGAACGCACGCGCGTTCATGCCGGCGTCGGCCACGGGGACGCCGCGCGGCACCGAGCTCCGCAAGCTCTTCCCGCCGGGGCACATCCTCGACGCGAAGATCATCGAGAAGGATCCTCGCCGCGGCGAGGTGAAGCTCTCGATCAAGGCGATGCAGCAGGACAACGAGCGCTCGGCCTACCAGCAGTACCGCCAGCAGGTGAAGCGCGAGGCGAAGTTCGGCACGTTCGCCGAGCTCCTCCAGAAGAAGAAGTAGTCGCCCGCGGCGACGCGAGCGCGCGGCGCGCCCGTGAGTGACCACGGCGCGCCATCGTCCTTTTGGCCGCTACGTGGACTCGCGCGTCAGCCGCCGCCCATCACCGGATCGAGCATCTCGTCGATGCGGACGAAGGTGTATCCGCGCTGGACGAGCTCCTTCATGAGGGTGGGAAACGCGTTGTGGAACTTGTCGGCTTCGGGGCGCGCCGTGCCCACGCCGAGGTGGAAGAACAGGACCGCGCCGTTCAGGTGGTTGGGATCCTTGGCCTCGCAACCGAGCGTCCGCTGGATGATGGCGTCGTTCGTGTACTTGCCGCCGGCGTTCGTCGTGGGCAGATAGTCACCGCGCGTCTCGGGGCACGCGGTCATGTGGACGGTGGTGAGGCCGTCTTCCTGGCTCCACTGCACGATCTCTTCGTTGAAGGTCTCCGAAGGCGGCATCCAATAACGCATCGAACCGCGCACGCCCTTCGAGCGGAGGAGGTCGCCGTTCTTCTTCACCTCATCGTCGAACTTCGCGCGCGCGATGATCGTCTTGCCGCCCTGCCGGTCGACCATGTCCGGGTGCGTGTTCGAGTGGCCGCCGACGTAGTGGCCTTCCTCGATGAGGCGGGGGAGGACGACGCTGCACTTCGACGCCGCGTCGGTCGACTTTGCGGCCGCGCTCATGATGAAGAACGAAGCCTTGGCGTTGTACTGCTTCAGCGTGTCGAGGAAGGTCGGGCCGCCTTCGCAGAAGTAACCAGCGGTGAAGACGAGCGCGATCTTCTTCTCGGCTTTGGGGCCTCGAGAAACACCGCAGTTGGTCTCCTCGAGCTTTCCCTCCCCGGCGAGGCCCTTCACCTTGGCGCACGCGCTCCCGGCGGCAGATTGGGCGAGCGCGTCTTCGCTCGGATCGTCCCCCGCCGCATCGGCAGGATCGCCGGCGCAGCCGGCAGCGAGGAGGGTCGTGAGGGTGGAGAGCACGAACAAGCGAAGGCGCATGAAGCGTCTCCAGCAGGCCATGTGCCAATGCCGGCGCCCCGACATGCCTCGACCGATCGTCCCCTTGCGATTTCCCGGACCTGGCTGCGCTCGACCTGGGCATGGATCGGATGCGTTTCACCCCGAGGGCGCCACGCCCCCGCGCGTTTGGAGCGCCCGACCACGAATTTCGAGGATTTTACGGTCGAAGCCAGGTTGGCGCGGCCGGGTCGGGTTGGTCCGTCACTTGCGGGTAGCGGTTCCCATGTCCGCCTTTCTTCGCCCCTCTCTGCTCGCCCTCGCTCTCTCCCTCCCGGTCCTGGGAGGATCCACCCTCGGTTGCAGCGCCTCGGACGCGCCGGCGGATGACGGCTCGGATCCCGGCTCGGAGGACGCGCTGACGCTCCAGCAGCGGTCGACGGGACCCGGCGAAGCGGCCGGGTCGATCTTCATCCCCACCGCGCCGACCGCGCTCCAGAAGGGGCGGCCCGGTCTCGTGCGCGCGATCGTCATCCACGACATCGAGGGGTCGGCGGGCTCGGCCGTCAACACGTTCAGCAAGGCCGGCAACGAGTCGAGCTCGCACTACGTCGTCGACAAGGACGGCAACGTCATCCAGATGGTGAAGGAGCGCGACATCGCGAACCACGCCTTCCACTCGGTGTTCAACGCCTACGCCATCGGCATCGAGCACGAGGGCTTCATCAAGCAGACGTATCCCGACGCGCTCTACCGCGGGAGCGCGAAGCTCGTGGCCGAGCTCGTGAAGCGTTACCGCATCCCGATGGACCGCGCGCACATCATCGGCCACTACCAAGTGCCGAAGACCGATGAGCAAGTGCAGGCGTGCCCGCCCAACGCGACCACGTGCGGTGGTCAGGGTGGCCACGTCGACCCCGGTCCGAACTGGAACTGGGACGGCTACATGGCCATGGTCAAGGACGCGGCCAAGGCGATCGGGTACGACAACTCGCAGGCGCTTGGCGACGACGGCTATCCGCTCCAGGCCATCAAGCCGCTCGAGACGCTCCCCTTGTCGCTCGAGTCTGGCGGCAAGCCTCCGCTCATCGGCGGCTTCTGGGCGACGCAGTGCCAAGCCGACAACCCGGCCATGGAGCGCTCGTTCCGCAGCATCATCGACGCGAAGGGCGCGCGCCTCGAGACCCGCTACACCCAAAAGACGGGCAACGACTGCGGCGAGAAGAAGGACGGCCTCTACCCGCTCGTGTGGAACGGCTACACCGCCGCCGAGCTCGCGCCGGTGTGCACCCGAGTGAACGGCGTCGTCTATCGCACGAGCTCGGTCATCGGCACCTGCGCGAGCGCGGTGCCGGCGTGTCTCGACACCGCCACCGTTTGCAAGGCCGCCGGAGACGACTGCGTGCGCGTCGCCGCCTACCCCGTGACCGGCGCCGACGCCGCGAAGTGCCGCTGAGCCGTCGACCGATTCCCAGAACCGAACTCGAGGAAATCATGATTGCCCGCTTCATTGGACTCGTCGCTCTCGGAGCCATACTCTCTCTCTCGACCGTCGCCTGCTCGTCGACGAGCGCGGAGGACGATTCGACCGGCGAGGGCGATGGTGACGGCACGCACGACTTCGGGGAGTCGGCGCTCACGGCCACGTACACGGACGGCTCCGGCTCGTACACGTTCGTCGATACGCACGACCAGTACGGGAACACGGGCGTGGTCGACCAGGCGAAGTTCCTCTACTTCCACAAGGTGAACGGGAAGCGCGCGGTCGGCCTCACGCAAGACTGCGCGTGGGTCGAGCCGGAGAACGCCTACGAGATCCTCGACGTGCTCAAGGCGGAGAACGTTCACATCACGTTCTTCATCTCGGGTCCGTTCATCTTCAACTCGCCGCGCAAGAGTCTCGAGGGCGGCCTCGTGGAGAAGAACCTTCCGGTCATCAAGCGCATGATCGAAGAGGGCCACGAGTTCGGCAGCCACACCCAAAACCACCCGCACAACAACCAGTCGATCGACTGGGTGAAGGAGAACACCGAGCTCCAGCGCGGCTGGGACGCCGTCCTCCACCGCATCTACCCGAACCAGAACATCCCGGCGAACGCGCAGCTCCGGAACTACTGGCGCGCGCCGTACGGCGAGTACGACAACCGGTCGCTCGGGCTCGCGGCCAAGGCCGGCTTCCCGTACCACTTCGGCTGGAACGTCGACGTGAAGGACGCGACGGGCTTCCCCAGCTGCGCCGAGAAGGCGACGGACCCGAAGTGCTTGAACCCGGCCAAGCTCACCGACACGGTGCTCGGCTTCGCGGAGAAGAACCACTGGGGGCTCGACGGGTTCGTCATTCTCTCGCACCTCCAGAACCCGTACCGCTGGGGAAGCTCGCCGGAGGGGCTCCAGCGCCTGATTCGCACGGCCAAGCAGCACGATCACGTCATCGCCAAGATCTCGGAGATGTTCACGGCGCCTTGAGAGAGCGAGCGCGCGCGCCGCGTCGCTCCGAAGGTGCTCGTCCACGCTTCAGTCGAAGAAGCTTCGATTGAGTCGGGTCTCGCGGCGCAGCGTCGCGAGATCGTAGAAGGTCCCGCGCCACGTGATGCCGCCGCGGGCGTGGACGAGCGCGATGGAGCGCGCGGACGCGAAGAGCATCAGGGCGGGCCCCACCAAAGGGACGAGGGCAGACGCGAGCGGCCTCCCGACCCACCGCGCGAGGATGGCCTGGCCGACGGCGGGGGTGAGGGTGACCGCCACGCCGACGAGCGCCGCGGCCTCGCGTCCGGTCGCCGCGAAAGCGAGCGCGGCAAGCGCCGGAAAGAGCTCGAGGTACGCGATGACGAGCTGCGCGGGCAGGGCGATCGCCGGACGGAACCCGGTGACCGCGTAAGAGTTCTTCTCCAGACCGCGAACGAACGCGGGCACCGAGTCGTAGAACGCGAGCGAGACCTGATCGCGTCCCAAGAAGACGCCGCAGCGTGCGCCGGAGGCCTTCATCATCTGTCCGAAGGCGACGTCGTCGGCCACCTCGAGCTTTAGCCACTCGATGCCCGGCGAACGGGTGAGCGCATCTTTGCGCACGAGGTTGAAGAGCCCAGCGCCGACCGCGACCTTGCTCCGAGGATCGCGCACGCGCCAAAGGCGACCGCTCGTGAGGAGCAGGCGCAGCATCGTCGTAAGCGCGGCGTCGACCGCGAAGCCGCTCGGGCGGACGTCCGGCACGAGCGTCAAGAAGTCGAGTCCCTCGTCCTCGAGCGTGCGGACCGCCCGACCGAGAAGGTCCGGCTCGAAGCGGACGTCGGCGTCACTGAAGAGAATGAGCTCGCCGGTCGCCACTTCGAGCCCGCGGTGCATCGCATGGAGCTTTCCGAGCCAGCCTGGAGGAAGCTCGCGAACGTGCACCGCGACGATGCGCGGATCGCGTGCGGCGAGGTGGTCGAGGATCGCCCCCGTGTCGTCCGTCGAGCGATCGTCGACGACGACGATCTCGAGGTTGGGATAGCGCGAGCCGAGCTTGCTCGCGAGCGCGGCCTCCAAGGTCTCGGCCTCGTTGCACGCCGGTACGATGACCGAGAGCCGCGGCGCCGCGGCGCGTGGTGCGGGCGCCGGCGCGAGATGCGGTACCGCGCGCATCGATCGGAGCAGGCTCACCAAGGACGACGCCGCATAGAGCGCGGGAAGGGCGAGCGCGGCGACGGCGAGCGCATTTCCCCCGAGAGCCGTCATCGATCGATCGAACCCCCGGCGCGGCACCATCCTTCCCACTCGCTTGCGAATGCCGCCATCACGCGGGCGTGAGCACGCGCTTGCGTTCGCGCGTACACGGGGAAGGGGAGGCGCGGCATGAATCCGTGGACGGCGACGACGAGCCGGGTCTCGCCCGACTCCAGGGATACTACACGGAACTCGAAGGCGCCGCCCGCGGGCCGGCCCAGGAGCCCACCCTCGATCGAGAGGACCGCTCGCCGTGCGTCGCGAGCGGGGCTCGTGCGGAACGCGAGGAGCGCGGGGCCGTGGGGAATGGCGAACGCGACGCGATCGGGTGACGTGCGAACGTCCACCGCCCCGCGGAGGAGGCGCGGCAAGAAGCCGAGGTAATGGGCGAGCGCGCGCTCGGCGGTGGTCTCGGAGCGTGCGGGCATCTCCTGAATCGAGACGACGCCTGCGCCCCGCCTTTGCCACGCGAGGCGCACCACGCGCGCGCCCGCTTCCGGCGCATCCGGAGACACCCCCGCTGGGCGAGGCTCCGGCCCCGACGACCGGGCGTGGACGGTGACTCCCCGCGCTCGCGCCGCCCGCGCGACGGTGTCGAGCGCGAAGAGCTGCGTCGCGCGGCGTGAAGCTTGGAGGAATCTTGCCGGCGGCACGAGGGCGGCGCGGCTGATCACGACCGCCGTCGCTCCCTCGAGCGCGCTGGAGGTGTCGGTGACCGAGAAGAGGTCGCACGCGCGGAGCTCGGGCGCCACGTTCGAAGCATACCTGTCCTCGCGCGGGCAGTCGCGAACGGGCACGCACCCACCACTCTGGTACCCTCAGGCGCGCGTGATGACGAGCTTCGGTCGTTGGGCATCGGCGGGCCTTTTGGGTGCCGCGCTCGTTCCCTTGGCGTGCGCACGCATCCTCGGCCTCGAGCCTTTGCCCCTTTCGGCGAGCGACGCGGGAACCGTCGAAGGCGGCGACGATGAAGCTGGGCCGAGCGTCGTTTCGTGCGAGCGTCCCGACGGATCGTTCTGCGAGCGGGCGTGCGGCACCCTCGCGTTTTGCGACGACTTCGAGCGGGAGACCAAGAGCTTCGAGCGCTGGCACACCCCGGCGGTGTTGCCCAAGCCGCTCCGCTCGGGCGTCGGCGCGAGCCTCGAGCTCGTGCCGGGCGTGAGCGGCTTCGGCACGGCCCTCGAGGCCCAGGCGCGCTCGGAGGGGAAGAACCCGCAGTCGATCGGCCTCCTCCACATCGTCGATCCGCCCGATCCGGGCCGGTCGGTGCGCGCCGTCGAGCTCCGCTTCAAGTGCCAGCTCGCCGAGCTGTCGTACCCGGACGCGTCGAACACGAATCATCACATCACCCTCGCCGGCATGGGCGCCGCGGGAGTTCCGTTCACGTTGGCCGGCCTCGTCCTCTACGAGCAAGGCAAGGACCTCGGTCTCGGCATCCAAGAGCGCACGCTCGCCGGCGGTGATTCGCCGGTCGAGATTCTTCGCGTCGACGGCGTGCCCAGGGTCCCAGTGACAGCGGCGCTCCTCGAGGTCCAACTCGTGTTCGGCCCGCGCTCGGTGCTCCTCGCGGAGAAGCTCCCATGCTCGCTCCTTCCCGACGCCGGGCTCCCCGACGTCGACGCGCCGGACGCGGCCGATCCGATGGTCGTGTACGCGCGCACCTTCGGCTTCTCGCGCTGTGCGCCGCTCGTCTCCGATCTCGCCGTGCCCGATTGGCTCGCCAAGCCGGCGGTCTTCGCGGGGGTCGCCGTGACGAACGACGGAACCGCGCGTCTCACGTTCGACGACTTCGCGGTCCGCTACCTCGAGTGATTGCGGCTCAGAGGAGGCGTCGCGCCTTGATCTCCAGGTATCCCTGCACGAGCTCGGGGGTGAGATCTCCCGGCGCGGCGTCGATGACCAAGACGCCCGCGTTGCGCAGGCCGCGCACGAGCGCGTCACGCTGCGCCAGCGCCTCGGCGGCCGCGGCGCGCACGTAGAGATCGCGCTTGGTCGCATCGCCGGCGACGGCGAGCGCCTCCACGTCGGTGTCGCGAAGGAGCACGCAAAGCGGAAGGTGCTTGGGGACCAGGCTCCGGAGCGCGCTCGCGAGCTCCTTGGCGGAGTGCGGCTCGAGGACGTTGGTGAGGACGACGAAGAGCGAGCGCGCCTTCACTTGGCTGCGCAAGAAGGCGATTGCCGCGCGGTAGTCGGTGGCCGCGAAGTTCGGCTCGAGCGCGTAGGCCGCGCGCGTCAGGTTGCGCGCGCCGGTGCGTCCGCCGCTCGGCGCGAGGAACGCGCGCGGCAGCGAGTCGAAGACCAAGAGCCCCGCACGATCGCCGCTGCGGAGGGCCGCGTCGGCCGCCAAGAGCGCTGCGTTGAGCGCGTGATCGACGGCGGTGAGCCCTTGCCATTCGGCGCGCATCGCGCGGCCGACGTCGAGGGCGAAGACCACGTTCTGGTTGGACTCGGCTTGGAATTGCCGCACCGTGAGGTCGTCGCGCCGCGCCGTGGCTCGCCAGTCGATGTGTCGCATCTCGTCGCCGCGCTGGTACGGGCGGAGGCGCTCGAACTCGGTGTCGCCGCCGCGCACGCGGAGCGAGCCCATGCGCGCGTCTTGGCGCCCTTGGCGCCGGAGGAGCTCGAGCGAACGCGCGGCGTGGACGTCCGGATAGACGTCGACGTTGGCCGGCGCCGCCGTGGTCTCCTGGCGCGCCACGAGCCCGAGCGGTCCCGTGTAACGTACACGTATCGAGCCCATGGTGCGCGGGCCGCGGCGGGTGGGGCGAACCTCGTAGCGCACCGTGACGTTGGCGTGCGATGGCGCGACGAACGGCGCAGGCAGCCCGCGGTCCTCGCACTCGATCAGCGGGTCGTCGGCCACGACGCCGCGGAGGCGGCGGCGCGCCCGGCTGCGGAGCTCCAAGGTCACGACGTTGAAGCGTCCGACCGAGAAGATCGCGGGCGCGGTGCGGCTCGCCGTGAAAACCGGCTTACCGACGAGGAACAAGAGGTCGACGAGGGCGAGGCCGACGAAGATCCCGTCGAGGCCGTAGAGCGGCGCGCGCGCAGCCGGGACGAAGACGGCCGCCACCGAGAACGCGGCGCACACCGCGAACAATGAGGCCAGCCGGCGCGTCGGAAAGAACAAGGGTCGGGTGTCCTTCAGCCAGAAACGCGCGGGACGGGGGCCGCGCGCACGATGTCTTGGATTCGGTCGTCGGCGCTCACGCCTTGGAGCTGAGCGTCGGGGTGGAGGAGCACGCGGTGACGGAGCACGGGCGCGGCCATGGGCTTCACGTCGTCGGGGGTCACGAAGTCGCGGCCTTGGCTCGCCGCGAGCACCTGGGCAATCTTCATGAGCGCGATCGACGCGCGCGGCGAAGCGCCGAGCTCGATCGAGCGGTCTTCGCGGGTGCGGCGGACGAGATCGACGATGTAGCTCACGATCGCGTCGTCGACCCGCACCGCAGCCGCACACGCCTGCATCGCGACGATGGTGGCGCGGTCGACGACCGGCCGGACGCGCGCGAGATCTGCCGGATCGAAGCCGGTCGCGTGGTTCTTCACGATCGAAGCCTCGGCCTCGCGCGTCGGGCTCTCGACGAGGAGCTTCACGAGGAAGCGGTCGAGCTGCGCTTCGGGTAGCGGATACGTGCCTTGCGACTCGATGGGGTTCTGCGTCGCGAGCACGGTGAAGGTCTGGGGGAGCGGTCGCGACGTGCCGTCCACCGTGACCTGTCGATCTTGCATCGCCTCGAGCAGCGCGGACTGGGTCTTGGCCGGCGCACGGTTGATCTCATCGGCCAGGACGAGCTCGGCGAAGAGCGGGCCGGGGATGAAGTTGAAGGTTCCACTCTGGCGATCCAGCACCGACGACCCGGTGATGTCGCTCGGCATGAGGTCGGGCGTGAACTGGATGCGCTTGAACGACGCGCCCGAGGTCATGGCGAGGGTGCGCGCCACGAGCGTCTTGCCGAGGCCGGGCGCGCCTTCGATGAGGACGTGTCCCTGGGCCATCATGCCGGCGAGCACGCCGACCGTGAGCTCGGACTGCCCGACCACGACGGTGGCCATCTCGCGGCGGAGGCGCTCGAAGTTCTCGCTGAAAGTTCTGACGTCCATCGATTTTCCTCTGCAGTCGGTCGGCCAGGCATTCAAGAGCGGCGGCGAAGGCGCAGGCCGCGGGGCTTCGTTCGCGAGTCGGGAGACATCGGGTCGGCGGCGCGCTTGTAGAGCTCGGTGAGGTCGCGCAGCACGGCGAGCTCGTCGCCTTGTCGCGCGTCGCCGGCCTTCACCAACGTCGCGCGGTCGAGAATTCGTTGGCATTCCTCTTTGGGCGCGTCGGCGCGCTGCGCGAGCGTGGTCGCCAGATCGGCGCCCTTGGCCATGCGGCCGCGCATGCGCTCGGTCACGAAGCGTCCGTAGGCGGCGAGCGCGTGCGGGGCAGACTTGGTGAATGCGTAGAGCGCGCCCGTCGCTTCGACGTGCTCGACGAATGCACGGCGCGCGCTCGGTGGGAGCGGTCGCGGCGCGCGCATGCGGGCGCCGACGGCGAGCGCGAGGACGAAGGCGAAGAGGAGCGCATGACCGATTGGGAGTCCTAGACCGGCCTTCATCAAGGCGGACAACGGATCGCCGCTCGGCGTGATGCCGCCGTGCTCGTCGATGATCACGAGCTCGCGGCTGGGAAGGTGAGCGAGGAGGGCGATGAGCGCTGCCGCGTTGCCCGGTCGCGCGAGGCCGACGTTGGTGAGGAGGTCGTCGTTGGCGACACCGACGACGGTGCCGGCGCCGATGGCAGCGGCCGATGCGTAGATCGCGCCGTTCGATTCGTGGATCGCGATGGGCGTGCCGGTCTGGTCGACCCACTTGAAGGCGCCTGGCGTCGCGAGGCGAGCGCGGCGCGGCGGGGGCTCACCGCGCTCCAAGATCTTCTTCGTCTTCTCCTCGCACTCCTCGGAGAGGTCGTCGCAGTCGGCTTTGGGTAGCGCGCCTTGGATCGTCACGTCGAGCGACTCGGTCGGATCGATCGTCGCGCGGAAGGCGGTGGGCCACTGCCACGGCGGACCGAAGAGGATGAGGACGCCGCCACCCTTGACCCAACGCTCGAGGCCTTCGACGGCGTCGGTGTCGAGGTCGGTGCGTTGGACGTCGAGCAGCATCGGCGGCGCGGGCTTCTGAGCCGTGGGCGGCTCGAGCCGCGCCAGCGCCTTCTCCGAGCTCTTCAGGGTGAAGCCCTGCTTCTTCATGAGCGCGCGCGCGACCTCGATCCCTGCGGGATCGGTCGCGCGCGGGATGGCCGGGCCCTTGTCGCCGCAACCCGCGAGCACGAAGAGAGCGAGGGTCGCCATCGCCGCTCGTACGAGCAGCGTCGCCAAACGACCGGTCTCGCGTACGCGTTCGAGGCTCGGCTCGCGGCCGCCGAATTGGACGACGTCCACTTCGTAGACGATGGCGCGGAGGTTGGGCCGCGCGCCCTCGTCGGCGCAGCTCCGCACGTACTCGCCGTTCGTGCGGTCGCGCTCGATGCGAATGGCGCCGCGCACGTCGAGCGCTCGGAGCGATGCATGAAGGAAGCCGAAGAGCGCGGTACGGAGGTCGCCTCGCGCGAGCGCGGCCTCGGCGCGCGCCAGGATCGCCTCCGCGCTGCCGGGATCGACGACGATCTCCGGAGCCGCTTCGGTGACGACGACGTCGGTCGCGCCGTCGAGGTCGTCGTCCTTTCGGTCGCGGGTGAAGTACCGATAGAGCGTGACGATGATGAGGTAGAGGACGGCGCCGACGGCGAGCGCGACGAAGGTCCAGCCGAGGTAAGGAGCGATGGCGGAGATCAACCGACCGAGCGCGTCGAGCCACGGCGTCGGCTCGGGCGGCTTGGGCTCGAGGAAGCTCTGGCACTGCTTCTGGAAGCCCTCGCAGCTCGGGACCTCCTTGGCGAGCTTGCACAGACGGAGCGCGTCCATGCGTGGCGGTACGCGTGGCGAGTCGCAGAAGCCGTGCAGCTCGCGCATCACGTCGCGCGCGTCGGCTTCGGCGCGATCGACGTCGAGCGCGACCGGAGGAGCCTCGGCGCGCGCGACGCCCGCCGCCAAGGCGAGCATCGTCACCGCGATCGCGAAGCCGGGCCACGCGCGGAATCGCTTCGTCACGCGGTCGCCTCCTCTGCGCCTTCGCGCGTGGCGAGGGTGGCGAATGCGGTCTGAATGTCCCAGCCCTCGGCGTGGGTGCGGACGTTGATGTAGAGGAGGAAGCGGAGGACGGCGACGTACGGCACCGCCAGCCAGAAGCCGATGACGGCGAGCGAGCTCCCGCCGACGTCCCAGAGGTTCTCGGGGCCGGTGATTTGGAATACCGAGGCAAGGACGATGTGTCCGATCTGATCGGTGAGCATCGGCGCCACGCAATAGATGAGCACGCGCAACAAGCCGCCGAGGACGACGTCACCGGGGCCGCGGCCCGTGAGGCGAAGCGAGCGCTCGAAAGAGCGAAGGAGTCCAACGCGCTCGAGCACGAGCGCTTCGGGCACGAAGAGCGTGGTCGTGATCACCCACAGCGCCGGAAGCACGAAGAAGAAGAAGCTCGCGAAAATGCCGGCGCCGAGGATCAGGTTCACGACGAAGAGCCGCGGCATGGCCGCGAGCCCGCGCCGGAGCGCCGTCCGCACCGACGGGTCGCGCTCGAACACGAACTGCCCGAGGAGCACCGTGAAGGGGGCGGCGACGAAGCCGGCGATGGCCACCGCGAAGAACCAACCCCACGCCCAGCCGGCGGCCGACCCGACGAGGGCGGTCGCGAGCATCGGCAAAGGGAGCATGACGAGCGAGAGCTTGGCGAGAGGGCCGAAACCGTCGCGTACGAAGCGGAACGACAGATCGAGCACGTCGACGAACGGCCGGTCGCGGAGGGCGACACGCGACGTCGCGAACGCTGCCGTGCTCGTCGTCGTCGTCACGACGTCCTCCGCTCACCCGCTTCGCGGCCAGCGAAGAGGAGATAGAAGAGGACCAAGAAGAGCATGGCGGCGCCGAACGCTTGCTTTACGACATCGGAGATCGACGACGAAGACCAGAAGCCCTCGATGCCGGCCGCGATCAACAGCATGACCGCCGCGCCGGCCACGATGACGACGATCTCGCGCGCGGCGACCTGGAGCGCTTGGACGCGCGGATAGGGACCAGGGTCGACGAGCGACCAGCCCATCGACATGCCCGCCCCGCCGGCGATGACGATCGCGCCGAGCTCGAACGTGCTGTGGCCGACGACGAACGTCACGATGTTGTGGCCGGCGCCCTGGGATGCGACGTAGCCGAGGATCGCGCCCGTGAAGAGCCCGTTCATCACGAGATAGACGGCGGACCCGACGCCCGCGAAGATCCCAGTCGCGAAGCAGCGGAGGGCGATGCCCACGTTGTTGTAGACGTAGAAGCCGGCCATTCCGGCGTCTTGGCCTTCACCGCGCCCCTGGCTGAAGCCTTCTTTGTACGCTTCGGTGAGGCCGCGCAGCATCGGCTCGGGCACGATGCGGTAGGTGAACGTCGGATCGGCGAGCGCCCAACCGACGCCCACCGCGAACGGAACGAAGAAGAGCGCGAACGCGAGGAGCATGGCCCGCCAGCGGCTCCGGACGGCGCGCGGGAAGGCGACCACGAACGAGCGGAGCGATCCAGGTCGCATGCCGAACGGCAAGTCCGCGCGCCGAGGCGCGCGGCTGTATACGACCGAGTGCGCAGACGCGGTGAGCGCCTGCAGGTAGTCGATGAGCGGCGCGCTGTAGCGCGCGGCTTGTGCGGCCGCGAGGTCCGAGCAAACGTCGCGGTAGAGCGGAGCGAGCTTGGCCAGCTGATCGTCGCTGAGCGCGCGCAGGCTCTTCTTGTTCACGGCCTGCACCAACGTCTCGAGGTCGGCCCACGCCGGGTTGCGGCGACGGACGAACGCGGGCTCGGCGACGTGCGAGGTCAGAGCCATCCCGCGCCTCCGCGTGACGACGGCGGACCGTCGGAGCGTCCGGACGTGCGCGCGCGATCGTAGAGGATCGCGAGGAGGCGAACGGGATCGGTGTGCCAAACCCGGTGCCTTCGCGCGAGCGTGGGGGCGAGCATTTCGGCGAGCTCGTGCTCGCGTGCCGGTCCCAGCTTTTTTCTCCGCAAGAAGAGCTCGAGCGCGGCGCGCTCGTCGGCGTCGAGCGCGAGCGACGGCGGGAGCGCCTGCGCTTCCTCCGCGGTCGGCGGCGCTACATCGATTGGCCGCGCGCCTTTGCCGCGGTCGACGATGACGACCATGGTCCCGGCCACGAGGTCGCCGATGCGCTGGAAGCGACGCGTCACCAACATGGCGACGAGACCGGCCGGGTAGAGGAGCGAGAGCGAGTGGGTAGCCGCCGAGAGGATTCCGGCCGCGTACGGGAGCGGCATCGCGTCGGCCGCGCGCAGGAGGTTGCGGAGCGCGGCGTGCGAGAATCCGATGGGCTGGCCGGTGAGCGTCACGACCTTCATGCCCAGAGCGAGCTTTCCGGGGCTCGCGCCCTTGAGCGCCTCGAAGAGGACGAAGTAGACCCACTCGATGGCGAACAAGAGGAGGAGCCCGAGCCCTTGGATGGTGCCGAGCACGTCCATGGGATCGCGCGCCTGCGTGCCGATCGCCGCGGCGATGAAGCTGATCAGGATCAAGCCGCCGATCACGATCAAGAAGCAGATGATCTGATCGAGCACGTGGGCGAGCGCGCGGCGGCCCGGGCCGGCGACGCGATGCCGGAAGACGATGTGCTCGGGTGTCTCGATCGCGATGTCGGTGTCGATGAGCTCGGCCGCCCCGCTCCCCGTGGCCATCTTCATCGCGGGCGCTCCCGCGGGACCTCGTCGAACGCCTCGACGCGGGCGCGCGCCAGCGTGCCTTCGCGGATCACGGCGAGCCGGGTCGTGAGCTCCGCTTCGTCCTTCATCGATGGGACTTCGGTCACGTAGCTCACGACGAGGCACTTCTTGATCTGTGCCGAGACGAGCGTCGCGTACCCGCGCACGGGCGCCGCATCCGATGCTCCGGGCTCGATGGACGCCCACGAGCGGACGTCCTCGCCGCTCGGGCGCACCTCGGCGCTGTCGTCGACGATGCGCGCCGAAGCCGGCGGGGCGAGGCCCCGCTCACGCGCCGTTGCGAGGCAAGACTCACGGTTCTGAAGCGACGTCGCCGTCCATCGCGCGGCCGCGAGGCGTGATCGCGAAGCGCTGTGGATGGCGACGAGCTCCGGCCGAGAGCGGTCGTCGACGCGCCACTCGGAGCCGCCCGGGAGCCGGAGGACCAAGTTGAACCGTCGCGAGTGGAAAGTTCCCCACCTGTCCTTCGTCGCGGTTTCGTTCGTGGTGAAGCCCTCGGTCGTCGACGGCGCCTGCGCGGGCGGCGGCGCGCTTTCGGCGCAGCCTAGGCCGAGGCTTCCGAGGATCGCGACGACGGAGGGGTAGAGCGGCCTCACCCGCCGGTTATAGCGATTCCTGGTCGCGGCGTCACACCGGCGCGCCGAGGGCGGACGGTTGGTCGATGATCTCTCGGACGCGTTGGACCAGCGTCTGAAGATCGAAGGGCTTCTGCAGGAGATTTCCGCGGAGGCCTTCCTCGTCCAGGCGCTGCGGAGAGTACCCGGACATGAAGAGGATCTTCGTCGCCGGGCAGACCTCGGCGACGTGCTCGGCCAAGTCGCGACCGCTCATGGGGCCGGGCATGACCACGTCGGTGAGGACGAGGGCGAAGCGCGGACCCGTTCCGCAAAGCTTGAGCGCCTCGGTGGCGTTGGCGGCGACGTCGACGACGAAGCCGTGCGCGCGGAGCGCGCGGACCAAGACGACGCGGAGGGCGGGCTCGTCTTCGACGAGCATCACCCGCTCTCCGCGGCCGATCGCCGTCATGGGCGGGGGCGTCGTTCGGCGCGGCGTGGGGCGGTCTTCGGTCGCGGGCAGGAAGACGCGTGCGGTGGTCCCGTGGCCCTCGTCGCTCTCGAGGGTGATCGTGCCGCCGCTTTGGCGCGCGATGCCGAAGGCGGTGGCGAGCCCCAAGCCGCTTCCGCGGCCCACCGGCTTGGTCGTGAAGAAGGGCTCGAAGGCTTGCGCGCGCACGCTGTCGGTCATTCCCGTCCCCTCGTCGACTACGGTGAGGAGCACGTAGTCTCCTGGCGCGACGTCGAGCGCTTCGGCGTGGGCCTCGTCGACCCGCGTGTTCTCGGTCGTCATCGAGAGGCGTCCGCCCTCCGGCATCGCGTCGGCCGCGTTGACCGCGAGGTTCAGCACGACCTGCTCGATCTGCACCCGGTCGACCTTGGTTGGCCGGACGTTCGGCGCGTGGCGAACGACGACGTCGATGCGCGCGCTCAGCGTCCGCTGGAGCATCCGCGCCATGTCGTCCACGAGACCTTCGAGCGCGAGGACCTCCGGGACCAAGACTTGGCGTCGCCCGAACGCCAAGAGTTGCTGGGTGAGATCTCGCGCCCGCATCGCCGTCCGCCGGATCTCGTCCACCTCGTCGCGCGCAGGCGCCGTCGTCGGCAATGACGTGGTGGCGAGCTCGCAATAGGCGAGGATGACTCCGAGCAAGTTGTTGAAGTCGTGGGCGATGCCGCCCGTCAGGCGACCGAGAGCTTCGGCGCGTTGTGCCGCGCGTTGCTGCTGCTCCGCGACGCGCTCGTCGGTTCGATCGGTCACGAGAGCCGTCAATGCGTTCGGGTGGGCAGCATGGCGCCGTACGCGCGCGCGCACGAATCGGATGCTCCCGTCTTTGGTGACCAATCGCGCGGCAAAATCGCGATGCCCGTCGGGAGGAAGGGCGAGCGCGCGCTCGAGAACGACGCGATCCTTCGGCGCGAGGAACTGCGCGCCGGCCCGCCCGACGACCTCTTCGGGCTCGTATCCGAACCGTCGCACCGCGGGGCTCGCGAACGTGACAGCGCCGGCTTCGTCGAACGTGACGACGAGGTCGTCGATGTTTTCGACCAACGTGCGGTAGCGCTCTTCGCTCGAGCGGAGCTCCTCGAGCGTCTTCTTTTGGTCGGTGATCACATCGAACGCTGCGACGAAGCGCGCGCGCGACACGGCGTACGCGGAGACGGCGAACCATTGGCCGAGCGTCTCGACGTAGCGCTCGAATCGAACGGGCTCGCCGGTCTCCACGACGCGTGCGTACGTCGAGACGAGCGACGAATCGCGCTGATTGATCCCGGGGAACAGCTCGCTCGCAAGGCGGCCCTTGGCGTTCTTGACGCCGGTCAGTCGTTCGAACGCCGCGTTCACGTCGACGTAGCGGAAGTCGACCGCGCGCCCGTCGACGAACACGAGATCGCAAACGGCAACGCCGTTCAGCGCGTGGTCGAAGAGTGCCCGGTACGCTCCAATCCCGTCTTCGTCACCACGGCCTTCCACGCCCGCCGGAGTGCAAAGTCCCGGCCAGGTGATGCCGTCACGGATCTCCCGCTCGCTCTCGCGAGGAGCCAGACCTTCGCGCAAACCGTGCGTGGAAACGCAACTCGGTCCGTGGTCGTCGCGAGCCTCCTCGTCGACCGAGTCAGAGTCGGACGGTCTTGCCGACGACCGTCCGTTCGCTCACGTCGGTCGCGATCTCACCGGCCGGACGGACGAGAGGGGCGCCGCCGGGCGCGGGGGGCAATCCGTCGAGTATCTCGACGAGCCTCACGCTCACCGGAGTCTCCTCGCGCGTGTGCAGCACGAGCTCGACGGGCTCGCCGCGCATCCCGCAGAACGTGAACGCAAAGCCGGGACGCACGCCGCCGGGCCGAAGCCGTCGCGCGAGCTCGCGGTCCTTCTCGGGCGTGAATCGAACCAGCGTCCGCACGGCCTTGCCGTTGACCGCCGCGGCGCTCGCGATCCGCTCTCCGTCGTCGAAGAGCCAGAAGCAGCGCGCGTCCGCGGACGACGGACGCATCGTCGCGCGGATCTCGAAGCCCTCGGCGATGCGCTTGCGCTCGGACTTCTCGACGGTCACCCCCACGAGCCCGCTCACCTCGGCGCGGCCGACGTACACTTCGGAGTCGCTGAGCGTGAGCTCCGGCAGCGCGCGACGAGTGGTCTCGCCCGCACCCATGGTGAGCGCCGGCGCCATCCACGGCCGCGGCTCGGAGCCGAAGTAGAAGCCTTGCTTGCGATCCGCGTCGACGCCGTAGGCGAGGGTCGAGCGCTGGGGGACCGCGTCGCCGAGCGGAAACGCGAGGTGCACGAACGCGACGACGATCACCGTGACCGCGAGCCCAGCGAAGAGGAGCATCGAGCGCGTGCGGGGCATCGTCGCGAGCGGCGCGAGGAGGAGCACGGTCGGCATCGCCAGGACGGTGACCGGCGCCGCGGCTTGTGCGGCCGCCGCGACGGTGACCGAGTAGAGGAGCGGCACCCAGAAGAACGACGAGACGGCCGCCGCGACGTAGACGAGCGCCACGCGGAACGGCGCGGCGCGCGCGCCGACGAGCGCGATGCCGAGCGCGGGAAGCGCTGCGGCCAGGCCCGTGACCACGAACGGGAGACCCGCCGCGGGCGTCGCGATCGCGAACGCCAGGCTCACGATGGCGAGGAGCACGCTCACCCCGAGCGAGGTGGACCGCGCGCCCGCGCGGCGGCCGGCGATGCGCGCGACGAACGCACCGATCAAGAGTGCGAGCGCGACCGCCGCCCACGCGAGCGAGCCCGAACGCACCATGAGCGCGTCGACGCTGGTCACGCGGCTCGCGGCCACGTGCAGGCCGGCGCCGGCCAGCGCCGCCAAGAGGAGCGCGACGAGCGCGGCTCCCGCGCCCACGAGCACGCCCCTCGCGCTGGCGACACGCCGCCGACTCGCGAGCCATGTCGCGGCCAGTGTCACCAGCGCTCCCAGCGCCGCCGCGGCCATCACCGAGCCGTACGCGACCGGCACGACGCGCGTTCCCGCCATGGTCACGTACGCGACGTCGTCGCCTTCGAGCGCGGGGAGCGGGCCTCGACCGAGCTCGCGCGCCAGCGCCACCACGATGTCGCCCATCGCTTGCACGCTCCGCGGATCCAGCCGGTCGGGCGCATCGGTGGCGCGGTGATAGTTCTCGACCTCGTCCGCGAAGGCGAAGCTCATCGTGGGGACGCCGGCCTTCTTGAACATCGTGGCGTCGGTGTCGTTGGGGAGGAGCTTGGCGAGCGTCGACACGAACGAGCTCGCCTGCACGTGAGGCACCCGCGACAGGAGCGCGAGGAGCGCGCCGTTCTGCGCCGAGGTATCGAACATCGCCACCGCGCCGCGCGTGCCGCGGGCGTCGAAGTTGAAGTCGGCGACGACGTCCTTGGCGAGCGGGCTCTCGCTGACGAATGCGCTCGCGCCGAGGAGCCCGAGCTCCTCTGCGTCGGTGAAGAGGAAGAGCACGTCGCGATCGAGCGGTGGGCCTTGCACGATCGCGCGTGCGCCTTCGAGCAGCGCGGCGACCCCAGCACCGTCGTCGCCCGCGCCGAAGCTCTGCGGAACGGCGTCGTAGTGGGCGGAGAAGAGGATGGCGCGGCGATCGCCCCCGCGTCCGGCGACGCGCGCCACGATGTTCTCGACGATCGCGCCCGACGTGCGTCCGAAGAACGTTTGCGCCACGTCGGTCTTCTGCACGCTCGGCTCGAGGCCGAGCTCGCGGAGCCGCGCGAGGACGAGGTCGCGCGCTTCGTCGTGTCCGTGCGAGCCCACCGGATGGGGCGCTTTGCCGATGTCGCGCACGTGCTTCATCGCGCGCTCGGCGCTGAAGACCTCCACCGCTGCGCTCGCGGCGACGACGGGCGGCGGGCTCACGGCGAGCCGCGCCACCGCCGCGACGATCATGACGAGGAGGACACCGAAGAGATGTACGAGGGCGCCGCGGCCGCCGGAAGGCGCCGCCGCGGGCTCCCCCGATGGAGCGGACGAGGTCAGACCTTCGTCAGCCAATCGGGATGCGACGTGTCCGCGCCTTTGACGACGTCGAAGAAGCGTCCCTGAATCTTCTTGGTGATCGGACCGGGCGCGCCTTCGCCGATGACGCGGTTGTCGACCTCGCGGATCGGCGTGACCTCGGCTGCGGTGCCGGTGAAGAACGCTTCGTCGGCGAGCCAGAGCTGGTCGCGCGTGATGCGGCCTTCTTGCACCGGGATGTTCATCTCGCGCGCGAGCGCGAGGATGGTGTCCCGTGTGATGCCGGCGAGGATCGACGACGAGAGGTCCGGCGTCTGGAGGACGCCGTTCTTCACGATGAAGATGTTCTCGCCCGAGCCTTCGGACACGTAGCCGTTCGTGTCGAGGAGGATCGCCTCGTCGTACCCGGCCAGCTTGGCCTCGCGCTTGGCGAGCACGCTGTTCGTGTACTGTCCCATCATCTTCGCCTTCGCGAGCGAGACGTTGATGTGGTGGCGAGCGTACGAGCTGATCTTGCAGCGGATGCCGCTCTTGAGCGCCTCGTCGCCGAGGTACGCGCCCCACTTCCACGCGATGACCGTGGTGCGCACCGGGTTGTTCGGCGCGTAGATGCCCATCGCGCCCTCACCGACGTAGACCATCGGGCGGAGGTAGCCCTCGGCCATGCCGTTCGCGCGCAGCGTGTCGAGGCACGCCTGCGAGACCTGCTCGCGCGTGAACTTCGGCTGGAGCAGCGTCAGCTTGCAGCTGTCGAAGAGCCGGTCGATGTGCTCCTTCAAACGGAAGACCGCCGTCTGCCCGTTGGCCCGCTGGTAGGCGCGGATGCCTTCGAAGGCGCCGAGGCCGTAGTGGAGCGAGTGCGTGAGGATGTGAACGTTGGCCGCGTCCCAGTCGACGAGCTCGCCGTCCATCCAAATCTTTTGCAGTTTCTCGACCATGCGTGGGGCTCCCGATGGACCGATCTGGCAGAGGTCGGCCGGCGCGTAAAGCGAGAACACCCCCTCCGATTTGTGCGCTGCACAAACGCCGGCGCGGGCCGCGAGCTCAGCGGCGAAGGAGCACGTACACCGCGCCGTCGCCCCCGTCGGCTTCGAGCGCCGACGCGAAGGCCGCAACGTGCACGCTCGGCGCACCTTGCGACAGCCACGCCGAAATCTCGCCGCGCAGGATCGCGACGCCGCCAGGGGAGTGCTCGCCCTTGCCGTGGATGACGAGGACGCACCGCTCGCCACGCGCCCGCTTGTCACGGAGGAACGTCGCGAGCAGCTCTCGGCTCTCGGCGGCCGATCGCCCGTGCAGATCGAGCGAGCCGTCGATGGGAAAGCCGCCGCGCCGAAGGCGGCGCACGAAGTCGGGCGGGACGTCGACGCGATGGCCTTCGACGCGTCGCCCATCGTCGGCGACCTCGAACTTGGAGCCCTCGTCGATCAGCACGCGGAGGTGCTCCATGGTCTCGTCGGGCGCGTCGGCCTTCTTGGTGCGGGTGACCGGCGCCGGACCGTCCCCGGTCTTCGCGACGCGCTGATGCTTCTTGTCGTCGAGGGGGACCACGCCGCTCATCAGTCGATGAAAGTCGAGCGCCTCATCCGTGGACGAGGTGGACCTCGCGGGCGACGGCGCCACGCGCGGCGGCGGGGCGATCGGCTTCTTCTTCGCCTTCGCCTGCTCTTCTTCCTCCTTGGCCATCCGATCGCGGAGGTCGCGAAGGCCGGCGAAGGGGCTGGTGGGCTTCTCGGTCTTGTCCTTGCGGCTCATCGCGGGGCGCCGCCGGCGCGCTGCCGACGACGGCCTCATCGTAGAGCGGGTCGACGTCGTCCGGGCCGACTTCCGTGAGGATGCGCGCCTCGGGATAGATCGCGACTGTCGCGCCGCGCCGCGGGCAGACGCCGATGCAGCCCGTCTGGGTCACCCAAACACGCTGGTAGTCGCGGTCGATCGCGACGCGCTCTTTGAGGCCCGCGAAGACGCCCTCGCCGCGCTCGCCGCAGCCGGGCCCGAGCGGGTGGTCCGCGGGTCGTCGGTTGTTGCAGACGAAGAAGTGCAGGCTGGGGCGGTACGGAGCGGGCTGCATCGACGCGCGTGAGGCGCGCTTCAGACCGTGGAGCAGCGTGCCCCCCTCGGCAAGCGCGAGCACGTTATCGCGCACCCACGCCTACATTGGTGACAAAATGGAGAATCATTCCCCGTGGATCCTCGCCCGTGGATCGACCGGGATCCGCGACGTCCATCGCTCTCTGGCGACAAGCTCGAAACCCATGCCCATCGCGCCTGGCCGACGGGTTGCATTGTAGGAGATGGAGCGATGAAGGACGGCCGGGCCACAGCCGAGGCGACATCTCCGATGTCGACCGCGACCGACGCGCGCACGATTGCCCTCGGCGACGGCCGGCTGATTCGCCTCGGCGAGGTCATTGGCCAGGGCACGTCGGCCATGGTGCACCGCGCCCTCCTCTCGGCGCCGTACAAGGTCCGTCGCTTCGTCGCCGCGAAGCTCTTCGTTCACCCCGGCTCCGAGGACGCCGAGTCGGTGCGCGACGCAGTATGCCGAACGGTTCGCAAGACGGCCTGCGTCCACCATCCCAACGTCGTCACGCCGATCGACTTCACGGTGCACGAAGGTCGCGCGGTCGTCGTGTCCGAGCTCGTCGAGGGCGCCTCGCTCGCCACCTTGAAGGAAGCGTTCGCGAAGCATCGCCGACGAATGCCGCCCGACCTCGCGCTCTTCGTCGCGCTCGAGATCGCCGAGGCGCTCGCCGGTGCGCGCGACGCGCGCACGCCCGACGGCACCATCCTCAACATGCGCCACCACGATCTCTCGGCGCGCGAGGTGCTCCTCTCGTGGCACGGCGAGGTCAAGGTCACCGACTTCGGCGTGACCGCGGCGCTGCGTGGCGGCTCGGGGATTACATCACTCGCCGACGTGGCCCGCCGCTGCGCGACGATGGCTCCTGAGGTCGTGGCCGGCTCGCGCGGTGACGCGCGGTCGGACGTCTTCTCGCTCGGAATCATTCTGCGCGAGATGCTCGTCGGCCCGCGCTTTCCCGCGTCGATGCCCGACGCCCAAAAGATCGCGCTTGCCGGTCAGGGAGAAGTGCCGATCGGCTTGATGGAGCCGGCGATCGCCGAGCCGATCGACTCGATCTTGCGCCGCGCGCTCGAGATTCAGCCGAACCATCGCTACCCCGACGCCGGTCGCATGGCGTTCGACCTCCGACGGGCCGGCCTCTCGATGGGCGTGGGCGACGGGCGCGTGTTCTTGCGCACGACGATGCGCGACCTCTTGGGCGCGCCGGCGATCGATGGCGAGCCGACGAACCCCGAAGCTCGCGCCGCGACCGAGAGCGGCGAGATCTCGAGCCCCGCCATCAGCTCGTCGCCACGCTGAACGCGCTGAAGAGCATCGGCGCGAAGCTCCGGCGCTCAGCGTCGACTCACGTTCTCACTTCGGAGAGGCGCACGCCTCGGCGCTCGGCGCCGACGTCCCGGCGTCGTTGAACGCGCGGACTTGATAGCAGTACGTCACGCCTCGGCTCACGGCGTAGTCGACGTACGTCGTCACGTTGGCCGGCACGGTCGCGATCTCGGCGTACGTGCCGCCGGCCCCGATCTTCCGATCGATCGCGAATCCGTCTTCGCCCTGCGAGTTGTCGTCCCAGGTCAACGTGAGCTTCGGCGGACCAGCGTCCGCGCCTGCGTCGGCGGTGCCGCCCGCGTCGGGGACGCCGCTCGCGTCGGGCGCGCTCGCGTCGACGCTGCTGCTCGGCGCGGCGTCGTCGCCGGCGCCGCCGTCGATGACGAGCGATGCGTCGCTCTTGGCGGCGTCCTTGCTCGAGCTCGCGGCGTCGTCACTGGTGGACGTGCTCGCGTCGCGGCCCGTGCCGATCTTTCCGGCGTCGGCGACTTCGTTGCCGCCACCTCCCGGGTCGTCCGTCGCGTCGTCGCTCGCCTCGCTGGAGCACGCCGCGGCGGCGAAGAGCGACGCGAGCACGGTGATGAAGGCGAGGTGACGACGATGCGAGGGGCTCACCCCGCGCAATCTATGGGCGCGGCTGCGAAGCGCTCGTTAAGCACCCACGATCCAGGGCTTCGTTGGAATTTCTCGATGGCGCTGCGCGCTCATCGTCGAAATGCTTCACTTGACGTTGCCGGCGGCGAGCTCGCTCCAGAACGTCGACGTCCAGTACGCGGTCAGCGCGCTCAGCTTGTCGTCGTCGGAGCCTTCGCGCTGCGCGTTCGCCGATTGGAACGCGAGGCGCGCCGCCGTGGGCACGAAGCCGCCGGCCGCCTTGGCGCGCGCCGCGGCCTCGCGCGCGTTCTTGCGCGCCAGATCGAGCTGGGCCGTGAGCGCGCGCCGGTTCTCGAGCTGCACGTTGCCGTCTTTGTCGAAGCTCCCGCCGAGCGAGTACCACTTGTTCACGAGCTTGCCGCCCGTGAGGTACGCGCCGCTCGCGGCCGCGAGTCGCATGAGCTTCACGCCGTCGGTGACGCCGCTCTTGCCGGTGTACTCGGAGAGCGAGTTCGCCTTGCGCCCGAGCTGGTAGTCGAACTCGCGGCTCGCGATGATCGCTTGCGCCTCTTCGGTCGGAATGCCCTGCGCCTTGGCGACTTCGTCGGTGATGAGCGCATCGAAGTACGCATAGACCGCGCTCGAGGCCGACGCGTAGCCGGCGACGGTGCGGTCGAGCGCCGTCGCGTCGAGCGGCTTCGTCGTGCCTTCGTCGGCGATGAGGTCTTGCGTGTCCTTCACCACGTCGAGCTGGATCTTGGCGACGTCGTAGTAGATCGTCGGGAGCACGATGCGCATGATGAGCGTCTGCATCGCGTCCGGCGTGGGGCGGATCTGACCGGCCTGGATGCCGTTCAGGATCCTGACGGCGCTCTGCAGGAAGTCGTCGCCCACCGACGCGGCCGCGCGCGCCGTCACGTAGCTGCCGAAGGCGTTGACGGTGCTGATCTGCCCGCCGCGCGTCTTGCTCTGGGCCTTCACCTCGAGCTGCTGCCCGTAGGCGTCGATCTCCGGCTTGACGCTCTCCGCAGCGTGCACCGCCTGGAGGAGCCCGCCCAGGTTCTTTTGCGCGATCATGAAGACCGCTTGCGTGAGGCGAGTCGTCAACGCGACGAGCGCAGCCGTCGCGGCATAGCTGTCGAGCGCCGCGACCATGTAGCCGTTCTTCTCGTACCGTTGCGCGAGCTCGAACTGTTTGTCGGCGTTGGCGAGCATCGGCTGGGCGAACGCCACCGCGGCGCCGGTGCGCCGCACCTCCTGCTTGAGGTTCTGGATCTCGCGATCGACGCGCGCCTTCCAGCCGCTGATCTTCGCGCGGAGGAGCGCCTGGGTCTGCTCGCCCGGCTCCATCTCGGTCTCCGCGATCGGCTCGGAGCGCGGGAGCGTCTGGCCCGTCAAGAACTCGTAGCCCTCGTAGAGATCGCCGATCTCCTTCGTCTCCATGCCGAGGCGCTGGCCGAGCGCGACGAGATCGACGGTCTCGCCCGTCTTCATGTCCTTGTGGTTGCGGCAGCCGATCGGGAAGCCGAAGCGCTTGATGCCCGTCGCCTGCGCCCCCTCCATCTTCTGCACGATGCCGCCGACTGGGCCGGCCGTACCGTCGGGGTTGATCGTCCCCGTCATGGTCGTGTTCGCCGAGAGTGGCTGATTGCGCAGAAGCGCGATCATCGTCGTCGTCGTGAGCATGCCGGCCGACGGACCGTCGGTGTGGCCGCCCACGTGGACGTTGAACTCGTAGTCGGCGAGCGTGCCGCCGACGGCGCGCGTCGCGTTGAACGCGGCGAGCCAGGTCGCCGTTCGCCATTGGTTGCCGCCGCCGCCCGCGAACTCTTCCGAGACGCCGACCGAGACGGCGCCGGTCTTGTTGGGGCCGACGCGAATGCGCGCCGGCGCGGTGCCGCCCTTGGCGCCCGGGTCGGGTTTGCCGGGCGCGGCCGCCTGGCCGGACGAGAACCAGACGAAGTTCACGGACGTCTCGTGCGCTTCGGAGAGCGTGGGCGCGTCGCCGGTGGGTGAGCTCGCGTTCTTGCCCACGGCGTAGAGGCCGACGCCGCCGAGCACGCACGTGCCGAGGAGCACCAACGGGATGGCGATCCACATCGCCGACGAAGACTTCTTCGCCGCGGGACCGGGCGCGGGGCCGCCATAAGGCGCCGGCTGCGGCGCGGCACCGTACGCGGGCGGAGTGCCATAGGCCGGAGGCGCGGCGCCATACCCCGGGCCGGCCGCTGCCGGCGCGCCGTAGCCCGGCTGCGGGGGCGCGCCGTACGCGCCGGGCGGAGGGCCATAAGGCTGCGATTGGGCGGGCGCGGCGGTGTACGCGCCGGGCGATTGCATCTGCGTGGGCGCGCCTTGCATCTGCGCCATCACGTCGGGCGGCATGATCACGTTGCCGGCGACCGTCCGACCTTTGGCCGGCGCCGCGGCGCGGACCTCTTGGAGCACGATCGCGACCGAGCCGATCTGGATGCCGGTGCCCGGCGCCCAGACGAGCTCCTGCACGCGCTGGCCGTTCTGCCACGTGCCGTTGGTGCTGCCGAGATCGCGTAGGCGCACCGTCTGGCCGTCGAACAGGATCTCGGCGTGCGTCGACGAGCAGCGCGCGTCGGCGACGACGATGTCGCCGACCTCGCGACCGATGACGACGCGCGGCTGCGCGAGCTCGCGGAGCTCGCTGGGCCGGCCGGGGGCGTGGATTTGGAGGACGTACGAGCTCGACATGGCCAAGACCTCGCTCACACGAATATCACTTCGTACGCCTCAGGTACCGCTCGAGGGCGAGTGCCGCCAACGAGTGTCGCACCACGCCGCGATCGATGAGCTCGGCCACGGCGTTGACGGGCACCGGAACGACTTCGATCTCCTCGTGCTCGTCGAAGTGCGTCGCACCCGTGGGGCGGGCGTTCTCGGCCACGAAGAAATGGCACGTGTTGCCCTGGATGGCCGGGTTCGGCGCGGTGCTGCCGAGCGACACGATGGCGTCGCTTTCGTAGCCTGTCTCCTCGCGGAGCTCTCGACGAGCGGCGGCGAGCGGCGCCTCGCCACGCTCGATGACGCCGCCGGGGATCTCGAGCTCCATCGCGTCGGTTCCGAAGCGGTACTGCCAGATGAAGAGGATCTCGCGCGCCGGCGTGACGGCGATCACGTTGCACCAATCGGGGCACTCCAGCGTGAAGACGTCGCGGCGGGGGCTCCCGTCGCTGGCGGTCACGTCCTGGTGCAGGACCTCGAAGATGCGATGGCGCCCGACGACGCTCCGGTTGGAGAGCGTCATCGGACGGACTTTCGGCGGCGGAAGCACGTAGCTCACGCGATGGATCTTCCCGTCGGCGCGCGGCCGTGGGAAGGAAAAAGACGTCATGGCCAAGGCCGAGAAGGCGCCGGGCGAAGTTCTCATCGTCAAGAACCGGCGCGCCACCTTCGACTACGAGATCGACACCACCTTCGAGGGTGGGCTCCAGCTCCTCGGGAGCGAGGTGAAGTCGATGCGCGCCGGCAAGGTCGACCTCGTGGACGCGTTCGCCGCCGTCGAGAAGGACGAGGTCTGGCTCAAGCAGATGTATGTTGCACCTTTCGAGCAGGCGTCGGCGTTCCCCCACGACCCACGCCGGAGCCGCAAGGTGCTGCTCCACCGCCACGAGATCGAGCAGATCGACGTGGGCACCTCGCGCGACGGCCTCACCTGCGTGCCGCTTCGCCTCTACTTCAAGCACGGCGTGGTGAAGGTCGAGCTCGCCCTCGCCAAGGGCAAGAAGAAGGTCGACAAGCGCGCCGACATCGCCAAGAAGGACGCCTCGCGCGAGGCGCGCGCCGAGCTCGGCCGGCGGCAGAAGGGTGGATGAGCGTCATGGTGAAGGTGCGCTGGGACAAAGGCGGCGAGGCCGAGATCGCGATCGTCACGATGGACAAGATCTCCCTCGTCTCGACGATCCCGTCGCCGCCCGGCTCACGCATCGAAGGCGCGCTGGTGCTCGCCGGGAGCGACGACGAGACACCTCCGCGCCTCCGCGTGAAGGTTCACGGCTGCAAGCGCGAAGAAGACGGCCGCTTCCGCATCGAGGGGCGCCCGCTCGATCTGACGCGTGCGCTCTTGGACCGCCTCACGTCGCCCGCGGCCTGACGCGCGCCGCGGGAGGCGATAGGCGCGCCAGCGCCACTCCGCAGCCGAGCGCGATGAGCCCGAGGAGCGCGAGGGAGCTCTGTCCTTGCGGGAGCGCGAGCGGAGCCTCGCCGCCGAAGAGGTTCTGGAGATGTCCGCGCACGGTCACGGCACCGCCCAGGCCGCCGGCGCCGCCGATCACGAAGTCGATCGCGAGGAGGACGCCGCGCCCGCCGCCGCGCTTGCCGAAGGCCGAGGCGCCGAGGAAGGTGGCGGCGTAGGCCGCGCCCGCGAGCGCGGCCACCGCGGCGGTGATCCCGAGGTCGCCGGCTGGATCGCTGGATGCGCGCGCGAGCCCGACCGTCGCCGCCGCCGCGAGGGCGCACGCGAGCGCGGACGCGCCGGCGGTCACGACGAAGAGTATGCAAAGTGCACGTAATCGGGAGGCGCCCAGGGCCACGAAGGGCGCGACCGTGCGACCGAGTCCCTCGCCGAAGAGGCACGCCGAGACGACGCCGAACGAGACGAGCGGGACCACCAAGGGCCCGAGGACGCCGAGGACCGGCCCGTCGGCGCCCTCGCCGCGGGCGCCGCGCGCGGTCAAGACAGCGACGACCATCCACCCGAGCGCGCCCCAGAGGCCGCGGAAGCGGAGCGCGCTCCGGGCGATCGCGGCGGCGACCGCGACGTCTCGGCGCGACACGATCACGTCTTGCCTCCGCTCGCGAAAGTGGGCTCGAGGGCATCGATGCGGACGCCGGTGGCGTCGACCGCGGACGCGATCGCGGCGGCGAGGGACAGCGCGTCGTCGCCGAGCACCACCAACGCTCCACCGTCGATTCGTGTCTCGGCCACGCCGTCCAGCGCCGCCGAGAGGCGCGGCGGATCGTCGACGCGAACAGTGAAGCCCTTGACCCGTGAGAGATCGGCGAAGGGCGCGGCAGGGCGACGGACGCAGAGCCCGCCGCGGATGCTCCACACGTCGGCGCCGAGCGCGCGCGCATCGCGCTCGGACGCGGTGGCGATGACGACCGCGGCGCCGCTCGCGGCGTGCGCACGGAGCGCGGCGATGATCGGCGGCGCCGCGCGGGCGTCGAGGTGTGCGAGCGGCTCTTCGAGGAGAAGGACGCGCGGCTCGATGGAGAGCGCGGTCAGGAGGGCGATGGCGTGCGCCTCGCCGTGGGTGAGGCTGTCGACGCGGCGCCCGGCGAGGACACCGAGCGCGAAGCGATCGAGCGGATCGGCGCCTACTTTTTCGTGGAGCCGAGCCGCCAGGGTGACGACTTCGCGAACGGTCAGGCCAGGCGGAAGGAGCGGCGCGGCGGGGACATAGGCGACGCGGTCGCGGCTCACCGCGCACGTCACGCGACCCGAGCGGAGGCGCGCCGCAGCACCCATCGCGGCGAGGAGCGCCGGTCCGCCCTCGTGCGCAGCGCCGACGAAGGCGTGCGCGCCCCCGCCGAGCGTGAGGCTCACCGGGCCGAGGACGAGGCGTCCGCGCGCGCCGCCGAGCGTGGCGTCTTCGAGCCCGATCATGCGTTGTGGGTCTCTCCGCGCAGCGCGCGATCGAACGGCCGGGGATCGGGCTTCGGCGCGGCCGCGCGCTCCGCGACGCGCCCCGCGATCGCGGTGGCTACCGAGGCGACGGCCGCGACGACGAGGAAGGCTCCGACGGTGCGGACGAGGTCGGCGTGTCCGGGCGTCGTCGCGTCGCCGAGCGCCGAGAGGCACGACGGGATCGAGAGGAGCGGCCGCCACTCGCCGGGCACGTCGTGGAGGAAGAGCCGCGCGATCTCCGGGCCGACGAGGACCGAGACGAGCGCGAGGTAGCCCGCGCCGCGCGACAGCCCGCCCAGCGCGGCGAGGACGACCGGCGCCATCGTGAACGCGAACGCGATCGCGTGGACCAGCGCTCCCACGCCGGCGGCGACCGCCGAGCCGGCGAGTGCGCCGTCCGGCGCGGCCATCGCAATCGTGACGGTGACGGTGACGACACCGACGGCCCCGAGCACGGCGAGGAGCGCCGCGAGGGCGAGGGCTCGGTAGGTGACGTACGCGCGAAGCGGCACTCCGCGCGAGGCCACGAGCGCGAGCACGCCCTCGGTCGCATCGTTGCGGAATGCATGTAATGCCCCGCCGAACGCGACGAGCATGCCCGGCCCCCACGCGAAGATCTCCGCGGCGAGGCTCGGGACGCGGGCGGCGACGTCGCGGCCGCGCCACGCGAGCGCCCCGCCGACGGCGGCGACGCCCGCGATCACGAGGGCGAAGAACACGACCCCGAGGACCACGCTCGGGCGCGCACGAAGCTGCGAGAGCCCGAGCGCGAAGAGCGCGCGACGCGGCGACGCAGCGGGGAGGGGAGCGGTTTCGCCGGTCAAGCGGCCTCCGTTGTGCCACGATTGGCGGGCCCGCGAAAGCGCGGCGTCGACGCCATGTCTCTCGCGGACCCGACAAGCAGCCCGCCCGTCACGCCGCCGCCGCTCGGCAAGTGGCGCCGCCGGCTCCGCCGGCTGCTCGCCCTCTCGGTCGTCACGTACCTGGCCGCGGCCGCGCTGGCGTCGTCGGGGCCGCCCGAGCTCGCCGGCCTCCTCGCCTTCGCGCTCGCCGCGGGGCTCGCGTTTCGCGCCGGAGATTCGCCGGCGAGCGAGGCCGTGCCGCTCATGGGGACCGGGCTCGCGCTCGCCTCGGTGGTGCACGGCGCGGGGGCGCCGCTCTTCGTTCGCGTCATCGGCGACGCCGGTCTCGTCGTAGCGCTCGTGGTCGCGGCCCGAGACGTCCTCGCGCTCTCGGGGACGCCATCGCTCGCCTCCGCGCTCGCCCCGCCGCGGCCTTGGGCGGCCGCGCTGCCCGCGGGCTTCGTGCTCGTGGCGCTCCTCCTCGGCGGCCGGAGCGAGCTCTCCGTCGCGGTGGCGCTCACGCTGGCTGGCGCCCTCGTCGTTGCGCTCGTCCTCTTCGAGCTCGGTCGGCGCCGGCTCGAGCTCGGCGTGCGCGCGCGCCACACGGCCACGCTCGCCGCTCTCCTCCTCGGTCTGGGCGTCGCGGCGGCTTTCTCGCGCGCGGCGCCCTCGGGGTTCACCGACGTCGTGCTCCGTGCCGCGCTCGCCCCCGCCGCGCTCGGCGTGGTGGCGATCGCACGCCGCGCGCGCGAGCTCGTCGTCGCGCGCCTCGCGCGCCTTCTCGTCGTCGTCGTCGTTTTCGGTGGAGCGCTCGTCCTCTTCGCGCTCGACGTGGCCGTTCGATCACCGCTCGATGCCGTGCCGCTCGTGGCGCTGACCGCGGCGGGCGGCGTCCTCATCGGCGTCCTCGCGCCGCGCATCGCCGAAGGGCTCCGGCCCGAGCGCGGCGCGTGGCTCGACGCCGTGCGCGCCGCGGAGGACGCGCTCCTTCGCGACGGGGAGACCGACGGCGTGAGCGAGGCCTTGGCGCATCTCCGCGCTCCGCTCGGCAGCGTTGCCGGCCCGGCCGCGACGCCGACGTCACCGGAGCTGTGGACGTTCGATCCGGTGCGGGTCCTCAAGGTCGACGCCGCCGGCTACGCGCACGCCTCCGAGGGTCTCTACCCCGCGGACGTCGTTCGGTTCGCGGCCGAGGAGCCGGAGGCGACGCTGCGCGCCGAAGTCCTCGCCGAGCTCGAGGTTCGGAGACCGGACCTGCGCCCCGCCCTCCGGTGGCTCCGCGATCGCGACGCCAAGGTCGCGGTCGTCATCACCGAAGGCGGCGAGCCGCGCGGGCTCTTGGTCGTCCCCGAGGGGCCGCGCCACGACGCGCTCACGCTCGAAGAAGTCGTCGCCCTCAAGCGCCTCGCCGATCGCTTCGCCGGGATCTCCGGATTTCGCGCCGCGACCGCGCGCGGCCTCGAGCGCGAGCGCGCGCTCCGCGAGCGCATCGATGGGCTCGAGGATCGACTCGCCACGCTCGAGCACGCCGCGGCGCGTGAGGCCGCGCGCCACGAGCGCGCCACGCTGCGGCTCGCGCGCCCGGCCACCGTGGGCCTCTACGCTGCGAGCTCGCGCCTCGCGTTCGAGGCGCTCGAGGCGCGCACCCGCGTGGGCGCGCCGCTCGTGGTCGAGCATCCGAGCGGCGTCGATCCGGTGCCGTACGTCGCGCGCGCACACCTCTCGGGCGCCCGCGCGAAGGGCGCGCTCGTGCTCGTCGACGGCACCGCCGCGCGCGAGCACGAGCTGGCGCGCTGGACGGATCCCATCGCGTCGCCGCTCGCGCTGGCCGATCGCGGGGTCCTCGTCCTCGTCGACGGCGCGGCGCTCCCTGTCGACGTGCAGCGCCTCGTCGCCCAGTCGCTCGCCGAGAAGCGCGCGCCGTGGGAGCGCGCCGAGCCGCTCGACGTCGTGCTCGCGCTGACCCGCGTGCCGGGCGCACCTTCGATCGAGCCGGCGCTCGCGGCGCGACTCGGCGACGCGATCGAACAACCCGTGCGTCTCCCGGGGCTCGCAGAGCGCGCCGAGGATTTGCGTGCACTCCTCACGGATCGTCTCGCGCGCGAGGGCCTCCGCGTGCGTGGCGAGCCGGTCGCGCTCGGCGACTCCGCGTTGGCGCGACTCGTCGAGCATCCGTTCCCCGGCGACGAGCTCGAGCTGGCGGCGGTGGTCCAAGCGCTGGTGCGGGGCGCGCGCGGAGCCGTCCTCACGGGGGAGGACGTGGACCGCTTGGGCCTCCGGGCGGAGCCGCCCCCGGATGCCCGGATCCGCCTGGTTTGAGCCCATTTTTCCGGCCCTAGCGCACCGTCCGGTTCGGGTGCGAGCGGCCTAGCACGCGGGATTTAGGCGTGATAAGCATCCCCACCACATGAACGCGCGCCTCGTCCCCGTGCTCGCCCTCATCGTCTCGTCCGTCGCTTGCGGCAGCAACGATGAACCGTACAAGCCCACGCCGGCCTGGTCCGGTCGCAAGGCGAGCGTGCCCGCGCCCCCCGCGATGCCGTCGACGCCCATCAAGTCGGGTGACGCCTACACGATGTACGGCGCCGTCCACCAGCTCCGCAGCCGAATTCACGGCAGCGAGGTCGTGGGCAAGGACATCACCCTCATCGGCTACATCATCGACTCGAACATGAACCGCGCGCCGGCCTGCGCCATCCACAAGACGGGCAAGAAGGACCCGGATGGCTGCGTGACCGAGGTGCCGACGTTCGTCCTCGCCGACACCAAGGACGCCAAGGTCGACGACCCCAAGATCCCGCGCATCAAGGTCATGGGCTGGGCCTCGAACTTCGCCAACGTGTTCGACGCCATCGAGAAGTACAAGAACCTGAAGGAGCCGCCGAAGGAGGCGCTCAAGGACGAGCTCTGGGCCGTCGACATCCCGTTCCCGCTCCCCGCGGTGGGCGCCAAGGTCAAGGTCACCGGGCGTTACGGCGTCAACTTCGGCAAGAGCTCGGCCGGTCTTGCGGCCGACCCCCTCAACGGCATCATGACCTACGGCAAGATCGAGGTCTTGGAGCCTGCGCCCGAGCCGGCGTCGCTGCCCAAGCCCGACGGCAAGGTCGCTCAGAAGAAGTGACGCCGCGCCGTCGGTGAGCCGGCGGCGGGTCTCTTCCGAGGATCTGTCTCGCGTGGGCGACGCTTCGCCTTGACCGGAAACCGCGCGGGCGGAATTGTGCGCGCCCATGGCGAGCGGCGTTTTTCGGTCGACCTTCCTTCTTCCGACGGGCCTCGCGCTCGTCGCCGTCATCGCTGCCTGTAGCGGCTCGTCGCGTGAGCGAACGAGCACTGCGGGGGGCCCCAACGGAGGCGACCCCAACGGCGGAAACCCGGAGCTCGGCCTCGATCCGGCGCTCGATGGGACACTCTCCATCGAGCCGGCCGATCAAGTTCTGACCCTCGTGCCGGGACAACCGCTGTCGGTCGACTACAAGGTCATCCTCACCTCCAAGACCGGGAGCCGCGCCGACGTGACCGATCGCGCGGCCTTCTCCGAGGAGGGCGCCGACTACGGAGGGGCCATCGGCGCGTTCAACGGCGCGAAGTTCCTCCCCGCCGGCGACAAGGTCGGCAAGACCACCATCGTCGCCAAGCTGGAGAAGCTCGTCGGCAAGACGTCGCTCTCGCTCAAGACGTCGCAGGTGATCGTCACGAGCGGCACCGACGCGTCCGCGCCGTCCAAGTTCGCTGGGGCAGACGGCGCGGGGAACGCGCCGTCGTTCGTGTACCCGGCGGACGGCGTGCTCGTGCCGCCGAACATGAACGAGCTCGAGATGCACTTCATGCCGGGGGCTGGGAACCAGCTCTTCGAGCTCGCGTTCTCGTCGCCGCTCCTCGATCTCAAAGTGTATCTCGGTTGCAAGACGCTCGGGGCCGGCTGCGTCTATGCGCCCGACAAGACGGTGTGGAACCTCATCGCGTCGGCGGGACGCGACGTGGACCCGCTCACCTATCGCCTCCGCGCGGTGAGCACCGGCGGCGGCACCATCACCAAGAGCGCCGACCGTACGATCGCCTTCGGTCGGGAGAACATCACGGGCGGCCTCTACTACTGGAACGCCGGCGCCGGGCAGACCAAGCGCTACGAGTTCGGCGTGAGCGGCCAGAGCGCCGAGACCTTCTTGAGCCCGCAGAACGCTGGCTCGATCTTCTGCGTCGGCTGCCACGTGCTCTCGCGCGACGGTCGGTTCATCGCGGTGGGCCTCGACTTTCCCGGCAGCACCTACAAGGCGATCTCCGTCGGCACCCGCCAGCAGATCTTCGCGCAGCAGGGCGGCTCGTTCTTCTCGTTCTCACCCGACGGCACGCAGATGATGGTGTCGGGCGGCGCGAACATCTCGTGGCGCAACACCGCCAACGGCACGCCCATCAAAGATCCGCTCGTCCCGCAAGGCACGATGCCGGACTGGTCGGCCGACGGGAAGAGCCTCGCTTACGTGAAGTCGAAAGACTCGATGGTCATCAACGCGCCCGGCGTCGACAAAGGCTCGATCGAGGTGATGACCTTCGACGGGACCAACTGGGGCGCGCCGACGTCTCTCGTTCCGTACCAAGCGCCGGCCAACAACTACTACCCGACGTTCTCGCCGGACTCGGCGTGGCTCCTCTTCAATCGTTCGCCGTCGGGGTCGAACTCGTTCGGCCAGTCGGACTCGACCGGGAACTCCACGAGCGGAGTTCCCGACGGACAGATCTGGGTCGTCCCCGCGACGGGCGGCGCGCCGCGTCGCCTCGACGCGGTCGCGACGGGCAAGGACTCGTCGGACTCGTGGCCCAAGTGGGCGCCGGTGAACCAGGACTACCGAGGCAAGAAGCTTATGTGGTTCACGTTCTCGAGCAAGCGCGCGTACGGGCTTCGCACCGGCGAGGGGGAGCGCTCGCAGCTCTGGATGGCGGCGTTCGATCCCGAGCGCGGCAAGGGCGGCGCCGATCCGAGCCTCCCTGCGTTTTGGCTTCCGTTCCAAGAGATCGACAGCGGCAATCACATCGCGCAGTGGGTGACGCGCGTCGAGCGTCAGGCGTGCGGGAGCCCGGGCGCGTGCGCGTCGGGCGAGGACTGCATCCAAGGTCGCTGCGTCCCGCGACCGAAGTGAGGGGGGCCGCGGTCAGCGACGAGCGATCCTGGGCCCGCCCCGTGGATCCAGCCCGATCCAGGTCCTGTCGCGACATGGCGAGAGTCGCGGGCGATCCCGCGTGACCCGCGTGGCACGCGATGTGCGGAAAGAGGCGCACGATGCTCCTCCGCCGCCTTGCTCCGCTCGCCCTCGCGCTCTCGGCCAGCCTGCTCACCGCCTGCTCCGGTGAAGCCCCCTCCGACGACGCCGAAGGCGGCGGCGACGAGCAAGCGCTCTTCAGCGGGACGCCCAACGAGGACATCGGACAGTTCTTCATGATCGAGCACTACGGAGTCGTGTCGAACGGCTTCCCGGACGTGCACGACATGATTCGGAAGAAGAACCTCGGTGCCTTGATCCTTTGGAATCCGCAGCAGGCGTCGGGCGAGGTCGCGGGGCAGATGGTGGCGAGCTACGCCAAGACGTCGAACGACTCGAGTCACCCGGAGCTCTTCGTCGCCGCCGATCAGGAGGAGCGCGGCACGCAGCGCTTCAAGTCGCAGAACGGCTTCACGAACCTCGTGGAGGGCGACGTGCTCGGTCGCTCGGTGACGAAGCACGGCGGTGACGCGCACGTCTGCGAGGTTCACGCGCGCATCACGTCGCGCGAGATGGCCGCGGCCGGCCTCAACATGGCGCTCGGCACGGTCTCGGACGTGTTCACCAAGAACTCGGGCACGCCCGGCATGTTCCGGACGCGCGCCGTCGACGGCGACTCCGCCGTCGTGTCTTCGTGCATCAAGGCCATGACGCAGGGCTACGCGGCCGAAGGGCACGTGGTCTTCGTCACCAAGCACTTCCCGGGGCTCGGGAACGCGAGCGGCAACACCGACGTCGATCCCAAGGTCCGCTCGTACTCGGACACCGTGGACCGCATGGAGCAGGAGCTCGCGCCGTATCGCGCCGCGACTGCGTCGGTGAACGAGAGCGGCTCGTCGCCGCTCTTCGGCGCCATGATCAGCCACGCGAGCTACAAGATCCTCGACGCGAGCGAGTCGCCGGCCACGCTCTCCTCGCCGATCCTCCGAGATCTGATGCGTAGCGCGCCCTCGACGCAGGTTCGCTCGGGTGTCGACAAGACCGGCGCGCCGGCGTCGTTCGCGGGCATGGGCCTGCGCGGCCTCACGGTCAGCGACGCGTTCTGGACGTGGGGCGCCATCAAGGGCCTCCAGCCGATCGAGCGCCAGCGACTCATGGCCCGCGCGTTCCTCTCCGGCATCGACGTGCTCATGATCGCCAAGGCCGACTTCGCGGGTGGCTGGGACTACTTCCAGGCGCTCTACGCGGGCACGCTCCCCAGCGCCGAGAAGGACGCGCTGGTCGCCGCCGCGCACGAAGAGAGCTTCGAGTCGCTCCTCACCAAGTTCAAGGCGCGCGTCACGGAGTCGGCCGGGCGCGTGAAGGAAGCGAAGCGCAAGGTCGGACCGGCCTCGAGCTTCATGAAGCCCGGCGTCGCGCCGCGCACCACCACGACCGAGCTCGCCGCCGAGTACCAGCAGCTCACGCAGTGAGCAGCGCTCGCGCCGCATCGCTTCGCGCGACCGGCGCGAGGCGTGCGCGCACGAGGTCCGCATCGGCGGGCGCAAGGACGAGCTCGTGTTCGCCGAGAAGCGTCAACGCGCCGAGCGCGAGGGCGGCGAAGCGCGCGCGATCCTGATCGGCGTCGGCGGAGAGCCGCGACCACTCGCCGGGCGTCGCCTCGCGCGCGATCGCGAGGACGACCTCGGCCATGAAGCTCGTCGCCGCGCGGAGGGAGCGGTACGCCTTGGCACCGATCAAGCGTTCCGCCTCGTGACCGAGGATTCCCAAGAGATCGCCTCCCGGGGCGTTCGCGCGGGCGGCGCGGACGGCGAGCACGAGGCCCGCGTGGGTCTCGACGAGGCCGAGCGTCTCGGGGGACCAAACGAAGCGCGGCGCCGATCTCGTCATGGTGGCGAGATCGGTGAGCGGCGTCAGAGCGAGGATGCGCCGGCCAACGGCGACCCAGCGATCACCGTCGATTCGCGCGCCATGATCGGGGAGGGACATGAGCGGTCGCGCATCTTCCGCGACGTGCACACGCCGTACGTCCTTCCACGCGAGGAGCCGCGACGGAGGCTTCTCGCCCAAGAACTCGCGCGAGCCGGCCCAGAACGAGACGCGTACGTCCTTGCGGGCGATCTCCAGGAGACGCGCGAAGAACGTGTGCCGTGAAAGTGCGGCGAGGGCGTCTTTGGGAGCCTTCACCCGATCGAGCGCGCTCTCGATCAAGTCGAGCAAGCGATCGCCGGCGCGTGGAGCGAGGACCGAGGAGAGCGCCGGGCTCACCGCCGCGAGCCAATCGTGGGTGGCGGCGAGCAGCGTCCAATCGTCACGGCTGGCCGGCGGCAAGAGATCGATCGCCACGAGGCCGCGCGCCAAGCGCGTGCGCGCGAGATCGACGCGCGATCGGAGGTCGACGTCCACTGCCGCGTCGAATTCGCCGAGCGTCACGGCCGCCGCGCCGCCGAGCGGGCGCCCAGGGCGAAGAGCGCCGCCCAGGACGAGCGGCGCAACGACGTCGCGATAGACGCGCGCAGCGAGCTCGGCGCTCACGACTCCTCGCTTCGCTCGGCGCGCTCGGCCGTGAGCGCCGGCGCGGGCTTGGCGCCGCGGAGCGGCAGCGCGCCCTGGCCTTCGACCACGAGCTCGATGGGCTCGAGCTCGAGGACGCGGGTCACCGCCTCGGCGGAGAGCGGCGTGAACCCCGCCGCTTCGATGAGCGTCGTCTCGAGCGCGCTGAACGCTTCGGCCGGCACGCCGCGCGCGCGTCCCTCGTCGTCCATGAAGACCAACGTTCCGTCCGGGATGTCGAGCGCGCGGACGAGTACGTCGGGCGCGACCTGCGGCACGACGTCGTAGCCCGCAGCGACGTAGAGTCTCGGGTGAACCTCGGAGAAGAAGGTCCCGAGCGGGATCGACTCGATGCCCGCCTCGGCGCGCAAGAACGCGCCCACGTCGGTGTGGGCGATCGAGGTGGCGGCCACCACGGCGCGCGGGAGCGCGTACGCGATGCGCCGGAGGAGCGGCAGGTCCGCGGGGCGTATCCACGTCGCCGTCACGCGTCGCCAGGCGGTCAGCGTCGGGAGCACGCGGAGCGGCACGCGCACGACTTCGGGCGCGTCGATCCGCGTCGCCACGCTCGCCAGCGGCGCGCCCTCCGCGACGTCGCGCAGTGTGACGCGCGCGAACGCACGGAGGTCGCCGAGCGTGGGCATGCGCGAGAGGACCAGCGGCTCTTCGCCGCGGCCGCGGAGGAGCACGAGCCCGTTGGGATCGAAGATCGGGCACGAGCGCAGCTCGACCGGGTGGCGATAGCCGGACTCGACGGCGATGCCGGGGGCGACCGGGATGAACGTCGTGATGCCGGGGGTCTCGGTGAAGAGCCCCACCATGCGCGGAGGCAGCTCCGGGATGCGCACGAGCGTGCGCCGGGTGGGGCCGTCGTCGAACGACGACGACGGCGGCCACTCGCACGCGGCGACCTCGCCCTGCACACGCGAGCGAACCAGATAGTGGACCAGCGCGGCGCCGAGGCCGTGCTCGGCGAGGAGGATGCGCGGGCCCGGCTCGTCGTCCGTTCCGGGATCGCGAGAGAGATGCAGTCGCAGAAGGAGCGCGCGGAGGTCGATGTCCTGCTCCACCTCGTACTCCTGCGTGAACCGGTCGTGATAGAGCACGAGCGCCGCGCTCGTGCGGAGGAGCTCGGCGGCGTCGTATCCGAAGGGCGCGCTCGCGTCGCGGTACTGGACGAAGTGGCGGCTCGTGCCGGTGAACGTGTACCCGAGGACGAGGCGCGCCGCTTCGGCGATGCGATCCATGCGGGCGCTCGACTCGGCGGCGATCTCGAGCACGACCTCGCGCGTTCCCAGCTTGGAACGTACGACCCGCATCATGAGGCTCGGGAGCAAGTCCTCGAGCGACTGCTCTCGCGTGTAGACTGCAAGTAGCGAAACCAGGCGGTCGATCGTGGGGAGGAGCACGACGCCCTTGGCGCCGACGGCGACGCCCTTCGACTCGAGGCCGAGCCCGGGCGTGCGGAGGCGCGTCTGGTGGAGGGCGATGCGCTCGAGCACGGGAGGCGCTCATCGTATCGCCCGGCCGGTCGAAGAAGAAGTGCGCGCGTCAGTGGTCCTGCTCGAGGACGCGCACCGCGCCCAAGACGGCGGCGACGACGGTCTCGGTACGCAGGACGAAAGCCCCGAGCGTCGTGACCCGCATTCCGGCGGCGCGACAGCGCTCGACCTCTTCCGGTGCGAGGCCACCTTCCGGGCCGACCACGAAGACGATGCCGTCGCCGCGCGCCAGCGCAGGTCGGAGCGCCGGTCCGAGCGGTGCGCCGCCTGGTCCCTCGTAGAGGACGAAGCCCGCCAAGCCGGCCTCGTCGACGGTCGCCGTCGTGAGCGCGCCGTCGAGCGAGTCGTGCACCGAGACCCTCGGCGCGTCGCCGCGCCCCGCCTGGCGCGCCGCCTCGTCGGCGATCCTTTGCCAGCGATCGGCGCGGGCGAGGAGCTTGTCACCCAATGGCCGCGCCACGCTCCGCGCCATCACCGTGAGCGCGACGTCGGTCGCGCCGAGCTCGGCGGCGTCGCGCACGATCGCGTCGCACTTGTCACCTTTGGCGAGCCCTTGCACGACGACGAGCCGCCGCGTGGCGACGACGCTGGCGCGGCGCAGCGGGCCGACGTGGAGCACGTCGCCGCTCGCGGTTCGCTCGACGCGCGCGTCCGCTTCGGTCCCCGCCGCCGGGTCGAAGGCCACGATCTCTCCGCTTGGAGATCGGTGCACTGTGCATACGTAGTGCACGAGCTCCGCGGGCGCGGGGTGCGTGCCTTCGGCGAGCCCGCGGACCGGCGCGCGGAGCACGCTCATTTCTTGCGGAGGACGAGCGCCACCCACTCGCCCTTCTCGGGCGCGGCGAGGAGCGAGAACCCGCGGTACGCGTCCTTCACCCGATCGCGCTGCGGGACGAGGATGCCGGAGAGCACGAGGAGCCCGCCCGGCGCCACCGTGCGCGAGATGTCGGCCGCGAGGCGCGAGAGCACGTCGGCCTCGATGTTGGCGACGACGACTGGATACGTGCCGTCGATGGCCGAGGCCGGCGTGGTGTCGCACGCGAGGCGGTCCTTCATGCCGTTCCGTTCGGCGTTTTCTTCGGCCACCGGCACGACGTCGGGATCGTTGTCGATCGCGCGGGCTCGCGCCGCGCCGAGCGCGAGGCCGACGATGGCGAGGATGCCGCTCCCGCAGCCCACGTCGAGGAGCGGCTTGCCAGCGAGCTCCGCGCGGTGCTCGGAGAGCGCTCCGGCCACGAGCGACGTGGTCTCGTGGAGGCCGGTGCCGAAGGCGCGGCCCGGCTCGAGCTCGAGGAGGTGCGCGACCGGCGGCCCGTCGTACGCCTCCCACGGCGGCCGGATGACCACGTCGGCGCAGAGGGCGAACGGCTTGAAGTGCTTCTTCCACTCGTCGCGCCAAGCATCGCCGACCACCTCTTCGATGCGCGGGCTCATCGCCGGATCGAGCTCGGCGATCGCCGCGTCGGCAGCGGCGCGATCCAAGAAGCTCGCGACGAGCGTCACGCGATCTTGCGCTGCGCCCTTCACGAGCGTCGTCGCGTCGCGCTCCTCGACGCCTTGGGCGCCGAGCTCGAACAAGAGCGCGCTCGTCTCGTCGGCGTCGTCGGCGGAGACGTCCACGGCGACGAACGGGAAGACCGGAACGGCGTCGGACATGATGATTACTCGCGGATGGTGACGCTCACCGTCGCGTCTTGCGAGGTGGGGGACGGCGTGGAGGGCTTGGAGCTCTTGAAGACGCCCGCGAGCGCGAGGCTCCCGAAGATGGCGCCGACCGCGAGCACGCTGCCGCCGATGACCACCGGGAGCACCCAGCCTTTGCTCGCTTCGGGGACGACCACGCGGAGCGGCGCCGCGGCATCGCCCTTCGACGCGATGGCGGTATCTCCGGAGTCGAACGCGGTGACGAAGTAGTCGACGAACGGCGGCTGCACGCTGGGGCCCGGGACGACCGCTCGCGCGACGTTGCCGCGGATCTCCGCCTCGAGCGTCGTGAACTCGCCGCGGCCGCCGACGCGGTACGACACCTCCACGGCCTTCACGCGACCGCCGGGATCGTCGAGGCGGACGGTGACCGGTAGGAGCTGCCCGGCCTCGGTCTCGGAGCGGGGCGCGTGAAGGATGGTGACGGCGGGGAGCGGCGCCGGGGTGTCGACGACGAGGCCAGGACGACCTTCGGCCTCCCACTTGGTACGGACGGCGGCGAAGAAGTCACGGAAGCGCGGCGACTCGCTGGCCGGGAGGGTGTACTGGGGTGCGATCGAGAGGAGGCCGCGGACGGCGTTGTCGGCCTCGTCCTTGCGGTTCAAGGTCACGTAGTTGAACGCGAGGAGGCGATAGATCTCGACCCGTTGCTCCTTCGTGTTGCTCGGCCGCACGAGCGCGGCGCTCAGCACCTGAATCGACTCTTCGTATTGCTGATCGTCGAAAAGCGCGCGGCCGCGGGCCACGAGATCGCCGGACGCGACGGGGCCGCTCGGCGCGGGCGTCTTGCCGGTGGGCTTGGGCTGCGCCCACGCCGACGAGAGCGGCACCATCGTCGTCCAAGGGACGACGACGAGGAGGGCGATCGAAACGAAGCGCAGCCGCCGCAAAGCCGGTCGATGGTACCAAACTCGGGCCCTGCCGTCTCCCACCTTTGCACACTCGGCGAGGCGGCCCGATCGGCGTCGCTCATTCGAGATGAGTCGTGTCGTCGAACCGCAAGAGTTGGAACGCGCCGTCGGGCCGGAGCTCGAGCTCTGTCACCGACGTATTGCGGAGGCGGAAGGAGCGCGCCGTCTCCGGCGAGGCCGAGATGAGGCGCGCGAGGAGGAGAGACGAGAGCCCGCCGTGCGACACCACGATGACCGAGCGGAGCTTGAGCGTCTCCGCGAGGCGCTCCGCGATCGGGCTGACGCGATTCCACACGTCCTCGAACGATTCGCCGCCCGGGGGCCGGATCGAGGTCGTGGACGCGAGCCCGGCTTCGCGGGCCAGGTCGTCGAGCCGAAGTCGAATGTCCGCGAGCGGCTCTCCTTCCCATGCGCCGAAGGTCCGCTCGCGAAGCTCCGGGTGATACGTGACCGGCAGGCTCACGCGGGAGAGGAGCGGCGCGGCGGTCTCGCGGCAGCGACCGAGATCGCTGCTCCACACCTCGGCGCCGGGAAGCGCGGCGGCGGCGCGCGCGAGGCGCTCGCCCACGCGCTCGGCTTGTGTGCGACCGATCTCGTCGAGCGGGATCTCGGTGTGACCTTGCGCGCGGCCGGACGCGTTCCACGCCGTTTGGCCGTGGCGCACGAGAAAGACGCGATGGTTCTTGGGTGACGACGAGTGGCCCACGCGTCAGAGGACTTCGCGGAAGCGGAGCGGCGCAGCCACGTTCTTGACGGCGGCGGTGGCGACCTCGCCGAACGTGAACTCGCCGCCCGCAGGGAGCGACGGGATCGCCTCGTCCATGACGAGGATCTGATCGCGCTTGGCGCAGCCTTGGAGGCGCGCCGTGTTGTTCATGCCGCTCGAGAAGCCGGTGAAGTTGCCGTTGGGGCCGAACGAGCCCACGAAGAGCGGCGCCAAATTGATCCCGGTCGAGACACCCACGCCCGGGCCGCGGAGCGCATCGAACCCCGGTCGCTCGGGGAGACGTTGCGTCATCTCGCGGATCGCTTTGGCGCAGCGAATGGCGGAGGCGAGACGCCCGCCCGGCGGCTCCTCGTAGAACGGAGGGCCGAAGAGGGCGAGAATGCAGTCGCCGATCATCTTGTCGAACACGCCGCCGTGCGCCCATACGAGGTCGACGGCGTCGCGGCTCCACACCTCGACGAGCTCGGCGACGGCGGCCGGCGTCTTGAGCGTCTGCTCGGACAGCTTGGTGAAGCCGGCGATGTCGACGTAGAGGATCGCGACCTCGGCCTCGCGTGGCGTGAGGAATCGCTGTTCGTAGTCGTCAGACATGAGGAGGCGGCCGACGTCGTCGGGACGGAAGCTCGCCGCGAGCCTTCGCCACTCCTTGTTGAAGTCGACGACGCGCTGCCGGATGAACCCGGCGAAGCCGCCGAGGATCTCGCGATCGTAGGTGTTGAACGTGCCTTGACGCGACGTGACGACGACCTTGCCGACCACGACGCTCTTGGTCACGCCGTTGATGAGCACCTCTTCCTGGGCGCCCTCGAGGCCGAACCGCGCGAGGAGCTTGCGATCGCCGTCACGGAGGTAAGCCGCGCCTTCGCGCCGGATCGCGTCGAGATCGACGCCCTTGTCGACGCCGCCCATGGTGTCGAGCACGCACTGGCCGCCTTCGTACACTTGGACGTGGAGCATCGAGCTCGCGTTCTCTTCGGCGACGAACACGAGGAGCGCGCGGCCGGTCGGCGTCGCCCGATGGAGCACGGTCATCGCCTGGGCGAGGCCTTCGCCCAAGACGCGATGTCGGAGCGCGGCGCCGAGCTCCATCATCACGTTGTGTCGCTCGCGTGCGGCGCGGATCGAATAGAGGAAGTTGTCGAGGACCTCGCAGAGCCCGTTGAGGAGCGCCAGCGCATGGGGCTCGTCCTTGGCGGTAGGGCTCGCGCGGTCGAACACGAGGCCGGCCGACCCGAACCAAGTGCCAGCGACGTCCAGCGGCTGCGCGAAGACCACGCCGTCGCCCTCGTCGGCTGCGATGCGCTCGCGTCGGTCGTCGCGCGTACGCGCGCGCACTTCGTCGCGCGCCGGCACCACCAAGCCCTCCGGGTGCTGGAATGAGTGGAGCTCGAGGTCCTCGCCGTAGCTCTCGACGAACGCGCCGCGCGCGCCGACGCGCTCGCACACGCTGGGCAGCATTCGGCGCAGCACCTCGGCGAGGTTGTCGCGTCGCGACATGCCTTCCTCGATGGCGACGTCGATCGCTTCGCGGAGGCGAAGGAGCTCCTTCAGCTTGATCGCGTCGTCGGGGAGCTCGCCTTCACCCTTGTGCACACGCACGGACATGGGGCGAATGATGCCAGAAATGCGCGCGCTCGGCTTCAGCGTGGTGCAGGTGACGGATCGCGTCCGTGGACGAGGGCGTGGAGGGCGATCCCGGCGGCCACCGAGACGTTGAGCGAGTCCATCCCGCCGCCCATTGCAATTTGCACGCGCCGGGCCCGGGCGAGCACGCGCTCCGAGAGACCAGGGCCTTCTGCGCCGAGGAGGAGCGCGCGTCGTGGCGCCCGACCGAGTGCGCCAATTTCGGTCTCACCGCGCGGCGAGAGCGCGACGATCTCGTAGCCATGAGCGAGGAGCGCGTCGACCACGTCGTCTTCGGTGGCGAGCTCGGCGAAAGGGACCACCAACGCGCCGCCCACCGACACGCGGATCGCCTTTCGATAGAGCGGATCGCACGTCGCTGCGTCGTGGAGGACGGCGTGGACGCCGAACGCGGCGGCGCTTCGGAAGATGCCGCCGACGTTGTCGTGGTTGGAGAGACCCAGCAGCCCGAGCACGAGGCGGGGCGGGGCACCTTCGAGGAGCGCGCCGACCTCGATCGCCGGTCCGCGCTCGACCGCCGCCAAGACCCCGCGGTGGATCGCGAACCCGACGAGCGCATCCATCGCGGGTTGCTTCATCACGAATAGCGGCACGCCTTCGGGGAGACGCTCCATCACGTCGGCGAGCTTGGCGACGCGCGACTCGCCGACGAGCACCGAGCGGACCCGGAATCGCGGCGAGGCGAGGGGAGAGAGCAAGACGCGCAGCACCGTCTCGCTCTCCGCGAGGAAGACCCCGCGGCGTCGTTGATCCCGGTCGCGCACGTCGGCGTAGTCGGCGACGCGGGGATCGTCGGGGCCGTCGATGGGGACAATGTGGGGCATGCGAAGGGGGCCGAATGGTTCGTTTTGCCCTAAGGGACGGGCGAGATCGGTCGTTCTGCTAGTGTCGGGGGCTTGCGAGTTACGCGGGCCGTAGCCCGGGTATTGCCGATGAACGAGGTCTCGTGTCGAGCGTTTTCGTTCTTCCGCGCCCTCGAAGGCCGCGGGTTGGTGGACGTGCGCGCGCTTCTGGCCGGCCTCTCCGTCGACGCGGCGACGCTCGACGAGCCCGACCGTCGCATGCCATGGGACGTGTGGGTCGAGCTGTGTGATCGCCTCGCGCGCACGCTCGACGCGGACGCGTTCGCGCGCGCCGCGCGCATTCCGATCCCCGCGGTGATGGCGGGCGATCTGCCCCGCGTCGCGTCGCTCGCCGGATTCGCCGACGATCCCGTCCAGCTCTATCGGTTGGGCGTGCTCTGGGGTGCAGCCGCGCTCTTTCGTGCCGCGAGCTTCACCATCGCTCCTCGCGCCGACGGAGCGCTCGACATCGAGTGCACGATCGCCGAGCCGTTCCGCGGCTCGACCGCGTGGCTCCAAATGGTCGAAGGAGCGCTGGTCGCGCTCCCGACGCCCCTCGGTCGACCCGAGTCAGTGGTAGAGCGCCTCGTCCTCGGCGATCGACACGCTGCGTGGCGTGTCGTGCCGGTGGGGGGCCGCGCGACCTCGCCGCTGGCCGCGAGCATCGTCGATGTCCTCGTCGGGCAGCAGGAACAACTCGGCGCCGCGTGGACGGAGATGCGCGCGTCCGAGCGCGCTTTCCGAAACACGCTCGACGCGCTGCCCGTCCTCGTCGTGGTGCACGAGGCAGGACAGGCGCTCTACGTGAGCCGCGAGCTCGCGCGCTTCCTCGGGGCCGAGCCCGAATCGCTCGTCGGCCGGTCCGTTCTCGACTGGGCCACGCCGACCAGTCGACCGCTCCTCGCATCGCTCGTCGCCGGAGAGATCGGCGGTCGTCTCCGCTTCGAGCTCATGCGCTCGACCGGTGTGCCCGGTTGGATCGAGGCCGAGCCCGTCGCCGGCATCGAGTTCGGCGGTCAGCGCGCGAGCGCGATCGTCGCCCGCGACGTGACCGACGAGCTTTTGACGCGGGCGCGGCTCGAGCGCAGCGAGGATACGGTTCACGCGCTCCTCCGCGTCTTTCCGGACGTGATCCTACGCGTGGACGCCGAGGCCCGACTCCTCGACGTGCAAGGCGGAAGCACGCTCCTCGGCCGCGAAGCGCTCGCTGCACGCATCGGCACCACGCTCACGGCGGAAGCGCTCACAACGTACCCGCCGTTGACGGAGCCGATGGCGGAGGAGCTCGTCGATGCGCTCCGCGCCGACGTCAATTCGCGCGTGGCGATGCTCGCGCTCTCCGGCACCGCCGAGGGAGGACCCACGAGCGTCAGCGTACGGTTCGTCCCGGCGGGGCACGACGAGACGCTCATCATCCTCCACGACGACACCGAGCAGCGCGCCATCGAGCGTCGCTTGGCCTCCGCCGAGCGGCTCACCTCCGTCGGCGCGCTCGCGTCGGGCGTCGCCCACGAGATCAACAACCCGCTCACGTACATCCTCACCAATCTGTGGCTCGTGCGAGAGACGTTCGGCGCGTTGCCGGAAGGACCGCAACGCGACGAAATGCTCGCCGTGACCTCCGAGATCGAGGCCGGGGCGCGGCGCATTCGCGACACGGTGGCCCGTATGCGCAGCCTGAGCCGCGTCGAGCCCACGCGGAAGGAGCCGTTCGCCCCGCGGGATGCGGTGGTGCGCGCGCTCGACGCTACGAGCAACGAGCTCCGACATCGCGCCGAGGTCGGGGTCGATCTCGGCCACACCGGGCGGGTCGTGGGCGACGAGAACGAGCTCACCCAGGCCATCGTCAACTTGCTGATGAATGCCGCTCAGGCGATCGCCGACGGACGCCCACCCTCGGAGCACTCCATTCGGATCGTTCTCCGCGAGGAAGGCTCGACGGCGGTCATCGAGATCGAGGACTCGGGCGCCGGCATCGCGAGCGAGCACCTCGGTCGCATCTTCGATCCGTTCTTCACGACCAAGACGGCGGCCTCGGGGACGGGGCTCGGTCTCACCGTCGTCCATCGAACCGTGACCAACATGGGCGGTCGCGTCGAGGCTGTCAGCGAGCCTGGCAAGGGCGCGCTCTTACGGGTGCTCCTTCCCCTCGAAGCGTCGGAGCCGATCTCGCCGTCCGCGCCCACCATCCCGGCGCTCCGCGACGTGCGGTTGCGCGTGCTCGTCGTCGATGACGATCCGCTCGTCGGGCGCGCGCTCGTGCGCGTGCTCAAGCAGCACGACGTGAGCTCGGTCAGTGACGGTGAGGAGGCGGTTCGCCTGATCCTGGGCGACTCGCCGCCCGATCTCGTGCTCTGCGATCTCATGATGCCCGGTCTCTCGGGCATGGACGTTTGGGAGCGCGTGAAGGCCGGCCGTCCGGACCGCTTGGCGACGATCGTGTTCGTCACCGGCGGCGCCTTCACCGAGCGGGCCGAGCTCTTCCTTCAGCACACCGTCGTGAAGGTGCTCAAGAAGCCCCTCGCGGCCGGTGAGCTCCGGTCGGTGCTCGCGGAGATCGCGACGCGCGTCGACCGCCTCAATCGCGGCGCCTGAATCGAGCCCGATCCACGGACCTCGAGGACGCACTGCGACCTCGAGGACGCACCCCGGGGAGCGCGCGATTTCGGTGCAGATCCACGACTTTTCTCCGGAAGTGTAGGGAAGCGTGCTTCCGCTTTCTGGGCCTGGGAGGAAAGTCGCCAACGTCGCTGGATCGATCGGCCTCCGCTCGCCGAGCCGCGGCGTTGGCCGGGATCTCGCACTGGTTGTCGACGTGCCGACCTCCCGAACCAATCCGTGGCCGTGTCGCTTCAATCGTGCGCTCTGGATGACTCCGATCCTCGGGCTCGCTGCCTTCTGGGCGGCGTGCGAGCCGGAGGACGAGGTCGCAGGGCGTGCATTCGCAAACGCCGACGGCGGCGTGAGCACCAAGGAGAAGCCGCCCGGTGGTGACTTGGCCGACGAGCAGTTTCCGCCGGCGCTCCTCGAGCCGTACACGGGGCCGCCGATCAACGTCTACGACAACACCGTCGTGGGCTACCTCCAGCTCAAGGCCCGCGTCGCGCGCGTCTTCGCGGACACCGGCATCGGCGGCGACACCGAGGCGTACTTCGCGTCCAAGCTCCCGCTCCTCGGCGGCGCCGACTTCAAGACCGAGTTCACCGAGGCGCGCGTCGTCTCGCAGGACTTCCTTCTCGCGCTCGACGCCGTGGCCAAGGACGCTTGCGATCGCGCGGCGAAGAACAAGACCGGTCCGTTCGCGGGCGCGGACCCCGAGAACGTGGGGACGCTCGGCGACACCGGACTCGTGACGCAGCTCGTGCAGCGCATGCTCTTCCGCGCGCCCGTGGGTAGTGAGGCGGCCGACCTCGTGGCCTTCGAGAAGTCGCTCGAGCCCATCGCGACGTCCAAGTCGAGCGCGTGGGCCGGTGTATGCGAGGTCCTCGTCCGCCACCCCGACTCGCTCTTCACGCTGCCGCCGTCCGTCTCCGCGCTGAGCGGCCCGGAGAAGAAGCGGATGCAGCTGACCAAGCTCGCGCTCGATCTCGTCGGTCGCCCGCCGACGGACGCCGAGCTCACCGCGCTCGCCGACAAGACCGTCGACGAGCGCGTGGACGCGCTCACCGGGACGCCCGAGTTTCGTGAGTTCTTCTTCCACCGCGTTCGCATCCGCCTCGAGAGCATCGGGACTCCGGAGTCGGACGAGCCGGCGCGCCTTTGGACGTACCTCGTGACCCATGACGCGCCGATGCAGGATCTTCTCGCCGCCGACTACACGGTCGACGAGAGCTTCAACAAGGTGAGCCGCCCCCCGGAGCACGGGCCCACCGGCGTTCTCACCATGAAGGGGTACATCCGGTCGAAGGCCGGCCTGCCGCACTACAACTACGCAGCGCGCGTCATGACCGACTTCATGGGGCAGCTCTTCGAGGTGCCGCAGGACATCGTCGCGCAGCGCGTGAACGCGACGGCCACGACCACCGTCATGCCGAAGAGCGTGTGCGTGACGTGCCACGGCGTGCTCACACCGCTCGCGACGCAGCGCCTCCGCTGGGCCGACGACGGCACGTACCACGCGACCGACGACGCGGGCGCACCCATCGACGACTCGGACCGCAACCTCGTGCCCGACTATCCGTACAAGGGCCAAGGCATGGGCGCCTTCGCGACGCAGGCGGTGCGCAAGGAGCGCTTCTTCCGTCAGTCGTTCCAGGCGCTCTTCCTCTTCTTCCTCGGTCGCCAGATGCGTTACGCGCAGGACGAGCGCACGGTCTACCTCGCCATGTGGAAGACGGCCTTCGCGACGCACGGCAACACGCGCGCGCTGATCAAAGTCGTCGCCAATCTCCCCTCGTACCTCGGGAACTGAAGGAGCCAATCGATGAATCGTCGCGCGTTTCTCGCGGGTCTCGGCGCTTCGAGCGCCATCAGCATGCTCGACTGGCTCCGCTTCTTCAAAAGGAATGGCGTCCCCGGCACGCCGCGCGAGCTCGGCATCGCCGAGGCGGCGGCGCAGGCGGCGAACCAGCCACGCTTCCTCATCTACTGGTTCATCGAAGGCGGCTGGGACGGCTACTCGATGTTCAATCCGGTCGCGACGCGCAACGACGCGATCGGAAACTCGAACGTTCCGGACGCCGACCAGCTCTATCGCCCGCGGGGCGTCTCGCTCGTCAACGGGCTCTACCCGGTGCAGCAGCAAGGCGGGATCTCGTACGGACACCTGGCCGCGCCGGGAACCTCGCTCTTCTCGGACATGGCCGTCGTGTCGAGCCACCACGGCGCCACGTTCCACTCCGGCGGTCGGCTCGAGTACCACATGGGCAAGTACCAGATGCAGTACTCGGACAAGCGCGGCGCCGACGAGCGCAGCGTGATCCAAGCGTTCTGCGAGGCCTACGGTCAGAGCTTCCTCCTCCCGCACATCAGCTGGCACAACTGGCTCTCCGACGGTGAGCTCTCGATCTCCGACTATCCGGAGGGCACCGGCTACTACGAGAAGCTCGGGCCGGCGTATGCGCATACGGTCTACGGCGGCACGCCCCAGAAGATGCGCGACCGTATCGCCCAGATCGCGGCGAGCTCCGGCGCGGGTCGTGACGCTGCGATCCACAAGTTCGTCGACAACCTTCACGCGAACTTCATGAAGGACAAGAACAGCGAGACCGTGAAGGCGTTCGCGTCGGCGGTGGAGGTCCACAAGACGCTCGTGAGCGGCGGCGCGAACATCGACGTCTCGAAGCTCTTCAACGATGCGGCGCTCCGAACGGAGTTCAACGTGCAGGGCAAGGACGAGCAGACCACGTCGACCTCGGTCAACAACAACCCCGCGCGCTCCAAGAACTCACCCAACACCAACGTCCAGGCGCTCATGACCTACGAGCTCATGACCAAGGGGGTCGGCATCGGCTTCTTCATCGAGTCGCAGGAGATTCGCGGCTTCGACAGCCACAACAATCGGCAGAACGTGAAGAACCAGGGCGGCCAGACCGATCAGCGCAGCGACATGGAGCAGCACCTCTGGAACCCGCTCAAGGCGCTCGTCAATCGCCTCAAGAACACGCAGTACCAATCGAGCGGCAAGAGCTTCTTCGACTACACGACCATCGTGCTCGCCTCGGAGATGGGGCGGTCGATGGGCGGTGGTGACGACGACGTTTGCCAGCACTGGGACACGAGCTCGGTGGCGTTCCTCGGCGGCACGGTCAAGGGCGGGACGCAGTTCGGTCGCGTCGGCACGACGACGCTCGACGCCATCCCGGTCATGCCCGACGGCACGCTCGATCCGGCGTACGACCCCATCACCGGCGTATTGAAGCCGATGAGCCAGCCGACGGCGGGTGGCTACGTCTCCGACGCCGGTCACGTGTACGCGACGGCGCTCGAGCTCACCGGGATCTCGAAGGCGAACCAGAAGGGCAAGAACACGCGCCCGCCGATGCTCTTCGTGAAGAAGTGAACGGTCGCGCTACCAAGTGCGCAGGCGTACGATGAAAATCATGCGCCTCAACCTTACTGTCTCGGTCCTTTTTCCGTTGGCGGTCACCTCGGCCTACGCGGGCTGCGTCGGCAAGACGGAGTCGCCGGGCTTTGCTCTCGACGCGTCGTCGGGGGATGGCGCCACGATCGCCGCCGAGGGCGGCGCGTCGGATGCGGGAGCGGGCGCTGACGTGACGGTCATCGACGCGAGGACCGAGGACGTCTCCGTGCTCGACGGTTCGACGGCCGACGCCGACGACGCGAGCGGTGACGCTGGCATCCCCGACGGTGCCGCCGACGCAGGCGGTGATGACGGAGGTCCGATGGCCGCTTGCGCGGACGGAACGCGCGAAGGACTGTCCTCGACGCAGTACCGCGGCATCGCCGCGTGCGCCGGCACTTGGAGCGGGAACGTCGCCACTGCCGCGCTCTGCGCGCCCGGCTCGCACGTGTGCACGGGGGTCGAGCCCGCGCTCACGGCGCTGGCGTACGCCGACGCCCTGGCCGTCACTGGCTGCTTCGCCATCAACGCCGCGCAAGACAACAACATCTGCTACCCGGATTGCGCCGCTGCGGTCGCCCACGGCATCGACACCGCCGCCAACGTCGACATGGGCGCGATCGGTGACGCGTGCCCTTATCACTACGCCGGCTACGCGAGCTGCATCACCGGCGGCCGCATCGACTTCAGTGAGAACTCGGGGAGCGGGTGCGACTACGCGGCCGGTCTCTCGGGCGTCGTCTGTTGCGTCGACGATGTGGCGGATGCCGGCGACGCCGGAGACTCCGGAGATGGCGGCGACGGCGGCTGACCGTCGTCAGCGATAGGACTCGGGGGCGAGCCCGAAGCGCTTCATCCAACGGTGGATCTGCATGCGCGTCTTGCCCATCTCGCGGGCGATCTCGCTCACGTTGCCGCGGGTGCGTGAGAGAGCCTCGACGAGCGAGTCGCGAAGCTTGGTCTCCTCCTCGGAGAGCGATCGCGCAGCGGATGCCGGTCGCGCGCTCGCCGCTCCCGGGTCGCGGCTCTCGCGTTCCTTGGGCGGTTCGCTGGTGCGCAGCGCGCGGAGCATGCCGTCACCGACGTCGGCGAGCTTCAGCAAGTCTTCCTTCGACGTGACGAGCGCGACGGAGAGCACGTGCTCGAGCTCGCGCACGTTGAGCGGCCAGCCGTGCATCACGAGCCCGGTGACCAGATCCGGCGCGAATTTCAGTCGGTCGGCGCGCGCTCCGGCCAAACGCGGCAAGAGGTCGGCGACGATGAGCCCGAGGTCGACGCGGCGCGTGCGGAGAGGCACGAGGCGGTGCACGAACCCCGCGAGGCGCGCGTAGAGGTCGGGCCGGAACGACGGAAGCTCGTCGATGGGCTTGAGCGTCGCAGCGACGACGCGGAGGTCCACCGGCACGGGCCGCGTGCCGCCGACCGGGAGCACTTCCCGCTCCTGGAGCACGCGGAGGAGCGTCGCTTGCGCCGCCGGCGGGAGCTCGCCGATTTCGTCCAAGAAGAGCGTGCCGCCCGACGACGATCGCACGAGGCCCGGCTCGTCTTTGAGCGCGCCCGAGAACGCGCCTTTGACGTGCCCGAAGAGCTGGCTCTCCACGAGCGTCGGTGTGAGCGCGCCGCAGTTGATGGCCACGAACGGGCCGGGCCGCTCCGAGAGCCCGTGGACCGCGCGCGCGAGCACCTCCTTGCCGGTACCGCTGTCGCCGAGGAGGAGGACCGGCAGCTTGGAGAGCGCGACCTGCAAGAGTCGCGGGAGCTCGGCCTCGAGCGTCGGGAGCATCGTGACGAGCCCGCGCGGTCGCTGCTTGAGCGCGCTGCCGTCGGCGATCGGGCTCGTGCGGTCGGGGTAGCTCTCGTCGGGGGCGAAGAGGAGCGCGGTCGCGCCGAGGGTGATGACACTCTCCTCGTCGAGCGCGACCTCGGACGCGCGCGCCCCCTCCACGAACGAGCCGTTGGTCGAGCCGAGATCTCGCAAGGTCCAGCGACCGTCGTCGCCCAAAGCGAGGCTCGCGTGGCTGCGCGACATGCGAGAGTCGGGGATCTCGAGGGTCGCGATGCCCGTGCCGTCGACCGTCCACTTGCGCTCGGTGCCGCGCCCCACGCGCACCTCGCGGACGCTGGTGAGCGCGAACCGCGCGCCCATGAACGACGGCGAGGCCATCCAGGTTATCGCAATTCCGGGCTCAGTGCTTCGGCTTGGCGAGCGCGCTCTCCGCCGCTTCGCGGACCTTGGGGTCGGCGTCCTGGGTCGCGATGCTCGAGAGGACGCTCTCGACCTCGGTGTTCGCGTTCACCGAGCGGGCGAGCACGCGCACGGCGAAGATGCGGAGCTCGACCTCGCTCTCGTGCTTCACGTAATCCGCGAAGACGGGCACGTACGGGTCGATGGTCTGCTGACCGATGGCCGACAGGGTCGCGCGACGGACGGGCATCTCCGGCGCGAGGAGGCCGCCGCCGAGCGCGACGACGACGTCTTCGCCGCTCTGGAAGCGGAGCGCGGCGAGCGCGGCGCCACGCACGAGCGACTCGGCGTCGTGCACGTGCGCGAGGATCGGCGCCTTGGCGCGCGGGCTCCCGGTGTTGCCGAGCGCGTCACGAGATCGTCGACCACGTCGGCGGCGCTCTCTCCGGCGGTCTTGGCGAGGTTGCCGAGCGCGAGGTTCGCGGTCGACGAGAGCGCCGCGTCCTTCGAGCCCGCGGCCTCGGACAGCGCTTGTTTCGTGCCCTCGGCCGGCTCCTTCACGAGGCCGAGCGACATGGCGGCCGTGGTCTTCACGCCCATGGTCGTCGCGTCCGAGCGGAGCGCGTCGCCGAGCGCGCGCTGCGCCTCCGGCGTCCCCGCGTTGCCGAGCGCGCCGGCGATCGCGCGAGCCGTACCCTCGGGCGTCTCCTTCTTGAGGAGCGTCGCGCGGGCCTCCGTGACGGCCTCCGGGCTCAGACGAAAGAGCGCGCCCATCCGCGCCACGGCGCGGTTCTGGACCTTGGTCTCCTTCGCGCCGGCGTAGTCGCCCACGAGCGCGCCGAGCGAGGCGCCCGCCACGAGGCTCGTGTCGGCGTTCTTCTTCGCCAGCGCCGCCGACTCGCCGAGCGCGTCGACGTCGGGATCGAAGCCGGGCGCCGCGGTCTCGTAGCTCCCGACGAGCGACTTGTCCTCGCCCTTCTTGAGGAGCTTGGCCGTGGTCTTGGCGGTGGACGCCATGCTGCCGGCTTGGAACGCGGCCTTGATCGCTTCGGCCTCCTCGGCGGCGGCGGGCCAGCCCGACGCGTCGAGCGTGAACGTGGTCGTCGCTTGAACCGTGTAGTTTCCACCGATCTGGGCTGGGCTCACGAGCCCGGCCGGCGTCCGCACGCGGTCGTAGCGCACCTTGGTCTTGGTCACGCTCGCGCCGTCGGCCGAGCGCGCGTACGACGCGAGGAACTCGCCGCTCATGTCGCTCTCCACGCGCTCGCCGGACGCGGGCGCGACTTGGAGCGCCGAGACGAGCGCGCGGAGCTGACGGCGCGCGTCGCCGCGCATGGCGCGCGGGAAGCCGAAGCTCTCGATCACGCCGCCTTCGTTCATGACGAAGAAGAACGCGCCCTCGAGGTCCTTGGCCTTCTCCTCCGTGGCCGGCGCGTCGGTGCGCGTCGCGCCGAGGAGCTCGGCGCGGATGGCCGCGCTTCCGCCCTGCTGACCGACCACCGTCATGACGAGGCGGCCGCCGATCGTCGTGGACTGGAGCACCGCGCCCTTGCCGTCGCCCGTGTTGCGCGTCGACGTGAGCTCGTAGGTGAAGCTCGCGCCCGCGTGGAGATCGCGCGCGCCGACGGCCACACTCGGACCCAGAGCGCTACGGGAGTCGCTGCCACGTGCGCCGACGGACGACGCGGCGGCCGCGCCCGACGACCCTTCGGTGTGCGCGCCGCGGAGCGAGAAGCCCACGGCGGAGGCGGCGAGGACGAGAGCGGCGGCGAGGGAGGCGACTTTCTTGTTCATCATGGTTTCGAGGAGGAGAGCTTGCAGGGTCTAGGCCAACGCGCGGGCGGCTTGAACGCGAATGAGGTGGGCCGCGCACAAAATGGCGAAGCGCCCGGGGGCCGCGTGGGCCGCACCGAGCGCGTCGTCATCCGAAGTCGCTCGCGATCAGAGAGAGAAGGTGCCGGAGGTCGAGCCGAGGTTCTTGGTGTAGGAGAGGCCGGTCCAGCTCACGATCTCCCAGGTCGCCTTGTACGGGCCCGCCTTGCCGTAGAGCGAGATCGAGCCGTCGAGCGCTTGGATTTGGAGGTCGAGGCCCGCGTTGTAGGTGAACGTCTTGGCGCCCGAGTACGCGATGCCCGCCGTGGCGGGGGTCGAGACCTTCACGAGGAGGAGGTCGCCTTCGATGCCGGCCGAGAGGCCCGTCACGCCGAGACCCGCGGAGAAGACGCCGTCGACCGACGCGTACGGCCCCGCCGAGCCCGACACCTGCGAGGTGCCCACGTTCATCGCGAAGTTGATGCCGAGGCTGCCGACCGCGCTCGCCTCGACGTTCAGGGGAACCGGGCCGAGCATGAAGGTCGAAGACGCGCTCACGAGGGTCATCGACGCGAGCTCGGCGTCCTTGGAGAAGCTCGACGAGACCGAGTAGCCCTGGACCTTCTTGCCGCCGACGTAGATGCCGTACTGGGCGTACGCGCCGCTCGGCTCCGCTGCCGCCGAGGCTTTGAGGTCGAGGAGGTCGAGGTCCTTGCCGAAGAGGGTCACGTCCGCGCCCGCCGCGCCCGCCGCGCTCATCCCGACGCCGTGCTGCGAGCAGTACATCTGGTTCATCGGCTTCCAGACCATCTGGCAGATGGTGCCGAGGAGGCCCGGCTTGCCCGCGCACTGCGTCGTCGGGCTCGTGCTCGCGCAGAGCTGGTCGTAGTCCTTGGCTTCGGCCTTGGCGTACACCTGGAAGCCCGCGCCGAAGTCACCGCTCGAAACCGACTTCGAGTAGTCCTTGCCCATGCTCTGGTAACCGGCAGGAGCGGCGGCCGCGTTCTTGGAGACGCAAGCGAAGGCGGCGGCGAGGGCGGCGGCGGCGGCGAACGAACGAACGAGCTTCATGGTGGAACGAGTCTCCGTGTCGCCCCGCGGCTTGCCCTCCACCGAGACCATCTCGGCTCCGGGCTTCCGCGCTCTCGGGCGACGAGGACTGCTATTGCAGCCGCCGGGCCAAACCGCACCGCCCGCGATTTCTCGCGGTTCTGCGGGAATTCGCCGCGATCGCGCATCGGTGTATCAGGCGAGGCCGGGGGGTGTATCAGGGGGTGTATCGTGAGACATCTCGGCTGCGCGCTGAGACACCGCCCCGATGAGCGCCCGCAAGACTCGCCCCCGGACCGTGCTCGACGACGCGATCATCCGAAGCGTTCGGGTCCGGCTGGTCGGCGACATCGAGCATTACACCCACCTCGTCCAAGATCTCGTCGCGGGTGCGAAGGTGTCGCTCTGGATCGCGACGGCGAACGTGAAGGAGATGCGGGTCGAGGCGCCCGTCGGGACGCGGGCCCGCGCGAAGGGTCGCTACGTGTCGGTGCTCGATACCCTCTCCGGTCTCGCGCGCCGTGGGGTGGAGCTCCGCATGCTCTACGCCGGTCAACCCTCGCGACCGTTTCGCGAAGAGCTCGCGAAGCACACCGATCTCGTGAAGGGGGGGCTCGAGATGCGCCAATGCCCCCGCGTTCACTTGAAGATGATCGCGGTCGATGGGCGCCAGCTCTATCTCGGGAGCGCGAACTGGACGGGTGCCGGTCTCGGAGCGAAGGGCGAGGGGCGGCGCAACTTCGAGATGGGGCTCGTCACCGACGACGACGTGCTCCTCGACCGCGCCCAAGCGCGCTTCGAGGCGATCTGGTCCGGGCGCGAATGCAAAGGCTGCAAGGTGCGCGGCATGTGCCCGTCACCGATCGACACGCTCCCCGCGCGCGGGGCGAGCGCCGCGCCAGAGCCGCAGACCCCGAAGACGCGTCGTCCGGGGCGCGCCAGCGGACGCAAAGCCGCAACCCCGTCGCGTCGATGAGGTCGACCGCGACCTCGAGGCACGATCCCTAGAGCCCGCGCTGCTTCACGATCCACTTCGCGTCGCCGCACATCGTGCAGCTCGGGCCGTAGAACCAGTCGTGGTACGCGCCGTCGTCCATCAAGAAGAGTCGAAACCAAGCGAGCATCACGCCGCGGTAGCCGGGGAGCCCGAGCGCGACCGAGTAGTGATCGGCGCCGATGAGGTTGGCCCAGATCACCGGCACGTTGGTTCCGTCGAAGACTGGCTTCTGGAAGACGGACGGCGTCGCGTTGTTATCGAGCGTTCCCGAGAGGAGCAGCATCGGGGACGCGTGCTGGGTCGTGATCGAGCCTTGATCGAAGCCGCCCCAGCCCTGCCCGGTGTACGCCATCAGCGGCGCCGTCACCATGACGCGGGGATCTCGACCGGCCATGAGCATCGCGTGAAGCGATGACGCGCCGAGCTCGATCGCGCAAGGGCGAACGCGCGTCGCTTTGCGGTGACAGCGCGAGCGTGCGACCGCAACGTGCGCGCGCGAACGGCGTCAGCGCGCGAGATCGCACGCCACGTCGAGGCGAGCGCCGGCGAGCGCGCCGGTGCCCACCAAACGAGGCAAGCGAGCGGCGCAGAAGCGGTCGCCCGGAGGCACGCAAAAGCCGAAGGGGCCCTCGTACGGCCGCCCCGTGTCCTCGCAACGCGCGCGGTCGACGCCGTCGAGGCGCGGCAGCGGCACCGGACCCGACGGGGTCGTGACGACGATCACACATTGCGGCGTTCCCGCGCCGTCGCGAGCGACCGGAGCCGGGCCACACTCGTGAAAATCGAGCGTCGTGAAGCGAGGGAGGGAGAGCGGCTCGCACGGACCTGCGTCTCCGCACCGGTCGACCCGAACGACCTCGGCGCCCGAGAACGAAACGCCGACCTCCGCGTCGCCACCACCGACGACCACCACGATGCGCCAGCGCGCGTCCGAGTCGCGGCGGAGCACCGGCTCGGCCAAGCGGAGCGCGGGACCCACGGCGTCGGCGCTCATCTCGCCGAGCGCGCCGTCCACGGCGCTCGCGAATCGATCGGCGCCTAGCGTCGACGCCTTCGCCTCGGTCCAATCCAGATCGGGTCGCTCCACGGGAGTCGTCAGAGCGCGCCCCGCCACGGACGCACGCACCGAGACCGGGTTCGGGAGCTCATGGAGCGGCCCATCGCTCGGCCCGACGAGCGCGTGCGCGAACGAGCGAACGCCCTCCACGACGCGCGCGCGCGGCCCGGCGGGGCCCTCGTCGGCGCTCGCCACGACGAGCACGAGATCGATGGGGATTGGCTCGGGCCACGTCACGGCCACCGAGATCTGAGCGACGTGCCCCGTCATGACGGTTTCGCCCACGTCAGGCGCGCAGTGAATGAACAGCAGCGAGACCAGCGGTACCCAACGGCATCGGCGCATCACGAGGACGATGCACGCACCGGACCGCTCCGACTTTCGCGATCATTCGACGTGACTCGCGTGTCGCTTCCGACGACCGGGTTGACGAAGCGTCAACCGAGGTGGCGACGATCGGTGGGAAGGCCCAAGACCACGAACGGGTGTGTCGGCGACGTGACGTGCCGTGCTAACTTCGACAGACGCGCGATGCGCATCTGTCTCCTCACCAACCAAGACCTTCTCGCCGATCCGTTCCCCGCCGACGACTGGCCCTGCGACCCGCGGCCGTTCTTCCCCGAAGCCGAGTGGGAGGTCGAGTACGTGAAGAAGCCGACGTCGGTCGAGCAGGTGACCCGTCGAATCGAGCAGGGCTTCGACGTCTACATGAACCTCTGCGACGGCGCCGAGGACACGGACAGCGCCGGGATCGAGGTCGTCCGGACCCTCGAAGCGCACGGCGTGCCCTTCACCGGCGCGACCAGCGAGTTCTTCGAGCCCACGCGCGAAGCGATGAAGGTCGCCTGTCGGGCGGAGGGGATCGCCACCCCGAACTATGTCTTCGCACGCAACGCCGCCGACGTGGCGCGCGCCGCCCGCGAGCTTCGCTTCCCGCTCATCGTGAAGCATCACTCGAGCTACTCGAGCATCGATCTGTCGCGCCGCTCACGCGTGACCTCCGTCGCCGGTCTCGAGCAGCAGGCGCGCAAGATCATGCGCCGCCATGGTGCCGCGCTCATCGAAGAGTTCATCGAGGGTGACGAGTGCACGGTCCTCGTCGCCGAGGATCCGGATCGGCCGTCGCGCCTCCGGACCTACGTGCCGCTCGTCTACCGCTTTCCGCCCCGAGAGACGTTCAAGCACGCGCGGGTGAAGTGGGTCGACTACGGCGGCATGTCGGCGGTGCCGGTCGAGGACGCCGCGCTCGACGCGAAGCTGCGTGACATTGCGTCGCGGTTCTTCGTCGCGCTTCGGGGCGCGAGCTTCGGTCGCTGTGACATCCGCGTCGACCGCGAGGGCACGCCCTACATGCTCGAGATCAACGCCAACTGCGGCGTGTTCTATCCGCCGAGCGACTTCGGCGGCGCCGATATCTGCATCTCCCACGACCCGGAAGGGCACCCCGGCTTCGTGCGTCTGCTCATTCGCGCCGCGCTCGCGCGACACCAGCGAACGCGCGCGGCGTAGGCGCGCGGAGCATCACTGAGCGCACGGCAAGCCCAGGGTGCTCTTGATGATGGGGCTGACGCAGACGAGTGAGCGGAGGCCGATGCCGGGATACGAGCAACACAGCGAGTTCCCCGCCGGGTCTCCGGCGCAGTCCGTGTTGACCTGGCACAAGCGGAAGGTGTCCGTGAGGCTGCACCCGAGGCCAAGAGAGGGATTGCACGAGCCCGTGCACGTCGACGAGATCCCGGCGACGGTGCAGTTCGGCACGGTCCCCGGGCCGAGCTTCACGCTCGCGCAGCAATACGGGGTACTCCCGCCGCAGTGTTGGGGGCCCGCGCATTCGGTCGGTGGATCGCCGTTCGGGCATCCCGACATGCAGCGGTACGCGCCCGACGTCGGTGACTTGATCACGTAGCAGCAGACGTTTCCGCCCGTGCAGGGATTGATCGGGCAGAGGTCGGCAGCGTCTTGTCCTGCCTCGTCGATCCCGCCGTCGGTGCTCGACGCACCATCTCCGCTCGGCGTCCCGCCTTCGCCGAACGCGACGGCGTCTCCGCCGAGGGCGCTCCCGTCACCTCCGCCCGCGGGGCTCCCGGAGTCCGCGCTGGCGATCTCGTCGGGCAGTCGGAGGTTGCTCGCGATGTTGCACGCTACGACCGAGCCCAACGCGACGACGCCGACGCGCCAGAAAGCGCGCGCGCTCAGTCGGGGCTCGGAGGGGGACCGCATGGAGTGCTTCCCCTGATTGTGACGTGCGTGACCCGGTGGGAGCAATCGAATCGGGCGTCGCTCCCGAGCGACACGTTCAATCGCGCGGCGCCTTCTCGCGCTTCTCTCGCGTGGGCCCCAGCAAGAAATGAGCGGCAGCCGCCCCGACCATCAGCGTGAAGCAACCCATCCAGAGCGCGGCTCCGCCCCGCTGCGCGAGCATGCGCCCGCCGAGCCACGGCGCGAGCGTCGACGCGACGCCCCACGCCATCGAGTGGGCGCCTTGGTAGCGACCACGCATGTCGTCGGGCGCGAGATCGGCCACGACCGCCGACGTCGTGGGGAGGAGCGCGATCTCGGCGACGGTCCAGATCGCGATGGCCCCGACGTAGGCCGCCGGGGTGCGCGCGACGCCGTACAGGCCGAATCCGGCGCCGAAGACCAACGTGGCCAGCGCGAGCACCATCGTTCGCCGAAACCTCCCGAGCTGTGGCGTCAGCATCGGCTGGAGCACGACGATGAGGATGCCGTTCACCGACATCAAGAGGCCGTACGTCGTCGGCGCGATGCCCTTACGCGCCATGTCGAGCGGGAGCGCCGTGCCGTTTTGCCACATCACGAAGGCGACCATCCCGGCGAGCGCGACGACGGCGAGGAAGATGCGGTCGCGAAGGAGCCGCGCCCATCCGGTGTCTCGTGCGGTGCGCTTCGCCGGGTCGCGCTTGGGGCGCGTGTCGGGAAAGCGAAGGGTCACGGCCGCGAACGCGAGCATCGTAACGGCGTCGACCACGAAGAGGAGGAGGACGTTCGCGCGGAGCGCGAGGCCCGCCAATGGCGGCGCGATCGCGAAACCGAGGTTCACGGCCCAATAGAGGCGGCCATAGGCGAGTGGCCGATCGGCCGCGGGCACGATGTCCACCACCATCGCGTTGACCGCCGGCCGATACATCTCGGCGAGCGCGCCGACCGCGAAGCTCGCGAGTGCGAGCGCACCGAGCTCGCGCGCGAAGCCGAGCGCCAAGGTGGCGATCGCGCCGAGGCCGAGCGAGACGAGCATCGTCGCGCGTCGGCCGATCCCGTCGGCGAGCGCGCCGCCCACGAGCGCCGCGACGATGCCGCCGGCACCGTATGCCGCCATCACGAGGCCCGCCCGCTCTTCGCCGAGGCCGAGCGTGTCGCCGACGTAGAGCGCGAGAAACGGAATCACGAACCCGCCGGCTTTGTTGACGAGCGTGCCGAGCCAAAGCGCCCAATAGAGCGGCGGCAAGCGGGTCCACTCTCGCCGCAGCGCCGCTCGTACCACCGACGCACGATACGCGGATTCGCGCGGGGGCGGTGTCACCGTGCGGCGACAGGGGCGTCTCCGGCGCGCTTCGCGCCTGGCCGCGCGTCGAATTCGTGTCACCGTCGCGCTCGTGCGCCGGCTCGTAACCCTCCTCTCGCTCTCGCTCCTCGCTCACTGCGGCGGGCAGGGCACCGACGCGAAGACGACGCCCGCGCCATCCGCGGGCTCACCGATGACGCCGCCGTCGTCCTCGCGAGACGAGGCGCCGTCGCCAGCCTTGGACCCTGGGGATGCCGGGACGGAGCCCGTGAGCGACGCCGCGTCTCCCCTCGACGGAGGCGCACCTGGCGCGGCGCCGTTCATGGTCGGCTACAACGAAGCCTGGTTCGGCTCCCATTACTCGAGCGATCTCACGAGCGGCTACGACGACACGCTCGTCGCGACGACGCTCGATGGCATCGTCGCCGCCGGTGGGCACGTCGTGCGGTTGTGGCTCTTCGAGGGGCTCGAGGGCGTCGTCCTCGGAGCGTCGTCGCCTCGCATCACTGGCCTCGACGCGGCCCTCCTTCCGAACCTCGAGAAGGTGCTCCTCGCGGCGCGCGCCCGCAAGCTCGCCGTTTACCTGACCGCGTTCGACGGCAACGCGATGCCACAAGACGCCGGTGCGGTGCGCGACCTCTACTGGAACATCGTCAACGACGCCTATGGAGAGGGCACCGCCTACGAGAACACCGTGCTCGCGCCGCTCCTGACCACGCTCGGGAGCTACAAGGACGTCGTCTACGCGTTCGATCTGATGAACGAGATCGAGGCGCCACGCATCCACGGTTACTGGGCGGATCCTTTCGGTGGCCCGCGCGCCACGATGCAGCGGTGGGCATCGTTCGTGAAGACGCGCGCACCCTGGCTTCGGGTCACGTCGAGCGCGGGCTACGACACCGCGTCGTTCGACATCGCGACGGGCTTCTTCTCCGGGCTCGGCCTCGACTTCTACGATCTCCACGTCTACTCGGACACGGGCGCGATCCCCGGCGTCGCGAACGTCTGCGCGCGCGCCAAGTCCGACGGCGTGTTCATGCTGCTCGGAGAGTTCGGACAGCGCTCTCACGTCGAGAGCGACTCACTCCAGCTCGCCTCGACGCAAGCGTTCCTCGCCGCGGCCAAGTCCTCTTGCTTCGCGGGCGCGCTGCCGTGGCGCTACGACGCCGCCGAGAGCTACTGGGCGTACAAGCGCAGCGACGGCAGCGATCGGCCGGCGGTCTCCGCGGTCGCGCAAGCCTTCGGGCCGTGATCTCGGGGAGCGCGTCGCTACGAACTACGGTTTGGTCTTGGGGCACGCGCCGAACGCGTGCGGCCAGACGCTCGCCTCGGGCAAGAGGCGGCCGAGCGGCGCGTCGTCCCCGGCCTTCGCACCCACGACGAGGCGCGTGATGCTGCTCTCTTTGGCGGCCTTCCCCTGGGGCACGATCTTCGCGAGGTCGTGCTGGAAGCCGTACATCTCGAGCTTCTTCGACGCGTAGGCGGTGCACGCGTCGACGTCGGCGCTCGTGTCCTTCACGTAGTAACACTCGGCCAAGTACGACCGGAACTCCTGCAAGAAGGCGCGATTGCCGTCCATCTCGTGCTCCGCGAGGTTCGCGTAGTAGTCGCACTCGGAGCGGTTCAAGACGTGGTTCACCTCGTGGGCGAGTGTCTTGGCGAGGTCGTTCGGATCGGTGTCGCGCGTGATCGTGAAGTAGATGCGGTTCCCCCACTGGTAGCCGTCGAGCTCGTTCTCGAGCTTCTTGCCGAGCGCCTCGTCCCCGAGCCAAGTGCGATCGTCTGCCGCGGGCGCGGGGCCTTGGCAGGCCGCCATCTTGAAGTCTTTGCACATGTGGTAGCGATCGATGCCGCGCGCGGAGCCGACCGACCCGAGCCGCACGTCACCGGCCTCGATGCGGGCGAGCGTCTCTTTGGCGAGCTGGCGACGGAGCGGCGACTCGCTGTCCTTGGCCACCGCCGCCAATCGATCGAGCGCCGCCTCGAGCACGCGCACCTGGGTGGCGGTGTACGGGAGATCCGGGTTCGCGTACGCGAACGGATGGCTCAATTCGACCGCCGCGCTGTCGTCGTCGCTCGGCGCCGCGCCATCGGGCGAGCCCGCGCTGCAGCCGACCAAGGAGAGCGTCGAGACGGTGAGGGCGAGCCACCACGAAGCGCGCTTCATGGCCGCGGATCTCTGCAAGCGGAGGGCCGCCTCGCTGGTGGGAGAAAGTCGACGCGCCCGTTCCCGCCCGAGCGCTACTTGCAGCCGTCTTGGCAAGTCTGGCCCGGCGCGCACGTGAGGCCGCATCCGAGACAGTTCGTCGCGTCGTGGGAGATGTCGATGCAGCTCGTCCCGCCGCAGCAACGTCCGACCAGCGAGCCTCCGGAGAGGAAGCAGGGGGCGCCCGCGTTCTTTCCCGCAGCGCACGCCGGGAGAGCGCACCGCGACGCACGGCACTCCGCGCCGACGGCGCAGCCCTTGCCGCACTGTCCGCAGTTGGCCTCGTCGCTCGTCGTGTCGACGCATTTGTCGTGGCAGCAGACGCCGTTGCCGCTGCCCGTGTTGCAGGAGCGACCGTCGCTCGCGCCGACGCAGCTCACGAGGGCGCAGCGTCCGGAGACGCAGCTTTCGTCGAAGAGGCAACTCTGCCCGCAGCGGCCGCAGTTCTTGACGTCGGAGCGCGTGTCGGCGCACGCGCCGCCGCAGCACAGCTTGGCTTCACTCGTTCCGAGGTCGCAGAACCCGCCCTCGTGGCCATCTTGGCAGAGGCCGCTCGCCCCGCTGCAGACGCCGTTCTGACACGTTTGGCCCGAAGGGCAGCGCACGCCGCATCCGCCGCAGTTGTCGTTGTCGCTCTTGATCGATTTGCAGGTGGCGGAGAAGAACTGATCGCAGCACGCGCCGAGGTCACCGCTCGGACCGGGGCAGAAGCCGCTCATCGGGCCGATGGCGCACGCCGTGGGGACGCAGTTGCCCTCGACGCACGAGAAGCCGTTGCTGCAGCCGCCGAACGGACACGAGGCGCCGGCGCTGGGCATGCATTGCCCGCCTACGCAGAGGCCGGTCGGGCACACCTTGCCGCATTGTCCGCAGGAGTCCTTGTCCTGCCCGAGATCGACGCACTCGCCGTTGCAGCAGGTGCCGAGGTCGCCGCGCCGCGTGGCTCCGAATGCGCACGCGGCCCCCGAGGCGCCGGGCGCGCACGTCGACTTCACGCAGCGGCCGGCCTGGCAGATCCGGCCCCCGCTGCAGTCGGACGACTTCAGGCAGTACGCGCTGCCGCCGGTGGCGTTCACGCAACCGCCGGAGGCGTTGCACGTCGCGCCGGGCGGGCAGGCCGCCCCGCAGCGCCCGCAGTTGTCCGCGGAGTGTGGGTCGACGCAGCTCCCTTCGCAGCACACTCCGGCCCGTCCGCTCGCGAGGTTGCAAGTGAGGTCGCTGTTCGTCGCATCGCACGTGACCTCGGCCTCGCAGTAGCCGTGGTTGCACCACTCGCCCGACTTGCAGGTGCGGCCGCAGGCGCCGCAGTTCTTGACGTCGAAGGAGAGGTCTTTGCACGTCCCGCCGCAGCACGCGCCGGCCGCGTCGCCCGCGAGCTTGCAGCCGAAACCCTCCTCGGTCGTGCCGTTGCATGTATCCTGCACGCAGCGTCCGCTCGGCCGATCGCACGAGGTCCCACTCGGGCAGGTCATGCCCGTCATGCCGCAATAGGCGGAGCCACCGCCGGCGTTCTTGCACTGGCCTCCGCTGCAGGTCGCGCCGTCCGGGCAACCGTACCCACAGCGTGAGCAGCTCGTGGCCGAAACGTCGGTGTTCACGCACGCGCCGCCGCAGCACGAGCCGTAGAAGGTGCCGCCGCCGCCGAGGCACGTCGCGCCGCCTGGCGCGCCCGAGCAATCGGAGAGGATGCAGTGCCCGGACGCGCACTGCTCCGTCGCCGCGCAGGTGACGCCGCACCCCCCGCAGTTCTTGGGGTCGGTCTGCAGATCGCTGCATGCCGCCGTTCCGTCGCAGCACCCGCCGATGCCTCCGGCGGCCGTGTAGCACTCCGTTCGGCCGGGCTTGCACGTCTTGCCGAGACAGCCGGAGAGGCCACATGCTTCCCCGGCCGCCTCGTCGCACTTGGCAGAGCACGCGTGGCAGTGCGCCTTGTCGAACGCCGACACGCACTCGCCCGCGCAGCAGATGCCGTCGAATCCGGCGTCGTCGAGGCACATGGTGTCGTCGGGCATTCCGCCGCACGAGCCGGTCGTCACCGCGGCGTCCTTCTTCGCGGCGTCCTTCTTGGCGCTCGCGTCGCTCGCGTCGGTGGTCGCGTCGGGCGCGTCGCCCCCGTCGTCGTCACCGCCCGCCGCCGCGTCGGCGTCGTCGGCCCCGTTCGGTCCAATCGCCGCGTCGTCGGAGCAGGCGATGAGCAGCGCCGCGATCATCGCGGCCGCGAAAAGAAAGTTCTTCCACATGGCACGCCCCCGAGAGGTGCACGAAGCTCGTCGTTCGCGTGCCTTGGTGCGTGCGTCGGCGCCGCCGTTCAGCGCGATTCGAAAAATCGATCACGCGCGCGGGATCCACCCCTCAGCGCTCGGCGCGGGGACGGTAGACGGCCAAAGGCACGTCGTCAGGGGATCGTGACAGTCTTCGTCGGCGCGTCGTTCGGCCCGAGCAAGATTTGCTCGCGGAGCGTGCCCCCCGGCTGGTTGGCGCCGTCTCGCACCTGGAAGACGTGTCCTGCGTACGAGCTCTCCGATGCGCTCGCGCCCGCGGCGATCGTCTCTTTGAGCTGGGGGCTGCACTTCCCATCGAGCCAGAAGAGCGAGACTGGCGCCGCGCCGCCGTTCTTGACCGTGAGCGTCAACGGGGTCGTGCCGGGACCCGAGCAAACCACCGGTGCGCCGCCGTCAGCGGGGGCGATCACGACCTCGTTCGACGCGCTGCCCGCGTCGGTCGCGGCGTCGCTCGTGCCGGCATCGGCGGCGGTCGCGCTGCCCACGACGATCTCGCGAACGAGCGCGCCCGGCGCGTTGGCGGTCCCGGCGCGAACCCGAAAGACGTGACCCACGAACGTGGATTCGCCCGTCGACTGACCCTTGTCGACCGCGCCGCGGAAGACCTCGTTGCACTGGCCGTCGACCCAGAAGAGGGAGAGGTCGTCCGTCGTTTGATTCGTCACGCGCAGCGTGGCGGGAAGGGACCCTCCCACCGAGCAGCGCACCGGCGGCTGTCCGGGCGCCGGATCGATCACCACCGTCGTGCTCGGGACGTCACTCTCGGCCGCGGACCACTCGCGCACGACCGCGCCCGCGGGATCACCCGCTCCTTCGCGTACGCGAAAGCGATGACCGACGAACGTGCCGATGCCCGTCGATCGGCCGGCGGCCAGCGTGCCCATGGCGACCTCGCTGCAGCGCGCGTCGATCCAGTAGAGGGTGACGGCGCTCGCACGCTGGTTCACGAACGTCACGCCCACCCGCGTGACGCCCGGCTGCGCGCACGTCGCACCATCGGCGGCGGCGCTCGCGGCGCTCGCGGCGGCGTCACTCGGGTCGGGGCCAGCGCCGGTCGCCTCGTTCGAGCCTGCTTGCGACGAGCACGCACCACCTGCCACCGCGACACCGAGCGCCAACCAAGTCCACCGTGCGTTCATGCGCCGCAAGTAGCGCTCGACCGGAACGCTCGCAAAGATCGAGCGGCCGCCACACGGATAAATCCCTACCCGATCCATGGCTGGCGAACGTTTGCGCTGACGGTGCGACCTCACCGCCGAACAAGCCGTGGCCGGTGGCTCGAGATTGGCCGGCCATCGTCGAGTCAGCGTTCGCGCGCGTCCGTCACCACTCCTCACGTTTCTGCGGGATTTCGATGCATCACGACGACGGCACGCCGGCTGCACTACTCGCCCGACGATGGGTGCCGCGCGGTCGCGCCAACTGAAGCTCCTCCTCGTCGACGACGAGGAGTCGCTCTTGTGGTCGCTCACGCAGCGCGTGCGCCGCGAGCGCCCGAACTGGACGGTGGAGACCGCCAACGACGGCGTGAGCGCGCTCGAAGCCCTCCGGGCCGGAACGTTCGACGGGCTCGTGATCGACATCCGCATGCCGCGGATGAATGGTCTCGAGGTCGTCGTCGCCACACGCACGACCCAACCGACGCTGCCGGTGGTGGTGATGACCGCGTACCCGACGACCGATCTCCTCGACGATCTCCGCCAGCGCGGCACCATCGAGTACCTCGAGAAGCCGTTCGAGTTTTCGTACTTCCTCGAGGCGGTCGAGCGCGCGATCGAAAAGGGGCAGACCAACGGCTTCACCGGATCGATTCTCGTTCAAACGCTCCCCGACGTCGTTCAGCTCTACGCGCTCTCGCGCGCGACCGGCGCGCTCCAAGTTCGCTGCGAAGGTCGCACTGGCTACATCTGGTTCGAGCGCGGCGAGATCCCTCACGCCGGCACCGCGACGCTCTCCGGCGAGCCCGCGTTCTACGAAATCATGAAGTGGTCCGGCGGCGAGTTCTCCATGAAGCTCGGCGAAGCGGCCCCCGAGCGGACCATCCACTCCGGTTGGATGGAGCTCGTCATGGAGAGCTGCCGCATCGCCGACGAAGAGGGGCGCGCGGGCGCTCCCGAGAGCAGCACGACCTTCGCCTCCACGGGCACCGGCTGGACCCTCGCGCCGCCAGCGCTCGACGAGCCCATCCCAGAGTTCCCGGGTGCCCTTGGCCCGGACATCACGAAACCGAATCCACCCACAACCGAATCAGGAGCACCTCCCATGGCCACCATCAAAGAAAGCCTTTCCAAGCTCGACACCATCGACGGATTCATCGGCGCCTGCCTCTGCGACTCCGAGAGCGGCATGGTGCTCGGAACCGAGGGCGGCGGCTCGATCAACCTCGAGGTCGCCGGCGCCGCCAACACCGAGGTCGTCCGCGCGAAGCGCAAGGCCGCCAAGAGCCTCGGGCTCAAGGACGACATCGAGGACATCCTCATCACCCTCGGCAAGCAGTACCACATGATCCGCCCGCTCAAGTCGAAGCCCCAGGTCTTCTTCTACGTGGCGCTCGATCGCTCGCGGGCGAACCTCGGCATGGCGCGGCTCACGCTCGCCGACGTGGAGAAGGAGCTCCAGCTCTGAGCAATCGGCACGAGGGTGTGGAGGACGAGGACGAATGACTCGGGACGAGACGGCCGCCATCGTATACGTCGACGGAGACGTCGGCCGTCTCGTCGCCGTGGGCCGAGCGCTCGCGCATCGCGGTGTCGCGGTGGCGACGGCGGTCTCGGCCGAGCACCTCGCCCGAATCCTCCCCCGGCTCGGCGCCGTGCGCTTCGCGGCGGTCGACCCGAAGAACGTGGACATCGTGGAGGTCGCCGCGTTGCTCTCGCGGACCGAGGCACGCATCGGGCTCGTCGTCCTGACGGACGACCCGGCCCAACGCGCCCGGCTCGCGCGTGAGCGCGGCGTCGTCGCGGTGTTCTCGCGCGAAGGGTCGGCCGACTCCATCGCCTCGGTGCTGCGCTCCGCGCTCGCCATCGAGACGGTGGAGCGCGTGAGGCTCTCGACGCTCCTCCGTTTGGCGACCACGTCGCGCTCCTCGTTCGCGCTTCGCATCGACGCCCACGAGACCAGCACTCCCGGCATCGTGTGGGTCGAAAACGGCCAAATCGTGCACGCCGAGCACGGCGAGCAGGTCGGTCCGAACGCGGTCGTCGCCATGCTCGCTCACCGCGAACGCAAGATCGGGCTCGAGCGCGAGACGCGCGCAAAGGCCCGCACGATCCATTTCGACGTCGACGTCTTCTTGTCTTCCTTCGACACGCCCGACGACGAGGCGGAGATCGAGCTCGTCGAGGACGAGATGCCGCCTCCGACGCACTCGCCGCGCGTTCGCGCGCCGCAGATCTCCGAGGGTGACGGCACCTACGGGCTCCTCACCGTGGTCGGTGGCGTCGACGGTGTGGTCTCCGCCACGCTGTTCGACGCCGGGAGCGGGGCGACCGTTGCTCGTATCGGCCTGCCCCTCGGCGATCCGAGCGGAACCGCGCCCGAGTCTCCGGTCTGGAAGTCGATCATCGCTTCGGCGCCCAAAGACAGTCCCGGCGTCGAAGACGCCGTGCTCTGGGCGGGCGACGACGCCGTGCTCTTCGTGGCATTGGCCGCCCCGCAGCGACGCGTGCTCGCGATGCACATCGACGCGAGCGTCACCAACGTTGGCTTCGCGCGACTGCGCGCGCGCCGTATCGCGGAGACGCCGCCCGGGCTACACGACCTGGTCCTCACCTTCGGCGCAACCGACGCCGAGCTCACGGAGCCGGCGCCGTAGCGTCATTCGCGAGATCTCGAGCACGCGCGCCGCGTGGCTGAGGTTCCCTCCGGTCGCGCGGAACACCGCGAGGACGTGGCCGTTGATCGCATCCTCGAGCGGCTTCATTTCGAATCGGTCGACCACCGGCCGCGCCACGGGGACGCGGCCAGAGCTAGGGCGCGCGTCCCCCGGCGCGCTCGCGATCTCTTTGGGCAGCGCGTCGAGCCCGACTCTTCCGTCGCGTGAGAGGACCACCGCGCGCTCCATGACGTTCTTGAGCTCGCGGACGTTGCCCGGCCACGCATAGGCCTCCAGCGCGCGGAGCGCGTCGCTCGTGAGCTCGGGCGTGCGGCGACCGAGGTGACGCGCGATCTGATCGAGGAGGTGCGTGGCCAAGAGGCCGATGTCTTCGCCGCGATCACGAAGCGCGGGGAGCGCAACCTCCACGACGCGAAGGCGATGGTAGAAGTCGAGGCGGAAGCGACCGTCGCGAACCTCGGTCTCGAGGTTTCGATTCGTGGCCGACACGACGCGCACGTCGACGCGAATCTCGCGCTCGCCGCCCACACGCCGGAACGGGTGACCGTCGAGCACGCGGAGGAGCTTGGGCTGGAGCTCGAGCGGGAGCTCGCCGATCTCGTCCAAGAAGAGCGTGCCGCCGTGCGCGAGCTCGAAAACTCCACGCTTCTGTCCGCGCGCGCCGGTGAACGCGCCCGCCTCGTGACCGAAGAGCTCGCTCTCGAGGAGGCTCGGCGCGAAGCCCGCTGCGTTCACGGTCACGAACGGCCCTTGCGCGCGCTCACTCCAAGCGTGGACGAGGTGCGCCGATCGCTCTTTACCGGTCCCGGACTCGCCGGTGATGAGGACCGGCGTGCGGGGTGATGCGGCCGCGGATCGAATCGAGTCGAGCGCGCGGAGCCACGCTGGCGAGCGTCCGACCCCCTCGGCCACCTGGGCGCTTGCCTCGCGTTGGAGCGCCTCGACGCGTCGCTTGAGGGTCGCGCGCTCTCCCGCCTGGGCGATCGCGATGAGCAGCTCGTCGCTCGTCACGGGCTTGGTGAGGTAGTGGAACGCGCCGCAGCGGAGGGCCTCGACGGCGCTCGCCGCCTCGTCGCGGCCCGAGAGCACGATGACCGCGCGATCGGGGTCGTCGGCCACGATCGCCCGCAAGAGGTCGTGACCATGACAGTCGGGTAGACCGAGATCGAGCACGACGATCGGGTACGAGCGCTTCGCCATCGCGATGCGCGCTTCTTCGCCGCTCGCCGCGGTGTCGACCTCGTACCCCGCGCGCGCGACGAGCCGCGAGATCGCGAACGAGAAATCGGCGTCGTCTTCGATGAGGAGGATGTTCTTCATGGGTCCGTGTGGAGGGCTGGAATGAGTACGGTGAAGACGGCCCCCCGTCCCGTCTTCGCCCCGAGCTCGATGCGACCGCCGTTCTCGTGCACGAGCTGTTGGGCGATGGAGAGCCCGAGCCCCGTGCCGGACGGCTTGGTGGTGAAGAATGGATGGAAGATGGCCGCGCGCTGGTGCTCCGGGATGCCCGGGCCCGAGTCCTCGACGGAGAAGCGAACCCAGCGTTCGCCCGGGGTGCCCGCCTCGTCCACGTACTCGTTCACGCGGAGGATGACCCCCTCGGCGGTGCCCCCGGCGTCGATCGCGTTGTTCGCCAAGACCACGAGGATCTGCACGAGCTGCGCGTCGTCACACTGAATCTTGGGAAGGTCCTCGCTCACCTGGAGCTCGATCTCGCCCGTGACGGTACGGAGGCGTGGCGCGAGCGCCTCGAGCACGCTGTTCAAGACGACCGAGGCCCAGTGGTCACCCTTGCGTGGCTTCTGCGGCCGCGCGAACTGGAGCGAGGTGCGGACGAGCCGCTCGACCCGCGCGACCTGGTTCATCATGCGGAGCACCAGGTCTTGGTGCGGGTCCTCGCGAGGGATCTCCGCTTGGAGCATTTCGCAGAGCATGCGGAGGCTCGCCAGTGGGTTTCGGACCTCGTGCGCGAAGCCCGCTGCCATCGTGCTGACGGCGGCGAGTCGCTCGATGCGCTCGGCCTGGCGGCTCTCGACGAGATCGCGCAGCACGATGAAGAAGCCTTGCTCCCCTGCGGCGCGGCGCATCGAGATGCCGATCTCGCGCGGCATCGAGCCGCGAAGGGGGAAGCTGAGCTCGGCGCGACTTCGTCCTGCGCGAGCCTCCTCGAGCGCCTCGATCGTGCTCGTGGAGAGATCGAGCGCGTCTTCGAGACCGAGGCCGATGCAGCGGTCCGGCGACGTCCCCAGGAGCGCGCACGCGGCGCGGTTGATGACGGTCACCCGGAGCTCCTCGTCGGTGGTGACGACCGCGACGGGGACACCGTCGAGCACGTCGCGCGTGAGCGCTTGGCGGGCGACGAGCTGATCGCGAGTCCGCGCGAGCTCGGCGCGGGCCGTGATGAGGTCCGTGACGTCGTGCTGGAGCCCGCCGATGTAGAGGAGCTCGCCGCCTTCGTCGTAGATGGGGAAGATCGTGAGCTCGTTCCAGAACGGCGTTCCGTCTTTCTTGAAGTTGCGGAGCACGAAGCGCCCCGGCTCCCGCGCCGCGATGGTCTGGCGGATGCGTTCGCGGGTGGGCGGATCGGTCTCCTGGCCGGCCAAGAATCGACAGTTCTTGTCGAGGACCTCGCTCGCCGCGTAGCCCGTCATGGCCTCGAACATCGGGCTCACGTAGACGATGGGCGTGTCTTCGCGTCGCGGGTCGGCGATCGCGACGCCGGTAACGCTGTGAGCCAGCGCGGCGTTCGTGACGGTGAGCGCGCGCCGGATGCGCCGGAGCTCCGCGGCCGTGCGAATCGCGCGGGTGAGCGCGGCGGTGCGGATCGGACGCGACACGACGCCGGCCGCGGCCAGCGCGTCTCCGATGGCGTCGAGTCGCTCGTCGTCACCTGGCTCCGCGCTCACGAGGATCACGGGCAGCCGCTCTGCGAGCGCCACCAGCGGTGGCGCTGGGGTCGCCCCGGCGACGAGTCGCGTGTCCACCACGGCCACATCGAGCCCGTCGGTGGCAACACGAGAGAGGTTCGCGAGCGACGTCCGCGTCGGATCGAAGTCGGCGAGCGCTCGATCGAGGTCTGGAGCGTCGCCGACCACGAGGACACGGGGCGGGAGCGCGCTCGGCGAGGCCTGGTTGGCCTGGTCGCTCGCGCTGCCGGTCCGATTCGATTCGGGCTGGAGCTTGGTCGGTGGTCGTCCGATGACCGCCCCCAGCTCTGCCGTCGTCATGGCCGCCCGCACGAAGCCTCCGCGTTGCGGTTGCCGTCAGCGGTGGGCGTGGGTCCATGGCATGGACGCAGTCGTCCATGATTCAGACACGCCCCCATTGCGGCGGGCACTTTTCGAGCGCGGCCGAGCACGTCGCTCAATCGAGCAACGTGCATGCCATCAGGACCGAAGTTGTCCGATTCGGAGCGGTTCGGGGCACCGCTCCAAATGGCTCACTTCTTCTTGAGCACCACGCTGGCGTCCTTCGACTCGCGCTCTTTGAGCTCGACGCTCTGCTCGGCGGGCAAGTACCCGGGCGCGCTCACCGACAGCGTGTGATGTCCGGGGTCGGCGGGTCGCGGAACGCCGACGAGCGCAACGTTGACTGGTTGACCGTCGAGGGTGACGACGAGCCCGCTCAGCTTCTCCGGGCTCACGTTGACTTTGAGGCGAGGGAGACGCTGCTCGAGCTGCGCGAGCTCCTTGGCCGCCGCCGCCTGCGCGTCGACGAACGGCTTGGAGGCGTTCGCCGCGAGCTCCATGCGTCCGATGGCGCGATACCCTTCGGACGCTTCGACCCAGCGCCCGAGCGCCACTTGGCACTGCGCGATGTGGAGCGCGGTGGTGGGCGCGGCGACGACGGCCTGTGAGCGCTGGAACTTCTCGAGTGCGTCCTTGGGGCGCGTCGCTTGGATCGACGCCGCTTCGTTGTAGAGCTCACGGGCCGCGGCGCGGTCAGCGTCGCTCACGACGACGGGCGCGCTCGCTGTGGCGGCCGGCGCAGCAGTGCCCGGAGCCGCCGACGACGACGCGGCCGACGCGGAGGCGGCGGGGTCGGTCTGCGGGTGCTGAACCGGCCGGCGCCGACGGCAAGCGGCGGTGGCGGTGAGGCCGATCAGACCGACGACGACGAGACCGAGGCGCGCAGCGCGGGGAAGCGATTTCACGGCGCAAGCATCGCTCGTGAGGCGCCCCGGCGTAAATGGCGTTCGCTCGGCAATTCGCCGTCAATCGTCGCGGTCGGGGCCTTCGGTCGTGGTGTCGCCGTCGCTCGCCCCGTCTTCGTCGTCGCGCTCGACGGCGGCGAGCGGGACGTGCACGCGATCGGTATGCATGCGCTCGCCGAGCTCGACTCGCCAGAACGACGGGCCATCGCCGCTCAAGCAGCCGAGTGTGAGGGAAGGGGAGGCGAGGATGCGGAAGTGCGTTCCGGCCGGTCGCCGCTCCTCGCTGATGTGACGATGGCCATGCAAGACGGCGGTGACGCCGATCGCTTCGAACACCTCGGACGCCTCGCGCGAGTCGTCGAGCCGCATGCCGAGCTCGAGCGGCGTGCGCCGGCCGATGCCGAGCGGAAGCGGAACCACGTGATGATGGATGGCGATCAATCGATGCCGCGCCGCTTTCCAGTCGGCGCGCTGGCCGACCGCGCGCAAGTAGGCGAGCTGCTCGGGACCGACGGCGCCGTTGTGTCGATAGAACCGTCGCTGCGGTCGCGCGCAGGAGTCTAGGCCGACGAGGATCGTCTCGGCTTCGGGGATCGTCTTCACCCACGCGCCGGTCTCGTGGAGCTCATGACCGAGCTCGGCCGCGAACGCGCGCCAGCGAGCGCGCTTCGATGCGTGCGTCGCCGGCGGCCGCGTGCTCCCACCCATCGGCATCAAGTAGAGATCGTGATTCCCCGGGATCACGAAGAGGCGTCCGCGCTCGCGGTAGCGCGCGAACGCCGCCGTGACGAGCTCGTAGCCGTCTCCGTCCTCCGTGAGATCACCAGTGACGAGCACCGCGTCCACGTCGCTCGCCTCGACGACCCGCGCCGCGCGGAGGAGCCGTAGGTTGGTGTTCGTCGGTGTGGCCTCCTCGAGGATGGAGAGGGCGCCCTCGGACGGTACGCTCGACGCGAGCGTGCTCGCCCGCCGAGCCTCGAGGCGACACGCGCGCGCAGCGGCGCGCTCGACCGGATCGCGATTGCCGCCCGAAGCGCGCGCCGACGGGACGGGGTGGGCGTAGCCGGCCGGGTCCACCAGCGCGATGCGACCCGCGCGCGCGCCGCGCTGGTGCAAGACGCGCCAGCCGGCCTCCGACCACACGATCTCCCAACGGGCCTCGCTGACGTCGGCGATGCGCGCGCTCCGCCGGATGCGTCCCAGTCGATCGTGCAGCGTGTCGCCGAACGTCGAGACGTGCAGATCGGAGACGTGGGCGAGGACGAAGGGCATCGCGCTGAGAGCGGCCGGGCCGCTCACGCACCGTACACGGGTCACGCGCGCGTCGCATCTCGGCGACGTGATGTCGCGTGAACGTGACGTCGCTCGCGAGCGACAATGGAATGATGACGCGAGACGGCTGCGTAACCTTGAAGCGCACATGGTGTGCGGTACGCACCGGGCGATGGTTCAATCACGTCGTTCATTTTCGAGCGCTGCGGTCTCCGCGGCGTCGCTCCTCGCGTTCGTCATCGTGACCGCGTGTGGGTCGTCCAATCGGAGCAAGCTCGATTCGAACGGCAATGCCGGCGGCGCCGTGTCGAACGCCAACATGTGCGGCTCGTGCTCGCCCGACAACGCGTACACGACGTGCGATGCGGCGGGGAACAACCCCAAGACCGACGTCTGTCCGCCCACCCAGGTCTGCGTGCCGAACCGCGGCTGTCTCGCGTGCGCGCCCGGCGGCACGGTGTGCGTCGGCAACGAGGTGCACGAGTGCGCCGCCGACGCGACCCCAGGCGCGGTGAAGACCACGTGCGACGCGAAGAACGGTCAGATTTGCCAGAACGGCGCGTGCCTCGACGCGTGCGCCGCGGCCGCGAAATCGCAGTCGAACCTCGGCTGCGAGTTCTGGGCGGTGGACCTCGATCAGTCGGACCTCTTCCCGGTCGCGAACTCGGCCTGGGGCGTCGTGCTCTCGAGCGCGAGCGACATTCCGGCCGACGTCACCATCGAGCGCAACGACGCTCCGGTCGGGCAGCCGCCGCAGCCGGCGATGGTGTTCAAGGCCACGCTCCAACCCGGCAACTTGATCTCGTTCAAGCTCCCGCAGCGCGAGCTCGACTGCGGCAAGGCGCCCGACGATCACGACGCGCCCGGCACGTGCCTCAGCTCGAACGCGTATCGCATCACGAGCTCGGCGCCGATCGTCGCCTACCAGTTCAACAACTTCGTCCACAACTACTCGACCGACGCGTCGCTCCTCCTCCCCACGTCGGTGCTCGGCAAGGTCTACCGCAACGTCGGCTGGCCCCCCGCCAACCCGTACGCGACGCCCGGCGCGTGGACGATGCGCTCGTACGTCACGATCGTGGGCACGCAGCCCGGCACGACGGTGAACGTGTCGCCGTCTTTCCGCATCCACGGCAACGGACCGATCCCGAAGACCGAGAAGAACGGCACCATCTCGGTGACGATCGGCACGTTCGACGTCCTGAACCTCGAGAGCGACGACTCGTCGCTCGGCGAGTGCTTCAACAAGGACATGAAGCCGCCGTACTGCGCCGACCTCACGGGCACCGTGATCAACGCCAACGCGCCGGTCGCCGTCTTCAGCGGCGTGGAGAGCACGGGCGTCGGGCCGCAGCCGGACGCGCCCAAGCCGCCGAGCTGGGGCGAGAACTCGGGCTGCTGCCACCAGCATCTCGAAGAGCAGGTCCCGCCGCTCGAGGCCGCAGGCAAGAAGTTCGTCATCACGCGGAGCCCCATTCGCTCCGACCAGTCGCTCTCCGACTACGTCGAGCCGGACGTGCTCCGCTTCGTGGGCGCGGCCGCTCCGTCGCAGGTGAAGACGAACCTCCCTCCGCCGCTCGACAACTTCCAGCTCTTGCCCGGGCAGATCGTCGAAACTTGGACCACCAAGGACATCGTCGTCGACGCCAGCGAGCCGATCTTGGTCGCGCAGTACCTCGTCATCCAGGACTACGTGAACGGCAACCCCAAGGGCGATCCGTCGTTCACCATCTTCCCGCCGCTCGAGCAGCAGCGCACCGAGTACGTGTTCCTGTCGCCGGACGGCTGGAAGGAGAACTACGTCGTCTTCGCGACCGACAAGAACAACGACATCACGGTCGACGGCGCGCTCCCCAAGGATTGCGTGACCGCGAACGCGGGCACCATCGACGGAAAGACGTACGAGGCGCGCCGCTGCCAAGTCCCGCCGGGCGTCCACCGCATCTCCGGCAAGACGGGCTTCGGGCTCATGGCCTACGGGTACGCCGACGCTGACGTCTACGCGTTCCCGGGTGGCGCCTTCGTGAAGAAGATCTACGAGCCCCCGCCGCTCAAGTAAGTCGACGCCTACGGCGTTTTTGCGCCGTGCCAACGTGTGCCGTGGCGATCGGGGCGTGCCTCGATCGCCACGCTCGTTTCCATGGCCTCGCGTGTAGAATCGGCCGCGGCGCGCGGTGGTTCGAGAGTTGCTTCGGCGCGCGCGAGAGGTGTGCTCGCATGAACCGATCGACTTTCGCCGTAGGGATTCTCTTCGCTTCGTTCCTCGCGTCGCCCGGGGTCGCCCGCGCCGACGCCATCGCGCCCGACGAGGCGTCGTGCACCGGCAAGGCGGCCGGTGATGCGTGCGTCACGGAGGGGGCTGACGGCCACTGCGCCGCCAAGAAGTGCAGCCGTCTCGACTACAGCGACGGCTCGCCGCCGGGCACCAAGGTGGTCGACTGCCTCGTCTGCGTCACGGGCGGAGTGGCGGACGCGGCCAGTCCGGCCGACGCAGCGACGAACGGCACGGACGGCGGCTCGAGCGCGGCGAGCGACGGCGGGAGCCCGGCATCGAGCGGCTCCTCGAGCTCCTCGAGCTGTGCGCTCGCCGGTGTGCCTGGTCTTCGAACCGTGGGTCCGTGGCTCCTGGGCGCGCTCCCGCTCCTCGTCCTTCGCAAGCAGCGTCGCAAGGCCTCGCGCTGAATGAGCCTGGCGATCGGTGACGCGGGGCGGGTGGTCGACACCGCAGCGGTGCGCGCGCTGGCGCCGGTCGACGCGATCCGATCGGCGCTTTTGCGCGCGCTCGTCGGCGTCTTTCGTCCGTTCGCGGCCGATCGCGACGCGCGCATCGCGCTCCTCGCGATCGTGTCGATCGCCTTCGCGCTCGCGCTCACGGGCGTCGCGCCGCTCTGGCTCTTGGCCGTTGCCCCCATCGTGCTCGGCGTTCCGCACCTGGCGGCCGATCTTCGATATCTGGTGGCGCGACCGCGTCTCCATCGCCGCGGTTGGGCGTGGCTCGTCGTCGGCCTCCCGCTCGCGGCGACGTGGATCTGGCCTCATGCGTGGGTCGGTCTCTTCGCATCGCTCGGCGCGATCGTGCTCGCCGGTGGAGCGCTGGGTCGCAAGGCGATCGCGCTCGCTCTATGGAGCGTCGCGCTGCTGGCGGCGTGGCGCTTCGGCCGCCGCGCCGACGTGGTGCTCGCGCAGGCGCACAACGTCGTGGCCTTCGTGCTCTTCGCGCTCCTCTTCGGTCGCGGGCGGTGGCGCACGGTCGCGCTCGTCGCGGGTGCGTTCGTCGTAGCGTCGCTGGCGATCTTCGGGGGTGCGCTCGACGACCTCTTCGTTCGCGCCCACGGGTGGGAGGCTCCGGCGACCGGGCTCGACCTCGACGGCCTCGTGGCCACGCTCTCTCCGGTGCGCGATCCGACCCTCGGCGTGCGCTGGGTCCTCTTCTTCGCGTTCGCCCAATCCGTGCACTATGCAATTTGGGTGCGGCTCGTGCCGGAGGCGGCGCGGGAGAAGCCGGGGATGCGCCCCTTCGCGAGCTCGTACCGCGCGCTCGTGCGCGATCTCGGGCGTCCGCTCGTCGTGGGGCTCGCGCTCGTGGCGGCGGCGCTGGTCGTCTACGCGCTCGTCGATCTCCGCGCGTCGCGCGACGCGTACCTCCGGCTCGCGGTGTTCCACGGGCACCTCGAGATCGCGGCGCTCGCGCTCTTCGCCGCCGAGGGAACGCGGGCGCGTGCGGGGCGAACGTGCTGAGGCGTTGGCTCTCGGCGTTCGTCTTCACGCAGCTCGTCGAGATTCCCATTTACCGACGCTGGTTCGGTGCATCGGTGCCGATCGCCTTCGGAGCGAGCGCCATCACCCATCCGATCGTGTGGCTCGTGTTCTTGCATTGGGGCCGCCGCCTCGGCTTCTCGTTCACGTCGCGCGCCGTGGCCGCCGAGCTCTTTGCGTTCGTGGTCGAAGCGGTCTACTTCGCCGTCGTCCTCCGCCCGCGGCCCGGCTTCGCGCGGGCGTTCGGCGGAAGCCTGGTGGCCAATGGGGCGAGCCTCGGCCTCGGCTTCGTGGCCCAGGCACTCTTCCACTGGCCATGAGCGCTCCGCGCGTGACCGCGATGGATCATCGAAGCGCGAAGGCGTGACCGTTTCGGTGCTTGAACAAGAACACCTGGCCCGGCCCGAGCGAGACGTCGAGCTTGGCGGTGCGGGCACCGGTGGCCGTCAGCGTTCGCGTCTTCACCTGACCGTCGCTCGGGTCCATCCACTCGAGCGCCCCTTCGTCGAGCGTCGCGTCGCTCCTCTTCGAGAAGTCGAACGCCAGCGAGTAGGTGCTCGTTCGCTCGAGGGAGAGCGGAAAGCGCCCGTGCGTGTGTGCCGGATTGAGGAGCATCACGTAGATCTCGCCGCACGCGTCGCGGAAGAAGCCGAGGTGCGCGTCGTCGAACCCGTTGCTCACCGTCACGCTCGACAAGTACGGATGACCGCCCGCTCCGGCCGAGAACGACGTCGTCCCCTTCGGTTGGAGGAGCGCGGTGCCCGCCACGTAGCGCACGTCGGTGCTGACGAGCTGGGTCAGCGCTCGGCCGAGCCGAACCGCCTCGCCGTTGACGTTCGCTGCGATCGTGAACCGCGCCGTCTTCGCCGAGGCGAAGTCCCCGCCGGCGGAGAAGAGCTCGGGGGAGAGATCGCTCGGCGCGTCGACTTGGTAGATGAACCAGGTGTACCCGGTGAACCCGTAGAGGAGCCCGACCATGGCGTCCCAACGCATGTCCGACTCGCTCGGCGACGTGTCGCCGCTCGTGTACGCGAAGGAGTCGAGGTAGCGCCAATACGGCTTCGCGGCGGCCAGGCCCGCGGCGCGGACGCGCGCCAGCGCAGGGTAGGCGTCGTCCTTGTACGTGTAGCGATCGATGGAGAGGACGTCGACGTCGGTGTTCGCCGCCGCGCGCCCGAGGAGCGCATCGGTGTTCGGATTGTCGGCGAAGTTCACGATCACGAGCGCGTCGGGGTCGGCCGCGCGCACGGCGCTCGCCGAGGCGAGCATCACGTCGAGCGCGGCGTCGTCGGCCGGTTCGTCACCGATTTGGAAGCCGATGCGTCCGGCGCTGTTCTTGGCGATGCCCCCTAGGAGCTGTCCGTTGGCCAGACTCTTGCCGTCCTTCTCGACCCACGACACGTAGCGGAAACCTGCATGGTTCGCGGCGCGGAAGGCGTCGACGCGCGCTGGGAGGCCGGTGGCCCATGTGTGGACCGCGTTGGCGCCGAACGCGTCGAAGTAGTCGGCCACTTGGCTCGCGGTCGGCAGGGGCATGCCGACCGTCAAGCCCGACACGAACATCGGTTGGGTGCGCGTCCACGCGGTCCCTCGATTCACGGAGGCCGGCCACGCACAGGTCGACGCGTCGATCGGAGGCTTCGCGTCGGCGAGCGCGGACGCGTCGGGCGACGATGTGTCCGCTGCGGCGGCGTCGGGCGACGCGCCGACCTCGCTCTTCGTCGATGCGTCCTGGCTCGTCGTCGGCTCGTCCGACCCGCCCGTCGTCCCGGTTTCGCCGGGCCCTCCACACGCCGCGGGCAAGCCGATTCCGAGCAGCACGAGACCCAACGTTCGACCAAAGCGCGCCCGCATGCGGTCCCGAGCCTCGCAAGCGCCGTACCGCCGCCGCTTGCACTCGATGTGCAGGCTGCGCGACAGCGACGCGTTTCGTCAGTGGGCGAAAGCCCGCGCATGTCGCGCGGCGTGACCAAACGGGCGAAGGGTTGCCGACGCGCACGGATGCACTTCGTGCACTTTCCACGGGTTCGCGGCGGTCTCGATCTTGCGAACGTCGTCGCCATGAAGTCGCTCCGCCGGCTGCCCCTCGCATGTTTCCCGCTCACGCTCGCCATCGCCGCCCATTGCGGTGGTGGCGCGGACGGTCCGTCGCGCGAGCCTTCTCCAGTGCCGGGAGGTGATTCGCCGACCGTGAGCGGCACCGACGCGGACGCTGGGGCGATCGCGCGCGGCGACGCCGCGACGCCGCCGCCCAAGCCGCAGCACGCGTGCGCCGTGGGGCCCGACGACAACGCGACCGTCGCGGTGTGCACCAAGAGCGCGCCCGCCGGCTCCTTCACGCCGCGGGTGAAGTGGAAGTGGTCGACCAAAGGCGGGTCGATCACGACGCCGCTCGTCGGTCACTTCGTCGACACGAACGCCGACGGGAAGGTCGATCTCTGCGACACGCCGAATGTGCTCGCCCTCGCGGCGCCCAACCCGGGCTCGCCGGGTGCGAAGGGCAACTTCGTCGTCTTGGCCGGCGACACGGGCGCGCCGCTGCGAACGTTCGCGACGAACGTCGACGCCAACATCAGCCCGGCCTTCGGCGATCTCGACGGCGATGGCCTCTCGGACATCGTCGCGGTCGACCTCTCCGGCCGGCTCGTCGCGCTGTCGCACGAGGGCGCCGTCAAATGGACCACGACGAACCCGATCGGCGTTCACGCGGTGAACGCTTCGCAGTGTGCGGCGATCGCCATCTACGATCTCGATGCGGACGGGAGCCCGGAGATCATCGTGGGCTTCGAGGTGTTCGACGCCAAAGGTGCGCGCCTCTTCGGAGTCCCCGGCGATCACGGCGATCTCCCGCAAGGCATGTTCTGGTGCCCCACGCCCACCGCCGCGGACCTCGACGGCGACGGCAAGCTCGAGGTGATCTTCGGACGCGAGACCTACCACCACGACGGCTCGCGCTACTGGACGACCAGTGAGCATCCCGGCCAGCCGCACGTGGCGGACCTCGATGGCGACGGCGCGCCCGACGTGCTCATCGCGACCGACACCGGCGTCAGCCTGTACGCGGCGAACGGCACCAAGAAGTTCGGGCCGGTGCGCCCGACCCAGCAAGTGATCGACGCCCGCTGCTGGGGCAAGCCCGGCGCGATTCACGACTTCGACGGCGACGGGAAGCCCGACTTCGCGATGGGCTCGTGCGCCGACTACTCGGTGTACGGCGTGACCGCCGCGGGCCTCACGGCCAAGTGGTCGAAGCCCATCAGCGACCCGAGCGGCCTCGCGACCGGCACCGGGTTCGACTTCTTGGGGCGCGGCGTCGCCGACGCGATGTACGCCGACGAGACGACCGCCTACGTGTTCGATGGCCGGCTGGGCACCGAAGAGATGCGTGCATCACGCACGAGTCAGACCCTCGTCGAGTATCCGGTCGTGGCCGACGTCGACGACGACGGCTCGGCCGACGTCATCGTGGTCTCGAACGGATCGGGGGTCGTCGACGCCGTCACCGTCTACGAGGACGTCCAGCGAAGGTGGATCCCCGCGCGTCGCGTGTGGAACCAAGAGGCCTACCACGTGACCAACGTGCGCGAAGACGGGACGATCCCGCGGGTCATGGCCAAGAGCTGGCAGAAGCTCAACACCTTCCGGACGAACGCGCAGATCGAAGGGAGCGGCGAATGCGCGCCGCCGCCTCCGCCGCCGCCGAAGTGAGCGGGCGCGATCCCGCGTCACTCGCAGCGCGGTTCGGAGCCCTTGGCACGAAGAAGGAGCTCGGACACGCGGCCGTCGTCCGCGAGCGTCACGCGGAGCTCGCGCGCGAGCCTTCGCGGACCGCACACCACCGGAAAAGCCGCGTAGTGGTCACCGTCACCGTCGCCTTTGCCCGCGCGTCGGCAGGTTCCCACGTCGGCGCGCGCGTCGGCGAGCGCGCGTCGCATGCGATCGAGGGTCAGCTTGGGGGCGAACAGTCGCCCCGCGCGCGCGTCGTCCCAGTGCGCCGCGAGGGCGAGCGCTGCGTCGGCCGCGGCGGTGAGGGGCCCGCTCGGGCGGTGCCCGACCTTGCGCAAGAAGAGCGTGCCGAGGCGACCGCGGTCGACCTCCGCGAGCGCGAGGCGGGTGCCGCGCGCGCACTCCAGACGGAACGTCGCGCGCTGCGGAGACTCGATCTCGTCGGGCGCCGCGGCGATTTTGCACTCGCCGAGCTCGTCCTTCATCGCCTTGGTCATCGGGGCGAAGACGTTGAACGGCACGCTGTCGCGAAACTGGGACGCGAAGAGTGATTCGTAGCCCGCCGCGTCGAGCGTGCCCATCGTCTCGGTGAAGCGCTGGACGGCGGCGACGAGGGAAGGGGACGGAAACGCGTCGCGCGACGGGACGGCGACGAGGTCCTTCCGTACCGCGTCGAGCAGTCGATCCGCGATTCGGGTCGCCGACAGATCGGCCGTGTTGGTGAGGACGACGAGCCCGAAGTCGCGGTCCGGCGCGAACACGACCTCCGAAGTGAAGCCGTCGATGGCGCCGCCGTGGCGAACGAGCTGCGCGAATTCGCACGTCTGCCTCACGTGCCACGCGTACCCCACGCCGCTGGCGGTGGCGCGCATCGCGGCGCCGTCGGCGTCGCTCGCACCGTGCGCCGTGAGGCCGTCGAAGAAGCGCATCACGTGACCCTCGCGCCGCGACGCGCGCGCCAGCGGTTCGCTGCCGCGGGACTCGGTGCTCCGGGGCGGCCACGCGTCCAGTTGGAACGCGACCCACGTGGCCATGTCGTTCACCGACGCGTAGATCCCGCCCGCACCCTCGGACGCTCCCAGACGCCACGGCGTGGCCGCGGCGCGGGCTTGGCGCGTGAGGTACCCGGTGGCGACGTTGGCGGCGACGCTCGGCTCGTCGGCGGCGAACCCGCTGTGCTGCATGCGGAGAGGCACGAAGAACGAGCGACGCACCACCTCGCGGTACGGCTCTTTGGCCGCGCGAGCCACCACGAGACCGCCCAGGGCCATGCCGAAGTTCGAGTAGAGGTAGCGCGTCTCGGGGGCGGTCGCGCGCGCGCGCCCGAGCGCGCCGAGCACGTCGGCCTCGGTGACGTCGCGATCCGGCCGCGTGTAGTCGAAGTCGCCGAGGCGTGGCAGGCCCGAGGCGTGGGAGAGGAGCGCGCGGAGCGTCACCGGCTGGGCGTCGTTGGGCGCGTAAGTGAGACCGGCGGCCTCGGGCAGCCAGCGATCGAGCCGATCGTCGAGCGAGAGCCGGCCGCGATCTCGAAGCGCCAGGAGCGCTGCCGCCGTGAACGTCTTGGTGATGGATCCGATGCGGTACGCCGTGTCGGGGGTGGCGGCGCGCGAGCTGGCGACGTCGGCGACGCCGAACGTGCGCGTCATCACGGCGCGGCCGCCGCTCACGAAGGCGACGGCCAAGCTCGGCGGCTTTTCGGTGTGAAAGGCCTCCTCGGCGACCGCCGCGAGTCGCTCGCCCAGCTTGCCGATCGCCGCCGCGTCGCGCGGGACGTTGGGCGTGAGGCTCTCCGCCGGCTCGTCGTGGCGGAGGGGCGGCGGGGTCCACATCGCGCGGCGCACGTCGTCGAAGCGCTCGTTGGGGACGGTGAGGGAAAGGTTGTAGTGTGCAATCTTCCACGCACCGCCGCGTCGCACGACCACGCCCGAGCCACGGGCTGGCCCGAGGTTCGCGGTCTCGAGCGCCTCGTCGAACCACGCGACGTCGCCGCTCTCGGCCACGCGCACGACCCGCGCCGTGGCGCGGAACGACCACGCTTTTCCGCGCGCGAAGTGCGGGTGGGCGTAGGCACGGAACGCGGGAACGTCCCAGCGCTCGGTCGCGTCGGTGCCCATGAAGACGCCGTCGTCGGCGAAGCACGCGAAGTACGCGGTCTCGTCCGCGCGCGCCGCGGCGGCGTGGAATCCGTCGAGGAGCTCCGCGACCGCGCGACGGCTGGCCGGGTCCGCGGTCGCGGCCGGGGTCTTCGGGCCTTCGGCAGCCTCCGGCGCTCCGCCGCACGCGACGAGGCCGAGAGCGAGTGTGACGAAGAGTGAGGTCAAGGCCGAAGCGCGCATGACCGCGGATGATAGCGGTCAGTCGCCGTCGCCGCGCCAGATGAGCGCGAGCCGGTCGCCGGATCGTTCGACCTCGAACGAATGGAGCGACGTCCCTTCGCACGGCCCGAACACGCAGCGCCCGTCGCTCGGTCGGTACGTCGCGCCGTGCGAGTCGCAGAGAAGGCGCGTGCCGTCTTCGGTCATGACGCCGAGCCTCGTGCCGCCGCGTGCGTCGAGCGGGATCGCCTTGTGTCGACACACATTGGCGTAGGCGCGCAGCTCCCCGTCGGCGAGGCCCACGAGCACGGTCGTCGCGAGGCCGCCGTCCGGCGTCGGGACCGCTTCGGGGAGGTCGAGCCGCGCGAAGTGACCGCGCGCGATCACGGCCTCGTCTTCGTCGCCGAGGCGGAGCGAGAAGCTCTTGGTCACGGGACCGGACGGCGCGTCGCCGGGTCGTAGTACACGCGCGCGGCGGGCTGGGTGACGAGCTTCTTGCGCCGCTCGTTCACGTTGGCCGGGATCGGCTCACCGCGATCGAGCACCATGGCCGTGAGCGCACGGCCGTAGACGCAGCCCGAGTCGAGGCCCGTGGCCCACGGGTGGAGCTGCAAGCCCTCGAGCGCGTTGTGCCCGAAGACCACGTGCGGCGGTCCGTCGTACGCCGCGCCCCAGAGCACCTTGCCGCCGGTGCCTTTGCCTTTGGGCTCGACCACCCGGACGTGCAGCAAGACGGCGGGGTCTTGCTCTTCGATCGCGACGCCCGGGACGAGCCCGGCGTGCACGATGCGCGCGCCGTGCTCGGGCAGGTCGACCCACAAAGGCGACGTCTCGACGAGGGTCCAGTCCACGTCGCGCATGGCGATGGCCACCTCGAGGTGCGTCTCGCCGAGGGTGCTGCGACCGTTCCCCTCCTTCCAGTCGATGATCTTCTGCTCGTGATTGCCGCGCACGATCACGGCCCCCGTTCGCCGCGCCACCGCGAGGACACCCAGCGAGTCGGGGCCGCGCGCGATGAGGTCGCCGACGAAGACGAGCCGATCGCCGGTGCTGAAGCCGATGCGCGCCAGCAGCGCCTCGAGCTCGGCGCAGCACCCGTGAACGTCGCCGACGATGATCGTGCGGTCGCCCATCTCTCGTTCGATCAGACCTTCGCGCGCTTGGGGATCACGACGATGCCGCCCTCGGCCACGATGAACCGCTTCTTGTCCTCTTCGAGGTTGAAGCCGATCTCCATCCCGGCCGGGATGACGACGTCCTTGTCGATGATAGCGCGGCGAATGCGGGCGCGCCGGCCGACCACGACCTGCTCAAAGAGGACGGACTCTTCGACTTCGCTGAACGAGTTGATGCGGCAGCCGACGGAGAGAACGCTCTTGTGGATGCGGCCGCCGGACACGATGCAGCCGTGCGAGACCATGCTGTCGGTCGCGATGCCGACGCGCGCTTGGGCCTCGTCACGAAAGACGAATTTGGCCGGCGGGTCGTGGGTCACGCCGCTCCGGATCGGCCAGCGGCCGTTGTAGAGGTTGAACTTGGGATGGATCTCGATGAGGTCCATCTGCGCGCGCCAGTACGCCTCGACGTTCCCGATGTCGCGCCAGTAGCCGATGTTGTAGTCGTCCTCGCCTGGCACGCGGTTGGTGGCGAAGTCGTAGGCGTAGACGTCGCGGCCCGACCGCACCATGTGCGGGAGGATGTCGTAGCCGAAGTCGTGCTTGCCCTCTTCGCGCTTGGCGTCGTCCTCGATCTCGCGGAGCAGCGACGCGGTGCGAAAGATGTAGTTTCCCATCGACGCCAGGCACATGGCGGGGTTCCCCGGCATGGTCGGCGGCTCCTTCACCTTCTCGTGGAAGGCGAGGATCTTCCCGGCCGGATCGATCTCCACGACGCCGAAGTCCGACGCTTGGGCCTTGGGGATGGGGATCACCGCGACCGTCGCCTCGCACTTCTTCTCGGCGTGGAAGTTCAGCATCTGGCGGACGTCCATCTTGTAGACGTGGTCGCCGCCGAAGATGCACACGTGCTCGGGGCGCGCGTCGTGGATGACGTGCTCGCACTGGTACACGGCGTCGGCCGACCCGCGGTACCAGTCCTTGCCGGTGCGCTGCTGTGCCGGGATGGCCTCGATGTATTGATCGAGGATCGGCGCCAAGTGCCAGACGCGCGAGATGTGCTCCTCGAGTGAGGCGCTCTTGTACTGGGTGAGCACCTTGATGCGGTTGAGCCCCGAGTTCGCGAAGTTCGACAGGACGATGTCGATGATGCGGTAGCGACCGCCGAACGGTACGGCCGGCTTGGCGCGCTCTGCCGTGAGCGGATGGAGGCGCTTGCCCTCGCCACCCGCGAGGATCATGACGAGCACCGTACTGGGGTCGATCGTGGCCACGGCCGGCTCCATGGGACCAGTGTATCCTGAGCCCGCAGTTCGTTCCGCGTTTCCTCCATATGCCGAAGCCCATTCCCCTCCGTCCACCGGTCGCCGTCGAGCCGTCGAGCGCGGCGGCCCGCGTCCCGTCGCCGGCCACGCCGAGCGAGCTCCTCGCCGTGGCAGCCGAGCGACTCGCGCGTGGCGTCTTCGTGGCGGTGGCCACCGTGCTCGCGCGCCGGGGGTCGGCGCCGTCGACGCCGGGCCAGAAGGTCCTCCTCTCGGCCGACGGCGCGTGCCTCGGGACGGTCGGTGGCGGGGCCATCGAGCGCGAGGTGCTGGAGGCGCTCGACCGGATGGTGAACGAAGCGGCCGGTGGCGGCGCTCGTCCGGCCCACCAGGTCCGGACGTTCAAGCTCGGCGCCGAGCTCGGCATGTGCTGCGGCGGCTCCGTCGACGTCTTGCTCGAGCCGATGATCGCGCGCGTTCCTTGCCTCGTCGTGGGGGCAGGGCACGTTGCGGCTGCGACCGCGCCCTTGCTGGCGCGTCTCGGCTTCGCGGTGACGATCTGCGACGAGCGCGAGGAGACCCTGGCCGCGCGCGAGAGCCTCGCCGACGTGACCACGTTCTTGGGCACCTGGGACGAGGCCGGCCGCGCGGTGCCCAAAGACGGCGTCGTCCTCGTCATGACCCACGATCACGCGCTCGATCAACGCGCGATCGAGTGGGCGCTTCGCGAGGGCTTCGCCTTCGTGGGCGGCGTCGGCAGCCGCGCCAAGGCCGCCCGCACGCGCGATCGGCTCGCCGCGAAGGGCTTCGCGGACGCGGACCTCGCGCGCGTGCGCATGCCCATCGGCCTCGAGATCGGCGCGCGCTTGCCCGAGGAGATCGCCGTATCCATCGCCGCCGAGCTCGTGCAGTGGAAGCAGCGGCGCGCGTGATCCACGCCGTCGTCTTGGCGGCGGGGCGCGGCGAGCGAATGGGCGGGCCCAAGGCGCTCCTCGTCACGCCGTCCGGGCCGCTCGTATCCATGCATGTTGCACGCTTTCGCGAAGCTGGCGTGCGCCGCGTCGTGGTCGTGACGAGAGCGGCGTGCGTCGCACCGCTCCTGGATCTCGAGGACGCAGCAGACGTGGTCGTGCTCGGCGCCGACACCGGCGCGCCCGCCGAGTCGCTCGCGTGGGCGCTCGGCGCGGCGACGGCCGATTGGATCTTCGTCACGCCCGTCGACGCGCTGCCCGCCGCCGCCACCACCCTGCGCGCGCTCTCCGATGGCGTGACGGATCGAGTCGATGCGCTCACGCCCCGCGTGGGCGGGCGTGGCGGCCATCCGGTGCTGGTGCGTCGCGCCGTCTTGTCGGGCGAGCCGCGCCCGCTCCGCGAATTGCTCGCGGCGCTCGGGCCTCGGCGCCGCTTCGTCGACGTCGACGATCCGCGCGTGCGGACCAACCTCGACACACCCGAAGACGTAGTCCGCGAGACCGGGGCGCCGCCGCGCTTCCTCGGCTGACGCTCGGCGCGCTCGCCCTACTTGCGGAACTTGGGGATGAGATCGCGCCCTTCGTCGCTCGATGCCGCGGGCTCGGGCGTCTTGGTCGGCGCGCTGGGCGGCGTCGTGGCGGTGGTGGTCGCGCTCGCCACGGACGTCGCGTCGGGGGTCTTGGGCTCGCCCTTCCTGACCGACGACGCGGGTGGCCCGCCGTGGCGGCGGCCGGCCTTGGTCACCGACGCCGCCGGCGCGGCGCTGGCCGAGGGTGGAGGAGCCGTCTCGGCGGACGCGGTGGCGGAGGCCGACACCGGCGGCGGGGGCGTGACGCTCTCGGTCGCCGTCGGCACGACCGGCTTGTCGGCCGTGGTCTCGACGGTGCTCGATGCGGGCGGGATCACCGGCACGTCGGCGCTCTTGCCGCGGACGAACTTGGCGATCCCGAAGCCCCCCGCGAACGCCACCACGACGAACGCGAGCGCCATCGGGAGGACGCGGCTCTTCGCCTCGCCTTCGGCCCCGCCCGCGGCGACGCGCGCTACGACCTCACGCCGGCGCTTTTGTCCGGCGTCGGTGTCGGCGCGCTCGACGATGGCCAGCGACTCGGCCTTCTTCTTGATGTCGTCGCGCGCGATGTCTTTGACGAACGCGCCGACCTCGGTCGGCGACGCGACGCCGAACGCGCGCTCGACGGCCACCGCCATCTCGAGCGCCGTCGCGTAGCGCGCTTCGGGCTCCTTCGCGAGCCCCTTCATCACGACCTCGTCGGCGCCGGCCGGAAGCCCGGGCGCGAGCGAGCTCGGCGGCTTCACCTCGGTGAAGAGGATCTGCGTCAGGATGGTCGCCGCATCGGCGTCCTCCGGATAGAGCCGCTGGCCGGTGAGCGTCTCCCACAAGACGACCGCGGCGGCGTAGACGTCCGCTTGGCCCGTCACGTCGGTGCCTTTCAGCTGCTCGGGCGCCATGTAGCCGAACTTGCCTTTGAGCTTGCCGTCCTGCGTCGTCTGCATGCGACCGGCGGCTTTGGCGATGCCGAAGTCGAGCACGCGCGGAATGCCGTCGACGCCCACGAGCACGTTCTGCGGCGACACGTCGCGGTGCACCACATGGAGCGGCTCGCCTTGCTCGTCGACCGCTTCGTGCGCGGCGTGGAGACCATGGAGCGCGCCGGCCATGATGGTGGCGGCGATGCGCGGCGGGATGCGCTCACCGCGATCGGACGCCATCTTGCGGAGCGTCGCCAGGCTCTCGCCATGCACGTACTCCATCACGACGACGACCTCGCGCTCGGCCTCGACGACGTCGAGCGTGGCGACGACGTTGGGGTGACGAATGCGCGCCGCGAGCCGCGCCTCGTCGAGCAGCATCGAGACGAACTTGGGGTCGGTCGCGAGGTTGTCGTGGAGGCGCTTGATCGCTACCGGTCGACTGAAGCCGGTCTGGCCGACCAAGCGGCCGAGGTACACGGTCGCCATTCCACCCGAGGCGATCTCCTCGTGGAGCGCGTACCGCCCGATCCGTCGGACGGGCTGCTGGATGGCGAGCGCCGGTTCGGCCACCCCTCAATCCTATAGCGAAAACGCCGCAAAGGACGCGAACCCGGCGAAAAGAGGTAGACTGGTCGGGCTTTGGACGGACGCCGCGCACGGACCGCGCTTATTTGCGCCCTCGCCCTCGGCCCGCTGTTTTTGGCCGCGCCCGCGCGCGCCGACAAGACGCCCAAGGTCGACGTTTCGGCCGACAACGCGGCCGCCGCCGAGGCGCTCTTTAACGAGGGGCGCACGCTCGTCGAGAAGGGCAACTACGTCGACGCGTGCCCCAAGTTCGCCGAAAGCCAGAAGCTCGACCCCGGCAGCGGCACGCTCATGAACCTGGGCGACTGCTACGAGAAGGTCGGCAAGTTCGCGAGCGCGTGGGCGACGTACCGCGAGGCCATCAGCGAGTCGAACAAGGTGGGCAACCAAAAGCGCGAGCGCGACGCCAAGGTGCTCGCGGATCGCGTCGAGCCCAAGCTGAGCTTCCTCAAGATCGAGGTCCCCAAAGGCAGCCTCGTCCCGAGCCTCCAGATCAAGCGCGACGACTTCGTCGTCGACCGCGCGCAATGGGGCACGTACATCCCCACCGACTCCGGCTCGCATCGCATCTCGGCCGAAGCCCCCGGCCACAAGCCGTGGACGATGCGCATCGACATCGCGCAGTCCACGCGACGCGATCTCGAAGTGCCGCCGCTCGAGGTCGCGCCGGAGGCCGCGCTCGAGGATCGCGGGAAGAAGCAGCGGACGCTGGGCCTCGTGGTGGGGGGCGTGGGCGTGCTCGGCCTCGCAGCAGGCGGCGTGCTCGGGCTCATGGCGATGAGCAGCCGCGCGACGGCGCGCGATCTCGGCTGCACCGACGTCGATTGCCCGACGCAAGCGGCCAAAGACAAGAACGACTCCGCGCTCGGCGCGGCCAACATCTCCACGGTGCTCTTCATCGCCGGCGGCGTCGTCACCGCAGCCGGCGCAGTCATCTTGCTCACGGCGCCCAAGGCCCCGTCGGCGGCGACGACCGCCGCGGCCGCGGCTCGCCCTTCCCTCGCGGCCGGCGTGCGCGGCACGCGCGTCGTCTTCGAGGGAACCTTCTGATGCCCGTGCCGCGTTGCCGCAACCAGGTTGCGACATGATGACGCGCCCCGGGCTTCGGCTCGCGCTCACGTTGGGCTTCGCAGCCGCGCTCGCGGCGTGCGCGTCGATCCTCGACATCAAGGCCCTCCCGCTCGTGCCGAACGAAGGCGGCGACGACGGAGGCGCGCTCGCCGAGACGGGCGACGGCGATGGCGGCGGCGGGAGCGACGGTTGCGCGCCGCGCGGCACGAGCTTCTGCCAGTCGTTGTGTCCAGCGCCGACCTTTTGCGATGACTTCGAGGGGCCCGAGCTCGCCAAGGGCTGGGAAGCGCCGCTCGGCTTCCAGAATCCGGTGGTGAGCGGAACCGAAGGGCATGTGAGCCTCGGCCGCGACGACGCGGGCGCGCAGTCGCAGGCGCTCTTCGCGATGGCCCGCTCCGACAACTCGAGCTCCGCCAACGCCGTCATCCTGAACTCGTTCTCCGGAAAGCCAGGCGCCAAGGGCGCGCGCGGCGTGCACCTCCGCTTCGATCTCCGCGTGAGCTCGATCTCTTGGCTCAACGACGGCGGCTCGTCGGTGAAGTCGACGACCGTCTTCGCGTTCGGAAGCGAGGCCCTCAACCAAGGCTTCGGCGTCAACCTCTACGGCGACGAGCCCGGCAAGCTGCGCCTCGGCATTCTTCAGCGCGCGCTCGGCGGCGGAAAGGGGATCGAGTACCAGCTCATCGCCGACGTCTTCAACGGCGACACCGCCAACTTCGTCCAGAACTGGCTCCCCATCGACATCACCGTGGGCTCGCCGGCGCTCCTCGCCGAGCGGAAGATCGCCTGCACGATCGTGCCCGATCCCGACGCCGGCTACGACGCTGGTCCGGACGACACGCGGCTCGTCATTCAGATGGCGACGGCGCGAAAGTGCACCACCTTCGCCGATCCGCTGATCGCGACCGACTGGCTCTCGGCGACGACGATCATCGTCGGCGCGTCGGTGAGCGACTTCGGCAACGCCGACGTGCGCATCGACAACGTGCTCGTCGACTTCTATCCCTGAGCGGCCATGGGTTCCTCGAACGCAGCCGAAGCCGCGCGCGACGCATGGCGCGAAGAGATGCGGTCGGCGTTCTTGTATCGCGTGCTCGCGCGCGTCGAGAACGGCAACGCGCGCGGCGACCTCTTCGCCAAGCTCGCCATCGAGGCCGAGGAGCAAGCAGGGGTGTGGGCCAAGACCGCCGCGATCGACGCGGGCGCGGCGTTCACCCCCGACGCCCGCACGCGCGTCGTCGCCGCGCTCGTGACGCGCCTCGGCGTCCGCCGCGTGCGCGGAGCCCTCGCTGCGATGAAGGTGCGCGGGCTCTCCGTGTACGACGGCACGCTCCCCGGGCACGAGCCGCCCGCGCCGGGCGCGCAAGAGAAGAGACACCGCGGCGCGTCGTCGGGAGGGACGCTCCGCGCGGCGGTCTTCGGGGTGAACGACGGCCTCCTCTCCAACTGCAGCTTGCTCCTCGGCGTCGTCGGAGCGGCGCCGAGCGGCAAGATCGTGATCCTGACCGGCGTCGCCGGAATGCTTGCGGGAGCCTTCTCCATGGCGGCCGGCGAGCTCGTGTCGGTGCGATCGCAGCGCGAGATGTTCGAGTACCAAATCGGCCTCGAGCGCGCCGAGCTCGCCGAGTATCCGGCCGAGGAAGAGAAGGAGCTGGCGCTCGTGTACGCGGCGCGCGGCCTCTCCGCCGCCGAGGCCGCGGCCATGGCCGCGCGGGTGATGAGCGATCCGGCGCGCGCGCTCGATACGCTGGCGCGCGAGGAGCTCGGCTTGAATCCCGATGATCTCGGCTCGCCGTGGGGCGCGGCGATCTCGTCGTTCACGGCCTTCGCCATCGGGGCCGCCATTCCGCTCGCACCGTTCGTCCTGGCCAGCGGCACGCGCGCGCTCCTGGCTGCCATCGCCATCACGGGAGTGACGCTCTTCGCGGTGGGCGCGGCGATCAGCCTGTTCACCGGTCGGAGCGCGGTGCGCGACGGTCTCCGCATGCTCGCGATCGGCGCCGCGGTGGGTGCCCTCACTTACTCCATCGGCCGAGTGATGGGCGTCTCGCTCTCCTGAGGCGCGCGCTGGCGCAGGCGCTCGCCGGTCAGCGCCCCATCACGCTGCCGACCGCGAGCGCGTGACGCACGTGCACCACGCTGAGGCCGGCGTGCTCGGCGATCTCGGCGACGCTCGGGCGCCGTCCCAAGACCGAGGTGAGCGCGCGAACGCTCGCGAGGACCTTCTTGAGGCGCTCCGCGTTGCCGCCACCTTCGGGCGCGAGGACCCGGCCGCCGGCGTCTTCGAACTCGGCCATGAAGATCTCGATCTCCGCGGACGAGACGTCGAGCGCCGTCAGCGCCTCGCCGAGGATGTCGATGTCGACGCCGTTTTCGGCGCGGCTCACGCGGAGGAGCTGCTCCTTGAGCGCCACCAAGCTCGGCTTCATCGCGCGCGCAGGCGGCCGCTCACGCGGCGTCGCCGCCCTCGCCCATGAAGTGCCGGATGACGTCGGCGGGAGTGATGATGCCCACGACGACGCCGTTGCGAACCACCGGGAGGTGATGGATCCGGTGCTCGCGCAGCGTGCGAATGACCTCGTCGGTGGTCGCGAACTCGTCGACGTGCACGACGCGCTGGCTCATCACTTCGCCGGCCCGACTTCCGAGGCGCCCGTCGAGCAGCGCCTGGGCGATGTCGAGCTCGCTCAAGAAGCCCACCAGCACGTCGTCCTCGACGACGGGGACGCCGTCGAAGCCAGCGGTGAGGAGGACGCGCGCCACATCGGCGAGCGCCATGTCACGGGGAACGGTGGTCGCGTGCGGCGTCATGAGGCCGCGCGCGTGGCCCTTCATCTTCGTCATTACGGCTCCTGATCCATGAACTCGAGGCCGCTCGCCTTGGGCTCGAGGCCTTTCTCACCGAGCCAGGCCCGATCGAAGAGCCGACTCTGATAGCGCCCGCCGCCGTCGCACAAGAGGGTGACGATCGTCTTTCCTCGCCCGAGCTTGCGCGCGAGCTTGACGGCGCCGACGCAGTTGAGCGCCGCCGAGCTCCCGACGAACAAGCCGTCCTTCTTGAGGAGCCAATGCGCCATCTCGACGACTTGGCGATCCGATCCTTGGAAGGCGCCGTCGAGCCGCGCGCGCGCGAAGTTCGCGGTGACGCGCATGATGCCGATGCCCTCGGTGATCGAGCTGCCCTCGCTCTTCATCTCGCCGCGCGTGACCCACGCGTAGAGGCCGGAGCCGGCCGGATCGACGAGGTAGCAGGCCACGTCGCTCCGCTGATCCTTCACGTACGCGGTGAGGCCGCCGATGGTGCCGCCCGTACCCGACGAGAGGACGACGCCGTCGACCTTGCCGCCCGTCGCGCGCCAGATCTCCGGCCCGGTGTGCTTGTAGTGTGCATCCGAATTGGCGGTGTTCTCGAACTGGTTGGCCCAGAACGCGCCCGGCGTGGCCTCGGCCTTGCGCCGGGCCACGTGGTAGTAGTTGCCCTCGTCCTTGAACGGCGCCGGGGGGACGAGCTCGACGTCCGCGCCGAGCGTGCGGAGGAGGTCGATCTTCTCGCGCGACTGGTTGTTGGGCATCACGATCGAGCAGCGGTAGCCGCGCGCGCGCGCCACGAGCGCCAGACCGATCCCGGTGTTGCCGGCGGTGCCTTCGACGATGAGGCCGCCCGGCGCGAGCTGCCCCGCCGCCTCGGCCGCGTCGACAATCGAGAGCGCGGCGCGATCCTTCACGCTGCCGCCCGGGTTCAAGAGCTCGGCCTTACCGAGGATGGTGCAGCCGGTGGCCTCGGAGAGGCTGGGGATGCGAATGAGCGGAGTGTCGCCCACCGTCCCGCAAAACCCGTCGCGGATGGCATTCATCGACGAGGACGGTATCACGCGGCGAGGGCGGCGAGGGCGGCGACCACGCCATCCAGGTGCGCCTTGGCGGAGAGCTCGCCCTTCAGCACCGCGGCCACGCGGCCGGTCTTGTCGATCACGAACGTCACGCGCGAAACGCGGCCGATGACGGCGGTGAGGAAGCTCGTCGCGCCGTAGGTCCTGGCGAGTGACTTCTCCGGATCCGCGATGAGTGGGAAGCCGAGGCCGTACTTGGCGGCGAACTTGCGGTGCGACTCGTCGTCGTCGACCGAAACACCGATGACCTCGGTGTCCTTGGAGGCGAGGTCCGTGTAGAGGTCGCGGAAGCCGCACGCTTCTTTGGTGCACACCGGCGTGAAGTCTCCCGGGTAGAAGAAGAGAACGACGTTCTTCTTCCCGCGGTAATCGGCGAGCTTGATGCGATCGCCCGCGCTCGATGTGAGGTCGAAATCGGGCGCGACGTCTCCTTTGGCCACCATGGGCATGGAGTTAGCGACGGAACGTCGGCGGGGGAAGGGCCTCGGCGCCGATCGATGTAAGACCGAGGTAAGGCGTCTCGGCCGATGCGCGCTGCTACGCGGAAGCGCGATGCCGTCCAGCCTCTCTCCCCGCGTCTCTGCCATCGTTTTCTGCTTCGGCTGCGTCGCGGCCTGCTCCAGCGCCGCGAGCGAGAGCAGCGCGAGCGGCTCGTCGGCCGGGAGCGACGCCGGAGCGAGCGCCGAGACCGCGAAGGACGCTGGCAGCAGCAGCACCGCGAGCGACGCGAGCCCGACCACGACGGACAAGGACGCGGGCGCGCCGAAAGCCGGCACCTGCCCGGCCCCCATCGGAGCCTTCCCGGAGAGCGAGTACCTCCACCCCACGCACGCGTTCACCAAGGGCGCCTGCTCCGCGACCGACATCGACACGCTCGCCAAAATCGGGCTCGGCTCCTACGCCGCGCGGCGCAGCCTCGTGAGCGCGAGCTGCGCCAAGTGCGTCTACTCCGACGCGGCCGATGCGGAGTGGGGGCTCCTCGTGGTCGTCGACAGCGACACCGCGCTCACCAACTACGCGGGCTGTGCGGCCATCGCCGGCGACACAAGGCCGTGCGTGAAGATGAACAGCGCGTGGCGCTTCTGCACGCGAAAGGCGTGTGCCTCGTGCGCGCCCAAGAGCCAGAGCGCATGCGCCGAGAGCGAGTCGATGTCGGGCCAGTGCAAGACCTACTACGACGCCGATCAGGCGTGTGGAGGCGATTGGCCGGCCGGCTGTACGAGCTCCGACGAGATGATCGCGACGTATTGCGGCCCCTGATCGGCGCCCGCTGATTCGACGGCGTGAGCCAGCGCGCGCGCCAAAGGCGCCGAGGACCACGCGCGCGTCATCGTGGCGAGCCTTGGGCCGATAGCGGTAGCGTCACTTCGCAGTCAGATTCGCTCACTCGAGCAAACCGAGATAGACCAACTCGGACCTCGAGTGAGGCGCGCGCCGAGCGGCCCGACATCGGCCACTTCTCAAAGGCCAACGCTTCGTCGATCCTGGGTCTCCAAAACCCAAGAGGTTGCATGATGCATGCTTTGACGCCCGTTGTCGCCCAAGAGCTCGCCGCCCTCCTCGACTCCTTTCAAGCGCGTGAAGTCCTCGCTCGGCTGGACGCTCCCTCGGATGGTGGCGCGCTCGAGCCAGGGCTCGCCGGGGTCCTCCGCGCTCGGGCGATGGCGAGTCTCGAGCGTTTTCGCGCGGCGTACGACGTCCTCGGCGAGGTCAAAGAGCTCCGCGATCTCGGCGAATCGGAGCGGCTCGCGGCGCAGGTGCTCACCGCGCGCGTCCTCCGTTTCGCGTCCCCGCTCGTCGATCACGCGCTCGAGGTGGCCGTCGCTGCCGCCGAGCGCGCCGAGCGCGCCGGAGACGCGTCCCGCCCCCAAGCCGTCGAGGCGCGCGTCGAAGCGGCGCTCCTCTTCGCGCGCAAGCGGTGCCGCAAGCTCGCCGAGGCCGAGCTCGCACGCGCGCGCACGGCCGGTGTCTCGCTCGAGCGCGTGCACGCTGCCGAGGCCGAGGTGGCCCTCGAGTTCGACGAGCGAGCCATCGCCAAGTCGGCCTACGAAGCGGCGCTCGCCATCCCCGGTGCGGGCGAGCGCGTCGGCCGCCTCGGCCTCGCGCGGCTCCACACCGTGCTCGGCGAGTTCGACGCCGCCGCCGCGTCGCTCACCGCGCTCGGCGAGCGTCCCGCGGGCGATCTCGCCGTGAAGCGCGCCTGGCATCGCCTCTACGCCGCCAAGGGCGAATGGACCAAGGTCGCCGAGGCCATCGCGTCGTTCCTCGAGGTCGCGCTCGACGCGGACAGCGCGCGTCGCCTCATGCTCGAGCGTGCGTCGGCGTTCTACCGCGCCGGTGCCATCGCCGAGGCGCGGGCCGCGTGGGCCGCGATCGCCGAGGACGGCGACGATTGGGCGTCGCGGGCCGCGTCACGCACGCTCGCCAAGCTCGAGAAGTCCTCTGCCAAGCGGACGCGCCTCCAAGCGTTCCCGTCGGTCGCGCAGCTCCGCAACCACTGCGGACCGGCCTCGGTCGAGCTGTGCATGCGCTTCTTCGGCGTGTCGGCCGATCAGGTCGCCGTCGCGCGCGAGATCAAGCACCCGGACGGCGGCACGCCGGTCCACAAGATGCGCTGGTACATGGACCAATCGGGCTTCACCACCCGGCGCGTGGCCGCCGAGCTCCCCACGCTCAAGGCGATCTTGGACGCCGGCGTCCCGGTGATCGTCGAAGAGGACTACTCGACGACGCGGCACGTGGCCGTTGCAGTGGGCTACGACGATCGGCGCGAGGTCCTCGAGGTCCAAGACCCGATGACCCACGAGATCCGCGAGACGCCCTACGAGGAGCTCGACAAGATCCGCGAGTTCTCCAACCACGGCGCGCTCGTTGCGGTGCCGAAGGATCGCGCGGACCTCGTGGCCAAGCTCGACGCCGCGGGCGCCGTCGAGTGCGCGTACATGACCAAGACCGACCTCGCGTGGGAGGCGCACGATCAGGAACGCCACGACGACGCCGATCGACTCGCCGACGAAGCCATCGCGCTCCACGAGCCGTACGAGCTGGCGTGGGTCTACAAGTTCGTGCGCGCGCGCGAGCGCTTCCTCGCCGAGCGAACCGAGGAGAACAAGGAGACCCTCGGCGCGACGATCAACAAAATCCTCGAGCTCTGGCCCAACGACGAGTGGCCGCAGCAGTTCTTGGGGCGCGTCTTCATGATCGAGGAGCGCTGGGACGAGGCCTTGCCGGCGTTCGAGCGCGCGCGCGATCGCGATCCCGACGACGCCAACAACTGGTGCTCGATCGGCGACTGCCAGCTCGAGCTCGGCGAGAAGGGCCGCGCGCGCGAGGCGTTCGAAGAAGCGTTGAAGCGAGACCCTGGGCACGTCCGCGCCAACGAGAACCTGGCCAACGTCGCATTCGAAGGGGGCGATCTCGCGCTGGCGGCGCTCCTCAACGCGTGCGCGCGCGAGCTCGCGCCGGAGAACCCGTTCAACGAGCACGTGAACGGTCGCATCCTCGGCAAGAAGGGTGACCCGCGCGGCGCGGCGAGCGCTTACGCCCGCGCGCTCGAGCTCGCGCCGGGGACGAAGTTCTACTCGGTGGAGCGCGCGCGCCACCTCGCGGCGGCAGGCGACGTCGACGAAGCGCTCGCGTCGCTGCGCGCGTTGGCGGACGTCGACGCCGAGGACACGTACGTGCCGGTGCAGCTCGCCGATCTCGCCTACGAGCACGATCGGCTCGACGCGTGCCTCGCGGCCTGCGCGCTCGTCGAGTCGCGCGATCCTGAAACGCCCACGCCGCGCGCGATCGGCGGTGCCGCCCGCACCAAGGTCGGCGATCTCGAGGGCGGCGTCGCGCTCCTCCGCGAGGCGATCCGCAAACGACCGACGTACGCGTGGGCGTACCGCGAGCTCGGGCGCGCGTTCAGTCGCGCCGGTCGACACGACGACGCGGTCGCCGCGGCCGCAGCCGCCGCTGGCTTGGTGGAGAACGCGCTCGCCACGTTCTACCTGGGCGATGCCCTCGCGCGCGGTGGGCACGGTGGGGATGCGATGAGCTATCTCCGGCGCGCCGCCGAGAGCGGCTCGCTCGGTGAGCGTGAGCTCGATCGCGTCGCGAGCGTGTTCGCGTCGGCCGACGGCGAAGGCGCGGCGCATCGTCTCTTCCAGTCGCTCGAGGAGCGCCATCCGCGTGATCGAAACGTGCTCCGCGCGCACGCGCGTCTTCTGTGCGAGTCGTTCTGGTACCCGGGGGTCGCGGCGCCGATCCTCGCGCGCTTGGGCGAGATCGCGCCCGACGATCCGTTCGCGCTCGCCAAGGCCGGCGACGATCTCATGGACGAGTCGATCGCCGCCGAAGCGCGCGGCGAAGCGTTGCTCCGCGAGGCCGTTTCGAAGGGGCCAGCGGCCATCTACCCGCGGCGCCTCCTCGCGCGCCAACTGAACGCGCGCGGTCGCTACGACGAGGCGCTCGGGGTGCTCGAGCCGCTCCCCGCCGACGAGGAGACGATGGAGGATCGCGTCGTCGCTCATGTGGGGCTTCGCCGCGACGACGACGCGAAGCGGGCCATCGACGCGTGGGTCGCCACGATGCCCGAAGACGCGCGCGGTCCGTCGCGTCGGCCGCACGACTTCGCGATCGCCAAGGCGCACCGACGTTGGAAGGAGGCCCTCGCGCTCGCCGAAGCGCTCAGCGAGGACGAGGGTGAGCTCGCCGACGATGGCGAGCTCGGTCGCTGGGAAGAGGAGCGCTTCGGCTGTCTCGCGGCGCTCGGCCGCGTCGACGAGGCGTACGACCTCGGCATCGCGCAGTGCGCCGACGCCGAGGACAAGGGCCGGCTCGCCTACGAAGCGCTAGCGCGCGGCGCGGAGTCGCTCGCGTTCAAGCTCGCCGACGAAGCGCTGGAAGAAGACGAGAACGAGGTCCACGCGCTCCACGTGCGCGCGCGCGCCGCCGAGCGGCGCGACGACGTCGACGAGGCGATGCGCATCTGGGAGCGAATGCGCGCCATCTCTTCGTGGCACATCCACGTCGAGAACCTGGGACGGCTCGCGCTCGCGTCCGGCGATTTCGCGCGCGCCGCGGATCTCCTCGAGCGCGCTGTCGCGACCGGTCACGTATGCCCGGTATCGCTTGAGCTGCGAGGTGCGCTCAGGCTCCTGTCCGGCGATCGCGAGGGCGCCCGCGCCGACCTCACCCGGGCCCGGGCGTGCCTGCCGCTGGTCGAGCGGGACGTCTCGGAGCAGCTCGATGCGATGCTCGCCGCGCTCGAGGGGCGTGGCGAGGAGGCCCGAGCGCTTCTCGATCGGTACGTCGCGCGCGAGGCGAGCTCGCCCGTGGACCGGCGCCTCTACGCGAAGATCCGCGAAGCGATGTGATTCGTCCTCGGAACCGAGGACTTAACCGGATGACGGGGGAGGTCATGGCTGCGCGCTCGGTAAACCGGGCCAAAGGACACCCCACAAATGCGCAACCTCTTCGGTATCGCCGCCCTCGTCGTCGTTTCGCTCTCCGCTGTCGCTTGCAGCTCAGCCCCGATCGATGACACGGGGACCGCGGACGAGGCCGAGCTCCGCGCGCTCGGCACGAGCGAGGTCGTGGGGGACATCACCTACGGCACCGACTCGATGGAGGTCCAGAACCCCGGCGACGACGGTCCGCGCAAGGTGTACCGCGCGGTTCGCTTCCAGGGCACCGCGGGTGACGAGATCACGGCGACCGCCATTGGCGGGAACGCGGCCGACCCGGTCCTCTATCTGCTCGGCTCCAACTACGGAACGGTTGCGAGCAACGACGACGTCGACGCGTCGAACAAGTGGTCGCAGATCACGAAGAAGCTGACGCGCTCGGGCACGTACTACCTCGCCTTCCGCACCAAAGAAGGTTGGAGCACCAAGTTCTACGTCTCGCTCAAGAAGAAGGGCGGCGGGACGACGCCGCCGGTGAACCCGCCCGTCAACCCGCCGGTGAACCCGCCGGTCAATCCGCCCACGCCCGTCACGCCGGCCTGGTTGAGCGCGTTCGCGGGTGAGGCGCTCTGGGGCGTCAACTTCCAGAACGTGATCAGCACCTCGACCGGTGGCCTCCAAGTCGCCTGCCGCATTGCCCCAAGCTCGCGCACCATCTCGTGCGCGTCCAACGGGTTCGACTACGTCGGTCCGTCGGCCACCATCAACGACGACGGGACCTTCCTCACCCACACGCAGGCGTCGACCGGCGCGGGCGACGACCTCGCGGGGCGCATCGACGCGAACGGCCACGTCACGCTCACCAAGTTCCGTCACTTCGAGTGCTTCCAGACCTCGTGGCTCTGGTGCGACGGTCGCGAAGCGACTCGCATGCCGGCGGACGCGCAGCCGTACCCGCTCTGCCACACCAAGGGCCAAACGTTCCCCAACGGTGACTGGGTCGCGGGCTACTACCTCGCGTGCTCGGCTTGCACGGGCAACTGCGAAGGCGGCCGCTGAGTCGTCCGGAAATCCTCTGAGGGACTCGGGGAGCTGACTTCCCGGAGTAGATTCGGACGCCGTCACGAGAACGACACGCGGCGCTCCGCTTGCGGCCGCATCGCGTGCTATTCCCTCGGCATGCGGAATCTTCGCTCGCGCCTCGCGCTTCGCTTCGTCCTCGTCGCTCTCGCCGCCGCGGCTGCGTGCGGTGGCGACGATGAGAGCTCTGCCGGACCTGGTGGTGGTGACACGGCCGATGGTGGCGGTGTCGTGCCGGGCGCGGACGGCGGCAGTGTCACGGGCGACGGAGGCGTGCTCCCCGGCACCGACGGCAGCGCCGGCGGCGACGGTGCGATCAAAGACGACGACGCAGGGCCCCCCCACCCGCCGGTGACCGGCCTCACGCAGTTCACCGAGATCACCGCGTCGTCGTCGCTCGGCACGTTGCAGTCCGGCATGGTGTGGACCTTCGATCACGCGATCGAAGACTTCGACGGCGACGGCAAGCTCGACCTCTTCCTCGGCGATCACGACACGGCGAACAACCAGAACCGCCTTCTCCACAACGAGGGGAACCTCACGTTCGCCAACAAGCTCGGGACCGCGCTCAAGAGCTCGACCGGCGTGTGGTCGTTCGTCGCGGTAGACGCGAACAACGACGGCGCGGTCGACGCGCTCGTGAACTGGGACGCGCAGAACTCGTCGGCGTTCGCCAACGATTTGGCGGGCGGCTTCACCACCGTCGCGAGCCCGTTCGATCACCAAGCCAACGGGATGGCGTGGGCCGACTACGACGGCGACGGCTTCCTCGATTTCGGCGTCACGAACTTCGGCCAGAACGGAAACAAGCTCTGGCGCCACAAGAACGCGAACCTCGGCGCGAGCGACTTCGAGGACAAGACCGGGAGCGGTATGCCCACCGGTCGCTCGACGGCGTCGATGTACTTCGCCGACGTGAACGGCGATCACAAGCCGGACCTGATCATGCAGCTCCTCACCGGCGGCGCGATCTTCGACGCCGCCACTGGGTGCTCGACCAAGGTCGCGCTCAACACCGGCACCGGCTTCGGCGCGCCGCAGACGGCCGGGCTCGACAACGCGCCGTGCTACGGCATCGCGCTCGGTGACTTCGACAACGACGGCGATCTCGATCTCGTCGGCGTCGGCGCCGCGGCGGCCGGCTCCTCGTCGGCCGGGAGCGGCAACGTGCTCGACGCGGTGGGCCTCTTCCGCAACGACGGCACGGGGAGCTTCACCGACGTGACGGCGAGCTCGGGCTTGCCGACCGCGACCGTGAGCGTCGACGTCTATCGCCACATCTACGATCAAGCCGTGTGGGCCGACGTCGATCAAGACGGCTACCTCGATCTCATCCTGACGTACGGGCCGAACGACAAGGTCTACCGGAACCTCGGCAACCGCACCTTCCAGGACGTGACCACCACGTGGAAGCTGACCGCAGGCAACGGTCGCCCGGAGCGCATCGCCGTGGGCGACCTCGACGGCGACGGTGACATCGATCTCCTCACCCAGTCGGGCCAGAACGAAGGCTTTCGTTTGTGGCGCAACGATCTCGGGAGCGCGCGCTGGCTGACCGTTCGGCTCGCGGGGAACAAGATCAAGACCGCGATCTCGAGCTCCGTGTCGATCTACGAAGCGGGCCACGCGAACGATCCGGCCTTCCTCCGTGGGTTCCGCGAGGTGATGGTCTCGGACAGCCATCGCGCCCCGCTCGAGCAGACCTTCGGCACCGAGACCGGCAAGACCTACGACGTCGTCGCGCGCTTCTGGCCCGACGGCACCGTGGTCACCGTGCCCAACGTGACCCCCGGCAAGCGCCTCAAGGTGAACGAGAACGGAACGTCGGCCGCCTACTGACGAAACGCGTCGTCGCCGGCCCGCCGCGAGGTGATGCACTCGACCAGTCGGGCACCGCGCGAACGCCGCGCGTCCACGCGGTTGGGGATCTCAATTTGTGCAATCCGCAGCCGCCAAGGGGCGGTTTGGGGCCGAAATCGCGGCGCGGCGACGCGGTATCGATGTTGCTGGTGGATGGCCATGTCGCGCTTCCCCATGGCTTGTTCGGTCGCATTCGTCTCCCTCTTTGCCGTCGCGTGCTCTTCGTCGAGCGCCGAAGAAGACGACTCGAATGGAGGGCAGGCCGTCGTGGCCGCGCCGAGCGCCGCGCGCACCGGGTTCAAGTGCGAGTGCGCGGCCTCGGGACCGGGCTACGAAGACAACGAGAAGGGCGACAAGCACTGCGCGTACACGTGCTCGTGTGATGTGTTCACCGCCGCCGGGCAGGAGAAGGTGCCGACGTTCGAGACTCCGGCCATGGTCACGAGCGCCAAGTCGCGCGAGACCTGGGACATCGGCAGCCACGTCTGTCATGGCCAGTACGCGTGGCGCCCGACGCTCGACGCGCCGAACTGGCAGATCAAGATCAAGTTCAACAAGTTCCAGATGACGAGCTTCACGGACGACGTCTACTACCCGGAGACGATGGTCGAGGTTGCATCCACCGTGAGGTCGGAGGTCAAGTGGACGACGACGGCGCCCGAGATCCGGGCGGCTCTCGCGAAGAAGCTCGGCGTGACCGTTCGCTGATCGTCCGCGATTGCAGTGCGCCGGCGCTCACGGTTACGTTCCGCGTGTGAACAACCCGAAGACGCGTCGGTCGGCCGTACTCCTCCTCGTTTGCGCCAGCCTCGCGGCGGGCATCTTCGCCGCCGCTTGCGGCTCCAGCGACTCGTCGTCCGGCACGCCGGCCACGGCCGATGCGTCTACGGGCACCGACGCTGCCGTCGGCACCGACGCTTCTTCTCCGGCGAGCGACGCCTCGCTACCCGTGTCGGTCGCGCTCCCCGACGTGGCGGTCGTCGATGCGGCCAATGATTCTTCCGCCGACGCAGGCGCGCTCCTCGCCCCGCTCCTCGATCTCATGCAGTCGACGGACGCGGGCGTGAAGGTGGGCTGGGTGAACAACACGACCGACTGCACGAGCGTACGCGGCGAGCGCAAGTACGGGCTCGTCTCGTACACCGAAGTGTTCTCGGTGGCCGGCTCGGCGACGAACACGGTCGACACCTCGTCGTCCGCGATCGCCAACCCCTCCTCGACGCAATGCACCTACCGCGTGCGCTGCGAGCGAGGCGGCGCCTACTCGCCCTATTCGAACGAGCTCTCGACGTTCTGCATGCCTTGACGAAGCTCGATGGCGCGGCGCACGTCGCGCAGCACTCGCGCCGCCTCGGGGTAGTCGGGTGTCAGCGCGAGCGCGGCTTCGAGCGCCGCGCGTGCCTCGTCGAGGCGCAGTTGGGCTCGGAGCACGTAGGCGAGATTTAGAAGCGCCTCGTCGGGATCGCCGGGGCACGTGGCGGCCTTCCGGTGGCACGCTTCGGCGTCGGTCAGCCGGCCCGCGAGCGCGTAGCAAACGCCCATCAGGATCCAAGGCGTCGATAAATCGGCCTGCCCGGAGGTCGTGCGCCGCCGCTGCCACTCCGCGGCATCCACGAAGCGTCGCTCGGCCTCGCGGACGTCGGCCCACGTCGCGAAGAGCAGACAATCGCGGTCGGCATCGCCGGAAGGTGCCCATCCGGCGAGGGTGGCTTCCGCCTCTTTGAAGCGCGCGACTTGCGAGAGCATCCGTGCGCGCCACATTTGACCCCGAACCGAGGGCTCGATCGCCACGTAGTGCTCGACCGCGACGAGCGCCGTGATGGTATCGCCCCGACCGTCGGCGTCGAAGCTCGCGTCCCAGAGTCGGTCCTCCTCGGCTTCGCCGGACACGCGCGGCTCTTCTTGCAGGGCGGTCGCGTGCGCAACGTCGGCGAGCACCTTGGTCGCGTCGGGATCGTTCGGTCGTAGGTTCAGGGCGGCTTCGAGCGCTTCCTTTGCTTCGCTCAACCGGAGCTGCATTCCCAGGAAGCGGCCGAATTTCTCGTACGCGCGGGCCCGATCCGAGGAAGCGCGGATCGCCTCGCGATGGCAGGACTCCGCTTCGCCGAGACGTCGCGCGAGCGCATGGAGGTGCGCCATCTCGGTCCACTCGTCCCTCGAGCCGGCCTCGAGGGCGCTCTCGTGCCAGCGGAGCGCGGCGTCGAACCGGCCTTGCTGGGTCAAGAGCTCGGCCCACGCGCGGCAGAAGGTGATCCGCGCTTCGGGGTCATCCGGGGGACCGTGGCGCCTCAGCGCCGTTTCGGCGTCGTCGAATCGGCGGACACCGGTCAAGAGCATCGCGTAGAGGATGCGCCCGGCGCGGCTCTCCGGATCGATCGCCAAGTAGCCCTCCATGGCGACGAGCGCGCTCGCCGTGTTTCCTTCCGCTTCTTCGGCGAGCACGAGGGCCCAAAGGCGCTTTCTCTCCCCGACCACGCGGTGGAGAGGCTACCAAATCCGCGGCTTCGGGTAATCTCCCCGGTCCATGAGCACGCTTCTCGGCCAGAGCGTCCCGCGTACCGACGGGCCCGCCAAGGTCACGGGCAAAGCCCTCTACATCGACGACTACGTGATGCCCGGCGCCCTCCACGGCGCCACCGTGCGGAGCTCGGTTCCGCGTGGACGCATCAAAGGGATCGTGAAGGACCCGTCCTTCGATTGGACCGGTATCACCGTCGCCACCGCCGACGACGTGCCCGAGAACATCGTCGCCCTCATCGAGGACGATCAGCCGCTCCTCGCCAAGGACCTCATCCGCCACATGTACGAGCCGATCGCGCTCGTGGCCGGCGAAGACCCGGGCAAGGTCGCGCGCGCCGTCGCCGCGCTCAAGATCGACGTCGAGCCGCTCTCGCCCGTCCTCTCCATCCAAGACGCGCTCTCCGGTCGTGAGATCGTCTGGGGCAAAGACAACGTCCAGAAGCGCTACCTCATCGAGCATCGGCTCGGCACCGGCGCGGGCGAGGACATCGCGGCGCGCATCGCGGCGTGTGACGTCGTCCTCGAGGGCACCTACGCGGTGCACCACCAAGAGCAGCTCTACATCGAGCCGCAGGGCATGATCGCCTGGTGGGACGACGCCGGCGTCCACGTGACGGGCTCGCTCCAGTGTCCGTATTACGTGCACAAGGCCATGAAGCGCGCCTTCGGCCTGGAGGCCGATCGCGTGCATATTGCACAGGCCGTGACGGGCGGCGGCTTCGGCGGCAAAGAGGAGTACCCGAGCATCATCGCGGCGCACGCCGCGCTCCTCGCCAAGAAGACCGGGAAGCCCGTCCGCATGATCTACGGCCGCGCCGAGGACATCGAGGCGACGACCAAGCGTCACCCGGCCGAGTGCCGCATCCGCACCGGCTGCACCAAAGACGGAACCCTCGTCGCGCTCGACTTCGACTGCGTGATGGACGGCGGCGCGTACGTGACGCTCACGCCGGTGGTCCTCTCGCGCGGCATCCTCCACGCGCAGGGCGCCTACGCGTGGAAGCACGCGCGCGTCGCCGGACGCGCCGTCGCGACCAACACGCCGCCCAACGGCGCGTTCCGCGGCTTCGGCGCGCCGCAGACCATCTGGGCGATCGAGCGGCACATGGACCGGCTTGCCGCCAAGCTCGGCATGGATCCGCTCGCGCTTCGAAAGAAGAACCTCCTCGCCATCGGCTCCACCACCGTGACCGGGCAGACGCTCAAGGAGAGCGTGGGCGTCGCCGAGTGCATCGAGCGTGCCGTCAAAGAGAGCGGCTACGAGGAGAAGCGTGCCAAGTACGCGCGCGAAGGCGTGGTCAAGCGAGCCGACGGCGCGCGCGTGAAGCGCGGCATCGGCGTCTGCGTCTTCATGCACGGCGCGGGCTTCACCGGCTCGGGCGAGCGCCGCTTGAAGGGCAAGGTGCAGGTCGACCTCGAGAAGGGCGGCAAGCTCCGCATCCGCACCGCGTCGACCGACATCGGGCAGGGGACCGAGACGGTCTTCCGGCAGATCGTGGCCGACGCGGCGAGCGTGCCGATGAGCGACGTCGCCTTCGAGCAGCCGTGCACGACGAACGTCCCCGACTCGGGGCCGACGGTCGCTTCGCGCACCGTGATGGTCGTCGGCACCATCGTCGGTCAGGCGGCGCGCAACGTGGCCGACAAGGTCCAAGCCGCGCGCGCCTCCGGCGAAAGCTTCGCGGCCGCCGGCGATCGACTGCTCGCCGCGGGCCCTCAGACCTCGCTCGTCACCTACGAGCCGCCCGTCCAAACGCAGTGGGACGACGACACGTACCAAGGCGACGCGTACCCCACGTACTCGTGGGGCTGCGACATCGCGGAGATCGAGGTCGACGTCGATACGTTCGAGTCCAAGCTCCTCGGCTTCTGGGCCGCCCAAGACGTCGGCAAGGTGCTGAACCCGGTCTTGTGCGCCGGACAAGTCGAAGGCGGGACGCTCCAGGCCATCGGCTGGGCGCTCTACGAGGCCGTGGTGTGGAAGGACGGAAAGATCATGAACCCGCGCATGACGAACTACGTCATTCCCACCAGTAAAGACGCGCCGACGTTCTCGACGATCTTGGTCGAGCATCCGTTCTCGGGCTCGTTCACCGGCGCCAAGGGCGTCGGCGAGCTCCCCATGGACGGCGGCGCCCCGGCCGTGGCGGCCGCGGTCGAGCAGGCCATCGGTGTAGAGTGCAACGATCTGCCGCTCCTCCCCGAAGATCTCTTCCGGGCCGCGCAGCGCGCGAAGGCGGTGAAGGCATGATTCGCTTCACGGTGAACGGAAAACCGGCCGCGACCGAAGCGCCTCCGATGGCGCGCCTCCTCGACGTCCTCCGCGGTCCGCTCGGTCTCACGGGCACCAAAGAGGGCTGCGGGGAAGGGGAGTGCGGCGCCTGCTCGGTCATGATCGACGGCGTGCCGGTGAACTCGTGCCTCGTCGCGTGCGGTCAGGTCGAAGGACAGGACATCACGACCGTGGAAGGCCTCGCGCTCCACGGCGAGCTCACCGCGCTCCAGCGTTGCTTCATCGACGACGGCGGCGCCCAGTGCGGCATCTGCACGCCTGGCATGCTCGTCGCGGCGGAGGCGCTCCTTCGCAAGAATCGAAGCCCGAGCGCAGACGACGTGCGCGACGCGATCGCCGGCAACCTCTGCCGCTGCACGGGCTACCAGCGCATCGTGGATGCGATTCTGCACGCCGCGGCCGAGTTGCGCGCTTCCGAGGGAGGTTCCAAGTGAGCCAAGCCCAGACTGAGCCCCGTGCCGCGCACGCGCCCCTCGGACTCGAGAAGACGCGCGTCGTACGCGCGCGCACGACGCAGGGCGCCGTCGCGGCGCTGGCCGACGCGGTCGCGAAGGGCGAGCGGGCGATGCTCCTCGCCGGCGGCACCGACGTCATCGTCGATCGTCATCTGCTCCCGCCGGCCCGCGCGACCACTGTCGACCTCGTCGTCGACGTGACCGGCATCCCGGCCTTCCACGCCATCGACGAGGACGCCAGCGCCGGCGAACGCCGGCTGCGCTTCGCCGGCGGCGTCACTTACTGGGACCTTCGCGAGAGCGCGCTCGTCGCCCGCGACGTCCCGATGCTCTGCGCGATGGCCAAGGACGTGGGCGCGGTGCAGATCCAGACGCGCGGCACCCTCGCCGGCAACGTCGCGTCGGCGTCGCCCGCGGCCGACGGCGTGGCCGCGCTCCTCGCCCTCGAGGCGCGCCTCCACTTGGAGAGCGTGCAAGGTGCACGCGTCATTTCTCTCCGCGACGCGCTCCTCGGCTACCGCAAGACGGCCATCGCGCCGGCGGAGATCGTGTCCGCCATCGACGTGCGCGTGCCCGCCGCCGGCGCTCGCGTCACCTGGCGCAAGGTCGGAACGCGGCTCGCGCAAGCCATCAGCAAGGTGGCGCTCGCGGCCGTGATCGAGCGCGACGCGGCCGGCGTGGTGACGCGCGCCAGCTTCGGCGCGGCGTCGGTCGCGGCGACGACCCACGCGCTCCCCAACGTCGCGGCCTTCGTGCTCGGGAAGAAGAACGACGCCATCGACGCGTCGGGCCTCGACGCGGCCGTCGCCAATGACATTCAGCCGATCGACGACGTGCGCAGCACCGGCGAGTACCGACTGCACGTGGCGCGGGCCCTCGTCCGCCAGGCGCTCGACCTCGCATGACCCGCCATTCTCTCCTCGGCCCGCGCGCACGCGAGGACGCGATCTCGCGTCTCGCGGACTACGACTTTGCGATTCGCCTCGGCGCCACCGTGCCCAAGCTGCGCCAGCCGCTCCACGTGGTCTACGGCGGCGCCCACCTCTTCAAGACCGACACCGTCGAGAAGGTCGGCGCGCTCGCGCGCACCTCGTTCGAAAAGTACGCCGGCGACGCGACGTCGTTCGCCGAAGCGCTCGGCCTGGCGCTGCCTCCGGCGGCGGCGACCGAGGTCTTCACGCGCACCAAGGCCAAGCTCGAAGGCGCGTGCGCCGTCGAGGACTACCGGATCGACTTCGAGGATGGCTACGGCCTCCGCAGCGACGAGGAGGAGCACGAGCACGCCGACCGCGCGGCGATCGCGCTCGCCGAAGCCGTCAAGCGTTGGGGAAGCGACGCGCCGGGCGCGCGACGCTCGCCGGTGCGCATCGGCATCCGCATCAAGTCGTTCGCGCCCGAGACACGCCTCCGCGCGCTGCTCACGCTGGAGCGATTCCTCGGCGGATTCACGCACGCCAACGACGGCGCGCTCCCGACCGGCTTCGTGGTCACGCTCCCCAAGGTGCGCCGCGCCGTCGAGGTCGAGGTGCTCTCCTCGGTGCTCGCGTCGATCGAGGGTGCGCTGGGCCTCGAGCCGCGCGCGATCGGCGTGGAGCTCATGATCGAGCAGCCGGACGCGCTCTTCGACGACGACGGTCGCATCGCGCTCCCCGCGTTGCTCCAAGCGAGCGATGGACGCTGCGCCGGACTCCACCTCGGGAGCTACGATTTCACGGCGAGCCTCGGCATTGCAGCGCACGAGCAGCGGCTCACGCATCCGAGCTGCGACTTTGCGAAGCACGTCTTGCAGGTCGCCGTCGCCGGGACGGGCGTCGGCCTCTCCGACGGCGCGACCACGCTCCTCCCCATCGAGCCGCACCGCGGCGCAGAGATCGGCGACGCCGAGCGCGCCGCGAACCGAGCGGCGGTGCACGCCGCGTGGCGGGCGCACGCCGACAACGTGACGCACGGGCTCCGCCAGGGCTTCTACCAGGGCTGGGACCTCCATCCGGCGCAGCTCCCCGCGCGTTTCGGCGCCGTGTTCGCGTTCTTCGCCAAGGCTGCGCCCGAGATGGAGGAGCGCCTCAAGGGCTTCTTGGAGCGGGCGGCCCAGGCCACGCGTCGCGGTCAAGCGTTCGACGACGCGGCGACGGGGCAGGGGCTCCTCAACTTCTTCGAGCGCGCCGTGGCGTCGGGCGCGCTCTCCTGCGACGTGCTCACCCGGCTCGGGCTCTCCGAAGCCACGCTCGCGGCGCGCGACTTTGCTGCGATCGTCCGCGAGCGCATCGACGGTCCGCCCTCGAAGTGACGCGCATCACAGATCGACGATGATCGGCGCGTGCCCCCACGCGGTGAGCGCGCGCACGAGCTCGCTCCCCGAGAGCGCCAGCGTGCGATCGTTGGTGAGCGGGTGGCAGTGCACGACGTCGGCGACCGCCGCGGCGCGATCGAGGACGACGGTGACGCGCTTTGGCTCTCGATCGACGTAGGCCGCGAGCGGCGTGACGCTGCCCGGCTCGACGCCCAGGTTCTCTCGCAACCGCTCGGGTGATCCGAACGACAGATTCCCGGCGCCGAGGCGCGCGCCGAGATCGCGGAGGTGAATCGCGCGCTCCTCGGGCGCGGAGACGAGCCACATCGCGCCCTTCTTGTTGCGGACGAAGAGGTTCTTCAAGTGCACGCCGTGCGCCGCGCCCGGCGGTCGCACCGCGCGCGCTGCCTCGACGGTGAACACGGGCGGATGATCGAAGCGCTCGAACGCGACCCCGAGCCGCGCGAGCTCGGCCAGGAGTGGCACCGCCGGGTCGTCGTCGACGAGCTCGTGATCGAGCATGCGATCGCCGTCGAACAAGAAGCGACCGCGGAACGGCCGGCCCGCGAGCATCAGCGGGAGCCAGAGCCGATCGTCGCTCCACATCTCGTCGTACGGCAGCGCGTGGAGCGACGACCAGAACGGATCCGCTTCGTCGGTCTCGTGCGGCTCGCCCTCGCACGCATACGAGGAGAGGACGTGACACTCGAGCGAGTATCCGTCGGCGAACTGGAAGCGGAGGTGCCCGCGCCTGCGCGGCGCGAGCGGGGTGACGCCGACCTCCTCCTGGCTCTCGCGGATGGCTGCGGCTTCAGGGGTCTCGCCCGGCTCGATGCGTCCGCCGGGCGCATTGATCTTGCCCGCGCCGAGCCCGCGCTTCTTGCGGATCAGGAGCGCCTCGCCGCCGCGGAGCACGAAGGAAAGGACGGCCACGTCCTTGGGCTTCCAATTCGACCAGTCGATGTCGGCGAGCCGTTGCATGCGCGAGCGGAGCTTACGCCGGTTCCGGGGCGAGTCGCGACGCGAGTCGGAAACCGTTTTCCGACTCGGGCGATCGATCGTACGGCGCGCCGAGTTTTACCGGGAAGCGTCCCGAGCCGGGCCCGTACGTTCGAACATGCGTGCGTGGATCGTGTCGGGCTTTCTGGGGGTGATGGGGCTCGTGGCTTGCAGCGGCGGGTCGGGGGGGAGCCAGGTCGGACCCGGCGCGGACGGAGGCGCGGCGAGCGCTTCTGGCGAAGGCGGGGCGCCGTCGGACGACGACGCGACCAGCGGGCCGCCGCACGCGCTCGGTGTGATCACGCTCGGTGAAGCGCATCTCGGTGGTGCGAGCACGTCGACGCCGGTCGTCAGCGTGTCGTTCGTTCCGGACGCGGCCACCGCGAAGAGCTGCGCGACCAAGGTCGCGGGATGCTCGGTGACGATGGCCCCACGCTGCGCGGACGGGGACGGCTGCGGCTCCGGCGAGGTGTGCGCGTTCGACGCGGCGTGCAAGCCCACCTGCAAAAAGGTCCCGACGTGCAGCACGCCGTGTGACGAAGACCAAGTCTGTGCGCTCGATCCGAAATCGAAGAACGGCGCTGGCAAGTGCCAGAAGCGAGAGTCGTTCGACGCTGGGCCGCTCGCGTTCTCGGGGACGACCACGGCCATCTCGCTATTTCCGCCGTATGCCTACAAGACGACGAGCGACGGCGCGCCGTTCGTTTCGGGCGCGACGCTTCGGGTGAAGGCCCAGGGCGCTGCGGAGGCCGGCTTCCGAGCGTTCGACGAGAGCTTCACGGCCACGAGCTTCATCCAGACCAAGCCCGCGCTCGAGAAGGCGAAGCGCGAAAATGTCTTTGGCACGGGGCCGCTCACGCTGGGTTGGGTGCCCGGTGAAGACAGCGTAGTGGTGACCGTGGCGAGTCAGTACGGCTCCGCGAGCTGCGTAGCCGACGACAAGAAGGGCACGTTCGACGTGCCGCGCGCGGTCGTCGACGCGGTGCGCACGTCGGCGGATGGAAAGTCGAAGAGTGGAACCGTGACCGCGTCGATCGCGCGCCAGCGCAAGGAGCTGCGCAAGGACAAGTCGACCGTCGGCACCCTCGCGAGCGCGACGGTGCAGCCCGTCGGGTGGCTCGAGCTCGTCACCACATCGATCGAGACCGCATCGTTCCAGGGGTGCACGGACAGCGCGGTGGCGTGCGGCGACGCGTGCGTGGACACGGACTCGGACCAGGACAATTGCGGCGGCTGCGGCGTCTCGTGCGGCGCGAAGGAGCACTGCGCTGCGGGCAAGTGCGTCACCGGCGCAGCATGCGTCACCGGCCCCGAGGACACGCTCGCGGCCTGCTCCGACGGATGCAGCAACGACGGAGACGCGTACGTCGACTGCGACGACTACGACTGCTGCCCGGTGCTCGCGGGTTGTCCGGCCACGTCGGCGTGCGGCAAGAAGTGACGCGAGCGGGCGTGCGTGCGCGCGTCAGTCGGCGGCGATCGAGAACGCGAAGGTGATCGCGGTGGTGCCGACGCGTCCGGGAACGACGAACGACTTGCTCGCGGCGGACGACGACGTGGCCTTGTCGGGTCGGACCGCGAAGTGCACGGTCTGTCCGCTCAGGATCTCGAGCGCCGCGCCGGGGCTCGCGTCGCCGTCGAAGCGACCGAACGCCGTGTCGAGGTAGAGCGCGTCCGCGCAGCCATTCTTCACCACCAACGTCGGATCGATGCACACCTCGACGCTCGCCGTGAGGCACGGCGTCGCCGGCGTGACGGTGACGGCCGACGGGTTCGGGTACGGGCAGAGGTTCTTGGTCGCACACGCGCTCGCCAGGGCCGTGATCGCGAGCGCAGCCAGGGCGCGCGCGACGAAGAGTCTCGCGCTCATTGGACGCACGCTCCGCACTCGCTGATCTGGGCACCTTGAGCGATCCACGCCCGCACGCGCTCGAGCTCGGAGAGGGTGAGGTTCTGCTCGCGATCGAGGACCCCGGGCCGCGCCGGGTATGGCATGGGGCTTCCGAGCATCGCGTCCGCGAAGCGCGTGCGCTCGGCCGAGTCGAGGGCCGCGAACGGGGCGAGCGGAAGACGCGGCGGCGTGGGCGCAGGGCCTGGCGCACCATCGCAGCGCGCCGCCGTGGCCACCGCGCCACCGTCGACATCGTCGGCCGGCACGGCGAGGAGGAGCTTGTACATGAGCCAGCTCGCGGCCGGATTCCCTGGCTCGATCACCGGTAAGTCGACGCCGAAGACGCGACCGGGCGTGCCTCCGAGGCCCGCCCGCGATCCCGTGTTGGCTTCGATAGCCGCGCGCCGCAGCGCCGTGTTGGCGACGCCCGCAGCGCTCGTGAGCACGAGGCCGGCGGTGGTGCCGGGCTCGCCGTGACACGTGCTCCCCGCGCACTTGGCTCGGAAGATCGGGAGCACGTCGCGGCAGAAATCCATCACGGGATCGATCCCGCGCGCCAGGAGTGCATCTTTGGGGAGCTCATCGGACGCGAAGAACGCGATGCGTCGCGGCCCCGCGTGATCGATCGTCGCGCCGTCGAGCGCGCGCACGCCGCCGATGCTGTTCGGCTCGTTCGGATCGGTGAGGATGAGCTCGTACGGTTGGCCGGGCGTGAGCCACGGCGCGCCGCTCTCGTTCGCGGCCGAGAGGCGAAGCACCCGCGTGACCGGATCGTAGGCCACAGCCGGGTTCGCGATCGGTCCGCCGCCCACGCGGATGATCACCGCGGCTTGACGGTTCACCGACGCCGGATCGAGCACGCGGTCGAACGCGATCTCGAGCGCGCCGTTGGCCGCGATGGCGCCCTTGGGCGCGCCGCCCATGCCGAGGTTCGTCCCCACGACGCGCACGGGCGGCCCCACGACGCGGTCGTCGTGTTGCACGCCTTGATCGCAACCCACCGCGGCCGCCGCTCCGGCGGCGAGCATCATCGAGAGGATCGCGGCAGCGCCCCCGCCGCGCAGATCAGCTCTCCGAGTAGAGTTGGAGCTGCTCTTTGATGGTCAGATCGTTCACGCCGTGCTGGATGTGGTCCTTGAGGACGTCCGCCAGCGTGATGAGGAGCTCGTTGACGCCCTTCTCCTCGATGAGCTTGGCCAGGAGCGCCTTCGACTCACGGCTCTCGTCCTCGCGGAGGAACTGCCGGACCTTGTCGAGCGTGATCTCGCCTTGGAAGTCCAAGTACATGTTCTGCAAAAGGTAGCGGGCGAGTTCTTTCACAGGGCTCCTCCTCGTTCTGCTGGCCGCGCGAACGCGGCGCAGAAAAAGCGGGCGATGGACTCGCTCTGCGGGACGCAGGGCGGGTGCGAAGTTCGATGGACTATGGGCTATACGCCGCTAGTCCCGGCCAACGCAAGGGGATTCCGGGGGATTTCGCCGCCCTTTCCCACGTGCCCGTGCCCGTGCCCGTGCCCGTGCCCGCTCGACGAGTCCCGCCGCGCTCGCGCACGCTCATCCGACCGCGCGGTCGCACCGCGAAGGATTACCGGCACGCCGCGAGCGCCGCCGCGCCGGGCTCGTGGCAGACGAAGCATGGCCGCGAGTTTCGACGCATCGCCGAAGCGCAGCTCGCCGCGAAGCCCGGTCGGTGCGGGTTGAAGCCGCCGCCGATCCCGGCGCCGCCGTGGCAGACCACGCAGTCCCGCTCGACGTGACAGCTGACACACGCGTTCAGGTTTCGCTGGGCCTCTTCGGCGTGGTGGCCGCGCTGCCGCGGGGCGTCGCTCCACACCGACTTGGGCGGGTGGAACCGGCCCGAGGCCTTGGTCGCACCGGGACCCGTCATCGACACGCCCACGCGCTGGTGGCAGCTCAGACAGAAGCTCTGCTCGCGGTGGCAGCTCGTGCACCGCTCCGAAGCCATGCGCGCCTCGATTGCGTGCATGTTCAAGTAATCGCCGGGGTGGATGTTGCGCGGCCGCACGCGCCCGTCGTGGCAGTCGGTGCAGAAGTCTTCCTTGTGACAGTTGCCGCAGAACTGGGAGTCGTTGGCCGCCACCATCTTGTGGCGATCGATCCAATCCGGCGTGTGGGCCGCGTTGTGCAGCCACCGCGGAGGGAGGAGCGCGCCCTGTGCGAAGACGACCTTCATGCGTCCCGCGCGCGCATCACCCGGCGCCGACTTCACGTGGCAGGTGAGGCAGTCGCTCCTCGCTGCGCCGCGCGCCGCGCTGTCGGGCATCTGGTGGCACTTGAAGCATCCGCGCATGCGCGGGAGTTGATCGCGTGTGGCGACGCTCAGATCTTCGACTGCGCCGTGGCATTGCCCGCATCCGATGTTGCGCGCCGCGTGGGCGCGATGGTCGAAGACGAGGTTCGGGGTGGGGATCGAGACGGGCGCGACGCGGTTCGGCTCGTCGGGCGAGTAGCCGACGTGACAGAACGCGCACTGCCCTTCGGCGTCCGGTCCCGCTTTCACCGCGGCGAGCGAGCTATGGTCGGTCTCGTGGCAGCCGTCACATTTGCGCGGCGAGGGGAGCAGCCGGTCCGCGCTCTGCGTGCTGGTCGCGGCTTCGGTGTGACAGCTCGTGCACTGGAGGCCGACCATGTGCTTCTTGTGATCGAAGCGCAGCGGCATCGACTGGGCCGGGAACACGACGGGGCTCGGTCCCGGATCGTCGACCGTCGCTCCCGGCGGCAGCGCGCGGGCCGCGGGTGGGGGCGGGGGCGCGCTCGGCGGGGCGGCGAACGCGAGCGACACGCCGAGCGCGAGCGCGAGCACGAGGAGGAGGAGGGATCCCGCGCGGCTCATCGCGTCGCCACCGTGAACCAAAGGACGACGCGGCTCCGCAGACCGGCGAGCCGATTCGTGTCGAGTTGATATTCGAGCTGGGTGCGTGCGCGCGGCGCGACGCGATACCCGACGCCCGCCACCGCGCCGAAGCTCGTCGCGGCGCGGCTCGCGCGGAGCGCGTCGGACCAGTCGAAGAGCGAGGCGCGTCCGAGGAGCACGGTGTGACCGAAGACCGTGCGCTCGGCGTAGAGCTCACCGCCCGTGCGATGACCTTCGCGGCCGTAGAGCGCGGTCGCGCGCCCGCCGAGCACGTTGTCGCCCGAGCGGTGCCGCGCGGACACGAACCCGCCGCCGTCGAACGTGGCGCTCGCGCTCGGATACTCGCTCGCGCCGGCGGTCGAGGCGTTGACGAAGGTCGACGCGTTCGACGCGCTCGTCTCCGCCGACATGACGCGCGCGTTCCCGCCGGCCGACAGCGAGAGCGTGTCGGTCGCCGTCCACGTCGTTCGCAGCGAGACGTCGTTCATGGGGTTCGACGCGAAGAAGCTCCAGATGCTGTCGCCGTCGAAGCTGGGCGCGTAATAGTCGTAGTCGGCGCTCACGGTGAGGCGCGGCGTCACGTACCCGTCGAGCGACGCGTAGATGCTCGACATGTGCGCGGCGTAGAAGTCGTACGCGAGCCCGGCTTTGGCGCCGCCGAGAGCGCCGAGGTTGGCGTCGAGCGCATAGCCGAGGCGCTCTTGCGAAATGCGCGCGCCGTCGATCGTGACCGGCTGCGAGAGGCCGCTCGCGAACTCGGAGACGTTGGATTTGCATGTATTGTACACGCGGCGATAGGAGAGCCGTCCGTGCAGCCACGTGAAACCGGCCGACTCCACCGCGACGCCCACCGCGGGCGCGACGTCGCTCGGCTGGAACGACGGATAGAGCGACGGATCGAAGCCGCCGCGGTTTCCGCGCCAGACGCCGTCTCGCTCGAAGCGCGGCGTGGAGAGAGGCATTCCGCCGCGCACCTCCATGCCGCCGAGCGCCTCGATCGCCACGAAGAACGGCGTCGTCACGCGCACGCTCGCGCCGTCGAACGACCACCAGCCGAGCGCGTCGGTCGTGTACTGCCGACCGAGCTTGAAGCCGAAGAAGCCGCCGAAGAGGCGCCGACCCTCGACGTAGCCGTACATGAGGTCGACCGGCGCTCGCGAGAAGCCGGGCACGAAGCGATCGAAGTCCGACGGCTGGGCCTCGCCCGGATGCGCGCCGTAATCGGCGTCGTAGCGGAGGCGCGCGCGAAACACGATCTCCTCGGCGCGCGGCTTCACGAAGTCCGGCGACGGCGCGTCGACCTTGGGCAGGAGATCCACGGCCGACACGGCGACCGTGGACGTGAGCCGGCGCCGGGGGACGATGGTCTCGCCGGTGGGGCTCCGCACGTCGTAGAACTGGGCCGTGGTGTCGACGGTCATGTCCGCCGACGTCGCGCGCGCCGCTCGCGTGAACGCGAAGGCCGACGCGAGCAAAAGCGCCGCGCTCGTGCCTCGGCCGCGCCCGTGCATCGTCCGAATCAGGCGCTCTGGGCGTCGGACGCGCGCTTGCCGCCGAACTCTTTGACGAGGCGATCGTCGAACGTGTCGGCGACGGCCGAGGCGCGCTTGATGGAGAACGCAGCCTCCTCTTGGTCGAGGCCCTTGGCCGGACGCTCGCTCACGACGACCACGCGATCGGTGGCGAGCCCGAACGCCGACGTGCCGACGACGGCGCTGGCGTTGAGCTCGAGGAGGCGCTGAAAGAGCGCGGCCTTCTTGTCGGCCTCGGTCGGCAGCGTCATGACCGGGCACACGACGCGCATGAAGACGCCGTCCTCGCGCACGACCACGCTGATCAGCGTGAGCGCGCTTCCACGCATCAAGCTCCAGGCGGTCTGGGTGTCGTCTTGGGCAACGCGCACGGCGTCGGCTTTGACGCCGAAGCCCTCGATCGCCTTCTCCACGGTCACTTTGGCTTGGCTATAGAGCTCGCTCACGGCGGCGGCGAGCATCGGCGCTTTGGCCGCCTCCGTCAACTGCCGCCGCAGAACGCGGCCGCCACGAGCACGGCGTCGCTGGCCGCGCCGAACGCGCCCGCCTCGACGAAGGCCCGAAGATCGGCGGTCGCGCCGCCGCTCGGACACGCCGCGTCGACCGCTTTGCTCCACGCGGAGCACGGCGTCTTGGCCTTTCCGAAGCACGCCGTCTTGCGGGTGGCCGTCGCGCAAGCGCACGCGTTCGTCATGCAGCCCGCGTAGTCCTCGAGCGCGTCTGCGCACGACTCGGATTCGCCCTTCAGCAAGGCGTACCCGCGCACGTTGAGGAGGCTCGCGCCGTACGCCGGCGCGAACACGCGGAAGCCGTACGTCGCGTCGGTCGCGAGCCCGTAGAGGCAGCTCAAGCAAGGGATCGCGGCGCCCGAGAAGCCGCTGCACGTGAGGCCGCTCCCCGTTTCGCACGCGCTCATGATCGCCGTCGTCTGCCCGGCCCCGCACACGTTCGCCGCGCGCGGGGGGTGGCGCGGCAGGTAGGCGTCGCCCGGGTAGGCGACGGTGGCCGGTGGGCACGCTGCGGCCGCGTCGCTCTTGGGCGCGCCGGCGTCGACGGGCTCGGGCGCCGGCGGGTCGACCCACGTCACCTCGGGCGCCGTCACCGTGGTGGTCGTCACCGGATCGGTGGTCGATGATCCGCCGCACGCGACGGCCAGCGCGCCAGCGGTCACGACTGCGCCGAGTCGATCGAGGAAGCGGAGGCGGTTCATCGGCGCCTCCGGGCCGCGGCCGTTACGGCGAGCGCCACGAGCGCGAACGTCACGTCGCCGCGGGAGCCGGCGCTCCGTGACCCGCGGAGCGCGCAGCCGCCGCCCGAAGACGACCCCGGCGTCGTCGTGGTCTTCGACTCCCCGGGGACGCAGACGTCGTTGCCGTCGGCCGACGCGCACACTTCACCGGCCGCCTTGCAGGCGCCTTCGACGCACTTGTCGACGCAGCGCGGAACGCTGGCCGTCATGGCCACGCATGCGCCGGAGGCGCAGTCCGTGGAACGGATGCACTCTGCACCTTTATCGAGCGCGCCGGTCGGCGTCTCGCCGGCGTCGCTGCCGCCTCCTCCGTCCGTGCTCGCGTGTCCCGCGTCGGGCGGATCGTGCACCGGCGCCGTCTCCCCGGTGGCCCAAGCGGGCAGGGGATAGCCGCCCGCCTGGGCGGCGGCTTGGGCGCCGGCCACGAGGAAGCTGCGCCACGCGTCGGTGCGCACGTACGAGAGACCGAAGCACGTCGAGCCCTCGGTCGCCGTGCGCACGAAGACCCCCATCACGAGCGGCTGTCCCCGATCGAGCGACCATCGCTCGAACGCTCCGGAGCCTGAGTCTCCCGGGCAAGCGCCGTAGCTCGCGGCGAAGTTGTTCGCGTCGTCGATGAGATCTTCGGTGCCGCCATCGGCGAGGGTCTGCACGCCGCCGCCCTTGCAGAACGCGTCGGTGAACGTGGGATCGCCCACGATGCAGTCGACGTCGACGTGATCGAGGCGATGACGTGACCCGAGCGTGCCCTGATTGCTCGGATCGGTGAGCCCGTAGCCGATGCTCGAGAATTCCGTGGAGTAGCGCGTGTGGTCGGCCATCGAGCCGAACGCGAGAACGTCGACGGGGACGGCCTCCGCGGCGGGCACGTTGTCCGCGAGCTCGAGGAGCGCGATGTCGTTGGCGCAGACCTCGGTGGGAGACGGCGTCGAGATCGACTTCACCGCGTGCCAGCCGGTCGACGGTTGGAAGAGCACGTTCGACGTGGTGACGGCGATCTGCGCGGGGCCGTACTTGCGCGTCGTGAACGACTCGGACTTGCAATGAATGACCTCGGCGTTGCCGGTCTTGTCGTCGACGCAGTGGCGCGCGGTGAGGACGAGGTTCGGCGCGATGAGGCTTCCCGAGCAGACCGCCGAGCATGTGCCGGCGGGCGCGGCGCCCAAACAGAGGCCGACGGCGTAGCGGTCGCCGGTGGTGGCGGAGCCTTGGTTCGCTTGGCGGGCTTCGCCGAGCGTGGTTTCTCGCCGCGCATCCGGCGGCTCGTGGGTGCACGCGACCGAGCCCGCGACGAAGAGGGTCGCGACTCCAAGCAAGCGTCGAAACATCGCGATCAGTCTAGGCCCGGCCGACGCCGCGCGTTCGGGAATTGCGCGCGAGCGCGGCGTGATAGCGTTCCGTTCGCCGGCCATGCTGCGCGCGCCTCTCGGTCTCCTCGTCGTGACGACGCTCTTCGCGAGCGGCGCGATCGGCTGTGGAGACGCCGCCGCGCCACCGCCCAAGGCGCCGCATACGCCGCTCTCGAGCGTGATCCGCGCCGACGCCGGTCCGCCCGCTCCCGGGATCGTCAAGCCGGCGGGCGTTGCCGGGGCGTCGGGCGCGGTGAAGCTTCGCGCGCGTCCGAGCGTTTGGGTCAAGGTCTCGGGCCCGCGCATGGCGCCGTTCCAAAAGAGCGCGGTCGGCGTCGGCGGCTACCACGCGACCTTGCGCTTCACCAACGCCGGGACCGCACCCGCGGAGCTCGACGGGCTCGTCGTCGCTTTCACCGCCAGCCGCGAAGGCGTGTCGTTCCCATGTCGCGAGCATGTCGGCGGTCAGCCGCGCGTCCGCGAGACGAAGCTGCTCGCGCCCGGCGAGACGGCCACGTTCGAGCGCGACATCGACTGCGCGACGACGCTCCTCGGCCGGTACCTCGTCTCGGCGTCGGTCGGCTTCGGCGCGGCCGCGACGCTCGAGTCGGCCGGCACGTTCGAGCTCGAGGTCGTCGGCTCCGGCTCGATGGTGCCGCGCCCGTATCCGGGGCGTCCCGCGCTTCACGTGGCGCTCGTCGGCGAAGCGCTCGTCAAAGCGATGAACGACGCGGCGTGGCGCGAGGGCGCTTACGCCCCCGTCGTCGTGCTCACCAACGCGAGCCCCGAGCCCATCTTGCTGGGTGCGGTCCGCGTCGTCTTGACCATGCGTGGCGCGGGGGGAGCGCTCGTTCGCTGCGAGCGCGAGGGCACCAAGGCCGCAGGCGTCGACGTGTGGCGGAACGCTCCTTACTCGCTCGACCCGGGCGCGTCGCAGGTCGTGTCGGTTCCGATGCGCTGCGGGCCGCCCGCCGAGGGGGACTACACGGTCCAAGGCTTCGTGGTCTTGGGTGATGGCCCCTATGAAGAGGGGGCGCCGGTGGGGCCGCTGCCGATCAAGATCACGAGCGACCCGGCGCTGACGGTGCCGCCGGTGGACGTGCCCACGACCGAAGAAGAGCGTCGGCGCCGCGGTCAGTGACGGCCGAGGCGCTCGAAAAATAAGCGCGCGCCGGGCCTGAGACGGAATGCGCACCTTGACCCCCTCTGCCCGGGGGTGGCACCCTTGCGTCTTAGAAGATGTCCGATTCGCAGCAGCGATACCGGGTCGTCGAGAAGCTCGAATCCGGCGGCATGGCGGAGGTCTTCCGCGCCGAGAGCGAAGGCTTGCAGGGTTTCCGCAAGCAGGTCGCGATCAAGCGCGTTCTTCCTCACCTCTCCGAGAAGAAGAAGTTCATCTCGATGTTCCTGGATGAGGCGCGCCTCTCGGCGCACCTCTCGCACTCGAACTGCGTCCAGGTCTTCGACATCGGCGTCGGTGACGCCGCGTACTTCATCGTCATGGAGTTCGTCGACGGGGCCAACCTCAAGGCCATCGTCGAGTACCTGAAGAAGCAGGGGAAAGAGTTCCCGGTCTCGCTCGCCGTCTACATCGCGCTCGAGATCTGCAAGGGCCTCTCCTACGCACACGAGCTCCGCGATCCGCAGGGTGTCGATCTCCACATCGTCCACCGCGACATGTCTCCGCCGAACGTGCTCATCACCAAGTTCGGCGAGGTGAAGATCGTGGACTTCGGTCTCGCCAAGGCCAACTCGCAGCTCGAAAAGTCCGAGCCCGGCATCATCAAGGGCAAGTTCAGCTACCTCTCGCCCGAGGCCGCGCTCGGCCAAGAGGTCGATCACCGCACGGACATCTTCGCCGTCGGCATCATCCTTTGGGAGCTCCTCACCGGGCAGCGCTTGTTCCTCGGCGAGAGCGACTTCCAGACGGTGAAGAAGGTGCAGCAGGCCGTCGTCCCGTCGGTGCGTCAGTTCAACGGCAAGGTGCCGCCCGAGCTCGAGGCGATGGTGATGCGCGCGCTCGCCAAGGATCCGGCGCAGCGCTACCAGACCGCGCGCGACTTCGGCAAAGAGCTCGTTCGTTTCCTCTTCGCCACCGGGCAGCCGGTGAGCACGTTCGACATCGAGATGCTCGTCCAGGGCGCGATGCGCGATCGTCAGAGGACGCGGCCGCAGCAGCACTCGATCATCGACAAGCTGATCGAAGAGGCGCTCCTCGAGTTCACGTCGCTGAAAGAAGATCAGCCCGGCGCGCCCAAGAAGGACGGGCGCGGTCCGGCGCCGCTCAACCTCGGAGAGTTCGAGGACACCTCGCGCTGGATCAACGAGATCGCGTCGGGGGGTGGTGATCGATTGAGCTTCGGCTCGCCCGAGATCAACGAGCGCGGTCGGAGCTCGCTGCCGCCGGATCTCTACACGCCGGGAAATCTGTCGGCGCTCGAGGAGACGGTCGCCAAGCCGCCGCTCCGCGTGCCCACGCCGCAAGCCATGATGCCGTCCGGCAACACGGTCGGCTCGGGCTATCAACAAGTCGTGGTTCCGCCCGGCGCGCCGGCGGCGTTCGCAGGTGCGGCGGGCGCGCTCCCGGTGGTGCAAGCCAGGCGCGGTCCCAATCCCATCGTCGTCGGGCTCGTGATCGTGCTCGGCGTAGTGTTCGTGGGACTGCTTGCATGGTACATGCGTCTCATCCCGCACTGACGTGAGCCGCGAGACGACCTTTCGCGCGATCGGTGTCGTACGGACTCCCTTCGTCGAGAAGATCGACGCGCCACGCCAAGCCACCGAGGCACCGGACGCCGAGGGCACCCTCGAGCTCTTCGCGGGCCACGGCTATGAGGACGCGCTCTTGGGGCTCGAGGAGTTCAGCCACGTGTGGGTGCTCTTCGGCTTCGATCGCAACGAGGGGGTCTTTCATCCCAAAGTGCTCCCGCCGCGGAGTCAGATCGGCAAAGTCGGTGTCTTCGCCACGCGCTCGCCGCATCGACCCAATCCGATCGGCATGACCGTGGTCACCGTGCTCGGGGTCTCCGGGCTCGTGGTGCGCGTGCGTGGCCTCGACATCTTGGACGGGTCGCCGCTCTACGACATCAAGCCGTACATCGCGTACGCCGACGCAGTCCCGACCGCGAACGACGGTTGGCTCTCGCGCGATCCGGGGACGCGCTGGGAGGTGCGCTTCACCGAGGGAGCGGAGGCGGAGCTCGCGTGGCTCGCGTCGCACGGCGTGGAGTTGCGCCAAGAGATCGCGACGCGCCTCGCGCTCGGGCCGCAGCCGCACGCGTACCGTCGCATCAAGGTGCTCGGCGATCGCTCACGGCTCGCGCTCAAAGACTGGCGCGTCTACTTCACGAGCGACGCGGCGGCGCACGCGATCACGGTGGCGCGCATCGAGACGGGGTACCGCGCCAATCAGCTCGCGGAGGCACCGGCACCGCACGCCGCCTTTGCCGCTCGCTTTGGGTGAAGGGGGCTTGGGTCTCGGGTGATTGCAACCCGAAACGCCAAACCCCTCACCCCGCGATCGTGAGCCCGGGCGGGCACCTCCAGCGCGAGCTCGACGCGCAAGTTGCCGAGGCCCCTGTCGCGTGACATGAGTTCAGGGGAGCGACGATGCGCCGAAATCGAGTCTCACGAGCGCGCATCATGATGCTCACGAAGGTGCTCGTGCTCACGGTGGTCGCGGCGCCGACGACGAGTCGTGCGGAGCAAGGCGCAAGCGACTCTCGGTCGCGCGACGAGTACGTCGACGTGGGCGCCACGGCGAGCATCAGCGAGAGTGCCCTCGCGCTCGGCCTCGCGCTCCAGTACCGCTTTCCGCCTCAGATCGCCGCGGGCCTAACGGGACGCACGTTCGTGTTTCCGGCTTTGCCTCTCGAAGGCGTTCCCGACTCCGACGGAGGCTTCGTGAGCACCAAGATCAGGACGACGTCGATTGCGCCGAGCGTCCGCTGGGACTTCGTCTCGAGCGCCCACTTTCGACTCTGGCTGGGGGCGGAAGCGGGGCCGAGCTTCGAGCAAGACACCGGCATTCGTCGGAGCGCGGTGGAGCGCTTCGTCCCGGATCAGCGCGTCACGTGGGGACTGATGTACGGCGTCGAGGGCGGACTCGCCGTGCGCCCGCACGAAGTGTTTTCGGTGGGCGTGCAAGGCTCGACGCATCGAGACACCCATCCGTTCTGGACCGGCGCCCATCCCATCCTCGTCGGTTTCGTCATCGCCGCTCACGTCCCGATCCGCAAACGAGATCGCACCGGAGTTGCAAGTACGCAGCCGCGTTGAGCCCCGATCGCCCTACCGGTGACGGAGCCCCACGCCGCGTCGTGGCCCGCTTCGGGTGGCTCGCGCCGGGGTCGCGGTGCTCGCGGAGGTCACCCGACCGTGACCTCCGACGTCATCATGTGCGCGTGATCGCGCGGCGTCGCCGTGGTCTCACCGTCGGCGTGCGACTTGCCTCTCCGCGATCATGTTTGCTCTTCCTCGGGTGTGGATTGCAGCGTTGGTGCTGGGCGTCGGTTCTGCGTGCAGCGCCGCGACCCTTGATGGCACCTTGGCCAGTGGCGAGCCTGCGGCGGCGCGGGACGCGGGCTCGCTCGCCGAAGACGCGGCGAACGTGGTCCCAAGCTCGCCGACGCCGGACGAGGACGCGGGAGTCGTCGCAGCTCCCGCCGACGACGCGGCGGCGCCTCCGACCTGTGGCGGCGGTCGCTGCGCGATCCGCGTCCGGCAAGGACGCCTCGAGCGTGACGGTCAAGCGTGGGTGCCGAAGGGGGCCGTGGTGACAGGGTTCGTTGCGCCCGCGGCGTACCTCGGCGGGGTCTACGCGCAGGCGCGCGCCGCGTGGGGGCCGTCTCTCCTCAGGGCGCTGCGCGCGCTCGGCGCCGACACGATCCGCTTCAACGTCAGCGTCGCGGCGCTCGATCCTACGAACGCCATGCCCGACGGCGCCCTCGACGCTCCAGCGAAGGCGGCCTACCTCGACTCGATCAAGGCCGCGGTCGATCTCGTCGAACAGCACGGGATGAACGCGATGTTGACGATGCAGACGGGTGACGTGGCGGGTGATCCCAACGAAGAGAATCGGCCGGGGCCGGCCACTGCGCGCGCGTGGCGCGTGCTCGCGCCGGTCTTCGCGAACGACCCGGCCGTCGTGCTCATTGCGTTCAACGAGCCGGGGTACGGCGGCGCGGCGACGATCGACACCGACCCATCGCCGTGGCTCGAGTGGCGCGCGGGCTTCGGGCTCCTCGTGGACGCGATTCGGCAAAGCGGGGCGTCCAACGTGATCGTGCTCGACGGGCTCGCGACGACGTCACGCGTGTGGCGGAAGAACACGGACGCCAATCTGCCGTCGGATCCGCTCGGACAGCTGGCCTTCGACATTCATCCGTTCCCGACCGACTCCTCCCAGCACACGAAGGGCGGGGCGCCAAAGCTCGATTATGTGCAACCCGCAGACATCGATCATTGGCTCGAAGGTTGGTGCGACACGCACGCGTGCGCCGCAACCGCCTTCTTCACCGGTATCGGGAACGATCCGGAGACCGCCAACTGCTACGACGGGCGCGCCGACGGTGGCCCGTCCGTCACCTCACCCGAGATCGTGAGGACGTTCGCCAATCACTTCGCCACCAAGGGCATCGGTCTCATGCTCTTCGCGGCCGATTGGAAGAATCGCGTCTTCGAGGACCCGTCCGCCGCGTCGCCCGTGCCCACCACCTTCGCCGGCTTCAAGGACTGCGGTGGCCCGAAGCGCATGGGGCCCGGCGCCGCGATGAAGGCGCTCTGGACGACCGGAACGGTTCCAACCCCAGTCCCCTGAGCCGTCCCAACTGTCCGCGGACGCCTCGAAAGTGTCCGCGGACAGTCGTCGATCGCCGATCTCTCGGAAGTCGCGTGCGTTGATTCGCGGCCCGGCTCGTGCAACGGCGGACCGGTCATGGCTACCAAGCGCGTCTCGCCTCGAGCGTCGTCGAGCACCCTCGACGCCAACCAGTTCGTGACCCGCGCGGAGTTCGTGGAGGTCACGGGCGGATTGCGAGACGACATTCGCGCCGTGGGCGTGGTCGTCGAGCGTGTCGACGCCAACGTTCGCGCCCTCGCGGAGGCGATCGGCGCGACGCGCGAGGGGCTCACCGCCCAGATGAGCGACCTCGAGCGCCGGCTCTCGGAGCGAATCTCGGTCCTCGAGAGCGCAGTCCGGCAGAACAGCGCGGACATTCAGAAGAACAGCGAAGACATCGCCGCGCTGCGCGTCGAAGTGGCCCGCCTGCGACACGACTTCGATCGCCGACCCGAGGCGGCAGCCTTCACGGACCTCGACCGCCGCGTCTCGGCGGTCGAAGCACGGGTCGGCGTCACGCAGAAGTGACGCCTTCGGGCTCGTGGAGCAAGCATCGGCGCAACTGGGTTGCGCCGTAGCCCAAGGTCAGAAGGCCTGGCAGGCCGCGAAGTAGTTGATGGCGGCGGCGTTGCCCTTGATGATCCCGCAGATGTCCTTGCAGTAGCCGGAGCCCGTCTTCCCGGCGCAGCAGGTGTTCACCGCGTCGATGAGCGGGAAGGCGCCGTCGATGCCCTGGCCGCACTTCGCTCCGTTCTTGGTCTGCTGATCCTTCATGCATGAGAGGACCGCGTCGTCGTCGGCCGCCGTCGCCTTCTGCTCGCAGCGCGTTACGCAGCCGCCGCACTCCGCGTTGTTGGTGCCCGAGAAGCCCGCCGCCGTGAGCTGCGCGCCGAGCACTCCCGAGACCGTCGCGTTCTCGACGGCGCAATCACCGAAGAGCTGGCAGGCCTCTTGGCACCCCGTCTTGGTGCTCGAGCCGCACGTCACCTCGATCGTCGGCTTGTAGTCGTACGGCGTGGTCGTGCACGTGACCTTCGCCGCGGACGGCGTGGCCGGGAGCTCGAGGTTGTCGTTGCCCGGGAGACCCTTGGGGTGCGCGAGCAGGAGATCGACCATCCAGTCGTTGATCTTGTCGAGCCACGCGTGGCCGATGTTGGCGCCGTGGCAGTTGGCTTGGCCGACGTTCTTCTGCGTGCCGTACGCCTTCGACGCCTTGGACGCCTCCGGCACGAAGCTGAACTTGCTGACGTTCACCGAGCCCGCGCGGCCCGTGTACTGATCGTTGTCGCCGCCCCACGTGACGAGGACCAGCATCTTGTCCATGTCGGCGGCCGGAACCGGCGACGTCTGCGAGTAGATCCCGGAGGCGACGATCGCGCCCGCGAAGACGTCGCTGCGGCGCTGGATGATGTTGTTCGTGAAGATGCCGCCGGCCGAGTGCCCGCCGCCGTAGACGCGGTTCTTGTCGATGGGACGGTGCGCCGCAGAGCACTTGAGGAGCTTGTCGAAGAACTCGATGTCCTTGTTGGTGTCGTTCTCCTTGCCGGTCGGCCGGAGGGAGTCCCAGATCGGCCAAAGCTCACCGTTCCCGATCGACCAGGGCGCGATCACGAGGATGCCCCGGTCGGCGAACTGCTGGAGGTTCGCGCGCTCGGCGAACGATTCGCCCGTCTCGCCCGTACCGTTGAACGCGAAGAAGACGGGCACCGGTCCGTCGCCCGCGTTCTTGGGCTCGATCCAGTAGAACTGGCGCGACTGACCGTCGACGTCGAACCCCGAGTTGTTGCCGGCCTTGGGGGCCGTGGTGGCGTACTTCCCGGGGCAGTCGGCCGCCTTGTCGGCCTCGATCGCCACCGCCGGCACGTCCTCGGGCTTTTGCGGATTGCCGTTCGTCCCCGCGTCGTTACCCGACGGGGTGGCGGGGCTCGACGTGGTGCTCGAGCAGGCGAAGCCCAGGAGGGCGAGGGAAGCGGAACAGGCGAAGAGGGCGACGGAACGCATTGACGGCCGATTAGCACATTCCCGCCGAAGCGGAAGGCGATCGGCGAGGAAACCCCGGGCCAAACCCTCGGTCGGCCGAGCGCGTGCACGATCGTGATCGTCTTCTCCCGATGGCGAGCGCGGTTCAGGCGTCGTCACACCGCACGCGAGGCCCCAAGCGGGGACGCTGTCGGGTGTTTAACCCACGAGGCGAGCGAGGGTGACGTGCGGCGCGAACGGGCAAACGCCCTCGCGCGAATCTTTTTTCCTCGCTGAAACTGGGGTTCGCACCGGCAACGCCTCGTCGGCACGCGCGGCAAGGCGTTGCCCCGTCCCAACCATGCTGCGTGCGATCACGCGGGTTTCCAGTCTTCCGGTGTTGGCCCGCCTGTTGCGAGGGGTCGACGCACGGGAGGTTCGGAAAACATGCTCTTCGTTCTCATCGCTACGGTCATTGGTGTTTGTGGCGGGCTCCTCGCGATGTCGTCGCTCCTCGTCAACAAGCGCCCGGACGCGGCCCAACTTCTCGCGAAGCTCACGCCCTACCAAGGCTCGATCGGCATCACGATGTTCGGCTGGGGTGTTTGGGAGCTCATTCAGGTCGTCTTGAACCTCGGCATGATCGGCAAGGCGCCCATCATGTTCGTCTTCTGGGCTCTCATGGCCGTCGCCGACTTCACCGTCGGTACGCTCCTCGGCTTCGGAATGATCTCGACCTACGCGCTCCGCGGCAACGCGATGGCGATCGAGCGCGGCAACCAGATCCGCCTCGGCCTCGTGAAGTTCCAAGCGCCGCTCGGCGGCCTCGCGATCCTCACCTCGCTCGGCTACCTCGTCTTCCACTTCGTCTGATCTCGTTCCGTCCAGTCGCCCTCGCGGCGCCTTCGTTTCAACCGGCGAAGCGCGCCCACATCGAGGAGCGGTTGTGGGGGAGGGAACGAGGTTCCTCGCGGGCTCGGTGCCATGGGGGCATCGAGCCCGCACCTTTTTGTGGGCCCTGTCGTACCATCGCGAACATGGCCCTTTTGTCTTCTGGTCGACCGCGCGTCCTCCGGCTCTCGTCGCTCCTTCCGCTCGTCGGCGTTGGAGGGTTCGTCGCCCTCGCGGCGTGCTCGGGTGGCACCGCTCTCCTCGCGACGCCGAACCTCGACGCGGGCCTCGACGCCTCGCTCGAAGCGTCCGTTCCCGCCGCGCAAGGCGTCGGTCAGCCGTGCGACGACACGGCGCAGAAGTGCCGCGCCGGCCTCGTCTGCACGAGTGGCAAGTGCGCGCTCGGTCATGCCACCGACAACGGCGCAGGCTGCACGCTGAGTGGTGAGTGCAAAGACGGGAGCTACTGCAACGCCGATCACAAATGCGCGACCGCCGGCACCGGTAAAGACGGCGACGGATGCCAGACCGACGGCGACTGCGTCTCGGGCTTCCGCTGCAACGTCGTCGGCTCCGCCGCGGCCTGCGCGCCCGAGGGCGCGACCGATCTCGGCGGCACCTGCGCCGCGAGCGCCGATTGCTTCGGCGGCCTCGCGTGCGTGAACAAAGTGTGCGCTCAGCTCCCGCCCGGCCAAACGCTTCCCACGCCGTGGACGGGCGTCGCGTGCGGCACCGACGATCCCGCTCCGACCAAGGTCTACTTCCGCGTGCCGCGCGGCAGCGGTGACGGCGACTTCTTCCGGCTCCCGTTCCCCAACGACGTGCGCAAGAACGGAAAGAAGATCGACCTCACGTCGTTCCCCACGCCCGGCGCGGGCCTCCTCGGGTTCGATGCGCTCGATCGGTACCTCCGCTGGCTCGAGGCCACCGCCGACGGTTGGAGCGCCCAGCCCACCGTCATCTTCCGCTTCAGCGGCGCCGTGAGCTTCGACTCGCTCAAGACGAGCGGCGCCATCAAGTACGTCGACCTCACGACGGGGGACGACGTCGGCTTCGGTTGGTTCGCGACCACGGGCCGCAACGCGTACGTCTGCGACAACGGGCTCTTCATCCGCCCGCCGACCGGCTCGCCCTTGAAGCCTGGCCACACGTACGCCGTGCTCATCGGCAAGGTCGTGAAGAACGACGCCGGCGCGGCGATCAGCGCCGCCGAAGACTTCTCCGCCATGCTCGGCGCGAGCGCGCCCGCGGACGCCGCCCTCGCCGCTTCGTATGCGAGCTACGCGCCGCTCCGCACGTGGGCGGCCACCAAGTCGTTTGACCTCCAATCAATCGCGGGCGGCACCGTCTTCACCGTCGGCACCGCGGTGACCTTGCCGAGCAAGCTCCCCGCTGCCGTCGCGGCCGCCACTGCGCCCGCCGCGAGCGGCTGGGTGAAGTGCGGTGGCGCCGCGCCGTCGCCGTGCCCGGACGCCACCGGTGATCGCGCCTGCGGGACCGGCGGCACGAGCTTCGACGAGTACCACGCCCTCGTCACGCTCCCGGTCTTCCAGAAGGGGACCGCGCCGTACAAGAACCCCGACGACGGCGGCGACTTCGTGCTCGACGGCACGGGCGCGCCGGTCGTCCAACGCACGGAGTCCGTGTGCATGTCGCTGACCGTGCCCAAGACCGCGGCGCCGGCTGCGGGCTATCCATTGGTCGTCTACGCGCACGGCACGGGCGGCCACTTCCGCAGCCACGTGACGGGCGGCGTCTCGGAGCGCCTCGCCACGGCGGTGCCGAGCGCGGGTGGCGCGGCGGTGCCGATGGCCGTCCTCGGCATCGATCAGGTCGAGCACGGCCCGCGTCGCGGCGCCTCGACCGAGAGCCCGAACACGCTCTTTTACAACTTCACCAACCCCAAGGCGGCGATCGGCAATCCGCTGCAAGGCGCGGCCGATCAGCTCTCCCTCATTCGGTTCGCCAAGGCGCTCGACATCGCGGCGGGGAGCTCACCCACGGGCGCGCGACTCCACTTCGGCGCGATCGCGTTCTGGGGCCACTCGCAGGGCGCGACCGAGGGCGGCATCTCGCTCCCGTACTCCACCGACGTCGCGGGCGTCGTCCTCTCGGGCGAGGGCGCGAGCCTCGTCGACGCGCTCCTCGGGAAGAAGAAGCCGGTGAACGTCGCCGGCGCGCTCCCGGTGCTCCTCGGCGACCTCACGGTGAACACCACGCACCCGGCGCTCTCCGTTCTCCAGCACGCCATCGACCCGGCCGATCCATTGCATCATGCACGCTTCTTCGCGTCCGAGCCGCCGACCACCGACGGCGCCCGCAGCGTGTTCCAGCCCCTCGGCCTCGACGACTCCTATTCGCCCGTGGACTCGGAGGTCGCCTTCGCGCTCGCGGTGGGAGCGGGGCAGGTCACGCACGCGCCGAGCGTGACGACGCCGATCAGCATCGGTGGCCTCGCCGAGCAGGCGGCGCCGTTCAAGGGCAACGTCAAGAAGGGCGCGAAGACCGTGACCGTCGCGGTGCGGCAATACGCGCCGAATGGCTTCGACGGGCACTTCGTCGCCTTCCAAGACCCGACTGGACAGGCCGACGTCGATCGTTTCCTCGCCGACGTCGCGGCAGGCGTGACCCCCGCCGTCGGGAAGTGACCCATGACGTAGGCCGCGCGCCCACGAAGGACGCGCGCCGCGGCTATTTGCCGGCCACCATTGCGTTCAGAATGTCGGTGACCATGGCCGGCGAGAACGGCTTGTCGACGCGCGGGTTCGTCACGTCTCGCAAGAAGTCCCGTGCGCGCGCGGTGAACGCGCCGCCGGTCATGAAGGCGAGCCTCTTCTCGAGGCCAGGCCGCTCCTTGGCGAGCCGCTCGTAGAGGTCCATCCCCGTCACGTACGGCATCATCAGATCGCACAAGACGAGGTCGAAGGTCTGGTCGGCCATGAGAATGCCGAGGGCGTCGGCGCCGCTCGTCGCTCCTACGACATCGTGCTCCTCGCTCAAGAGCGTGACCAACGTCCGGACCAACGTCGGCTCGTCGTCCACGATGAGGATGCGCGCTCTCCGCACCGCGCGGCGCGGGAACGGGGTCACGCTGCGCGCGGGCGCGACGGCCACCGGGAGACGCACGCGAAACACGGTGCCCTTTCCGACCTCGCTCTCCACCGTGATGGTGCCGCCGAGCTGGGTGACGATGGTGTGGGTGATCGCCAAGCCGAGGCCCGTGCCCTCGCCGGCCGGTTTGGTGGTGAAGAAGGGATCGAAGATGCGCCGCAAGTGATCGGCCGCGATGCCGCGCCCGTTGTCGCGCACCGTGACCTCGACCATGTCGCCGTCGCGTCCGACGTCGAGGGCGATGACGTTGGCTTCGACGTCGCCGTTCGGCATCGCCTGCGCGGCGTTGAGGAGCAGGTTCACGAAGACCTGCTCCAAGCGCCCGCGATTGCCGAGCACGGGCGGTACGTTTCGGCGCGTGACGACGAGCCGCGCCCGATCGGCGAGCACGCGCTCGGTCATGCGTTGGGCGGTGGCGAGCACGTCGCTGACGTCGACGGGCCGCCGTTCGTCGTCGGGGCGCGAGAATCCGCGGAGCTCGCGCACGATGGAGCTCACGCGGTCGCTCCCGCCGCGCGCGTCCGCGACGAGCGCCAGCGCCCGCGCGCGGAGGCCGGCGTCGATGTCCGCGCTCTTGAGGACGCGCTCCAGCGCTTCGAGGCTCGCCTGCGCGATCGCCGCCGGGTTCTGGATCTCGTGCGCCACCCCGGCCGCGAGCGTGCCGAGCGCGACGAGGCGATCGACGCGCGCCATCTGCTCGGCCAGCACCGCGCGCTCGGTGACGTCTCGCGCGAACGCGAGCACGGCGGGCCGACCTTCGTAGTCGAACGGAAGGGCCATCCCTTCGATGACCACCGACGTGCCGTCGGGGAGCGTGCGCCGGTATTCGCGCGCCGCGGCGATGCGCGATTGCGAGGGCGGCGCCGGCTCGATCCGATCGAGCGCGGCTGCGTAGTCGGTCGGCGCGAGCAAGTCTTCGAAGCCGCGCCCTTCGAGCTCTTCGATCGTGGCGACTCCGCTCAAGCGGAGGATCGTGGCGTTGGCGTAGACGAAGCGGCGGTCTTGGATGAGCGCCATCCCGAACGGCGAGTCCTCGATGAAGCGCCGGAGGTTGGCCTCCGACTTCCGCAACGCGGCTTCGGTCTCCTTGTGCGCCGACTGATCGAAGAAGTAGCTGACGAGCGCCTCGCCCCCTTCGGCGTCGGGCCACGGAACGCGCGCCACCGCGAGCTGGAGCGGCACCGTCCGGCCGTCCTTGCGCCGAATGGTGGCGTCCATGCGCGTGGCGCCGCCCGATCGCGGCATCACGTCCGGCGCGGTGACGCGTTCGGCCTCGCCGGGCGCGAGCACGTCGAGCGGGTTCATGCGCAAGAACTCGTCGCGCTCGTACCCGTTGATGGCCAGCGCCGCGTCGTTGACGAACACTTGTTCGTACCGCCCGTCCGGTCTCCGTACGGTGACGGTCATGCCGACCCCGGCGGCGTCGCCGGCGGCGAGCAGCGCCTCGGCCACGACGAATCCCTGGCGGCGGTCCGCCTCTTCCCGTCGCGGCTCGCGCCGAAACGCCCCTTGCTCCCCGGGCGGAGACTCCGCCCACGGTTCTTTCTGTCCCCCCATGGCGGCCGGGAGTATAGCCCTTTCGCGAACGGCGGCTGCGGCGGTAAGCTGCCGGCCCCGATTCGTTACGGAGCAACACAATGACCATCCAGCCGGCTGACCTGCGCGCGCTTCCCCTCTTCCGCGACTTCAAGGACGCCCATCTCAGCGAGCTCCTTAAGGCTTTCGAGCGGGAGACGCTCCCGGCGGGGAAGACCCTGTTCCAAGTGGGCGAGATCCCGTCCCGCTTCATGCTCCTCGGCAAGGGTGAGGTCAGCCTGATGGAGGGCACGGAGGAGCGCTTCCGCCTCCGTCCGCTCGCGCCGATCGGCGAGCTCGGCTCGATGACCGGCATCCCGCGCAACGTGACCGCGGTCGCGGCGACCGAGATCGAGCTCTTCAGCGTCGACCTCACCAAGCTCCTTCGCTTCTTCGAAGCCAATGGCGCGGTGGGGCTCTCGTTCTACCAGGCGCTCCTCGGGCTCGTGTCCGACAAGGTCCGTCGCGACGAGCTCCGCATGGAGCAGATGCGCGCCAACATCATCCGCACGCAGAAGGCGATGAAGCAGCTCCGCGAGATCGTTCTCGCCGCGCCGGAGACCGAGATCTCGAAGCCGCTCTTCGACGCGCTCGACGACCTCATCGAGCACAATCGTCGCGCGCACTACCGCTGTGCGCCCACGAACAAGTTCGGCGCGCAGGTTCGTCTCGACGACGGTGCGATGGCCGACGTCGCCGAGGTGTCGGACGGCTTCCTCAAGGTGTCGCCCGGCGCGGCCATGCCGGCGCTCGGCGAGGCGTGGAGTGCGGTCCTCTGCCTCCCGCTCGGCGAGATGCCCGTGAGCGGCACCATCCAGCGCGCGGGCACCGACGGCGTCGTGGTCCGCCTCGACGGCTTCATCGACGACTACCGCCGCATGCTGGAGGACTACATGACGCGCCTCCAGATGCTCGACTTCGTCGTCTGACGACCGGTCGCGCGCGCGACCCTACGGAGAGAGAGACCCATGCTCAGCATCGACCTCACCGGTCGCCGCGCGTTCGTCGCCGGCGTGGCCGACGACGGCGGTTTCGGCTTCGCCATCGCCAAGGCGTTCATCGAGGCGGGCGCGACGGTGTGCGTCGGCACGTGGCCGCCGGCGATGAACATCTTCCTCACGCTCTTGAAGCGAGGAAAGATCGACGAGGCGCGCAAGCTCTCGAACGGCTCGCTCCTCGAATTCGAGCGCATCGTGGCGCTCGACGCCGCGTTCGACACGCTCGAGGACGCGCCGGCCGAGCTCCGTGAGTCGAACCGCTACAAGGACAAGGGCGACTTCTCGATCGCCGGCGCCGCTGCCCTCCTGAAGAGCGAGCTCGGCGAGCAGCCGTTCGACATCTTCGTGCACGCGCTCGCGAACGGCTCCGAAGTGAAGAAGCCGCTCCTCGAGACGAGCCGCAAGGGCTACCTCGAGGCGCTCTCGGTGAGCGCGTACTCGATGGTGTCGATGGCGCGCGCGTTCGCGCCTTTGATGAAGAAGGGCGGCTCCATGATGTCGCTCACGTACATGGCGAGTGAGCGCGTGATCCCCGGGTATGGCGGCGGCATGTCGTCGGCCAAGGCCGCGCTCGAGAGCGACACCCGCACCCTCGCGTTCGAGGTGGGGCGCCGCTACGGCCTTCGCGTGAACACGATCTCGGCGGGCCCGTACGCGAGCCGCGCCGCGAGCGCGATCGGCATCATCGAGAACATGATCGAGTACTGCTCGGCGAACTCGCCGCTCACTGACGCCCTCACCGCGGAGGAGGTCGCGAACACGGCGGCGTTCCTCGCGAGCCCGCTCGCCAGCGGCATCACCGGCGCGACCCTCTACGTGGACAAGGGCTACCACGCGATGGGCAAGGCGGTTCACGACCGCTACACGCCGCCGAGCGCCTGACGCTCGTTCGCCAGGGGCTCACTCTTCGGCGCTGGCGCTGCTCCCGTTCCAATCGTCGCTGCCACTCGTCCCGCTCGGCTCGCTCGTCTCGCCCGAGATGCCGTTCGAGTAGTCGTTGCTCGCGTAGTCGTTCATGCTCGAGTAGTCGGCGCTCGCGTAGTCGTTGCTCGCGGACTCGTTCGCGCTCGCATGGTCGTTCATGCTCGCGTAGGGGTCGTAGGCGTTTCCGTTCGGGTCCCCGCCCGACCACGGTGTTTCCTCATTCGATGAAGCGCTCTCACTCGAGTCGCGGTAGTCGCCGAAGAGGCTCTGCGGCGCGCCGCGACCGCTGCGGTCATCGTCGCGCGGGGCCGGACCTTGCTGTTGTGGCTGCGGGGGCGTGTAGTGGGGGTCGAGCTCGCGCTGCTCGCGCTGCCAATCGTGATCGGGCACCGGCCCGCCCTGCGATTGCGGGCGGCGGTCCTCGACGTTCGTGCTTTCGCGGTCCCAAGGGAACCAGCGCATGCCTCCGTGAACGGCGTCGAGGTCGATGGCGGTGGTGCGGAGATGCTTCATGGTCGGGGGCCTCCTTCGTGGCGTGCTCCAACCAGTGCAGTCGACGTGCCGAGCGCGTCATGCAGAAAAACCGGGTGAACCGCGCGCGGCACCTGTCGATCGCGTCACCGGGCGCGAACAAATGGTGCCGCGACGTCTCTGCGGGCCCGTGCGGTCGGGTGCCCACCGCGCGCACACTCGCGGCGAGGTATGCCAAGGTCAGGTCAAACGTCTCGAAATCCGACCGATTTCGGCGTTCGCGGAGTGATGGGAGTCAGCAGCCCGCCGGCTTCTTGGAGCACTTCGACGTCGACAGATCGCAGTAGTAGCCGCCGTAGCATCCGTTCGGCTGGCACGTCTGGGTCGAGGTCGAGCCACACGCATGGCAGGCGGCAGTGTCGTTCGGGAGCGCATAGCCCGGGCAAGGCGCCGGCCCGGCGTCGTCGTCGACCACGCCCGCGTCGGTGTCCGCCGGCGCGGCGGGCTCCGCGTCCGTGTCGCCCGCGTCGACGGTCGCCTTCTTCGCCGCGTCTCCCGCGCCCGCGTCGCTCTTGCCGCCGTCGCCCGCGCTCGTGGCTCCACCATCGTCGGCCGTGAGCGGTGTCACCCCGAGCGCGCAGCCGGAGACGACGGCGATGGAGAGGAGAGCAATCAGGTGGGTACGGGAGGAGTGCTGCATCGGTGGCCTCGAGGACGTCAGGAGAAATAGCGAGAGAAGACGCGCGTCATGCGTTCCGGATCCTTGGAGCCGCACATCTCGCGAATGGAGTGCATGCTGAGCATCGGGTTGCCGACGTCGACGGTCTTGATGCCGAGGAGCGTCGACGTGATCGGCCCGATGGTGCTGCCACACGGGAGATCCGTGCGGTGTGCATAGTGCTGGAAGGGAACGTCTTCGAGGCGGCAGAGATCCGCGAACATGGCGGCGGTCTCGCTCGAGGTCGCGTACCTCTGCTGCGCGTTCACCTTGATGACGGGGCCGCCGTTCAGCGTGGGCTTGTGCCGCGCCTCGTGACGGTCGGGGTAATTCGGGTGGACGGCGTGCGCCATGTCGGCGGAGATGCACGACGAGCCGGCGAGCGCGCGGAGGTACGTCTCGCGCGACCCCGAGGTGGCGAGCGAAATGCGCTCCAAGAGGCGCGGCAAGAAGCCGGACGCCGCGCCCGTGGCGCTGTCGCTGCCCACTTCTTCGTGATCGAAGAGCGCGACCATGGGGATGGCCGTGCCGGCGTCGGCGGCGGGCGCCGCTGCGATGAGCGCGCGAACCGCGGCGTGGCTCATGGCGAGGTTGTCGAGCCGCGCCGAGAACACGAACTCGCCGTTCGGACCGGCGATCGTCGCCGGGTTCACGTCGTAGAGCATGAGATCGAGCCCGGCCACCTCGCTCGCGGCGACCCCGAGCTCGCCCGCGACCAGCGCCGCGAGGCCGCGCGCGCCTTCCGGCGCTGCGTCCGCGAGGCCGAAGATCGGCGCGAGGTGCTCTTGTCGATTGAGGACGAGACCCTTGTCGTTGACGTCGCGATCGAGGTGAATCGCGAGCTGCGCCACGCGCGCGATGGGCCGGTCGATGCGGACGAGGCGCGGCGCGGGCGCGCCCTTCATGAAGACGCGTCCGGCGAGCGAGAGATCGCGATCGAGCCACGTCGAGAGGAGCGCGCCGCCGTAGACCTCGACGCCGAGCTGCGCGTAGCCCTCTTTGGTGTACTCGGGCTTGGGCTTGAGGCGCAGGTTCGGGCTGTCGGTGTGGGCGCCGACGATGCGGAAGCTCAGCGCTTTGCGCGCGGCCGGGACCACGAACGCGACGAGCGTCGTCCCGCCTTGCACCACGTAGTAGCGGCCGGCGGCGAGCGCGTCCCAACCGTCGACCTCGCGGAGCTCACGGAAGCCGGCGGCCCCGAGGCGGCGCGCCGCGCTGTCGACCGCGTGGAACGGCGTCGGCGATTCGCGGAGGAATGCGAGCAGATCGGACAGGACTTCGTCGGACATGAGCGGGGGGCATCGTACGCGCGGGGCTCCGCTCCGGCGAGGTCGAAAGCGGACGCATTTCGGCTCGGGGGAGCGGGCGTCGCGGGAGGGGGACCGCGGCGCGCCGGCGTGGCAGTGGGCCGAGGTTTCGTGTAGGCCAATCGTCGGGTCATGGCGCGTCTCATCGAAGTCGAGCGAGCGCTGGGGTACGCGTTCGTCCCGCCGCCAACGTCATTTTCCGAGCGAGACGTGGCGCTCTATGGGCTGGCGACCGGCGCGGCTGACGATCCTTATCGGGACGTCGCCGACGCCGCGCCGCTCCGCCGAACGACCGAGCTCGTTCCGCCCGGGATCGAGGTCTCGCCGGGCTTCATCGCCGTTCTGGCCCTGAACTCGCTCGTCGCGAGCCTGCGCGCGGTCGGAAACGCGCCCGGCCTCCACTACGGCATCGACCGCGTGATGCACGCGGAGCAGCGCATCGAGGTGCTCGGCCCGCTCCCCGCGCATGGCGCGCTCGGTCATGCCGCGCGCATCGCCGCGCTCCACGACAAGGGGCGCCACGCGTACGTCGTGACGGAGGTCGAGACCCGCGACGCGTCGGGCGCGCTCGTCATGAAGAGCGCGATCTCGTCGCTCGTGCGCCAAGCGGGCGGCTTCGCCCCCGAAGGCGGCCCGAAGTCCTTCGGCGCCGAGGCGCCGCCCGCACCTGCGCCGCTTCCCGAGCGCGCGCCCGATCTCGTGATCGAGCAGGCGACGCGCCCCAACCAAGCGCTCTTGTTCCGACTCCTCGGCGACGACAATCCGCTCCACGCGGATCCGAAGGCCGCCCGGGCGTTCGGGCTTCCGCGGCCGATCCTGCACGGCATGTGCACGTACGGCTTCGTGCTCCGTCATCTCGTCGATGCGTTCGCCGATGGCGATCCGTCGCGCCTCCGCGCGGCAGACGTGCGGTTCTCCGACGTGGTCTTCCCGGGCGAGACCCTCGTGACCGAAGCGTTTCGTGAGCCGGATGGCGTCGTGCGCTTCCAAGCCAAGGTGAAAGAGCGCGACCGCGTCGTGCTCTCCCACGGGGTCGCCCGCTTCGGTGACGCAGCGCCCGTTCTCGAGGTGCCGTCCGATGCGCCACTCCGCGAGGAGGTCGACGCGGCGATTCGCGCCATCGCCGCGCACGTGGCCGCGCGGCCCGCGCTCGCGCGTGCGATCGGCGCGCGCTTCCAGGTGCGCCTCCGCGAGCCCGACGCGGCGTTCGTCATCGATCTGCGGCCCGGCGACGCTCCGCCGGCGGTACGGATCGGCGTCGAAGACTCGGACTGCGGCGTCGCGCTTCGCGCGCGCGACTTCTTCGCGCTCGCGCGCGGCGAGAGCACCGGTCGCGCGCTCTATCTCACCGGCAAGCTCGAGATGAGCGGCAAGGCTTCGCTCGCGCCGCACCTCGACTTCTTGCGCGAGGTCGGTCGTGAAGCCCCCGCAGCCGCGGTGACCGATGCTGGCCCGAGCGCGGGTGACGCGGAGGTGCTCGCGCGCATCGCGGCGCGTGTGCCGGCATCGCTCGGCTTCGCGGGAGGCGTGACGCTGGCGCTCGGAGCGACGATGCAAGCCGTGGGAGGCGATGCGCGGGCCATCATCCGCTTCGCCGACGAAGCGGCCGCGCGGGCCCTCGCCGACGGTCGAGCTTCGCTTCGGTCGCTCTTCATTCGCGGCCGCGCGCGGATCGATGGGGACATGTCGGTGGCGCGGGCGCTCGACCGCGCGCTCGCGCCTTCGGGCGAGCGAGGGGAGGAGTGAGCGCGATGGGCAAAGCGTTGGTCGTGGGCGTGGGGATGGTGAAGTTCCAGAAGCCGGGCGCTTCGGACCCGTACCCGGTGATGGCCGCGAACGCCACGCGCGCCGCCCTCGAGGATGCCGGCCTCTCCTACGACGCGGTGGAGCAGGCCTTCGTGGGGTACGTGTACGGCGACAGCACCTGTGGTCAGCGCGCGCTCTACGACGTGGGCCTCTCCGGCGTGCCGGTCGTGAACGTGAACAACAACTGCTCGACCGGCGCGACGGCGCTCGTCCTCGCGCGGCAGGCCGTCCTCTCCGGCATGGCCGAGTGCGTGCTCGCGCTCGGCTTCGAGCAAATGGAGCGCGGTGCCATCGGTGCAAAGTACACCGATCGGCAGAGCCCGCTCGAACGCCACTTCTCGGTGATGGACGCGGCGCAGGGTACCACCGGCGCGCCCGCAGCCGCGCAGATGTTCGGCGGCGCCGGGCGCGAGCATCAGTGGAAGTACGGCACCAAGCGCGAGACGTTCGCCAAGATCGCCGAGAAGGCGCGGCGGCACGCGGCCAAGAACCCCTACGCCCTCTTCACCGAGCCCATGACCGTGGAGGCGATCCTCGCCTCGCCGCCCGTGTTCGATCCGCTGACCCGCGTCCAATGTTGCCCGCCGACGTGCGGCGCCGCCGCGGCCATCGTGACCAGCGAGGCGTTCGCCGAAAAGCACGGGCTCGCCCACCGCGCGGTGACCATTCGGGCCCAGGCCATGACCACCGACACGCCGGCATCGTTCGATGGAAGCATGATCAAGATGGTCGGCTTCGACATGGCCGAGCGCGCGGCGCGCCTCGTCTATGAGATGGCCAGCGTCGGTCCGCGCGACGTCGACGTCATCGAGCTCCACGATTGTTTCACCACCAACGAGCTCCTGTCGTACGAGGCCCTCGGGCTCGCTCCCGCCGGAGAAGGGGAGCGTATCGTCATGGACGGCGACAACACCTACGGCGGAGAGTGGGTGACCAATCCGTCGGGTGGCCTCCTCTCCAAGGGTCACCCGCTCGGCGCGACGGGGCTCGCGCAGTGCGCGGAGCTTGTCTGGCAGCTTCGTGGCGACGCGGGGGCGCGGCAGGTCGAGGGCGCGCGCCTCGCGCTCCAGCACAACCTCGGGCTGGGCGGCGCGTGTGTCGTCACGCTCTACGAACGAGCCTGATCGTCATCGGCGCGAGCGCTGCGAAACCTCACCCCCGCCGGCGATCGAGCGCTTCGATCATCGCCTTCTTGATGCGGAAGTAGCCGATCGGCGTCGCGACTTCGCCGGGCATGCGAATGACCTCGGCGCCCACGGCAGTCGCGACGTCGACGAGATCTTGGAGCTCGTCCTTGCCGACGTTGCTCGCCACCACGACGACGAGCGGGCGCGTCACGGGGATTCGCTCACGCGCCGCGGCGGAGTGCGCCACGGAGAGCGCCATCACGGCCGCGAAGTCCTTGCGGAAGGTGTCGATGAAGTCGCGCTCCATTCCCACGAAGAGCACCGAGGGAACCGACTCCGCGAGAGGCGTCCGCACCGTTCGGAGAATAGCGAGGACCCCGCGCGTCGTCGAACGCGCCGAAACGTGGCCGCGCTGCCCCGAACGGGCGTTGCGTACCCTCGCGCACACCCGTCACCGCCGCGTTGTAGGGCGACTTGCGGTACCATGAGCGGATGGCCCGAGCGGAGGGCTTCCAGATCGGCGATCGCTTTGGCCCTTACGAGCTCGTGAGCCATGTCGGCTCCGGCGGGTTCGCGTCGGTGTGGCTCGCGCGCCGGACGGGCCTCGCGGGCTTCGAGGCCAAGGTCGCCATCAAGTTCATCCGCACCGACATCGGCACCGACCCGGTGTTCGAGAAGATGTTCATCGACGAGGCGAAGCTCGCCGCGTTGATCCATCACCCCAACGTCGTCACCATCTTCGAGCTCGGGTCCGCCGAGAACACGCTCTACATGGTGATGGAGTACGTCGCGGGCCGCTCGCTCGCGGAGCTCCGCAACGCTGCCGAGCGCGCCGGGCGCGTCATCCCGATCCCCATCGTGATGCGGATCCTCGCCGACACGTGCGCCGGGCTCCACGCGGCGCACGAGCTCACGCGCGACGGAAAGTCGCTCGAGGTGATCCACCGCGACGTATCGCCGGAGAACATCCTCGTGAGCCGCGCCGGCCTCGCCAAGCTGATCGACTTCGGCGTGGCCAAGGCCAACGATCGGATCGTGAGCACGGCGACCGGGCTCGCCAAGGGCAAGGTTCGCTACATGCCGCCCGAGCAGGCAATGGCCAAGGCCGTGGACCGGCGCGCCGACATCTGGGCCGTGGGCGCAACGGCCTTCGATCTGATCGAAGGGCGTCCCGTCTTCGATGGACCGAACGACCTCGCTCGGCTCCACGCGCTCGTCGGCTCGACGCCTGTCCCGGCGCTCGGCGAGTCCGTCCCGCGCGCGTTCGCCAAGGTGATCGAGCGCGCGCTCCGGCGTGACCCGGACGAGCGATGGTCGACGGCCGCCGAGATGCGGACCGCGATCGAGGCCGCGATGGAAGCCGAAGGGACGCACGTCACGCCCGATGCGGTCGCGACGTTCTTCAGCGAGTGGCTCGATCGCGCCGACGTCGAGTCGGACGATCGGTTCGTGGTTCGCGGCAAGCTGGCGCGCCCCGGGGGGACGGAGTCGACGGCGGAGCTGTCCCTCGACGGCGAGACCGGGACATCCGATCTCGGTGCGGGTGTACTTCGACCTGCGTCCAAGCCGGCGGTCGTGGAGACGGTGGGGGGCCTCGATTCGTCGCTCGTCGCGCGTGCGCTGCCGGCCCGCGTGCGCGCGACGACCGTCGGCGGGATCGCCCTCGTCCTCGGCGTCGCGGTCGGCGTCGGGCTCTGGCGAACCTCTCATCCGTCCCTCTTGCCGCCTGCGGCTACGAGCCCGTCGGACGTGGCAGTCACGGCGCCGCCGCCGCCGGCCCCGACGCCGACGGTCGTGCCCGAGCCGGCCGCTCCCGAAGTTGCGCCCTCCGACCCGACGACGGTGGCGATCCGTGCCAGCGCCGCCGCCCCGCCCGAGCCCGCGCCGAGGACGAAGGTGCCGCGCCGCGGACCCGGGCGTAAGATGGCCATTCCGGCGAGCGCGCCTCCGAGCACCGCGCCGCCACGCCCCAAGTATGACGATACGATCCAGTAGAGAGCGCGACATCGCGCGCGCGAAGATCGTCGTCGTCGTGACCGTTCTTGCGGGCGGGCTCGCGATCGTGACTCCGGCCGCGTCCGAGCCTTCGCGTGCGGAGCCGAGCGCGGCGGACGTGGAGTCGGCGCGCGCGCTCTACGTCGAAGGACTGCGCCTTCGCGACGCGGGCGATCTCACCAACTCGTCGGCTCGTTTTCAGGCCGCGCGGGCGTTGGCGCCGACGCCGATTACCACGCTCGAGCACGGCCGCGCGCTCATGCTCCTCGGCCATTGGCTCGAGGCGCGCGACGTGCTCCTCACGGTGGACCGATTGCCGGTGCGCCCCGACGAGTCGCCGAAAGCGGCCAACGCACGCGTGGAAGCGCGCGCGATCGCCGAGGACCTGCGCGTTCGCATTCCCACCGTCACCGTGAGCTTCGTCGGGCGTCCTGACGGTCCGCTCCGGCTCACGGTGGACGGCGTCGCGGTGCCGCCCGAAGCGGTCACGGCGCCGCGCCGGCTCAACCCGGGAAAGCACGTCTTCGTGGCCGAGGTCGATGGCGCGCGCGCGCGCACCGAGGTCGTGCTGGCCGACCGACAAACCAAGAACGCGAGCTTGTCCTTCCTCGTCGCCTCGTCCAACGACGACGCGCGCGGCACCGCGCCGCGGGCCGCGCCCGGACCGGTCTTTTGGTCCGGCGCCGCGCTCGGGGTGGCCGGCCTCACCATCGGCAGCGTGGCCGGCGTCGTCGCGCTCTCGAAGGCCAGCACGTTGAGCGACATTTGCAGCGGCACCCATTGCCCGCGCGCGAACGAGGGTGACGTCTCGACGGCCAAGTCGATGGCGGCGGTCTCGACGGTGGGCTTCGTGCTCGCCGGAGTGGGCGCGGCGGTCGCGACCGTTGCATGGATGCTTCGGCCCGAGGTCAAGCCGAGCGCGGCCTCGGATATTCCCCTGTCGCCGCGCGCGGCGCAGCCAGTCAGCGCAGCGACGTTTTAGTGCGGCGGAACGGCCCGCTCCGGCGATAGGCTGAGCCATCGTGGCGGAACGGCGCGAGCAGGCGATCACCGAGCACCGGGCGGTGCCAGGCGGCGGCGGCGAGGACGGGAGCGACGTGCTCGTCGGCACCGCGTCGATGGGACCGTACTCGTACTCGTTCGAGCTCCCGCGCACCGGGACGGTGGAGATTGGGCGCGGGGACGACGCGGACCTTCAGCTCGCCGGCAGCGGCGTCTCGCGGTCGCACGCACGCCTCGTGATGAACGGCGCGCGCGGCGCGCTCTCCGATCTGGGCTCTCGCAACGGGACGTTCGTGAATCGCGCGCGGCTCACCGCGGACGCAGAGGTCGGCCACGGCGACGAGATCGGCATCGGCGACGCGCGCGTCACGCTCCTCCGCCGCGCGGCGCTTCCGAGCGGCGTCGTGCCAGTGCGTTTGCGTCGGGCGTTCGAGCAGGCGCTCGACGCGGAGATCGCGGCGGGCCGACGCCCGTACGTGTTCGTCCTCGAGCTCCCGGAGCGCTGGTACGAAATCGGCGCTGCGCGCGAGCTGGTGACCAAGCTCGCGGTCTCGACGAGCGTGGGCTCCTACAACGATCAGGTGCTCTGCTTCGCGCTCACGGCGCCGAAGGCCGAGGCGCTCACGCTGGTGGCCTCGGCGACGCGCACGCTCCGCGCGTCCGGCGTGGAGACGTCGGCGGGCCTCGCGGGAGAGATCGCCGGCGACGCCGACACGCTCCTGCACGCCGCGCTGAAGGCGCTCGTGGAGTCGCGCGAGGAAGACGCCGCCGAAACGGCGCAGCGGCCGGTGGTCACCTCGCCGGCGATGGTGCGACTCCACGAGGAAGCGCGACGCGTCGCGCGCTCGCCGATCTCGATCTTGCTGGTGGGCGAGACGGGCGTAGGCAAAGAGGTGTTTGCCCGCACGATTCACTCCGCGAGCGGGCGCACTGGGCCGCTCATCGCGGTCAACACCGCGGCGCTCCCGGAGCAGCTCGTCGAGAGTGAGCTCTTCGGTCATGAGCGCGGAGCGTTCTCGGGCGCGGCCACGGCCAAGACCGGCCTCATCGAAGCGGCGAACGGCGGCACGCTGTTCCTCGACGAGATCGGCGAGCTGGCGCTCCCGATGCAGGCGAAGCTTCTCCGCGTCCTCGAAGAGCGCACCGTGCGGCGCGTCGGCGCGACCTCGGAGCGCAAGGTCGACATTCGCGTGGTGGCGGCCACCAACGTCGATCTCGAGGAGGCCGCGCGCCAGAAGCGCTTCCGTCAGGATCTCCTCTTTCGCTTGAACGGAACCACCATCCGCATTCCGCCTCTTCGCGAGCGCGCGGTGGAGATTCCGCGGCTCGCCGAGGTCTTCTTGGTGCGCGCGGCGACGGCCATGCGCGCGCCGCAGCTGCGTCTGACCGCCGAGGCGATGGCGCTGCTCCAGCGATATGCGTGGCCGGGAAATCTGCGCGAGCTCCGCAACGTGATCGAGCGCGCGGTCGCGATCTGCGCGGCGACGGGCGAGCCGATCGGACCGACGCACTTGCCGGACGCCGTTCGCGGGATCGGGAGCGGCGCGAGCGCCTACGACGCGTCGGGAGCTGCGAGCGGCGCCGCAACCAGCGCGCCTTTGGCCGCCGGCGCGCCGCTGCCGCTCGATGGCGTGCGTGACTCGGTGCGTGACTTCGAGCGGCAGCGCATCGTGGCCGCGCTCGAGCAAGCCGACGGCAACCAGACCAAGGCCGCCGAGCTCCTCGGCCTTCCGCGCCGCACGCTCGCCTACAAAATGGCGCGCCTCGGAATTCAAGCCCCGACGCGCAAGCCGTAGGCTCGCCTTACAGGCCGCGCGCTCAGCGCGGGACGCCGTTGGTCGCGCAGCCGAAGGCCACCGCGAGCTTCGCCTTCGCGTCGGATTGCACCGAGCCGCAAGTCGCCGTGCACAGCTCGACGCGCGTGGGCGCGTTGAGGTCGTCGTATCGCCAGCCGTTCGTGGCCGAGCAGTCGCGGCTGTAAACGAGGGGAGTCACCTGACCGCTCGCGGCGGTGACCGCGACGTTCACCCGCTTGGGGTCCAAGCGCTGTCCGGGCGGCGGCGCCGGCAACGCGAAGTCGCACGAGACCTTCTCCGCGCCGCGGATGGCGTCGAGCGCTTGCTGGAGCTCGGTCGTGGTCTGGGTCGGATCGGCGACGGAGATCATGTACGCCTTGCCCGTGCCACCCGCGGCGGCGATGGTGTCGAGCTTCGAGAGGGCCGGTCCCACGCCGATGACGTACGTCGGGATGGCGGGCGTTCCCTTCGCGGCGGCGGCCGCCGCGGCGGCGACGTGCGAGACGTCGTTCTGAGTGCAACCGGGTTGCATCGATCCGTTCACCATGAGGCCTGGCTCGCCGTCGGTGACGAGCACGACCGCGGACTTTTCGTCCGGATGCGCCGTCACGGTGCGCTTCGCGAACGCGATCGCCCCTTCGAGCGCTGGAAGCGTGGGCGTGCCACCCTGCGGCTTTGCGGCATCGAGCGCGGCCACGAGCGGCGCGCTGCCGGCGAGTGGCGTGAGCGGAACGAGCGGCGCGTCGTACGCCGCACCGCAGGTTTGCTCGAGGCTCCCCGGCGCGGGGAAGAACTGAAGCGAGGCGGCGTAGCCGGCCGAGGCGGCGTCGTGGAAGAACGACTTCATCCCCGCCGTCACCGGGAGCCACTTGAGCTTGGGATCGCCGCCCTCGGCGGGATTTCCCATGCTCCCGGACTTGTCGACCATCATGACGAGGTTCACGGTCGGCAGCGTCGCGCTCTTGAGCGACGTCACGCACGCCGCGTTGGTGCCGACCGGGTCGTCCGAGACGAGCGCCGGATCGAAGGCATCATTGGCGCTGCCGCCGTTTCCGTCGACGTTCGTGGGCTCGTTGGAGCCGCCGCAGGCGCCGACACCGAGACCGGCGGCCACGAGGAGCGGGAGGCCAAAGCGCGCGCGAACCTTCGACATGACGATGTTTCTCCAGATGTATGTAGAGTGCACGTTGCGCGGCGGATGTCAGCCGCGCCTTTGGGAGTCACCGGCGAGAGAGCTCGGCCGGCGGGCGCGGGTCACTCTGTTTGGGGCGGACCGGTGGGGTGCCCTTCCCACCGATCCTGAGTGACCCGCGCCGCGCCGCCTTTCCCCTTCTCACTTGCGACGGTCGTAGACGAAGCGCGGGAGGTCCTCCTCCTCGTGCTGGAGACCCAAGAGCTGCGTGCCGTCGGATCCGACGACGATCGTATCGGTGCCCCACTCGTGCACCACGAAGCCCTTGCCCGGGTACTTCGGTCCTTGCGCGTTGGGCGCGAGCGCCTTGGTGCCCGCGGTCGGCGTGTGCGTCGTGTGGTTGGACTCGATGACCTCGGAGAGGAGCGCGTCGGCGTAGGCCGGGTTGCCGGAGAGCGTGATCGCACGGCGGAGGCGGGGCTCCGCGAAGCGACCGAGCGCGACGAAGTGCGCGCGCGCTTCGGGCGCCGTGGCCGGCGTGCGGAGCTTCTTCAGCGCCGCCGTGTCCTCGGCCTCGAGCTCGGGCGTGATGATCTCGACGCGGATCACCATCACGCGCTTCGTGCTCTCGGGCTTGGGATCGATGTTGAGCGGGATCGAGCGGTCGGTCCACGACTGCGGCGCCACGTAAAGGAGGCGCGCGCCCGGCGTACGGAACCACTGCCGCTTCCAGGTGTTCACCATCGCGGTCGACTCGTCGTCGTAGAGGCCGCCCTGATCGAGGGCCTCGCGCACGCTCTTCGCGAGCTCGTCGGCGTAGGCCTCGACGTCCTTGGCGCCGGCCATCGAGGGGACGTGACCGGGAAGCGTGGCGCCCTTGGCGATGCCGCCGCCGGCGCGCTCGAAGACGCCCTTGTCGTTCGTCACGTTGAGGAAGAAGACCGGGCCCACCGCGTCGTCGATGACGTTGGCGAGGGCGAGCTTGCCGCCGCGCTGCGAGGTCACCTTCACCGGCAAGGAGAAGTTGCCGATGCCGCGGTAGAAGAGGAACTTCTCGAGCTGACCGTTCGATGCGCGGAGCGGATTCGCCGCGACCTGACGCGCGAACGACCAGGTGTAGCGATCGATCGCCGCGGCCGGGAGCTTGGCGTCGACGTTCGCGTCCCGGCCGAGGATGTCGAGGGTGCCCCAATCGAGGAGGCCGTTCTTGCTCTCGAGCGAGCCGAACACGTTGCCGCAGGCCTTGGCCTTGGACTCGCTGGCCTTCATCGTCTGACCGGCGAAGAAGGGGAACGCGTCGACGACGGCCGGGTACCACTGGGTCAGGCTGCCGCGCGGGAACTCGACCGACGCGCGCACCTTGATAGGCTTCTCCGAGTAGAAGTAGGTGACGGGCGTCTCCATCTTCACGCAATCCCAGCGACCGCGAGAATCCTGGACCGCGACCTTGTCGCTCTCGCAGCGCGGCGCGCCGCTCGCGGGCGGAGGCGCTGCGGGCTTGGCGACCGTTCCGTCGCTCGTCGTCGTGCCGCCCGGCGCGACGCACGTCGGGATGGCCGGCTCCTTCACGGCGCCGCACTTCTGGATGCCGGAGCCGCTGCCGCGCGCGACGGCGACCGACGATTTCCCCGGAATGCAGAGGCTGGGGCCCTTGCGGGAGCCGCCGCCGCCACCGGACTCGAGGCCGCGATCGTCACCGCCCGAGCCGCTGCCACCGGAGCCGCTGGCGCCGCTGCCGCTCGAGCCGCTGCCCGAGCCGCCCGTCGCGCTGCCCGATCCGAGCGGACCGTCATCGCTCGAGCCCGAGCCGGAGCCCGATCCAGAGCCGGACTCCGACCCCGAGCCCGCCGATCCCGAGCCGAAGCCGCTCCCGCCCGTTCCGCCGATGCCGCCACCTGCGCCGGTCTCGATGCCACCGACCGGCACGCTGCCCGCGCCCGCACCCGAGCCGCCCGCGGCCGCGCCGCCGCCGCTCCCTCCACCGCCGGTGACGCTCCCCGCGCCGACGGGGGCGCCGAAGTTGTTCATGACGCCGTCTTGCGGCGTCGCCGGGGTGATCGTTCCGATCGTGATCGGACCGTCGCTCGTCGTGCCCTGCGGGATCTGCGCCCACGCCATCATGCCCGGCCAGAGCACGCGGGTCTCGGTCGAGAACCGCCCCGACGCGCGGAGGTCGGTGACGAAGAGTCGGTACATGCGACCCTTCGGCAGCGCGAGCGAGAACGTTCCGTCGGAGGAGACGGGACCGTCGAACGTCTGGCCCGCGGCGTCCTGCGCGACGACCGTCGGGACGTCGAGGGTCGCCATCGTCTGCGCCGAGAGAGCGCCGGTCACCGCGCGCGTCTCGGGCGCGGGGGCTTCTTCGGACCCGCATCCGTAGGTGGCGACGAGCATGAGGGCGGCGAGCTGGCTGCGCTTCCAAGCGTTCAGGGACATGGGACCTCCACCGAGCGGCTCTCCGGCTCTTGCCGTCGCGCTCGCAGAGGGACCTATCGCAATGACGATGCCACGCGCGATCCGGCAAAATTTACCTGGAAATCGCGTGTTCCATGGGTGGCAGGTTCCTGCCGCGGCAAACTTCGCCGGCGAGATTTCGCCGCCGGTTGCCGATCAATCCGGTCCGCACGCGCTCTCTTTCCACCCGGTCTTCATCAAGACCGTGGCATCGATCGCGACGTCGAGCCCCAAGTCGTGCGAGGTCGCATGGACCACGAGATCGACCGTGCGTCCGCACAGCGTGATGTTCTCGTTCCCTTCGCAGTCATCGACGCGCAGCGTGTGGGTCTCGACCGTGCCCTCGAGCAAGAGGCAGGTCGGGCTCGCGCGGTCGGCGACGGGCAAGCAAAGCGCGGCCGAGTCGTCGTGCGCCAACGTGCGTGTCTCTCCGCTCGCGAGGTGATCGATGGTGATGCGGAACGGCCGCGATCCGAGCTGCCCACGAAGCTCAATCGCACTGCGAGTGCTGCCCCAGAGATCGACGCGGCTCGTCTCGATGCGTGTGCCGTCGCCGGTCGCGTAGACGACCTTGCCCCCGGTGACGTCGGCCGTCTCGAGTGAACGACAGCCGTCGCCGCATCCGGTGGACGCGATCGCAACGGCGGCTACGAGCGCCGAGAAGAGAACGCGCATCAGGGCAGACATCGATCGCTCATCTGGATGGTGCGCCAGTCGCAGAAGGCGTCGCGAAGGGTGGTCGTAGTCGCACCCGTCGCCGCTTCGAGCGCGAGGACGTCGAAGGCGACGCTCTTGGGGCTCGAGAGACGCGATGCCACGACGACGGCGTGCTCGCCCTCGGAGAAGGCGATCCGCGGATAGGCGAGCTCCTTCGGCATCTCGAGGCTTCGGGCTTGCCCGTCGGCCTCCATGGTGAACGCTTGGGTGAGCGTCGCGTCGTCGCCGGGACCGTCTTCTGTATCGAAGAACGCGAAGCGCCCGCCGGCGAGCGGGTAACCTGCGCGCTTGGCGACGGTGGCGGTCGGCCGATCGACCGGGAGCACGGCCGGCGCGCGACCGTCGAGGCGCACGATCCAGCCGCCGGTCGATCCGTTCACGAGCGTGCGCTCCGCGGACACCGCCGCGCGGCCCGTCGCCGTCACTTGCGCGAGCTCCTGGACGTCGCCCTGCGCGTTCGCGATGAAGCCGTGGCCGTCATGCGTCGCGAAGAGCACGCGCCCGTCCGTCGAGAGCGCGGCAGGGGACGTCGCCGCGAGGTCACGCACGATCGCGAGCTCGTCCGCGCGCGCCGTATCGACGAGCACGAGGCGGGGCGCTCGCCCATCGTCGCGGGTGCCCACGATGGCCACGCCGCTGCCGGACGCGCGACACACGATTTCGGTGGGACGAAGATCGGGGATGTCGAGCGTGCTCACTCCGTCTTCTCTTGCGATGACGAGCACCGTGCCGCGCACGCGGTCATCCGATCGGTGAGCGAGCACCGACAATGGACCGCACGTCGCTCGCTGCGACGCGAACCCGCGCGCTTGGTAGATCGGCGTTCGGTCCCCGCTCTCGACGTCGAAGACCGTGAGGTCCATCGAGCGCGCGACGTCCGACTCGCCGTCGCGCGGTCCGTCGATGAGCTTTCCGCGTCGCCACGCGTAAGGTTTCTCGAGCGGCGGATCGAGCGGCACCTCGCGCGTCACGGCGAGCGTCGTGCGATCGACGACGGTGAGCTTGGTGAATCCGGTCGCGACCGGCGTATCGCCGAACGGAACGTCGAGCGGCCAATCGCGAAGCTCGCTCGTGAAGACGTAACCGAACGCTTCGTCGTAGTCGCCCTCGTGGCGGCCGCCGGGGATCGTGGCGATCACGCGGCCCGCGTCGTCGCCCACGCCGACGCGCACCACGGCGTCCCCGGCGACCTTGCCCCGCCAGCCGCTGATCATGACGCCGCGCGAGATAGCATCGACCCGCCGCGGCTCGAGCAGGAGGAGCACCCGCTTCCCGTCGCGGGACGGGATCACGGCGTAGGCGGTGCTGGGGCGGTGCGAGAACGTATCCGTCGCGTCGTCTTCCTCCGCGGGCCCGTCGAAGATGTGGCAGCCCGCTGCGAGGAAGGCGATGAGCGCCGGCGCGGCCGCGTGACGGGCGAGACTGAGGAGGCGCATGCGCGGCGCACGCTCGCAAGGCCCGGACCAGCGGCGGGGCGACGATGTTTCATCGATCTGGCGGCGTGCTGTGATCGGAGGTTCGCGAGGCGTGCCTCCTGGTCACACCCCGTCAGCCGGTCGTCGTGCGCGCGATCGCCGCGATTTTGGCCTTGGCGGCGCGCACGTAATCGTCGGGGGCGATGAAGATCTGGAGACCGCGCATGCCCGCCGAGACCGAGATGACGTCGAACAGGATGACCGTCTCGTCGATCACGACCGGGAGCTCCTTCTTGGCCGCGAACACGGTGACCCCGCCCCGGATGTACCCCGTGAGGGGTTGGACCTCCTTGAGCGGCACGAGCTCGACCTTTCGATCGCCAGTGGCTTGCGCCATGGCCTTGAGATCGAGCTCGGCGTCGCCGGGGACGACGGCGAAGGCGAGGCCGTTGCGATCGCCGCGCACGAGGAGCGTCTTGAACACCTGCTCGGCGGGCAGCCCCACCTTGCGCGCGACGGTTCCGGCCGTGAGATCGTCTTCGTCGACCTCGTAGGGCTTGAGCTCGTAGCGGATGTGGAGCGTGTCGAGGAATCGGGCCGCGTTCGTCTTGGTCATCGCGACGCCTGGAGCATAGACCAGCTCTGTCGTCCGTCGGCGGGTTCCGATACGGTCGCCGCATGCGAGACCGCGAGTCATTCGAGGCACGCGTGCGCGCGGCGCTGGCCCGCTCGGGCGAGACGCCGCGCACCTGGGTGGCGAAGGACGCGCCAGGCCCCTTCGTTCCATTCGCGCGTCTCGGCATCGACGCGTCGGCGGAGCTCGCGCTCTATGCCAAGGCCGCCGAGCGGCTCGCGTTCCGGCGCGCCCTTGCTGGTGTGCTCGTCGGAAGCCCGCTCAAATATTGGGCGCTCGTGCCGGTTCGGCCGCCGCCCAGTCTGCTCTTCAAGCTCTCACCGGCGTGCGTGACGGCGTTCGTCGCCGGGCTCGCGCCGATCGGCGAGGACCCCGACTCCGGTGCGCTCCTCGTCGCCGAATGGTACGGCGTGCGTGGCACGTCGCTCGTCGCGTCGTACTTGTTCAACGACGTCTCGCCGGCCGACGCGAAGCCAGGCGACTTCGTCGTCGAGGCCGCATCGCTCGGCGCGCTCGTCGGCCAGGTGCCGCTCGTTCGACCGCGCCCGAGCCCACGTACGCGCGCCATGGAGCGCGCGTATCGTCGCGGCGTCTGGCTCGGACAGCTCCTCTACCGCGGCGACCTCTACATGGTCGACGATCCGGAGGACGGAACGCTGCGCGCCATCGAGGACGCCGCCGATCTCTCGGTCTACGCTCGGGAGCGCGCGTCACTCGCGGCGCGGCCGGATCGCGCCGCGTATTGGCTGCTCTCACACGCCATCTTGGGTCACTCGAGGGAGCTGGCCGACGCGTGGGCCCGCACCGCGCGCGCGCGGCATCCAGCGATTCGTGATCTGCGCGCGCGACTCGCGTCGCCGGAGCGCGCGACCGCGACCCTGCGCCGACTCATCGAGAAACATCGCGCGGACGAGTGGCCGCCGGGCTTCCTGGCCGAGGTCATCGCGAAGGCGCCGTGAGCCGCGGGCGCTTGGCCTGGCCGATGGCGAGCGCGACCACGCCGAAGACGACCAGCACGTCGGCGACGTTGAAGACGGGCCAGTGCGGGAGCTCCAAGAAGTCGACGACGTAGCCGCGCGTGAGCCGGTCGACGACGTTGCCGATCGCCCCCGCGAGCACCGCCGCGAATCCCCAATGCTCGAAGCGTGACGCGACGTCGCGCCGGCGGAACCAAGTCACGGCGACGGCGAGCGTTCCGATGGCGGCCAACGCCGCGAGGGCGTGGGCTTTCCAGTCGCCGTCCACGTGACGGAGGAGACTGAACGCGACGTCGTAGTTGCGCGTGTAGCGTAGGTCGAACCACCCGTGCACGACGTGCATGGGCGGGGCACCTTCGAGGACGCGCTCGGCTGCGAGCTTGGTGGCGTGATCGCAGCCGACCATGAACGCGACGAGGAGGAGAAGCGCGCGTCTCGCGTAGCGGGCCATGCGCGCAGAACCCGCGCGGCTCTGCCGGTATTCCCACGGCGCGCCGATTCATCGCGGTGGTGGGTGGTCGCGCGCGAGGCTCGACGCTACGGTCCTCGACCATGCGACGAATTTTGGTGACGGGGGCGAACAAAGGGATTGGTCGAGCGATCGCGCGAGCCATTCTGGCCGAACACGCAGACACGTTCGTGCTGCTGGGCTCGCGCGACGAAGGTCGCGGCCGCGAAGCGGCGGCCGCGCTCACGGGCGAGAACGCGTCGTGGGGCGCCAGGCTCGCGGTGGTGCCGATCGACGTCGCCGACGAGCGCTCCGTCGCGAGCGCCCGCGCGCGCGTCCAGGATCTCCTCGGCGCGGAGAAGCTCTACGGCCTCGTCAACAACGCGGGCCTCGGCGGCGAGAGCTCGCTCGCCGAGATCCTCGCCGTGAACGCGCTCGGAGTGCGGCGCGTCACGGAGGCGTTTCTTCCGATGCTGGAGCGTGGCGTGGGTCGCGTCGTCAGCGTCACGTCCGCGTCCGGCCCCACCTTCGTCGCCGGCTGCAGCCCCGAGATGCAGCGCTTCTTCCTCGACGGGACGATGACCTGGCCGCGCCTCGCGGCGTTCATCGACGAGTGCCTCGCGATGGGGAGCGACAAAGCAGCGTTTGCGGCGCGAGGTCTCGGCGACGGCAATGCGTACGGCCTCTCCAAGGCGTGCGCCAACGCGTATACGCGCATCGTGGCGCGCGAGCATCCGGAGCTCATCGTGAACGCGTGCACGCCCGGCTTCATCGAAACCGACATGACGCGTCACTATGTCGCGGGGCAGGGGAAGTCGGCCGCCGAGCTCGGCATGAAGTCGCCGGCCGAGGGAACGCGCTCCACCATGTTCCTTCTCTTCGGCGCGCCTGGCGGAAGCGGTCGCTACTTCGGGAGCGATGCGCTCCGAAGCCCGCTCGATCGCTACCGCGCGCCAGGCAGCCCGGCGTACGCCGGCGACTGAGGCGTCGCTCTGGCTCCTCTATTGCAGCGGAGTCGCGAAAAAGAACGTCGCTAACGGAGGGCCGTCTTCAAGATCTCGCGCATCGCCTCGGCTCGGGCAGGGTCCTCGCTCGCGAACGCGTCGCCGTTGGCGAGCACCACGGCCCCGTCGCCCGAAGCCGGATCGAAGAACGCCATCGTGGTCGCGCCCTGATCTTCGCCCTCATGGCCCCAGAGCGTTTGACCGTCGAGCTCGGCTCGTTGGAACACGAGGCCCTGGCTCGGCTCGAGCGCCGGAGCCACCGGCTCGAGCATTCGCGCCAGCGTGTCGGCGCGCAGGATGCGCGCATCGCCGAGCGCGCCGTGGTTCGCGAATGCGGCGAGCAAGGTCGCGATCTCGCCGGCGGTCGCGCGAAGGTCCACGACCGGATAGAGCGCGTGGCCGACGTGGCCGGTCGGCTCGTAGCCCGTCCCGATCCAGCGATGCGGCACCGCGACGCGTGACGTATCGAGCTCGGCGAGCCGCCAACGTGCGCCGCGGATCCCGAGCGGCTCGAGCACGTGCGCGCGCGAGTACGCGTCGAAAGACTCTCCGGAGCGACGCTCGACGAGGAGCGCGGCGAGCGAGACCGCGACGTTGGAGTAACGGTGCGTGGTGCGGGGCGCCGCGTCGAGGAAGCTCGCGCGGGCGCGTGGCGGCGTCAGCGCGGCGCGGAGGAAGTCGCCGAGACCGGTCGACGGGTCGCCGCGCGAAGTGGCCGACGCGAGCACCGCCGGATCGTCGGCGATGGACGAGACGTGCGCGAGGAGCATGCGCACCGTGATGGGCACGTTGGGAAAGGCTGGATTGCGAACCGTGAACGCGGCCGCACGTGAGACGTCCTCGTCGAGCGCGAGCTTGCCCGTCTCGACGAGCTGCATCACCGAAGCCGCCGTGACGAGCTTGGAGATCGACGCGGTCGCGAAGATCGTGCTCGGCACGACCGGGATGCCGCGCGCGGCATCGGCGAGGCCAAAGCCACGCGTCGTGGAGACGACGCCGCGTCGGACCGTCGCGATCGCAAGGCCGGGCACGCGCGCCCGATCCATGAGCGGCCCGAGCGGGCTCGGCGTGGTCGGAACGCTGCTGCGTGCGGCGTCGGGCGTCGCGCCGTCCGGTGGGCTCGGGCGCGTCGCGGTGCGGTCGGACGTGCAGGCGCCCAACGCCACGGCCACCGCCCAGATCGAGCAACACTTGCGCACGAGCGAATCCTAGCGCGACCGACGCGCGGGGCGCGTTCGGTCGAGAGCGCGAACCGTGCGCGCGCGCGCCAAACCCGCGTCGTGCTTGGACGCCCGCTTCGTGGGATTTTGCGTGCCTGCGGTGCAGAGCCGATCGGCACACGGGTTGCGTCCGGTTCGGGCCATGGAACCCGCAATCCATGAGACCGAACGGGTCCTTCTCGAGCGGATCATGCGCGCCGCCGGGCTCGAGACGACCAGCGAAGCAGCGACGGCGCTCCAAGCGACGCTGGCGGCGCTAGGCGAAGAGCTCGGCGACGAGGCCCGCCACCGGTTTGCGATGATCTTGCCTGCGCGCTCGATCGCAGGGTCGGCTTCGGCGAAGGTCAGGGCTGCAGACGTCGCGGTCGAGGAATTCTTCGACCGCGTCGCGAAGCACGAGCACGTCCGACTCGGGTTCGCGCGCGAGCACGCGGCGGTCGTGTGCCGCGTGATCGGCGAGACGCTCGGCGAGGCGGAGCGTCGTGCGCTCGCGAACGTGTTGCCGGCCTCGCTGGTCGCGCTCTTCGAGCCGCCGCCCGAGCCGGGGGCTGCGCCTCCGCACCACGCGGCGCGGCCCGCGCGCCACGACACCCTGGCCACGGGCCGACCGGGGAGCCGTCAGCCGATCGCCGAGTCGCCGCCGCCAGGACCGCAAAGTCACTCGGTGGCGCGAGAGGCCAACCCGCACGGTGACACGAAGCTGTCGAGCGCGGCGGGCACGACTCAAGAACGACTCGACAAGTCGCTCGCGACCACGCATCCGGATACGCGCCGCGCGCTCGGCGAAGCCGGGGATTGACCATCGACGCGCCTCTCGCGTCGCGAGTGATCGCCGTGCGATGTCGCGATATCGTTTTGTGAATGCCGATCGCGTCGCGCTCTAGTCGCATTCTCGCCACGCTCGCGGCGACCGCCTTCCTCGCGTGCGGTGACGAGGCCGGCGATGCCGGGCGCTCGGGCGCTTCCGCGGACGGAGGGCCAGGTGCCACGACGGCGGACGGAGCCGCGGGCGGGCCGGCGCCGCCGCTCGGCGCTCCCGTGAGCGGCATCGCGACGTACTACGCCGCGACGGGTGCCGGTGCGTGCTCGTTCGACGCGAGCCCGAACGATCTGATGGTGGCGGCGATGAACGCCGAGCAGTACGCGAACGCCGGCGCGTGCGGGACCTGCGTCGACGTTCGCGGCCCGAAGGGACAGGTGCGCGTTCGCATCGTCGACCTCTGCCCCGAGTGCAAGCGCGGCCACCTCGATCTCAGCAAGGAGGCGTTCCAGAAGATCGCCGACGTGTCCGCCGGGCGCGTCGACATCTCGTGGACACCGGTCCGTTGCGACGTGACGACGCCCATCCGCTACCGATTGAAGGATGGGAGCAGTCAGTGGTGGACCGCGATCCAAGTCCTCGATCACGCCGTGCCGATCACCAAGGTCGAGCTCGTGAGCGGCGGAAGCTCCGCGGCGATCCCGCGCGAGTCGTACAACTACTTCGTGCGATCGAACGGCGTGGGGGCGGCGCCCTATCGGTTGCGCGTCACCGCGTCGACCGGCGCGGTGCTGGAGGACGAGCTCCCGGCGCCGAAGGCCGGTGACGTGATCGTCGGCAAAGCGCAGTTCCCGTAATGGCGGTGCTCAGTTGAACTGAGCCTACGATTCGTGCCGCCCGATCGGGCGAGCGGCACGAGTCTCCGGCTCATCGGCACATCGTCTGACCACGACCTGGAGTCTTTCTAGATCGGCGCAACTGAGTTGCCCCTTCATCGACGTCGGCGTGCGGGTGACGCGCGGCGGCACGCCCGACTCCCCGGTCACGCGAAGTCGCCGCCGCCGAAGTCGCCGCCACTGAAGTCGCCGAAGTCGTTCCCGAACTGCTCGTCGCCGCCGAAGCTCTCCTGCGAGTCTTGCTCCTGGTTGCCGAACTGGTCGTTCTGGTTCTCGTTCTCACTGTCGCGCTCTCCATCTTGGCCCTGGCCGCCTTGGCTGCCTTGGCTTCCGCCCGAGGAGCGCGAGCCGCCTCCCGACGACGAGCCGCCACCACCGAGCGACTTCGCGAGCGAGCTGAACTGATTGAGGAGGCTCGACGCCTGGCCGAAGGGATTCGATTGCTGACCGGTCGGCGCATGCGGGGCGGGCGCAGGCGCGTGCGGGACGGCGGGCGCGTGCGGCGTCGTGGCGTGAGGAATCGCGGTTGGGAACGCGGGCTGACCGGGGTGGAACGCTCCGGCGTTCGGGAACGCGGGGCCTCCGGGCGCATGGAACGGCTCGAAGCCCGGCATGTGAGCGCCCTGGCCGCCGTACCCGTGCGGCATCGGAGCGCCACCGCTGCTGACGTGCGCGTCCAGCGATCGGAAGTTCAGACCACCTTGGACCGCGTCGAGTGCATCGAGATCGAGCTTGCGCATGCCTGAGCCATGAGCAAGCGCTTGGCCATGCGCACCGCGGCGCGCCGCCGCGTGGTTCTCGATGCTTGGCGAGCGAGCGCACATGCCCGCCGGATCGACCGCGCTGGGGCGATGTCGCGCTGCTGCGACGCCGAAGGGCTCAATGATCTCACGGACTCGTGTGCGATCGTCGGTTCGGGCGACACCTCGTCGCCCACGAGCGCACACCGCCGCTGAGCGAACGTCGACTCAGACTCGAGGTGCCCGGGACGCGTCGCTCACTGGAAGAACTCGAGCATGCTCGGCTCGCTCTTCACCGTGTCCAGCCGCGGGAGGCCGAGGATGTCCTCGATCGTCGCGAGGTAGCTCTTGTGCGAGTACTTGGTCGCGACCTTGAGGCCCTTCGACTTCAAGAGATCGCTGACGACGATCATCGGGATCTGCGACGCCGAGTGGCCGCTTCGGCCTTCGGCCTCGTCCCAGGTGATGAAGATGACGCCGCCGTCCTTGTAGGCGGCCGAGGCCATGATCTTCGGGATCTCCGTCGCCGCCCACGCGTCGGAGTTCTTGGTCCCGGTCGACGGATCGTTCGACGGATCGTGGCCGTCGTTGGTGAGGTTGGGCGTCACGAACGAGTACGTGTACGTGCCCGCCGCCATGTCCGCCGCGAGCGCGGTGTACTCGACGTTGGTCGTCGCGCAGAGATCGTTCGCGCCGTTCTGGATGTCGTCGAAGTAGAGGAAGGGATCGTGCTTGGGCGCATACTCGCCGCTCGACGACTTCTTGCAGTTGCCGCCCGCGCTCTCCTGATACGAGCGCCACTTGATCGACTTGGCCTGCATCTGCGTGCCGAGGTGGGGCTGCTTCACCGGGAACGGGAACGTGGTCGGGTTGACGTCGATGATGCCGGGGTACTGGGGCGCGCCGCTGATCATGACGAGGTAGTTCGGGAGCGACGGGTGCACCCCCGAGTCGTTGTAGTTGGTGGCGAGCGCGTACTGGTTGGCGAGAGAGTTGAAGTACGGCGCGTCGCTCGACCCGATGACCTCGGCGTAGTCGTGGTTCTCGAAGAGGACCGTGAAGATGTGCTTGATCTTGGACACGTTCGACGTCGTCGGGACGCCGGAGTCCTTGGTCGACGTGCCGCCGTCGTCCTTCGTGGTCGTGCCCGAGTCCGAGTCCGTCGTCGCGGTGGTGCCGCCGCCATCGCTGGTCGCGCTCGTCTTGCCGCCGTCGGTACCCGAGCCCGTGCCCGCGGTGGAGTCGGCGTTGCTCGCGTCGGAGCCTCCGCAGGCAGCGAACGAGGCGATGGCGAACGTGAGGGGCAATACGACGAAACGCATGGGCGGCGGTTTAGTCGGCGCTGGAACGCCGAGCAAGGACTTGTGGATCTCGACGCCGTCTCGGCCGGACCAGGCAGCCCCGTCGATTAAATCCGCGGGTTCTTTGGGGTCTTTGGCGAACGCGCTGCTGCGTTCTGCCACGCCTCCGCGACGTTGAAGCCCGCCCGAGACGGTCGGCGGCGCGCGCTGCGACGGAGTTGTGGCGGCGCTTTGGCGGCGATCTCTCGTCGCCGGCGCTAGACCTCTCGAGCCCGCGCCGCCGCGGGACCCCGATGCGCGTTCGCTCCACGATCCTCGTCCGCGGCTCCGTCCTCTCCCTCGTTGCCGCGCTCGTTGGGTGCGGAGCGGGAGAGGGCGAGCCCGAGCGTGCGGCCCCGAGCGCGCTCGACGAAGCCAAGGCAGGCCCGGGCCCCGCGCCGGACGCCGCCGTGAGCGAGGTCGCGACCTCCGATGGTGGCGCGGGAGCGCCGAGCGACGCGCCTCCCGGCCCGCCGCCCGTCGCGCCCGGTCCGTGGGTGACGATCGGAAACGGTGTAAAGTACAAGTTCACCGGCGGAGGCGCGAGCGCGCTCCTCGTCTACGGCGGATACTCCGCGCTCGTCGACTACTCACAAGGTTGGGCCGACGAGCTCGTGCGCGCGCGCGGAACGGCGCTCGGGATCGGACACCTCTACGCGATCGCTGGACCGAACACGCCCGGCTACGACAACCTCGAGATCGCGAACAGCGCGCTCGTCGCCCACCTCGCCACGCCCGATCGCGCCGACGTCGCGCCGCGCATCGTGATCGCCGCGCACTCGAGCGGGACGTTCGTGTCGGCCGAGCTGCTCGGTATGATGGTCGCGGGGCGCGCCGGCTTCCCGTCTTCGGCGCTCGCGCACGTGACGCTCTACAACTTGGACGGGGGCGGCGGCGTGCCGGGCTCCACGCTCGCCAAGCTATCGCGCGCCTACTTCGTCTACGCGTGCGACGCCGTGACCGGCTCGTGCTCGCACAACGCGACCGCGATGCAGAGCCTGGGCGCCACGCACGCGGCGTACGGTGGCGCGCTCCTCGTGCACGCCGACGGAAGCGGGTGCCAAGCCACGTGGTGCCTGCACGACACGCTCGTCATCGACAAGCCGCACAACCCGTCGATGTACGACTTGGCGCGCGACTACACCGACTTCACCGGCGGGCGAAACGTCGTCACCTCTTACCTCGACACGCTCGCCGCGACGCCCTGACTCTTCACGCGTGAATGCGGTGACCTGTCCGCGGACAGGCGCGATCTGTCCGCGGACACCCGGTCCGCACGGAAACGCCGAGAAAGTAGCTCCTTGGTCGCGGCACGCGCCTCGCAACGCGGGGCGACATGCTCGCCACCGCCATCGCCGCATCGCTCCACGGTCTCGACGTCGATCTCGTGCGCGTCGAGGTCGAGACCCAGCGCGGAGTGCCGTCGTTCGAGCTCGTCGGTCTCGCCGAGGCTGCGGTGCGCGAGAGCCGCGTGCGCGTGAAGAGCGCGCTCGCGCACGTCGGGGTCGATCTCGCGGAGCACCGCACCGTCGTCAACCTCGCGCCCGCCGATCTCAAGAAGAGCGGCAGCGGCTACGACCTCTCGATCGCCGCCGCCACGCTCTTCGCCCTCGGGGTCGTGTCGCACGGCGCGCTCGCCAACGCGCTCATCATCGGCGAGCTGTCCCTGGCGGGCGTGGTGCACGGCGTTCGCGGGGTCCTCCCGCGTCTCCTCGGCGCGCGCGCCCGCGGCATCAAGACCGCCATCGTGCCGCGCGCCAACGCGCCCGAGGCGGCGCTCGTTCCCGATCTCATGGTGTTCGCCGTCGGCGACTTGCCCGAGCTCGTTGCGTGCCTCCGCGGCACGCGGGCGTTCGAGCGCGTACCACCTCGCGAGTCACTCGATGTCGGTGAGATCGTCGACGATCTGGCCGACGTGCGCGGGCAGCACGCCGCGCGGCGCGCGCTCGAGGTGGCGGCCGCCGGCGGGCACAACCTCCTGATGGTGGGCCCACCCGGCGCCGGCAAGACCATGCTCGCGCGCCGGCTGGCTGGCATTCTCCCACCGCTCTCGCTCGCCGAGGCCGTCGAGGTCACGGCCATCCACAGCGTCGCGGGCATGCTCGCCTCCGGACACGGCGTCGTCGCGCGCCGTCCGTTCCGCGCGCCGCATCACACCGTGAGTGACGCGGCGCTCGTCGGCGGTGGTGACGGTGCGCGGCCCGGAGAAGTGAGCCTCGCGCACCGCGGCGTCCTCTTCTTGGACGAGCTGCCGGAGTTTCGGCGCGGCGCGCTCGAGGCGTTGCGGCAGCCTCTCGAGGACGGCGTCGTTTCGGTCTCGCGGGCGCACGCGAAGGCGACGTACCCGGCTCGTCCCATCGTGGTCGCGGCCATGAATCCGTGCCCGTGCGGTCTCGCTGGCGATCCGCGCTGTCGCTGCGCGCCGGATCGCGTGCGCGCCTACCGCGCGCGCCTCAGCGGCCCTTTGCTCGATCGCATCGACGTGCACATCGCCCTCCCACCGGTCTCGCTGCGGGCCATCGCGTCGGGCGAGCCGGGAGAGTCGTCGACGGTGGTCCGCGCGCGCGTCGAGGCCGCGCGTGCCGTTCAGGTTCAACGTCTGACGCGCGGGCTCACCGCGGCGCCGTCCAATGCGCTCCTCTCGGCTCGTGATCTGGAGCGCGTCGCGAAGCTTCCGCCGCGCGGCGAGAAGCTCCTCGCGAGCGCCGCGGCGCGGCTCGGCCTCTCCGCGAGGGCCTACGTGAAGGTCCTCCGCATCGCGCGGACGCTCGCCGATCTCGAAGGCTCCGCCGAGGTCGGGACTTCCCACGTCGCCGAGGCGGTGTCGTTTCGCGTGCTCGACCGCGACGTGTCGACCGAGCGCGCGGCGGCGCCCGCTCCGCGCGGGGAGCCGAATCCATCACCGACTCGAACCACGAATGAACCCAACCCCCAACCCATGACGGAGAACGATCATGCTCGCTGAAATCGCAGACAAGATGAAGGTCATCAAAGGCGTCCTCACTTCGGTGGAGAAGCAGTTCGGCAAGGGCGCCATCATGTCGCTCGGAGACGACGAGGACACCGAGCCCGTGCAGACCATCGGCACGGGCTCGCTCACGCTCGATCTCGCCACCGGCGTGGGCGGCTACCCGCGCGGGCGCGTCGTCGAGGTCTACGGCCCGGAGTCGAGCGGCAAGACCACGCTCGCGCTCCACGCCATCGCCGAGGCGCAGCGGGGAAACGGCGTCTGCGCGTTCATCGACGCCGAGCACGCGCTCGACGTGACGTACGCGCGGGCGCTCGGGGTCGACACCGAGCGTCTCCTCGTCTCGCAGCCGGACAACGGCGAGCAGGCGCTCGAGATCACCGAGATGCTCGTGCGGAGCGGCGCGATCGATCTCGTCGTCGTCGACTCGGTGGCGGCGCTCGTTCCGCGCGCCGAGCTCGAAGGCGACATGGGCGACGCGCACGTCGGCCTCCAGGCGCGCCTCATGAGCCAGGCCTTGCGCAAGCTCACGGCCATCGCGCACCGGACCAACACGACGCTCCTCTTCATCAATCAGCTCCGGCAAAAGATCGGAGTGACCTTCGGCTCGGGCGAGACCACCACGGGTGGCAACGCGCTCAAGTTCTACGCGTCGATGCGGCTCGACGTGCGGCGCATCGGCTCGGTCAAGGTCGGTGACGAGAAGGTCGGTGGGCGCACGCGCGTGAAGCTCGCCAAGAACAAATGCGCGCCGCCGTTCACCGAGGCGGAGTTCGACATCCGCTGGGGCGCGGGCGTCGACGGCGTCACCGAGCTCATCGATCTCGGGCTCGCGCGCGGGCTCATCGACAAGAGCGGCAACCACATGAGCTTCGGTGGCGTCGCCCTCGGCAACGGGCGTGAGCGCTCTCGCGAGACGCTGAGTGAGAACGGTGAGCTCCAGTCGACGCTGCGGCAAGCGATCGTCGCCGCCGGGCCGCTCAAACCAGGCCGCAGATCGAACGCCGAGGCGTAGCGGCGTGGCGCGCGGTGGGCCCGGGCCGGTCCTGGGTCCCCCCGCGCGCCGCCACGTGCGTCGCACTCACCGTGGAAGCGCGGAGCAGGCCGGTCGTCGCCGCTCACGGGTGACCGGCGTCTCGTCTCGAAAGCCCGTCGCGGGAATTCAGAAGCAACCACCGCCGTCCGCGAAGAGCACCGCGCTGCTCGCCCCGTTGGCGAGGATCGCGTCGACGCCGCACGTCGGCGGCGCGTGCGCCCAGGTGTTGCCCACCGCCTGAACATTTCCGTTCGCTCGGAGGCCGACCACCGCGCCCGATCCGAGGACGTTCCCGCCGGCGTCGGCCGCGGTCCCGAGGTCGACCGATCCCGCAGCGACCACCGCATCCTGAGACGTGCTCTGAATGACGTTCCCCCGAACGGTGTGCTCGCCGCCGAGGTTGAGCGCGCCGCCCGAGTAGCTCGGGGACGAGAATGTGTTGAAGAGAATCTGCGCGCTCCCCGTCGCGGCCTGGATGCCGACCAAGCCCGTCCCGGTGATGGTGTTGGAGCGGATGACCGCCACGCTCCCCGAATAGAGAATGATGGGCAAAGACACCGTCGCGGTGAAGGTGTTCTGCTCGATGAGCGCGTCGCAGCCGCTCGGGCAGCCCTCGATGCCTTGAAAGTGCGTATCGAAGACGTTGTTCTGAATTCGCGAGCCGACGACGCCGCCCCCCGCGACCAGCACGCCGGCGCCGCCCTGGAAGGTGCACGCGGTCACCGCGCCTCCCTCGACGGTCACCGCGAAGGCTTGGTTGGCGTTGGTGGTGGTGAACGTGAAGCCGGACAGGCGCGCTCCGGCGCTCACCCGCTGATTGACGCCGGTGACGACCGTGCCGCCGCTCGCCGACCCGCGCGACGCCTCGTCGCCGACGACGACGACGCCCGGGGGGACGACCAAGAGGCCTCCCGCGTACGTTCCCGGGCGAACTTGAATCCGTCGCGGGGCGCCCGCGTCGCCCGCGCGGGCGTAGGCAGCGCCGAGCGTCTTCAAGGGTAAGGCATCGGTTCCCGGATTCGCGTCGTCGCCGAGAACACCGTCGACGGTGTAGTCGGCGGGGATGGCCGCGTCGGCCACGCTACCGTCGAGATCCCCAGCGTCGGCACCGATCGCGTCCGCGTCCGCGTCGCTCGCGCCGGCTTCGCTGCTCCCCGCATCGCTCCTGGGGGTGTCGGTCGCGCCGTCGGAGTCCGGTGCCGCGTCGAATCCTCCCGAAGTTGAATTCGACTCGGGATCGCTCTGGCACGCGAAGACGATGGTGGCCGCGCCGAGCGCGGCGAAGACGAAGAGCGGAATGCGATCTCGGAACACGATGCCACGGTATCTGCGCCGCGGAGCCGTGACCAGCGCATCGCCGCGCACGGCCCTCGCCGCGCACGGTCCGGGCCGCCGCCGCCGGTTTCGTGTACGAGGCCGCCGGAGCCGTGGCATTTTGGGCGGCGCATGTCGAACACCACGCTGTCACGACGTTGGGTCGCGGCCCTCGTCGCGCTGGGCCTCTCCGCCGCCGCCTGCAGCAAGGAGCCGTCTCGCTGGGACAACGCGGCGGCGACCGCGAAGTCCGCGGCGGCCGCCGAGTCCGCGGCTCCGGTCAAGACCGAGGGCGGGAAGCTGAACAAGTTCTTCCCGCCGGACGGGGAGGGCGGCTACGCGCGGGTCTTCACGCAGGAGAAGGCCGGGTTCGTCGAGGCCAAGCTGAAGAAGGACGGCGCGGAGGTGGCGACGCTCGCCATCTCCGACACCGAGGGCGACGACGCCGCGAAGAAGAAATTCGAAGGCGCGAGCGACAAGGTCGGGACCGCGCCCCTCGTCACCGTCGGCAAGAACCAGTCTGCCGCGCTGGTCGGTCGCTACCAAGTGAAGGTCAGCTCACCGGCGCTCGATCCGGGCGCGCGCAAGACGCTGCTCGAGAAGTTCGATCTCCAAGGTCTCGCCAAGCTCTGAGCCAAAGGACCGATCCATGACCGACTCGATGTTGATTCACGAGGTGCTCGAGGCGCTCCCTTCGTCGAGCATGACGACGCGCGCGCTCTCGCTCCTGGACGTGTTCGTCCCCGGCGAGTGGACGAACATCACCCGCTTCGACGATATGATCCGCGACGTCACCGGCGAGACCGACGAGTCGCTGGTGCAAGCGGTCGGCGAGCGCGCGATCGCGCTCTACGCGGACGAAAGCAACGGCTATCAGCGCGCGGTCTCCATCTATCGTCTCATCGACGACACCGGCAGCCTCGCCGGCGTCGCGGCGCTCGCCAACAAGACGGGCGAGAGCTTCGAGTGGCTGTCGTTCCTCGAGAGCGTCACGCCCAAGCCCGACACGACGCAGGCGATCGACGCGGCCATCAAGCTGGTCGGCGAGCTCGCGGCGTTCTGCTACTCGAGCGGCATTCCCGGCGACAGCGTCGGCGACTTCGCGTCCTCCCTCGCGAACGCGGCCAAAGAGGACGCCATCCGCGTCGCGGCTTGGTTGGCCTTCGACGGGCTCATCCCGCTCGGTCCGGATTTTCTCGCGAGGGTGGTCGGCTTCGTCGATGGTGCGACGGACGATCTGTTCGGCGAAAATGGTCGGTTCTCGCGCATCGCGGCGCTCCTCCCGGGGAGCTCGATCGGCGAGCAGAAGAAGCTCGCGATGGCCAACCTCGACTCGGCGCGCGGCGTGCTCGAGGGGTTCGTCGCGAACCGCGGAATGACGCGGGAGGGCATCCTCGCCCGAGTGAAGGAGACGCTCGAGGTCGCGGACGACAAGCTCGACTACGTCGCCGCGGCGCTCGATCTCACGATCAGCCCGTTCGAGCACACCGGGATCCAGAGCGTCGCGCGGCGCGTGATCTCGCGCGCGTACGGCGAAATCTGAGCGTCGCGGCGCATCGCAGGATGGCAAGGACCGATCGATTTCAGTTCGCGCTCCTCGTCGGGCTGGCCGCAGTGTGCGTCGCTACTGCGTGGCGTCCGCCGGCGGGGCGACTCAACTGGGCGCTCGAGGTGGTGCCAGGTCTCCTCGAGGTTGCGGTGCTCGCGGCAACGTACCGCCGCTTTCCGATGAGTCGTCTCGTCTATGGGACGCTCTTCGTCCACATGCTCGTCCTCGTCTATGGCGGCTACTACACCTACGCGGCGACGCCGCTCGGCGAGTGGACGAAGGTGACGTTCCACCTCGCGCGCAACCACTACGATCGCGTCGGGCACCTCGCGCTCGGCTTCTTTCCGACAGTCCTCATTCGCGAGCTCCTTCTTCGAACGAGCCCGCTTCGCCCTGGCCGGTGGCTGACGGGTATCGCGCTCGCCATCGCCTTCGCGATCGGGGCGTTCTGGGAGCTCATCGAGTGGTGGACGACGTTGGTGGTCGCCGGCGACGTGGGGAGCGCGTTCCTCGGATCGCAGGGCGACGTGTGGGATGCGCAGTGGGACATGTTCCTCGTGGGCGTCGGGTCTGCCCTCTCGCTCGCGGTGATGACGCGCTGGCACGATCGCTCGCTCGCGGCGCTCGCGAGCCGCGGATACGGCGCAACCGAGTTGCGCCGATCTTGAACGAACCACCGGCGTGGTAAGACGAATGGCGATCCGCCGGAGATTCGTGCCGCTCGCCCGACCGGGCGGGACGAATCGTAGGCGCACTCTTCAACCGAGCACCGCTGTACTCTGACGCGCGGACATGGCTCGGCGAAGTCTCTGCCTCGCGCTCGCATTGACGCTCGCCGTCCGACCGGCGCTCGCGGACGACACGCCTCCTCCCGAGACCGCCCGCACGTCGACTGCCGCGGCGTCGGACGAGGCGCCGCCCGCTGGCCGCCGCGCGCTGGCCGCCGGCGCGGCCATCGGTCCGGGCGCGGTCGTCCACGGGTTGGGCCATTTCGTTCGAGGCGATCCGGCCACCGGCCGAACGTTGCTCCTGCTCGAGGGCGTGGGATTGGGGGCGATGGGCGGTGGCCTCGTGACGCTCTTCGTCACCGGCGCGTCGCGGAAGGTGGTGGTGCCCGCCGCGACGCTCACGTTGGCGGGCGCGGGCTTGTTCGTCACCTCGTACCTGGCCGACATCTACGGCGCAGCGCGCGGCGAGTCGATCGGCAGCGCCGCGACGACGGCACCGCTCCTCGTCACCGAAGTCGGCGTGAGAAAGGTGGTCGATCCGACCTTCTCGTACGGCGCGTTCTTCGTGCAGGCGGCCGACTTGACCTTGGGACGCGTGCGGATTCGGCCCGAGGGCTGGCACGCGCTGGCCGCGAAGAACGAGCGTCTTCGCGCGCTCGTGGCGGTGCGCTTCGTCGGCCCGCGGCCTGCGAGCTCCAGCGCCACCGACGGAGCCCGCGACGGCTCGTTCGTCGATCTCGAGCTCGCCGCGACCCACCACGCGTATCTCCCCGAGCGCTTTCGCATCTCGACGGGCGAGCTCGCCGTCCGCGGCCGCTACGACGGGGCGCGCTTCGCTCGCTCGCTCGCGGGGTCGTTCGTCGAAGGCTCGCTGGGGATCGCCGTCGCGTCGTATGCGTACGACGTGAGTGGTGACCCCATCGACGTGAACGAGCACCTGCTCGGCGGCTTCGCCTACGGCGTCTACCTCGGACGCGGCGGTAGCGCGCCGGCGGGAGAGGTTTCGCTCTACTACGATCACCGGCACGACGGTTTCACGGCGGGCGCCAAGATCCCCGGTGTCGGGAGCGGCGTGCCCGGGCACGTCGGCCTACGTGGCGTAGGCTATTTCTCGCGGTCGTTCGGGGTTCGGGCCGAGGTCGAGGCGGGCTCCGCGCTCCTCGGCGGCGCGTCACTCTTGTTTCGGGTGGACCCATGAGGCGATCGCTCTTCGTCGCGCTGCTCTTCACCGTCGTCGCCGGTCCGTCGTGCGTCGACGTCGCGCGGTCGCGCGCCGAGACCGACGTCACGATCGGCCAGAGCAGCACCGACGCGATGGACGTCTCGGTCGAGGACGGGCTCGCTTGCGTGCGCGCGGTCTCGGACGGGGTGCTCGAGCTCCGAGCGCAGGCGCCGACGCTTCGGGTTCGGGTCACGCGGAAGACCGCGGGCGACACCTTTCACCTGCGGCTTCGGAACGCGCTCGCCGACGCGACGCTCGAAGCTCGTGACGTGGAGAGCGGCGCCGCGCTCGCCGCGCTCGGCGAGCCGTTCGGCGATGCCGAGCCGAACGATCCGACCGACAAAGCGTGGCGCGTGTCGCTCCCCGCGAGCGGCGCTCGCGTAATCGAGCTTCGCGTTCTCGCCCCGGACGAAGCCGACGAGAGCCCGTACCGCTTCGCCGTGCTCGCGGACGTTCAAGAGGCCGTGGTGAGCGTTCGCGACGTCTACGCCCGCATGCGCGAGGACCGTGCGCTCCGCTTCGTGCTCTTCAGCGGAGATTTGACGCAACGCGGCTCCCGGGAGGAGCTCGTCGAGTTCGAGGAGCGCGAGCGCGAGCTGCCGATTCCCCTCTACGCGACGCTCGGAAACCACGAGCTCGGGTCGGGCCGCGTCTACTTTCAAGAGATGTTTGGGCGGGCGAGCTTCCACTTCGACTTCCGAGGCGTCGCGTTCTCGCTCCTCGACTCGGGGAGCGCGACGATCGATCCGCTCGTCTACGACTGGCTCTCCGGTTGGCTCGGCGCTGCGCAAGATCGCGTGCACGTCGTGTCCACGCACATCCCGCCGTTCGATCCGGTGGGCTTTCGGAGCGGGGCGTTCGCGAGCCGCGCGGAAGCCGCGAAGCTCGTGGCGATGCTCGCCGCGGGCCACGTGGACCTCAGCGTCTTCGGTCACGTCCACTCGTACTACGCGTTCTCGAACGCGGGCGTGCCGGCCTACATCTCCGGCGGCGGTGGCGCGATCCCGGAGCGAATGGACGGCATCGGTCGCCACTACCTCGTGGTCGAGGTGGATCCCCGGGTCGGCGTGCGGACCGTCGGGGTCACGCGCGTCGACTGACCCTCTCGCGCCCGCGCCGTGCGACCAAACGCGCCGGCCGTGTTCGCCTGAGCGTGTCGGACAGAAGCCGCTTGCCGATTCCGGCAAGCTTGGCGGAGCGACCTGCGCGAAGCGACTCTGGATTTGTGCGGTCCTACCGCGTGGTACGCAACGTGCAGCCCCACGCATTCGCATGCGAAGCGCGGCGTTTGCGATGGCGGTGATGATCGTGGGCTGCGGCCAGAGCGACGAGAGCGATCGCGCTGCCGCCGGGCAGGGCACTTCGGTCGCCCAAGGGCTCCTCAGCGACGTGAGCGTGCTCGGCTGGTACCCAGGCAGCACGGTGCCGCCTGCGACGCGTCTCCAAGCGGGGCTCTTCTACCCAGAAGACATCGCCGAGAACATGTTCGCGAGCGCGCTCCAAGATGCGTTCACGGCGCGGAACGAGCGCTTGAAGCCAGCGTTCCGCGAGGCGTTCGCCAAGTACGGATACGGAGCGCGCTCTGACGCGCACCCGGCGTGCCCGACCGTCGCCGCGCCGAACGTGATCATCAACGCGTACGCCAAGCCCTACGAGTTCGCCCAAACGGAGTTCCTGAGCTGGCTCTCGACCCAGACCGGCCAATCCGACTTCCTCTCCCCGGCCGCGCGTCGCGTGAACCCTTACAAGGGCGACCAAGAGTGTCCGCTCACGTCGACGGACACGACGCTCTCGCGGACGTTCGGGCAGCGCGTTCAGTTCGATGGTGGCGCGCTCACCCTGACCACCGACAACTCAGTGAATCCGTGGCGATGGGTGGCGCCGATCAACCCGGTGCACCACCACGAGCAACCGTCGCTCTTCGTCAGTCTGCCACCGCGCGATCAGGCGACCAAAGACGAGATACGAGCGCTGCTGGCCGCGAACCTGCGCGGCGACATGTCCGCGCGCCTCTTGCTCGACTACGACGTCGACGTCACCGCGATCGACCTTCGCGCTGCGTTGGGGGAGGCGACCGCCGAATCGATCATCGGCGCCGCGCCGGGGCAGGATCTCCTGAGCGCGACCTACCACGACACGCGCCGGCTCGGAGACCCCCGGTTCAACGAATATCTCGACAAGCGCTTCGTAGCGCCGTCGCTCCAGATGAGCGTGACCGTCAACTGGCGCGAGAACGACGCCGGATACCGGCTCTCGGAATTTCAGCTCGTCGGCTTCAACTATCAGCCGGCGTTGATTTGGGGGCCGCCCAGCCCGAACCAGACGATCAACGCCTACACCACCGAGGGCGGCGGCTCCGGCATCTCGGCGTGGACGCGGGTCAAGTCGTCGGCCATGAAGCTCGCGAGCCTGACGCCGTCCATCTTCGTCGCCGGCGGCGACTACGCGGAGCTTCCGGACGCCAACTTCAACGGGCGACTCACGGGCACCATCGATCTGTCCGCGTACTATCTGGTCTCGCACGGACACCAGTTCTTTCCAGGCTTGCCCGATCCGAATACGAATCGCGACGAGCTCGCGTGGATCGGGTTCATGTACGAAGCGCACGGACCGATGAAGGTGTCGGCGACCGTTCGTCGCCTGAACGCTCGCGTCGTTGGAGCGGCCAACGGTGCCTGCGGCATCGCCGAAAATACGTGCGCGTCGGGGACAGTCGCCGACGAGCCCGACACGGCGAGCGCGTTGGCGTGGCGCTGCGTCGGCGCGACCGGTGGCACGACGGCTGTGTGCTCGCTGGCCAGGGCGGTGAACGGAGCGTGCGGCGCAGCCGAAAATGCGTGCGCCGCGGGGACGTTCGTCGACATGGCGGACACGGCGAGCGCGTCGGTGTGGAGCTGCGTCGGGTCGGGCGGTGGATCGATGGCGCCGTGCACGGTCCCGAAGGGGCCGGTCGTCGTGGCCGTCGACGGACGATGCAGCGCTGCGGAGAACACGTGCGCGGCGGGGATGCTCGTGGACACACCCGACACCGCGAGCGCCTGGTCTTGGAGCTGCGTGGGCACGAGTGGAGGGACGACGGCTAGCTGCTCGCTCGCCAAGCCGCCAGTGGTCGTGCCAGTGGATGGCGCCTGTAGCTCGTCGGAGAACGCCTGCGTGTCTGGGTCGTTCGTCGACGTGCCCGACACGACGCGCTTCGTGCGTTGGCAATGTTCGGGCGCGAGCGGCGGCGTGACGGCGTCGTGCTCAGTGGAGAAACCGGTCGATGGCGCGTGCGGCACGTCGGTGGGGGCTTGCGCTACGGGCGACTTCGTCGACGTGCCGGACACCTCCACGCAAGGCTTGTGGACGTGCGTCGGCACGGGCGGCGGCGCGACCGCGCAGTGCGCGGTGTCGCTCGTGACTTGGTCATGGGTGAGTCGGACGACGTCGAGCGTGGACCACGGCGTCTCTTATCCCGGCTACACCGTCCCGGTCGGCTACGTGGTGGAGGGTCCGGTCTTCAAAGTCGCATCGGCCGGCACGAGCGGCATGGTCCCCCTGTATGACTGCCAGAGTGGTCTCGATACGTTCGTGTCCGGCTCGTCTGCATGCGAGGGGCAAACGCGGATGTCGTCGAATCCGATCGGCTACGTGTTCGCGGGCGGCGGGAGTGGTCGCACCGCGATCTATCGCTGTGGCGTCGGCAACGACCACTTCGTGAGCACGAGCGCGACATGCGAGATCGGCGTCAGTCCCGAGGGCATTCTCGGCTACTTCTGAGCCGTGGCTCGCGGCTCAGCGTCCGTCGCGGGTCAGCCCGGCGTGTGGGGCGCGAGGTCGGCGAGCCCGGAGGCGTCCTTCAGGTACGGCGATACCTTTTGCACGACGGCGGTGAGCGCGACGCCACGGATCGAGGTTCCATCGGGGTCGAGGCTCGCTACGGCAAAGTCGAGCTTGTCGTCCTCGCGACGCGCCACGGTGAGGGCCACGTGGTTCTGGGTTGCGAACCCGCGCACCTCGACGGCTTCGACGCCCCACAGCTCGTAGGTCACTTGCACGACGTTGTACCCTCGTCCCTCCCACGATGGCGGCGGCGCGGTCGGCAGCGTCTTCAAGTCGAAGCGCAGCGTCAGGTGCGGACCGTCCTGATGGAGGCGCACCTCGTGGAGGTACACGTCGTCGACCGCCGGTGGTGCGCCGTAGATCGCGAGGAGCGATGCCCGGCCCGGCGCACGGTCGATCCACGCCGTCGGCGCACTCAAGCGATCGCCTCCGATCTCTTCGATGCAACTTGGGGCGTCACGGCCTTCAGTGCTTTCGGGGCGGAGGTGCCGGCGCTGCGCTCGGCGTCGCTGCTGCGCCACCGCTCGGGGGCGGGGCAGTCGGCGCCGTGACGGGCGGGGCTCCGTACGCTGGCGCAACCGTCTCGACGTTGGTCTGTGGCATCGGATCCGGGTGGACGGGTGGTGCACCGTACTTGGGCGCGACCGCCGCGTTGCAGTCGAGCGTCGCCGCCAAGAGCCCGACGAGCACCGCCGGGGCGAGCACGGCCCGCGCGCCACGCTCGGTCTGCGGCATCGGCACGAGGGTCTGATCGAGGTCCGAGGGCAACGCTGCTCGACAAAACGGACAGGCGCCTTCGTCGGCGCGGAGGTGTCGCGAACAGGACGGGCAGGGCACGAGCGGCGGCATGGCCGCGTAGCGTACGCGATCCCTCCCGTCGTCAGAAGCGAGGCGTCCTCATTCGCGCCAATAGAAGTCGGCGCAAACGGCGCACAGCCCGTGGCTCACGGGCTCGGGCGGTCGGCCGACGACCCAATCCGGCACCCAATCCCAAGCCTCACCGTCGCGTCGCCGCACGCGACGGCAGTTGCTGCACATGACGATCACACCTGCCCGCGCGCAAGCGGCGACCTCGGGAGGCCGCGCCTTTCTCGTGTGAGGGAGGCAGCGCACGAGCGTATGGGTGATCAGGAAGCCGAGATCGGCCACCGGATGGACGCGGAGCCTGAACTCGCGTTGCTCCGCCGCCGAAGAGCACTCGTAGTCACTCTCGAAGACCTCGCCCGAGCGCAGCGACGCAGCGGTGACCTTCGACAGCCACTCGGCGAGCGGGCCCTCCGCGGCGGCGAAGTAGTTGCTCCCGACGCCGAGCCTGGCCGGGTCGCCGCGGTTGGTCGCCGCGAACCTACCCCACGCCGAGTTCACCCAGACGATCAGACCCGAGGGCGTGGTCGCTGCGATGTGCGCGGCGTCCTTCTCGAGCGCTTAGAGGTCGAACCTCTTCGCGAACCGTTGAACGACATCGGTGTCCGTCGCGTCCATGAGCTCCTGCCGACAGTCCCACCCCGAGCCGAAGTCTTCCACGCCGAGCGGCGGGACGTGAAGGCAAACGACGGCGCAAAACGTGCGTGAGGCGACACTCGCCGCGGGCGCCGCTCCTGGGCGGAAAACATGCTGCGCGATCACCTTCGTGCCAGGGGCGCGTGCTACGAAAGGGGAGGTGGGGATCTCGCTCGGGGACGAAGTCAGGGTCGTCGGTGGCGCCTTCGCAGGCGAGATCGGCACCGTCGTCGTTTGCGACGGCGATCAAGTCATCGTGGAGCTCGTTCTCTCCGAGCGACCGACGCGCATGGCGTTCGATGCTTCCGCGCTGACGGTCACGGCTCGCGATCCACGCAAGGCGTTTCGAGTCGAGCTCGAACGCCACTACAGCGCTTCGGCGCGCGAAGACACGATTCGTTGGTTCGCGGAGCGCCCCGCCGACGAGGACCCGGACCTGACCGACGAGCTCGCGTGCCTCTACCAGATCGCCAGCCCCCTTCGCCGTGAGTACTTGCAGGTCGTGCGCGAGCTCGACGAGGCGTTCAGCGAGGCCGCGACGGCGAGCCTCGACGCCGCTGCGCTCGAGGAGAAGTGGGCTTCGCTCCGCGCCTCGTGGCTCGCGAGGATCACGCCGCCTCCGCTCGACGAGGGCGTGCGCCTGCACGGCCTCGCGCGCATGGAGTCGGTGCGCGCCGCCGTTCCTGCCACCGACGACGACGACTTGGGGCCGAGCGACTAACGCCGGTGTGGCCGAGCAGCACTCCGTGCGACCGGAGCTGCGTCAGCGTGCCGAGGCGCCCGAAGCTTCGAGCATCGCTGTCGAAGCGCGCAGTCGTTCGGCGTCGACGGGCGTGAGCGCTTCGAGCTCGATGCCCAAGCGGCGGCCCCAGTCGTTGGGGCGGCGTCCGTGGAGAACGCGAGCGACGGTGCCGTGGACCGTCAGCCAAGCCTTGGTCTCCGGTGCTTGGAAGACCACCCGCACCGGCTCGCCGGTGAGGACGCGCGCGTCCGTCAGGACCTGAAGCCCGTTCGTGGAGAGATCCGCCGCCACGCGCCCGACCACCTCGAAGTCGCGCTCGCGGATCACGGTGCATGCATAGTGCACTTCATGACGCAACGCACGACGCTCCCGACGGCGGCTCGCTTGGCGGATCGACATGTCCGAAGCGTAGGTTCGTGGCGAAGGAACCGCCAAGATCCCTGCGTTGGCCACGGCAGCTCATGCGCGCCGCGGCGCGAAGAACGCGCGGGCCGTCGCCGTCGTGTGCGCCGCGCAGTGCGCGAGCGTCTCTCCGCGCGCCGCGGCCACGCGGTGGAGGACGTGCGGCAAGAACGCGGGCTCGTTTCGCCCACTCTTCGGCCGGTGCGGCATCGAACGCGGCAGCAAGTATGGCGCGTCGGTCTCGATCATGAGGCGCCCCTCCGGGATGAGGCGCACGAGCTCGACGAGGTGCGCTCCTCGCCGCTCGTCGCAGATCCAACCGGTGATGCCGATGTGCAAGTCGAGCTCGAGGTAACGCTCGAGCGTGCGTCTCGTCCCGGTGAAACAGTGGACCACCGCGCGGGGGATGCGCGCGCGCCACTCGGCGAGGATGCGCGCGAAGTCGTCGTCGGCGTCGCGCTCGTGGAGGAAGACGGGCATCGACAGCTCGTGCGCCAAGGCGAGCTGCGCCTCGAACGCCCGCCGCTGCTGATCGCGTGACGAGAAGTCTCGGTTGTAGTCGAGACCGCACTCTCCCACCGCGCGCACCTCGGGTCGCTCCGCGAGCTCGCGGATCTCTCGCGCGACCTCGGGCGACCACGACGAGGCGTGGTGCGGGTGCACGCCCGCGGTCGAGAAGAGCGCGTCGCTCCGCGCCTCGGCGAGCTCCCAAGCGTGACGGCTCGCGGCCGCGCTGGTCCCGGTCACGCCGATGGTGACGACCCCCGCGGCGCGAGCGCGCTCGATGAGCGCGTCGGTCTCGCCGCGGAAGGCCTTGTTGGTGAGGTTTCCGCCGATGTCGATGAGCTCCATCAGCGCGCCTCCTCGGTCACGGGCGCGACGTCGATGGCCGGCACCCGCTGGTAGTCCTTGCCCACGCGTTCGGCCACGCGCGCGTGCCAGACGTCGACGTCGTCGGTGCCGGCCGCGCTCATGAAGGTGGAGGGTATCGCGCGCACGTGCCGGCGCCCACGCGTGCTGGCGAGGAGCACCAAGAGCTCGGTCGTGCGCCGGCGCAGCCGGGCGAGGAGCCGTTGTTCGTCGGCCATGGGCTTGGACCAAGTGGTGCGGAGGGCGCGCTTGAGCGCGCGCGCCTCGAGCTCCAGTCGATGCAGGTCGGAAGTCAGGTGTTGCAAGTGAATCATGATCGTTTTCGTCTTTCTCGGTCTCGTAAGGGAAGTCTTCGGCCGAACGACCGCTGTGATCGCATGCACCATGCAGCGATTGGATCGTTCGTCGCACGCGTGTCGACGCGCCGCTGGGCGGCGCGCGCGCGGAAGGTCCGCGGCGACGCGCTCGATGCGCGGATGCGTGAGCGCCGCGACGATGTCGGCGTGCCGCCCGGTTGCGGGGGCTCGGATCGAACGAGCGTCTCGGGGAGGCTATCCCCGCGTAGGAACCACTCCTACCACCCCGCGGTGGGTGACAATACGGATGAGAACGCTGATGAGAGGCCGGCGGCAGACCGCCACGACGGGCTCGGCGCGACCCCGAGGGGCCGGCGCGGAGAGCATCAAGATCGAGCTTGTGGGTCGTGGGTCTAGTAGCCGGGCACCTCTCGCGTTCGACGTAGTGTGAATCGTGATGCGCTCAAGTCAAGCGCGGCTCGCGTCGCGCGCGCACTACGGGCGCGCGTTGACCTGGACCGAGCCGGCGTGGCTGTAGCGCTTGCCGTACTCCTTGTCGCTCACGAACATGTGCACGTCGTAGGTTCCCGCGGACTGGAACGTGCACCGCACACGCGCTCCGTGCGCGTCACCCTCACAGCGCGTCCGCTTCGACTCGTCGTCGCTCCCAGCCGGCTCGTGCGAAACGATGACGTACGTGCCGCGCGGGTTCTCGAGCGAGAGGTCGAGGCTCCGCTCGACCGTGACCTGCGATTGGTCGGGCTCACGCAACGTGAGGCCGTGCGCGAAGAACTCGGGCTGTAGCGCCGGGCGGCGGAAGAACTCGGCGCGCGCGAGCGGCGGCGTCGCGAGCTGCCACTCCGCCTGGTCGGGAAAGTGACTCACGCGAAAGATCTCCGGGGGAGTGAAGAGGAACGCGGTGGAGTAGCGCTTCTCGAAGGCCGTGTTGACCGAGCCCGCGTCCCACGTGGCGTCGATGAGCACCCACTGGCCGTCGACCTTGGCGGCGTTCCACGCGTGCGGCTCGCCATGCACCGGGTCGAGCGAGGTTCGCGCGTCGCCCACCACGTAGACGATCTCGTCGTGCGTGAAGCGGGCGAGCGCGACCATGAGCGCCGCGTACCCGGCGCAGACGCCTTTGCGCGACCGAAACACCGCCTCCGGCTCTCCGTCTTCCGCCGGGATCCGCGGAAGCTTCAGCGCCGGCGCGTCGTACGCGATCCGATCGGCGACCCAATCGTGGAGCGCTTTGATGCGGCGTACCGGATCGGGCTCCCGCTCGCCGATGTAACGTGCGACCGCTTCGATGCTCGTCTCCGCATCGCGGGGCATCGCCGCGACCACGGGGTGAAGAGTCGCCGGCATCGGGTAGACGATGCGCCCGGGCTCGACACGTGCGTCCGCGGGATGGCCCCCGGGCTCGATTGTGGTGACAGCGCCGGCGTCGCTCGTCGTCGGTGGAGCTGACGTCGTGGCCGACGGCGTAGGCACCGTCGTCGGCTTCGGCCTCGTGTCCGGCGCGGGCCCCATGTCGCGATACGGATTCTCGTGCGCCGCACGATAGAGCCACTCGAACGCTCCCGTCGTCGCGCGGAGCGCGCCGCGTACTCGTTCGGCGCGCGCGCTGCTCACGCCATCCAAGAACCAATCTCCGCGCGCGGAGAGCGCAACGAACGCCCGCTCCGGCGCGATCAGGAAGAGGGCGCCGAGGAAGACCGCGGCGAGAGCGAGGGTACGCAGAACGAGGCGATCGCTGAACGTGAGGATGCGCCGCCGGCCTTTCGCGCGTCGCCGCTCCGCCACGAGGTCCCAGACGAGCGGGCCCACCGGGAAAAGCAGCGCTCCCGATGCGACCGGCAACCACGTGGCCTTGTTGGCGAACGCCGCGAGCGAGGACGCGACCCACACGCCGAGGAGCGGCGCCCCGACCATGGCGACGAGGGCCACGCCCTTGAAGGCGAACGTGAGCACCGCCGTGGGCCCGAAGGTCCTCTGCTCGGCCATGTCTCCTTCATACAAGATCAGCGCACGCCGCGTCGGCTGGTGACCGGGCGACCGCCCTCTCCGGGGCGTGGGCTTCAGTCGCCGGGGCGGCTGCGCTCGCCCCCCAGCGCGGCGATGAACGCTCCGATCAGGGCGGAGCGCCGCTGGTCTGCGCGATGGATGGCCCAGGTGACGACCTCCGGCGAATGCCACTTCGCGAGGAGGCGCACGAGTCGCCCCTCCGCGAGCGACTTCTCGACGAGCCAATGGGGCAGGAGCGCGAGCCCGACCCCCAACTCCGCGAGCTCGGCGAGCGCCATCGGGGCGGTCGCGCGCACCGGCCCTCGCACCGCGATCCGTTGCGAAGCGCCTCTTCGCGAGACGTGCTCGAGCGTCCACGTCGATTGGACGCCCGCGGCCGTGCGCTGCGACAGACAGTGGTGTTGTCTCAGATTCGCCGGCGCGGTCGGCGACCCATTCTTGCGAACGTAGGAAGTGCTACCGACCACGATTCGCCGAAAGCGCGCGACCGGGCGCGCCACGTAGCTGGTGCTGTCGGGAGGCGCCGCGCCGCCACGGACAGCGACGTCGACTCCCTCCCGAACGAAGTCCACCAAGTGGTCCTCCAGCCGCAGGTCGATCTCCACACCCGGATATCGCGAGATGAAGGCAGCCAGTCGCGGCACGACGAAGGAGAGCGCAATCGTGATCGGGGCGCTCACGACGAGCGTACCGCGCACGGCAGGCGATGGCGCCACGATCGACCTGGTTTCCTCGACCTGATCGAGGATCACGACCGCGCGGTCGTAGAGTGTTTGCCCGCGATCAGTGAGCGCCATGCGCCGCGTCGTCCGGCGGATGAGCGGAGCTCCCAGCTCGTCTTCGAGCGCGCGGAGCTGCCGGCTCACCGCGGGGAGAGACACGCCGAGGGCTCGCGCCGCGCCCGACAGCGAGCCCGCCTCGACGATGCGGGTGAAGGTCGTCATCTGGGAGAGGAGGTCCACCGGCGCACGCTTACTGATTGTTGAGCGTGGAGCAAGAATGACTTGCGGACGGCTCGCCTACCGAGCGTGACGTCGATGGCGCAGAGTCTCGGCATCTCGGAACCGGAAAAGGAGACGCCCATGAAGATCGAAGACTCCGTCGCCCTCGTTACTGGCTCGAATCGTGGCATCGGCCGCGCGCTCGTGGCCGCGCTCGTCGAGGCGGGTGCGCGTCGCGTGTACGCCGCGGCACGCAACCCCGCCAGCCTCGCGTCGCTCGTGGACGCCGGCGCCGGCCGCGTCGTTCCCGTGACGCTCGACGTGACGTCGAAGTCGGACGTGAGCGAGCTCCCCGCCGTCTGCAAAGACGTCAATCTGCTGATCAACAACGCGGGCTCGCTTTCGGCTTACGGGCTCCTCGAGTCGGCGGAAGCGGACCTCGCCCGCGAGTTCGCGACCAACTTCTACGGCCCGCTCGCCGTGACCAAGGCCATGCTCCCGACGCTCGAGCGAGCGGCGCCCGCTGCCATCGTCAACCTGCTCACGGTGGTGTCGGTGGCGAGCATGCCGGCACTGGGCGGGTACTCGGCGACGAAGGCGGCCGCCTTCTCCATGACTCAAGCCCTCCGCTACGAGCTCGCCAAGAAGCAGATCGCCGTGCACGCCGTCTTTCCGGGCCCCGTGGACACCGACATGGCCAAGAGCATCACGCTCCCCAAGACGAGCCCCGACGATGTGGCCCGCGCCATCGTCGAGGCCGTCGCGCGTGGCGAGGAAGACATCCTCCCCGATCCGATGTCGCGTCAGGTCGTCGGGGCCTGGCTGAAAGATCCCAAGGCCGTCGAGCGTCAGTTCGGCGCCATGTGACCGAAGCGTGGGAGCACCGCCGATCGAGCGCCGCCCGGCAGCCGTGCCGAAGACGCCGTATGCTTCGACGATGCGTACCGACCCGACGACGGCTCTGCGGACGTTCCTCCTGGCCGCGCTCGGCGCGGCGGCACCGGCGTGCGGAAGCACGACCGATACGACGGCGACCAGCAGCGGCGGGGACGGCGGCGTCATCACGCTTCCCGATGGTGCCGTCGTGCCGACCAACGCGGTCTGCGCGAATCCGCAGCCGATGTTGGTCGGCGGCAAGGACACCGGGTTCGACCAGTGCGCGGGCGGGCGCATTCGACGACGCTCGGCCATGGCGTGTCCGTCGCTCCTCCCACGCGCGAGTGGAGGCACGTGCGGCGCGGGGATCGACTCGGGCATCTCCGGCGGATGCCAGAAGGACGCTGACTGCACGGCGAAGCCGTACGGCCACTGTGGGCCCAGCGGACAGTTGGCTTGCGCGTGCAACTACGGGTGTCTCTCCGATCAGGATTGCGGCACGGACCAAATCTGCTTGTGCGGCGAGCCGGTCGGTCGTTGCGTCAGCGCGACCTGCAAGGATGCTGCGTCGTGCAGTGGCGGGGCGCAGTGCGCAGACTTCGATCGGTCGTCGGGCTGCGGCGTCACCACGTTCGCCTGCACGACCCCTGCCGATAAGTGCTTCTCCGACAGCGACTGCAGCGATGGCGGCGGCGGGATGTGCCTGATCGAGAGCAACGCCACGTCGCGCACGTGCTCGCGGAGCGCGTGCGCCATCGGACGTCCCTTCGTCGTCGCCGGGACGGCGCGCGTCGCGCCCCACGCTCGGCGGAGCGACTGGCTCGGCGACGAGAGGCCGAATCTCGGCGGGCTCGACGCAGCGACCCGTGCATCGCTCGCAGCGCACTGGCGCGAGGTGGCCGCGCTGGAACACGGGTCGATCGCGTCGTTCGCGAGGTTCACGCTGGAGCTCTTGGCGCTCGGGGCGCCCTCCGATCTCGTGCTCGACACCCAGCGCGCCGCGGCCGACGAGGCGCGCCATGCGCGCACGGCGTACGCGTTCGCGACCGCGTACGGTGATGGCTCGGTGGGGCCCGGCCCGCTGGCGATCGACGGGGCGATCGAGTCGCCGTCGTGGGAGCGCTTCGTCGAGCGGCTGGTCCGCGAAGGATGCGTGGGGGAGACGTTTGGCGCGCTCGAGGCCGCAGAGGCCGCCGCGCGCGCCGACGATCCCGTCGTTCGCGATGCCCTTCTTCTCGTCGCGATCGAAGAGGCCGAGCACGCCGCGCTCGCGTGGCGCGCGCTCCGCTTCGCGCTCGCCCACGGCGGCGCGCGCCTCTCGGAGATCGCCGACGCGTCACGCGACCAGGCCGTAGAGGAGCTCCGCGTCTCGCTGGACCGTGCCCGCTCGTCGGAGCAGACCGCGCACGCCTCCCTCGAACGCTTCGGTGTCTTGTCGCCTGCGACCCGCGCCGAGCTTCACGCGCGCGCCGCACTCGCGATTCTGCCGGCGTGTCGATCAGCCTGCGCGGCTTGACGCGGTCGCGAGGCGACCGCTCGCGCGCACGCCGAGGGCGAAGAGGACGATCGCGGCGAGGACCAGCCACGTACTGAGCGGCACGAACATGGCGCGCACGACGGCACCGAGGGCGCCGCGTCCCTCGGTGCGGCTCACGATCGCCGTCGCGGCCTTGCCGTATTGATACATGGCGAGGAGAGAGACGATGCCCATGGCGGAGAAGAAGCGGCGGCCGCCCTCCCATCGCGGATCGCGGAGCGCAGTCACCGCGAAGACGAGCGGCACCGAGAGGAGCACGAGATCGTAGTTGCGGTGATAGAGGAACACGAGCGTGTAGAGGCAAACGAGCACGCAAGCCGCGCTGCGCGGCAGTCCGTTCTCCTTCTTGAGCACTTGCACCGCGACCCAGGCGCCAAGCGCGACGACGAACGCGTTCTTCAAGACGTCGATCCACGCGCGATCGTGAACGCCGAGCCAGTAGAGGAGCGAGTCGAACCCGACGATGCCGGGGAACATGCTGTTGGCCGGCGAGACGTCATTCACCTGGCCCTCGCGAGCGAGCGCTTTGATCGCTTGGAGCTCGCTACGAATCTCCGACGGAATGAGGAGCGGATGGCCCTGCATCACCGAGAGACCGACGACGGTGGCGCCGAGCGAGAGCCACGTCGCGCGGCCTCCGCGGCGGACGAACAGAAGGAGGAACGGCACCATGGTGCCGACCTTCACCGACGCGAGCCCGAGGAGAACACCGGCGAGGACGTGACGGCCCGCGGTTTCGGCGTACACCGCGAAGAAGAGGAGCGCGGTGGCGAAGATCGGCATCTGCCCGATCGCGAGGGCTGGGTTGACCGTGTTCGAGAGGAGGACCGCCGTGGTCAAGACGATGAGCTCGTCGCGCGTGACTTCGGGCGTAGTCGCGCCGTCGAGTCGGCGGAGGAGCGCCGCTCCGAGCACCACGAGGCCGAGCGCGAGCGCGAGGTTTCCAAGCGTCCACAGCACGTGACCGAGCACGTAGGGGACGAGCGCGAAGAGCGCGAAGACCGGGAACGCCGACGGCGGATGCAAGATCGGGTGGGCGGCGAAGAGCTGCGGGTCGTAGGGGTTCTTTCCCGCGAGGACGTCGAGTCCCACCGCGTGGAAGATGGCGAAGTCGGAGTCGAAGCCCGGTGTCCCACGGAGGAGCAGGACGAGCGTCGTCACGACCTTCACCACGAGCACGGTCACGCAGAAGATCGAAGTCGCGCGCACCCACTTCGACGGCAGGCGACGACCGGCGAGGAGGGCGAGCCCCATCGCCAAGGCGACGAGCGCACAGAGCCAGTACGCGAGTTGAATGCGGTGAGCCATGGGTGAGGAGGCGCGCGGCCCAACTTCACCTCGATGCGCGCAGCGCGTCGATTACCCGCACGCACGAACGTAAACGCCTCCCAGAAGCTCTGCAACGCGCGCCGGCATCGCGCAAACCAGCGGGCGAAAGCTGAGCGAGCGCTCATGCTTTGCTCATCTTTGGCGTCGCGTGCGGAGCGCGATCGACGTGCCGCCCGGCGGTCAGACGATGCCGCGCGCCTCGTTCAGAGCGTCGAGCAGACGATCGACGTCGGCTTCACCCGTTCGGTGATTGTTCACGCAGGCGCGAAGGGCGCGCGCTCCGTTCGTGAGACGAGGGACGGAGAGCCATCCGCCGTTCGAAGCGATCACGCGGCGCGCGATGGCGTCGAGGTGCTTGGCGTCGTCGCGGTCGCCGTCGACGAAGCACACGATGGGGAGCGGCGTCTCCGCCACCAGCTTCCATCCCGACGCGCGAAGGCCGGTGCGCAAGCGCTCGGCGAGGGCGAGCTTCTTGCGAAGCGCGTCTGCGTGACCCGCCCACCCGTGAACCGCGAGCGGGAGGAGCACCCGCAAACCGATGAAGCGCCGCGACCATTGAAACGATCGCGCGTACGGATCGCGAGCGCCGTCCCGCGGCATGTATCCAGTGGACTCGGCGAACACGCGCTCGAGCGCACCATCGCGGCGCGTGAGCAGCGCGCCCGTGCCCATGGGCGCGGACATCGCCTTGTGGGGATCGAACGTGATGGAGTCGGCGCGCTCGATCCCGGCGAGCGCGGTGGCGAGCTCGGGGACGAGCGCGGCGAGCCCACCCCACGCGGCGTCGACGTGGAGCCAGGCGCGGTGGCGCTCAGTGAGGCGCGCGATCTCCGGAAGGGGATCGATGGCGCCGGTGCTGGTCGTGCCTGCGGTGGCGACCACGAGCAACGGAACCGCGCCGTCCCGAGCGTCGCGCGCCATTGCATCGGCGAGCGCCGACGTCTTCATGCGCATGTCGGCTCCGACCGGGATCGAGCGCACCGCGCTGGAGCCGAGCCCCGCGAGGCGCGCGGCGCGGACCACCGTGGCGTGTCCCTCGGCCGACGCGTACACGCGAGGCGCTGTCCCGAGCGCGGCGACGCCACGTTCGCCCCAATCGGGGAACCGCGTCGCGAGCGCGCACAGGAGCGCGGTCACGTTGGCTTCACCGCCGCCCGACGTGAACGTGCCACGCACTTCGTCGCGCGCGTAGCCGAAGCGCTCGCCGATCGCGGCGAGCACCCGCTCTTCGGCCGCCACCGGGTAGGCCGCGTGACCGCGCGTCGCGAGCTGCGGATTCCACGCCGAAGCGACGGCGTCCGCCAGCACTCCGAGCGCGGTCGTCGCCGAGTTGAAGAGGCCGAAGTAGCGGGGATGATCGGTCGGGACGATCCCGTCATCGAGGGCGTCCATGACGGAGTCGAGCGCGGTCGCCGGATTGCTCGGGCCCAGCCACTCACGCACCGACGCCTCATTCCGTGCGACGGGAGCGTCCACGAGGGTTCTGCGACGTTCGCGGTCACGGTCCAGGAAGCGTCGAAACAGCGCTTCGCGCGTCGGTTCGTCGAGCTCGAGCATGCGGGCCCAGCATATACGGCGGTCGACCTGTCGAAGGGTTGCACCTTGGTGATGCGCAACCGTCCGCGCGGGCGGATCATGGCCGTCTCGAGTGAAGCCTTGCGGAGTCACTCTGCGGTCGTCGCCGCGCGGCAAGTGCGTGAACCGTCGCCGGAGTGGGCCCGGCGTGCACCTTGCAACCATCCGCAGCAGGAGGCGTGCGCCTGAATGAAGAAGCTCGACGAGAATGCCCTGTCAGCTGCAGTCGGAGGGGCCGGAGTGCCGCTTCCGCGGCCGCGTCCTTTCGGCGACGTCGACAGTCTGGGCAACTTCGTACCCGGTCGCGCCAACATGACCTGGAACGATCTCACGCCCGGCGCGGCGGAGTCGGATGCGAACACTCGAGCGGCGCAGTTCCTCTCGACGCATCCCGCGGCGAACCTCGTGGCGTTCGACGGTCGCACGACGAACGGCAACATCGTCATGGGGGCCTACTCGCGGGAGGACCTCCAAACCGACCAGCTCCGCGCGGACACGGGCCGGGCGATGGGCTACGACGGGTTCATCGGTCGTGACGCGAACGGCCAGATCTTCCACGATCGACCCGACACGGTTTCGTTTGGTCCGCCCGCGCAGAACGGGGGCACGAGCAGCTTCGACGACCGCTTCTTCTTCGGAAACGGAACGTCGGCAAGTCCCACCGAGAACGGCGGCGCGAGCAACTTCAATGACCGCTTCTTCTTCGGGAATGGAAGCGGAAGCGAGGGCGGGGCGACGCGCGGCCTCGGCGGCAACGACGCCTTCGGCGGAAGCAGCGGCAACGACGCCTTCGGCGGAAGCAGCGGCAACGACGCCTTCGGCGGAAGCAGCGGCAACGACGCCTTCGGCGGAAGCAGCGGCAACGACGCCTTCGGCGGAAGCAGCTTCAGCAGTGGCAACGACGGTGGCGGCAGCGGCAGCTTCGACGAGTCGGGTTTCGACTCCTCCAGTGGCGGCGAGGTGCAGTCATCGTCGAACGAAGAGTCGGTCGAGTAGTGGTCGCCCTCTAAAGAACGGCGCGCGCCGCGGTTCGTCAGCATCCCCTCGCGGTCACTTCGTGCCGGCAGGGTGGCACGTAAGGCAATCGTTCGGTGACGTCGATGCCACCGGGTAGTTGGGCACCTTGAGGTCGATGTGCTTCGTGTCGATGTCGGGGCGCGTGTGATCGCCCAAGTGGCAGTGGACGCAGTCGGTGTTCTGGCCGCCCGCGGAGACGCCACGCGCGAGAATGTGGCAGTCCTGGCAGTGGATCGCCGGATCGACGTGCTTGCCCGTCTTCAGCGGGAACTTGGCCTCGGGGTGCAATCCGCCCACCGCCGGCTTCCATCCGGCCATCGCGTGGCAGTCGAGACACGTGTGCGGGAAGGTCGCGTGGCCGGGGTACGTGCTCGCGTCGGCCTGCGCCTTGTGACACGCGTAGCAATCGGTGGCCGTGCCCTTGTACTTGGGCGGGCTTCCGGTGTGGCAGTCGTTGCAACGCACGAGCACGTGCTTCCCTTGAAGGGGCCACGTGTGCACGTACGACGAAGGCTTCCAGCCAATCGGTGAATGGCAGTCGGCGCACGTCGCCGGGAGCCCGACGTGGATCGGATTCGCTGCTTGGTCGGCGTCCTTCTGGTGGCACGATTGGCACGCGGTGGGCGTTCCCTTGAACACGACGGGGTCACCGGTGTGGCAGTTCGTGCACGCCGTCGCCGCGTGCTTCCCCTCGAGCGGCCACTCGTGTTTGTACGTCGAAGGCTTGAAGCCCAAATCGGAGTGACACGTCTCGCACGTCGTCGGGAAGCCCGTGTGCTTGGGCTCCTTGGCGGAGTCGTAGTCCTTCTTGTGGCAGCTCGCGCAGTCCTTGGGCGTGTCGCCGGCCGCGAAGCCTTTGGTGTGGCAGGAGGTGCAGCCGACGCCGACGTGCTTGTTTTGGATCGGCCACCACGGGTGGTCCTTCGTCGTCGCCGGCACCCATCCGCTCGTGACGTGACAGCTCTCGCACGTCGTCGGCATCTTGTTCAAGTGCGGCGGGCTCGCCGCTGCGTTGTAAGCGCCCGAGTGACAATCGATGCAGAGCTTGCTCTTGACGGTGCTCGTCTCGTGGATGTCGATCGCGCTTCCGTTGCAGGCGAACGCCGAAGCGAGGGCGCCGCCGAAGACGGTCGCCAAGAGCGCCACGTGAGCTCGTCCGAAGAACATGCGGGCTACGGTCTACCACCTCTCCGTGCCGTGACACGTCGGCGTGCACGACTTGGTCGAAGCATTGTAGCTCGTGATCTTCGTGCCCTGCACCTCGACGGTCCCGTCGATGTGGGTCGGCTTGTTCACCGTCTTGGTCGTGGTCGTGTACGAGTACCCCGCCGCGTGGCAGTCGGAGCAGGGCATACCCTTGTGATGGTCGATGTGGAAGCCGGTGGTCGGCGGCGTCGAGTGACACGAGCCGCACGTCACCGTGCCGCCGGTCCATGAGGGCGCGAAGAGCGTCGCGCCCCCGGTGAACGAGCCGTGGCAGTAGACCTTGGAGCAAGTGTTGCCGTCCCACACCGGCGCGGCGCCCTTGTTCTTGGCAAGGGTGCCGAACGTCACCTGCGCCGTACCGTCGCTGTGGAGGTTGCTCGTCGGTACGGAGTGACACTCGCTGCAGCCGATGGGGTTCGTTCGATACGTCGCCTGGTTGAGGTGAGCCGTGTGCGCGCCCACCGCGCGGGCCGACGTTGCGGTCTCGCCATGCGTGCCGAGCGGCGGGGCGGACGTCTGCCGCGAATCGGCGCCCGTGATCGGCACGCGCTTCGAGTCACCGTGGCACGAGACGCAGGTGAGCGCGGTCTGATCGACGTCGACCACTCCGTTGACGTGCGTGACCTTGTTCACGGTCTGCCCGGTCGCGGAGTAGCCGGCGCCGTGGCAAAGCGTGCAACCGAGCGTCGGGTTCGAGTGGGGAGGCGTGGCGGGCGGCAGGCCGTGGCAGCCGTCGCAAGCCATCGGACCCGCGGTCCAGCTCGGGGCGGCGGTGGTCGCGCCGCCATTGAAGTTGCCGTGGCAGTAGCTCGCGGAGCACGTCGTCCCGTTCCAAGCCGGGTTCGCGCCTCCGGTCTTGGACAGAGTGCCGAACGACATCTGCACGACACCGTCGCTGTGGCTCGGGCTATTGGGGACGACGTGACACTCGGCGCACGCGATGGGGTTCGAGAGCGGAGAGGTCTGAACGTGCGCGATGTGCGCACCGACGGCCTTGGTCGACGTCGCGGTCTCGCCCTTGGAGCCGATGGGCGGCGCGGCCTTGAGCTGGGGATCGGCGCCTGCGGTCGCGGCGCGCGCGCCGTCGCCGTGGCATGAGCTGCAGCTCAGCGTGCTTTGGTTCACGTCGACGATGCCGTTCACGTGGAGCGTCTTGTCGACGGTCTTGGCCGTCGCCGAGAAGCCGGCGCCGTGGCACACCGAGCACTCGGTCGCGGGGTTGGAGTGCGGAGCGGTGGCGGGTGGCGCGCCGTGGCACGAGTTGCACGCCATCGTCCCGCTCGTCCACGACGGCGCGGCGGTGGTCGCTCCGCCCGGGAAGTTGCCGTGGCAATAGCTTCCAGCGCACGTCGTTCCGTTCCACGTCGGGGTCACGCCGCCGGTCTTGGCGAGCGTGCCGAACGACATGTCGACGACGCTGTTGCTGTGACTCATCGAGATGGGCACGACGTGACACTCGCTGCACGAGAGCGGTGACGACAGCGACCCCTTGTTGAGGTGCGCGACGTGCGCACCGACGGCGCGCGTGCTCGTCGCGGTCTCGCCCTTGGTGCCCACGGGCGGAGCCGAGCGCACCTGTGGATCGGCGCCCGCGATCGCCGCACGCGCCGCGTCACCATGGCAAGAAGAGCAGGTCTGCGAGCTCGAGCTCACCTCGAGAGCGCCGTTGATGTGGGTGGGCTTGTTGACCGTCTTCGCGGTCTGCGAGTAGCCCGCGCCGTGGCAGGTCGAGCATTCGGCCGACGGGTTCGCTGCGTGCGGTGCCGTGGCCGGCGGCGCGCCGTGGCACGACGTGCAATTGGTCGGGCCATCGGTCCACGCGGGCGCGGCGTTGGCGCCGCCCGGGAACGCACCGTGGCAGTAGTTGTTCGCGCAGGTCGTACCGTTCCACGACGGTGTCGCGCCGCCCGTAGTCGCCATGGCGCCGAAGGCCATCTCGACGGTGCCGTTGCTGTGCGCCATCGAAGTGGGGACGACGTGGCACTCGGCGCACGCGACCGGCGCTGACGTGAAGTCGGCCTTGTTCACGTGGGCGAGGTGGGCCCCGACGGCCTTGGTCGAGCTTGCCGTCTCGCCGTGCGAGCCCATCGGCGGTGAGGACTTGACCTTCGAGTCGGCGCCAGTGATGCCCACGCGCGCCGCGTCGCCGTGGCACGAGTTGCAGTTCGCCGCCGTGGTGTTCACCGTGACGACGCCGTCGATGTGCGTCGCCTTGTTCACTGTCTTCGCCGTCGCCGAGTAGCCCGCGCCGTGACACGTCGAGCACTCCATCGCGGGGTTCGAGTGCGGAGGCGTTGCCGGCGGCGCGCCGTGACACGAGTTGCAGGCCATCGGCGTCGCGCTCGTCCACGTCGGCGCAGCGGTCGTCGCGCCGCCCGGGAAGTTGCCGTGGCAGTAGCTCCCGCTGCACGTCGTCCCGTTCCAGGCCGGCGTCGCGCCGGCAGACTTGGCCATGCCGCTGAACGCCATTTCGACGGTGCCGTTGCTGTGCGCCATCGACGTCGGCACGACGTGACACGCGGTGCAAGCGAGCGGCGCCGACGTGAAGTCCGTCTTGTTGATGTGCGCGACGTGCGCGCCAACCGCGCGCGCCGACACCGCCGTCTCGCCCTTGGAGCTCCGCGGGGGCGCGACCTTGAGGTTGGCGTCGGCGCCGGCGATCGCGGTGCGCGTCGTGTCGCCGTGGCACGTGGTGCAGGTCGCGGTGATCGGCACCGAGCCCGCGCAGCTTCCGGCGAAGTTGCCGTCGACCCACGCCTTGAACGCTTGCACCTCCGCGGGAGTCACAGGGTTGTTGAAGAACGCCGGAGGCATCGGCGACGTCGTGCTCTGGATGCGATCGAGGGCGACGGACGCCACGCTCCGATTCGGATCGCTGATCGCCCAGTCGATGAGCTGCGCGACGGTGAGCAGCGGAACTTGCGCGCCGCCTTGGGGCGGGTCGGTGTGACAGACCTGGCACTTGGTCGCGAGCAGCGTCTGCACCTCGCAAGTGAACCCTGCGCCCGGAGGCGGATCGGGCGCCGGCTTCCGCGGCGTCGCGTCGGCGCCGTCGGCTCCGCCGTCACCGTTCGGCACCGAGCTCACGACGGTGCTCGCCGCGGCCTCGTCCACCCCCGCCTCTTGGCCGTCGGCCTCCGCGCTCCCCGAGCCGTTGCAGGCGAACAGCGACGCCGCCGCGATCATGCTCGCCGCGACCGCCAAGGTCAGCGTCGTTACGCGAGCTTCTTTTGACCAGGGCGCCGTCATTCAGTTTCTCCGACCAGGCTCCTCGCGTTGCGTTGGGGAAAACGGGGGCGTTCTCCTTGAGGTCCCCCAGAGCCCGCCGGAGCAGGCACCAAAGGACGTGGGACGTGGGGCCGGCCCACCACTGCACGTCGCGGGCCAACGTCCGGGCGGCCTTCCCGCGCCCGGAATCGCGCCGACCCGCCGCCGCGCGCGCATCCCGGCCCGGTCGGAGTCAACGAGCGATGTAAACCGTGAGTTGCCTGGGCAGCTTTCTACGGACCGAACGGCCGCTGCACCTTTTCAGCCACCACGAAATTGCCGCTCGTGTCCTCCGCGGTGGCCCCGTCGACCGTGCGCTGAACCGTGCAGTCGAGTCCGTAGCGGTCGAACACGAGCTTTGCGTCGCCGAAGAGGACGCGGAACCCGGTGGCTTCGGCGACGTAGGTCACCTTCGTTTCGTCGATGCCGTCGGCGACCGTCGCGAGCTTCCCGCTGTGCGCTTGGACGGTGTAGGTCGCGACGGGTGCGTTTTGCGTGCCGAGGAGGACAGCGCAGGACCACGCGTACAGCTGACTCGGCGGTGGCCACGCGCCGAAGAACTGCACCCGTACCCACGGCGCGCCGTTGTCGAAGAAGATCTCCGACGCCGCGATGTCGAGCGCGAGGTCCCCCGTCGCGGGGTCGAGGTCCTTGGGGTCTTGGTTGCCGGGTAGTGTAGGTCCCGCGTCGACGTCCGCACCCGCGTCGGCGACGATCGGCGCAGCGGACGCGGCGCCGTCCTCGCTGCTGCAGCCAGCGAGCAGAATCGTGAGGCTCGCAGCGCTGGCGGCGAACGAAAGACGCGTGCAGTGTGCAAGCATGTGTCCTCCCGTGCTCGCATTCTGGCAACGGGCGAGGGCGATTCGTCCAGCACGATCACGCGCGCCCCATGCGAATCGTCAGTAAACGTGCTGTCGACGCGTACACGGTGCGGCGCGTCCCGTTGCGGTCGTCAGCGGTCGCCTGGCCATCCGTAGGCCCGCTCCACCTTGGCGACCTCGATGTCGTAGTCGCGGTAGTAGGTGTGCCGCCCCGCCTCTTGCGCGCCGCGGTGGTCGAGGTCGGCGCGCCAGCGCCGGATGCTCTCTTCGTCGGGCCAGTAGGAGAGCGCGATCTCGAGATCCCCTTCGCACGCGCTGACGAATCGAATGCAGCCGAACTCGGTGATGGCGCGCTCGCGAAGGCCCTGCGCGCGGGCGCCATAATCGCCGCCGAGGTCGCGCGCGTGCGCGCGGAAGATCACGACGTACATGAGCGAGAGCGTACACGCCCCGGTCACGGTGCGTGGAACGTCAGGTCGTCGTCTCCGCACGCGAAGCGCGGCCGTGGCCCGGCGCCGCGCCCAAGACGCGATCGAGGAGCGCGGTTGCGGCGTCCAGCGTCCGCGCGTCGGTCGCTGCGGCCCGCGGGAACGGGGTGACCGCGTCGACGACGCCCAGGGCGAGGAGCTCGGCGGCGTTCGTTCCCGTCGACGCGTCGGTGGTGGCGGGCGCGGAGAGGGCCACCGCGAGGTTGTGGAGACCGTCCGCGCACGCCGCCCGCACGCACGCGGTGACGTCGTGGAGCACCCCCAACCTGTCGGGCGCCACGAGGACGATGACTTCCGGCGCGAGATCGCGGGCGAGCGTCGCTTGCGTGTAATCTGCACATAGGGGCGTGTAGAGGCCGCCGGCTCCCTCGACGACGAGCACGTCGACGCGGTGGTCGTCCGCGAGCTCGCGCGCCCGTCGCGCGATCGCTCTGCCGTCGATCGGTCGCGCGTCGAGGCGGGCCGCGAGGTGTGGCGCGATCGGCGGCCCGTACGCAAAGAGTGGGGGCACGAGCTCATCATCGGGGGCGCAGGCCGTGGCGAGAGCGCGGGCGTCGTCGCCCATGCCATCAGGGGCGCCGGTCGCCACGGGCTTCCAGGCCGTGGCGCGAAGCCCACACGCGCGCGCGGCGCGGACGAGGGCGCCGGTCACGTGGGTCTTGCCCACGTCGGTTCCGGTGCCGACCACGAGGACGACGAGCGCCATCGACAGCTCGATAGCACACGGGCTTGAGCCGCGGCCCGTCCGATCGTACGAGGGGCGCGATGATTCCGCGGAGGCTCGGCACGCTCTCGGGTGCCCTCGTCTTGGTGCTCGCGTGCGACGGCGACGTCCACGAGTCGAGCCCGGCGGGCGCGTGCGCAGATGGGGCGCGCTGCGAGTCCATGAGCGCGCTCGTCGCGATGAGCGACACCTCGTCGAGCGGAGTGGGCGCGGTCTCGGTCGCGGCCGGCGCCGCGCCGACCAGCTTCTTCGGCGTCGATCTCGGCAAGGACCCAGCGCTCGCGGTCTCACGAGGTCGTGCGTTCTTCGTCGCACGCGACCTCGACGCGATCTTCGAAGTCTCGCCCCGCTGCGGCCAGCCGCTCTGCCGCTACTCGACGCGCCACGCCGGCCGCGAAGGAACCACCAATCCGCAAGACGTCGCGGTCGCGCCCGACTCCACGCTCTGGGTGCCGCGCTTCGGCTTGGCCGACGTGGCCGTCGTCGATGCGCGGGGGGAGATCGCCACGATCGCGTTGCCTGATCTCGACGGTGACGGAAACCCGAACGCGAGCGCGATTCGGATCGTCGACCTGGGTGGCGCGGCCAAGGCCTTCGTCGCCCTCGAGCGACTCGACGATCGCGATCCGAAATTCCGGTCGCGCGGTCCCTCGTCGCTCGCCGTCATCGACGTCGCGTCGCGCGCGTTCGAGCGCACGGTCGCGCTTCGTGGGCGGAATCCGTTCAACGTCATCGTCGAAGCGAACGGCGCGTTCTATCTGACCGACGCCGGCAACTTCGACGACGCAGCCGAAGTCGACGCTGGGATCGAGCGCATCGATCCGCGCGCGCCCGACGAGGGTGGGTGGCTCCTCGCGGAGCCGGAGCTCGGGGGCAGCCCGTCGGCCGTCGCCGTCGACGGCGAGTGCGGCGCCGCCATCATCGCCGACCCGACGCTCGTGAACGCGACTGCCGTCGTCACCTTCGACGCCACGCTCGGTCGACCGCTCCGAACCCCGACCCACAACGGCGCGCTCTTCGGACCGACGAGCGGCTTCGACCTCTGGGCCATCGCGTGGAGCGAGGGCAAGCTCCTCGTCGGCGATCGGCGACGAGCGGGCGCGGGATACCCCATCCACGTCTTCGAGCGTGGCCCGGGATGCGAGCTCACCGAGCGCGCAACGCCGCTCTACGTCGCCCAGAAGCCGGTCGCTTTGAGGGCGCGGCCGTGAGCGACGCCCAGGCCGAGCGCGGTGCGGACGCGGGTGCCGCTGGGCGCGGCGGCATCTTCGTCCTCGGCGCCAAAGTCTTCTTCATCGTCATCGGCTTCGTGCAGCAAGCGCTCCTCAAGGCCGTGCTCGGGCTCGCCGAGTACGGAGCGCTCGCCCGCGTGCTCTCGCCGGCGAACATCGTCAACAACGTCGTCGTCCAGGGCTCCATCCAAGGCGTGAGCCGTCGCGTCGCACCGGCGCGCGAGCGGTTTCGGGGCGAGCTCGCCGCCGCGATGCGGGTCCACGCGCCGATCGCGGTCGTGCTCGGCGCGTCGTTCGCGCTCTTTGCCGGACCGTTTTCGGAGTTTCAACGCTCGCCGCACATCGCGACGCCGCTTCGCGTGATGGCGATCGTGGCGCTGGCGTACGGCTTCTACGCGCCGCTCGTCGGAACCATCAACGGTCGCTCCCTCTTCGGGCGGCAGGCGATGCTCGACGTGCTCTTCGCCACGCTCCGCACCGCAGGTCTCGTCGGCCTCGGTTGGCTCTTCGTCAAGCGCGGCGCCTCGGGCACACTCGGCGCGACGGTCGGCTTCGCGGCGGCCGCGGCGCTCATCACGCCGCTCGCAGCCGTGTGGGCTCTCCGCGGCGGCCGCGCCAGCGCGCTCCGGAGCGACGGCGCCTCATCGATCGCCGCGAGCGCATACCTCGGCCAGCTCCTGACGGTGGCGCTCGCGCAGTTCTTGGTGAACTCGCTCATGCAGGCGGATCTGTCGCTGGTCGGACGTTTTCTCTCCGACGGCGCGCTTTCGGCCGGGCTCGAGCCGGCGGCGGCCCGCTTCGAAGCGGACGAGTGGGTCGGCGTGTATCGCGCCTGTCAGCTCTTCGCCTTCTTGCCATATCAGCTGGTCCTCAGCGTCGCGCAGGTGCTCTTTCCGATGGTGGCGCGCGCGCACGCCGACGGCGATCGCGCCGCGGTCGCGCTCACCGTCGGGCGCGGGATGCGCATCGCCGCGATCATGGCCGGCCTCATCGTCGCGATCGTGATCGCGCTCCCCGGTACGCTGCTCCACTTCGCGTATGGAGCGACGGTGGCGGCTCGCGGCGCGTTGGCCCTTCGCGTGCTCGCCGTGGGGCAGGGCGCATTCGCCTTGTTCGGCGTCGCGTCGACGGTGCTCGTGAGCCTCGGACAAGAGCGGCGCAGCGTCGCCCTCAGCGGAGCAGCCCTCGTCTTGGTCGGCGCCGCCTGCTTCGCGTTCGCTCAGCACGCGGCGTTCGGTGCTCCGCAGCTCGTGGGAACCGCCACGGCGACGTCACTCGGTCTCTTCGCCGCGCTCGCGCTCGCGGCAGTGGTCGTTCGCCGCGTGGCGGGTGCCTTCGTTCCGCTCGGCACCGCGCTTCGCGTTTTCGTCGCCGTCGCGATCGTGGCCAGCGCGGGCGCGCGTCTCCCCGACGTCGGTCGCGCGCTCGCGCCGTTCGCCGCGCTCGGCGTCGCCACGATTTACCTGCTCCTCCTCCTCGTGCTGCGCGAGCTTGGCGCTGCGGACCTGACCGCCGTCAAGTCGATCCTCCGCCGCCGTCGGTGACCAACGCTCTCACGCGGCCTCGAAAGTAAAACGCCTCCGACCGTTTGGGTCGGAGGCGTGGGTCAGAGCCAGACCGAAGGTCGCTGGATCAGCGGTCCTCGTACTCGGGCTCGTCGGCCGTCGGCGAACGGAAGAGGAACTCTTCGGTGCCGAGGACGCCGCGCCAGATACCGTTCTCGCAGTCGACCGAGGTCTCGTGGAAGGGAACCTCGCGGTTCGAGCCCGGGAAGCCGTGGCGCTTGCCCGTCACGATGTGGCCGTTGCCCGTCTCGATGATGAGGCTCAGCTTGCTCTTGTCGTTGGCGTCGGACGCGAAGCCGAGGTCGTACTGGACGCTCCACTCGTCGCCGCCGTTCGACTTCACGGCTGCGGTCTTGGTGCCGGCGACGGCCGCGACCTTCGCCGTGCCATTGTACAGGTAGCACTCGTTCGGGACCGCGGTGTAGATCGGGTGCTCTACGCCCTTGCTATCGATGTAGGGCTTGCCGCAGGGCACCTGCTTGATGAAGACCTTGAACGGACGACCCGCCGTGCCGCCGTCCTTGCGGACCGCCGTCAGGTTCTTGTAGTTCGAGCACGCGTTGCCCTCGCCGTCGTCGTTCGGATCGTCGAGGACCGAAGGCACGATGAGGTTGAAGCGACGCTCGAGGGCGACCTTTCCGTCGGCTCCGATCGAGCTCACGTAGACCACGTGCTGGCCCGCGCCGAGGCCGCTCTTCGTGATGGTGCCACCCTTGCCGTTCGCGGCGGCGATCTCTTGCGGCGTCGGGGCGCGGTCGAAGGAGACGACGCCCTTCGCGCCGCCGACGGCGGCGACGTCGTACGTCACCGTGATCGTCCCGTTGTCGGCGATGTCGGCCGTCGCGTTGATCTGCGCGTTCTGCGCCTGCGCTTGGTCTTGCTGCACTCCGTACGCATGAACGGCCGCGTCGTTCTTGCGGAGCGAGACGAACTTGAAGCCAGCGTCCTTGAGCTGCTTGATGAGGCCAACGTAGCCAGGGATCGGTTGGGGCTTGCCGGTCGCGTCGAGCCGCTCGCCGGTCAACATCTCCACGGTCTTGTTGTGGACGTCGTGGCAGAGCATGATGCCCTTGCCGCGCGCCTTCGCCTCGGCGACGTAGCCCTTCGCGCAAGCGTCGAGGCTCATGCCGGCCTTGCCCCAGCAGGCCCAGTCCGCCGAGAAGCCGTTCGCGAGCTCGCCGCCGATTTCCCAGAAGATCGGACCGACGTACTTGCTCGCGCCAGCGTTGTTGACCTTCTCGACGTTGGCTGCCCCGAGCGCGGTGAACGCGCCGTACGGCGGTCGGAACATCGGGATCACGTGATCGAACTGCGCCTGCGACGCCGCGATGTTGGCCGTGAGGATCTTGTCGGCCTCCATGATCTCGTTGATCGAGCCCGTCACACCTTGCTTGGGGAGCGGGTCGGTGTGCGTGAGCGAGTGGTTGGCCACGATGAGGCCACCAGGCACTTCCGCCGAGTGGTCGGCGATGTACTTCGACCACGCGGGGTTGGCCGCCGCGTTCTTTCCGACCTCGAAGAACGTCGCCGGGACCTTGACGTCGGCGCGACGGAGATAGTCGACGAGCTGGACCGTCCGCGCTCCCGGGCCGTCGTCGAGCGTCAGCGCGATCTCACCCTTCTCGAGGCCGAAGGTACCGGCTCCGAGGTTCTTCGCGTCGAGCTCGTCCCCCGAGTTCTCGTCGTCGGTCTGTTCGCTCGAGCTGCACGCAGCCGTCAACGCGGTCAGGACGCCCACAGCCACCAAAGAAAGCCACTTCGTACGCATGGTCGTAATCCTCCCGAGCCGCGGAGGGGCTCGTGAGATGACCAGGGAGCACAGTGTATGCCATCGGAGACAACAGCTATCTCACGTGAATTGCGGCAGTTTCCTTGGATGCACGTGAGGTGCAACCGATCTGGGCTGGGCGATTCTTAACCCAGGACGACGGCAGGGCGCCCCCTGGGCGGGTCAGCCGGGCGGGGCCCACACGTAGACGTGAGAGCCGCTCACGACCCCAGTCGCGACCGATCGGACTGGGCGGAGCCCGTCGGCGGTGAAGAGGCTCAAGGTCGGCATCTTGCCGTGCGCCAAGACGAAGTGAGCTCCGTCGAGCGTCATCGCCACGCCTCGCACGAACTCCATCGATCGCGCTTCGAGGAGGCGCGCCTCCCGCGCGTCCCAGCGCGTCAAGAGATCCCCCCACGGGTTGGTCACGACGGCCACGTCGCTTCGACGGTCGAGCGCGACGCTCAGCGATTCTCCGAGCATGCGCGCGGTCACGTCGTCGCCGGCGCTCGCACGCGCGAACGCGCCACCCGACCACCGGAAGCTCACGCCGCCGGACGACGTCGTCGCGGGGAGGCCATCGCGTGGGGCCGAGCTCACCGCGAACGTCCCCGCGTCGCGCACGGCGAGGTGCCCAGCGTTGATGCGTCCATCGGTCACGTCGAGGCGCTCGACGAGCTTGCGCGCCTTCACGTCGACGATGGTGACACAACCGGGCTCGCTCGAATCGATGGGGCCGCCGCCGTTGGTGACGACGAGTGTGTGCGCGTCGACGAACACGCAGTCGTGCGGGCTCTGTCCGAAGGTCGGCACCTCTTCGAGCACGCGGAAGTCGGTGGCGTCGCGCACCGTGAGGAGCCCGCGTCGCGTGGCGAGCTCGCTCTCGACGCAGTAGAGAACATCGCCGCCTTCACCGTATTGGCCGTGACCGTAGAACGCGCAACCGGGGAGCGGGTCGATCGCGCGAAGCCGCGTCCCCTCCGCGAGATCGACGAGCGCACCGCCCGGTCCCTTCTTCTCGAACACCGCAGCGACGTTCGGCTGTCCAGGGCGCACGGTGAATCCGTGTGCGAGGAAGGTGAGGGGAATCCGCCGCGTGCGCGCGGCACCAGCGCTCTCCGCGTCGGCGTCGCCCCCGAGGTCGGCGTCGACGAGATCGAGGCTGAAGAACGGCTCCTTGGTCTTCGCGTTTTGGACGTGGGTCCCACCCACGAAGACACCGTGCGCGCGCATGCAAGAAGGAGAGCGAACCTCGGCCGCGCTGGCAAGCGCGACGGCGACGTCAATGAAGCTTGGTGCGATCGAGCGGCTCGCCGTTCGGCTTGAGGCCCACGGCGCGCCAGCGGGCCTCCTCGTCGGGGAGGTTGTCGTTCGGCGGAGGCGGCGTGACGTCGCGCACCTGGAGGCGGGTGCCGCCGCCGAGCGGTGGCGGGGAGATCACGATCTTGAGGAGCTTGGTCTCCCCAGGCACCTTGACCTTGTCGAACACGCGGCCGTCGGCCGTGTCTTTGACGGTGCCGTCGCGCACGTGGGCCTCGACGTACTTCGAGAGCGCTTCGACGGGCGCGAGGCCGATGGCGAACACGACGTCGTCGAACGAGCGCTCCACCTTCATCACCTTGGGGAGCACGAGCCCGAATGCCTTCTCGCTACCCTCGACGAGCTCGCCAGGAGCGAGGTGATCGACCGGTTTCGCGCGGGCGCCGGCGTCGACGACCGGCCGCTGCACGATGGGGTCTTCCTTTCGCGCACAACCGCCCGCGCCCGCGATGAGCACGGCGCTCATGAGGGCGAAGGTGAGGGCGAGGCTCGATCGGAGCCGCATGCTCGCTCGCCCAATCACTCGACGACGGCGGCCCACGCGTCGACGGACGTCGGCGTGCGCGGCTTGGGGAGGGCCACTTCGAGCTTGAGCGGACGGCCCTGCGCGTCCTGACCACCGACCTGCGCGAGGAGCGACGGGCTACCGGAGTTCACGTTGCTCACCGAGTAGTGCGTCGATCCCGGCACGTACGGATCGAGAGACGAGATGGAGGTGTTCGCGCACGTGGGCGTCACGTTGATGGACACGCCCGGGATGATCTTCCCGGTGAACCCGGGATCGATGTAGTCGGGGACCGGGCTCGCGCTCGCCGGGTTGAGGCGTCGCACGCCGCCCTTCGAGAGGATCGAGGGGTCGTCGGGCGTCATGAAGTCGCGGCCCCACACCTTCGGCAACCCACCGGAGCAGATCGCCGTCGCTTCGGCCGCCGCGAAGGTGGAGAAGTAGAGGATGCCGTCGAACACGGCCATCGGTCCCGACACGCGCTCGCCGTTCGAGAACCCGAGGTACCAGTTCGGCACCGAGCGGAGCTTCGGCACCGTCTCCGACGAGAGGCGCTCGGAGAGCGAGAAGAGGTAGTTCTTCCCGGTGGCGGTGAACACGTCCTGATCACCAGTGGCCACCTCGACGACGAGGTTGCCGTTGCGATCGAGTGCCACGACCGGCGGCACCACGATGGGCTGGCCGTTGGCCCACGCGGTGCCGGAGGTGTCGACCGTCTGGTTCACGGTGTCGAAGAAGAGCTCACCCTTCCACTGCGACGGATCCTTCGACGTCAAATCGAATCGCCAGAGCGTCCCGTCGGCGTCGCCGATGAACACCTTTTGCGCGACCGCGCCGACCTGCGGCGGATAGACGACCGGTACACCGGTCATCGGAGAGTCGAGCGGCGTGTCCGTCACGCGCGACGCGTCGACGAGGGCCTTGGGCGCATCATCCGCGCGGATGAAGGTTCGCAGGATCTCGCCCGTGTCGAGGCGCACGATCGAAACGGATCGTCCGGGCACGTTCGCTCCGGGCGCAGCCCAGCAGCGTACCTTCGCGCGCGGCGCGTAGCCGACGTCGGTCGTGGGGCCCGCGTCCTTGGAGCGATCGGTGTTGGCGCGATCGCACGCCGTCGAGCCGTACGGCCCGTTCTCGATGCCGCCCGGCAGGATGGCGACGCCGATTTCGCGAGCGCCGCCCGAGCCACCGAGATCCGCGAACACGGTCGTGATGGCCGGCGTCGCGCTCCGCGCGCCGAAGATCTGCTTCGTGGCGCCGCCGATCGGCTCCGGGGGCATGTCGGTCAGCTGCCAGCGGAACGTCGGGCCCGCGCCCGGCGGCTCGCCGTCGGGGCGGCGCGGATCGGTGACGTCGACGCCGTAGTAGCCGCGCCCTGCCTGGCCGAAGCCGGCGACGAGCGTCGTGTGCCACTTGGTCTCGTCGGTGAGCTCGCTCGACTTGCGGTCCCACACGGCGTCCTTCACGACGGGCGCGCCGTCGAGCATCAACGTGTGACCGGCCGGGTAGACGCCGATCAGCTTCGGGAGGACGGCGGGGAGCACCATGGACCAAAGCTCGTTCCGCTCGAGCGCGGCGACGCCGGTGTCGAACGCGTGGAGGAGCCCGTCGTTGGTGGCCGCGTAGAGGACCGTGGGGCGGTCTTTGTGGAGCGACGCGAACTTCTGGTACGTGTCGTCGCGAATCAGGGCGTTCGGCGGTCCCACGACCGTCGGCGTCGCGTGGAAGATGTCACCGAACGCGTTCTTCGCGCGCGAGACGAAGGGAGCGAACCCGGCCGGCATCGAGACGCTGGTGGCCGAGCCGAAGGCGAAGTCGAGCGCGACTTGCTTGCACGCGTCGGCGGTGAGCCAAGCGTTGTTGAGTTGGTTCGGGCAGTCGTGCGCCTGGATCTTCAGCGACGTCGAAGTGAGCTTCGGGATGGCGTCCGCGGCGGCGAGCGGCGCGTACGAGTCGGCCGAATAGACCGGAACGCCGTCGCCCGACGACGCCACGAAGGGCCGGATCGTGCCAGTGGGGTTGGTCTGTCCGCTCGGGAGCGCCTTGGGCTCGATCACCGCGAAGCGTCGCTCCGAGAGCTTTCCTCCCGAGCCGTTGTTCAAGTTCTGCGCGAAGTCGTCACCCGCTGCCGGGTCGTACTTCGGCGCGTCGAGCTGGAAGCTCGAGTTGCACACGTAGCGCGTGCGCTGGACGGTGCCGCGCCACGCCTCACCGGGGCTCGGCGTGAAGGCCGAGAGGAAGAGCGCCGCGTTGGTGATGGGCTTCGTCGGATCGTTGGTGACGTCGGCGATCTGCGGCGAGTACGCGGGGACCGTACGCGTCGTGATCTTGCGGCCGATGCGGGAGATGATGTCGGCGAGCGCCGAGCTCAAGTCCTGCTGCGTTTTGACGAAGTAGGCCTTCTCGGTGCCGCCCGCGACGGCGATCTTCTCGAGCGTGCAGCACGCGCCGTAGAGCGCCTGCTTGGTCGGGTCGGCGCACACCGAGTCGAACTGCGCCTTGTTGGCGGCGAGCGTCTCGCACTCGATCGGGGTGTCGTCCTCGATCTTCGAGACGGCGAAGCCGATGACGTAGGTCTGGACCTTCTTGCCGGAGAGCGAGCCGTCGTTGCCGGCCGCGAGCTGGCCGGCGATCTCCTCGGGGAGGCGGAACGGGCACTTTCCGTTCGGAGGTGTCGGTCCCTCCGGGCTGCACTGCGGGCGCGCGTCCAGGTTGGGCGCGCCGTCGGTGATCAGGATGATGTACTCGTCGCGGCAGCCACCCTGCACGTAGACGTCGGTCTTCTCCGGGCCGGTCGGATCGCCCCAGTAGTAGTATTTGACGTCGTCCATCATGCCGGCGATCGGCGTCGCGCCGTACGGACGCATCGCGTTGATCGCGACCTGGATGCGATCGTTCTGCTGCCGAATGTCGTCGATGGTGGCGTTCGAATTGCCCGGCACGCCAATGAGGCGGCCTTCCCACGGCGGGGCGGCGGGGTTGCGCGCGCCGACCTCGAAGAGCTGATCGCTGAGGCAGTTGTACGGTCGACCGAAGGCCGAGCTCGCGCCGCCGACCTTGTTCCAATCAGGGAAGTAGCTCCAGAGGCCAGCGAACGGGCTCGGGCCGACGGTGATCGTCGCACCCGGCGTGATGCCCACGCCCGGCAGCACGTCCGAGTCGAAGGTCATGAGGCCGAAGCGAATGAGATCGCGTGCGCCATCGAGCGCGCCGTTGGAGAGCTGCGTGAACTGGCAGGAGTTGGCGGTGCCGAGCACGCGCGAGTCGATCGCGCCGTCGAAGTCGGTCGCCGCGCCGCCGAGCGCCTTGGGCGTGGTCTTGCCGACGCCGTCGGGAGCGGTGGCGCCCGGGAGGGCGATCGGGCTCACGACGCAGGCTTCGTTGGCCGCGGTGAGGGCCGCGGGCCGTGAGAACGGGAGGTAGTAGTTGATGTCGTACGGCGCTTTGCCGTTGATCGTGTACTCCTCTTCGAACTGCGTGCCGGTCGCGCGCGACATGCTCACGCACGAGAAGTACGGCGCGATGCCGCCGGTGAGCGACTGCACGGCTTGGCCCCAACGGTTCGGGTCGGACGGCGTTCCGAGCGCCTGGCACTTGGCCGTGGTTCCGTCGATGTTCTTCTCCATCGAACCCGAGGTGTCGAGGAGCAGCATGACGTTCGGCAGAGGAGGCGAGACGTCGATCTGCTGCGCGCTGGCGACGTTCGGCATGACGCCGAACGCGAGCGCGATCGCCGCGGCGATCCCGGTCGCGAGGCGCGCGCGCGAGCGCTGCGCTCCGCGGCGAGGCGCTCCCTTGATGATGAGCTGTTCGGAAAGGTGCGACGTCATGATTCCTCTCCCGTCAGCGGCAGCGCCGAATGGGACCGGCGGTGATCCTGGAGCGAGCGAGCTCGAGCCCAACGTTGGAGTAGTAAGCAACACCCGGACCGGCGTCGGCGCCACCTGGACCGAGCGGCTGCGCGATGCCGAACGCGGCGACGGTCATGGAGGTGAAGCACATACCGAGATCGAGACCGAAGCCCTCGGGCGGTTGCTGCTGGAACGGGTCGGTGATCTCGACGAAGAAGTCGCCGGTGAGGGCGAAAGGTCCAAAGGGATTCGTGGCCGGGAACGCCTGTTGACTCGAGGCGAGGAATTGCTGCGCGATCTCCGAGGCGCCCATGCGTCGGCACGCCTTGGCGGTCACCGACACGTTCGGATCGGACAGGTCGACGTTGGGGAGCGAAATGCAGTTCGTGTCGCGTCGCGCGGAGTTGATCATCAGGCCGAGGTGGAGGTCCGCCGTGTCGGCGTTGATGGTTTCGGCCGCAGCGACGACGCCGTACTCCGACAGGTAGTGAGCTTGCGCGGACTGCCTCGAGAAGCCGCTCGCGCGGACCTCCATCGACGCGGACCGCAGCGCGTAGATGCCCATCGCCGCGAGCACCGCGAGGGTCATCGCCACGATGAACATGACGGCGCCGCGCTCTCGGCGGCGTGCACGCACGTTTCGTTTGGCGAGCGCGAGCGGGCCCATCAGTAGAAATTCCTCGCTTGGTTGGGCAACGCGACCTCGGTGGTGGCGGTGCGCACCCGGGCCCACGAGCGGCTGCCCGAGGAGCAGCCGGATTCGTCGAGGCAGTACCGAATCGTGTAGTTGTTCTTCTCGAGGCGCTGATCCTCGTTGCGATCCGGCACCGCCGCGCGCGACGAGAAGCGGACGCGTACCGCGCGCACGCGCTCCGGGCGTGCCGTACCGGTCACCCCCGCCACGTACGTCTTGTTGTCGTCGGCGCCGAACGCGAACGAACGGAAGTCCGGTGCCGCCGCGGTGCCGGCGTAGTCACCGAGATCGACCGTGAAGGCGAACTTGAGGTCGACGGCGTACTCGGCCACCACCTCGGCCGGGCCGATGGGGGTGTTGTCTTGGCTGAGCCAAGAGCGCACGAGGTTGTATTTCTTGGACACGCCGCCGTCGCCGGACGCCGGGTCGGTCGCGATCGCCGCGTAGGTGGTGTCGCTCGAGGCGAGCGGCCGAATCTCCCAGCGGATGGTCTGCACCGGATTGACGGTGATGCGTCCATCGACGAACCCGTAAGCCTGTTCGAGGTACGAGGCCGACGCCGCGAGCTCCACCCACGCGCCCTCGGCCTTGCTCCAGCCGGCCGTCTGCGCCTTGCAGCCATAGACGAATTCGTGGCGGCCGAGGTCGTCGGCGATGCGCACGAGGAACGACTCGCCCTTCACCGGCTGAAACATGTCGCGCAGCGTGGCGTCGGGGTCACTCGACGTCATCACGCGGTAGGTCGCGGCCGAGTCCATCGAGAAGTAGAGGCGCGGGCCCGCGCAACCCTTGCCGCCGGCCAGACGGGACACGACGTACGCGTCGGTCGACGTGAAGTTGCCGGTGAGATCGATCGAGTCGGGCTCGAGCGCGTTGTCGCCGGCCGAGGAGAGCGGCGTCTGCGTCTTGGAGCCCTTCGCGTGGTAGTTGATGCCCGCGAGGTTGGCGAGGTTGGCCGGCGCGCCCGCCGGCACGTGATTGCCGTCGCGCTGATCGAGCGGGATGTGGACGTCGGTGAGGACGTTGCCGGTGGCCATGTAGCCCGCGCGCTGCACGTCGGCCTTGAGCCGATCGAGCGCGGTGCGGACCGACATCTCCGCGGTGGCGGAGCGCATCTCTTCGTGGAACGAGTAGGTCGCCTCGCGCGAGAGCGCGACGACCGCGAGGGATACGAGCAGGCCCGCAACGAGCGAGACCAAGAGCTCGACGAGCGTGAAGCCTCCGCGCGCGCGCCGTCGACGGGCGCGGAGCCTCGGGAGCACGGGGCGAGCGGCAGGGATCATGGAAGCGCGTTCCTCCGAATGGCGGTGGTCGCGTAGACGAAGTGATAGGCGTCCGTCTGGGTCTCGATCGTCGCTGCCGGATCCTGCCCGCAGAAGTGCGGGTCGGGCGCGGCGGCGACGCCGCGCGGCCAGAAGACGCGCACGTCGGCGCGGATCATCGAGTCCTGCACGAGCCAGGTGAGACGAACGTTGGTGCAAAAGAGGGCGTAGCGGTTCTTGTCGTCGCCGAGGTCGCCCGCTGCGACGTCCGCGCCGAGCGCATCCATGCCGGGGCTCCAGTACGGCGCGCCGCCGAGCCGTTGATCGGGGCGGAACCACTGCGCCTGCGCGGCGATGTCCGCCTTTTGGAGGAGGAGAGCGTTACCGAAGTTGGACGCAGGATTACGCGCCGCGGGGAGGGTCCATAGCATCGAGTCGGCGCGGAGCCGCTCGACCCACTGGCGCGCGATCGCGCTCGCCATGTCCATCCGCCGCGCGTCCACGTTTCCCTGGATCGCGCCGCGCTGCATGCTGATGACGCCGGCTGCGCCGATGAGCACGATCGAGAGCGAGACGAGCACCTCGACCGCCGTGTATCCGCGCTTCGCGCGTGCGGTGATGGGACCTCGCGTCACGGCGCCCCCGAGACGACGCGCGCCGCGCCCGACGGAGGCACGAGCACGTTGCGAACGATGCCGATGGTCTCGGTGCCGCTCGAGGCCGCGTAGTGCGCGACCTGGATGCGGATCGCGGCGGCCATCGTCGTCTCGCCCTCGAACGACCGCGACGTGGAGTAGAAGGTGCGGCCGGCGGACGTGAAGCAGAGGTACGCCTCGTCGGTGGCCTTGCCATCCGGTCCGACGATGGTCGCCTTGATGTTGTTCCTCTGCTCGTAGTCGTTGTCGATGGATGCGACGGTGATCGCGTTCAAGTTCTTGAGGTCGAGCCAGCTCGTCGGCGCCTTGCAGCCGGTGAGCGGGAGGTTCTGCCCCCCGTCGACGTCGGCCCGCATCTCGTAGCTGACGAAGGTCCCGTTGGTGGACTTGGTCGACAGCATCACCATCGTGGCGCCACCACGGCCGATGGCGCGGGCGTGCGCGTCGCGGATCATGTCCTGGATGTTGGCGGCGTCCTCGTACACGTGACGGTCCATCTGGGCCGCGCTCATCGACGGCACGGCCATGACCGCCAGGAGGCCGATCAGAATGACGACCACGAGGAGCTCGATCAGCGTGAAGCCACGCGCGCGCGCGCGGGCCCAGCGGGCTCGGATCAGCTGCGTCGTCTGGTGGTTGGAGCTCATGTCGGTGGAGGAGAGAGGGCGCGCCGACCCCTTGGACGGTCTTGGCCCAGGCCCCTCGAGCAAGCCCCGTACCTGGGCCCTCTCAAGGTGGGGACGGGCGTTTCATGCGGGGGCAGCAGGGGGACGACCCACCCCGCGGAAACCATTTGCAAGGCGTGTGAAAAACCTGCGGACCTCGGTGGGGCAGGGGAGGTGTGGTAGAGAGCGACCATGCAGATGGGGCGTCTCCGCTTTGTTGGCCTTTCGCTCGCTCTCTCCACGTTGGTGCTCGGGTGCAAGAAGGACGAGGCGCCGCAGGGCCCCGGCGGTGATGTGCCGCCGCCGCCGCCGTCGGCCGCCGTGGCCAAGGCCGGCGGTTGCGCCAACGCCGCGCCGATCGACGATCCCATCAGCACCGGCTTCTTCCCCAAGACGGTGGGGACGTTCTGCGTCGACTCGGCGGCCGGCGCGGTGAAGACCTACGGCGCCAAGGCGAAGCTGTCGATGGATGCAGTCTGCACGACCGCGTTCGACGGCGAGTGCGAGATCTACAAGCAGTACGGTCTGACGCGCGTGGTCACGCTCCGCTACGTCGATGGCGGCGCGCAGGGCGCCGGCACGGTGGAGATCGTTCTCTCGCAATTCGAGACCGACGGCGGCGGTTACGGGATGTTCACGAAGCGCGTCATCGCCGACGCCGATCCCACGGCCCCGGAAGCCCCGAAGGCGGTGACTGCGGTGGGCGCTGCGGCGATGGGCGGCGGTCGCGCGTACGCGTGGCGCGGCAACTACCTCGTCGAGCTCACGTACATGAACGAGCAGGAGACGCCCGCCAAGATGGTCAAGTCGAGCGAGGCGATCTTGCCGCAGCTCGCCAAGGCGATCACCGATCGTCTGACCGGCAACTCCGAGAAGCCTGCGCCGGTGAAGTCGCTGCCCGAGGCCAACCTCGTCCCGCTCGGCGTGTCCTTCGCGCCCAAGGACGCGATGGGCATCAAGGGCCTCGCGCCGGCGGCCATCGGTTACTACAAGGACGGCGAGAAGCGATACCGCGTGCTCGTGGCCGCGCTCGACGGCGAGGCCGCCGCGAAAGAGGCCATGAAGGCGATCAAAGCCAAGCCCGGCGCGCTCCCGGTCGCGGGCCTCGGCGACGAGGCGCTGCAGGTCGTCAACGGCGGCGTCCGAGAGACCCCCAAGACCGAGTGGGTCTACGCGCGCAAGGGCGCGCAGGTGATCGCGTTCGGCGACGAAGAGCTCGTCATCGCGGCGGGCCAGCCGCTCGACAAGCAGGCGAGCGTCCGCCTCTCCAAGGACGAGAAGATCGCGAAGGCGAAGCCGCTCTTCAAGTGATCGGCCCGGCCGCGCGGCCCGCGTCCGGCGACGGCCGCGCGATCGCCGCTTTCTCCCGCTCGAAGCACGTGTCGGGAAGCGCGCGCGCCTTTCGCGTGAGCGCCGTCGCGGCGACGAACTTCGCCGTCACCGGATCGTGGTAGCCGCTCGCGTCGGGAAGGTCGGGGTGCGTCTCGCGGTGATAGCGGACGATGCGGTACATGAGCATGTCGCGCGCCCATTTGCCGACCAAGGACGCGAGCGACACGACGAGGTGGCTGTCGTCGGCGTCGCGCACGAAGGCCAGCGTGCCCACGCCCGGGAATCGGTACTCGCTCCGCTCGCGGCCTTCGGCGAGTGCGACGTGGAGCCGGCCGCCGAGCGGTCCGAACGCGTCGCCGTAGCGATCGTAGCCGCCGACCTTGCCGCAGATCGCCGTCACGTCTGCGCCGAGCTCGGCGCGGAGCGCGAGGACCAGGCGCTCCATCGCATGGAGGTCGACTTGGAAGCGTGAGACGCCGCGTCGGGCCGCGTCGTTCAAGCGCTCCGTGCACACGATCGCCACGCGCACCGCGCGCACCTGGAGCCCGCGCTTCTCGAGGCGAGCGAGATCACGCTCGGCCTGCGCGACGGCGTTGTCGTCGGACGTGAAGCGCTCGTCCTCGACGCCCCAGCACTGGCGCTCGTGGTCGGCCGGACAGCGCGCGCGGAGCACCGCGTCGCCGTCCAAGAGAAAGCCGCGGAGGAGCGCGTCGGGATCCGTCGGCACGGGCCTGCCGAGTCGCGCGGCGATGGCGCGCGCCCACGCTTCGCCGAGCGACGAGCCGCCGTATTTCACGAGCGCCTTCGAGTCGCCGAGCCGGGCCGCGAGCGCCGCGCTCGGTTTCCGCGTCGCGGCGCGCTCGGCGCCGCTCGCCGTCTCGAGCGCCACCGCGGTCACGAGGAGCGGGCCGAGCCGGGGACCGAGACCGTTCTCGTCGACGCCGAGCACGAACTGCGACATGCCCACGTCGCTATCGAATGGCGGGCCCGACGGCAAGCCCGGGCCGCGCTGCCGTATGCCGGCGGCGACGCGTACATTGCGCGACCTCCCGTCTCGGGCCTCCCGAAGCCGGGGATCCCGAGGCTGATTCGTCGGGACCGTGCATCGTCCCGTTGACGGATCCGATCGCGGTGCTTACGGTGCTTGGCCCCTCGGGGACCGGGAGGCGCGAACGACGAACCGTTTTCGCTTTACCTGGCCCTCAGAATCCCGAAGCATCGACTCTTCGATTCGCGGCCAACCGCGAGAGCCTGGGAGCGAAGGCGTGAACAAGACTCAGCTCAAGAAGTTCAAGACCCTCCTCACCGAAAAGCGCGACGAGATCGTCAAAAAGGCGAAGCAGACGCTCGAGGAGGACATGGCGCTCGACGCCAACGATCTCCCCGACGAAATGGACCTCGCCTCCAGCGAGTACCTCCAGTCGTTCACGTTCCGTCTGCGCGGCCGGGAGAAGGCGTTCCTCGACAAGATCAACAAGGCCATCGCCAAGATCGACGAGGGGACGTTCGGCGTGTGCGAGGAGTGCGGCGAGGAGATCTCGGTGAAGCGCCTCGAAGCGCGTCCGGAGACCACGCTCTGCATCCGTTGCAAAGAGGATCAGGAGCACCGAGAAAAAGAGTTCGGCTGAGCGCTCCGCTCACCGCATTCGCGCGACGCGGCCAGGGATCCCTGCGCCGCGTCGTCGTGTTTTGTGCGCGAGGCAAGCCCGCGCGCGTCAGGGCTTGCCGGCGCGCCTGAACACCGCCGTGCGTCGCGCCTCGAGGTCGCTCGACGGCGGGACGACGCCCTTCAGCACCAGGTGGATTCCCGGAGTGATCGGGATCGGCCGTGCCGGCTCCTCGAGCGTCCACGGGGCGCCCCCTTCGGCGACGAGCGGCACCACGAACGGAGGCGTGCTCTGGACCGTGATCGCGACTACAGCGTCGTCGCCTGCGCGCCCGAGGACGTCGGCGCCCGTCGCCAGCTCCTTCACGCCTTCGAGGATCGTCAGCTCGTAGCCTTGCGCGCGGAGACGCGCCGCGAAGCGGATCGCTCCCGCGACGGCCGCGCTCGCCGCGGGGTCCTTGCTCTGGGTCGCGGGCTTGAGCCACACGGGCTGCGGGCCGGCGCCGAGCGCGGCGCGCACCTGTCCGAACGAGTGCGTCTCGAGCTGCGCGCAAAGAAGGAGCTCGCCGCTCGTCCCCGCGCAATGGACGCCGGGCGGCGGCGCGAACGTGCTCGCGCCCGGCTCGAACGAGAATGCGAGGAGGCGCGCCTCGGGCGCGAGGCGATTGCCGCCTTCGAAGCGCTCCACTTTGCCGGTCGTGAGCGCGGCGAGGAGCGCGTTCTCCGCGTCCCACGTCACGTCCGAGGCTTCGACCCACGAGCGCAACGGAACGCGCGCGCTGGTGGCGAGTGCGGAGAGGCCGAGTCGTCCGCCCACCTTCGCCGCGTCCGCTCGGAGGACCGCGACCGTGCCTCGGCCCGTGTGCCGAACACCGAACGAGCGCGCGTCTTTGCTGCAGAGTGCAAGTAATCCGGGCGCCGTGGCCAACCCCGAGGCGCCGCCGGTGAGCCACAGGCCGAGTGAATCTCCTGGGTCCGCCGCCACCACCGCGCATTCTCCGTTCCCCACCCGCACGGGGACGAGCGGTGCGCCGGCGGCCGAAAGCTTGGCCGAGTCGAAGCCGGCGCCGCGCAGATCCGCGGGCACGAAAGCAGGAGCAGGCACGCTCACCTCGGGGGCGGAGCCCTCGGCGTGCGAGGCGAGCCAAGCATCGACTTGCTCCGGCAGGCACGCGCATCGCGAACCGCCCTCGCTCCCGCAAGTGTCGACCAGCGCAGTGCGCGCCGGCCCAGTGGCGAATCCGAACGTGCTCCCGAACGGAATCGCCTCGGTGACGAGGAGCCGCACGCTCTTGCCGCCAGCACCAGCACGGAGCGACACGGTCTCTTCGCCGCACGTGCAGAAGCCGATGGGCCCCGCCGATTCAATCGTGCGTGATCCCCGCGTCAATACGATGCTCGTGGCCTTGCCGCTCGCGCCCGCGAGCGCGACCGCGCACGCGCCCGCCGGCACGCTCGTCGTCAATGCGTCGGCGCCGCTCCAAGGCGAGCGCTCCGCTTCCGTGAAGCCAGCGCCCTTGAAGGGAGCCGCTGCCGCTTCCGATTCCACGAGCGCGCTGCGGCTCATCGCCGTGCGCATCGCCGTCGCTGCGACGGCGAGGAGCACGACGCCGCCCACCACGAGGAACACGGCGCGTGAGCGTCGGCCGCCCGCCGCCGCTTGGAGCTGCGTGCGCGCGGTGCGTTCGGTGACCGGCGTCTCCTCGGTGAGCGACGGCGAAGAGCGGCGCGCCGCGGCGATGGCGCGGGCCGAATCCGACCCCGCGATCGCCGGATCGCTCGCGCGCGGCGCGCCGATCATCGCCGGATCGCTCGGGCGAGCCGGCGTGGCCATCGCAGGGTCGCTCGCGCGCGCCGGGGTGGAGATCGCGGGGTCGCTAGCGCGCTTCGGCGTGGAGGGGGCAGTCACCGCGAGCTCGAGCTTCACCTCGCTCGGGGTCGCGCTCGCCCCGGCCGGTTTCGCCTTGGTCGCCGGGACCTCTCGAGGCGCCTCTTCGATGTCCAAGACGAGCGGTGCGGCCGCGCTGGCCGCTCCTGCGATCACCGGTCGCGCACCTTCGGGGGCGGCAGTGCGTGAAGGTGAGAGGCTGTTCCGCAACGGAAGCTCGAGCTCGTCGCCGCCGAGCGCAGCCTCGGCCGGAGGCTCGGGCGTGGGTGGGCTCGCTTCCTCGACCCCCGAGCTGGGCGTGCTGGGCCGCTCCCATTCACCGGAGACGGCGGCGTCGTCGTCGTCTTCGTCGGGGTGGCGCGGTCGGCTGACGTTCTCTTCGGTGACCGGGCCGTGCGTCGACCGTCCTTTGGCTGCGACTTTGCGAAGACGGACACCGCCGAGTCGGACCGAGCCGCCGGCGGCCTTTTCTTGTTGCTCGGTCTCGACGTCGGAGCGCTTGGGGGTCGCCGCGCCTGCCGCCTTGGCGAGCTCCGCCTCGATCTCCGCGGCATTCGGCGCCTTGATTTGCAGCGTCTGCTTGCGGCTCGTTTCGTGCGCGAGGCACTTGGCGCAATGGACGAACGCCCCGGCCTTGGCTTTTGCAGACTCGACCGGTGCCCCGCACGACCGACACTCGACGACGGACACTTTTCCCAGGATGCCACGAAAGGCCGGTCACCTGCCGAAAGAATGGCAGCGGGAAGGGCTCGCGCTCGCACCGCTTCTCCGCCACTCGGCGGAGAAGGCGGGGGATGTCCTTCAGTGTGCCCTCACTTCGGCGCGGCTTGTTGCCATCTTCGTTGAAGCACGTGACACTAACGAACGGGGCGGACTTAAAGGTTCAAGCGTGCGGACTCGCGCAGCGGGCTCGCACCCGGCCCGCGAACGCCACGAGCAGGGGAAGGGGAAGAGTTAGATGAACGGTCTCAGCGACGGCGATTCGACGCAGGGCGCGGGCAGCGACCGCGACGAAGAGGGGGACGCGTACCTCGGAGCCGTTCTCGGATCGCATCGACTGACCGCCCTCGTCTCGGCCGCGCCAAAAGTGCGCGTTTACGACGCGCGCGAGGTGAAGAGCGGCGCCGCTGCGCGCGTGAAGGTTCTCCTCCCCGAGATCGAAGCCTCGGGCCCGCTCGCCGAGCAGTACGTCGAGGACGCGCACGCGGCGGGCAGCTGGGGTCTCCCCAACATCGCGCGATCGATCGAGGCTGGCATCGCCGCGGACGGCGCGCTCTACCACGTCACCGAGGCCTTCCCGAACGGGCGAACCTTGGAGGCGGTCCTCGAGTCGGGTGAGCCCTTCGCCGCGCCCCGCGCGGTGGCGATCGCGGCCCAGCTCGCGACCGCGATCGAGGGCGCGCACAGTCGCGGTCTCGTGCATGGGTTCCTGAATCCGACGAGCGTCATCCTCGTTCCCCAGGGTGGCGACCAGCCCGAGCTCGTGAAGGTGCTCGACTTCGGGGTCGCGCTCTTCAACGGGGCGAAGAGCTACGGCCTCGGCCGGTTCCTCGGGCCACCGAACTGCATGGCGCCCGAGCAGATGCTCGGTCCGCAGGGCACCGACTCGCGTTCCGACGTCTATGCGCTCGGCGCTCTCCTCTACGCCATGCTCGCGGGGCGTGTGCCGTTCGCGAAGATGGCGGCGGCCAACCTGCCGCGCGCGATCGTGGAGATGGAGCCCACGAAGCTCCGCACGGTTCGCCCCGAGCTTCGCGTCTCGCTCATCCAAGTCGTCAACCGCGCCATGCGCAAGGCGCGCGAAGACCGCTTCGTGACGGTGCAAGAGTTCCAGACGGCGCTCGCGCGCGCCGACGCGGTCCTCCCCACCGGGCCGGTGGCGGGTGAGGTCGCGCCCGTTTCGGTTCAGGCGATGCCGACGCCGGTCGAGGTCGCGAAGGCCGAGCCGGTGAAGGCCGAGCCGGTGAAGGTCGAGCCGGTGAAGGCCGAGCCGGTGAAGGCCGAGCCCGCGAAGCTCTCCGAGACCAAGATCGCGGCCGTCGCGCCGCCCGCCGCGGAACCGAAGGTGGAGGCGAAAGCCGAGCCGACGCGCGCCCCCATCTCGTCGCCGATGGCGTTCGCCCAGACGATGGTCGCGCCGTCGGAGGTGGCTCCGCCCGCGGCGACGTCGGCGGCGGACAACGCAGCGCCTGCGCCGTCGGCGGCCCCGCCTGCCGCGCTCGCGGCGACCTTCGTCGCGAGCTCGGAGGTCGTCGCACCTGCGACGAGCGCGCGTCCTGTCGATCATGGTGAGGTGGCGGCTTCGGCCGTGGCGCCCGAGCGCGCGGTCGCACGCGCGGTCGCGTCCATGCCGCCCGCCGAAGAGAAAGAGAAGAAGAAGGGCGCGGCCATCTTCATCGTCCCCGCGGTGCTCGCGGCCGCTGTCGTCGGGTTCCTCGTGCTCCGCCCGAGCGCCCCACCGTCGACCACGACCCAGTCCACACCGCCGGTCGCCACGCTGGCCGCTCCTCCCACGACGGTGGCGACGAACGCGGCGAAGCCGACCGAGACCGCGGTGCCCGCCAAGCCGACCCCTGCGCCGCCGACCACCGTCGCGAACATCGTGCCCGACAACCCGCCCGCGCGCGTGAGCCCACCGACCGAGCCGCCGCCACGGCGCGACGCACCGCGCGTCGTCTACGCAGCGAAGACGCCGTCGGTGACCAAGACCACCGCGGCCCCGGCGCCGGTTGCGCCGACGCCGGCGACCGCCGTCGCTGCGGCTCCCTCTGCGGCGCCGGCCGTCGCAGCCACGCCTGCGCCCACCTCGCGCAAGCCGCGCACGAGCGCCGAGCTCGAGCCCGAGGAGTATTACGAGGATTACTCGAACGCGAAGGCGAAGTGAGGCTTCGCAGCCGACGCTGCGCGAATCGAAGCGCGTGACGTCGCGCTCCAGCGTGCTCGTCGTCGCGCGTGTGACGTACGCGGATCACTCGGCGAACCTGAACCGAAAGACGTGCGGATTGTTTTGCTCGCGCGCTCAGAGGTTCGTACGCTCACCCCGCTCGGGGGGCCAGGCTGCTCCTCAGCTCGTCGTCGCATCAGCCGACGACGTAGATCGACGACCCGAGCGCGACGTTCGCGGTCGGTGTCAGTAGAACCCGCGTGGACGCGGGCAAGCGCGGAGGGACTATGTCGGACGGCACGAATCGACGCGACGTACTGAAGCTTCTGGGCATGAGTGGAGTGGGAGTGGTCTTTCCGTCGGCCCTCGCGGGCTGCGCGTTCGAAGGCCAGGTGAACGTGAGCGGTCCTGCTGCTGCCGCGAAGGCGCCGCAGTTCAAGGACTTCTTCTTCCTGCAGCTCACGGACATGCACTACGGCTTCAAGGGCCCGCCGAACCCCGAGTCCGAAGTCACGCTCAAGAACGTCGTCAAGCTGATCAACACGTCGACGCGTCAGCCCGACTTCATCGTGTTCACCGGTGACCTGAGCCACACCACCGACGATCCCGCCGAGCGTCGCCGTCGCTTGAAGGCGGTCAAGGAGATCACGAGCGAGCTCAAGGTGAAGAACCTGAAGTTCCTCCCCGGCGAGCACGACGCGTCACTCGACGACGGTGCGGCCTACAAAGAGATCTTCGGCGACGTCTACTATTCGTTCGACCACGAAGGGATTCACTTCGTCGCGCTCGACAACGTCACCGACCTCGAAGGCGGCCTCGGCGACAAGCAGCTCGCGTGGCTCGAAGCCGACCTCGCGAAGACGCATCCCGATACGCCGGTCATCGTCTTCGCTCACCGTCCGCTGTTCGACTGCATCCAGCGATGGGAGTGGTACACGAAGGATGGCGAGAAGGCGATCGCCATCCTCCAGAAGCGGAAGAACGTGCACGTCTTCTACGGGCACATTCACCAAGACCATTTCCACATGACGGGCAACATCCCGCACCGCTCGGCCAAGTCGCTCATCTTCCCGTTGCCGACGCCCACCGAGAAGGGCAACCGTCGCCCGCTCCCGTGGAACCCCAACGCGGCGGATCACGGCATCGGCTTCCGTCAGATGGTGATCCCGTCTGGCGACGCCGGGAGCGCGCGCGCCGCGGAGCTCACCGACTTCAACACCGCCGGTACGCGCAGCAAGCCCGCGAGCACCGAATCGCCGATCGCGCCGGGTGGCTCGCCGCCGGCGCCGGGCTCGCTCCTCAAGCCGCCGCCGCCGCCGGGCCCTGGTGGTCCGGGCGGCCCGCCGGCCGGCGGCCCGCCGGGGCCGGGTGGTCCGCCTCCGGGGCCGATGATGGGCCCGCCGCCAGGTGCCGGGCCGATGATGGGCCCGCCGCCGGGCGGTCCCTCGCCCACCAAGCTCTGATCACGAGACGCGCTGTCTGGCGGGTCGCTCGCCGCGAGGTGAGCGGCCCGCTTTCTATTTGTCGCCGCCGCGGCCCTTCGCGCGCTTCTCGGGTGGGCGCTCGGAAGCCGTGCGCGCGAGCACGTCGGCGAGATAGCGGCCGGTGTGCGATCGCTCGCACTTGGCGACCGCTTCCGGAGTGCCCACGACGACGATCTCGCCGCCGCCATCGCCGCCCTCGGGGCCGAGATCCATCACCCAGTCCGCGCACGCGACGACGTCGAGGTTGTGCTCGATCACGACGACGGTGTTGCCCTGATCGCGGAGCTCGTTGATGGCGTGGAGCAACACTTCGATGTCCGTGAAGTGGAGACCGGTCGTCGGCTCGTCGAGCACGTAGAGCGTGCTCCCGGTGGCCTTTCGCGCGAGCTCGCGCGCGAGCTTCACGCGCTGCGCCTCGCCACCGGAGAGCGTCGTCGCCGGTTGGCCGAGTCGCAAGTAACCGAGACCGACGTTGGTCAGCGCCGCGAGCCGCTCGCGAATGCCGGGGATCGGTTGGAAGAGCTCGAGCGCTTGCTCCACAGTGAGCTCGAGCGCGTCGGAGATGGAGAGGCCGCGGTACTTGATCTCCAGCGTTTCGCGGCTGTAGCGCTTGCCGCCGCACGCCTCGCAGGCGACGAAGATGTCGGGCAAGAAGTGCATCTCGACGCGGAGGACGCCGTCACCTTTGCACGACTCGCAGCGACCGCCCTTCACGTTGAACGAGAAGCGACCGGGCTTGTAGCCGCGCGCGCGCGCTTCGGGCAGGCCGGCGTACAGCTCGCGAAGGAGCGCGAACACTCCGGTGTAGGTTGCAGGGTTCGAGCGCGGCGTACGTCCGATCGGCGCTTGGTCGATGCTGATGACCTTGTCGATGTGATCGAGCCCGTCGACGCGATCGCACTCGCCGATCGGCGCGGTCGCCGAGTAAAGGCTGGAGCGCGCGGCCGGGAGCAGCGTGTCCACGACGAGCGACGACTTGCCGCTACCCGACACGCCCGTCACGCACGTGAGAAGTCCGACGGGGAACGCTGCCGTCACGTTGCGGAGGTTGTGTGCGCGCGCGCCCACGATCGAGACCGCCTGCTTGGTCGGCGCCTTCCGCTGCTTGGGGATCGGGAGCCGCTTCTGTCCCGACAGCCACGGGCCGGTGATCGATTGCGGGTTGGCGATGATCTCGGCCGGCGTGCCCTCTGCGACGACGGTGCCGCCGTGGGCCCCCGCGCCGGGACCCATGTCGACCACGTGATCGGCCGCGAGGATGGCCTCGCGATCGTGCTCGACGACGAGGACGCTGTTGCCGAGATCGCGGAGGCGCGCCTGGGCTTCGAGGAGGCGCGCGTTGTCGCGCGCGTGCAAACCCACCGAGGGCTCGTCGAGCACGTACAACACGCCGACGAGCGCTGCGCCGATCTGCGTCGCCAGGCGAATGCGCTGGCCCTCACCGCTCGAGAGCGTCTGCGCGCTCCGGTCGAGCGTGAGGTAGTCGAGGCCCACGTCGATGAGGAAGCCGAGCCGCGAGCCCACCGCGCGGAGGAGCGGCTCGGCGATGGCGCGGTCGCGGGCGCCGAACACTTGGTCGTTCTGTCGGAGCTCGTCGACGAAGGCTCGCAGCGGACGGAGCGCCGTTCCACCCAAGTCCGAGATGTCCTTGCCCTCGAGCTTGACCGCGAGCGCTTCGGGGCGGAGGCGCCGGCCGTTGCAGGCGCTGCAGGTGCGCGTGACGAGGAAGCGACCGAGCTCGTCGTCGGCCACGGCGCCTTCGGACGCGTCGGGGTCGTCGCTGTCGCTCGCGTCGTCGTCGCCATCGCCGTCCGCACCTTCGAGCCGCGCCTCGAGACGCTGCACGATGCCGACGTAGGGCTTCTTCTTCTTCGCGCCCTTGGCCTTGGTGGACTTGGTCGCGGCAGCTTCGCCCTTCTCGGCGCCGCCGTCGGCCTTGCCGGAGCTGCCGAAAAGGATCGCGCGCCGATCTTCGTCGGCGAGCTTGCTCCACGGCGTATCGGGCGAGACGCCGAGCGCCTCGACCGCGCGCGCGACCTCCGTGGCGAGGGCCACCGTCCCGCGGCGACCCCACGCGAGCACGACGCCTTCACGGAGCGTGCGCGACGGCTCGGCCACGATGCGCTCCGGATCCACGACCACGCGCGAGCCGAGGCCGTCGCACGACGGGCACGCGCCGTGCGGTCCGTTGAACGAGAACATGCGCGGCTCGATCGGGGGCAGCGAGATCCCGCAGTCCACGCACGCGAAGCGTTCGGAGAGCCAGAACGGCTCCTCGCCTTCGACGGCCACGAGGAGGCGACCTTCGCCGATCTTGAGCGCGAGCTCGACCGAGTCGGTCAGGCGGCTCTTCACGTTGTCTTTGAGGACGATGCGATCGACGACGACGTCGAGGTCATGCGCCTTGGTGCGATCGAGCTCGATGTCGTCTCCGAGGTCGATGACCTGTCCGTCGACGCGTGCGCGCACGAAGCCCTCGCGCCGGAGGCGCTCGAGATCGAGCTTGAGCTCGCCCTTCCGTCCGCGCGCGACGGGCGCGAGCACCGAGAGGCGCGCGCCGCTCGGGAGCGCGAGCACGCGGTCGACGATCTCGGGCACGGTCTGCGCTTCGATGCGTTTGCCGCAGCTCGGGCAATGCGGGACGCCGACACGCGCGAAGAGGAGCCGCAAGTAGTCGGCGATCTCGGTCACCGTGCCCACCGTCGAGCGCGGCGACTTGGAGAGCGGACGCTGCTCGATCGCGATCGCCGGCGAGAGCCCGTCGATGCGATCGACGTCGGGCTTGGCGAGCTGCTCCAAGAACTGGCGCGCGTATGCGCTCAGCGACTCGACATAACGTCGCTGGCCTTCGGCGTAGATGGTGTCGAACGCGAGCGACGACTTCCCCGAGCCGCTCGGGCCGGTGAGCACCACGAGCTTCCCGCGCGGCAGGGAAACCGAGACGTCTTTCAGGTTGTGCTGTCGAGCACCGACGACGACGAGGCGGTCCATGGAGCGAGCGCGACGCAGCGCGGCGCGTCATGTAGCACGCCTGCGCCGCGGAACCCGCAACGTCGTGCCTTAAACGTCGTCGTCGGCCGCCGACGTCCAACGATTGGACGAAGCTTGGTTCGAGCCGCGTCCGATCTCAGGCGTTCTTGAGGACGGTGGACAGTCGCTCGACCGCCGACGCAAGCTCGGCCACGTCGTTGGACAGGTTGCGGAGCGGCTCCAGCGGGTTGTGCGAGTCGAGCGCCAAGCCAGGTACCCAGCGCGAAGCGTCGAGAGACGGCAGGGCGAGAAGCTTGTCCGCGAGCGCGTGGGCGCGCGCACGGTCGCGCTCGCTGTCGAGCATGAAGCTCACGATCTCTTCCGTGGTGGCGTAGACGGCGCGGACGAAACGGCCCAGCGGCGCTTCGTCGCCCGAGAGTGATCGCATGCGCGGGTCGGCGGTGTCGCAGTACATCTCGTAGAGCGCGTCGCGCAGGCCCTCCAGGCAATGGGAGACCGCGATGGCGAAGGTGTCCTCGTTGGTCGTGGCCTGCTCGACGCAGAGCTGCCCGCCGGCGAGGCTCATATGGGACTCGAGCCACCACTCCAGCTCGGCGACGTCGCTTTCCTTCTCGAAGGGGGGCGGCGGGAGCGTGGAGACCGCGCCCGAGCCATCCATGCTGAAGCGGAGATACGAGATCGGTCGGTTCGCGGGCGGCTGACTCGCCGACGCGATGACCTCGTCATCCTGAACCAACTTCTGGCCCTTCATCGATGGTCCCTTCTTCGAGCGGCAGCCCGGTTCTCCACACATCTATAAGCCGAGAACGCTCACTTGACGACCTGCACGCTCCAGGCCGAAACGGTCTTGTCGGATGGACGGCCCCGGCTCGACGCCCTTCACGGAAATTTCTGGCTGATTCGTATCGGTGTACGTCTTTGGAGCAGGTTTGGCTCCCGGCTTTAATCGGGTCCGCCGGCCCCCGGGCCGGGGGCGTCACCACCCAGACTCGACGTAGGTCCGGACCTACCTGGGTTCACTCAGCTCAGCCGATGAGCGCAGAACGCCGACCGCGCGTGCTGGCCGACGCACCGACCCGCTCGTTCCGCGCGGTCACTTGCAGCCGAGGATGACCTCGACCTGACCGCCCGACTGTCGGTAGGCGCTGCACGCCGACCCGTTGAGGAACACGCGCGTCGGCGCGTCGGCGCTGTCGAACGACCAACCATTCGACGCGTTGGGGAGGATGACTTGCGTCGATCCGTTGGGGAGCTTCTGACGCACCGTCACGACGTGGCTGTCGAGCTGGAAGCCGCTCGGCGGCGCCTTGATCTGGAACTCGCACGCGAGCGTCTGCTGGCGGATCGTGTTGATCGCTTGGAACGCTTCCTCGCGAAGTTGGTCGGCGGTCTTGGCGCCGGGCGTGACCTGGAAGTAGCAGACGTTGTTCACGTCCGTGTTCTCGTACGGATTGCAGGTCGGCGTGCGCTTCGTCCCGCCGGCCTCTGCCACGCGACCGACGAACACCGGATCGTATTCGACACCGTCGCCGGGGAACGCGCCGACGCCCATCACGAACGTGAGGATCGGATCTGCGGCGTGCGACTCCTTGCTGGCCATGAGCACCGAGTTCGCGACTTGGGTGTTCGTGTCGATCGACGAGAACGGGAACCCGTCCGTGATGAGCACGACCACCTTGCGACCGCCCGTTTGGAGCGGTGCCTGCGGCTGGAAATTCCGGAGGGCCTTGTAGCCGCCCTCGAGCGCCGGCTGCGTCGGGGTGAGCCCCGACGGCGTCGTGTTGAGCCGCTCCTTCAGCGCCGAGGCCTGCGCGGCGTCGACGTAGCCGATCGGAATGTCCGCGCTCGTCGGGTACGGACCGTAGTTGCCGTCGGTGGCTCCGGTCGGGTCCTTCTTGTCGGCGAAGACGATCATGCCGAGGCCGACGGTGCGGTCTTGCTTGGCGGCGACCATGTCGATCACCTGCGTGGTGGCATCGACGATCGCCTTCCACTTGCCGTCTTCCTGCATGCTGCCGGAGCCATCGACGACGATCTGGATGTAGACGGGCTCGAGCTCCGCCGTCGCCGTCGCATCCGTGCAGCGCACGTCACCGGACGTCGTCGGAGTGCCGACGTCGGTGCCGCCGGGTTTGTTCGTCGACGCCGAATCGCGATCGTCCGTCGCGCTCTTCGCGACGGGGCTCGAGCACGCGCCGATGACGACGAGCGAGGCGAGGGTGAGGGCGCTGGAAAGGGTGCGCCGAACGAACGGAAACGCGGAGGGCATTGGGGTCACCTTGCGGAGGTGGTGCTTGGCACCGACGGTGCTGCAAGAAGCTTACCGTTGCCGAGATGCGCCCTCGGACCGCGAAGGCATCGAAAGATCGGAGAGAAACGCGCTGACGTCGCGGTCATGGACCGCGCCGGATCCAGCGGGCGGTGGGCCGCGCGACAGCGTGATAGCCTGGAGCGCTCCCATGGCCGGCGACCCTGGAGGCTCCAAGAAGGACGCGAAGGCGGCGGTGCTTCGCACCAAGCCGATCGACGCGATGCAGTTTCGCGACGCGCTCCAAGCCGAGCTGCGCAAGCACAAGCGCCCAGCGCTCCACGTCGTGGCCGGTCCCAACGTCGGAACCAACTTGCACCTGGAGCGCTCGATCGAGATCGGACGCGATCCCGCGGCCGGGCTCCCGCTCGGCGACGACAGCGTTTCGTGGCGTCACGTGCGCATCGAAGATCGCGGCGCGGGTGAGTGGGCCGTCGTCGATCTCCGCAGCACGAACGGGACGCTGCTCAACGGAGAGAAGATCGACGAGGCGATCCTGAAGCCAGGCGACCGCGTCTTCTTGGGCGAGACGGTGCTCGAGCTCCGCGAAGAGGACGCGATCAGCGAAGGCTACACGCTCGAGCTCGAGCGACTCCTCAACGAAGACGATCTCTCAGGTCTCTGGGTAAAGCGTCGCTTCGACGCCCAGCTCAAGACGACCGTGGCCGCCGTGATCGTCGGCAGCGTGCCGGTGGTGAGCGTGCTCGTGATGGATCTCGATGGCATCAAAGGCATCAACGACACGCACGGCCACGACATGGGCGCGTTCTGCATCGGCGAGTGCGGAAAGATCATCGGTCGCGTGGTGGGCACGCGCGGCTTCGCGACGCGCTTCGGCGGCGACGAGTTCGCGGCAGGTCTGCCCGCCGTCGGGCGGGACGAGGCCGTCGAGCTCGCCGAGACCATCCGCAAGACGATCGCTGCGCACGTGTTCGTCCACCGCGAGATCCGCGTGCAGCCCGGCATCAGCATCGGGGTCGCTGCGCTCCCCGGCGACGCCGCCGACGCAGAGGCCCTCTTTCGCGCCGGCGACGAGGCGCTCTACCGGGCGAAGCGGGCCGGCAAGAATCGGGTGTGCACTTGAGTCGGTGTGCACGGTCGGAATCCGCGGCGGAGGCGCCCGAAAACGTGGATGATGGTGAGCGGGGGAGAACCCTCCGCGCGTTTGGCCCACGGGCCTTTCCTCGGGCACCCTGAAAGAGAGAAATGCTTAGGGTCGAGTGCGAGTCATGCAAGGCGCCGTATCAGGTCGATGAACGGCGCATTCCAGCGACGGGCCTGAAGATGCGGTGCCCGAAGTGCGGGCACACCTTCGTGGTCAAAGCCGGGTCCGGTGAGCCCGTGCCGCCGCCCGATCCGCACGCGCGCCCCACGCCCGGCAGCCCAGCGCCGCAGCCTTCGCCCGCCGCCGCCAACGCGCGCAAGATGCAGGCAACGATGCTCGGCGTCGGCAGCGGCATCTCCAAGCCGCCGCCCGCCACCGCCAAAGCACCTACGAAAGACGCAGCGGCGACGCCCACCGACTCCGAGGTCGGACTGCCCGCAGCCAAGCCCGTCGCCGCGAAGCCGCCCGTGCCGGCCGCGAAGCCGCCCGTGCCGGGCGCGAAGCCGCCCGTGCCGGGCCCTCGGCCCTTCACGGGAACGATCGTGTCGGCGGCGCCAGCGCCCCAAGCCGGGAGCGGTGAAGAGTCGAACCTGCCGGCCGTTCCGCCGAAGAGCGAGCCCGCGCTGCCGGTCGTTGCCAAGCGAGCGCCGTCGGACCCGAACCTCCCGTCGCTGCCGCGCAAGAACGAGCCGCCGTCGGACTCGAACTTGCCGGCGATTCGTGACGCCGCGGGCTTGCCCGCGGCCAAGCCTGCGGCGCCCAAGCCGCCGGCGCCCAAGCCGCCCGTGCCGAACAAGCCTGCGGCGCCTCCGGTCGCCAAGCCCGCCGCGCCCGTCGCTCCTGCGGCGGCCTCGTTCGGTGAGATCGATCTGCCTATCGCGGCGGCGGGTCGCGGGAAGCTCACGCCGCCGATCGGAACGCCGATCGATCTTCCCTCGGTCGCCGTGCGAGACGACGGCCCGATCGGAGCGACGGCGAAGGCTGCCGCTGCGCCCGCAAAGGCGCCTGCGGCGGCGTTCGACGACTTCGGTGAGATCGACCTTCCCGCGCTCGGCGGCGGCGCGAATTTGCCCGCGGTCGCGGCGAACCTCCCGAGCGTCGCGGCCAGCTTGCCCACCGTCGCGGACGCGCTCCCGACCGTCGCCGAGGCGCTCCCCACCGTGGCCGAGGCGCTGCCGAGCGTGCAGAGCGCGCTCCCGGTGACGGCCAACGTCCTGCCGACGGCGGCGAACGTGCTCCCGGCGGCGCAGGGCGCGTCTCCGATTCCTGCGCCGATCGATCTCGGGTTCGTCGATCCCTTCGCGAGCCTGCCGCCCGCGGGGCCTGCGCCGTCCGCTCCTTCGCCCGCGCCGGCAGCGGTCGTTCCGGTAGCGGACGTTCCGCCGGATTTTGCCGACTTCGGTGAGCTCGACTTGCCGCCTGCCGCGGCGGCCGCTCCGCGCGCCGCCGACGCCTCGGTCGCGTTCGGGGAGCCCTCCTCGCCGCTCGCAGGCATCGGTGTGCCGCCGCTCGACATCGCCAGCCTCCCACCCCCCGTGGAGGCTGGGCCGGACATCCCGGACATCGCGCCGCCCGGAGGGGGTGGGCTCGCGTTCGGCGAGGTCGACCTCGGCGTTCAAGAGACCAGTGGCTCGCTCGAAACCGAGGAGCCGATCCCCGTCGCGCCGCAGCCCGAGCCCCGCGCGACCGAAGAAGCCATCCCATCGGCGGCCACGGTCGTGCGCAAGCCGCGCACCGCCGAGCCCGCGAAGGGATCGCGTGGGCGCAAGGTCGCCTTCGCGGCGGTGCTGCTCATCCTCGTGGGCGGCGGCGCGTTGGAGGTCACGCCTTTCGGCGCGTTCGGTCGCCTTGCGATCTCCGACATGGTGAACGCATCGAGCTACGAGCGTCGCGCCGACGAGGTCGTCGCCGCCGCGCGCAAAAAGATGGCGAGCGATCTCTTCCCCGACGCGCGCGCCGCGGCCGACCAAGCCGCCGCCGCGCGCTCCGAGATGCCCCGCGCGCGCGTCCTCACCGCCGCCGCGGCGTTGATCGAGCTCGAGACGCAGCTCCGCTTCGGGCAGGCTGCGGATCGCATCCCGCGCGTGAAGAACTGGATCGCCGATCTCGTTCAGCAGGGCGATCCGAACATCAAGCTCCTCCCCGTGGCGCAGGCCGCGCAAGAGGCTTTGCTCGGGGATCCCGCCAAGGCGCGCAAGGCGCTCGACGCCGCGAGCAAGCGCGACGTCGGTGACCCGGTTCAAGAGGACGTCGCGCTCCTTCGTGGAGAGCTCGAGCTCGCGCAGAAGGACGCGCCAGCGGCCCTCGCGGCATTCACCAAGGCGAGCGCGGTGTCGAAGTCCGCGCGCGCGGAGTTCGGCAAAGCGCGCGCGCTCGTCCTCGCCCGCGACGTCGACGGCGCGAAGAAGGCGCTCGAAGAGACGCTCAAGCTCTCGCCCAAGCACGTGGGCGCACGCATCGAGCGCGCGACCATCGCGTGGGACGCAAAGGACGAGCAGGGCGCGCTCGCCGACATCACGGCCGTCCTCGACGGCGACGCCAAGGCCGTCGCGTCCGACCAAGCCAAGGCCCAAGCGCAGGCGCTGCGCGGCTGGATCCACGTCGGCCGCGGCCGCGCCGCCGATGCGCGCGCGGCGTTCGACGGCGCGCTCAAGCTCGACGCGCGCAACGTGAGCGCGCTCGTCGGTCAGGGCGAGGTGCTCTTTTCCGAAGGTCGTTACACCGAGGCGCTCACGCGCTTCGATACCGCCGTCCAAACCGACGGCGCGAGCGTGCTCGCGATCGTGAGCGACGTGAAGGCCAAGCTCTCGCTCGAGCGACTCAAGGACGCCAAGACGCAGATCGCCGCCGCACGCGCGAAGTACCCCAAGGATTGGCGCGTCGCGTTCTGGCTCGGCAAGTCCGAGCTCGCGCTCGGGAACAAAGAGGCCGCCGAGAAGGAGCTCCTCGCCGCCGTCGAGCTCGTCGCCGTGCGCGACTCCGACGCGGTCCAGCCGTTCGTCGCGCTCGCGACGCTGTATGGCGGGCAGGGGAAGACCAAGGAGGCAGAGGCGAAGATCGCCGAGGCCAAGGCCAAGCTGCCCGACACGGCGTCCATGCGGCGCGCGCTCGGTGAGCTCGCGGCCGCACGCGGCGACTTCGATGGTGCCGTGGCCGACTTCCGTAACGCCATCGAGAAGGACCCGGCCGATCTCTCCACGCGCTTCCGCCTCGGCGTCACCCTGCGCCGCATGCGGAAGATCGATCAGGCGAGCGCCGAGTTCGACAAGATCCTCGCCGCCGACAAGGACTACCCCGGCCTCGCGCTCGAGCGCGGTCTCCTCTACGAGGAGTCGGGTGACATCGACAAGGCGCTCGAGCAGTTCCAGACCGCGCTCGCCAAAGCGCCCGACGACGCGGACCTCCAGCTTCGCGTCGGCGCGTCGTACGCGGTCATCGGTCGGCCGGGCGACGCCATCCCCAAGCTGCGCAAGGTGCTCGAGAAGCGTCCGCAGAGCGCGGAGGCGAACCACTTCCTCGGTCGTGCGCTCTTCCTTCAAGGGGGAGCGCAGCAGAGCGAGGCGATGCGCTACTTGAAGCGCGCCGTCGAGCTCGATCCCAATCGCGCCGAGTACCACCTCTACGTGGGGTGGGCCGCCAACAACGCCGTCCCGGTGCAGCTCGCGGTCGCGCGCGACGAGATCGAGAAGGCGCTCGCGATCGACAAGCTCCTCGCCGACGCTTACTGGCAGCGCGGCGTCCTCCTCTCCAAGCAAGGCGCGTACGACGACGCCATCACCGACTTGAAGCACGCGCTCGAGCTCAAGCCCACGCGCACCGACGCGCACGCCACGCTCGGCTGGTGTTACGAGAAGAAGAACGATCCGACGACCGCCATCGCCGAATACCAAAAGGCCGTCGCGGTCGACGCGACCAAGCCCGACTGGCGCTTCGGCCTCGGCAAGCTGCTCTACAACAAGAACGCGATGGGCGAGGCGCTCAAGCACCTCGTCTTTGCCGCGGAAGAAGGCGCCAAGCTCGATCCCAAGCCAGGCTGGCTCGCGGAGTCCGAGTTCTTGAGCGCCGAGCTCTTGAAGAAGAGCGGCAAGAAGCCCGAGGCCATCGAGCACTATCGGCGCTTCCTCGAGCTCGCGCCCGCGAACTCGCCGGATCGCAAGGACGCGAACGCGGCGCTCGCCGAGCTCGGCTCGGGGCCACGACCCCGCTGAGCGGGAGCGAGCCATGGCGCGATCCAGCAAGCGGGGACGGGCGCCCTTCGGTCTCGGCCTCGGAGCGCTCATCGTCGCGGCGGCCTGTGGCGGTCGCGTCTTCGACGATGCGCCGTTCGCGGACGCGGGCCCGCCCGACGCGGGCCGCTCTCGCGAAGCGGGCGTGTCGGACGCTGCCGCGGAGGCGAGCCCACGCGATGCGGGCGCGCCCGACGTGGCGCTGCCGCCCGAGACCGCCGTCGTAACCGAGCTCGGAGCGCACGCGTCGAACGTTCCCTTCACGTTCGTGATCCCTCCGAACACGCTCGGCTTCCAAGTCCTGGCCGGGAGCAGCAAGGACGCGACCGTTCGCATCGAGTCGCTCGTGGGACCGGGTGACGCCGGCGCGCTCTTCACCGCCGGTGAGCCACGCGGATCGGGCCACGTGACGGCCGAGGGCACGGAGTGGGTCGCGGCGGCGATTCCGATGCCTGAGGTCTACATGGATTCGCCCGTCGCGCCCGGGCCGTGGACGGTCAAGGTCTCGTCGACCGCCGGCTCGGTGCGCGTTACGTTGACCGTGCAGCCCACGTCCGATGGGCGCTTTCACGGCGGGGCCTTGGACCTTCACGTGTACGTGCCCAAGGGGCTCGTGCTCTCGGACCCGGACGCGGTGCACACCGTCGACCCGACGAATGCGGCTTCCGACGCGGCGCTGTCTTTGCGCATCGACACCTTCTTCGACGCGCTCGAGACGTACCTCGGTGTCGGTCGCGGGAACGTGACGTATCACCCGGCCGACGCTCGCTTCGCCGCCCTCGACACCGAGACGTTGCTCGCCGAAGCGTTCGAGTCGACCGCCGTCGTGCCCGACCGGCAAGCGCTGCACGTCTTCTTCACGAACTCGATCAACATCGACGGAACCAACTCGATCTGGGGCATCTCACCCGGCTTGCCCGGCGCGGCGCGAAAGACCGGGACCTCGCTCTCCGGGATCGCGGTCTCGCAGATCATGGGCAGCCCGGCCGAGGCCGACGCCTTCACGATGCTGCACGAGGCCGGTCACTTCTTCGGCCTCTCGCACACGACCGAGATCGCGGTGCCGGGGAGCGGGACTGCGCACGACCCGCTCTCGGACACCCCGGTCTGCGATGGTGGCGTGACCGATCTGAACCTCGATACGTGTCCTGATCACACCAACCTGATGTACCCGACCGGTCTCTTCGGTGAGCCAGGCGCGCCGGCGCCGGTCGTGTCCGATCATCAACGCCGCGTCTTTTGGGGCTCGCCGTCGTATCGAGCGTTCGCCACCGGCACGCCGCCGAAGCGCTTGCTCCCGCTGCGTCGCCCCGTCGATCCGCGACGCGCGCCGTTCGTGCTGCCGCCCAACGTGAAGCGCTGCGTGATCTGGCGGCGTTGATCGCGTCAACCGAGAGCGCGCGCGAGCCGCGCGAAGTCTTCGACGGAGAGCGTTTCGCCGCGCGCGTCGAGTGAGATCCCGACCGAGGGCGCGGCGGCGAGCACGTCGTCGCCGAGGCGCGACCACGCATTGCGCAACGTCTTTCGTCGCGCGCCGAACGCCGCCCGCACGAGGGACCGGAAGCGCTCGGTCTCTTCCGTGATCGGCGGGCGCCGGCTCTCGAGCACCACGACCGCGCTCGTCACCTCGGGCGGGGGCAGGAACGATCCGGGCTTCACGAGGCGGAGCTTGCGGACCGCGAAGGCGGCCTGCACGAAGACGGTGAGCGCGCCGTAGTCTTTGGTGCTCGGCTCGGCGGCGAGGCGATCGGCGACCTCTTTCTGCACGAGGAAGACCGCGCGATCGAAGAGGGCGGCGTGTTGCACCGCGCGCTCGAGCAGCGGACCCGTGAGCTGATAGGGAAGGTTTCCGCAGAGGACGCGCGGCGCGCCGGCGGGCGCGCCCGCGACGAGCGCCGTGAGGTCTACGGTCTTGGCGTCGCCCTCGACGATCGCGAGCACGCCCGCGTCGACCGATGCCGCAAGCTCGCGTGCGAGGACCGGGACGAGATCACGATCGCGTTCGATGGCGGCGAGCTTCGCCGCGCGCGCCACGAGCTCGGAGGTCAGCGCGCCGAGCCCTGCGCCGAGCTCGACGACGAATGCGCGTCCGCGCTCGCTCTCGGGCACGCACGCCGTCGCGATGGCCAGCAGCACCTCGCCGTCGACCAGGAAGTTCTGTCCGAAGCTCTTCTTGGGAGCGAGCCCATGCTCGCGGAGGAGCTCGCGCGCGCTCTTCATTTGAAGGACCGAATGTCTCCGGCTTCGCTCATCGCGGGCGCCTCCATGTCCTCTTCGGGGGGCGCAGCGGCCTCGGCCTCGGCCTCGCGCACGACCTCGCTCCGCACGATCGGCGAGAGCGTGTGCCGCTCGTACGAGCGCGCGCGGACGCCGAGCTTGCGCAAGAGGCGCTCGGAGCGCTCGCGGCTGGCGCGCGCGCGCACGCGGACCGCCTCCTCGATCGCGGACTCGAGGTCGATGCGCTGCGGCGCCTCCGGCGGCGGCGCTCCCCGATCGAACGACGGCACGCTCCAGCGCACCTCGACGCGCTGCGCCTTCAGGCGGCGCACGGCCGCGAAGGTCTCGCTGCTCGGGGGAGGCGCGGGCGAGAACACGTGGACCAGCGTGGGGCGCGCCTTCTCGCGTTGGATCTTGTCGAGCGCGCCGGCCAAGGTCGCGTGCGCGCGCTCGCGCTCGCCTTCGGTGCGCGGCGCGAGCTCGATGCCGAACGCCGCGAGGTAGTGTCGGAACGACTGCTCACGGCTGCTCCGCGCGAGCGGCACGCGGGGCGCGAAGGGCGCGCGCGCACGCAGGGCATCGGCGCGGCTCGCGAGGAGATCCAAGTTGCCGCGCGGGACGTCGGCGAGGCCGCGCACGTCGAGCGGGCGCGCGTGCTCGGCCACTCGCGCGGCGAGCTCGTGCTCTTCGAGCTCGCAGCGATCGGCGTCGACGGTGCTCGCCGCACTGGCGAGCGCAGCGGCGATCTTCACGGCGTGCGGCGGGCCGCTGGCCGGCGCGAGCCAGCTCCGGAGCCGTGACGCAAAGACCACGAGCCCGACGCGATCGCCGCGCGAGAGGTGCCGCGTGGCGAGGGCCGCGACTTCGTCGACTGCGTCGTCGAGCGGCGCGTGGCCCACCGCACCGGCCCAAAGCTCGACCGAGGCGTCGAGGAAGAACCAGACCACGTCGCGCTCTTCGCGCTCCATTTCGCGCACGATGAGGCGCCCGCGCCGCGAGCTCGCTTTCCACGCGATGCGCTTGAACGCGTCGCCTGGCTTGTGATCGCGGAGCTCGCGCAGCTCTTCGCCGTCGCCCGAGACCGGCGCGGTGCGTCCGGCGTCGGCCGAACGACGCGAGCGCCCGCCGCGCGGCGACTGGATCATGACATGGAGCGAACGCGGGAAGACCTCGAGGCCGAACGGGTTAGCGAACATCAGCGGAACCTCGTAGAGGCCCTCGCCGCCGCCCGGCGTTCCACGCACTTCGAGCGCCATGCCGTGGATGCCCCAGCGGCCCACGCGCTTGGGATCGAGCTTCACGTCGACGCGCACGCGCGAATGCGCGGGGAGATCCACGACCGGCGGGACGACGTGGGCGTCCACGTAGCTCGACGTGACGGCGCGGAGCGCGACGCCGCGCATCGGCTCGTCGCTCCGATTGCGGAGCTCGGCCTCGAGCGTGACGGTCTCGCCGCGGGCCGCGCGCAAGACGCGGCGCGACGACGTCCACACCATCTCGAAGCCTGCGGCCCGAAGCCGCGTCACCGACGCCGTCGCCACCGCGCGTCCGAGCGCGACCGCGAGCACCATCGCCCCGCCGTACGACACCAGCGTGGGCGCGCGCACGGCCACCGCCACCGCGATGAGCGCGGCGCCGGCCAAGGCGACGTGGAAAGTGGCGCGAGTCGGGTGGAGGCGCAAACGCGGAGAACGGTAGCGCGGCGGGCGGGGCGCTTCGAGCCCGATCCGCGGGCCCGGGCGGTTTGACGGCCTCCGGGACTTTGACTAAGCCGGGCCCGGCATGTCCGAGGCAAAAGTTCGCATCCTGGTCGCCAAGCCCGGTCTCGACGGTCACGATCGCGGGGCCAAGGTCGTCGCGCGCGCCCTCCGCGACGCGGGCTTCGAGGTCGTCTACACCGGGCTCCACCAGACCCCGGAAATGATCGCCAACGCGGCGCTTCAGGAAGACGTCGACGCGGTGGGCCTCTCGATCATGAGCGGCGCGCACAACACGCTCTTTCCGGCGGTGATCGACGCGCTCAAGGCCAAAGGCGCCGACGACGTCATCGTCTTCGGCGGCGGCATCATCCCGGAAGGCGACATGAAGCGCCTCCACGACGCGGGCGTTCGCGGCGTCTTCACCCCCGGCACGACGCTCGAAGCGATCGTCCAGTGGGTGAAAGACAACGTTCGCGCGCGCACGTCCTGACCTGTTCCCCCTGTCCGTAGGACAGGGGGAGCCTGTCCCAGGACACCTCGCCATCCCGGAATTCTCGAGAAATCGAGGGGTGTGGTCGCGGCACGGCGCGCGCATGCGCGGCCGGCATGAAGACGTTGCTCTCCGCCCTCCCTCTCGTTGCGCTCGTCACCATCGCCAGCGCTCTCTTCGGCGGGTGCAGTCGCGGCCCCGAGTTGGGCGGACGCATCGCGGCATCGCGGGAGCGAGACGCCGAGGCGAACGAGGCGGCCACCTCCACCGATCCGTCCTTCGACTTCGCGCTCCCGCCTCCAGGCGTTCCGGATCGCGGTCGGACGCTGGGCTTGGTGGTGATCGAAGTGGGCCTCGCGGCGCGTTGCACGGCCGCGCTCGTCGCCTCCAACGTCGCGGTTCTGCCAGCGCGCTGCGTCTCGAGCCCCTCGTGCGCGCCGCTCGGAGTGGGAGACGTCGCGGTTCGAAGCTCCGACGACGATCGGGCCGACCTCGGACCGGTGCGAGCGATCCTCACGCCCGACGAGGGCGCCTGCGATCCCTTTGCTCTTGCGGCGATCGTGCTCGCGCGGCACGCCGACGGGCTCGCGCCGCTCGCCCTCCGTGCGCGTCCCGCGGCGCGCGGAGAGCTCGGTCGGCTCGTCGCCCTCGCGGACGGGGCCTGCCTCGATCGCGATCATCTCCGAGTCGAGGCGAGCTCGCGGACCGGGCTCGCGCTCCCCGCGGGGGACGGTCCCGTCTCGCCCGGCGCAGCCTTCGTCGACGAAGGGACCGGTGAGCTTCTCGCGGTGGGAGCGTTCGCCGCGGCCTCGGCGGAGGACGAGATTCACCTTCTCGGCATCGACCGCGCGCGGTCGGTCATCGAGGCGGCCATCGGCGTCGCGCGATCGCCGCTCGAGCTGGCAGACGGAGGGGTCGTCGACGCGGGCGTGCCCCGTCGGGGAAAGCCGGCGCGACCCACGCTCGACCTCGGCGCGCCGTGCGCCGCGGGAGCGGACTGCGCCGCCGGCGTCTGCGTGCTCGGCCCGGATGCGAGCGGGTATTGCTCCCGCCCGTGCGGACCCGGGGATCGGTGCCCGGTCGGCCTACGTTGCGTGTCCGCGGGTGAGGGACGCGCGGCCTGCATCCACTCGGAGAGCGGGTAAGGGTTGACCCCCGAGCCCACACCGACCTATTCCCATCGCGTCATGGATTTCGCGTTCTCCGAGCAGCACTCGCTCCTCCAACAGACCGTGCGCGACTTTGCGCGGAGCGAGGTCGCTCCTCACGCCCAAAAGTGGGACCGGGAAGAGCGCTTTCCGCACGAGATCGTGCCGAAGCTCGCGGAGATGGGCCTCCTCGGGATTCGGATCCCGACCGAGTACGGCGGCTCGGGCATGGACACGACGAGCTACGCGATCTGCGTGCAGGAGATCGCCCGCGTCGACGGGTCGCTCGCGTTGACCGTGGCTTCGCACAACGGGCTCGGCACCGGCCACATCCTCTCCTTCGGCAACGAAGCGCAGAAGCAGAGGTACTTGCCCAAGGCGGCGACGGGCGAATGGCTCGCGGCGTGGGCGCTCACCGAGCCGGGCAGCGGAAGCGACTCGGCGGGCCTCGCCACGACGGCGCGCCGCCAGGGCGACGGATGGGTGCTGAACGGCACCAAGATGTTCATCACGCAGGGCAGCGTCGGCGGCTTCTGCGTCGTCCTCGCGCGCACCAATCCGGACGTGTCCAAGCAGAAGGGCATCACGGCCTTCGTGGTCGACCGCGGCACCAAGGGCTTCAGCGCGTCCAAGCACCTCGAGAAGCTCGGTTGCCGCTCGAGCGACACGTGCGAGCTCACGTTCGAAGACGTGTTCGTGCCCGACTCCGCGCGCATCGGGGAGGTCGACCACGGCTTCACCGACACGATGAAGATCCTCGATCGCGGTCGCATCTCGATCGCCGCGATGGCGCTCGGCCTCGGCTACGGGGCCCTCGACATGGCCGCGAGCTACGCCAAAGATCGAAAGCAGTTCCAGAAGCCGATCGCCGATTTCCAGGCCATCAAGTGGATGCTGGCCGACACCAAGACCGAGCTCGACGCAGCGGCGCTGCTCACGTACCGCGCCGCGTGGCTCGCCGATCAGGGGCTCCCGTACTCACGCGAGGCTTCGATGGCGAAGCTCTTCGCGAGCGAGGCAGCCACCCGCGCGTGCAACCGCTCGCTCCAGGTGCACGGAGGCTACGGCTACACGCGCGAGTTCAACGTCGAGCGACACCTCCGCGACGCGAAGATCTGCGAGATCGGCGAGGGGACGAGCGAGGTTCAGCGCATCGTCATCGCCAAGCACGTGTTGCGCGCATAGTGCCGGCCGGCCTTCGCGCGAGACGGCGCGATGGCGGTCAGTTGAAGTGATCCTACGATTCGTGCCGCCCGGGCGGGCGAGCGGCACGAATCTCCGGCTCAGCGGCACCCGTCTGATCACGCCCTGGGTCGCTTTCGAATCGGCGCACCTGGGGTGCGCCGTAGGGACGCCGAGATACCTCGCGAAGCGAGGAGGCCCCGCCGATCGTGGCCGGTTCGCACTGGGCTCCCGTCCGATCGGGTCGCGGCGGAGTCTCCGGTTCCGCTGAGTACGGCCATCCAAGGCGTCGCGTCGTGACCGGGCCGACGAACCTCGCGTCGGGCCCGCCCATACCCACGCCCGACGGCTCCCTGACCTTCTGCGCCTCGCCCCTGCTCGGCCGAGATCTTGGACCCGCCGCCACGGGCCTGCTCACATGTCCATCGAGGTACTCACATGACCAGGGCCTCGACCATGTAAGTGCCCCTCGTTCCTTCATTAAGTGGCTATCCACAACCGATGAATTGTTGACACCAAAGGGGGCTCTCCATAGCGTGCCTTTTGAACGTGGGAAGAAGTGCCAAAGAGTGACAAGAAGCGGCGGATGCGGGCATGACGCCCCGTCCGGCGCCCGGGACGAGCGACTCGCGAACCGACTCGGCCCCACTCTCGAAGCACCGCTGACCCCCACGCTCGAAGGGACGTTCGTTCCGTGTTCCGCGGGCGCTACGAGCACACGATCGACGCGAAGGGCAGGACCAGCCTGCCGGCGCGCTATCGCGACACGCTCGCGTCCTTGGGGCAGCGGCACATCATCCTGACGAGCGGCCTCGATCCGTGCCTCGTCGCCTACACGATGCCGGAGTGGACCGCGTTCGAAGAGCGCCTCGCGAAGCTCCCGCAGTTCGATCGCGCGGTGCAGAAGCTTCGCCGCATCTACGTCTCGGGCGCGGTCGAGTGCGAGGTCGACGACTCGGGCCGCATCCTCGTGCCGCCGACGTTGCGCGAGCACGCGCTCCTCAAGAAGGACGTCCTCTGGGCCGGGAGCGGCAAGTACGCCGAGCTCTGGGACAAGGACGCGTGGAAGGCGCACTTCGAGACGACCGACGAAGAGCGTCGTGACATCGCCTCTCGCCTCGCGGAGCTCGGCCTATGAGCGCCGCGGCGACGAACACCCAGCTCGCGTTGCCTGGCCTCCTCGAAGGTGGCATCGAATGGGTCTGGACCGAGGAAGAAGGACAGATGGACGCGTCCGACACGTACGAGCACACGACGGTGATGCTCCGCGAGGTGGTCGCGGCGCTCGCGCCCAAGGACGGTGGCCTCTACGTCGACGCCACGGCTGGCGGCGGCGGACACACCGAAGCGATTCTCCTCGCCAACGAGAGCTGCCGCGTCATCGCCTTCGATCGTGATCCGCGCGCCATCGCCGCCACCGAGCGCCGCCTCGAGCGCTTCGAGGGACGCGTCGAGCTCGTGCGATCGCCCTTCGGCAACATCGCGGCGGAGCTCGCGCAGATGGGCATCACCCAGGTCGATGGCGTCTGCGCCGACCTCGGCGTGAGCTCGCCGCAGCTCGACGACCCGGCGCGCGGCATGAGCTTCCGCCGCGAAGGCCCGCTCGACATGCGCATGGACCCGACGCGCGGCGAGACCGCCCTCGAGATGATGGAGCGCCTCGAGGAGGACGAGCTCGCCGACGTGATCTACAAGCTCGGTGACGAGCGCCGCTCACGCCGCATCTCGCACAGCATCAAGCGTGCGCTCGCCGCGGGCGATCTCGAAAACACCCTCGACCTTCGTCGCGCGATCGTGCGCGCCACCGGCCCGGTGCGCGTGGGCGGAGTCGACCCCGCGACGCGCACGTTCCAAGCGCTGCGCATCGCGGTCAACGGCGAGCTCGACGAGCTGACGTCGCTCCTCGAAGCGCTCGAGACCGTCGTCGCGCCCGGCGGCATCGCCGCGATCCTGAGCTTTCACTCGCTCGAGGATCGGCTCGTGAAGCACGCGTTCGCCAAGCGCGACGTGTGGTCGCCGATCTGGAAGAAGCCGCTTCCGCCGAGCGACGAGGAGCAGACGATGAACCCGCGCGCGCGCAGCGCCAAGCTCCGCGCGGCCGTGCGAGGTGCGCGGTGAGCGCCGACACGTCGATTCGGCCGGGCTCCGCGCCCGAAGGGCACGTGACGTCGCGCATCGCGCGCGCCCGCTCCTCGTTCATCGTGACGTGGACGCTGGTCGTCATCGCTGCGGTCGGCGCGTTCGTCGTGCACCTCGCGCTCCGCGGCAAGACCGTGGGCCTCGGCTACGAGCTCGGCCGCGCTCGCTCCGAGCAAGCGCGCCTCCGCGAGGTGAAGCGCGTGCTCGAGCTCGAGGTCGCGAGCTACAAGACGCCGGAGCGCGTCGAGATCGTCGCGCGCACGCTGCTCGGCATGGAGTCGCCTCCGCCGGAGCGCATCGTGCAAATGGGACCCGAGCCGGCGCGACCCAAGGCGCCGCTCGCGGCGGGCGAGCCTCTGCCGAACGCGCAAGGCGGTGGAGCGCCGGGAGCGCCGGCGTCGCCGTGAAGAACCTCGATCCGAAGCGCGCGCGATTCATTCGCCTCCGGATGGGCATTCTCTGCGGGCTCATGGGGCTCGGCCTCGGTGCGCTCGTCGCCACGTCGTATCGGGTGCAGGTCGAAGATGGGGCGTCGTGGCGCGAGGCCGCCGAGCGTCAGCGTCAGCGACGCCTGCACATCGAGCCGAAGCGCGGCACGATCGCCGATCGCAACGGGACCACGCTCGCCGTGAGCGTCGAGGTCCCGAGCGCCAGCGTCGACGTGGTCGAGATGCTGCGCGGGGTCGACAAGCCGGACGCGCAAGAGTCGCTCCTTCGCGATGCGTCGTCGCGCCTCGCCAGCGCGCTTTCGCTCAAGCCGGAGGACGTCTACGCCAAGCTCTCGGCGCGGCGGCGCTTCGCGTGGCTCAAGCGCCGCATCACGAGCGACGAGACCGCCGCGCTGCGCGCGCTCGGCGATCCGCGGCGCGAGGCCCGCCCGATCAAGGGCGTTGCCATCGAAGGCGAAGGCCAGCGCTACTATCCGGGGCGCGAGCTCGCCGGGTCGATCCTCGGATTCGTGGCGCCGGACGGGCAGGGCAAGGACGGGCTCGAGCTCGCGCTCGACGAGGAGCTGCGCGGCCGCGTCGAAGAGGTGAGTGGTCTTCGCGATCGCAGCGGTCGGCTCATCTTCTCGCAGGGGTCGAGCGAGGAAGAGTCGTTCGCCGGGCACGACGTGCAGCTCACGATCGATGCCGGCATCCAGCACGTTGCCGAGAAGGAGCTCGAGGGCGCGTTCCGCACCTACGAGCTCAAGGGCGGCTCGCTCGTAGTCGTCGATCCGAACACGGGCGAGATCCTCGCGATGGCCTCGTCGCCGGGCTACAACCCGAACGACTACAACGTCTCCGAGTCCGAGGCGCGCCGCGATCGCGCCATCGCCGATCGTTTCGAGCCGGGCTCGGTCATGAAGATCTTCACGCTGGCCGGCGCGATCGCCGCCGGCACGCTCAAGCCCACCGAGCAGATCTTCTGCGAGAACGGCACCTACAAGCTCGGTCCGGTCGTGATCCACGACACGCACATGAGCGGGTGGCTCACGCCGACCCAGATCCTCGCCAAGAGCTCCAACATCGGCACGCTGAAGATCGGCCTCGGCCTCGGCGAGGCCGGCCTGTACTCGACGTTCCGCAAGTTCGGCTTCGCCGAGCCGACGAGCGTGCCCCTCCCCGGCGAAGCGGCCGGCGTCCTTCGTCCGCGCGGTCGCCCGTGGTTCGAGGTCGAGACCGCAAACGCGTCGTTCGGTCAGGGGATCAGCGTGACGACGCTGCAGCTCGCGATGGGCGCGGCGGCCATCGCCAATGGCGGTCGCTTGCTCGAGCCGGTGCTGGTGCGGAAGGTCACGAGCTCGAAGGGCGAGGTGGTTCGCGAGGGGCTCCCGCGCGTTCGTCGCGAAGTGGTGCCGCCGTCGGTCGCGCGCACCGTCACCGAGATGCTCACGGCGGTCATCGAGCCCGGCGGCACCGGCGTCGAGGCGGCCGTGCCGGGCTTCCGCGTCGCCGGAAAGACGGCCACCGCCCAGAAGGTCGATCCGGCCACCGGCAAGTACTCGAGCGAGAAGTTCACGTCGTCGTTCGTCGGCTTCGTTCCGGCCGAGCGTCCGCGCGTCGTCATCGCGGTCGTCCTCGATGAGCCGGTCATCGGTCACTACGGCGGCGATCTCGCCGGTCCCGTGTTCCGCCGCGTGGCGGAGTCCGCGCTCCGCACGCTCGGCGTCCAGCCGCAGGGTGGCGCGCCGCGCGCGATTGCCGTTTCGCGCGACAACGATCCGGCCGACCAAGCGCGCGCGATGTTCGCCAAGCCCAAGCCGCCGATCGAGGAGAGCGCGCCCGAGCTCACCTCCGCCGAGATCGCCCCGTCGACCGAATCGGTGCGCGTCCCGGATGTGACGGGCATGCCGGCGCGCGAAGCGGTGCGGGCCATGGGCACCGCTGGGCTCGTTCCTCAGATGGAGGGGCTCGGTCGCGTGGTGAAGCAGAGCCCGACCGGCGGCGCCGCGGTGCCCAAAGGCAGCCCGGTGCGATTGGTCTTCGAGCCGGCTTCATGAGCGGGAGCGAGGGGCTCTCGCTCGCCGAGCTCGTCCGAGAGCTCCCCGCCGCGGCCGGCGCGACCCTCGTCGCGGGCACGTCGACGAACACCGACGCCGTGCGCGTGCGCGGCGTGCATCACGACTCGCGGCGCGTGTCGCCCGGGGATCTCTTCGTCGCGCGTCGCGGCGCGAGCTCGGACGGCGTGGCGTTCGTGCCGAAGGCGCGTGAGCGTGGCGCGGTCGCGATCATGGTCGAGGGGGCGGCGCTCCCGGACGACGTCTCGGGCGGCCTCCCGCAGATCGTCGTCGCCGACGTTCGCGTCGCGCTCGCCTTCGCGGCGGCTGCGGTCTACGGACACCCGGCCTTCTCGCTCGACATCGTCGGGATCACCGGCACCAATGGCAAGACGACGACGAGCCACCTCGTGCGCTCCGCGATCGACGCCGCCGAAGGTCGCGTCGCCACCGGGCTCATCGGCACGATTGGACACTCGTACGGCGACTACGTGGTCGCGGCCGCGCACACGACGCCCGAATCCGACGAGATGGCGCGCGTCCTTGCCGAGATGCGTTCGCGCGGTGCCACGCACGCGGTGATGGAGGTCTCGTCGATCGCCCTCGTGCTCGGGCGGGTCGAGGCGGTTCGCTTTCGCGTCGCTGCGTTCACGAACCTCACGCAGGATCACCTCGACTTCCACGGCACGATGGAGGCCTACGGCGAAGCCAAGGCCAGGCTCTTCACCGCGCTCGGTCCGGGGGTGGCCGTCATCAACGTCGACGATCCGTTCGGGCGCGCGCTCGTGCCGCGATGCAACGCGCCCGTCGTTCGCACGAGCGCTCGGGTCGGCGCTCCCGCCGCGGACGCGGAGATCGCGCCGGTGCGCGCTTCGCTCACGCGTCGCGCGCTCGAAGCCGTGTTTCGCACGCCCGTCGGTGAGGTCACGGTGTCGTCGCGACTCATCGGACGTCACAACCTGGAGAACCTCGCGGTCGCCCTCGGCATCGCGCACGCGCTCGAGCTCGATCTGGTCGGCGCTGCTGCCGGGCTGTCGGCCAACACGGGCGTTCCCGGACGGCTCGAGCGCTGTGACGAAGCCGCTGACGACGTCACCGTGCTGGTCGACTACGCGCACACGCCGGACGCGCTCGCCCGCGCGCTCGAGGCTTCGCGGAGTGGGGTCGACGAAGGCGCGCGGCTCATCGTCGTCTTCGGCTGCGGCGGCGACCGCGATCCATCGAAGCGCGGACCCATGGGCGCCGCCGCCGCGAGCGGCGCGGACCTCGTCTTCGTGACGAGCGACAACCCGCGCACCGAAGCGCCGGAAGCCATCGCCGCGCCGGTCACGGACGCGGTGCGTGCGGCCGGCGTCCCCGAGGTGGGCGCGAACCAGCTCGGCGTGGCGCGTCGTGGCTTCGCGGTGATGCTCGACCGGGCCCAGGCGATTCGCGCCGCGATCGCGGCGGCCGCGCCGGGCGACCTCGTCCTCATTGCCGGCAAGGGCCACGAGGACTACCAAATCATCGGCACCGAGAAGCGTCCCTTCGACGACCGCGCCGTCTCTCGCGCCGCGCTCGTCGAGCGCCGCGCTTCACGTTCCTGAATCTCCCCATCATGGCCACCCCGATCCCGGAAAACCGCGCGACTGTGACGAGCACCGCCGCGGCCGCCGCGACGGGGGGAACGCTGCGGCGCGGTGCATCCGATGCCGCGCGCGAACGCGAGCACGTCGGCGTGACCACCGACAGCCGTGCGGTCGTTTCGGGCGGTGTTTTCGTGGCGCTCCAGGGCGAGGTGCATGACGGTCATCGCTTCTTGGATGCGGCCGTCGCGAAGGGCGCGACGCTCCTCGTCACGCTGCGCGGTCGCGCGCCCGTCACTCCGCCGCACGGCGTCGACGTCCTCGAAGTCGACGATACGCTCGTCGCCTGGGGCGATCTCGCTCGGACCCACCTCGCGGCCTGGCGGGCATCGGACCCGCGTCGGCGGGTGGTCGCCATCACCGGCAGCGTCGGCAAGACCACGACCAAGGAGCTCACGCAGGCGCTCCTCTCGGTCGTGGCACCCGTGCGTGCGACCGACGGCAACTTGAACAATCGCATCGGCGTGCCGGCCATGATCTTCACGCTCGATGCATCGCACACGTTTGCGGTGCTCGAGTGCGGGATGAGCCTGCGCGGAGAGATGGCCGAGCTCGCTCGCATCTCCCGACCCGACGTCGCCGCGGTGACCGTCATCGGGATGGCGCACGCCGAGAACCTCGGCGGCACGCGCGAAGGCGTCGCCACCGAGAAGGTCGCTCTCTTCGCGGGCGCCGCGCCGCACGCGGCTCTCGTGGTCAATGCGGACGATGAGCTCTCGCTTCCGCGCGCGCGCAGGCTCGCGTCCGCACGCTCGATCGTGACCTTCGGTCGCGCCGCGTCCGCGGACGTGCGCCTCGTCGAGCGACGTTCGGAGGGCTTCGCGGGGGAGCGCGTCACGCTCGCGCGCGCGCCGCGACGCACGGCCGCCGACGTCTTCGACGTGCTCCTCCCGGTGATGGGCGAAGGCGCCGCCATCGACCTCGCGTGCGCCATCGCCGCCACCGAGGCAGCGGCGGGACGCCGGCTGACGTCCGAAGAGATCGCGCGGGCGCTCCAAACTGTGCGATTGAGTGGAGGTCGTGCCAACGTGCAGACCCGCGCCGACGGTGTCGTCGTGGTCGACGACACCTACAACGCGAACCCGCAGAGCATGGAGAATGCCCTTCAGTCCTTGGCCGAGGTCGCCCGACGCGAGAAAAAGCGCGCCGTCTGCGTGCTCGGCGAGATGAAGGAGCTCGGCCCGACGGCGGGGGAGGCGCACGACGCGCTTGGTGACCGAGTCGCCGACGCCGGCGTGTCTCTCTTCATCGGCTGCGGCGGCCTCGTCGATCGAGCGCTAGCCCGCGCCGCCGCGCGGGGCGTCCGCACCATCGGGTGCGTCGACGCATCCGCTGCCGCCGCGCTCGCGGAGCGCGAGGTCGCGCCGGGTGACATCGTCCTCGTGAAAGGCTCGCGCTCGGTGGGGGCCGAGCGCGTCGTGGCCGCGCTCTTCGGTCACGCTGCGGAGGTCCACGCGTGATCCTCGAGTACTTCTACCCCCTCCGGACCCACGCTGAATGGCTCGGGTGGCTGAACGTCCTCCGCTACGTCCCGTTCCGCATCATCGCCGCCACCATCACGGCGATGCTCCTGTCGTTCATTCTCTCGCCGTGGTTCATCCGCGAGCTGCAGAAGAAGCAGATCGGACAGGTCGTTCGCGCCGACGGCCCCGAGACGCACAAGGTGAAGCAAGGCACGCCCACGATGGGTGGCGCGCTCATTCTCCTCTCGGTGCTCGTGCCCACCGTCTTGTGGTGCGACGTCCACAATGTCTTCGTGTGGGCCACCACGGCGGTGACGGCCGGTTACGGCGTCATCGGCTACCTCGACGACTATCTGAAGATTCGCTTCAAGAACTCCCGCGGCGTTCCGGGGCGCTACAAGCTCCTGGGGCAGTTCGTCATCGCGGCCGGTGTGCTCGCCTACGTCTTCTTCTCCAAGGAGCACGTCCCGAGTGACTTTTGGGAGATCCGAACGCGGCTCTCGCTCCCGTTCGTGAGCTTCAACAAGCACCACATCGAGATCCCGGTCGAGGTCTACCTTCCGTTCGCGATCTTCGTCGTCATGGCGATGTCCAACGCGGTGAACCTCACCGACGGGCTCGACGGACTCGCCATCGGGCCGGTCATCATCAACGGCGCGACGTACCTCGTGTGGGCCTACCTCGCCGGCGCGACGTTCGGCATCGCCAACGTCGCCGCGCGCTTCGTCGTCGCGCGCTACCTCGACATCCCGGGCTTCTCCTCGGTGGGCGAGCTCTCGATCTACTGCGGCGCCATCGTGGGCGCCGGCATCGGCTTCCTTTGGTACAACACGTACCCGGCGCAGGTCTTCATGGGTGACGTCGGCTCGCTCGCGCTGGGCGGCGGGCTCGGGATGATCGCCGTCTTCACCAAGAACGAGGTCCTCTCGATCATCTTGGGCGGCGTCTTCTTCCTCGAGGCGGTGAGCGTCATCGTTCAGGTGACGTCGTTCAAGCTGACCGGCAAGCGCATCTTCTTGATGGCCCCCATCCATCACCACTACGAAAAGAAGGGCTGGCCCGAGCCAAAGATCATCGTGCGCTTTTGGATCATCTCGGTTCTCCTCGCCTTGGTCAGCCTCTCCAGCCTCAAGCTCCGCTGAGCCGCAACACTCTCATGCCCAAGAAGAACCCCTGGACCGGAAAGCGCGTCGTCGTGATCGGCATGGGCACGAGCGGCGCTGCCGCTGCGCGCCTAGCCCTTCGGCGCGGCGCGGAGGTCGTGGCCGTCGACAAGAAGGAGCTCCGCGAGCTCGGAGAGATCGCGCGTGCGTTCTTCGGCGAAGGCGGCTTGGTCGAGTCGGAGTCGATGCGCGACGAGCTCGTCTCCAAGTGCGAGCTCGTCATCGTATCGCCGGGCGTCCCGAGCTTTCCGGCACTCGAGGCGGCGATTCAGCGTGGCGTTCCCGTGTGGGGCGAGGTCGAGCTCGCGTTCCGCGAGCTCGCGGGCAAGCCGCGCGTTTTGGCCGTGGGCGGCACCAACGGCAAGAGCACCACGACGACTCTGATCGGCGAGCTCCTCACCGCGGCGGGCCGGCGGACCTTCACCGGCGGCAACCTCGGCGAGCCACTCGCCAATCACGTCGACGAGGCGTGGGAGGACGTGGTGCTGGAGGTCTCGAGCTTCCAGATGGAGCGCGTCGATGCCTTTGCGCCCCACGTCGCCGTGCTCCTCAACGTGTCCGACGATCACCTCGATCGCTACCCGAGCTTCGACGCGTACGCCGCGGCCAAGGGCAACATGTTCCTTCGTCAGACGGCGGACGACGTCGCCGTCGTTCCGGCCGGAGATTCGGTCTGCTCGCGCGAGGCGAAGCGCGGGAAGGGACGCCTCGTCACGTTCGGGGCGGGCGGCGACGTCGACGTCACGGACGACGCGGTGATCGATCGGGCGCGCGACGTGCGTTTCGAGCGCGCGGCGCTCGGCATCAAGGGCGCGCACAACGCCGCCAACGTGGCCGCGGCGTGGGCCGCCGTGCGCGATCTCGGCGTGAGCTCCGAAGTCGCTCGCCGCGTCTTCGCCGAGTTCACTGGGCTCGCCCATCGCATGGCGCTCGTCGCCGAGATCGAGGGCGTTCGCTACTACGACGACTCCAAGGGCACCAACGTCGGCGCGTCCGTCACGGCGCTCCGCGGTCTCTCGGAGCCCAAGGCCGTCCTCATCGCCGGCGGCGTGGACAAGGGCGGCACCTACGATCCGCTCGTGGCGGCGCTCGTCGAGCGCGGTCGGGCCGCCGTGCTCATCGGCCAGGCGGCTCCACTTATCGAAGCGGCCATCGGTGACCGCGTGCCCGTTCGCCGTGCCGCCTCCTTGGCCGACGCCGTGAAGGTCTCGGCGGAGCTCGCGCGCCCCGGCGACGCGGTGCTTCTCTCGCCGGCATGCTCCAGCTTCGACATGTTCCGCGACTACAAGGACCGTGGCGACCAGTTCGTTCGCGCCGTTCTTTTGCTCAAGGGCGAAAAAGAAGCGAAATAGGGTCATGAGCTTCGCGTTCCTCTCGGGCAAGCGCTCCGAAAAGCGTGCTTCCCGAGCCCCGGCGCCTCCCGCGAGCGCCGCGCCGTCGGCCCTCCTTCGCAATCGGCGCATCACGATCGAGCTCGCCGCGCCGCTCGACGCGAAGCCCAACGAGAAGCGCGCCTCTGGGCCCATGGACCCGGTCTTGGCCGCGGTCGTCGTCGCGCTCGTCGGCTTCGGCGTCGTGATGGTCTACAGCGCATCGGCCGTGCAGGCCACGGTGAGCTACCGCGATCCGCAGTTCTTCCTGAAGAAGCAGGTCGTCTACGCGCTGGCCGCGCTCGCTGCCCTCTTCGGGATTTCGCGCATCGATTACCACCGCCTCTACAAGCTCACGTATCCGGTCTTGATGGGCGTCGGCGCGCTCCTCACGCTGTGCGTCGTCGGTTTCGGTCACTCGGGTGGCGGTGCCACGCGCTGGCTCGCGCTCGGTCCGATCCACATCCAGCCCGCCGAGCTCGCCAAGCTCGCGCTCGTCACTTGGCTCGCGTACTCGCTCGCCAAGAAGGCCGACGCGGTGAAGAGCTTCAGCGTCGGCTTCCTCCCGCACCTCCTCGTCGCTGGTCTGTTCATGCTCCTTTGCATGAAGCAGCCGGACTTCGGCAGCGCGGTCGTGCTCCTCCTCCTCACGTTCACGATGCTCTTCGTGGCGGGCGCCAAGATCGGCTACATCCTCGGCGCTTCGATCCTCGGCATGGCGTTCGGCGCCGCCGCGATTCGATTCACGCCGTACCGCTACGTTCGGTACCTCGCGTGGATGAACATGGATCAATACAAGCACGACCTCGCGTACCAGCCGTTTCAGTCCGTCATGTCGTTCGGCTCGGGCGGTACGACCGGCCTCGGAATCGGCAAGGGCTTGCAGACGTTGTACTTGCCGGAGGCGCACACCGACTTCGTGGCGGCCATCGTCGGAGAAGAGCTCGGCTTCATCGGCATCCTCGCGCTCGCCGCGGCGTACCTCCTCTTGGTCGTTCGCGGCGTACGGGCCGCGCTCCGCGCGCCCGACGATTACGGCACGTACCTCGGCTTCGGCATCTCGACGATGTTCGCCGTGCAAGCGCTCGTGAATCTCTCGGTCGCCCTCTCGCTCTTGCCCACCAAGGGTCTCACGCTTCCGTTCTTGAGCTACGGGGGCTCGTCGCTCCTCGTGAACGCCGCGGCCGCGGCCATCCTCCTCAACATCTCGCGCCAAGGCCCGCCCGTCGTCGAGAAGACGCCGACCGCCAGCGGGAGCGGGGAGGGGAGCGCTCCGCCCCGTGAAGACGACGTTTCCATGGGACCCGACGAGGTGCTCGCGTGAGTCGACCGTCCATCCTCATCGCCGGTGGTGGCACCGGCGGTCACGTGTTCCCCGCGCTCGCTGTCGCCGACTCGCTGACGCGCATGGCGGACGTCGACGTCGTCTTCGTCGGTACCGAACGCGGTCTCGAGGCGCGCGTGGTTCCGGCGCGCGGCTACGCGCTCGAGACGCTCGTCGTCGAGCCCATGAAAGGTGGAGGCGTCGCGCGCGCGGTGCGCGGCGGCGTGGTCGCCGGCGCAGCGACGCTGCGTTCGTCGTCGATCCTCGCGCGCGTCAGGCCGAGTGCGGTGCTGAGCGTGGGTGGCTATGCCGCCGGGCCGGTGTCGCTCGCCGCGGCCGTCGCTCGCGTTCCCGTCGCGCTCCTCGAGCCCAACGCGGTCATGGGTCTCGCGAATCGCGTGCTCGCTCCGATGTGCCGCCGCGCCTACGTGGCCTGGCCCGAGGCGGCGCGCTTCACACGCGCTGGCGCCATGCGCGCTTACGGCGTCCCGCTCCGCGACGGGTTCACCCCCGATCCGTACGTTGCTCGCGGCACCGCGCGCGTGCTCGTGCTCGGAGGCAGTCAGGGCGCGCGTGCGCTGAACGAGCGCATGCCCGACGCGATCGCGCGCGCGCGCCGCGCCGTGGGCAACGTCACCGTCGTGCACCAGACCGGAAAAGAGAAAGTCGATGAAGTGCGCGCCGCGTACGCGCGCGAGGGCATCGACGACGCTCTGGTCACGCCCTTCATCGAGGACGTGGCGGCCGCGATGCGTGAGGCCGACGTGATCGTGGGGCGTGCTGGCGCGAGCACCGTCGCGGAGATCACCGCGGTGGGCCGCGCGTCGATCCTGGTGCCGTTCCCGTTTGCGGCCGATGATCATCAGGCCAAGAACGCCGCGGCCGTGGCTGCAGCCGGAGGCGCGCTCGCGATCCGTCAGGAAGCGGCCGACGGGCTTCGCCTTGGACGCGAGCTCGCGCTCCTCCTCGGCGACGACGCGGCCCGCGAGACCATGGCGGCACGCGCCGCGTCCCTCGGGCGCCCGCGCGCCGCGGATGACATCGCCGCAGACCTCCTCGGCATCGCGGGGATCGCGCCTCGGCCCTCGGCATCTCCTCCGCCCGATGTCACGCGTTCCCCCACATCGGGGGGGAGCCAGGGCCGTCCGGCCCAGCGCGCCGAGCACGCCACCGCCCTGCCCTGAAGGAGGGCGGGTGGGAGGGTTGAGGACCTCGGTTTCCGCCCACCACTGTCTCTTACAGCGCAAAAAGAGTGACGACCCTGAACTCTTTGCGATGTTGCCCGCCCCGGCCTGGTCACAAATTCTGCCATTTTCCACTGGAGTGACCACCTCGGGTTGAGGCACGACTCCTGCTCGGGCACGCTGGGCGTTTGTGCGCGGCGTGCGGGACGCGGGAGAGGCACGAGCAATGAGAGGGCTCCTTTTCGGGGTGGGGGTGTTCGCGGTGGCGGTAGCGACCGTCGCGGCGTGCAGCAGTGGCTCGGCGGACGGCCCTGCCGGACCGGCCACCTCGGGCGGCAACGGGATCGAGGTCCCTCCCGGCGCAACGACCAGCCCGACCGGGACCACGCTGCCACCGCCGCCCCCTCTAGAGGATGGTGGCAGTGACGTGGACCCGCTCGTCTCGTCCCGTCCGTCCCAAGACGATCCCCCGACTCCCGCCTTGCCCTCGGTGTGCGCGCTCTCTTCCGCAGCGTTCGATCTGACGAAGCTTCAGCCTGAGCCCTCGACTCCCGGGGCGGTGGTGGCGGCGTGGGGTCAAGCCAAGACGCTCGCCGGGGCCACCCCCGCGCTCATCTTGGCGATCGAACAAGGCCCCAACGCGACCGACGGTGGAGGTCCCTTCGCCTCGATCGGGTCGGCGCACGCCTCGTCGCTCGTCGACTACGTCTTCAACGATCCGCCCGCCGCTGCGACCAACATCCCCATGGTGATCGATCCGCCGACGCGCAGCCTGACCGCGGCCGGCGCCGACGTCGCGTTCGTTGCGTCGTTCTCGTCCGACGTGGCCAACGGCTTCCAAGGCGTCGCCCTCCAGGTGGCGGGCTCGGTCGACAGCTTTTGCAACAACTTCACCGGAACGGTCGTCATCGACATTCCGGGCACGTCCGCGATGACCCCGTTCGGGAACACGACGGTGGCTGCGGCCTTCGGAGCTCCGACCATCGACACGACCAGCAGCGGATCTGCCGACGGCTGGCAGCTCGTGCTGAAGGGCACGGCGCCGTACGTCGCGATGAGGGCCACCCCGTGATGACCCGACTCTCCCGTATCACGCTCGCGCTCGCCGCGGTGCTGTCGGTCGTGGTGGCGACCGGCTGCAACTCGAACAACAAGGCCACCACCAACCTCGACACCAAGGGACAGACCACGCCCAGCGGCGGCCCGAGCTGCGCGCGCAACGAGCCCGGCTGCCCGTGCTCTTCGGAAGGCAAGCGCATCGCGTGCGGCAAGGTCGTCAGCACCGCACCGAACGGCGCTGTCACGTGCGGCACCGGCGGTCAGGTGTGCAGCGCCGGCAAATGGAGCGATTGCCAGGTCGACTCCTACGCGCCGGGACACGACGGCATCGCGATCCAAACGCTCGGGTCGCCGGCCAAGTGCACGGACGCGTGCGACCTCTACTGCAAGACCGTGGCGGACCTCCCGGACGACTCCATCAACCTCGATGGCGGCGCGTCCAACGTCTCCGGTCCGGGCGGTGGCTCGAGTGGCTCGAAGCTCGTCCTCTCCGATGCCGGTCTGACCCTCAATCAGACCAATCGCCTGCCCGATGGCGGCATGCTCCCGGCCGATCGTGTCGTGCTCGACACGTACATGGACGGCGGCATCGATGCGGCCGGCCCCAACCTGATCTTCCACGAGCTCTTGCCCGGCGAGACGGCGACCGATCCCGTGCAGCTCCTGCCCGGTGAGATCCCGAGCACGGACATCTACTTCCTCCTCGACGACACGTCGTCGATGGCCGACGAGTCGGCGAACCTCACCGCCGCCCTCAACGACTCGAACAGCCTACTCAAGCAGATCCGCGCGCTGTTCAACGACGACTCGAACAAGGTGCAGTTCGGCTTCGGACGCTTCGAGGAGTACGGCGCGCGCCCGACCCAAGGCTCGAACTACGTCACCGCGCTCGACACCACGGTCAACCGGCCCTTCGAGCACATCGTGTCGATCACCCCAACGGACACCGCCGTCGCGGCGGCGGCCGGCTGGGTCAAGACGGACGCGTTCATCGATCCGGTGAGCGGCGGCGCGGGTGTCAACCACACGGGTGGTACCGTTCCCGAGTCCACGGTCACCGCGCTCATGATGCTCGCGACCGGCGGCACCGACTACGAGACCGGCTCGGTCATCGGTGCATGGCGAGCGGGCGCGCTCGACTGCACGCCGACCGGCGCTCCCGCGAGCATCTACAACAAGTACTGGGTCCCGCCGCGCAAGTGCTGGAATGGCACGCCGGTCACGTTGAGCCTCTTCCCCACGTCGCCAACGGCGGACGTCGGCACCGGTACGCCGGGCGCACCGGCAGGCAGCCCGGGAACGATCCCGTGCCCGGCTGTCTCCAACGCGCCGGCGGGCTACACGCCGGGTTACCCGTGCTGGCGTCCGAACAAGACCCCCATCGTCGTCGTCATGACCGACGCGCCGGCCCACAACGGTCCTGGCGGTCAGTACCACTACGTCGCGACGCCGGGCAGCACGTCCCTTCCGCAGGCGTACATGCTGCGTCCGCGGATCCGGCGTCGGTCGCGGTGAGCGTCGCCACGCTCACTGCGCCGGGCGCAGACGGCTCTTCTTTCGCTGCGCCGGTGAACCTCGGCACGATCGGCACCGGCAAGATCATCTACGGCGCCGTGCCCGCGCGCGCGTCGGCGTCGAGCGTCGGCGGTGGCATCACCCAGAGCCTTACCGAGCGCGAGCTCGTCGGCAGCGCGGCGTGGCCGTCGCTCACGGCCAACCGCACCTACCGCAACACGCTCCGCGACTGCTCGACCGCCACCTCGGTCAAGTCGTGCTTGCCGGGCGGCACGCAGTACAACTCTTCGAACGCGACCAGCAGCTACAGCAAGGCAGCGGGATCGGTCACGGACACGCAGTACCCGGTGCTAACGACGGTGGCCAAGGTGGCCGACACCTTCTCGTTGGTCTCGCAGAGCGCGCGTGGTGCCCAGCCCGGGCCGGTGGACGTAGGCCCGCAAATCACGCCAGCCGTCACCTGCGACGTCATTACGGTCAACACGACCAACGCCGCGGCCACCTACACGGGCGGCGCGACGGGACCGACGCAGTTCTCCGTGCTCTCCTCTTCTGCGGTCGCGACGATCATCGGTCCGATCCCGATGACGCAAGGGCAGCGCATCAACGTCAAGATCGACTTCGTCACGGTCAACGCCGGCGACATCCGCGTTCGGGCGCGCGTGGGCACCGGCAACCCCCCCGCGAACACCTACGCGACGGGCTACATCGACTCGCGCAGCGCCACCCTGACGACCACGTCGAACACCACCATCTACGATCCGTCGACGGGCACCACGAACTACTACATCGCGCTCGAGCCCGACGCGACCGTGGTGGGTAACGGTAAGGTCAACATCACCTACACGGTTTCCACCCCGAGCTGTGCGGCGGGCAAGTACCTCGACGTCACGACGACGACCGCGACGACGGCCGCCAAGTGCTACACGTGCAACGGCGGTTACACCCTCACGAACACGTGCCCGGTGGGGTCGGTCACCACCGGTGGCGCGAGCACCAACGTCGGCAAGGTGGGTTGCTACAACACGCCGACGGCCTCGTGTTCGTCCTACGGGGGAGGCGCGTTCTCGGGGACCGGGCCGCTCGGTGGCGTCTGCGGCGCGGGCCGCTGCTGCACCCAAGCGGCGCAGCCGGCGTGCGCCGCGGTCGGCGGGAGCACCCTCGTGAACACTTCCTCCACGACGTGCACGTACTGCCCGACCGGCAAGACGTGGGACACCGTCACGACCGCCGCGGGCAAGTGCTACGACGCCTGCGCGGCAGCGACGCCGAACTTGGTGGTCACGACGACGAGCGGCACCTGCTACGCGAACTGCCCGGCGACCTCCGATCAGCGTGCGTCGGACAAGTACGAGGTGTGCATCGACAAATGCGGGGCGGGCTACGCGCACGCGAACAACGTGTCGACGAACCCGCCGACTTGCACCAAGACGACGACGTCGTGCTCGGGTACCACCCCCGACGGTACGGGTTGGACGCTGGGCGGCGGCACCTGCACCGGATCGGCCAACAGCTGCACCTGCACGGGGAGCGGCACGCCTGCGACTTGCACCGCCGCCGCGTGCGCCGCGGGGTACACGTGCTCCGGGGCGCTGGGCGCGGCCAAGTGCGTGCCGACCGCCAGCCTGTGTGGCGCGTGCACCGGAACGTGCACGACGCTCACCAGCCCGTGGAACGCTGGTGATGCCAACGCGTCGCCGGCGGTGCCTCCGACCACCGTCGCATCGACCGGGAGCATCTACTGCGTCGACAGCTGCAAGACCCAACCGGCTACCGCCAAGGGCGACGGTGCGCGGTACGGCGAGATGATCTTCAAGTTCACGGTGCCCGGCCCCGCCGGCTCGCAGAACATCAAAGATCGGTTCTACTACCACTTCGCGCTCCTCCGGCAGACCAACGGAACCGCCATCACCTCGGACACGGCCTCCTTCCTCTCCATCAAGGCCGCGAGCAACGTCATCTACAATGAGGCAGCCAGCGCCGGGAATCCGAACGGTAAGGTGCTCGACTGCAACCGTGACGCGAACGTCTTCTACTTGAAGGGCGACACTACCGACACGGGCCACGCAGTGCGCTCGGAGATCAACGGTTTCCTCTACCCGGGCGACTACTACCTCATCGTCGACAAGTACGGCGACTCGGCGACGCTGCCGCCCGCGGCCGCGCCTGCGTACAACTTCATCCTGCAAATGGGCGCGTTCCAAGAGTCGCAGGCCATCGCGGCTTCGGGCACGCTCCCCATCAGCAAGCGCTTCATCGGCAACCCCTACACCGCGCCGACGTTCGACCAGACGGTGCAGGCGCTCATCGACGCCAACATCAAGGTCGTCGGCGTCGACAGCTCGGGCGTCACTTGTCAGCAAGCGAACCTCGCGTCGGTCAACATCTCGCAATACGAGACGCGTGACTGGCTCGAGGCCCTCGGGCGCAGCACGAACTCGGTGCGCGGCAAGGACGACGACCCCCCCGGTACCGGCAAGGCGGGTGATCCGTTCGTCAACAGCGTGAAGACCGACGCGACGTCGTGCTCGGCGGGCGGCGTCGACTTCCGTGCCGCCATCGTTCAGAACATCAGCGATCTCACGAAGACTCTCCGTGAAGACATCACGGTCCGCGCGGTGAATACGAACCAGCAGGTCTTCTCGCCGGTCTACATCCCGTCGAACATTCCGGGCACGAGCGGGCTCACGCCGGAGAGCTTCATCCAGAGCGTCGACGCGCTCACCAACGCAGAGGCCGCCGCGCTCGGGTACACGATCACCGCTGACGACAACTGCGGTTCGACGTCGCCAGTGATTGCATCGATCGCCACCGACACCGGCGTCGGTTACTCCAGCGAGCTCTATCGGTTGTGCCTCCCGGGCACGAGCGTCCTCTTCAAGGTGACGTTCGTGATGCCGACCACCATCCCGCGCGGTGGCGTGGACGAGTACTTCCGCTTCGATCTCATCCTCAAGAAGGGCGCCGGCGAGCTTGCCCGCACCCCGGTCGTGCTCAAGCTGCCGAAGGTGCCGGACATCGGCGACTTCTACCGCGACTACGATCTCTCCGACGTTTGCCCGGCGGGGACCCACATCGTCTACGACCGGGTGGCTTGGGACAGTGACGACCCGCTCGCCAGCGCGACGGGCGCGATCGGATCGAAGATCGACATCACCGCCGTCATGAGCACCAGCATGGCCAACCTCGCTTCGCTGACGGGCACTGCGTCGGAGAAGGCGCTCAAGTTCGGCGGCGCGGGTGGGACCTGCACCAACACCGACGCCGTCGCGAAGGCCTCACCCACGCCCAACACCGAGGTGTCGTCGGCACGCGTGGACTGCACCTTCGGCACGCAGACGGATCCCTATCTCCGAGTTCACTTCAGGCTCTCACCTTCTCCGCAGGGCGCGTACCCCAACAACCAAATCTACGTTCCGACGTTGAAGGGGTGGAATCTGTACGTGTCATGCCCGCCGACCGAGTAAACTGTAAAATTGAAATGTCGTTGCGCGCGGGGAGCGTGACGTAAGAGGAGGCTCGGTTGCGAACGCAGAACGTTGGTGCGTCTCGTTGGTTGGGAATCATCAGTGCGGCCGCTCTCGTAAGCGCGGTCGCGGCGGGTTGCGGGAGCAACGACAACCCTGCAGTCGACGACGGTACCGGCCTCGACGCCGGTAACGGCGGCGACCGCGATGGCTCTTCGAGTGACCAGGACGGCGCGAACGGGAAAGCGGACGGATCCGGCGGCAACGGCGACGGCTCGGCGAACGGCGACGGCTCGGCCGGTGGCGACGGGTCGGCGAACGGCGACGGCTCCGTTGGCGGCGATGGCTCCGCGAATGGCGACGGCTCGATCGGAAACGGTGACGGCTCGGCGAACGGCGACGGCAGCGCGACGGGCGGTGACGGCGGCGCGTGCGTTCCCAACGCGCGCGCGTGCGCCGGTGCGTGCGGCCCGATCCCCGACGGCTGCGGCAAGACGATTCAATGTGGAACCTGTCCCGATGGCAGCGTGTGCGATCTCCTCACGCACACGTGTCGCGTGCCGCGGAAGAACTGCGCCGATCTCGGCGCCGAGTGCGGCGTCGTCCTCAACGACTGCGGTGAAGATCAGTTCTGCGGGAGCTGCCCGGCCGGCAAGTCGTGCAACCCGAACACGCGGAAGTGCGAGGACTGCGTCGCGGTGACGTGCCTCGATCTCGGCGTTGGCTGCGGCACCGTCGACAACGGCTGCGGTCAGCCGCTCGATTGCTCGAGCTGCGCGGGCGGGCAAGCGTGCGATCCTCTCACGCACACCTGCAAGACCTGCGCGCCGCGCACGTGCGCGCAAGCGCTCGCGGCCGGCAACCAGTGCGGCTTCGTCAGCGACAACTGCGGCGGCTTGATCGATCTCGGCGCGTGCGGTGGCGTCTGCGGCGTCGGTCAGAAGTGCGGCGCGGACGGCGTGCCCAACAAGTGCGGCAGCGCGGCGCCTCCGCCCGAGTGCGTCGCGGCGGGCAAGGATTGTGGGACTGCAGCCACGGCGTGTGGAGGCACGGTCACGTGCGGCACGTGCACGGGCACGGACGTCTGCAACGCGAACGGTGTGTGTGGTCCGCCGTGCACCCCCAAGTCGTGCTCGCAGCTCTCCGCCGAGGCCGGCAACGTGGTGTGCGGTACGTTCCCCGACGGTTGCGGCGGCGTGGCCGTGTGCAACGGAACGTGCACTGGCTCGCAGCGCTGCACCAACAACGCGTGCTGCACGCCCAAGAACTGCAACTCTCCCGAGTACGCGGGCAAGTGTGACGGCGGCGCGGGCTTTGACGACGGCTGCGGCGGCGTCATCCACTGCGGGTGCACGGGCGGCAAGACGTGCGGCGGCGGTGGCGTCGACGGGGTGTGCGGCTGCACGCCGCGGACTTGCGGTTCGCTCGGCGCGACGTGCGGCACCTACTCGGACGGCTGCGGCGGCACCATCAAGTGCGGTTCCCCGAGCGGCGCGTGCGCTCCCGGGCAGACGTGCACGGTGTCCCGCACCTGCTGCACGCCGAAGGACTGCAACTCGCCCGGTAACGCGGGCAAGTGCGGTTCGCTCTCGGATGGTTGTGGCGGCACGCTCAACTGCCCCGGCAACTGCGCCTCGGGCGAGACGTGCAATCCGATGACCAATGCGTGCTGCTCGCCCAAGAAGTGCTCGGACTTCCCCGGGCAGTGTGGCGCGCTCAGCGACGGCTGCGGCCACACGCTCAACTGCCCCGGCAACTGCAACTCGGGCGAGACCTGCAACCCCGGCACCAACGCTTGCTGCAAGGCGCTCACCTGCGCGGACTACCCGGGCCAGTGCGGCGTGAAGTCGAACGGGTGCGGCGGCGTCATCAACTGCAACGGCAACTGCTCGGGGGGCGAGACGTGCAACCCCGGCGGCAACGTCTGCTGCACGCCCATCACGTGCGCGGACATCGGTCCGAACGCGTGCGGCACCTTCAGCAACACGTGCGGCGGGAAGATCAACTGCGGTTGCAAGGATCCCGACGCGACGTGCCGTCCGCAGCCGGGCGGAGGCTCGACTTGCTGCAAGGCAAAGACGTGCGCCGACTTCGCGGGGCAGTGCGGCACGATCAGCGATGGCTGCGGTGGCGTGCTCCAGTGCGGTTGCTCGAGTCCGTTCGACTCGTGCAAGGACGGTAAGTGCGGCTGCACGCCGCTCACGCCGAACCCGGCCACGTGCGGCGGTCAGTGCGGTCCGGTGCCCAACGGGTGCGGCGGGACGATGGTGTGCCCCTGCTGAGGAGTGCGATGCGAAAGCTGACGATCGTTGCGTACGCGGGCTTCGCGTGCGCGCTCGCCTACGGTTGCGGGACGCCGGCCAAGAAGACGGCGTCCCTCGAGCCGGTGAACGACGACGCTGGCGCGCCCGCGGGAGAAGCGGGCGCGTTCGACGCCGACATCGTGGGGCTCGGTGACGCGGGTGACTCCGCCACGCCGCCGCCCGACGGACCCGTGACGTGCGCGACCACCTCCCAGAAGGCCGAGGTGTCGCCCGTCGACATCTACGTCATGCTCGATCGCTCGTACTCGATGGCGAGCGGCGGCAAGTGGGCGGCGATCGTGAACGCGGTCGGCGCGGTGGTCTACGACTCACGTTTCTTCGGCCTCGGCTTCGGGCTCCAGTATTTCCCGCAAGCCAAGCTGTGCAACCCGTCGGCGTACGCCGCGCCGGACGTCTCGATCGACATCTTGCCGGCGCAGCAGCAGCAGATCATCTCTTCGCTCGCCGACAACAACCCGTGGGGCAATAGCCCCATGGTCGCCGCGCTCGAGGGCGCGATGACCTACACCAAGACTTGGCAGACGGCGCATCCGGCGCGCACGTCGGTCGTCGTCCTCGCCACGGACGGCCTGCCCGACGACAGCTGCCAGTTCGTTCCCGATGGCGGCATCCCGAACAGCTTGGCGGGCGTCGTTCAGGTCGCGACCGCGGGGGCGACCACGTCGCCGCCGGTTCGTACCTTCGTCATCGGCGTGGGTGATGCCCTGAACGACCTCAATCAGATCGCCGTCGCCGGCGGGACTCAGTCGGCCATCATCGTCGACGAGTCCCTCGGCGTTGAGCAGCAGTTCATCGATGCGCTGAACCAAATCCGGAAGCGCGCTCTCTCGTGCGATTACGTGATCCCTCCGGCCGAAGGCGGCACGATCGACTTCGCGAAGGTCAACGTGCGCTTTTCGCCGAACGACGGGAGCGCGAATCAGGACTTCGCCTACGTCGACAACGTCGCCAACTGCGACAAGGCGACGGGCGGTCTCGGCTGGTACTACGACGACCCGACCGGGGCCACGCGCGTGCAGCTCTGCCCGGCGTCGTGCACCGCGGCGAAGGCTGCGGATCAGGGCCAGGTGGACGTGCTCTTCGGCTGCGAGATCAAGACGGCGGCCCCGAGCATCCCGATCCCGAAGCCGAAGTGAGGCCCAGGCGCGGAGGTCCGGGGGAGCGCGCAACCAGGCGCCGCCGCGGCCGGGGGCGCCTCGACTTCGTGTTCTGTGGCATGGCAACGATCGATCATTTCCCGTGGTGGGGCGCGGGGTTGGCTGATGGGTACCTCCTCGCAGGGACGTGCCGGCCGGCCGCTCGCTCCACCACAAATGCGGCCCCCCGCACAGCCGCTAACTACACTTGCCTACATGTTGATGCGGCCGGGGGAACGGGTCGGGGAGAAGTACGTCGTGGAGCGGGTGCTCGGCCAAGGCGGGATGGCCGTGGTCGTGGCCGCGCGCCACGAGGCGCTCGACCAGCTCGTCGCGATCAAGGTCCTCCTGCCGGAGCATGCCAAGAGCCCCGACGTACGTAGGCGCTTCGCGCGCGAGGCCCGCGCTGCGGTGAAGATCAGGAGCGAGCACGTCGCGCGCGTTCTCGACGTCGGCGCTCTCTCCGACGACACGCCGTACATCGTGATGGAGCACCTCGAAGGTGAGGATCTGGCCGCCGCGCTCGAGCGCCGCGGGCCGCTCGCTCCGGGCGAGGCGGTCCTTTACGTGCTCCAAGCATGTGACGCGCTCCGTGAGGCCCACGAGCTCGGCATCGTTCATCGCGACATCAAGCCCGCGAACCTCTTCGTGGCCCGGACGCCCGGCCGTCCGCCGCGCGTGAAGCTCCTCGACTTCGGCGTGTCCAAGGCGCCGGACCAAGATCTCGCCAAGACCGAGGCGCGCGAGATCCTCGGGTCGCCCTGGTACATGGCTCCCGAACAGATGCAGAATGCACGTTCTGCCGACGCGCGCAGCGACATCTGGTCGCTCGGGGTCATCCTCGCCGAGCTCGTGTCGGGCACCGTCCCGTTTCGCGGCGAGACGATGACCGAGGTGATCGTGAAGGTGCTGCACGAGGCGCCGGTGCTCGGACCGATGCCCGCGCCGCTCGCGCGCGTGGTCCGACGCTGCCTCGCGAAGGACCCCGGTGACCGCTTCGCGGACGTGGAGGCGTTGGCCACGGCGCTTCGTCGGCTCGAGCGGGGCGGGGATGCGCGCGCGTCGTTGCCGGCGGAGGAGGAGATCGAGACCGTTGAAGTCGGCGAGCTCCTCCCCACGCCGTGCCCGCCGGAGGCGCAGGTCGTCACCGACGCGGCCGTCGTGGCGCCGCCGCCCGCTCCTACGCAAGACGCTACGCTGAACGAGGCCGACGGTCGCGATTCGGCCATCGCCATGGCGAGCGTGCTCGACGCTCGCAGCGTCGAGACGTTGCGGCCGCCGCCGCCGCCGTCGCCCGTCCGACGCGATCGAACCGCGTGGTTCGTTGCCGGCGCTACCGCCGCGCTCGGCATCGCGCTCGCGATGCTCGTGGGCTCGCGGGGCACCGCGCCGCGGGCGTCGTCGCCAGGGAGTGCGACCTTCACTGCCGCGGAGAGCGCTCCCGCCCTCGCGGAGGCTCCGCGGTCCGAAGCCTTCGACGCGCCACGCGCCGAGCGCGCGGCGGAGGCGCCGCGCGCCGAGGTATCGGAGCCGGAAGCATCGCCGCCCGCGCCACCGGCCGCGCCCGCTCTCAAGCGCAGCGAAGTGAGCGTCGCTGCCCGCGCGCCCCTTCCTCCCATCCCGAAGGTCGCGAGCCCCGCGTCGCCGCCGGCGCCCGCCCCTTCGAGCGTGTCCGCGCCCGCGTCCGCGACGACCCTCGGATTTCAGGTCGCTCGACGTCATCAAGCCGAGCTCCAGGCGTGCTCGGGCTCGTCGCGCGCGACCGGGGTCGTCTATCTCACCGTGACGCGCGACAGCGACGGGCGCGTCGGTTTCGCCAGCGCGCGCGCGCCCGACGCCGCGCTCGCGCACTGCGTGGAGGCGAGCGCTCGCACCTGGCGCTTCCCCGCTGCGCCGACCGGCGGCACGCTCGAGATCCCCATCCGGCTGGGGCGCTGACGAAGCGATGACGCGCGCGCGCTTCGCGCCTTGGGCCGTGGTCGCGAGCGCGCTCTCGGTCGCCACGTTCGTCTCGACCCCTGCGCGCGCTTGGCAGATCCAAGATCCGATCCACAAGAGCTGCCATGAGCGCATCTCGCACGCGGCGCTGCGTGCCGTCGGCTACGCGTCACCGCCGCCGCCGCTCACCGGCGACGACGCGCGTCTCCCCGAGGCGCTCGAGATCCCGACCGAAGCCTACGACCCCAACATCTACGCGCTCTCACTGGTGCTCGGCGTCCGGTACCCCGACACGCACGGCGTGCCCGACTTCTCGTTCCACCGGCTCGCGGCCGGAGCCAACGAGCCGAGCGATCAATCCGCGCATTGTCTCCGCCGCGCGGAAGACGACGGCCCGGAGGGCGACGTGCGCGCGATCGCGGCCTGTCGCGCCACGATCGAGTCGCTCTATTGGCGCGCCGTCGCCTCGCTTGGTGACGACGGTCGTGTTTCGCCCGCCGTTCGCACCTCCGGCAGGTTCAACACCGCCTTCCAAGGTCCAGTCGACTACCCGGTGAGTGAGGTCTACTGGTTCGCCGGCCAGGCGATGCACGCGCTCGAGGACAGCTTCACCCACACGTTCCGCGTGGCCGATCACACGCGCGTCGTGCACGTCATGAACTGGGTGGACCAAGTGCGCTGCTCCATCGACGAGCCGCGCGACGGGCATGGTCACGAGAAGGTCATGGACGACTGCGAGGACGGCGATCCGTCGATGAACGCGCGCTTCACCGCCGCGACCACCGCGGCTACCGAGCTCCTCGCCGCCATCACCACGCCCGGCACGCGCACCGAGCGGAGCGTGCGCCTCGGCGCCGTCCTCGACCGCTGGCTCACGTTGCAACCTGGTTGCGTTTACGAAAATGGGTACTGCAACCACCCCGAGTTCGAGTGGCTCGCGACGAGCTCGCGCTCGGACTCGCACATGTGCGACGGACTCTTCGGCTGCGACGCCGCGCCTCGCGTCGCTCCGCCGATCGCGCCGGTCGCCGCGCGGATCTCGCTCCGGGAGGGGCTTGCCATGTCGATCGTGCTCGTCGCGCTGGCCCTCGTCCGGCGTCGCCTTCGCCGCGTCGTCGCCTCCGGCGCCGCGCTCGCGTTCGTGGCCCTTTCCGACCCGCCCGTCGCGCGTGCGGACGAGCCGGCCCCTCCGCTCACACCGGACGCACTGCACGCCTCGGCGCCGCCGCTCGTGTCTCCCGCCGCGTCGGGCCGCGGCTTCCACGCCGAAGGGCGCGCGTCGCTCAGCGTCGACAACCCCGCCTACGCGCTGGGGCTCGCGGGGCTCTATGGGTTCTCGCGCGCCGACGTCGGCGCCTTCATCGAGCTCAATCCCTGGTACAGCGTCGAGCGCGGCCGGATGAGCATGGGGGCCACGAATCTCGGGGCCCTTGCGCATTACATTCATCCCTTGAGGCCCGATCTCCGCCTCCGCTTCGGCGCCGGCCTCGGCTTCTCCGTTCTCAACGCCGACATGCTCGGGGCCGACGGTGGCAAGGTCGGCGTCTACGCCAACGTTCGTCTACTGGGGCTCGTATGGCAGATCGCCGACCGGGCTGCGCTCACGGTCGACCCGTTCGACTTGGCACTCCCGGCGCCCGCGCTCACCGGCTGGCCCGTGCTCTACACCCAGCATCGGGTCTCGGTCGGCCTCCAAGTCTGGCTCTGACGGCCTGCCCGGACGCATCGTGACCGGTCACGGTCACGCGTGACCCGACTCCGGTCACGCTCCTCGCGAGACGCGCAAATATAGGAAATTGGCGGGGCCGTTCCGCGCTACGCGCTGGCGCGAAGGCTGCACCGTAGGTCGCCATGCCGCACCTCCCGGCTCGGTCGCTCGTCCTCCTCGTGCTCGCGTTCGCCGCTTCCTTCTCCGCAGGATGCGCGACCACGGACCGAGCGGCGACCGAGGGGCGCAACGCCCTTACCATTCGCGGCGACTTCGGCGAGCTCGATGTTCAGGGCGCTCTCACGGTTGGAGAGGAAGCGACCATCGTGCTCTCGCCGAGCAAGGCCGACGGCCAGCCCTTCGCGGCGCTCGCGTTCCACGGCGAGGCGGGGACCTTCGTGAAGGTCGAGGTCACGCGCGACGGCGCCGGGGAAGCCGTCGGCGCGGACGTGGCGGCGAGCCCGGAGGTGATCCTCCTCGCGGCGCAGGGCGCCTCGTCGGCGACCGTCGTGTCCCACGGGCACGCGCCGAACCGGAGCACGCTCTGGTTCAAGCTGCTGCGCGGCGGCACGCACTACGTCGTGGCGAAGGATGCCGACGCGGCTGCACAGGTCGGTCGTCGCGCGCGCGTGCGGGTCACCGAGGTGCTCGCCCCCGTCGCCCGCCTGTGACGCGCCCACGACCCTCCTGACGGCCTCCGGAGCGCGGTATCTCCTCGGAAACTTGCCGTTCTGGCCCGCTCCGGCGTAGGACGATGGGACCCCCATGTTTCGCGGGCGCGTCCGTCACGTTCACTTCGTCGGCATCGGCGGCATCGGCATGAGCGGTCTCGCCGAGATCCTCCGCACGATGGAGTTCGATGTCTCGGGGTCCGACCTCAAGGCCAACGACAACACGCGCCGGCTGGAGACGATGGGCGTCACCTTCCAGGCCGGGCACCGTGCCGAGAACGTCGAGAAGGCCGACGTCGTCGTCTACTCGAGCGCGATCTCCTCCGAGAATCCCGAGCTCGTTCGCGCGCGCGCCCTGGAGATCCCGATCGTGTCGCGCGGCGAGATGCTCGCCGAGCTGATGCGCGTGAAGTACTGCGTCACCATCTCCGGCTCGCACGGCAAGACCACGACGACGTCGCTCGTCTCCACGGTCCTGCGCGCGGCCGGGCTCGATCCCACCGTCGTCGTCGGCGGCAAGGTGAACGCGCTCGGCTCCAACGCGCGCCTCGGCGCGGGCGATCTCTTCGTCGCCGAGGCCGACGAGAGCGACGGCTCGTTCTTGCGCCTCACCCCCACCATCGCCGTCGTCACCAACATCGACGCCGAGCACCTCGATCATTACGGCACGCACGAGAACGTGAAGGACGCGTTCGTGCAGTTCGCCAACAAGGTGCCGTTTTACGGCCTGTGCGTGATGTGTCTCGACCATCCGCACGTGCAGGAGATCCTCCCGCGGATCTCGCGCCGCCACGTGACGTACGGCATGTCGCGCCAGGCGGACTACCGCGCGCGCGATCTCGTCCACGATGGCCTCGAGACCCGGTTCTCCTGCTATCGGCGCAACGAGCCGCTCGGCGAGTTCACGGTGCGCATGCCGGGCGCGCACAACGTGCTCAACTCGCTCGCGGTCATCGCGGTCGCGGACGAGCTTGAGGTCCCGCTCAACGTCACCCGCGAGGCGATCGCGTCGTTCCACGGCGTCCAGCGCCGCTTCACCGTCCTCGGCACGGCCCCGCTCGAAGCCGGCGCCGAGAAGGGCGACGTGATGATCGTCGACGACTACGGTCACCACCCGGCCGAGATCGAGGCCACGCTCGCTGCCGCGCAGAGCGGGTTCGATCGCCGCGTCGTAGTCGCGTTCCAGCCGCACCGCTACACGCGCACGCAAGCGCTCTTCGAGGACTTCACGCGCGCGTTCAACGGCGCCGACGTCTTGCTCGTCACCGACGTGTACCCGGCCGGCGAAGCGCCGATCGTGGGAGCGACTGGCGAGGCGCTGGCCGACGCGATCCGCGCGCATGGTCACCACGCCGTGAGCTACGTCAAAGACAAGAAGAACGTGACGGCCGCGCTTCGGGCCGTCGTCAAGCCGGGCGATCTCGTCATCGCCCTCGGCGCGGGCGACATCAACCAGAGCGCCCGCGAGCTCTTGCGCGTCCTCTCCGGAGGTCCGGAGTCCGCGTGAACCCGTCGAACCGGCGCACCGGCAAGCCCAAGCTGCCTCCGCACCTCGTGGTTTCGGACGACGAGCTGTTCGATCCGTCGGAGCCGGAGCTCGAGGCCCCGGCGCCTCCCGTCGCCGAGTCGCGTGCGCGCGGGAGCGCGGGGCCCGAGCCCAAGGACGCGATCCCGCCGAAGCCGCGCTCGGCGCGTCTCGTTCGGGCCATGGCGGTCCTGCAGACGGTGCTCGGCGCGGCCCTCGTCTTGGGCGTGGCCATCGGCGTCGCGTGGGCCGCGCGTCGCTACGTGCGCGAGAGCCCGCGCTTCGCGCTCCGGAGCGTCGAGGTGAGCGGTGGCCGTCATCGGAAGAACGACGAGATCGTCGCCAAGGCCGGGCTCGCCGTGGGCACGAACCTCTTCTCGATCGAGCTCGAGGAGGCGCGTGCCCGTCTCGCGACCGACCCCTGGATCGAGTCGGCGCGCCTCTCGCGGCGGCTCCCGGGGACGATCTCGGTCGAGGTCACGGAGCGTGAGGCCGCGGCGCTCGTCGTCGTCGGCGACACGACTTATCTCGCCACGCGTCGCGGTGACATCTTCAAGCGGCTCGAGCTAGGCGATCCGGTCGACCTCCCGATCGTGTCGGGCCTCACGCCCGAGGCCGTGGCCGAGGATCGTGAGGGCGTCGTCAACGAGGTGCGCAAGGCGCTCGACCTCGCGGCCGAATACGCCGAGTCCTCGCTCGGCACGAAGGCCCCGCTCCAGCAGGTCCACGTCGGAGACGACGGCGCTCTCACGCTCGTCGTCGGCAAGGGCGGGCTCTCGCTCCTCCTCGGAAAGGCGCCTTTCCGGCGCAAGATCGAGCAGGCCGGCCGGGTGGCGATGGAGCTCGAACGGCGCCTCGGCCCGCGCGCGCTCACCGAAAAGACCGACGGCATCATGCTCGACAGCGAAGCCCGCCCCGAGCGCGTCGTCGTCCGCATGCGCTGAGGCCGTCGCGGCTTCATCCGCGCGAAAGTTGGCCCTTCCGCGGCGCCTATGATGAAGGTCGGAGGGTCATGACCAACGCGAACGCGCACGGTGAGATCGTCGTCGGCCTCGATATCGGAACGACCAAGGTTTGCGCGGTCGTCGGTGAGGTGGGAGAGGACGGCATCACGATCCTCGGCGTCGGCTCGGTCCCGTGCCGAGGCCTTCGGAAGGGCATCGTGTCCAACATCGATTGGACCGTCCGCTCCATCCAGGACGCGATCGAGAGCGCGCAGACCATGGCGGGCGTCGAGATCGCGACGGTGTTCGCCGGCGTCGCCGGCAGCCACATCCGCTCGCAGGCCTCGGACGGTGTCGCCGCCATCGGCGGGGGCGAAGTGACTCGCGACGACGTCGAGCGGGTCCTCGAAGGCGCGCGCGCCATCCCGGTCGACGCCGACCGCCAGATCCTCCACGTCCTCCCGCGCGAGTTCATCGTCGACACCCAAGACGGCATCCGCGACCCGATCGGGATGAGCGGCGTCCGCCTCGGCACCAAGGTGAACCTCGTCACCGCGGCCACGACCTGCGTCCAGAACGTCATCCGCTGCGCCGAGCGCTGCAACCTCGCGGTCGCCGACGTGGTGCTCCAGTCGCTCGCCTCGGCCGAGGCCGTGGTCTCGGAGGACGAGAAGGAGATTGGCGTCGCGGTCGTCGACATCGGCGGCGGCACCACCGACATCATCCTCTACGTCGACGGCGGCGTGGCGCACACCAGCGTCATCCCCGTGGGCGGCAACAACATCACGAACGACATCGCCGCGGGCCTCCGCACGCCGACCGCCGAAGCGGATCGCTTGAAGCGCCTCTCGGGGTGCGCGCTCGGCCGCATGGTCTCGGACGAGGAAGAGATCGAAGTGCCGGGCGTCGGCGGTCACCCGCCGCGCCGCGTCGCGCGCCGCGTCTTGAGCGACATCATCGAGCCGCGCGTCGAGGAGATCTTCGCCGTCGTCCGCAAGCGCATCGAAGACACGGGTCTCTTGGAGCAGCTCTCGGCCGGCGTCGTCCTCACCGGTGGCGCGGTCCTCCTCGAAGGGATGCCCGAGTTCGCCGAGGAGATCCTCGGTATGCCGGTCCGCATCGGTTACCCGACTGGCGTGAAGGGCCTCACCCAGCTCGTGCAGGGCCCGCAGTACTCGACCGGTGTCGGCCTCGTGAAGTACGGCGCGCACGCCATCGCCGACGCGCTCGCGCGCGAGAACGCCCCCGCGCACAGCGCGACCCGCATCCAGGCGCGCCACGCGGGCGTGGCCGTCGCCGCCGAGCGCGACGCCGCGCCGGCCGAGAAGCCGGGCAAGTCCGGCTTCTGGGAGTGGATCAAGCAGGCGTTCTGAGTCTCGCGCGGTCGGAGGCGGCGTGACCGAGGCGTCGCCCGGCCGCGTTCATCCGTGGATCGCCGCGTTCGCGCGCGCCGTCGTGCATCCCCTCGTGCGCGTCATGCACCGCGCACGGCTCGATGGCGTCGAGAATCTGCCCGCGTCGGGGGCGTTTCTCCTGGTCGCGAATCACTCGGCGGGGCTCGGGCTCTCGGAGATTCTCGCTTTCCTGTCGCTCTATCTCCGTGCCGTGGGGAGCTCGCGTCCGCTCGCGGGCTACGCGCTCGCTCACGTCTTTCGCATCCCGTTCGTGCGGGAGTTCTTCCGCGCGCTCGGCGCGATCCCTTCGACCTACGAAGCGGCGGCCGAGGCGCTCGCGGCGGGCGTGCCCATTCTGGTCTTTCCGGGCGGCAGCCACGAGACGCTGCGACCGATTTGGCAGGCTGACCGCGTCGACTTCGGTGGCCATGTCGGCTTCTTGCGCGTCGCGATGCGCGCGGGCGTGCCCATCGTGCCGATGGGCATCCGCGGCGCACACTTCACGGCGCCCATCCTGTTTCGCGCGCGATGGCTCGCGACGCCGCTCGTTCTGCCGCGCCTCCTCGGTCAGAAGCGCTGGGCGCTTTCGCTCCTCGGAGTATTGGGTGCATTGTGCATAGAATGGCTCGCGCCCTTCGCGTGGCCGTGGCGTCTCGCCGCCGTGTACGCCTGGCTCGCGTCGCCGCTCACGTTCGTGCCGTGGGTGCCGTGGAGCATTCGCTTCCGCATCGGCGCCCCCATCCCGTCGGCTGCGCTCTTTGGCCCGTCCGCGCGTGAAGACGACGCGACTTTGCGAGAGGCGCTGGCGCGCGTCGAGGGCGCGGTTGCGGCGTTGGTCCTGGGAACATCTGGCGGCGGCCGCTGACCAACCGGTCATGCGTACCCGTCTCGCTGCCCTCGCGACCGCGACAATCGCCGCGGCGTCGTGCTCGTCCGAGGTGGGCGAGCCCAGTCAGATTGCCGGGGTGGGACCGCGTCACGGCGATCACGTCAACGTCGGTGCCGCGCAGATCTCCGCCGCGGAGGTGGAGCGTGACCTGTCGCTCGAGCTCAGGCGACGCGAGACCGCGCCGCTCGAAGAAGAGCGTGATCCACGCATCGACGTCTACTTGGTGAATCGCTCCAAGACGCGCGCGTTTCCGATCGTGCTCTCGAACGATGGGAGCGAGGCTGGTTGGCGCGAGCCGCACATCGGCTTCGACGTCGAGGTTGCGGGGCCATCGGGCACATTCGTGCCCGCGGAGCATTCGACGGGCGGACGCTGCGGTGTGTATGCCCACGACTGGGAGAAGGATGTGCGGGTGCTGGCTCCCGGAAGCGAGGTGCGGCTCGAGTGGTTTCACTTCCCAGCGGTCGAGCTCGAGGGGACGCGGGCGCGCATCACTGCACGGTACACGTACGGAGCGCACGCGCGCGACAAGAGCAAGGTTCCTCCGGTGCTTCACGCGATGCCGGAGTACGCGTTGCGCTCGGCGCCCCTCGAGATTCCGATCGCGCGTCCGTACGCGCTCCGCGTCACTCAGAAGGGCCCGCTTCCGCTGACCGACGGTGCCAAGCTCGACGACGCGATCGACGTCACCGTGACGAACGCGTCGAGCGCGCCACTGCCGTTCGCTACGTCGGAGTCGGGCGCGCAGGTGTGGCTCGAGGCCGAGGTCGAAAAAAACGACGGAAAGCGTGAGTCGCACTATCTCTTCCTGCGAACCGAGCCCACGTACCCGACCGACGGCACGCTCGGCCCGGGCGAACGTCGCGCGCTCGTCACGTCCGCGAGTCGGACCGACGTGGTGTGGTCGTTTCACGCGAAAGACGTCGCGGGCCAACGTGGCCGCATCCGCGCCCACTACCGGGTGTGGTGGAACGACGGTCCCGACGCGACCAACGCGCGGCACGCCGTCTCGCCGTGGGAGCCGCTGCGCTGACGCGATTCCGTCAGGGCAGGCAGACCTTGCGGTTGTTCTTGCCGCCGCCGGTCGAGCGACACCCGAACGCGGCGTTGGCGAACGCGTGGCAGTACGCGTCGGAGCCGGTCCCTGCGTCGGGGCCGGCGTCGGGGGCGCTCTTCACGTCGGCGTCCTCGCAGCTCAGGAAGCACATGTTCTGACCGGTCGACTCGAACGGCGCGCAGACCTGCTTCAAGCCGGTGCGGCACTCGCCGGGCACGGCGCAGCAGTCCGCATCGGTTGTGCAGAGATGCGTGCAATATCCATTGGTCACGCGATCGAGGCATTGCACCGTGCCTTTGAGCGCGCCGGCCTCGAGACCCGGATAGCAGTCCGTCGCCGCTTTGCAGGCTTGCCCCGTTTGCTCCACGGCGCCGCCGTCGATGGGGCCGGTGCCCGCAGACGACGAGCTGTCGCTGCCGCATGCAACGACGAGCGCGACGACGCTCGTTGCGAGAAGGACGAGACCGAGAGGCGAGGGGGAAGAGCGCAGCATTCCTGGATCTTCGGGCAACGCGACGCGGCGCGGAATGGTCGAGCTTCGAGTCAGGTGAGGTCTGCCATCTGGTCGCGCCACCGACCACGTCGGTGGGCGCGGCCGAATTGCCCCTGTTGATCGCGTTGACGACTCCCGCGTACTTCGTCACCGTGCGCCGCGCGCTCACGTTGTGGCACCTTCGCCACGCGCGCTCATCGGAGGGGATTCACTCATGGCTCATCGCATCGGCCTGCTCGCCCTTGCTTCGCTCTTCGCCGTCGCTTGCTCGTCGTCGCAAACGACGGACGAGGGCTCGACCGAGTCCGCCGCGCAGGCGCTCACCGGCGGCTGTCGCATCGTATGCCCGAAGTGTCATCCGGGTGAGGTGTGCCCGATGATCGCGTGCGTCGAGGACTGCCATGGCAAGCCGACCAAGTGCGTCGAGAACCAGCTCTGCCCGATCGGCTATGCGTGGTCGCAGGCGGCTTGCTCCTGCGTCCCGTCGAACTGACCTCACGCTTCGCCGCGCGAGCGGGCGTGCGCCGCGATGATCAGCGGCGCATGCGGAGCGGAAACGAGGCCTGCACGCTTCCCGGATCGAGCGTGCCCACGGGAAGGTCCGGCTGCTTGTCTTCCGGTTTGAAGATGAAGTAGCCGGCCACGGCCGCGCCGCCGAGGACGAGGGCGCCGCCACCGATCCAAACCCAAGCCGGCACCGGCGCCGCGGGCTTGACCTCCTTCTCGAGCGTCACCGACACACTGCGCGACTCCTTGTCGCGCAAGTAGAGCTCGGCTTGATAGGCGCGCATCTCGGGCGCGGCCACGCGCAGCGTGTGACCGCCGCTCGGCACGATGCCTTTCCACGTACCGATGCCGCGGAGCGCGCCATCCAAGTAGATCTCGTCGCGGCCTTGAGCGACGACGGACAGCGTCGCCTCGTGCACGATCTTCTCGAGTCGCGCGGCGAGCTTCACGTGCGGGTTGTCGCCCGCGACGACGGCCTCTTTGACCGTTTCGTAGCCGTCCTTCTCCACGCGCACCTTGCGCACGCCGAGATCGACGACGAGCGCCTTCGGCAGCGGCGACTCGCCCACGAGCTTCTCGTCGACGAAGATCTTCGCGCCCGGCTCGTTCACGCTCACCTCGAGCTCCACGGTCAACGGCTCGAGGGTCTTGATGAGCGCCTCGGCCTCGGTGCGATCGGCGGGCGTGAGAAGCGCGTCGCCCTGCGCGAGGAACTGCCTCACGAGGACGAGGACGTTCGAGTAATGGCGCAGGTTCTTCTCGCACGCGGCCATGTTCCAGAGGAGGCGCGGGTCCTTGGCCTTCTCGTGCGCGGCGGTGAACTTGACGAGCGCGCCCGCGAAGTCACCGTCACCGAAGAGCAGCTTGCCGGCGTCGTAGTCGGCCTTGGCGTCGCCGGTGAGCGTCTCGCTGAGCGCCGGGGGCGCAGGCGGCGCGGGCGGCGTGGCGGGCTCCGGTGCGGGGGCGGTCACCGGCGGCGCCTTCGGCTTCTTGCCGCGCTGCGCGTCGGCAGGCGTCGTCACGAAGCTCGCGAAGCTCACGAAAGCGAGCAGCGTGAATGCAGTGAAGCGCGAAGGTCGAACGGTTCGTTGCTTGGTCACTTGATCCCCATCTGGAGCGGGCTCTTGCTGGGCGTGGGCGATGCGGTGGTGGTCGTCGCCGCTTGTGGCGTGGTCGGCTTCGTGCGTCGGCTGGTCGCGGTGGGCACCGGCGCGCTTGCGCTCGCCGAGGGGGCGATCGTCGCGCTGACCGCGGGCGAGACGGTCGACGCGGACGCTGCGGGCTCGGCGCTCGGCGTCGCTGGCGGCGCCGCGCTCGCGGTCACCGTCGTCGTGACGACGGGCTTGTCGCGCGTTGCCTCGGGGCTCGCCTCGCTCGTCGATGTTCGCGGTTGACGAAGGACGAGCGCGCCGGCCACCGCGAGCGCGACCACGCCGCCGATGACGACGCCGCGTCGCGAGCTCTCGGGCCGCGGCCGCTCTGCGCTCATCGAGGCGGATACCGCCGTGATGGGCGGATTCGCGCCCGGTGATCGCGCCGTCGGCGCGGCGCCTTCGGGGAGCGTCTCCGCGTCGACCTTGGTCGGTGGCCGCATCGTCGGCGCGACGCTCTCGGCCGCCGACACGGACGAAGCCGCTGCGGACGGCGGGAGGCTCGCGCCGCCGAGGACCCGCGAGATGCGCGCCACGGACGCGGACGCCGTCGCCGCGTCAGTGGCGAGAGGACGAAGCGCCGCCGCGAGCTCGGCCACCGACGCGAAGCGCTTGTCGGGCGTGTTCGTCAGGCAACGGGCGACGATGCGTTCGACCTCGGGCGAGAGGCCGGGGACCAGGCTCGAGAGGGGCGCCGGGGCGTTCTGGAGGATCTTACCGACGACCTCCGGCATCGTGTCGCCTTCGAACGGGCGGTGACCGGACACGAGCTCGTAGAGGATGACGCCGAGCGCCCAGAGATCGCTCCGCGCGTCGACGCTCTTGCTCGACACGAGCTGCTCGGGCGACATGTAGTGTGGCGAGCCGAGCATCGTCGCGGTCTGAGTGATGGGCGCGGCCTTCGGGTCGTCGAGCTTGCTGATCCCGAAGTCGAGAACCTTGATCATCTGACGGCGATCGCGCTGTCGGGCGAGGAACAGGTTCGACGGCTTGAGATCGCGATGCACGATGCCGGCCGCGTGCGCCTCGCCGATGGCCTCGCACGCTTGGAGCAAGTAGTCCGCGGCGACGTTGGTCGAGAGCCGGTGATCGCGCTCGAGCAGCGCGCCGAGGTCCTCGCCCTCGAGGTATTCCATCACCATGAAGGGCGCGCCCGAGGGCATGCGACCGGTGTCGATCACGCGCACCACGTGCTGACTCTGAATTTTCGCCGCGGCCTTCGCCTCGCGGGCGAAGCGCTCCACGATGTCGGCGTGCGCGAGCGCCTCGGGGAGGAGGAACTTGAGCGCGACCTTCTGATCGAGGTCGACGTGCGTGGCCGCGACGACGACGCCCATGCCGCCTTGCCCGAGCACGCGCTCGACGCGGTACTTCTCGAGGATGAGGTCTCCCTCGGCGACGGGCGCACTCATGCTCAGAACGCCCTCTTCTTCTTGGCGACGACGAGCGCGCTGTCGGGGCGCGTGTACGCCCAAAAGACCGCGCCGTCGTCGACGGCGATCGACGCGACGGGATCGCTTCCCGGCATCAGGAACGGAGACGACGTTCCTCCGCTCGTCGCGTGCGCTTTGCGCACGAGGCCGCTCTTGCGCGAGTTGTCTTGCGGGTCGGTGTAGCTGCCGCCCCAGTAGACGTACGTGGAGTCGACCGCGAGCGCGCTCGGCGGCACCGCCGGCGGCGGGCCCGGCGGGAGCACCTCGTTTCCCGGTGCGATCTGCTGCTCGCCCGAGCCGGCCATGCTGACCGAGAAGATGCCGCCGGCCGATGTGGTGACGCCGTCGGCCGGCACGCGCATCACGAAGAGCTTGCCGGGGACGCGATCGTCGGCGGCGAGCGCGGTGACGATGCTCGGCGCACCGGGCGGCGCCGAGAGGATCTGACTCATCGACGACGTGTCCGCGCACGGCGGCGTGCACTGCTGGATCGTGCCGTCGGCCATGCCCAAGAAGAGGCGCGACTCGGCGAAGACCATCGCCGACACGGCCGCGCCCGAAGGCGCCACGCGTGTTTGGAGCGCGGGCGCCGAGAGCGGAATCGCGAAGACGCCCGGTGCGCCGCCGGTCGAGCCGTAGACGTAGGCCTCGCTCGGTCCGAGCGCGATCAACGACGACGGCCCCGTCACGTTGAACGTGGGGCAGTCGTTACTGCTGTTCGGCGTGCACAGCCGAACCTCGCCGCTCTCGCCGCGCACGAGCACCGTCGACGTCGCGCCCTTCGGTCCGATGCGCACGCTGCTCGCCTGCGCCGTTCCGTATCCGAAGAGGACCGTCACTTGGGCCTGCGGCTTCTGCGCGAGAATGTCGGCGCGCGGGATCTTGACGACGCCCGAAGGCGGCGGGTTCGCGAGCGTGCGACCGAGGTAGACGTTGGTACCGTCGATCGCGACCGCGGAGAGCGCCGGCTCGCCGCCATAGCTGAGGAGCTGTTCGAAGTCGTCGTTGACCGGGGTCGTCGTGCCGCCGTCCGGGTTGCTCGTCACGCCCGGGGGCGCGCTGCTCGTGGCGACGCGCGACGCCGGACCGCACGACGGCACCGTCGCGTCCTTGGTCGGACACGCAGTGGCGCGGACGATGCCGAGCGCCGCGCCGCTCGCGATGCGCGCGCAGATCGCCTTGGAGAAAGAGACGCCCGCGCCCTCGGCCTTCCAGCCCGAACCTTTGTCGAGCGGGACCAGACATCCGTCGGCGCGGCACTCGCCGGTGCCGGCGGTCGCCGGGAGCTTGACCGCGAAGGAGAGATTCGGGTCGGCGGGCGCTACGCCCGCGAGCGAGGCGGTGCACGTCGCTGCGTCGAGCGCGACCGGCGCGTCCGCGCCGAAGCACGCGAGGACGTCGAAGCATCGCCCGTCGCCGTTTGCGCTGCCGCCTCCGAACACGGCGCGCTCGTCGTAGTCGGGGAGTGCGTCACCGTCGACGGTCGCGTCCGCGCACGCGCCTTCGAGGAACGTCTGACCGTCGGGGCACGCCGACGTGAGCTTGCCGAAGCCGTCGCTCGCCCCGACGTCGCTGGTCGTGACCGCGGTCGCGCCGCCGAGGGTATAGCGCGAGCCCTTGCCGGACCCTTCGTTGATCCAGAGAAGCGGCGCGCGGAGAAGCCCGGTGCGTCCTTTGGGGATCGTCGTCAGAATGTCGCGCAACACCCGAACGTCGCCGCTCGGCTTGAACGCAACGACGCGGATCTTGATCTGCGCGCGCGGCCGCGCCTCGTCGGCGACGATGGCGATGGTTGCCGGAAAGCGGACTTCTCCGCTCGGCGCGACGTCGCGGGTGTCGGAAAACACCGGTCGCCCGTCCGACGTGATGAAGAGGCCGACGGCGGCGACGTCTTTGGGCGCCGAGAGATCGGTCTGAATCGACAGCATCAGCGCACCCGGAAATGGCAGCGTTTTTCCGGTGCACGCGACGCCCGCGAGGAGAGGAAGCGCCACGAAGGGAAGGGCACGCCAAGGGCGTCGAAGCCAGGAAGTGAGCATTCGCGACCAAGTTACACCAAGTGCGGCTCACCGATCAGCTGGCGTAAGGGCTCGTTGCGCCTGGCCATGGCGGTACTACCCTCCGGCCGATGCGAGCCGCTTTCTTCGGCTGTCTGGTCGCGGCCGCGGCTTGTGGTGGCGGGCATGACGAAGCGGCGCCGCCGCGTGCGTCCGGGCAGAGCGAGTGGACGCTCGGCGCGCCCTTACCGGTCGCGCGGTTCGAAGCCTACGCCGCCGTACAGCGGCGAAAGATCCTCTTCATTGGGGGCATCACCGGGGTCTTCGGGGACATCGCGACCGCCGAGCCGAGCCGGCGCGTCGACGTGCTCGATCCCTCGGCTCGGACGTGGAGCGCGGGGCCCGAGCTCCCCGCGGACGCCCCCAAGCATCACCTCACGGTGGCGACGTGGGACGATCGCATCTACGTCTTGGGCGGCTTTGACGGGATCCTCGCGCAGCACCCGGGTGAGCCATTTCGGCCCGTCGCGACGGCATACGTGCTCGACGGCGCCGCGTGGCGGAAGATCGCGAGCCCGCCCTTGGCGCGCGGGGCGGCGACCGCGCAAGCCATCGCCGGCAAGATCTACGTGACCGGCGGCGCGCCCAATGAGGGTGAGCCATCGTTCACCGCGCTCGACGTCTACGACATCGCGACCGATCGCTGGTCGCAAGGTGCCCCGCTGCCGACCGCGCGCGAGCACCTCGCGTCGTGCGCCCTCGGCGGAAAGATGATCGTCGTGGGCGGTTGGATCGCGGCGCCCGTGCACGACGCTGCGCAGAACGCGGCGGAGTCGTACGACCCCGCCCTCGATCGATGGACGTCGCTCCCTCCGCTGCCCACCGCGCGCGGTGGTCTCGCCGCGATCGCCCAAGACGGCGTATGCCACGTGGTTGGCGGTGAGGATTGGGCGCTTCCGTTTCCGGGGACGTTCGGTGCGCACGAGATCTTCGATCCGGCGCGCGGCGCGTGGTCGACGGGGAGGGCGATGCCCACGGCGCGCCACGGCTTCGGCCTCGCGTCGCTCGCGGGCGCGCTCTACGCGATCGGCGGCGGGCCAAGCCAAGGAAACAGCTACACCGACGTCGTGGAGATCCAGAGCCCGTGATGCACGGAGGTGTGCGCGCTCTCGTCGTGCTTCCAGGGCTCGCGCTCGCGCTCACCGTCGCGTGCAGTCGGCGCCCGTTCGCGGCCACCTCCGCCACGTGCACGTCCGAGTCGGGGACCGCAGTGCCGATGTTCCACGGCGATCGCGCGCGCACCGGCGCTTTCGATCGCGAGCCGTCGCTCACCGCCCCGCGCGTGGCGCCGGGGATGAAGCGCGCGTTCTCGTCGCCGCCGTTTCCGTCCCTGGTGCGCGGCGACGTCACTTATCCGGGGCGCGCGTACGCCTCGCCGCTCTACGCCGCGGGGGTGACGTTCACCCGAGGTGCAGCGGCCGGGATGACGACCGACGCAGTCTTGGTCGCGACGAGCAATGGCGACGTCTTGGCGCTCGCAGCGTCCGACGTGCGCTGCACCGATGCGTCGCTTCCGGCGGGGGCGGTCCTCTGGCAGACGCGACTGGTCGAGGCCGCCGAGGTTCCCGATCTCGACGGTCGCAAGACGGCGGCGCCGCACGTGCCCGGCATCGCGCTCGGTGTCCTCTCGACGCCGGTGCTCTTCGGCGATCGGCTCTACGTCGCCGCGATGGACGGCTCGGACGGGCGCTACGTGTGGAAGGACTTCGCGCTCGACGTCGCGTCGGGCAGCGTCGAGCCCGGTTGGCCCGTCGCCCTCGACCGCGGGGCGATTGAGCCCAAGAACGGAAACGGGCCCGCCTACTTCGACGAAGACGCGCGCGTCATGTCGCAGCGCTCGGCGCTCGCGCTCTCACCGAGCGGCGACAAGCTCTACGTCACGTTCGGTGGCTACTGGGACGAGGCGGTGGGATGGATCGTGGCCATCGATACGGCCGCGGCTGTCGTGGCGAAGAGCTTCTCGGCCGCGCCCGATCCGTTGATGGAGAAGGGCGCGCTCGCGCGGCACGCGAACGGCGGCATGTGGGCTCCCGGCGGTCCGGCCATCGATACGGACGGACGCGTCTACGTGACCACGGGGAACAGCCCCGAAGGTGCGGGGCCGAGCGCGGGCACCTGGGGCAACTCGATGCTGCGCTTCACGCCCGAGCTCGCGCTCGACGCGACGTACACGCCCTGGGATTACTGCGCGCTCGACGAGCGCGACGTCGACATCGCGGGCTCGTCGGTGGTGCTCCTGCCCGGCGATCGGGCGGTGCTCGGCGGCAAGGCCGGCGTCGTCTACTTGCTCGACACCAAGGCGCTCACGCGAGGAGCGACGGCGCGTCCGCCCTGCGCACAAAGCTTCGAGGACGCAGCGCACGATCGCTCGCTCTTCTCCACCGAGCCGCGCGAGCCGTATTGCGCCGGCTATTCGACGACCGATCCTTGCCTCGCGCCCACGCCGGGGACCCGCTGCGTCGCCGGACCCTTGCCCGTCTTCGGGCCGCTCGGCGACGACGCCGCGATCGATCACGCGAAGATGCGGAGCGCCCCGGCGTACCACCGCGCGCGCGACGGCTCCGGCTTCCTCTTCGTGGCGGGCAGCACCAAGGCGGCGCGCTGCAGCGCCGACGTCGTGCCTCCGTCGCTCGCGCGGCTCCGCGTTCTCTCGGATCACCTCGCGCTCGACGCGACCGACAGCGAGATCCGCTTCGTGAATCCGGGCTCGCCGATCGTGACCAGCGACGCGGGCGACGCGCCCGTCGTGTGGGTGATCGATCAGAACGCGAAGCGCACTGACCCGCTCCTCGATCCGGCCACGCCAACGCCGATTCTGTATGCGGTCGACGGGAGCACCATGAAGGTCCTGTGGCGCTCCGAGCCACTCGGACCTTCGGGCAAGTACACGACGCCCGTCGTGTCGCACGGCGTCGTCTACGTCGCGAGCGATCGCCTCATCGCGTTCGTGACGCAGTGACCGGCGCGGGGAGCGTGTCGCCGTCTGTGTCTTCGCGAGCGAGCTCCGCCCGAATCAGGTCGCGAAGCGCGGTCCGATCGAGCGCGAGGAGCGCGAGCGCTCGCGAAAGGCTCGGCGGCACGTCGCCGCCGCCGGAACCACCCGCCAGCGCGAGCCTCGGACGACGTCGGGCGGACGTGCTCATCGAAAAAACTTAGCGCAGGCGCGGCGCGCGCGTGCGGGTCGGCCCGTTTTCTTCATGCGAAACCCTTACGGAAGGGGTCGCGGGGAAGTGCCCGGGACGCCTTGGGGTTCTCCGCTCTTCACGGCGTCGCTTTCGCATCGTGTCCGGACCCCGAGAGTACGAATTTTTTCAGAAACTTGGCCCGATCCGGCGCTCTCCGATACCGACGATGAAGACGCTCGCACGAGCTCTCTCGCTCCCGAACGGGACGGGCGAGCAAGACGAGCGGCGGCTCGGTGAAGGGGAGGCGACCCGACACCAAAGCCGATCGAAACCAAGGCACCCGCGGGCGGAGAGCGCCCCGGCCCGGGAGGACGACGATGAGTTTCTCGATCGAGTTCGCGGACGAGCAGCAGGAATACCAAGCGCGCATCAAGGTCATCGGCTGCGGCGGCTCCGGCGGCAACGCGGTCAACACGATGATCAACTTCGGCCTCGAGGGCGTGGAGTTCATCGTCGTCAACACCGACGCGCAGGCCCTCAACGCGAACCTCGCGCCCACCAAGCTCAACATCGGCAACCAGGTCACCAAGGGCCTGGGCGCCGGCGCCGATCCCGAGCGCGGTCGCAAGGCGGCCCTCGAGGACGTGCAGCGCATCAAGGAGCTCATCAGCGGCGCGGACATGGTCTTCGTCACCGCGGGCATGGGCGGCGGCACCGGCACCGGCGCGGCCCCCGTCATCGCGCAGCTCGCCCGTGAAGAGGGCGCGCTCGCCGTCGGCGTCGTGACCAAGCCCTTCATCTTCGAAGGCCGCCAGCGCGCTCGTCGCGCCGAGCAGGGCCTCGCGATGCTCCAGGAGCACGTCGACACCCTCATCACGATCCCGAACCAGAAGCTCCTGCTTCTCGGCGACGACGAGCTCACGTTCGTCGAGGCCTTCCGCAAGGCGGACGAGGTCCTCTTCCAGGCCGTGAAGGGCATCAGCGACCTCATCACGCAAAACGGAATCGTCAACGTCGACTTCGCCGACGTGAAGACGGTCATGAGCCAGATGGGCCGCGCGCTCATGGGCACCGGCGTCGCCAAGGGCGCGAACCGCGCGCGTCAAGCCGCGGAGGCCGCGGTCTCCTCGCCGCTCCTCGACGACATCTCGGTCGAAGGCGCGACCGGCATCCTCATCAACGTCGTCGGCGGTCCCGACCTCAAGATGCGCGAAATCCAGGAGGCGGCCTCGCTCGTGCAGGAGCAGGCGCACGAGGACGCGAACATCATCTTCGGCGCGAGCATCGACGAGACGCTCGGCGAGAACGTCAAGGTCACCGTCATCGCGACGGGCTTCGACTCGGCCGAGCAGCACGCCGAGGAGCACGCCTCGCACCGCGTCTCGGTCCAGGTCCCGGCGTCGATGCCGGCAGCCTCGCGCCCCGCGATGTCGCGTGACTCGCTCTCCGCGATGTCGCGCCCGGCGATGGGCGACTCGATGCCGTCCGCCGCCTCGTCGCGCCGCCCGGCCTTCGCGCCCGAGTTCCGCACCTCGGCGGCCCCGGCCCCGGCGAGCCAGCGCATGGCTTCGTCGCGCGCCGAGATGCCGCGCGAATCCATGGCCCCGACGCGCGAGCGCGAGGCCCACTCGAGCCGCGAGCCGATGTCGCGCACCGAGGCCGCCGCGGCCGCCAAGAGCCAGCGCGCTCCGGCGTTCCCGGCCTTCGACAGCGATTGGGACATCCCGGCCTTCCAGCGCAAGGCGCAGTGAGCGTCGTCGCCGCGAGCGCGCGATCTTCCCCGCGCGCTCGTCGGCTTCGCCACGCATGACGATCGGGCCACCTCGCGCGGCGACGCGTGGGGTGGCTTTCGCCCATTTGAGCGCGCGGAGTTGGTGCGGCTCCGGCGAGGCGCGCCGCTATGGGCGGCGCGCGTCTTGTGGTAAGAGCGGCGCATGGCGCGGTCAGCGGCCGTCGTGCACATCGTTCGCCGGATTCGGCACGACGCGCCGTTCCATCGGCTGTTCGATCACGTCCGCGCCGAGCCCTATCCGGTGTTGCTCGACAGCGCGGGAGGCGCCCCGCGGCTCGCGCGCGCTTCGTTCCTCGCGTGGTCGCCCCGCTTGGTGGTCCGCGCCACGCGCGAGGCCTCTGTCGACGCGCTCGGTCGCCGTCACGCGCGCGTCGTCGTTGCGCGCGCGACCGGTGAGCGAGAGGAGGCCCGCGCCGATGTGTTCGCCGTCCTCCGCGCCCAGCTCGCGGAGGAGCGTCCGCGCGCTCGCGCGGCGTCGCCCGTCGCGATCCCGCATGCCATCGGCTACTTCGGCTACGAGGTCGGCCAGATGCTGGAGCGCCTCCCGCTCCACCCGTCGCACGGGAGCGAGCCGGCGCTTCCCGACGCGCACTTCGGTTTCTACGACACCGTCCTCGCGCACGTCCACGAGACCCGCGAGACCTGGGCCTCGGTGCTCGGTCGGGGGGCCGACGACGCGTCCGCGCGAGAAGAAGCCGCGCATACACTGGCGATGATCGAGGCGCGCTTCGCGGAAGTCACCGCTCCGAAGGCGCCGAGCGTCGCGCGCGGTGCGACGGTCTTCGCGCCGCGGATGATCGGCGAGGCCGAGTACATGGCGCAGGTCGACGCCGTTCGCGAACGCATCTTCGCCGGCGACATTTTCCAAGCGTGCCTCACCCATCGCGCCGAGGTGCCGTTCACGGACGATCCGTGGACGCTCTATCGCGCGCTCCGCGACGCGAGCCCCGCGCCGTTCGCGGCGTTCATGCCGCTCCCCGAGGGCGCAGTGGTCTCGGCCTCGCCGGAGCGCTTCCTCCGTTTGGACGGGGCCCGACGCATCGAGAGTCGTCCGATCAAGGGTACCCGGCCGCGCGGCGCGACGCCGAGCGAGGACGAAGCGCTCGCGCACGATCTTGCGACGGCCGCCAAGGACGCGGCCGAAAACACGATGATCGTCGACCTCGTGCGGAGCGATCTCGGGCGCGTCGCCGCGGTCGGCTCGGTGCGCGTTCCCGAGCTCCGCGTCGTCGAGCGCTATGCGACCGTGCATCAGCTCGTGTCCACCGTGACCGCCACGCTCGCCGAGGGGCGCGACGCGGTCGATCTCGTTCAGGCCGCGTTCCCGGGTGGATCCATGACCGGCGCGCCGAAGATCGAGGCGACGAACGTCACGACGGCGCTCGAGGCCACCGAGCGCGGCGTCTACTCCGGCGCGCTGGGATACTTCGATCTCGAAGGGGGCATGGACCTATCGATCGTCATCCGCACGGTGGTCGTGCGCGACGGCGTCGCGACGATCGGCACCGGCGGTGCCGTCGTGGCCGATTCGGATCCCCGCGCCGAGTACCAGGAGACGCTCGACAAGCTGCGCGCCCCGCTCGCCGCGCTCGCGACGCTCGCCCGAGGCGCGCCGTGACCACGCTCATCGTCGACAACTACGACTCGTTCACCTTCAACTTGGTCCAAATGGTGGCCGAGCTCGGGGGCGCACCGATCGTTCATCGCAACGACGCGCTCTCGCTCGACGACGTGCGCGCGCTCGCACCGACCCGAGTCATCCTCTCGCCCGGGCCGGGGCACCCCACGGATGCGCGCGCGGTCGGCGTCGGTCTCGCGATCCTCCACGAGCTCGACGTCCCAGTGCTCGGCGTTTGCTTGGGACACCAACTGATCGGACACGCCTTCGGAGCGCGCGTCGTCCGAACGGCGCCGATGCACGGGCGGCCGAGCGACGTCACGCACGACGGCTCGTCGCTGTTTGCGGGGGTACCGCGCACGTTCTCGGCCATGCGCTACCACTCGCTCGCCGTCGACGAGGCGACGCTCCCGCCGGGGCTCGTGGTCACGGCTCGCACCGGTGAGATCGTGATGGGCGTCCGGCACGCGTCGCGTCCCATCCTCGGCGTTCAGTTTCATCCCGAGTCGATCGGCACGCCCGACGGCGCGCGAATCGTCGGCAATTTCCTGGCGCTAAAGTACGGCGTCGACCGGCGTTCCTAGGGCCTCGGCCTCGCGCAACACCGTGGAGAGACCTTCGCGCTCGGAGGCGTGCATGACCACGTCGGCCGCCGCGATGAAGGCGAGCGCGACGTCGCGCGGCACTTGACCCACGAACCGCGCGTCGACGCCCCGCTCTCTGGCGAACGCGACGAGGCGCGCGCGCTCGGGACCGTCGCCGACCACGACGAGCACGGGCTGCGGAGACGAGTCCGCCACGCGGGCGATGGCCCGATCGACGCGCTTCGACGCGATGAGGCGGGCCACCACGACGGCCAGCCGCCGACCGCCGAGATCGAGCGACGCGCGGAGCTTCGCCCCCTCGCGCTTCGCGCGGTCGGCTTCGACCTCGATGCGCGGCGCGACGACGCGCGTGCGCTCGGCCATGGGCGAGCCCGGCGCGAAGAAGTGCGAGAGCCGCGCGCGGAGCGCCTCCGAGACGACCTCGATGCGATCGGCGCGCGCGAGGAGCAGCGTCGCCGCTCGCCGGGCGAGCGGGGCGGGGAGCGATTCGAGCAGCGTGACGTCGCTGCCGTGGACGACCACGGTGAGCGGAGCGCGGGAGCCGCGCGCGAGGAGCGCTGTCGGCATCCAATGCGCGATCACGCGATCGTAAGGCTCGCGTCGGAACGCGGACCGCGTCGCCCAGAGGGCGCGCGGCACCGAGAGCGCGCGCCATGGCCGCGCGCGGAGTCGCGGAAGGACGCCCGGCCAACCAAAGGCGGCGCCGCGCGGAACGAATACGTGCACTGTGCAGCCAGCGGCCTCGAGCGCGCGTACTTCGCTCGCGACGAAGTGCCCGGCGCCGTCTCCTTCGTGCGCCGGGTAGCTCGTCGTGAGCACCGCGATGCGGGTCACGCGGGCGCGCCCTCGAAGATGGCCATGGGGAGCGCCAGGTGATGCACCGCCTCGAGGGTGAGGTCGGCGCGGCGGAAGAGCGAACGGAGCTCGCCCTCGCTCCTTTGGCGGCCGCCGGAGCAGACGACGAGCATCTGGAGATCGCTGATCGGCGCGGGGAACTCGGGGCTCTGATGATCGATGGGGAGCTCGCAGACGAGGACCCGCGCGCGCGGCCCCATCGCTTCGCGGACGCGGCGCAGGATCGCGACGCAGCGCTCGTCGTCCCAGTCGTGGAGGATGTCTTTGAGCAGGTAGGCGTCGGCGCCCGCGGGCACGTGCTCGAAGAAGCTCCCGGGGACGCGCTCGACGCGGCCTTCGACGCCGCGCGCCGCGAGGAAGCCGCGCGCCTCTTCGAGGACGTGCGCTTCGTCGAAGAGGATGCCGCGCGGACGCGGGTGCTTGGCCAAGATCGCCGAGAGCAGCGTGCCGCGACCGCCGGCCACGTCGCAGATCGTGCCGTAGCGACCGAAGTCGTGACCGGCAGCGATCGTCGGCGCGTCGATGGCCGTGAGCTCGCTCATCGCCTGCCCGAACGTCTCTCCCTTGTCGCGATGCTCGGCGAAGTGCGCCCAGATCGACTTTCCGTGAACGCGCTCGAACGGCGCTTCGCCCGTCACGAGTGCCTCGTCGAGCTTCGCCCAAGAGAGGAGGTTCATGGGATCGGCGAAATATTCCGCCATCGCGCGCATGGATCCCTCGCGGCCCGAGACGAGCGCCGACGAGAGTCGGTTGTTCTCGTAGCGGCCGTCGCCGCCCCGAACGAAGAACCCGGCGGCGACGAGCGCCGACATGACGCGCTCGAGGAGCTCGGGACGGAGGCCCGTGGCGCTCGCGAGCTCGTCCTTGGAGCGAGGTCCGCCCGCGAGGTGGTCGGCGATGCGGTGCTTCGCCACGACATGGAGGGATACGGACCTTCCGACACCGGCCAGCTCGTCGAGGAGCGCCACCTGCGGGGGCACGATCGCGTCGGCGAGGCGGAGCAGCTCGGTGCGCAGCTTGAGCACGGCGCGCACGATAGGACGCGGCGCCGCACCCTCGTTCAGGAACCGCGCGCCGGCGCGATCGCGAAGCAAGGACAGCATCGCCGGCACTCTATCGCGGTTTCGTCGCCGCCGGGTCGACGGCTCGCCGAGATGTCGTAAGCTCTCCGGCAGTGAAGCTCGGGCCTTCTCGGATGGTTCGTGCGCTCGTCGGGTCTTCGGCCTCGGCATTTGCGCTTTTCGTGGGATGCGCGCACGGCGGTGACGTCGATGCCGACTCGAGCGGCGGTACCGCCGGCGGGGTGACCAAAGACGCGGGGCGAGACGGCGCGCACGACGGCGCGATCATCGCCCCCGACGCCGAGGCCCCGCAAAGCGACGGCGCGTCTCCCGAAAGCGACGCGGCGCCGGTCAAAGACGGCGGTCCCGATACGGGGCCGAGCACGGGCTGCGCGCAAGCTCTCGCGGCTCTGAAGTTCTCGTTCGACACCGGCCCCGACGGCTTCACGCACGAGATCCTCGACAACGCGCAGTCGAGCGGCGCCTCGTGGCCGTTCGATCCGTGGGCCCACGGCACGCCGTCGAACGCGCTCGGTTGCGCGAGCGGGCAGTGCTGGGCGACCGAGCTCTCGCAGAACTACGCCCAGTGCCAGCGTGCTGCGCTCGTCTCACCGGTCATCGATCTGTCGGCGTGTGCGGCGCAAGACGTCTCGGTCACGTTCCAGCACGCGTACTCGTTCTGGAGCGGCGCGATCTCGAGCGTGAGCTACTACGACGGCGGGGTCGTCGAGATCTCCAAGGACGGTGGCTCGACGTGGTCGGTGGCCGGCCCGTACACGTACCCGGGCACGGTGAAGATCAATCCGCAGTGGACCTCGAGCTATGCATGCGTGGCCGCGAGCGGCTTCCACGTGGATCAGAAGCCCGGCTTCGTGCAGGCGGGGACGACGTGGCACAAAGAGACGATTCCGATCGTCGCCGCCTACCGAACCGCCTCGTTCAAGGTTCGTTTCGCGTTCGGGTCTGGCGTGAGCTCGCAGACCACGAACGCGAACACCTCACGCTCCGCCACCGCTCCGGGCTGGCACATCGACGACGTCGCGATCGAGTGACGCGGCGCGATCAGGTGCAGGCCGACTTGCCGCCGCCAATCGCCTTGCATCGACCCGAGGCGCACTCGGAGCTGAATCGGCACTTGGCGCCGGAGCCGAGCTTGGGTTTGCTCGACCCGCCGCCGCGCGAGCCGCCGCCCCGGGAGGACGACGCGCTCGGGGCGTCGTCGTCGCTGGCGCTGCCGTAGTAGGGCGGGTTGCAGACGCCGCGCATGCCGCCCCAACAGACGTTTCCGTCGTGGCACTTGGGGCCCTTGTAGCAGTTCACGCATTTGCCGCTCGAGCAGAGGTGCGACTCGCACTGCTCGTCGGTCGAGCACTTCATCCCGTTGAAGCGTCCGTGATCGATGTCCGGTCGGGTCGTCACCGCCACGACGTGCTTCATCGCGTCATCATCGATCGCGGAGCCCGAGCCTTGGTGGAGCGTCAGCCGTCCGGTGGACGCATCCCACTCGATGTTCCGGCGCGCGAAGTCCTCCCGGTTCTCTCGGTTCTTGTACGGCTTGTGACCGGCGAAGAGGCACGCCACGCTGCGGACCGGGGTCTTGGCGCGAACGCAATCGGCGGCGAGCGCTTCGAGAAGCGTGCGGCACTGAATCGCCCGGAGCATGCGCGCCTTGCGGCTATGACCGGGGCCACCCTTCTTCTTCGGTCCGTCGTCCTTCCCCTCGGCGTCCAGGCTGGGGTCGTAGTTCTGAAAGTCGGTCGAGAGCGTGATCGCCACGCCGCACTTTTGGTTCACCTCGTCGAGCTCCTCCTTCACGTCTTCGAGGAACTCATCGCGCGCAGTCTGCTGGTCGGACGTGAGGTCGGCCGCGTTGTCGCCGCGCGACTCGCCGGCAATGCCGACGACGAGGGTGGTGGTGACGAGGACCGTGAGGAGGGGGCGGAGCATGCGGAACGATAGGAGCACGGCCAATGCCAAAATGCGGTGTGCGTGGAATCCGACACTTGCGTCCGTCGGGGGCAATTCGTTGCACCAACGGGTGCATACAACCTCGGGCTGACGCGTCGCGTCGGGCAGCCCGTTGCCGCTCGGAACGACGCATTCGGTCGGGCCGCGCGCCCATTTCGCGAAGGCAGCCGGGCGCCTGGCGTGGTAACAGCTCCCAAGGTTCTCGAAGGAGTTCGTCATGAGCGAGAGCGCGACTGCGCGCACCGTCACCGTCCGCGGCAAGATCCTCTACCTCACGGAGGATCCGCAGCTCCTCGAGTCGCAGCTCGGTGGTAAGACCCTCGCCTTCGACCCCGAGCGCGCCCTCATCGGCAGCATCTCGACCGACGAGATCACGCCGGGTTGGGTTTGCTACTACTACGACGAGACGCTCGCTCGATATTCGCTCATCGGCCTCCGCGGCGGTGCCATCAAGAAGGACACCATCAAGGACGGCGGCTTCGGCGTCATCGTGAGCGGCATCTCCAAGGGGTGCGGCTCGTCGCGCGAGACCGCGCCGTACAGCGAGCTCAAGGCCGGCGTCCAGATCGTCATCGCCAAGAGCATCGAGAAGATCTACCGCCAGAACGCCCAGAACATCGGCCTACTCACGAGCACCGACTTCGGGCTCATCCCGCGCATCGAGCGGGGCGAGGCCATCCCGATGTCCGAGTTCACGCGCGGCCTCGATCCCATCAGCGCCGGCATCGTCGAGCGCGGCGGTCTCTTCGCGTACAACCGCGCCCGACTCGCCGGTGACGTGACGCCGCCCGCGGTCACCACGCCCGCGCGCAAGATGACGCTCTGCGAGAAGATCCTCGCCGCTCACGCCATCGTCGACGCCAAGACGGGCAAAGCCGGCGTCACGGCCGTCACGCCCGGCGACGCGTTCTTCGCGCGCACCGACGTCCGCTTCTCGCACGAGTACGTGACGCCCATGGCCGACGCCATCTTCCGCGCCGAGATGGGGGAGGACGCCAAGGTCACCGAGCCGGAGAGCGTCTTCGCGTTCCGCGATCACCTCACGTTCCTCGATCTCGTGATGCCCAAGGCGCACCGCGACATGGGCCTCGCCGACCAGGCGAAGAAGCTCGCCGTCGTCCAGGACGACTTCTCCAAGAAGCAGAACGTCCGCCTCTACGGCGAGGTGCATCGCGACGGGAAGCTCGTCGGCTCCGAGGCCATCTGCCACAACAAGGTCATCGAGGAGATCGCGCTCCCCGGCCAGCTCGTCATCGGCACCGACTCGCACACGTGCATGGCCGGCGCCCTCGGCTGCTTCGCGTTCGGCGTCGGCTCCACCGACATGGCGAATGCTTGGTACACCAAGGACGTGCGCGTCACCGTGCCCGAGACGGCGCGCTTCGTCTTGACCGGCAAGCTCGCGCCCGGCGTCTGCGCCAAGGACGTGATGCTCCACATCCTCGCCATGCCCTTCTTCAAGGGGGGCGACGGCATCGGCAAGGTGCTCGAGTTCGCCGGCGAGGGCGTGCGCGCCATGTCGCTCGACGAGCGCGCCACCCTTACCAACATGGCCGTCGAGGCCGGCGGCTTCACCGGCATCATCGAGGCCGACGAGGTCGTCGTCGACTACCTCGTCAAGCAGCGCGGCGCGAACGCCGACGACGTGCGCGCGCGCATCGTGCGCGCCGACGAAGGCGCGACCTACCTCGCCACGTTCGACATCGACCTCTCCAAGGTCGTCCCCATGGTGGCCACGCCCGGCGATCCGCGAAATGGAATCGCGCTCACCGAGGTCGCCAAGGCGCCCGTCGCGATCCAGGTCGCGTACGGCGGCTCGTGCACCGGCGGCAAGAAGACGGACATGGACATGTACGCCGAGGTCCTCGCCGACGCGGTGAAGAAGGGGAAGCGCGTCGCCCAGGGTGTGCACCTCTACATCCAGTTCGGCTCGCAAGACATTCGCCGCTACGCCGAGGAGAAGGGCTACCTCGACATCTTCGCCAAGGCCGGCGCCGAGCTCGTCGATCCGTCGTGCGGCGCGTGCATCAAGGCGGGCCCCGGCGTGAGCGACTCGCCCGATCAGATCACCGTGAGCTCGCAGAACCGCAACTTCCCCGGCCGGAGCGGCCCGGGAAAGGTGTATCTTGCAAGTCCGCTGGTCGTCGCCGCGAGCGCCATCGCCGGACGCATCGCCGGCCCGGCCGACATCTGATCACTTCGGCCGTTCGGTCGTCGTCTGCGTCGGGCCCACCTCCCAGCGGAGGTTGTCGAGCAAGACGCTCGAGTCGTAGTCCTGGTCTCCGGTGTCCCAGACCACGAGCTCGAGCGTGATCACCTCGCCGCCCTGCACGGCGGCGTGCGAGGTGAGCCAGCCCGTGGCGCCGCCGCCCGTCGACGGCTTGGCCCCGCAGTAGAGGTTCCGCGGCTCGAAGCCGGTGCCCACGAGCTCGGACTCGCCGCCGGCGCACGCCGACTGCTTCAGGATCGGCGGCTCGCCGCGGCAGCCCGTGGTCGTGCCCGGCGTGCAGCGATCGAAGAAGCCGTTGTTCACGCTGACGGGGTTCTGCTGCGCGTCGTACGAGATGTTGGTGGGCGCGCCGCCGGCCGTGGCCTTCGAGCTCAGCATCGCGACGAAGCCGTCGTTGTACGGCGTGCACACCCACTCCGGCCACTCGCCGGAGAGGAAGTTGAAGTCGAACGAGACGCCCTTCGCGTTCATGGGCGCGCGGAGCTGGAGCTTCACCGTGGCCACGTCGTAGACGCGCGGGTCGATCGGGCAGCCGGCGGCCGGCTTGGGGAAGCCGGGGGGCGCCTTTCCGGAGCCGCTCATCGCTTGGCCCTTCTTGAAGAGCATGTTCGAGCCGTTGGTCTCGCGCGCCACGCCCGAGCTCAAGACGCCGAGCGCCGCGCCTTGCCGCGGGCGGAGCGACGCGCCGAACTTCGGCAAGATGCCGTGCTGCTCCGGCGCGGGGGGCGCCGTCGATCCGTAGCTCCCGGTGTACGTCGCGGACACGAGGCCCCAGTGCGTCGCGTCGGCCATCTGGCAGACGCCGAGCGCGCGCGCGAAGTGCACCGGGCTCCCGTCTTCCGGCAAGTCCGAGTCGCAGCTCGGCACGTCGTCGACCTTGCCGTTCGCGTCGTCGTCGCAGCCGTTGCCGGGGACCTCGAAGTTGGAAGGCGAGGGGGTGCAGGGGCCGCTCGCCGCGCCTGGATCGGTGGCGAAGAGGCTCGTCATGCCTCCGTCCGGAGCGGCGCCGGCGCTGCCCGGGTCCGCGCTGCAGCCGGCGAGCCCGAACGTAAAGGCCGCACCCAAGGACGCCAGAGCCAAAGGTGCAACCACGCGCATCCCACGTTTGGCTGCACACGGTCTGCCAGCCCGCGCCGGCCGGGGAGACCCACGATTCCTCGCGATCCACGCCTCCGCGTGGCGGGATCCGTGTCTCGGCAGGGCGACGATTGGATCGCGCGCCGCTCGCCACCACGCGTTCAGATGGCGACGTGGATCGTCTCGCGAAGCTCGAAGTACTGCTCGCTCACCGCGTAGAGGCCGAGCTCGCCGAGCCACGCCTGCGCGCCGAGATCGTCGGGCATGCGCGGCTCGAGCTGCATCGCGCGCTGCGCCGCCGCGAGGCTGCCGGAGATGAGGACGCCGGCCCGCATCGCCGTCACCTCGGCGAGCTGCAGCCATCGTTTGACGTCCAACTTTTGCCCCGAGCTCGCGACGCCGGCCACGAGCCCACGGAGCGCGGCGCGCTCCTCCGGTGACATCACTGCGCCGAGCCCACCGTCCCAGCCGGGCCGCATCATCGAGCCCGCGCCGGACGTCGCGAGCTGCGTTGTCGTGAAGAAGAGTTGCTTCAGCTCCTGCACCGACGGGAAGAGCGAGCGCGCGCGGAGCGCCGGCTGCTGCTCGGCGAGGCGCTTCGTACAGAGGAAGTTCAGGATGTCGCTCGACACGGTGGCCGACGTCGCCAGCGAGATGCTGAGCGTAGGGTTGATCGCGAGCACCGTCGTGAAGAGCGGGCCCGGCACCTGCGTGCCGTGGAGCGCGGGCATCTGACAGGCGAGGACCTCGGCGGCGTTGCGGAACGCGGCGAGGACGCGCGCCGCTTCGGGCGACGGATCCTGATCGAGAGGGACGCCGAGGATCGGCGGCGCCGCTTGCTGGAGACGCGCGCGCAGATAGACGGCGACCGCGATCTGGAGCGCGCTCGAGAGCGTGCGATCGAGATCGGCGTGGTGGATATGCGTCGGCCACGCCGTCGCGAGGAGCGAGGCCGGGATCTCCGAAGGCTCGAGCGGCGGGTAGTCGTCGACGAACTGTCGCTCCGTCTCGTCGAGCGTGCCGAACACGCTCATGGCCTCCGCCACGCACCACGCCTTGTCGTAGGCGTGCGCCCGGAGGAAAAGATCGTAGAGGTCGCGATAGAGACCGAAGTTTCGCGGGTCTTTGCGGAGCGTGGCCCGCGCCACGTCGACGGCCGCGTCGAGGCGCTGGGTAACGACGAGGAGCTCGGTCACGATCTTCCGCTCGTCGAGATCGTCGGGCCGCAGCGTGGCGGCCTGAGTGAACGACTTCAGCGCGCGCTCGGCGTCGCCGATGCGATCGCGGTACACGAGCCCGAGTTGGTGATTGAGCGCGAACGCGAGCTTGGGATCGGCGCTGTCGTCGAGGCGACCGAGCATCTGCCGGTATGCGTTGGCGAGCGCGATCCAGTCCTTCTGTTTGGTGAAGACCCGCACCAGGCGCTCGAACGCGTCGAGGCGCTTGGGGTCGACGGCGAGCACCTCCTCGAGGACCTCGGCGGCGGCGACCGGATCCTCCAAGCGGCCTTCGAGCACGTTCGCGAGGTCGGCCAAGGTCTTGGCCTTGCGCGCCGGATCGGTCTCGAGATCGGCGATGGCGCGCAGCGCGGGCGCGGCGCGCTCCCACGACTCTTGATCGACGTAGAGCCCGAGGAGCGTGGTCAAGAGCTCCATGTTGCGCGGGTCGTCGTTCAGCGCCTCTTCGTAAGCGCGGAGTGCGGCGGCGACTTGCCCCTTGGCGCGGAGCCAGAGGTCGCCCGACGCCAAGAGGAGCTGGAAGCGATCGGGCCCGCTCGGGAGCTCGCGCGCGAGGCGCTCTTTGAGCGATGCCGCGCGCCGGAAGTCGGAGCGCGACTCCGCCTCTTGCGACAAGAACGCGAGCGCGCGCACATCGGTCGGGCTCTCTGCGAGCACGCGCTCGAAGCAGCCCTCGGCGATCTTGGTGTCGCCCGCGGCGCGGAAGATCTCACCCAGCTTGCCGAGCGCGTCGACGTCGTTTCCGGTGCGGGAGAGGAGGAGCTCGAGCGCCGTGCGCGCTCGGCCGAGCGGCTCTTGGCTCGTCTGCGAGACGGCGGTGTCGAGGAGCGCTCGCGCGAGCGCATCGTCCTCCGGGCGCAGGCGATAGCGCGCCGCGGCGACGGCGAGCATCTGCGCGCGGTTCCCCATCGCGCTCGCGACGCGCCAAGAGATCTCCAAAATCTCGACCACGCGCGCCGCGTCTTCGGCCTTCACCGCGGCGCGGTAGAGGACGTCGCACAGCACGGCGGCCTCCTGCCACCGCTTCTGCGCGACGAAGGGCTGGATGAGCGCGTTCGCGGCCGTCTCGTTGGTCGGGTCGGCCTTGTGCGCGAGCTCGTAGGCGGCCAAAGACTCGGCCGTCTTGTTGAGCGTGACGGCGCGGAACTGCGCCAGCTCGAGGAGGACGCGCGCGCGCTCGGCGAGGTCCTGCGTGTGGCGCACGCGCTGCTCGAGGTAGAACTCGGCGCGCGCCGCGTCGCCCGACCACGTCGAGAGCTGCTCGAGCCCGCGCCACGACATCGGGTACGACGGGAAGACGCGCGCCGCGCGCTCGTAGTGCTTCCGCGCCTCCTCCGGTGCGCGGTCGGCCACCGCCAAGAGATCGCCGAGCTCGACGAGCGTCTCGGCTTGCCGCCGCGGCTCCTTGGCGAGCTCCACCTTGTGCTCGAGGATCTTCGCCTTGGCCTTCCAGCTCCCGGTCTTGTCGGCGAGGCGCGCGAGATCGTCGAGCGCCGCCTTGTGCTGCGGATGCTCGTTCAAGATCCGCACGTACGTGTCGATCGCGGCCTCGGGGTCGCCCTGATCGTTTTCTTGCACGCTCGCGATGCGGAGGAGCGTCTCGAGCTTCTCGGCCCGCGAGGTCTCGCCGCGGAGGAGCGTCTCCAAGGCCTCGATCTCGGCGCGGTAGTCCTTGGCCTTGTGGTGCGCGCGCGCGAGGGCATGGAGCGGCTTCGCGTTCTTGGGCTGGAGACCGTGCGCCGCGTCGGCGCGCGTGATTGCGCCGGGCAAGTCTCCGAGGTCGTTCTCGTAGAGCTCGGCGATCGCCAAGAGGCCTTCGAGGCGCTGCCCGTCGGTCTTGGCGAGGTCGAGCTTCTGCTCGAGGATTTCGACGAGCCGCACGACGTTCTTTCCGTCGCGATAGAGGCGCTCCAGCGCTTCGAGCGCGGCCGCGTTGGTCGTCTCGAACGCGAGGGCGTCGCGGTAGCTGTCGATCGCCTTTTCGCGGTCCCCGGCCACGAGCTCGCGCTTTGCGCGCTCCACGAGGATCCGCGCGCGCTCGACGTCGTTCGGTGCCTTGGCGAGCGCGGCCTCGATCTCCTCGGTCTTGAGGAGCGCAGGATCGACGCGGCGCGGCGGGGGCGGGGCCGCGGGCTCGGCGGGGCGCACGGCCGCGTGTGAGGCCGTGGTGCGCGGCGGAGCGCTTCGACCCGCGCCGAAGTCTCCGCTCGATTGGCGCGGCCGCGCCGCGGGGCGCGCGCTCGGCTCGGGCTCGATTTCCGGCTCGATCTCGGCCACGGAGTCGAGCTCGTCGAGCTCCTCGACGTCGTCGGGCAGCTCGTGCTCGGTGGCCGGTGGGGGCGGCGCCTGCGGTACGAACAGCGTTCGGGAGTCCACCGGCCGCTCGCTGCGCGGGGGCGCCGTGGGGATGCGCGCCCGCATGCTGCCGGACGGGAGCTCGGAGCGCGGGACGCTCGAGCGGCGCACCGCGCCTTCGGCTTCGGTGGGTGGTCCGATGGCGACGTCGTCGCGTGACTCGAGCGACACGTCGACGTCTTCGTCCGGCACGTCCTCGACCTGCATCAGCTCCGACGACGCGACGCTCTCGTCGTCGTCGACGAGCTCGCCCGAGTCGAGATCATCGACCACGTCGGCGACGCTCTCGAGCGGATCGCCGAGCGGGGCCGGCGCCGCCGGCATGGGAAATCCGCCGAGGAAGGAAGGATCGAAGGGGACGAAGTTGGGATCGAAGGCGATCGGAAAGGCCGGATCGAAGCCCTGGCTCTGGAACTCGGCGCCGCGCAGATCGGAGCCGTAGTTGTTCCCGAAGGTGTCGAAGTCCGGGGGTGGCTCGCGCACCGAGTCGGGGGCGTCGCCGTCGATGGGCGCGGCGGCGAAGGTCGCGTCGAGGAGTCGATCCTCCGGTGACGCGCCGCTCTCGTGGCCGTGCACGCGCTTCGACCATCGCGAGAGCTGGGCCCAGACGCGGTCCTCGCCCGTGGTACCGGCGGTGCGCGCGAGGAGCCGCTTGGCCGTCGCGATCAGCTCTCCGAATCTGCCGAGCGCATCGGCGAGCACCTCGAGCTCGGCGCGAACCGCGTCGTCGTCGAAGTCCTTGGCGTACGCCGCGAGGAGCGCGTCGAAGCGCGCGTGCGGATCCGCGGGCGCCTCTTCGGCTTCCAGATCGAGGTCCGCGCTCTCGACCTCGGCTTCCTCGTCATCGGCCGCGAGGTTGGCCACCATCTCCGGATCGGTCGCTTCCTCCGGAGGGATGAAGAGGCGCGGCATCGTGTCGTTCGCGCGCCCGGTGGAGAGCGGCGACTTCGCGGTCTTCGGCGCCCCCGCGCCCGCCGGCTCGGAGCCAGGGCGCGGCCACGGTGCGCCGCCCGTCCGCGACGGGGGAGGGGGCCTTCGCCATCGGCCGCCCGGCGCGCCGTGCGCACCGCTCGCGCTCGACGGAATCTCGGCGTCGTCGACCTGCGGCGCTCCCGGATCGGCGGGGGTCTTCGCCAAGCGCTCGATGAGCTCGGGAGGCGGCGGACGGAGCTCGGTGCCCGTATCGCGGGCACCCCACCCCGGCGGCGGCCGGCGGCCACCGCGCTTCCTGTCGCGATCTCCCATGGGTCCTGCTGGCGGATTCTATCGTGAAAGAGCCGTTTCGAGGCCGCCGGCAGCGCGGGGGGGCCCGGCACTCTCAGCGAGAAGGTGCGAGGCGGGTTGAGCTCCGGAGCGCTTCGCGCTACCACCCCTCTCCCCTGACCGTCACGCCAGACGGCCATGGTACGGCATGAGCGGCATGACCATCCAGCCCAACGCCTACGTGACCCTCGCCTACACCCTCCGCGACGCGAAGGGCGACGTGCTCGACGCGAGCGATCTCGAGGACGGCGAGCCCATCGAATACGTCCACGGCTACGGCATGATCGTGCCCGGCCTCGAGTCGGCCCTCGAGGGCCTCAAGGTGGGCGACCGGAAGGACGTGCGCGTCTCGGCCGAAGCGGGGTTCGGCCTGCGCGACGAGGAGCTCGTTCTCGACATCGATCGCAGCGAGCTGCCCGACCCGAGCCGCGTCGAGATCGGCGACGAGCTCGTGGCGGAGTCGTCGGACGGCGAAGAGATCGTGCTCCGCGTGGTCGAGATCCAGCCCGACAGCGTGCGCGTCGACGCCAATCACCCCTTGGCCGGTCAGGCGCTCCACTACTCCGTCGAGGTGAAAGGCATCCGTCCCGCCACCGACGAGGAGATCTCGCAAGCCGCGGCCGACCTCGAAGAAGCCCTCGGCGACATGGACGAAGAAGGGCACACGCACGAGCAGCCCCTCGTCCAGCTCGGGAAGAAGCCCACCACCGAGAAGAAGCTCCTCAACTGATCCCATCGACGCGCGCCAATTCGGCGACGCCCCAAGCCAACCAAGAGGAAAGCATCATGAGCACCACCAAGACCGTGAACCCCTGGGATCTCGACGTTCGCGTTCGCGAGCGCAACCTCAAGAACGGTACGCTCGCCGAGAAGGACGTGGAGAAGCTCATGCACTCGCTCGTCGATCTCGAGGGCCAGGCCGATCCGGTCGCCACGCCGCAGCCCGCGCTCGGTGGCCACGGAGAGTCGTGACCGATCTGCCGCGCGTCGATTTCGCGACGTTCATCCTGTCGCTCAGCCACTCCGCGCTGATGCACCTCGGGGACGCGCCGAACCCCGAGACGAACGCGGTCGAGCGGAGCTTGCCGCTCGCTCGTCAGACGATCGACCTCCTCGAGCTCCTCGAGGAGAAGACGCGCGGCAACTTGACGGGTGACGAAGAGCGCCTCTTTCACCAGGTGCTCGACGACTTGCGTGAACGTTACGCCGAGCTCGCCAAGTAGCCCGGAGGCAGCGCATGCCCTTCGCGATGCAGTCCACGGCCGACGTCGTAGAGCTCATCGCCAAGGGCGCGTCCCTTCGCGAGGTGCTCGAGGGCATCACGTTGCTCGTGGAGGTGGAGGTCGAGGACGGTGCCGTGTGCTCCATCCTCATCCTCGACGCCGCGCGCGGGGAGCTCCTCGTGGGTGCAGGCCCGCACTTGCCGGCGGGGCTCGCGGCCGTTTGCCAGCACCTGAAGATTGGCGACGGCGTGGGCTCATGCGGCACGGCCGCGTTTCGAGGCGAGCGTGTCCTTACTGCCGACCTCGACCACGACCTGTCGTGGGCAGCGTTCAAACACCTTGCCGTGCCGTTCGGGCTCGCTGCCTGTTGGTCGATTCCGATCCTTTCTCGGACCGCTCGTGACGCCGGGCGGCCGGTCGTGCTCGGCACGTTCGCGGTGTACTCGCCGCGGAAAGGGCTCCCCGACGAGCGCGCCGAGCGCATCCTGCGGCGCGCCGTGCAGCTCGCGTCGATCGCGCTCGAGAGCGCGGCCGCCGCCCGCGCCGTCGCCGCGAGCGACGCGCGCACGCGCTCGATGCTCGACAACGCCAGCGACGCGGTGTTCATCCACGACGAGGCGGGCGTCATCGTCGACGTCAATCGGGCTGCCTGCGAGAGCCTCGGCTACACGCGCGACGAGCTCGTCGGCCAGCTGCCGTCCCTCTTCGATCCTGCGGTCACCCGCGAGTCGCTCGACGCAATGGCGCGCGAGTTCGAGACGGAGCGCACCATCGCCTTCGAGGCCGTGCATCGCCGCAAAGACGGCCACGTCTTTCCGGTCGAGATTCGCATCGGCAACATCGTGACCGAGGGGCTGCCCGTGCGTCGCTTGGCGATCGTGCGCGACATCACCGCGCGCAAGGCGAGCGAGCTCGCCCTCCGCCGCAGCGAGGACGCGCTCCGTCGCGCGCAGGAGCTCGCTCACGTCGGCCACTGGTCGTACGACGTCGCGCGTGACGCGCTCTCGGGCTCCGATGAAGCGTGGCGCATCTTCGGGCTCGCCGCCGGCGAGCATCCCTTCGACGCGTGGGCGGCGACGGTCCACTCCGACGACCGCGACACGGTCCTGACGGCGTGGAACGGCGCACGTGCGGGCGCGCCGTTCGCCCTCGAGCATCGCATCCTCCGGGCCGGGCAAACCCGATGGGTCGACGTTCGTGCGGAGATCGTGCGCGATTCATCGGGCCGCGTCACCGACGTGAACGGCGTCGTGAAGGATCAGACCGATCGCCGCCGCCTCGAGACCGAGCTTCGCCAGACGCAGAAGATGGAGGCGATCGGCCGCCTCGCCGGCGGCGTGGCGCACGACTTCAACAACCTCCTGACGATCATCAACGGCGTCGGCGACGATCTCCTCGAGGCGCTGCCGCCCGACTCGCCGCTGCGCGAGGACGTGGCCACCATCGTCGACGCGGGGCAGCGGGCCGCGAGCCTGACCGCCCAGCTCCTCGCGTTCGGTCGTCGCGCCATCGTCAAGCCCACGGTCATCGATCTGAACG
>JBGAJR010000055.1:0-54797 GCA_044224815.1 Polyangiaceae bacterium
GCTCGGGGCGCTGCTTTTTGGGACGCTCGGCGTATTGGGGTTGGTGGCGCTCGGGCACGCCGCGCCCCTTCGCCCGCTCATGGGTCGACTCTTCGGCGCGAGCGCGCCCGGCTGCCCCGTGAAGGGGATGAGCGCAGAAGAGCTGGAGAAGCAGCGCGTTCAAGCGAGCGCAGCGCTCGCGGGCGCGGTACCGGCGAAACGTCGGGTAGCGGGCCCCTTCGTCATCGGCGAGACCAAGCGGGGTGACGTCGAGGCCTGGGCCTCGCGCGCGTCGCTGACGTGCACTCCGGCGCTCGCGGGCACGGCGCTTCGCTGCGCCGACGTGCCCAGCGCCGCGTTGGCAGCCGCCGCCGAGGGCGCCCCGCCCGGTGAAGACGTGTTCGCGCGGTTCGCGCCGTCGGGGGTCCTGGTGGGCCTCGACGTGATGCGGGCGCCGACCTCGGGCGCGCCGGCCGCGGCGCTCCTCACGCGGCTCCGCGAGCGAGCCACGAGCGAAGTGGGGAGCCCCGTGGCCCCACCCGTCTCGCTCTCCGCGGCGACGCTCGACGCTCCCGGAATTCAGATGATCACGACGGAGTATCGGTTCTCCGACTACGCCGTCGACCTCAGCGTCTCGCGCCTCGTTCCAAAGGGTCCGCTCGTCGTTCGCGAACAGTACCGCGCGGTCAACTGAAGGCTCGGAGTAAGGTCGTGTCGGGACATCGGCGACTTGGGGCTGGGCGTCGCTTCTCGCGGATGTTTTGAGGCGACGAATGGGGTGACCCACCCCGGTCGAGGGGGAGACCGCCCCCGCCGCATCGCGTTGTCGCACTTCCACGCCGATCGTGCGGCCCGGTCTTTTGCCCCTGTTTCTCACACGTACAGACCTTCCGTGCGTGGCGCGGCCGATGCATCATCGAGAGCGTCACAAGGAGATCGTCGCGTGGGAAAGTCCGACCAGCCGCCGTCGCAGCAGCAGAAAGACATGATCGTGATGACGCGACTCAACACGGTTGGGCTCAAGCGGTTGGCCGAAGGCACGCTGGTCGAGAAGAGGCCGTTCGAGTCGCGTCCGCCGGAGCCGATGCGCGTTGGCTCGATCTCCGAGCCGCCGATCGTTCCTCCGCCGTCACGCGCGGCCGCAGTGCCGACGCTGCTCGAGGAGGACGAGCTCGGCGCGGATGCGGGCGAGGATCGTACGGTCGCTCTCGGCGCCGATGGCTCCGAAGATCGGACCGTTGCGGCTCCGGTCCGCGCGCCCGCGCCGCCGCAGACGCCGCCGCTCGCGCGTGCCGAGGCCGCTCCCGCGTCGGTCGCGCCCGCGTCCAAGGGCAAGCTCGACATCGAGACCCCGACCGCGCTCTTCGTCAAAGACATCCAGCGCACGCTCCAAGAGGAGCTCAACAAGTACGAGCCAGCGCGCGTCGCTGGTGAGCGCAAGCAGACGCCGTCCGCGGCCCCCGCCGCGCTCGGATTCGCGGAGACGATCATCGACGCGCGCGCGGACAAGGCCGAGCCGAAGGTCGACTCCAAGAAGGAGAAGCCTGCCGACAAGCCCGCGGCGCGCACCGAGCCCGCGCTCTCGAAGAGCGCGAGCGTTCCCGCGCCGCCTGCCACCAAGTCGGCGGCGCTCACGGCGCCCACCGCGCAGAAGTCGAGCGGAGCGCTTCCCGCGCCGCTGCCCGCCCAAGCGAGCCGTCGCAAGGACCCGGTTGCCGTGAGCGTGAGCACCCGGCCTCGACGCATCGAGCGCAAGGGTGGCTTCGTACCGTGGGCGGCAGCGCTCACCGCGCTCGGTGTCTTCGTCGGTGTGGCGGGCGCGCGCGTTGCCACCGGCGCGCCGTTCCTTCGTGCCGCCGCGGCGCCCGTTGCGGCACCGGCCGCGCAAGCGCAGGCCGAGCCCGCGGGCTTCGCACCGAAGGTCGCAATGCCGGCTACGCCCAAAGCCGAGGAGCCTGCGCCGGTCGCGCAGGACAAGCCCGCCGAGAAGGTCGAAGCAAAGGTCGAGGAGACCAAGCCGGTCGAGGCCAAAGCCGAGACCAAGACCGAAGCCAAGCCCACCGAGGCCAAGCCGGCGGAGCCCGCAAAGGTCGCCGAGGCGAAGCCGTCCAAGGACGAAGCGAAGCCGGCGGAGACCAAGCCGGAGCCGCGCGTCGAGCGCCCGCGCCCGCATCGCCCAGCGCCGGCGGCCGCTGCTCCGTCCGAGGAGAAGGTCGCCAAGGCCGAGCCCAAGCCCGAGAAGGTCGAGAAGCCGGAGCCCGCGCCCAAGCCCGCCAAGACCGAAGGGAAGAAGTCGCCCGACGTCGCTGCCGCTGCGCGCGACTACGCGAACGTCGACTCGACGCTCGGCCCGAGCCTCTGATCCTCATGCCCGTGCATCGCCGCGCCCAAGGGGCAGCGGCGATGCGTGAGCCGTTCACTTCTTGGCCACCGTCGCGCTGGGTTGACCCTGCGAGTAGGCGCGCTCGAGGATGATGCGCTCGCCGTTCTTGTCGCGCGCGTAGATCGTGCGTTCGGCGAGGCCGAGCGCGTCGATCGCCGTCTGCCACACTTCGCCGTTGTCGCCCTTGTGTGAGAGCGTCTTGGGATCTTCGCGCGTGACGGTGACCTCGATGGGGCCTTCGAGGCGCTGCGCTTCGTTGTACACGAGGTACTTGAGCTCTTTCAGCTTGCCCGACGCGACTTGCGCCATGCGCCCCGCCAGTGAGCCGCGCGTTTCGAGAGCGCGCGGCGCGGTGAAGCTTCCCTTCACCTTGGTCTTCTGGACGAGGCCTTCGTAGACGTACGCGTTGCCGTTTCCGCGCTTCAGATCGAGCGCGGTGATCGACTCGCGGTTCGTGCCGATGGCGCGTTGGAGCGAGACGAGCTCGCCTTTGCCGTTCGCCGTCGCGCGCTCGACCTGATCGAGCACGCCGCCGCCCGATTTGTTCGAGCGAACGAGCGCGAGGACGTCGAGCGTCTTCACTTGGCCGTCTTGCACGAACTCGTAGGACTCGGCGTAGCCCACGGTCTTGCCCTCGGACTTGGCGATCGCGATCTCGGTGTACACCGGCTGCGGGTAGTCGCCGGTGACCGTTCCGCTCGTGACGAGCCCGCCCACGATGCGCTTGAAGGTCTTCTTGTAGCCAATCTCGTCGTGCATGCAGAGCACCGAGCCGCCGTCGCGCGGGGAGAACGCGAGCTTGATGAGCCCGGGTCGCTCGCCGTCGGGCTTCTTCACCACCGTCGGCACGTCGAGGTAGAGCACGGGGTGGCTGCCCTCGATCTCGACCGAGACCTCCGGAGCCTCGAGACGGCCTTGGATGCCGTTCTTCGCCATCTCCTTCTTGATCTCGTCGATCTTCGTGTCGACGAGACCCGCCACGTCACGCGTTCCGCGCACGTAGCAAACCATGCCGTTGGCGCTGCCGATGCGGAAGGCGAGCGTCGCGACCTTCACACCTTCGGCCGTCTGCCCGTTTTGGATGACGGGCGGTGCGGTCGCCTGGAGCTGACCGGTGAAGGCGCCGCCGAGGAGGCTCACGTCGTGCGTCGGGTATTGCCCCGACACCTCGCGATCCATCATCGCGCTGTAGTCGACCTTCGGTGCGTCTTGGGCCGTCTGGGCCTTCGGGTCCTTGGCGTTCTTCGCCTGGCCCCAGCGCGCGGGCGGGTTCCCGCAGCCGACGAGCCCCAAAACCGCGATCACAGCCGTGCAAGCAAGCGTACGCATTCGATCTCCTCGAGCGGCGATATATCAAACTTCGAGACGGTGGCCGATCAGTTGGCGCGGCCGCCGCGCTCCGCGGCCGGTGCGGCGGCGCCAAGGGCCGGTGGCGGAACGCTGGGGGCGTCTTCCACGAAGTCGCGCAGCTCAGCGCTGACGCTGCGGAGATAGGCCTGCTTCACGTGGAAGGGCAGGAAGGCCGCCTTGAAGCCGTTCATCACGACCTGCTTCAGATCGGTCAACGTCATGCCGAGCTGCGTGTGGCAAAGGTGCAGCTCCTTCGACACGGTCGTGTCGGTGACCAGGCGATTGTCGGTGTTGACCGTGACGCGGAGCCCGAGGCTGAAATACAGCTTGAGCGGGTGGCTCGCGAGGTCGCGAATGGCGCCGGTCTGCACGTTGGAGCTCGGGCAGCACTCGAGCGCGATGCGGTGATCGTTCACGTAGTGGAGGAGATCGCCGTTCTCGCGGAGGCGGCAGCCGTGCCCGATGCGGTGCGCGCCGCAGATGTGAATCGCTTGCGCGATGGACTCCGGCCCGTAGGCCTCGCCGGCGTGAATCGTGACGTTGATGTTGTTGTCGCGCACGAGCTGGAACGCCGCGCGGTGGTGCTTGGCCGGGTGGTCGTACTCGGCGCCCGCGAGATCGAACCCCACGACGCCGCGGTTCTTGTACGCGACGCAGAGCTCGGCCATCTCGAGCGAGCTCTCGCTGGAGACGTTGCGGATGCCGCAGATGATGACGTTCGACTCGATGCCGAAGTCCGTCTGCGCGGCGCGGAGACCCGCGAGCACCGACTCGACGACCGTGGTGAGCTTGAGGCCACGCCGCGTGTGGAGCATCGGCGCGTAGCGCACCTCCATGTAGCGGACGTTCTCTTTGGCCGCGTCTTCGGCGAGCTCGTAGGCGGCGCGCTCGAGCGCCTCCTTGGTCTGGAGGACCTTGAGCGTGACGTCGAACGCCTTCAGGTACTCGACGAGCGAGCCGCAGTTCTCTCCGAGTCGCATCGCGCGACGGAGGCCGTCCTCGTCGCGAGCCGGCAGATCGATCTTCTGCTTGTCGGCGAGGTCGAGGATGGTGCCGAGGCGCAGCGATCCGTCGAGGTGGACGTGGAGATCGGTCTTCGGAAGCCGCTGGACCGTTTCGAGCGAGAGAGGACGGGACGCCATCGCGCGTCTCTATACGACGAAACGCCGCTCGGCGCCTGCTCGGCGAGGGTGGCCCTGACGGAGCGGGTGTTCAGGGCTCGGCGGGCGAGTCGCCAGGCCCATCCGCCGCCCCCGGCGCGGGCTTCTTTGCCGCCGCGGACGCTGCTTCCGCGTCGTGCTGCGCGGCTTCGGTCGGCTTTCCGATGCTGCGGTAGGCGGCGGCCATGGCCCGATGGGTCTCCGCCGCGATCGCCGCCGGAGGCTCGGTGAGGAGCGCCGATTCGTACTCGAACAGCGCGTCCTTCGCGTTGCCCTTCGCCGCGTGCGCGCGACCGATGGCGAGATGGGTCGCGGCACCTTCCACGTCGGCGAGGATGGCCGACTCCGCCACCCGCTCGATCTCGTCCCAGGCCTTGGCCTCGGCGAGCGCGGTCAAATACGCACGCCAAACGCGGCGATCGTGCTGCTCGAGCGGCGCGAGCTCGCGGAGCGCGACGAGCGCGGCTGCCGAGTCTTTGGCTTCGCGTGCGAGATCGAAGAGCCCGCGCAGCGGCTCCGTCTGCGAGGGGTCGAAGCGGTGCGCGGCCATGAGCTCGGCGCGCATCGTCGCCTTGTCCTTGCGAGCTTCGGCGGCCGCCGCGAGGTCCATCCGCACGGTGTACCCATCGCCGCCCGCCTTCTGAATCGCGCGGAGGTGCGTCTCCTTCGCGCCCGGCGCCCGGTCCGTCTTGGACGCGAGGTAGTGCGCGTTCATGTCGTTGGGGTCGGCGGCGAGGGCGGCGGCAATCTCCGCGCGCGCTTCGTCGCCCTTGCGGGATTGGAGGAGGGCGAGCGCGAGCGATGCGTGCGCACCTGCGCTCTTGTCCCGCTCCAATCTGGCCCGCGCTTCGTCCAGATCCACCGCGTGGTCGTCGAACAGGAACTGCCCGTCGTAGCGCACGAGGCGCTTCCTGAGCCACGCACGAAAGCCGTCGTCATAGGCCTTGGCGGAGACGCCGAACGCGCGCTCGAGCACCTCGGCCGTGCGCAGGCCCTCCCCGAACGCGCGGAGCGCCGCCACGACCTTGGTCATGCCGTACGTCTCCACGGTGTAAACGAGGAGCTGGCTCGACGCGTAGTAGGCCACCGTCACTTCGGCGCCGCTCTTGGCGTGCGTGAACGCGCGGTTCATGTCGACTGCGCTCGGGAGCGAGCCGCGTCGCAGCGCGAGCACCAAGTCGGGGTCCTGCTCGCGTCGCCACTCCGGGCGGCGCGCGATGGTCTCGTACTCGCTCAGCCCTTCGGTGAACCAGCGCGGCACGTGGCTCTTCGAGAGCTCGATGGCGAAGACGTGACCGAGCTCGTGCCAGAGCACGTTGCCCCAGTTGAACGGCTCACCATGCGGAGTCATCGACGCGACCACGCGCCCGAAGCACACGCCTTGGATCCCGACGTTGGGGAGGCCGCTCGTGCGCACGGCGAAGTGCTCGCGGCTCTCGTAGAGCTCGACCTGCACCGGGAGCTTGGGGACGAAGCCGTAGCGCCCCTTCATCGACGCCCAGGCCTCACCGAGGAGACGCGGCACGTACCGTTCGAGGACCGGTCGCTCCGCTTTCGGGTAGCGCACGTCGATGACGCCGGCCTTCACCGTCTCGTACGAGGGAACGATCGACTTCTCGTAGAGGTTCAGTGTGTTGAAGACGCGGACGTTGAAGTGGTCCAAGGCCCACGCCTTGTGGAGCGCTTCGAGGCCGCCTTTTTCGTCGCCGGCCCGCATCTGCATGATGCCGAGCTGTGCCCAGGCTTTCTCGTCCTTCGCGTCGACGCGCGTCGCCTCGCGCATCATCGTGACGATGTCTTCGTAGCGGTGCTCCCACTCGGCGAATTCAGCGGCGATGCCGTAGAACTGCGAAAACTCGCGGTTCAGGGCGAACACCTTCTTCTTCACGGACTCGTAGCCGGCGCGATCGTCGGCGAGGAAGCGAGCGGTCGCTTTGATGCTGAGGAGCTCCAGATCGCGAGGGTTCGTCTTGAGCCCTTGGTCGACGGCGGCCTCCGCGCCGGCGATGTCCAGATCCCGCAGCGCGAGGCCGGCGCGCACCGCGAGCGCCCCCGCGTGGAGCGGGTTCGTCGCCAGCGCCTTCTTGACCAGCGCCTCGGCGGCGTCGAAATCGAGGCTCTGATCGAGCTTAACGCGCGCCATCTGCGCGAGCGCGTCGGCGTGGTTCGGCGCGAGCGCGAGCGCCTCGGCCGTCAGCTCCTCGGCGTGTCCGGGGTCGTATTTGTCGAGGAAGACCGCTGCTCGTCGGAGGAGCAGTGAGACGTTCTTCTTGTCCGCGCGCTCCGCTTCACCGAACGCGCGATTGGCGTCTTTCGGGCTGCGTAGCAGTTGGGCGGCGCGCCCCACCCACGTGAGCGCTTCGGCATCGCCCTCGGGAAACGACGAGTCGTTGTATGCCTGGATGACGTCCATGAGTGGCGCCTCGGCGTCGCCACGCCGGCCGAGCTCGATCAGCGCCTCGCCGAGCCCGACTTTGGCGGCGAGCCCGACGGCGCCCGGCTCCTTCTGCACGCTCTCGAGGACGCGAACGCTCTCGTCGATCTTGCCATTGGCCCGTAGCGCCGCCGCGCGAACGAGTGCCGCCGCGCCGCGCGCGCTCGCGGTCTTCTCCGCTTCTTTGGCGCGAGCGATCGCGACGTCGTAGCGACCGGTCTCCAGTGCCACGCGCGCGAGGGCCGCCGTTGCCGCGGGGCGATCCGCTCCGGCGATCTTCGAGAGCTCGGCCTCGGCCTTCGCGTAGTCACTCGCGCGGAGCGCCGCGAGCCCGGTGGCGAGCGGCCCGCTCGGCTTGTCGGCGCGTGCCACGTCCGCCGCCGTGACCGCGAGGGCGAACGTAAACGAGAACAGCGTGGTGCGAAGGAGGCGATGGCGCATCGAGCCGATGATCCTTTCCAAACGTTACGACTCGACGACGATCTCGTCGGGCAACCATCGCACCTCGCGCGTCGTCTCGTCGAGCACGAGGCGCATCTCGACCGCGTCCTCGCCGTCGTCGTAGTAGCGGCGACGAACGTTGGTCGCGAAGAAGCCGAGGCTTCGATAGAGCCGAATCGCGGGCGCGTTCGAGCGTCGCACCTCGAGCAGAACGTGTCGGACGGGCTGGGCTTTGGTGAGCGTCACGAGCTCCGTCATCAGCGCGCGCGCGATCCCGCGGCGCTGCGCGCTGCGGGCGGTCGCAACGTCGAGGACGTGCACCTCGTCGGCCACCTGCCAAGTGACGAGGTACGCCGCGACGTGGCCGCCGACGCGGGCGACGCGGACCCTGGCCCATGGGCGACCGAGCTCTTCGCGGAATCGCGTCGTCGCCGCCAATCGTCGCGTCCCCTCGTCGCGCCTCTCGGCGGTCGAGGTGGTCTCGAGCACGATGTCGGCTGCGGCGGGGAGGTCCGCGTCGGTCATCGGCTCGAGCGTGGGCGGGCTCGGGGGCGGCGCGGTGGCTCCTTCGATCGGCACACCGATCCGCACCACGAAGCCCTGGCCCGGGCGCGCGAGGAGGCGCAGCGACCCGCCGAGCTTCTCCACCGCGTTGGCGGTGATGTCGAGGCCGATGCCGCGACCGGCGAGGAGATCGGGCGCGCGCTGGGTCGAGAATCCGGGGCGGAGGAGGAGCGCGAGGAGCGTCGCGTCGTCGGCGGCGCGCGCCTGGTCGGCTCCGAGCGCGCCGGTCCGAACCGCTTGCTCGCGCACCGAGTCGAGGTCGACGCCCGGCCCGTCGTCGCCGACGCGAATCTCGAGCTCTGGCCCTACGCGTCGGGCGGACAGCGAGATCGTGCCGGCGGCGTCTTTCCCGCCGGCGCGCCGGACATCCGCGGGTTCGACTCCGTGCGCGACTGCATTTCGTGCAATCTGCACGCATGGTTCGATGAGGCGCTCCGCCAGGCGGCGGTCGAGCGGCTCGTCGGCCCCGGCGATCCGCACCTTCACCGCGCGCTTCAGTCGTCGCGCGTCGGCCTCGATCACCGACACGAGGCGGGTGAACACGGAGTCCATCGTGGTGAGGAGTAGGCTGGCGACCGTTCGCTTGAGCGCCAAGAGAGCGGTGCCGAGCTCTCCGGTCGTGGCGCGGAGCTCCTCGGCTAGCCCGTCGACGTCGTCGGCGAGGGGCGTGCCGACCGCGCGCGTCTTTCGCCCGATGTCGCGCGCGCGCCGTGCGGCGCCGTCCAGCCGTTCGCGCAGCGCGCCGATCCGTTCGGTGTGTTCCAGCAAATGGGCGAGGGCGCTCGCGGCGACGCGTACCGTGCCTTCGTCGCCGCCCTCGATGCTCGGTGCCGTGGCGCGAGACCCGTTGGGCGCTGGCCGGCTCGAGAAGCGTCCGCTCCCGGCTTTGTCGCCGCGAAGCTTGCGGAGCGTGGCGCGCGGATCTTCGGCGAGCCCACCCAGCACGCCTCGGTAGCGGCCGAGCTCCAAGAGCGCTGCCTCCGCGCTCGGCTCGTCGGTCACTCCGCGCAGGCGCTCTTCGAGCCCATGGCAGAACCAGCTCATCGGCTCGTCGCCGACCGCGCTCGAAGCCCCCTTCAAGGTGTGCACGTGACGGAACGCGAGTTGCGCGGCGGCGACCGGGTCCTGGTTCGCACCGAGACACTGATCGATGGCCGCGAGGCGATCCTTGAGCTCCGCCTCGTACGGACCGCGCACGTCGCCCGCGATCGCCTTGGGCTCGAGATCGTCGGGAGGGAGCGGCCACGTCCCCTCCGCCGCGCTCTCGCCGTCTGCCATCCGAACGACCGCGCGCCGCAAGAGCGAGGTGAGGCCCGCGATGGCGTCGCGGTCGCCGACGCGAAGCCGTGCCTCGAGGCGCGTGAGCGCGGTAGCGAGCTGGGTCTCCCCCGCGAGCCCCGCCGACCCACGCAAGGAGATGGCCGCGAAGAGCGCCGCGTCGACGTCGGTCGGCGTCGCCTCGACGGGCGCGAGGCGCTTTTGGATCTCGTCGATCAGGAGCCGGCGGACCTCGTCACTCATCGCGGAGCGACGATCATACCGCGCTTCAAGCGGCGCGGCGGCGGACGAGGCGCGCTTGGAGAAACTGACAAACGATCTTGCAGGCGTCGAAGCTCGACATGTGGCTCGCGCGCACCACCTCGCGAAGCGTGCGCACGCTGTCGATGGCGTCGAGGACGGCGCGCTCGTGCTTCGTCATGACACCCTGTCCGAGCGCGGCCAGGGCGACCGGGTCGGGCACGAGGACCTCGTCGAAGCTCCCGAGCTTGGCTTCGATGAGGCGCCACTCGTCGACGCGCCGGAAGCCTTCCATGACCACCGACGCGACCGAGAGACCGAGGCGCGGCTCGCTTTTGTCTTCGTCGGTGAGGATGGTTCCGAGCTCGAAGCTCCCGCGCTCCCAGCGGAGCACGTCGTACACGAGCTCGCTGGCCTGCTTGCCGAGCGCTTCGCGGAGCTGGGCATCCGTGACCTTGCCCGAGCGGAGGAGCACGTCACCGAGGCGGGCGCGCGGCGCCGCCGACGGCGTGGTATCCGACGGGCCTGCGAGGAGGGCCTCGATCTCGAGCGGCGTCACGAGCCCGGCCTCTACGAAGAAGCGACCCAAGCGGAACTCGTCGCGGGCCCCTTTCGACTCGACGCGGTCGATGAGGCCTTTGCGCATCACCATGCGCACCTCGCTGCCGTCCGTCTTCACGGTGAAGACGCCGCTCATCGCCTCCATCTGAAGGAGCTGCATCACGGCGCCGATCGGAATGCCGCCGAGGTTCCCGGTGAGCGCGATGACGGTCGTGGACTGGGTGTCTTCGGCCGGAGGCTGCGACGGGTGCTCCGAGCTCACGGCCCCCGAGCCGCTCGAGGGCGTACCCGCCGAGCTCGGCACGCCTTCCAATTGGCGAACCTCGGGCACTTTGCCGCGCGCGATGCGATCGAGGGCGTGCTCGATCAGCGTGACCAGAGCTTGGGCGTCGAAGGGCTTGCTGATCGCGTCGACCGCGCCCGTCTGGAGCACGAACTTCTCCCGGATCTTGTCGGACTTGGCGCTCATCAAGACGACCGGGACGGTGTGACCGAGCGGGACCTTGCGGAGCTCGCGGCAAAACTGAAAGCCGTTCATCCGTGGCATCACGAAGTCGACGAGCACGAGGTCGAACTTCTGCCCGCCGCCGCGGAGTGCCTCGAGGGCGATTTGCGCGTCGGCGGCCGCGACGGCCTCGTAGCCATGGCGCTCGAGGATGCCGGTCACCACCTTGCGGATGGTGGTGCTGTCGTCGACGATGAGGACGCGCTTTTGGTTCATCGCTCGGGGCTCGCGGCAACGGCGCCGCCTCGGGGGCGAACCTTCCATCGCGAAAGAAACCCCGTCAAGCGAGAGCTGACCCGGCCCATGGTAGGGTGCGGGACGTGCGAACCATTCTGACCGGCGGCGTCGTGGTCACGTGCGACGCCGAAGCGAGAGTCCTCTCCGGCGACGTCCTCCTCGAAGGCTCGAAGATCCTGGAGATCGGTGGTGGGCCCGAGCTCAAGGCGACGCGCGCGGGCCAGCGCGGATTGACGCGTCTCCTCGACGCGACGGGAGCGGCCGTCATCCCGGGTCTCGTCCAGGCGCACGTGCACCTCTGCCAGGTCTTGTTCCGCGGCATGGCCGACGACATGCCGCTCCTCACGTGGCTCAAGACCCGGATCTGGCCGCTCGAGGCGGCGCACGACGCCGCGTCGCTGCGCGCGAGCGCCGAGCTCGGTCTCCTCGAGACGATGCTGGCCGGGACGACGACCCTCCTCGACATGGGAACGGTGCACGGATACGAGGAGGTCTTCGCGGCGTGCGACCGCGCCGGGATGCGCGTTGTCGGTGGCAAGACGATGATGGACGTCGGCGACGGCGTGCCCAAGGGCTTGCGTGAGTCGACCAAGGCCAGCCTCGTCGAGAGCGACGCGCTGATGGATGCATTTTGCAAAGATCCTGGCGGTCGCCTCTCATACGCCTTCGCGCCGCGCTTCATCCTCTCGTGCAGCGAGAAGCTGGTTCGCGGCGCCGTGGAGCGGGCCAAGGCGCGAGGCGCGCTCGTTCACACGCACGCCGCCGAGCACGCCGGCGAGCGCGAAGCGGTGCGCGCCGCGCTCGGTGAGGACGACATCGCGATCTTGCGCAAGTGGGGCGTTCGCGGAACGAACGCCGTCCTCGCGCACGGCGTCCAACTCACCGACGCCGAGGCGCGCGCGCTCGCCAAAGAAGGCACGCGCGTCGTGCACTGCCCGAGCGCGAACCTGAAGCTCGGGTCGGGCATCGCGCGGGTCGCCGAGCTCGACCGCTTGGGCGTGCAGCTCGCGATGGGCGCCGACGGAGCGCCGTGCAACAACAACCTCGATCCGTGGACCGAGCTTCGCCATGCCGCGCTCCTCGCCAAGGTGCGCACGGGGGTGACGACGCTGCCGGCCGAGCGCGCGTTTCGTCTCGCGACGATCGACGGGGCGTGCGCGCTCGGGCTCGCCGACCGCGTGGGATCCATCGAAGTCGGGAAGCGGGCGGACCTCGCCGTCGTCAGGCTCGACGGGCCGCACGTGGAGCCGGGCGGTGACGTGTACTCGCGACTCGTTTACGCATGCACCGCGCGCGACGTCACCGATGTCTTCGTCGACGGCGTTCACGTCGTGCGCGGCGGTGAGCACGCGCGCCTCGATCGCGATGCGGTGCTCGCCCGCGCCCGCACGCAAGCGAAGCGCGTGGCGCAGCGCGCCGGCATCTAGGGACAGGGGCGCGCGTCGGACGCACGGGCGATCCGAGCTGATGTCGCCATCGGACAAAAACGCCGACGCCGGAGGTCCGTGAGGCCCTCCGGCGTCGAACGTTCGCGACCTGAGCGCGGTGAGGCTCGATTCGTGTCAGCGAATCAAGGGAGCCGTCAGCCCCAAGCTAATTGCAGTACGCAAAGCGCACGCCGCCCGGATCCGTGAAGGGCGCCGTGATGTACGTGCTCGAACAACGTCCGGAGCCGCCGGAGCAGGTCGCCGCGGTGTCCCAGGTGTTGTTGGCGCTGCAGGTCTGGAGCATCGTCGAGCCGTTCACTCCGCCGTCGTCCGCCAGGCACCGTGACTCAGGAGCGACGAGCGTGTTGCCGTCCGTGAGCGATGGGCCGACGCACTCGAGGCAGCCGAAGCTGCGGTTCCCCGATCGCTTGCAGGACATCGTGCCGCTGCAGGTCTGATCGTAGGTCGGCGAGACAGGAAGCTTCCCGTTGGCCGGGCACACGAGGAACTTGCCGCTGCCGGTCGGATCGCAAACCTGCGAGCCCGGCGTGCAGTCACCGAGGCAGGTCGTCCCATAGACCGTCGCGGTGCAGACGCCGACCGCGCAGGCCGCGGGCGCGCCCCACCGACCGTCGGTTCCGCACGCTTGGATCGCCTCGGTGCCGACGCCACCGTCGGTGCTTACGCAGCGTCGCTGACCGGGAGTGCAGTCGATCCCGACGACGCAGAGGTGCTTCGAGAGGTTGGAGACGGGATCGGTGTACGTCGTGCACGTCGACGCCGCCCCGTCGTCGCTGGGGCAAACCTGCGGTTGACCCCAGCGGCCGTTCGCGTCGCAGATGCGGAAGTTGTTGCCGCCGAAATAGCCGCAGTCTTCCGTGCCAGGCGTGCACTCGGCAGTGCAGCGCCCCGTCTGATTGTACGGCGCCGGGAGGTTCGTGTTCGCGTAGTGGATGCAGCGGCCGAACGTGCACGCCTTGGGGAGCGTGAGCTTGCCGCTGTCGTCACACGCGCGGATCTGCCCCGTCGCGTCGTCGCAGATCGCTCCGCCGTTGAACTGGCAGATCAAGTGCCCGCACACTTGCTTGCCGGACGCGTACGGCGTCATGCACACCTCGCCGGCGCCCAGGTTGCACGCCGTGGGCGTGGCCCAGGTGCCGTCGGGCTGGCAGGTTTGAACCGCGTTTCCGGAGAACGCGCAGCGCGTGGTGCCGGGCGTGCAGCTGGACGGATTCCCGCAAGCCGCTTGGAACTTCCCCTGCTGATTGTTGCAGGTCGTCCCGACGGGATTGCAGGTCTGGTTCACGGGGCACGGCTGGCCCACCCACTTGAAGCCGTCCGGCGTCTCCTTGCACGTCGCGATGGACTTCGTCTGATCGGCGCCCGGATTCAGCGGATCGCCGCACGTGGTCGGCGTCGCGCCGCCGCACGTGGCGGCCGGGTCGCATTGGGCCGGCTTGCACGCGACCGTGGTGTACGGGACGGTGCCCGTTTGGACGCACACGTCGGTCGCCGCGCAGTCGGCGACCTTGACGCTCGTGAACCCGTCTTTGCTCTCCATGACGCTCTTGCGATCGGTGGAGCACGTCTGGGTGCCGACGATCTGCGTGCCCTTGCAGAGACCCTTGTCGAAGCACGTCGTGTTGGGCGGGCAGTCGATGCTCACGAAGCCGGAGCCATCGTTCTTGCAGCGGAGCGCCTTGTTGGGCGCCGTGCATGCGCCGTCACCGGGAACGCACGCAGCGGTTGGACCGCCGGCGACCGGCTTGCAGTCGCCTTGATCGCACTTTTCGCCCACGCGACAGGTGACGCCGACCCACAAGGTGCCGTCCGCCGGACAGACGCGCGCGACGGTGTCCGTGACACACTCCTTCTTGCCTGGTGTGCACCCGAGCGATTGGAGGAGTTGCGCGTCGAAGCCCGAGTCGACTCCGAACGGGTCCTGGTAGTTGTTGATGGTGTCACCGGTGCAGCCCGCGATCGCCACCGCGATCCCGGTCGCCGTCACCGTCAGTGCCCCTAGCCACGCGCGCTTCGACATCATCCCTCCCGAACTCAAAAAAAAGACGGCCGACGCGATGCGCCGGCCGATGGAGGGATACAACGATTGCGCCGTTTGGACGCAAAATTTCAGTCGATCGGTCGCGCCTCGGTGTCCTCGATTTGAGCCAGGACGAGGGCGAGCGCGTCTTTGGCTCGATCGAGCGAAACGCGGTCGGCCTCCCACTTGGCGAACGCTCGGTCGGCTCGGCCCGTTTCGAAGGCGAGGCGTCGGCGGAGCGCGTCGACCTCGCTCTTCAGCTCCGCGACCTCTCCGTCGAGCGCGCCGATTCGCGTCGTCGCCACTCCGAGGTCGCGCTCCAAAGCGTCTCGCCTCGTGATGGTCGACGCCAGCCGCTCCTCGAGGTCCGCGATCTTGGCGGCGTTGGCGGCGTCGGTCGTGCGCTTGTCGTCGCGCAGGCTCGAGAGCTCGGAGCGCGTGTTCGCGAGGTCCGACTCGAGCGACGCGATGCGCGCCTCGGCGGAGGCCCGCGCCGATTCGGCGCTCTCCTTGGTTTGGTCGAGCTCGCGCGTGAGCTCGAGGAGCTTCTCGTCGCGATCGCGCTCGAGGTCGGCGACCTTGGACGCGTGCTCGCGCAGGGTTCGGCCCATGGCGGCGTCGTGCTCGCCGCGGAGCGCCTCGAGCCGTTGGTCACGATCTCGCTCCACCGAAGCCACGGCCTGGTCGCGCTCGCGCGCTGCGGCCGCGAGCCTCTCGTCCCGATCGCGCTCGGCCGCGCTGACTTTCTCGCTGCGGTCGCGTTCGGCGGCGGCGACCTTCTCGTCGCGCTCCTCGGTCAACGCCGCGAGGCGCACGTCGCGGTCGCTCTCGATGCTACGGATGACCCCGTTCTTTTCGGCCTCGAGCGCCGCCAGGCGATCTTCTCGATCTTGCTCGAGCGCGGCGACGAGCGTGTCGCGGTCCTTCTCGATCGCGGCCACGCGCTCGGCGTGATCGCGCTCGAGGCGCGCGATCTGCTCGTCGCGCTCGCGCTGCAATGCGCTGATGCGTGCGTCGCGGTCCCGCTCCAGCGCGGCGATCGCATCGGCCTTCTCTTGGGCGAGGAGCTCCTTTTCGCGCTCCTTGTCGGCGATGACCTCGTCCTTCTCGGCACCGAGCGCCGCGAGGGCGGCCACCTGTCGTTGCTCGAGCTCGCGCTCCTTCTGCGCGAGTCGATCCGAAGCGACGCGCGACGCGTCGGCCAGGTCCGCTTGGCGGCGTGACTCGGCTTGCTCGAGGGCGCGCGAGTGGTCGGCGCGGAGATGCGCGATCTCTTCTTGGTGGTCGGAGAGCCGCGTGTTGAGCTCCGTGGCGTACTGGTCGCGGAGCTCGGCTTCGCGCTCCGCCACCACGCGCTCACGCTCTTTGGCCGCGCGCGCGTCGGCCTCGCGGAGCGCCAAGTCGTGCGCCTCGCGCGCCCGGTCGAGCTCGCGCTGCTTGAGCGCCGCGGCCTGATCGAGCGCCTTCACGTGGTCTTCGTTGGCGAGCTGGAGCGCGCGGGTGTGCTCCTCGCGAGCGTCCTCGAGGCGCTTGGCCCACGAGTCCGTCAGCTCGGTCTTCATCTCGTTGACCGACGCCTCGCTGGCGGCGATCTCCTCGGCGTGGCGGGCGCGGAGCTCTTCGATCTCGCGGCCCTTGGCGTCGAGGTCGCTCGTGAGTCGCGTGACCTTGGCGCGCGTCTCCTCGGTGATCTTCTTCGCCTGCTCGCGATCGGCAGCGAGCGCCTCGTTCTTCTCTCGGAGGTCGGCGAGCTGGCGGTCGGACGCGAGGATCTTGTCCTCGACCTCCTGCTTGGAGCGCTCGAGCGAGAGCGTGCGGTCGCGCGCTTCGATGAGCTCCTTGTCCCGCTTGGAGACCGTCTCCTTGAGCTGGAGGATCTCCTTGTCCTTCTTGTTGAGGTTTTCGCGGAGCTCGAGGAACTCGCGCGCCGAGACGCCGCCGCCGGTCTTGCCCGCGGTCGCGAGCTTGCCGCGCAGCTCTTCGACCTCGCGCTGGAGGCGCTGCACGTCTTCCTCGGCCGACTTGCCAGCCGAGTCGAGCGCGCGCGTCGCCGTCTCGAGATCACTCGCCAGACGCGATGCTTCGCTGCGCGCCTTGTCGAGCTCCGCGCTCGCGTCGCGCGCGCGGGTGGCTTCGCTCTCGATGGATCGCTCCAGGTCCGCGATGCGGGACTTGCTCTTGGCGACCTCGTCGCGGAGCCGCTCGAGCTCGATCGACTCGAGCGCGGCCGCGGCCGCTGCCGCGCCGTTGGCGGTGGGGCGGCTGCTCGCCGGGCTGATGGGAGCCGACGGGCTGGACGAGATCGGTCGCGTGCTCGCAGGCCGCGCCGATGCCGTGGTCACGGACGGAGGCCGGACGCTCGGCGGCGGGCGCACGCTCGGCGCGCCCGCGGTCGGCGGCTCGGGCGCGGTCGAGCCCGTGATGCGACCGAACGCGGCGTCGGCGAAGGCGTCGACTTCCGCGTCGACGGCGCGGAGCCCGGGGTGGCTGCTCGTACGCGGGGGCTGCGAGCCACCCGGCGGCGGCTGCGAGAACGAGTCGTCGATCTGGACTTCGTCGTCGACGACGATGCCGCCGCCGTCGGTGAGGTCGCCCGCGCTCAAGTTCACGAACGGCTGGATGTGCTGGAGCAGCTCGCCGAACGCGATCGGCTTGTGGACGTAGTCCTCGGCGCGCGTGCGGAGCTTCTTGTGCTGCTCGAACGTCTCCTCGCTCGACTCGCTCGACATGATGATGAGCGGGACTTCGCGCAGCGCCGCGTCCTTCTTGAGCTTGTTGCAGACCGAGAAGCCGTTCATCCGCGGAAGCTCGATCGACAAGAGGATCAAGTCCGGACGGTCGCTCGCCGCGGCCTGGAGGCCAGCGTTGCCGTCGTCGACGACGGTCGTCATACAGCCGAGCTTTCCTAGCTCGGCGCGGAGCTCACTCGCAAAAGCGGAGTCGCTCTCGAAGACGAGGACCTTGGTGGGCATGGGCACCGTGCAGCCGGCCGGGCCGGCAGGGAAAGGAGAGGAGACGGGAGGGATGTTCCTCGCGCACCCACCGCGCGGGCGGAGGCCGAGGGACGAGAAGAGTAACGCGTGCTCGCGCGACTTGTCAGCAGATCGGGCGGCCCTCGGCGGACCGCTCGGCCAGCCTACGCGGGCGCGCGCGAACGAACCACCATGTGGGTCGGTCCCAGGGTACGCTGTTCGGCTCGTGCCGCCCTCGGTCGTCTTCGCCACGCCACGCAAGCTCCCCAAGCCCGCCGATCTCAAAGGCCGCGTGGTGGTGCTCGATCTCGCGTTCGCGTCGGAGGCCTCGGGCGGGGGATTCGACAAGATCACGCGCCCGTTCATCGAGGGGCTCGGTCCGCGTCTCGCGGCGTGGGTCGACCATCACGACCACGTGTTTCACGCGCGGTACGCCGACGATCCGCGCTTCGTGCTCGCGACGAAGGCGCAGCACGGCGCCTGCCCGGAGATGATCTCGCCTGCGTTGGTCGAGCGCATCGGGGCGGTCGACGTGGTGGTGTGCCATGGCGACTTCGATGGCTTGTGCGCCGCCGCGAAGTGGATGCGGGGCGGGATCGAGCCCTACGCGGGCGCCGACGATGACGCGCGCGCCATCGACACGCGAATCGGCAAGCCGAGCGCGATCGGGACGCGCTTCGACCGCGCCATCCGCGCCCGCGGTCGCGATGCCGGTCTGATGGGGCTCGTGGTCCGGCACCTCGCGACGGGCCTCGCCGACGCTTCGTTGTGGGAGCCCATCGATGCGGCCGCGGCAGAGCTCGCCGCGCGCGAGGCGACCACGCGCCGGGTGGCCGAGCGCTACCGCATCGTCGCTGGGACGGCCGGGATGCGGGTCGCGTTCCTCGACGCCTCCGACGACCACGACCGGTATGACAAGACCGAGCTCCTCCTGATGGGACAGGAGCGAGCCAAGGTGGCCGTCCTCCGCGACCGCGACACCGTGACCCTCGCGGCGGCCTTTGACAGCGGCCTCAATTTTCTAACGCTTCTCGGGCTTTCCGGTGGAATGCCCACCCTCGTGTCCATCCACGCCAACCGCCTCGGCGCCGCGTTGTCTGCCCTCGGTGTCGGCGCGGATGACGCAGCGCAGCTCGCCTGACGACGCGTAGCGCGTGCTGCGTGCGTCACCTACATGTCGGGGAAATGCCCGCAAAAATGCGGGAATTTGGCTCGAAAGTGGGGCCCGTTTCGTTGACCCACGAGGACGAGAATGGTAACCGCGTCTCTCCAAATCGGCGCTGTATCGCAACTGTGATGCAACGCCAGCTCGTCTTGCCGGAGACGTTTTTCCGGTACGGCAGATGCGCGCTTCCGATGACCTTCGCCTAGGCGGCGTTCATCGGAGCCTCGGAACGGAATACGGACCGAGGGCAGAGCTTTCGACGCTCGGGGGGGCGCGATCTTAACGATCGAGGGAGTGGGACGATGGCGGCGAAAGCTTGGGCAACGGCGCACGACAAGGACTCCAAGGACAAGAAGGCGGTCGACGAGCTCTTCGTCTCGAACCAGGCCGTCTCGCTCTGCCTGCTGGTGAATCGGCGGGCCAAGACGATGCGCGTGATCGACTTCCGCGCCGGGCCCTCGGAGGCGAAGCGTAAGTTCGTCCACGCGCTCGCGAAGCGCGAGGGCGTCGAGAAGATGTACACGCTCGTCGAGCGCGACGAGGTCGGCACCTGGGCGAAGCTCGGCTTCGTCAAGGAAGGCAACATCCCGGGCTTCTACAAGCGGAGCGATGCCTTCATGCTCGGCTGCGTCCCGTCGACGTACGTGCCGCCGTCCGAAGCGGTGGAGAGCCAGACCCGCATCTCGGTGGCGCCCAAGAAGAGCCGCATCGAGATGGCGCGCCTCGCGATGCCGGATCTCGACCTCGCGCCGCCGCCGCCGCCGGATCTCTCCGACGACGACGACGACACCGGGCCGGTGGACACCCGCGCCCACGATCTCGCGGAGAAGACCCTCGTCCACGCCAAGAAGCGCGCGAAGGAGCTAGCGACCAAGCCGGCGGTGTCCGCCAAAGTGGCCATGATCTCGGAGGCCGAGGCCAAGAAGTCGGTTGCGGCTGGGCTCCGCGCCGGGCGCGCGCTCACGGCGTTCGAGCCGTTCGGTCGCGATTTCGAGCGTCGCTTCTTCTCGGTCACGGCGCGCGGCGGCTTCGAGCTCGTCGCGTCCACCGAGTCGCAGTCCTGCTTCGGCAATGCGTTCCTCGAGCTCCTCACGGCGCCCAAGAACGACGCGGAGAAGGTGACCTACTCCGCGGCGCTCGGCGCGCTCCTGTCGAAGCTCATCGCCGATGGTGTCGCGAGCTGCTTCGCGCTCTGCCCCAGTGACGACGTGGCGATGGCCACCACCATGGTCGCCAACGGCTTCCGCCGCACCGGGCTCCTCCAGAGCCACCTCATCGTGGGCAGCGAGCGCAAGGACGCGATGATCTTCTCGCGCAAGCTCGCCAACCCCGCCGACGAGTGACGAAGCGCCGGCGCGCGTGACCGCGCGGGCCTGACGTCGAGTGAGCCGCGCGTCCGCCATTTCTCGGGCGCGCGGCGAAATCAGGCGCGCGATTCGACGGCGCGCGCACGACATTCGGATATCCTCCCCGGCGCATGCGGTTCGAGGTCGCGCACGAGTTCGACATCCCGCTCGACGCGCTCGAGCTGGCGGTGCTCTCGCCGAGCCTCGTCGATCGCATGTCTGCGCACCTCGTCAGCATCGAGACCGTGCGCCAAACCGAGCACAAGTTCGACGGCAAGAGCCTCGAGCGGGTGTGGGCGTACCAGGCCAACGTGAAGCTCCCGACGTTCGCGCGCGCGTACGTCACCAAGGAGATGTGCGCGTGGGTCGAGCGTTCGGTCTATCGACTCGACGATCACTCGTCGGAGTGGACCATCCATCCGCTCGCGCGCCCCGAGTGGCAGAAGTACTTCAACGCGAGCGGCACCTATCGGCTGACGTCCCTCCCCGGGGGTCGCACGCGCCGGGTGGTCGAAGGCGAGCTCGCGCTCCACGTTCCCACCGGATTCCGTCACCTCGGGGAGCGATTGATCCTCTCCGAGATGAAGAAGAACCTCGACGCCGAGGCCGCGACGTTGCGCGCGGTCGCGACGCTCGAGTAGCCCACGAGAAGAGACCAGACCGCATGCATCGTACCCGCTCGCTTCGCTTCGCCTTCACGACCGCGCTCGGCATGGCGCTTCTCCCCGCGGCCTCCGCTACTGCCGGTGAGCCGCTCCCGGCGCGCGCGGAGCGCGTAGCATCTCCGGGACGTTCCGCGTCGAGCGACGACAGCGCCGAAGCGATCGTCCTGAATCCGGCGAACGTGGCGAACATCCCGTCGTGGGAGCTTCGCTGGACGGGGTACGGCTGCTTCGACGCGCCGGGACGCGTTCCGTGCGGTCACGGCATCGGCGCGGCCACGCCGCTGCTCTTCGGTCTCGCGACCGGTCTTCGCGTCGACTACGTGCAGCCGCCGTCGAGCGCAGGCTTCCCATTCAACGGGACCGACTACACGTGGCTCACCTGGGCGCTCGGATACAAGCTCGGTCGGGCCGTCTCGTTCGGCGCGAGCGTCCAGCGCTCGTACTCCCCCAACCTCTACACCGACGGCCTCTGGGGTCTCTCGGCCGGTCTCACGGTGCGTCCGTACCCGCAGCTCGCGCTCGCGGTCGTCGCGCACGACTTCAACGGTCCGGCGTCGATCGCGCTCCCGTCGACGGGAATGCCGGTGCTCGATCAGAGCTACGTGATGTCGGCGGCGCTCCGTCCCACCGGGCGTCGTGAGCTCGAGCTCGCCATGGACGTGCGCTACCTGCAGGGCAGCGATCAGTGGATTCCGCGTGCGTCGCTCGCGTTCGACGTCCCGTACGTCGGTCGCGCACGCGGCGACGTCGAGATGAGTCACATGACCAACGACGATCGCCGCGGCGTCGTCGCGACGGCGGGCCTCGAGATCGGCCTCGGCGGCCACGCTTCGCTCGGCGGCGGTCTCGCGTTCGGCAACGGGCTCGGCAAAGCGAGCAGCATGGGCGCTTACGGCACGGCCGCCGTCCACGGCTACGTCACCGATGGCATCCCGCGCCACGAGCGCGCGGTGTTCCTCCGCGTGGAGAGCACGCCCGGGGCGCGCGGTCACATCAAGATGCTGCGGCAGCTCTGGACCATGGCCGACGACCCGAGCGTGAGCGGCGTGGCCTTCGTGCTCAAAGACGAGCCGGCCGGCTCGTACGCCCACGCCGAGGAGCTCGCCGACGCGATCCGTGTGCTCCGCGCGCGCGGCAAGAAGGTGCTCTGCGCGACGGAGATCGCCGGACCGCGCTCCCTCTACGTCTGCGCCAACGCCGACCGTACGGTGATGAACCCCGCCGGCGGTCTCCGCTACTCGGGCCTCAAGTTCCAGTACTTTTACTTGAAGGGCCTCTTGGACAAGCTCGGCGTGAAGGCCGAGATCTTGCGCATCAGCGATCACAAGAGCGCGCCCGAGCAGTACATGAACGAGCGCGCCAGCGACACGGCGCGCGCCGACAAGGAAGATCTCCTTCGCAACTTCGAGGCGGTCTTCGTCAAAGACGTGGCGCAGGGCCGCAAGCTCAGCGAGGACAAGGTGCGCGCCGCCACGCTGCGCGGGCCGTTCATCGCGCCCGAGGCGCGCGAGGCCGGTTTCATCGACGCTTACGCGCACGACGATCAGCTCGACGACGTGATGAGCGAGATGCTCGGGCAGAAGGTGAAGCTCGAGAAGTGGAAGGACGAGAAGAAGGTCGAGGCCGCGTTCGGGCCCGCCGGTCGGCTCGGCCTGCTCATCGTCTCCGGCGACATGATCGACGGGCGCAGCGAGACGATCCCGCTCGTGAACATCCGCTTGCTCGGCTCGTACACGATTCAAGAGCAGGCCAAGCGCATGAAGGACGACCCGACCGTGAAGGCGGTCGTCCTCCGCATCGAGAGCCCAGGCGGCTCGTCGATGGCGGCCGACGTGATGTGGCGAGAGCTCCACGAGCTTGCCAAGAAGAAGCCGCTCATCGTCAGCATGGGATCGTCGGCCGCGAGCGGCGGCTACTACATCGCCGCGGCCGGAAAGAGCATCTACGCCCTCCCGCTGACCATCACCGGGTCGATCGGCATCTTCTACGGCAAGGCCGACGTGAGCGAGCTCCTCACCAAGCTCGGCGTCAACGTGGAGACGTACAAGTCGACGCCGCGCGCCGACGCCGAGTCGTTCTTCCGCGGCTTCACCGACGACGAGCGCGAGGCGCTTCGCACGAAGATCCTCCAGTTCTACGACATGTTCCTCACGCGGGTCGCCGAGGGGCGCCATATGACGAAGGACCAGGTCAACCGCGTCGGCCAAGGCCGCGTCTGGACCGGGCAACAGGCAGCCGAGCTCGGCCTCGTCGACAAGCTCGGTGGCCTCCGCGAGGCGCTCGCGGCCGCGCGTGAAGCCGGCGGGCTGCCCTACGACGCGCCGCTCCTCGAGCTCCCGCCGCCCGACAAGACGCTCTTCGAGCAGGCGATCTCCGCGGCCGGCATCGGTCGGGCCGAGCTGTCGATCACCCCGGCTCTTCCGGGGAAAATTCGCGAGGTTGCACAAGGCCTCGCCCCCTTCATCGCCAACAAGGGCGACGTGCCGATGGCCCGAATGGAGTGGGTGCCGGTCGAGGGCGAAGGCGAAGGCGTCGATGAAGACGAGTGAGCTCGCCCCGGCACAATCCCGGTTGAGGCCGCTTCTGAGCCACTGATCGGACGAACCGCGAGCCGGGGGGCGTGCCGCTCGGGCGGCACGAAACGTGGGCCCACCTCACCGAGCGCCGCTAAGCTCGAGCCATGGGGGAGAGCGCCGTTTCGGTGCTGTCGCGCGAGACGACGACGCTCCTCGACGCGCTCGAAAAGGCGCTCGTCGTGGCCGACGCGGCAGGCCGTGTGGTCTTCGTCAGCGCGCGCGCGGAGGCGCGGATCGGCCGCCCGCGCGCCGAGCTCGTCTCGATGCGCGTGAGTGACGTCGTCGCCGCGACGCCGCCGATTGCCATTCGCCACGTCGTCCTCGAGGGGGCGGGCGCGGTCACGATCTTCGAGCTGGCCGCGAACGACGACGACGCCTCGGCCCACGTGCTCGAGGTCGCGCTCGCGCAGAGCGGCACGGGCACCGAGCTTGCCGACCTCGACGGTCGCATTCTTTGGGTGAATCAGGCGTTCACCAAGCTCACCGGCTACGCGTTCGAGGAGATCGTAGGGCAGCTCGCGGCCGTGCTCCGACCCGAGCGCGCCGACCCCGAGCTCTATGCGTGCATATTGCATACGGTTCGTAGCGGCGCCTCGTTTCGCGGCGAGGTGCGCCGTCGTCGCAAAGACGGATCGGAGTACGACGCCCGGCTCACGGTTTCGCCGGTGATTGACCCGAGCGGTGCGATCCAGTGCCTCGTCGCACACCACGACGACATCACCGCGGCCAAGCGGCTCGAGCTCAAGGTGCTGCGGAGCGAGCGACTCGCGAGCGTGGGGCAGCTCGCGGCGGGGCTCGCGCACGAGGTCAATTCGCCGCTCACGTACACGATCTCGAGCCTGGAAGTGGGCCTGGAGCGCCTCGCGGAGGCGGCGCCGCCACCGCCGGCCGAGATCGCGGAGATGCTCCGCGCCGCGCACGACGGGGCGACGCGGGTCCGGGACATCGTTCGTGGAATTCGCCTGTTCTCTCGGGTCGACGGTGCTCCGGAGCAGGAGGTCGTAGACCTCTCGCGAGTGATCGAGGACGCGCTCGCGCTCACCGAGAACGACCTTCGCCATCGGGCGCGCGTCGTGCGCGAGCTCGGCCCGGGCACTTGGGTTCGCGCCGACCGGTCACGCTTGGCCCAAGTCTTCGTGAACTTGCTCGTCAACGCGGCGCAGGCCATGCCCGTCGGCGCTGCGGCCGACAACGTCATCGCCGTCGCGGCGCGGACTGCCGCCGACGGGCGTGCGATCGCCGAGGTGCGCGACACCGGTCCGGGCATCCCCGACGCGATCGTCGACCGGGTCTTCGAGCCGTTCTTCACCACCAAGGCGGTGGGGGAGGGGATGGGGCTCGGCCTCGCCGTCTGTCAGGGCATCGTCCACGAGCTCGGCGGGGAGCTCGCGGTCGAGACGCGCGTGGGCGCGGGGACGACCTTCCGCGTCGTTTTACCCGCCGCGGAGCCCAGCGCCGCGCCCCCGCAGCCGTCGATGCCGCTTCGGTCGAGCGTGACGGTCGGGCTCGGGGCGGCCTTTCGGCCGGTGGTCCTCGTGATCGACGACGACGCCGGCGTGCGCTTCGCGGTCGAGCGCATTCTCGCCTTCGCCGAGGTGTTGAGCGTGGCGTCCGGCGTCGCCGCCCTCGCGCTTTTGGCGAAGCGCAAAGACGTCGACGTCGTGCTCTGCGACCTCATGATGCCGGAGATGGGAGGCTGGGACGTACACGCGCGGCTCATCGAGACCGACCCGGCGCTCGCCTCACGCATGGTGTTCCTCTCCGGAGGCGCATTCACCACGGTCGCGCGGTCGTTCCTCGATCGCGTGGAGAATGCACGCGTCGAGAAGCCGTTTACCGCACGCGAGCTGCGCGACGTGGTTCGCGCCGTCGCGGCGCGGGCCCGGCGCACGGGCGTCTGACGTCCGCGCTCAGCGCGCGCGGCGCAGCGTGAGCACGGCGATGGCCGGCGCGACACCGAAGCGGACGGGCGGCCCGGTCGTTCCGAGGCCGGGGTGCACGTAGAGGTGCGCGCCCGCGCGTTCGTAGAGTCCGACGGTGTAATCGTGCGAGAGGTTGGCGAGTGAGGCGCGCTTGCCGAAGAAGGGAACGGCCACCTGACCGCCGTGCGTGTGGCCCGACAGCGTGAGCGCGACGTTGCGTGGCGCGGCGCCGTCCCACACGGCAGGCTCGTGCGCGAGGAGGACCGCCGGAAGATGCGTCGGCCACTCCGCGAGCGCCGCCTCGAGGTTCGCGCGGCGGGTCCACGTGTCGTCGACGGCGGCCAGGTACAAATCGGCGCCGTCGTGAGTGAGGGTCCGGCCCTCGTTCCGCATCACGATGCAACCCCGCTCACGGAGGCGCGAGATCAACGGCTCACCCTCGCCGAAGTAGTCGTGGTTCCCCATCGACACGATCGTTCCGTGCTTGGCGCGAAGGTCGGCGAGCGCGTCGGCGATGTCGTCATGGAACTCGACGCCGCTCGTCACCATGTCACCGGTCACGACGGCGAGGTCGGCGGCCTCGCGGTTGGCCGCGGCGACCCACCGATCCGCCCAGGGCTTGGGCGTGAGCGAGCCGACGTGCAGGTCCGAGAGCTGGACGATGCGGAAGCCGTCGAGCCGCGGATCGAGATCGCGCACGGGCACGTCGAGGCGTTCGACGACGAAGGCGCGTCGGCGAAAGAGCGTGCCGTAAGCGGCGAGCCCGAGGCCGACAAGGTAGACGCCGAGCACGAATCCGCTCGGGAAGGCGACCTCGGATCGGGTCGCGAGCGTGAAGAGAGGCCACACGACGGCGGCGACGAGCGACGGAACCAGCGCGAAGAAGGCCGCGCAGAAGTGCACGTAAAAAGGGATGTCGACGAGACGCACGACGAGGTCCGAACGCCTGCGATCGGGCATCACTTGCCGTGCGCGATTGAAGAAGAGCGCGACGCCCAGCACGGCGGCGGCGACGCCCCACGCGCCCGCATGCGCGACGCCGAGTCGCGCGAAGAGCTCGGCGGCCGCGACCGCGAAGAATGCATGCATCGCACCCGCCAGTCCGACGAGCACGACGAAGAAGCGGCCCGGGCGTCGTCGCGGGCGGGCGGGGGACGCGTGGCTCGGCGCCGGCGCCGCGGCGCCAGCGGCCTCCGCGTCTTGGGTCACGAGAAGGTGCCTTCGAGAACCGCGCCGTCGTCACAGATGGCACGGACCACGCGGTCGCCGGCCCAGGTTGCGAGAACGTTGGAGGTCAAACCAACCTCCGGCGTCATGCGAACCCACGAGCCGTCGCTGCGACGAAGGACACGCGCTTGCCCGGCGCCCGCCCACGGCGTGCCATCCGGGCCGACCACGACACAGGCGAGATCTTTGGTGGTCTGGACCGCCTCGAGGCGGGCCTCGAGCTTGGGCGAGAGGTAGAGCGCGTAGCCGCCTGCGCCCACGGTGACGGCGCCGCCGTCGGGCAACGCGGCGATCGCGTGGAGGTGGCCGTTGCAGATCGGCCCGATGAACCGGCCCGTCTCGCCGTCGATGCGGCCGAGCGCGCCCCAGTCGCCGCACGCGACGAGTGCGCCGGAGAGGATGCGGGCGACGGCGTTCAGGCGCGTCGAGCCCGTCACGTCGACGAGCGCCCCGGCGCGGCCGTCGCGCGTGACGAGCGCCGTGCCGACCGTCGCGCCGGGACGGACACCGCGGCCCTGGAGCGGCCGCTCGCCGACGAAGACGATCGTCCCCGCCAGCTCGTCGACATGCGCGCCGTGGTAGCTCGCCTGCCGATCCGGCGACGAGAGCATCTCGTGCACGCCGCTCGGCGCGATACGCACGAGCAAGCCACCATCGCCGAACAAGACGACGTCACCGCTCCGGAGCTTGCGAATCCCGCGCGCGAGACCGGGATTGAGGCCCGTCGGGAGCGGGATGCCGTACCAGGTGGAGTGCTCCCAGCGCGCGACGCCGCCTGGACCCACGCCAACGGCGCTCGACCCATCGGCCGCGAACGCTGCCGCGCGCGCGACTCCGGGGCTCAGCGCCGCCGTCACGACCCGCCACGTCCACGACGCTGGGTTGGCGGCTTCGGTGTCGGTCTTGCGGACCCGCACCATGCTGTCGAACACCGCGGGAGACGGTTGATGCTGAGCGGGCGGCGAGCTGCCCGCGCGCTCGATGCGCGGCTCGCTCTGCATCGCTTTCGCCTTGGCGAGGGCTTCGGCCGCGGTCTGCGGCGGGGTGCCGCTCGGACGCGTGGAGCCGAAGTCCGGTGCCGATCGTTGCTCGCCGTACGCGGGCATCGTCTCGCTGAACGCGATGTCCTTGGGTGGCGCCACGCTGGGAGACTGCCCACTCGCCGTCTTTCCCTCGATGGCGCTTCGGAGGAGCGGCTCGAGCGCGCCCCATAGCTCGGTGATGCTCGCGTGCCGCTTGTCAGGGCTCGCGTCGAGCGCACGCGTGAGCTCGAGGTCGATCTTCTCGGTGATCCCGGCACGACCTTCGAGCTCCGGCGAAAGCTTGGCCGAGCCGACGTGCCGAATCGACGGGCGGTCGGCGCCGAGGATGCGCGAGATGACGATGAGTGGGTTGTCGCCGTCCCGGAACGGGAACGCCATGCGACCGGAGAGCATCTCGAACGCGATGGCGGCGAACGAGAAGACGTCCGTGCGAGCGCTCACGCGCTGGTTGCCCTTCTCGTACTGCTCCGGGGGCGCGTAGCCGATCGACGCTCCTGCCAGCGTCACCGTGCTGCGGAGGTTCGGATCGACGAGCTTCACGAGCCCGAAGTCGGTCACCTTGGCGACCTCGGTGCCGGCCTCTTTGGCGAGCAAGATGTTCGACGGCTTGAGATCGCGGTGCACGACCTTCTGCGCGTGCACGGCCTCGAGCGCTTGCGCGACCTGCTTCAAGATGCGCCGCGCGCGCTCGAGCGGGAGACCACGCCCGGGCGAGTCCTCGAGCGCCTTCTCGAGCGACGGGCCGTTCACGAACTCGAGCACCGTGAAAGGGAGCACGAGCGGCGCGCCGCCGATCGGCGACGGCATGTTCGCGATCGCGTGATCGAAGAATCGAACGATGTAGGGGTTCGGCCGCGCTTGCTGAGACAGCATGCGCAAGACCTCCGCTTCGCGTTGGAAGCGAGAGAGCGCGTCGCCGCTGATGGCGTCGGGCCGCAGCACTTTGACGATGACGACGAAGCCGTCGGGCTCGTCCCAGTTGGCGCGGAAGACCCAACCCTGACCGCCCTCGCCGATGAGCTCGCGCAGGTGATAGCTCACGCCCGCCGACCCTTGGAGGACGGTCCCCGAAAGGCGGTCGCGCAGCTCGGTCAGGCGCGCATCCGTGGCGGCGTGCATGTCAGTCAGGTCCCCCCAAGGAACGACGCGCGCATGGGCGCTGGGTGCGGCCAGGCCTTCAGGGCCGAGAGGCGGCAACCGAGCGCCACGCGCGCGCAGGATCCTCGATCAGCTCTCGAGGAGCTTGAGGAGGTTCTCCTTGGTGGTGACGCCGACGTGCTGCGCCTTCTTCTCGCCCGACTTGAAGACGAGAACCGTCGGGACGCTGCGGATGCCGTACTTCTGAGCGGTCTGCGGGCAGTCGTCGATGTCGACCTTGGCGACCTTGTACTTGCCGGGATTCTCGTTGGCGATCTTCTCGACCACCGGAGCGAGCGCCTTGCACGGCCCACACCACGTGGCGGTGAAGTCGACGAGCACTGGGACGTTGCTCTTGATGACCTCGGAATCGAAGCTCGCGTCGCTCAGATCGATGACGTTCCCAGCCATTTTCACATCTCCTCGGGAAGGGCACTCAAACGTAGCGCCCACTCCTCTTTAAATCTACCGGCATAGGGCTTTGGGACCACCCTGCATTTTGTGCAAGGGGTGCCACGATTCCCGGTGAAATCAGCGGTCTCGCGCCGATGCGTCGGGGGACCCCGCGTCGCGAACGACCTCGACGGGAGCAGGGGGGCGCATGGGCTCGGGCTCGCTCCGCGACCTCCGGAACGCGAGGGCCCGCTCGAGCGCCGACTTGAGGTCGGACGTGGGCAGGCGCGCGGTGGCCACGACGCGCGTTCCGGTCTGGGTGACGGCGATCGATTCCGCCGCCGCTGCGAGACCGAGGAAGCGGACCGCGACGCTCGAGGACCAACCGGCCTTCTTGCTCTCGACGAGCGACTTCACCGAGGTGCAGGCGTCTTTGGTGTCGCAGCGAAGGACCACGGTCGCGTCGGTGTCGGCATCGGCGCGGACGTCGACGCCGGCGCCGGCCGCCTCCACGCCGAGCACGCCCTCCATCGGTCGTCGGCCGCCGGTCGCGATCTCGGTCTCCATCTCGCGGCGAATGCGCGCGCGCGTCGCCTTGGGAAGGGAGATCGAAACCGAGACGGTGCGTGCGCCGAGACCGCGGAGCGTCGCGTCGTGCGGAGGCGAGGACACGACGGACGGCGCGCGTCCCGACGCGGCGGCCGCCATCGCCTCCACCCAGGCCCGCTCTCCGACGAGGACGAGCCCGTTCTCCGCGGCAGCGAGCGTGTCGGCGTGGCCGAGCTTGGCAGCCACGAAGGCGAAACCACCGCGAGTCTCGGTCGGCACGCCGTCTCCGGCGGCGGCGCGGGCGCACTTCGCGAGCTCGTCGGGCGTCATGCGCAGCTTGAGCGCGAATCCGAGGTCGCTCCGCTCGTCACCTTCGGGGACCACGATCGCCGCCGACTCGAGGCGGCCCGGGAGATCGCACGCCCGCGCTGCCTCGGGCACGAGGCCAGCGAGCGCTTGTTCGGCGAGGGGCGCGAGCGGCGTCGCGCGGATCTTGGCGACGTCGATCTTGGCGGCGAGGAACGCGCCGGCGGGGCACGCGGCGAGCGGCTCGTCGCTCACGCGCGGTGGACGATGGAGCCACACGATCGCGCCGCCGACGAGCGCCGCGGCGAGCGCGATGGGGACGAGAGGGGACGAGCGCTCGGACGACATCCCGCTGACGTTCGCTCGAAACGAACGGGATGAGTAGCGAGAACGACGACCTCATGTGCCGACCTTCCCGATCGGGCGCGATCGGTTGGGCGCGCGGGCTGCGCTCTCGAAGTCGCATCTCACCGGGCGCGGCACCGTTGCCCCATCGTGCAATGCCGGCAGCCGTCGTGCTGCTAGCGCAAGCGGGTTTTCTTCGCGAAAAACCGAGGGCGCGGCTGGCACGCGAGTTGGATGGAGGGCCTCCATGATGAACCTATCCTCCTTGTCCTCTCGCTCGGCTCTGGTCCTCGCGCTCGCCTTCGGTATGACCGTCGTCACGCCGGCGCTGTTCCCGCGCATCGTCGAGGCCGCTCCCGGCGCCAGCCTTTCGGCGGACCGCGAACGCTTCACCGACGTGAACGGGAAAGTCTACGTGCGCCTTCACGCCGACGACTACTACCCGGTCGACGGCAAGGGCGACTCGGTCGACCTCCTCGTCATCTCGCGCGTGCTGGCCGGTGGTGACGCGAAAGCGCACGGCGTTCGACGCGACGGAAGCGGTGTGCTCGAAGCTCGCGTGAACGACACACGGCCGTTCGATCCCAAGGTCATGGGCTTCGGATCGGGGCTCGTCATTCCGACGGCGCGCCAGGCCTCCGAGATGTTCTTCGGCGTGAACTTCCCTTGGAAGCTCGACGCCGCGCTGGGAGGTCACCGCCGTGACGCGAACGGCGAGGACTTCAATCCGGCCGATCGTCAGTGGGCAGCGTCGTCGCGTGGGTACAACGAGAACCTGGACAAGGCCGACCTTCGCAGCATCGAGAAGTGGCGCCAGAACATCGCCGACCTCCTGAAGGGAACCACCAAGTCGGCCTTCGATATCCCGATGCAGCCTGGTCACCAGTCGACGGCGTACTCCAACCGCACGACGTTCGACGAGCCGGCGCCCAAAGCTTGGGCTCAGCTCCTCGCGAGCGCGCCGAGTCGAGAGCGGCCGGCGCCCCGCGCGCTGGCGAAGGGGTTTCAGCTCCGCGGTAGCTCCATCTTCGACGCGGCCGGCAAGCACGTCGCCTCCGTCGGCTCGAAGACGCTGCTCAACAAGCAGGGACGACCCATGAAGGGTGACGAGCGGGCGAGCATCATCGCGCTCTTCCTCTGACCGGCGGCCTCGCCCGAGCAGGCGGGAAACTTGGCCCGACCTCGCCCGGGTGAGTAGCGAGGAGGGATGCGGACGATCCGACTCGTTGGGCCTGCCCTCGCGGCATCCGTCGTCTCTCTCTCTCTCTTCTCCGGGTGCGCGCGTCACGTCGCGCCGCAGGTCCCGGAGACGCTCACCGCCACGGTGAAGGGGCCGCTCCGCGCGCCGGCGCCGTACGCGGAGCAGGCGATCCCGCTCGCCGTCGGCCAGACCGAGCTCCGCAAGCCGGGAGACTTCGTCGTCCATCGCTTCTCGGGGAGCTTCCGCAAGGTGCCGCTCCGTTTGTCGGAGCGCGTCATCGCCGTAGACGGCACCGTGATGACCGTCGACATGATCTTGTCGACCGAGGCGATGAAGGCGCAGCCGGGCGGTGAGTTCGCGCACCTGCGCGTCACCTTCGATCGCACGCCGGGAGCGCTGCGCGAGGTCGCGCAGGTGACGCGCGTCGTCGGCGAACGCGAGGAGCCGGGGACGCTCGAGGACTACGAGAAGCTCATGGCCGAGACGATCGTCGTGCCCGATCGCAACGACGACGTCATCGGAAGCGAGATCGTCACGGCCGACGTCGGCGGCAAGGCGATCGACTGCAAGAAGACGAGCTATCGCGTCGCCATCGGCAAGAAGAGCGGCGTGATGAGCTCATGCGCGGCCGATGGGTTTGCGTGGGGCGACGTCGGCGGTGAGATCAAGACCGACGACGGCAAGCTCGTCTATCGCGCGGAGATCGTCGACACGGGAACGGCCGCGAACGCGACCGCGAGCGCGTCGCGCTGAGGACCGGGACGCAGCACCATGAACGGCAAGATTTCACGCCCGAAGAAGCCCGCGGCCCGCAAAGAAGCGTCCAAGAGCGAGCGTCGCGTGGGCGACGAAGAGCGCCGCAGCGGCCTCGATCGCCGTGTGTTCCCGCGTCCCGAGGGGCGCCGTCGAAGTGATGGTCGTCGCTCCGACGACCGCGTCTGAGCGCGTCGACGGCGCGCTCGCGTGTCAGCCGAAGAGGTCCTTCAGCTTGTCGAGGAAGGTCTTCTGCTGCGGCTGGACGTCGGTGCCGAGCTCGCGCGCGAACGCCTCGAGTAGCTCTTTTTGCCGCGCGGTGAGCGCCGTCGGCACCTCCAACGCGATCTCGACGAGCTGATCGCCGCGGCCCATCCCGGTTCGCTTGGGGATGCCGCGCTGCTTGATGCGGAGCACGTGGCCCGGCTGTGTGCCGGCCGGCACGCGGAGCTTTCCTTTGCCGTCGAGCGTCGGGACCTCGACCTCGCTGCCGAGCGCCGCTTGCGGGAAGGTGATCGGCACCTGACAGACGACGTCGTCGTCTTGGCGACGGAAGAACGGGTGCGGCTTCACGTGGAGCGTGAGCTCGAGATCGCCCGCCGCCTTGTCGGGGCGCGGCCGATTGCCGGCGCCGGTGACGAGGCGCGTCTGTCCCTCTTCGGCGCCGGCGGGGATGGTGATGAGGAGCGAGCTCGTCACCGCGAGGAGGCCGCTGCCTTTGCAGCCGCCGCACGGATGCGTGACGTACTTGCCCGAGCCACGGCAGCGTGAGCACGTGCGCTCCACTGCGATGGGCAAGATGCCTTGCTGGAAGCGGACCCGACCACGGCCACCGCACGCTTGGCAAGCTTCGGGCGCGTGGCCGGACTCGGCGCCGCTCCCGCGGCACGTGTCGCAGACGTCGAGGCGCTGGTAGCTGTACTTCTTCTCGCAGCCGAACGCGGCCTCTTCGAAGGAGATCTCGAGCTCTTGCTTGATGTCGCCGCGGTCACCGCGACCGACGCCGAAGACACCGAGGAGGTCGCCGAGGATGCCGTCGATCGCGATGTCGCTGATGTCGACGACGCCACCCGAGAACGGTCCGCCGCTGCCGAACGGTGAGCCGGGATCTTCGGCGCGGTGGCCGAAGCGGTCGTACATCGCGCGGCGCTGCGGATCGGAGAGCACCTGATACGACGCGTTGAGCTCCTTGAAGCGCTCCCCCGCCTGCGGATCGTCGGGGTTCCGATCGGGATGGGCCTTGGCCGCGGCCTTGCGGAAGGCGCTCTTGATCTCCTCCGGCGTCGCGCTGCGGGCGACGCCGAGGACTTCGTAGTGGTCCCGTTGGCTCATCGATGCGGTGCGCGCCTGGTTAGCACGGGTGGCGAACGAGCAGTAGACCGACCGGGGCGTTTGCCGGGGGTTCTGGGCTCTGGTAAGCCCCCTCGCTCGCATGACCGAAGCACCGTCCCGCGTCGTTTACTCGCGCAAGTCCAACTCGGAGCAGCGCGACTTCCTCCAGGATCTCGTGGAGCGCTCTCGGCACGATGCCGCGAGCGGCGCGCCGCCGCCGGTCCTCGTGTTCGATCTCGACGGCACGCTGATGGACAACCGTCCGCGCTCGGCGGCCATCTTGCGCGAGATCGGCGCGCTCTGGTCGTCGCGCCACCCTGATGCCGCGGAGCGCCTGCGCGGCGCGTCGCCCGACTCGCTCGCTTACCTCCTCAAGGACTCGCTCCGGCTCCTCGGCGTGACCGCGCACGAGCTCGTCGCCGAGGCCGAGGAGTACTGGAAATCGCGCTTCTTCAAGGATGAGCACCTCGTCCACGACGTCGCCATCGAGGGCGCCGTCGACTTCGCGCGCGACGCGTACGGCCGGGGCGCCACGCTCGTCTATCTCACCGGGCGCGATCTCCCGCACATGGGCCTCGGCACGTTCCGCAGCCTGCGCGACCTCGGCTTCCCCATCGGCGTCGCCGGCACCGAGGTCATCTTGAAGCCCAACGCCGAGATGCCCGACGAGGCGTTCAAGCGCGGCGTGGCGCCCGCCCTTCGCCGCATCGGCAAGGTCATCGCCGCGTTCGACAACGAGCCGGGCAACTGCAACGTGTTCCTCGAGGCCTATCCGGCGTGCGCGTCCGTGCTGGTCGACACGCAGCACATGCCGGGCGCGCCCGCGCTCGCGAGCGGCGTGCACGTCATCGCGTCGTTCTCGCGCTGAACCCCATGCGCCGCGGGGGTCTCGAGCGCTCGCTCGCCGTCGCGGCGGCCCTCGTCGCTCTGTGCGCGCTCGACGCGTGTAAGTCGCCGCCCGGGCAGGGTGATCCCAACGAGCCCAAGGCGAGCCCGCAAGCCAACGTCGTTCCGGCGCCGCTCACCACCAAGCCGGCGGCGGCGCTCAGCGCGTCTACCGCAACGGTCGACGCCGGCCCGCCGCCGGATACGCTGCGCCCGCTCTCTCCGTTTCCGGTCGACACGGTGGCGCGCGATGGCGCGGGGTACGCCCTCAACGTCGCCGTGCGCTTCCTCGACGTGCCGGTCGTCGCGCGTGGCGACATTCCGGCCGCGGCGATCGAGGCGGCGCGGCGACGCGTCGAGCCGAGCTTCGTCGTCACCATGAGCCCCACGCGCGCGCGCATGGTGCTCCGCGGCAAGGCCTCGCTCCTCCCGGAAGGAAGCGAGATCCGAATGCGGAGCGACGTCTACGGGGCGGTGTACGTCGACGCCGACGGCGCCACGTATCGCCCGCTGGCCCCCGGAACATTGCGTGCACTCTTCAACGAACGTCGCCTCGACGTCGCGCCGCTCACGCCCGCCGAGACCAGCGCCGCGGGCGATGGCGCGAAGCGACTCGGCTACGCCACGCGCAAGATCGAGGTCTGGACCCGCGCGGCGAAGGCCACCTTCGAGCTCGCGCGGGTGCCGGATGCCGGCGAGGGCGGCGTCCTCTTGTGTCGCTTCTTGCTCGATTGGATGAGCGCGCCGCCGTCGACGCCGCTCTGCGACGTGGGCGACGTTCCCCTCCACGCCGAGCTCCGTTGGACGCCGCGCGGAGTCCTCGTGTTCGACGCCACGTCGATCCTGCGCCGCCTCGATCTGCTCGGCGCGAGCCTCACGACGCCGCCGGCGAGCGCTCGTTTCACGAACGAGCCGCTCCCCAAGACGCCCGGTGCGCTCTTCTTCGGCCCGCAAGAGCTCGCGTCCCTCAAGCCCGGCAGTGAGCCGTCGCGCCTCACCCTACAGAACGACGCCGATGAGCCGCGCATCGCTTGGGTCGATGGCATCCCCGTCGGTTGGGTCGCGCCGGACGGTCGGCTCGACGTGCAGGGGGTCCCGAAGGTGAAGGTCGGCGTGGACTGGCGCACGTTCTTCGACGACGCCGAGCGTGCGCCCGCGCAGACCGTGGTCCTACCCGGAGCCAGTGAGGCCAGCGGCGGCGACGCCGGTCGGCCCTGAGCTGCACCATCCCCGCGCGCGTTTGCAGCGCATCGCAAAGAGTGCGCGGCGCGCGCGGCGAACTCCACGGAATCGCTGCACGAGGGCACGGCACGGCCGATGCTCGAGATCGGCCGGGGTGACAGCCATGAAGACCAAGATCCTTCTCGGTGTGGCTACGGTCGCCGTCGTCGCGGCGACTGGAGCCGTCTATTGCGGTGGAGACGTCAGCGAGCCCCAGACCACGACGACGACGTCGGGCTCGCCGAACGTGGTCGATTCGCCCGCGGTGGCATCGACCGGTGAGCCGGCAGCACAGGCGGTCGCCGACGCCGGCCCGCACCTCTACCAGCTGCCGCCGCCGGCGCCGTACTTGGAGACGCCCACGTTGCCGACCGGGCCGGCCCCTGTCTGCACCACGTGCCCGAAGCCCGCGACCAAGCCGGCCCCCACCGCCGTGCACTGACGACGCAGACCTGATCGATCCATCGAGGAGGCTCGTCAGCGCGAGTCGCAGCCAGCTTTGTTCGGCGCGACACACTCTCCTCCAGTGGCGGACCAGCCCTTGCCGGAGCTCGAGCAGGACCAGGTCGCGTTATCGACTTGGCACTGGAGGTAGGCGCGCTTCGAGTCTGCGCACTCGTCGAGATCGTAAGAGCAGAAGAACGAGTCGTCGCACTTCGCGTCGCCGCACCCGAGGGCGAGGGCCTTCGCGCAGAACGCTTTGCACTCGGCCGATTCGCGCACGTTGGGGAGCGCGCGGATGCGCGCGATACCGCCGTGGTCCTTGCACAAGGGATCGCACATCGAATCCACGGCGCGGCACACGCCGCTCGCGCACGTCGTGCCGGTCCGCGCGCCCGTTCCGTCGTTGCAGATGCACTGGCTCGGCGTGCAATCCGTCGCGCTCGCGCACGTTTCGGCGGGCTTCGTGCTCGATCCGCCATCGGGCCCCGCGGCCTCTCCCGTCACCGCGGGCTTTCCGGGGCCGCTCGCGGTCGACGTTCCACCGTCGGCGTCACCGATCGAGCCGGCGCCGCCCGACGAGCAGGCCGCGAGCGCGCTCGCCGTGAGCGTGGCCGCAATCGACGCGGAGAGTTTGAGACGAGAGGGGAGGCAAAGCGAAAGGAAGCTCATGGCGCCGCGCGGAGCATCACGCGTGCCACGTGTGACGCGAACGATCCCCCGACATCCACACACGAGTGTGCACGACGGTTGACGGCTGGCCTGCGACGCGCGCTTCACGCGCGCTCTCGTCACTCGTAATCGTTGGGGGCGAACGTCACATCGGCGAGGCCGTTCGCCTCCATGTGCGACCGGATCGCAGCGGCCGCGATTTGGACCACCTCGGCGCGCGTCGTGGGGAGCGCGTACTCGTCGGCGTCGACCTCGGGGAGCGCGTTCAAGCGGGCCTCCACGGCTTCGCGATCGCCGTCGTCCAGCGAAAGATGCGCACCGAAGCCCTCGGCTTCTTCGCCGGTCAACGCTTCGCGCGCCATGCCGACCGGGTTGAACGACAAAAACACGTGCCGCAGCATGACGCGCCAGCTGCTCGGCTCGCCTTCGGCGCGCCAGTAACCGCCTTCGGCGCGGCGAATGACTTCCCCGAGGTACGCGCCGATCGAGCCCGACACGAGCTCGAGCCCTTCGGGCCGCGACGCGAGCTCGGCGCGGGCGTCGCGCACGTACTGATCGACGAGCGAGAGGGTCTCGGGCGTGAAATCGAGCGGCACTCCGTAACGGGTGGCCACGAACCGATGACACGCTGCGGCGAGGTCGGCGATGACGGCCGGCATCCCGGCGTCGACGTCCGCGCCCGCGACGTGCGTCGAATCAGGACGCGATTTGTCCTCGTTCGCCTCGGTCCCGCTTCTCTTTTTCTCGTCCGCCATGGCGGCTCCTCTAGCGCCGTCGCGGCCCGGGCGCGACCCCCGATCCACCGCATTTCGTCGCTCGTTCGTCGGCTCGCGCGCCCGGCGAGCGCTGACCGCATGTCCCGGCGGCAGGAGGGCCCCTCCCAATCCCCCCTGGCGCAGGGAGCCGACCCGCTTTAGAGTCGTTGGCTCCGAATGCGTCTCGGCATCTTCAGCGACGTTCACGCGAACTACGAGGCCTTGAGCGCCGTCCTCGAGGCGTACCGCAAAGAGCGCATCGACGTTTACTACTGCCTCGGCGACACCGTCGGGTACGGAGGCTCGCCCAACGAGTGCTCCGACCTCGTGCGCGAGCTCGCCAAGGTCACCATCCTCGGCAACCATGACGCCGCCGTCTCGGGCCGCATGGACTACTCGTACTACTACGAGGCCGCGCGCCACGCGCTCGACGCGCACGCCGCGATCCTGAGTGGCGAGAACATGGCCTGGCTGAAGTCGCTTCCGTACGAGCATCGGCTCGACGACGTGGGCGTCCTCCTCTGTCACGGCTCCCCCGTCCGCCTCGAGGAGTTCGAATACATCTTCGCGCCCGAGCAGGCGCGCGAGTGCCTCGCGATCTACGACCGCATCGGGCACATCACGATGATCGGCCACTCGCACCTTTGCAAGGTGTTCGCCCTGACGCGCACCACGGTCGAGGAGCTCCCGTCGATGGACTTCGAGCTCGACCCCGACAAGAAGTACATCGTGTCGGTGGGCTCGGTCGGTCAGCCGCGCGATTTCGACAATCGCGCGAGCTACACGATCTACGACACCGCGACGCGACGCTTCGAGTTCAAGCGCGTCGAGTACGACATCGAGCTCGCGGCCGACAAGGTCCTCCGCGGCCGGCTCGAGCGCAACTTCGCGCACCGCCTCTTCATCGGGGTTTGAGCGCGGGCGAACGCGGGGAGCCGGTCGGGAGCGGGCGCGGCTCGACCGTCACGACGTCGCGCACGAACGTCTTTGCGTCGAGGTGCACTCCGTAGGTGCGCTCCGCGTCGCCGACCGAGCCGTCGACCGTGAGCTCGACGACGCCGCCGCGTGTCGCGTCGAGCTTCTTCACCGTCACCGTGAGCGCGCTCGGCGTGGGCGGCGCGCTGTAGGTGCCGCCGCCGGGGACCACGAGATCGAGCCTCTGCACGGCGGCCTTGGGCGCGTTGCCGCTGCCGTCGGCCGCGACGTCGATCACCGCGAACACGCCAGGATCAGCGCTCGCGTAGAGCGGTACGCGGTCGTCTCCGCCTCTCCCGATGAGGGTGCCGAGCTCCACGCGCCGCACCGGCACCGTCCCGGCGAGGACCGTGACGAGGAGCCCTTCGCGAAGCGCGAGCGCGAGCGAGCCCTCGCCCGATCCGCGCATCGGGGCGCCGTTCCGAGGCTCGATCTTGAAGGCCCCTGCAGGCGCGACGAAGGGGGCGAGGTCGCGCGGCGCGTCCTTCAAGAGCCCGCGGAGACGCGCGACGTCGCGCACGCACGACTGTCGCTCGGCACGCGGAGCACCGCCGCAACGCTTTTCGTCGCCCGTGAGGAGGGCCTCGCACCGCGCGCGCTCGTCCTCACGAACGGAGGCGCAGAGGCGTCGATCACGCGCCGCGAGCGCGACGCACGAAGGCTCCCGGCCGGGGCCCAACGGATCGCGCGGACACGCGTCGGGGGCCTTGCCGACGATCGCGACGAGAGACTCGCAGTGGCGCGCGAGCGAGCTCACCGTGATTGGGCGGCACTCGGCGGCGCGCCCGCTCTTGGCCGCCGCGAGCACGCGGCACGCGTCGCGCGCGAAGCCGTCGTAGCCGAGCGCGAGGACGGCGTCGCCGAGCACGGGGTCGTCGAGGTGCCGCTCGTTCACGCACGCGTCGAGCGTCGTGAAGTGCGCGAGGTCGGCGGTGAGATCGCCGCTCGCGGGTGCAGGCTCGACCGCTCCGCCGTCCTCGAGCGCGTCGGCGATCGCTCGGAGCGAGCCCGGCGTCGCGCTCGGCACCGGTCGCGTCGCGCGCTCGCTCCCGGCCGCGGCCGCGGCGCGGGCGCGGGCCTCAGCGCGCGCACGGATCGCCGCGTCGTCGCTCTCGTCGCACGAGGCGATCGACAAGAGCGCCACCAAAGCGGCGGGAGCGAGGCCGCCGAGAGCCGTCGGGCTGACCTTCACTCCGCCAAAATAGCCGCTGCCGTGCTAGACGTCCTCCGTGATGCGAGACATCTCCTTCGGAATCGGGGCCCGCGCGCTCGCGCTCGTGCTCGCGCTCCCCGCCCTCGCGCACTGCGGCGCCGCCGCCCAAGAGGGCGCGACGGCGCCAGTCTCTTCGGCCACCACGGCCAAGGCGGGCGCGCCGGCCGAGGACTCCGCGTTCGTGCCCCGCTCGAACGACCCCATTTGCGGCGGTGGCTACAAATGGGCCGCGTCGCGCTGCGTTCCCGACGACGATCGCCCGAGCGCCACTGAGCGTCGCGCGGCGGCCATCTCACGCGAGGCGAAGAAGCCCGCGGATGGGCTCGTCATCGAGGACATCGCGCTCGGCCAGGGGCGGGAAGTGCGCGTCGGTGACTTCGTGAAGCTCCACTACACGGGCACGCTCACCGACGGCTCGACCTTCGACAGCTCGCGCTCGAGCGGGAAGCCGTTCGAGTTCCGCGTTGGCCAAGGTCAGGTCATCAAGGGCTTCGATCGCGGCGTGCTCGGCATGAAGGTGGGCGGACGCCGCAAGATCACGATCCCCTATCAGCTCGGCTACGGCGCCGACGGCTCGCCGCCGCGCATCCCGCCGCGCGCCACGCTCATCTTCGATCTCGAGCTGCTCGACGTCATGTGACGCGCACGATTTCGTAGCTCCGCATGCCTTGCGGCGACGCGATCTCGAATTCGTCACCTTCCGAGAGCCCGATGAGCGCCGCGCCGAGCGGGCTCTGCGTCGTCGTGGCTTGGACCTCGACACCGTCGACCGTCACCTTGCGACCACCGGCCACCGTGGTGACGAAGAGGTGGAGCGTGCGCGCGCCATGCGTCAGCTCGACGTAAGCCGAGCTTCCGATCGTGTCGCCCGAGCCGAACGCGCGGATCTCCATCGAGGAGAGGACCGCGTGGGCGTGTTCGAGATCGGCCACGCGGCCGGCCTGACCGCGCGCGAGGTACGACGACTCGGTCGCGCGCATGTCTTTGTCGCCCTCCGCCTTGTTCTCCTCGTGGGTCGCGGCGTCGGCGGCGTCGCGCGCGATGCGCGTCATCGCCGCGATGTCCGCTTCCAGCCCCTTCTTGAGCGCGGTGACGATCGCGCGTTTATCCATGCTCAGCTCTCCACCACCTCGAGATCGAACCCGACCTCGGCTTCCTTCGCCAGATCGACGATGCGCACGAGGCGCCCATGCAGCGTCGCTCGGTGCGCGCGAATGAAGAGGCGCCCGCGTGGCGTGCGCTCGTGGAACGCACGGAACGCGGTGACGATGTCGTCGTCGAGCAAGAGGCGCTTCGCGCTCGAACCGCCGGCGAGTGTCACGACGCCGCTCCGATCGAGCAGCACCGTGAGGCGCGGCGCGTCGCTCCCCGCGTCGACGACGGCGTGCGCTTCGCCCCGGTCGGGCGATCGGCAGGCGCTCGCGCCGAGCGCAGCGAGCACGACGAACGTATGCGCGTAGTTCCTCTTCACGCGCGACCGTACATCGGGATGGCCGCTCCCGAGATCTCGCGCGCGTCTTCGGCAAGGAGCGCATCGATCTGAGCCGCCGCCGCATCGAGCGAGACCCACTTGGTCGGATCGGCCTTGGGCATCGCCGCGCGGTTGGCCGGCGTGTCGAGCGTGCTGATGAGGAGGGCGTTCAGCGTCACCTCGTGGGCGCGCGCTTCGGCGGCCACGGCGCGGACCAGCGCGACCACTGCGGACTTCGCTGCCGTGTACGCGGCCGAGCCGGCGCCCGTCCACGGCTGCTCCACGTTGCGCGAGCCGATCACGACCACGCGACCGTGCTTGGCGGCCACCATGGCGGGGAGCATCGCGCGGAGTGCGTGGGCCACACTGTCGAAGTTGCCGCGCATCATTTGGGTGAGCTCGTCGGGCGGAGATTCCCAGAACGGCGTCCCGCCGGCGTAGCCACCGGCGATCAAAGCCGCTCCTCGGGCCGGCCCGAGCTCACTGGCGATCCGTGAAAAGAGTGAGGCGCTTTCGTTAGCGTCCGCGAGGTCGCCGGTGAACGCACGTCCCGTGCCGAGCTCCTGCACGAGCGCCTCCAAACGGTCTCGATGGTGAGCGCTGTCGAGGAGGGCTAACGGACCGGCCCCAGATTTCGCGAGCCTACGGGCGGTGGCCGATCCGAGCGCGCCAGCCGCTCCCGTGACGACGATGCAAGTGCTCATGGCGTTTCGAGCATAACCCACACATTCGCGCGCAACGTAGTCTTGGAGCCACGGTGTCAGGCGGGGAGAAACCGAACCGTAGTCCGTATGGGAAGCTGTGCCGCAACGCAGTAACGACACGAAAACCCTCACGCTCTCGTTGCAAGCCGGAGACATCGTCGCCGGAAAGTTTCGAGTCGAAGGGCTCATCGGCGAAGGCGGCATGGGCATCGTCGTCGCGGCGACGCACCTCGCGCTCCGCGAGCCCGTCGCGCTGAAGTTCCTCCGCCCCGAGCTCCTCGCGTACCCGGAGCTCGTGACGCGCTTCGCGTTCGAAGCACGCGCCGCGGCCAAGGTGAAGAGCGAGCACGTCGCGCGCGTCCTCGACGTCGGCGACGTCGACGGCATCCCCTTCATGGTGCTCGAGCACCTCGACGGTCGGAACCTCGGCATGCGGGTCGTCGAGTCGGGGCCGCTCTCGTTGCGCGACGCTTCGGAGATCATCATCCAGGTGTGTGAGGCGCTCGCGGAGGCGCACGCGCTCGGCATCGTTCATCGCGACGTCAAACCCGAGAACCTCTTCCTCGTCGAGCGCGGTGGCTATCGGCTCGTGAAGCTGATCGACTTCGGTATCTCCAAGGCCGAGCCGATTCCGCCGAGCGCGCGGGGGTCCCACTCGCGGAGCGCGGCCACGGCCGACGAATTCGCGGTGCTCGAGAAGGGCGAGATCATGGGCTCGCCTTCGTACATGTCGCCCGAGCAGCTCACGCGCGGTGCGCTCATCGACGCGCGCACCGACATCTGGTCGCTGGGCGCCGTGCTCTACGAGCTCCTTACCGGGGATCCGATGTTCGACCCCACGATGCGCGTGCACGAGATCATGAGCGCGGTCCTCACCGCGCCGATCCCGTCGGTGCTCGACAAGCGTCCGGAGCTCCCGCTCTCCATCGCGGGCGTGCTCTCGCGTTGTTTGGCGCGGGATCCCGAGCTGCGTTTTCAGAGCGCGGCCGAGCTCGCCGTGGCGCTCCTCCCGTTCGCGCCGCGTCGCGCGCGCGAGTCGGCCGAGCGCGCCGTGTCGCAGGTTCGCTCGTCGGGTGGCTCCGAGCCGCGTCTTCCGTCTTCGGAGGCGCCGCGCGCCCCGTCGAGCGAGCCGCGCCTCGCGGTCGACTCGGATCCGATGCTCCTCGCCATGCCGGAGGGCATCGCCTGGCGCTCGACCCCGCGCCCCGGCATGCTCATCATCGAGAACGCGGAGGACGACCTCAGGACGGCGCTCAAGCCAGCGCCCATCCCGATGTTGCCGGCGCTCTCGGTGTCCTCGAGCGCGCCGACGGTGCGCATCGAACGCGTGCCTGCTCCGCTCGAGTCGTCACCGGCCACGAGCCGCTCCGTCGAGCCAACGGCGCTCTCCACCGTTCCGCGCGTCGTCGTTCCGGCCGTGACGGGCTCGCGATACGGCACGTTTCTCGCGGCCGCCGCGGTGCTGCTCTTCGTGTGCTTCGGGACGTTCGCGCGGCTGGGGCCGACCGCGCTCGGGGGCTGGGGCGTCCTTCGGGCCGACCCGCCGCTCGCCCACCCGGAGCCGACGGCCACCGGCCCCGCGGTGAAGTCGGTCTTCGAAGGCAATGCCGAGCCCGCGGTGGAGGTGCTGGTGATCGATGTCGATGCGGCTGCGCCGAGCGCTCCGCCGCGCCGCGAGCGCCGTCATCGCGTCACGGTCGCCGGGAACGCGACCAACGACGCCGCCGTGGCGCCGAGCCCGTGCGACAACCCGTACGGTTGCGACGAGCCGCGGTGAGCGCGCGCGCGTGCGTCGCGCGTGATAGTTGTAGCCGACATGGAGCTCCGCGTCGCGACGCTCAATATCTGGAACCGCATGGGCGACTGGGATGCGCGCCTCGTCGCGATTCGTGAGCATCTGCAGAAGCTCGCGCCCGACGTCATCGGTTTGCAGGAGGTGCTCCGCATCGACGTGGGGGGCGGAGAAGTGTTCGACCAAGCGGCGCTCCTCGCCGACGGCCTCGGCTATCACGTCGCATACGGGCGTCACCCCCGCGGCCAGATGGGGAACGCCATCCTTTCACGTTTCCCGATCGTCCGGACGCACGTCGATCCCATCCCCGACGGCGGCACCGACGAACGCCGCTCGCTCGTCCTCGCCGAGCTCGACGCGCCGTGCGGTCGCATTCCGTTCTTCTGCACGCACTTGAATTGGAAGCTCGACGAAGGCCACGTGCGTGAATCCCAGGTTCGATTCGTGACCGACCGCGTGGCCCACGCGGCGCCACCCGACGGCACCACCTTCCCGCCGATCGTGGTCGGTGATTTCAACGCCGAGCCCGAGGCCGACGAGATTCGCTTCATGCGTGGTCTCACCTCGCTGGGCGGAAAGCGCGTGTACTTCGCAGACTGCTTCGGGCTCGAGGGCGCCGGACCTGGCACGACGTTCAGTCGCGCGAATCCCCACGCGGCCCCGCTCCGTGAGCCCAACCGGCGCATCGACTACGTCTTCGTGCGCGGACCCGACGAGCGCGGCCGCGGCGAGCCGCTCGCGGCAGAGGTCTGCTTCGACGCGCCGGTGGGGGGCGCATTCCCCAGCGACCATTTCGGCGTGATCGCGCGGATCGCGGCGCCGTGAGAATGGCCACCTGTGGATCGCGCCGAGCGGCGTGAATCGCGGCGGTGACGCCGCAGAATTCGCGTGCGCGGAGGCGCTTTCGCGCTAGAAGCCCGGCACATGAAGGCGCTTCGACTGGGGATTTTCTTGGGTCTCGCGGCCACGATCGCGGTGGCGTGCTCCGGCGGTGACAATGGGACACCGAGCATCGACGGCGAGGACGCCGGCCGCAACGCGACCAAGGACGCCGGCAAGAAGGACGGCACCGCGGGCGACGGCGCAGCGATCGATACCGACGCCGACACCACCGTCGTCGACGCGGGCAAGAAGGACACGGGCGTCAAGGACGTCACCACGATCCCCGACGTCGGGTCCGACGTCGTCACGACCGTCGACGCCGGGACGGACACGGGCGCTTCCGACGCGAACGTCGCCGACGCGTTCGTCGACGCGGGGCCGCCGTCGACCACGCTCGTCATCAACGAGATCGACTACGACCAGCCCGGCACCGACGGCCCGGAGTTCGTCGAGATCCTCAACAAGTCGGGCGTCGACACGGTCGACCTCACGAACCTCCAGATCGTGTTCTTCAACGGCGGCACCGCGGGTGCGGCGTCGAACGAGTACCTCCGCATCGATCTCGGTCCGGGCTCGCTCGCTCCGGGGCAGTACCTCCTCGTGAACGCGGCCAGCGTCGCCGACGCCGGCGCCGCGGCGCTGACGCGCGACCTCGGGGTGGGCAAGAGCATCCAGAACGGTCCGCGCGACAGCATCATCATCGCCGACAAGAACACCAACGCCGTGATCGACGCCGTCACGTATCAAGCGCTCGTCGGGAACAACGCGCCGCCCACCAACGCGACGTACAACCTGGTCGAGGGCAACATGACGACCGCGTTCGACTCCAACACGGTCGCCGGCTCGCTGGTCCGCGATCCCAACGGCAGCGACACCAACGACAACTCGGTCGACTTCAAGTTCACGACCACCATCACGCCCGGCGCCGAGAACGTCGTCACGAACTGACGCGCTCGGGTCGGCCCCGACGTCAGGTCGCGGGACCAATCTCGCGCAGCCACGCCACGGTCGAATCCATGGCGCGGGCGATGACCTCCTCCGTGCTGAGGCCCATGCGCTTGGGGACCTCCCACGAGTGGTCGCCGCCTTCGACGGCCACGATGCGCACCGGGCCGGTGATCTTCTTGACGTGCATCGTGAGCTCGGCCGGAGTGCCGAACGGATCGCGTGTACCTTGCACGAACAAGCACGGCACGCCGAGCTTGTCCCAGTGCTCGGAGCGGAGCTGGTCTTTGCCCGGCGGGTGGAGCGGGTAGCCCAAGAAGACGAGGCCGCGGGTCGGCATTCCCTTCGCGACCAGATGGGAGGCGACGCGGCCGCCGAGTGATTTCCCGCCCAGAAACGCGGCGCGCGAGTCGGGCGCCACTGCGGCGATGACCGCCCGCGCGCACGTCTCGAGGACCGCCTCCGGATCGGGGCTCTTCTTGCCGATCTCCGTGTAGAGGAAGTTGAACGTCACGACGTCGACGCCGCGCGCCGCGAGCCCCTCCGCGCACGACACCATGAACGGGTGCTTCTGCGACGCGCCCGCGCCGTGCGCGAGCACGAGGGTCGCGCCCAGTTTCCCTTGGCGACTCGCCGCGTAGTGAAGGGTGGTGACGTCCTCGCCCCCGCCGATGGATACCTTCTTCGAACGGGGCTCCATCCTTCAAGGATAGAGGCTCCCGAGCCGCGCGCCACTCGGCCCGTTTGCGCGCGTCAGTCCTGCGGGTCGTCGGCCCGCGCGCGCGAAATCCACGTGGGCGCATCGTTCATGGGCGGCCGACCGACGAGCCGCTCGTGCGGATGAAAACGCGCCTTGTACGCCAGCGACGCGCAGCCTTCGACGAGGTAGCCGAGGTAGACGAACTCGAGTCCGAGGGCGCGCGCCTCCTCGATGAGCATCACCACGTGGGCGACACCGAGCGAGACGTGCTCGAGGTCCGGATCGTAGAAGAAGTAGACCGCGCTCTGTGCTCGTGGGGTTCGGTCGACGATGCCCACGCCGACGATGCGGCCTCCATCCGCGTCGTCGTGAAAGCGAACCTCGCGGGCCGTCTCCTGGGGAAAGGCGAAGTCGAGCGCGTACCGCTCTGCGTCGACCTCGCTCGGCGTCCAGCCGCGCTCTTCCTCGCGACCGGCGTGCCAGCGTCGATAAAGGGCGAGCCGCTCCTCGTCGACGATCGGGACGCCCACCTCACGTCGAAAGCGCGCCGCACCCTTTCGCGCGCGTTTCTGGCTTCGGCTCGGGGTGAACGCCGTCACGGGGACGCGCAAGGTCACGCACTCCATGCAGGGGGCGCAGCGAGGGCGAAAATACACCGGACCGAAGTGGCGAAACCCGCGCTCGAGGAGCGCGTCGAGCTCGGCCGGTGCCACGTCCACCAGCACCGTCATTTCGAGCTGGGCGGTCTCGTGCTCGAGGTACGAGCACGGCCTCGGGGCCTCCACGAGCCGCTGGATGAACCGCGCCACCTACCGATCACGCCAAAGTAAGAGACCGTACGCAAGTCCGTTCTTCACCTGTAGCGGTCCGGTCGCGTCTGCTAATTTTCAAGGCTCGGGATGGGCGGTTCGGTAGAGCAAAGCGCGCGGTCGTTTCCTCCGGGGACGGTGCTCGCGGAGAAGTTCCGAATCACGGGGGTGCTCGGGGAGGGCGGCATGGCCATCGTCCTCGCGGCCCACCACGAAGCGCTCGACATGCCGGTCGCGCTCAAGGTGATGCGCATCGAGGCTGCGGCCAAGCCCGAGGTGCGTGCCCGCTTCGCGCGTGAGGCCCGCGCGGTGGCGGCCCTTCGCAGCGAGCACGTCGCGCGTGTCCTCGACGTGGGCGAGACCGACGACGGGCGACCGTTCATCGTCATCGAGCATCTCACCGGGATGGACCTGGCGCAGCTTCTCGCCGCCGAAGGGCGCCAGCCGATCGCGCGCGCCGTCGATCTCGCGCTGCAAGCTTGCGTCGGTCTCTCCGAGGCGCACGCGCGCGGGATCACGCATCGCGACGTCAAGCCGGCGAACCTGTTCTTGACGCACCACGGCGGCGCAGAGCTCGTGAAGCTCCTCGACTTCGGCATTTCCAAGATGGCGGTCGATCTCTCGGCGCCGAACCCCGTGATCACCGGCACCGAGCTGATGGGATCGCCGGCGTACATGTCGCCCGAGCAGCTTCGCGCCTCGAGCCGCGTGGACGGTCGCAGCGACGTCTGGTCGCTCGGCGCCGTTCTCTACGAGCTATTGGCCGGCGATCCGCCGTTCGGGGGCGGACGCGAAGACTTCTACTCGGTCGTGTCGGCGATCCTCGAGGACGGCATCCCGGCCCTGCGCGCGAAGCGGCCCGACGTCCCCGAGGAGCTCGAGCGCGTCGTTCTCCGCGCGCTCGACAAAGACCAAGAGCGCCGCATCGCGACGCCCGCCGAGCTCGCGCGCGATCTCGCGCCGTTCGGGGGTCCGGGCGCGCTCGGGTTCGCGGCACGAGCCGGCGCGGCCGCTTCGCACCCGCCGCCGGCGCCGTCGAGCAACGCGCTCCCGGCCGCGGACCCGTCTGCGGCCACCCTCCTCGGTCAGCCACCGCTCGCTGCGCCGGGCCCCACGTCGCGCACGAGCGCGCTCCGCCCGTCGTCCATCGGAAAGACGCGCTGCGCGAGCGGCGACTCGACCGCCGCCGACACCGTCAAAGCCGTGCGGGACGCGTTCCATCGCGCCGAGGGCTCGCTCGGTGGGCAACGGGCGACGCTGGCGTTTCTGTTCGCCTCCCCCCGTCATGACCTCGGTCGCGCGGCCGAGGAGCTCGGGCTCCTCACCGGTGGCGCAGCGGTCGTGTCGTGCACCACCGCGGGCGAGCTCACCGAGCGCGGGCTCATCAAGAGCGGGCTCGTGGTCTTGCTCGTCGCATCGAACGAGCTGACGAGCCACGTCACGTTCGCCGACGCGCTCGCGTCCGGCGCCAGCGAAGCTGCGGCGCGGCTCTGCGAGGGATTCGAAGAGACGCGGCTCGCGGCCCGCCAAGCAGGGCACGGGCAGTCCACGACGGTGGTGCTCCTCGATGGTCTCTCCGGCGTAGGTGAAGAGGTCGTCGAAGGAATATTGCAGAATACACGCGGCTACCAGCGCGTGGTCGGTGGCGCTGCGGCCGACGATGGCGCGTTCGCGGTCACTCGCGTCGCCACCAAGGAGCGGACGGCGAAGGCGAGCGCGGTGGCGGCCCACGTGTTCACCCCACAGCCTTGGGGGATCGGCGTCGCCCACGGCCTCGAGCCCGCGTCGGGGCGCATGCGGGTGACGCGCGCGCGTGGCAACCGCATCTACGAAATCGAGCGGCGACCGGCGTTCGAGGTCTACCGCGACTACGCGCGTCAGAAGCTCGGTCACGATCTCACCCCGGACCGCGCTGGACCGTTCCTCGTCGCCAACGAGCTAGGCATCTATTACTTCGACGCCATCCGGCACGCGCGCTCCGGCCTGCGTGTGGAGCGAGACGGTTCGATCGTGTGCGCCGGCGCCGTCCCCGAGGGGGCGAGCGTGTGCATTCTTCGCGGCGAGCCCGAGGCGCTGCTCGCGGCCGCGCGGCGCGCCGCCGAGGAGGCGCTCGAGCAGCTCGGCGGTCGCCAGCCCTCGGGCGTCCTCGTCTTCGACTGCGTGTGCCGCGCGTCGATTCTCGGCGCGCGATTCGACGCCGAGATTCGCGCGATTGCCGACGTCTTCCCCGACGTGCCGATCGCCGGCTTTCTCACTTACGGCGAAATCGCCCGCGCCCGCGGTCGCCTCGAAGGCTGGCACAACGCGACCGTGGTCGTCGTGGCCATCGCCTGACCGCGCCGGGCCGATTTGACAGCGGCCGCGGTTCGGGCCAAAACCCGCGCCCCACCATGGCTGCGAGCTATTTCGACGTCGACGGGACGCTCATTCGGACGAACCTCGTTCATCCGACGCTCTTCACGCTCGCCAACATGAAGACGCCGCTCGAGAGCGTCTCCAAGCTCGCACGGGCTGCGGCCAAGGCCCCGGCCATGCTGCTCGCCGAGCGCCGCGACCGACGGCTCTTCAACGAGGTCCTCTTTTCGAGCTACGCCGGCGTGAGTCACGACCGCGTGCGCATGCTCTCCGAAGAGATCTTCGACAAGGTCGTGCGGCCCGCGCTCTACCCGTACGCCAAGGATCTCGTCGCGCGCTGCCGCGCCGAGGGGCACGACGTGGTCATCGTCTCCGGCGCGCTCGTCGGGATCATGGAGCACCTCGCGTCGTACCTCGGCGCGACCCACGTGATCGCCAATCACCTCGAGTTCAAGGACGGCTTCGCCACCGGCCGCATCCAGCGCCCCGTCGTCGCGGGGCCGGAGAAGGCTCGCCTCGTTCGCGAGCACGCGCGCGCTCACGGTCACAACTTGGACGAGTGCTTCGCCTACTCGGACTCTTACTCCGACGTGCCGATGCTCTCCATCGTCGGCCACCCCGCGGCCGTGAACCCCGACGCCAAGCTCGAGGACCTCGCCCGCACATACGGCTGGCCGGTCCTCTCGCTCAAGACGCAAGACAAGATCTCGCGTCGACTCGTCGCTTCGCTGTTCTAGCGGTGTAGTGGGAGCTGCGCTCTGGCCGTTGGCCAGATCTCGTTTTTTCGGGGACCTGCCGGTCCCCCTCGAATCTAGCGATTCGAGCCTCCCCCGGAGCGCCTTTGGCGCCCTCGTGCTTCGCGTTCGCTCGCATGAGATAGCGAGCTTCCTCGCAAGAACACCGTCCGACTTGTGACCAATGCTCAGGCTGCGCTCCCCTCGCTGCGCTTACACGCAGCGAGCCTCCCCTGCTGCTCAGGGCGGCGGCCCTTCGCCTCTCGCGCCCCGCAGGGGGGCGCGAGAGTGGCGTCGAGGCGGGTGGTCGCCAGAGGGCGAGACTGGGGCGTGCGGGTCGGGGGCTCGGAAGCCGATCCATGCCGCGATGACGCACTCTCTCGCAGGCCCTCGTGGCCTGCGAGAGTCGAAGGTTCGCGAGAACCAGAGACGAGGGGGAGGCTCTCGGCGTGTCAACGCCGAGAGGGGGAGCGGCACGCTCCCCGCTAGCCCGACACCAACTCGATCTTGGTTTGGAGGGCGTGGCCGTGGCGGTTCGACGCGAGGTAGTCGCGGAGGCCGAGCTTGCGCAGCGTGCACATCGCGACGCGGAGACGACCGCGCGCCGCCGACGGGAGGATGCGCTCGCCGGGCCATCCGGCCGCGATGAGCTCGGGCGCCGTCATGAGCGAGCCCGGCGCGGTCTCGCTGGCCTTGGCGAGGGCGACGAGGATGCGACGAAGCGAGATGCGCGTCGTGAGGTCGACCTTGCCCTTGTAGCCCTCGAACCAGGCGCCGTCGGCGGCGATGCGGAGCACGCGGTCCTCGCGTCGCGCCTCGTCGCGGGCCGTTGTCTCGAGAATCCGGATCGCGATGCGACGAACGAACCCGCCGCCGGGGAGCGATGCCGCGCGCGCCGCCGAAGCGCCCGCGCGACGCAGGGCGAGGGGTTTCTCGTCGCGGCCGGCCACGAGCACGTTCACCGCTTCACGGAAGAGCGCGAGCTCGTCGGACTCGCCGGCGTAGGCGAGGATCGCCGTCGCCCGCTCGGTGGCCGACGCGTTCCGCTCGTGCGCGGTCGCGACCGCGAGCACGCCGCGGAAGAAGCGCGCCTTGTCGTGCGAAGCGGCGCGCTCGGAGAGCTCGACTGCGCGACGGAGCTTGTCGACCGCGAGCGCCGCTTGTCCCTGAAGGAGGAGCGTGACGCCCCAGTAGCCCGACGCGAGGCCGGCCTCGAAGGCGTCACCCGCCGCCGCGTGCGCCGCGTACGCCGAGGCATAGTGATCGATTGCGTAGGGGAGTCGGCCCTCGTCGAGCGCGCTCGACGCGAGGTTGGTGTCGCAGAGGGCGACCCAGCGTCCGCGACCGGCCTGCGCGAAGCCCTCGCGCGCGGCTTCGAGGTGGGCCCGCGCCTCGGCGAAGCGGCCGTTTTCGGCGAGGAGCGCGCAGAGGAGGATCACGAACGCGGGGCGGGGCGTGATCTCGAGCGCGACGTCGGCGCGGAACGCCTCACGGGCGAGGAGCTCGGCCTCCTTGGTGCGGCCGTCGACCGCGCGGGCCGCCGCCGAGAGTCGGAGCGCCTCCGCGCGGAGTAGCGACTCGGGGCCGGCGAGCGGACGCTCGAGCGCGGCTTCGGCGTCGCGCGTGCGACCGGTGCGAATGAGGACCGCCGCGCGGGCCACGTCGGCGAGCAGCGCGAGCTCCGTGTCCTCGGCCGCCTCGCGCGCGGCTTCGAAGCACTTCTCCGCGTCGAGCGGGCCACCGGCGATGCGGCGGAGAGTGCCCCACGCGAGCCAGAAGCGCGCCCGCGCGTCCGCAGGCGCCATGGTGACGAAGGCAGCGGCGCGCTCGAGGCGGCTCGTCGCGAGCGGGATGGTGGCGGCGTCGACGGCCATGCCCGCGAGGCCGGGGAGCGCGTCGAGAAGCGTCGCGAGGACCGCCGGTGACTCGAGGTCGCGGCGCGCGAGCGTGCAGTCGACGGCGGATAGGACGTCGGCGAAGGCGTGCGCGCCGCCTGCGCTCTCGAGCGTGTAGACCCACGCGAGGGAGAGCGAGCGGGCGCGGGCGAGGAAGTACTCCGTGTGGCGCGCGTTCGCGTGCTCAGCGCTCGCGAGCTCGTGCTGGCGGGAGCGAACGAAGGCGCGCGTCACGCTGAAGAGCGAGAAGCGAATGGTGCCCGATTCGCCGCGGCCGCCGATTTGGAGGAGATGCTTGTCGCGCAGCGACATGAGGCGCGCGAGCACGGGGCGGGCGCTCGGCGCGAGGACGGCCTCGGCCGCCTCCAGATCGAACGCGCCCTCGAAGGTCGCGAGGGCGACGAGGTCGGCGCGCTCGGCGTCGTCGAGGAGGTCCCACGACCAGGCGAGCGCGGTGTCCACCGAGACGTGACCGTCGGCAGCGCCGCTCTTCTCCGCGAGGAGAACCTCGGGCTTGGTGAACCACGCGGCAACGCTCGGCACGTCGAGCGAGCGGAGGCGGCCGGCGATCGTCTCCAGCGCCAAGGGCACGCCGTCGACCGTGGCGGCGATGCGCTCGATGCTCTCGCGCTCCGCGGCCGTCCAGTCCTCGGGAGCGCGCCACTGCGCGGCGCGGACGAGGAGCATCGCGGCCGCAGGCGAGATGGCCGCGCCTTCACTGCGCGTCACCGCCAGGGGACCGATTTCGATGCACGCTTCGTCTTCGCTCGAGAGCGCGAGCCGCGAGGTCACGACGACACGCGCGTCGCTCGCCGAGCGAACGATGGCCGAGACCTTGGCGGCAGTGCCGATCACGTGCTCGGCGTCATCGAGGATGACGAGCTCCGGGCGACGCGACTCGATGGCCACGTGCACGGCCTCGTCCAAGCCGCGGGTCAGCGGCGAGAGGCCGAGCGCGCGGGCGACGGCTTCGGAGGCCTCGTCCTGCGTTCGCGCGCCGCCGAGCTCCACGCGGAGGACTCGCTCCGGATCGGCCGTGCGCGACGCGAAGAGCGACGCGACGGCCGACTTGCCGATGCCGGGCGGGCCCACCAGCGTGACGGCGCGGACGCCCTGCTCGAAGAGCCGCTCGATGGCGACGACCTCACGCTCGCGACCGACGATCTTCGCCGGACGGCCGAAGGACGGCGGCGGGGAAGACGAGCGGCGGGGCGTCGTCGTGACCTGGTTCGCGTCAGCCGGGAAAGCGAGTGCGGTAGCCATGTTTCACGGAGGCTGCAAGAAGAGGGCCGCCATCCGGACACGGGACTTTCCATGGATTCGGGTGCGCTTTGCACATCGCGCGCAAAACGGTGCTGCACATCAGGGCTCACGCAAGACACGCCCTGTCCCGGCCCGCGGCGGGCGATGCGCTCGGGGCCACGCCGGCGCTCCCCTTGACCGGGGGGGCCGACCAAGGCAAAAGGCCCGGAAATCATGAGTCACCCCTGCGTCGTCACCCTCGACCGAAAGAGCGCGCCGCGCACCCTGTTCGCCGGCGACATGCTGGTCGAGGTCGACCTGCCGCCCGGCACGCGCGTCATTTATCCGCGCCAGCCGCTCGCCGCGCTCAAGGACGTCGACGCCGCCATCCGTTATGCGCTGAACCACCCCCACAACTCGGACCCGCTCCACGCCAAGCTGCGCCCGGGCATGAAGGTCGTCATCGCGCTCGACGACGTCTCGCTTCCGCTCCCGCCCATGAAGAAGCCGGACATCCGGGAGCGCGTGCTCACGGTCGTCCTCGAGATGATGGCCGACCACGGCGTCGACGACATCGAGATGATCATCGCGACGTCGGTGCACCGCCGCATGACCGCGGCCGAGATCCGGCACATCGTCGGCGATCGCATCTTCAACGCGTACTACCCGGACCGCCTCTACAACCACGACGCCGAGGATCCCCACGGCATGAAGTACGTGGGCACCACCGAAGAGGGTGAGGTCGTCGAGCTCAACAAGAAGGCCGTCGAGTCGGACCTCCTCATCTACGTGAACTTGAACCTCGTCCCCATGGACGGCGGGCACAAGTCGGTGGCGGTCGGCCTGTGCGGCTACAAGAGCCTCCGTGCGCACCACAACCCGAAGACGATGCGCGCGTGTCACAGCTACATGGACCCGACGCCCAAGACGAGCGCGCTCTCCGCGAGCGTCGAGCGCCAGGGCAAGCTGGCCAACAAGACGCTCAACGTCTTCACGATCGAGACGACGATCAACAACCGCATGTTCGATCGGCCGCTCGAGTTCCTGCACAAGAACGAGGACGATCTCACCGGCATCGAGCGGACTGCGCTGAAGGCGCTCACGCGCACGCTCGAGCGCGTGCCGCAGCCGGCGCGTCAGGCGATCTTCGAGCGCGTGCCGGCGCCCTACGGCGTCACCGGCGTCTTCGCCGGCGAGACCGAGGCGGTGCACAAGGAGACGCTCCAGAAGTGCATGGAGCAGTACGCCGTGCCGGTGAAGGGCCAGGCCGACGTGCTCGTGTCCGGCATTCCGTACATTTCGCCGTACAACGTCAACTCGTACCTGAACCCGCTCCTCGTGCAGGTGATGGCCGAGGGCTACCTCTTCAACATGTACCGCGGGCAGCCGCTCGTGAAGAAGGGTGGCACCCTCATCATCACGCACCCGTGCTCGGACAAGTTCGACAAGGAGCACCACGCTCCGTACATCGAGTTCGTGCACAACCTCCTGCCCGAGACGCGCGACGCCTACGAGCTCCACAAGCGCTACGAGCAGAAGTTCGCGACCAACCCGGCGTACATCCAGATGTACCG
>JBGAJR010000110.1:0-7391 GCA_044224815.1 Polyangiaceae bacterium
TCGTCGCGCGATCTCCTCGGGGTCCCCGGCGCGCCCCATCTCCGCCACGCGCTTCGCCCACCACTCCGCTCGGTGCCTCATGCACGCACTCAATCACCGACGCTCTCGACGCGCACGGCGCCCACGCCCGTACGGTTACGGTGCAACTTCACGATGGCAGTAGATTCAAGCCAGTACTGGGCACAGCAGGACATCGATTACCAATCGTGGTCACAATTCACGAATGAGTCATACGACGCCGACGGCAGTGGTTGGTACGAGTGGCGCGCAACATGCAACTACGACTCTTCATCATATAAGTGGGGTCTATGATGTCCAGAGCAGGATCCATTGCCGTCGGAGCATCGATGACTCTCGCGTTGGGCGCGCTCGGATGCGGCATCGTTGAAGAGCCGGTGTCCCACCGAACATCCAGCCTCCAGGCGGTCCAAGCCCCAAATGGCTATTATCACAAGCCTAGCGCGTCGGCGTTTCGGCTCGGCCGGGCGGTCGAACAACGCAGTCAATTCGGTCTCGAAAAGACGATCGGGTCGGAGGGTGTGTTCGCGGTGCACGCAGGCACCTCGGCTGCGATTGCGATTCCGAATGCAGACGCACCGTGCTTGTCTGCCCCACCGTTGCTTCCTGCAGATGCGCATTCGGAGCGGGTGCGGAAATACTTCGTGGACAGGGGAGTTTCTCCGGCGGAGATTCGATCGGTAAACGTCACCACCGAGATGGCGGGCGGCGGCTACGTCGGAACATCGGGTACCCCGCCCCGCCTCGTTCGTTACAACTCTGGCTTGGTGCGCATACTTGAGGGGGTGCCGGTCGTGGATTCTGTCGCCTGGGCGGCATTCACGGCAGCGGACGAGGTGTGCAAGGAGGAGGTCGACTGGCCGGAGATCCCGCGAGCGGTCATCGACGACGCACATCAGTTGCAGCAGGTGCTGGCCGAGCCCACAAGGAGAGCTGCTTTGCAGGCGAAGTTGCCGACCGCCAGCAAACTTGGTGAGGTCGTTATCCGGCATTCGCGATGGTCCTCGCCGAACTCGCAAACCACCGTGGCGTTCGCGAGCTACGACGTGGCTGATAATGGCTCGGTCAGGCACTTCGACGTTGCCGGTGGTGAGCTGAGGCTTCCCGCTGAGCTGCCTTCGACCCAGGCGCCAAGCCGACGATGAGGGGGCTCACGTTTTCGAGGCTCGTGACTCTTGGGAGCGCCGTGTCCCTTGCCTCCTGCACGAGCTCGTCGGGTGGCGGCCCGTCCGACGACGCTGGGATCGACGTGGGTTCTGACGGCGGGGACGGAGATGTCTGTCGTCCTCGAGCGGATCCCAAGCCGAGCTCGTTCTACGGACGCAACGCGCTTCCTTCAGGCCCCTGCTCCGCTGGCCCGGTGTGCCACTTCAAGGTTGAGGAAGACTGCCCGTGCCCGACCGATCACGGACCGATCGATGGCATTGATTGCTCGTGCGAGCTCGGACAATGGGCGTGCGTCGTCGTCTTCCAAGGGGCCACGGGGTGCGCTCGGGCGGCGAGCTGCATCGAGTTCGACGCTGCTGGGCCCTCGGACGCCAGCAAAGACTGATGGAGCTCAGAACGCGAGGCCGGCGCCGACGTCGCCGGTGAACGCGAAGCGGACGACGGTGCCGGTGGTCGCGGGGGCGCCGACCACGCTCGCGCCCACGCCGCCCGTGACGAACGGGCCCGACGTGCGGCCGCGTGACAAGGGACTCACCGAGACGCGCAGCGACGCGGCGCCGCCGACGCCGACGGCGTGCTTTTTGTCGGACGCCGCATAACTCGCCGACGTCACGCGATCGGCGTCGTTTCGCTGGAGGCGCTGCTCGATCCACTCGACGCGTGGGCCAGCGCCGGCGCGGAACGTGGCCGCGCCGAGTGACTCGCGCCACTCGATGGAGACGCCTCCGCCCACCGTGGTCTCGCCCACGTGGCGCGCAGCGTTGGTGCTCGCGCCGCCGCCCGCGTCCACGTTCGCGCCGAGCGCGAAGCCGTCGAACCTTCGCTGGTAGCGGAGGCCACCGCGCTGAATGACCTCCACGTCGGCCGAAGACGACGGGAGGTACGCGGCCTCGATTTCGTTGGGGCTCAAAATGACGCCGCCGCCCTTTCGCGCCAAGGTCTCGAGCGGCACGTCTTGAAAGTCGGAGCCCGCGAGCGCGCGCTCTTCGCCGCGCGCGAGGGCCACCTCCGACGCGCCCCCGCGGCCGTGCGCGCGGCGCTGCACCACGTACGACCCGGGCGGGAGCGCGATGGCCACGGCGCGATCCGGCGCGCTCCACGCCTCCGCGAGCACGTGACGTGAGCGCGGCTCGTAGACGAGGAACTGCGCGTCGGCGACCTGCGGCAGCACGATGCGCGCGGTGAGCGGCGAGGGCGTGGTCAACACGATCGGGCCGGCGGCGCGGAGATCGAGCCGCGCGGTGGGCCGCTGCAAGACGCCCGACGCGCGCGCCGTCTTGAAGAGCGTCTGGTGGTACGCGTAGTCGTACGACTCGCCGAGCGTGACGCGGCGATCGCCGTCCGCGTCGGCCGCGCCGCGGAGGCCGCTCAGCCAGTAGTGGGTGAAGACGCCGCCCGCGAGCTCTTGCGACTCCTGCGCCGGATCGCCCTCCGCCGACGCTTGGATCCACACCGTGCCGGTGGCGCTTCCCTCGCCGGTCACCGAGCCCGGGAGCGCGACCGCGAAGGCCGGCTCCTCTTGCATGCCCTTCGCGCGGAGCGTGTCGTCGGTGCGGCACGCGTCGAGCACGACGACGCGGAGCGCCGCGGGCACACGGCCCACGCGCGCCGAGAGATCCGCGATGGCGAGCGCCTCGCCGCCGAGGTGCAAGCTCGCGCGATCGCCGTGACCGCTGAAATAGAGGACGAACGTGACCTCTTCGGGCTTGTGGGTGCCCGCGAGCGCGGCCGCCTTGTCGATGGCGCGCGTGAGCTCGGCCACGCTCGGCTCATCGGCCAGAAACGCGCTCTCCTTCTTCACGCCGCCGATCGCGGTGAAGACGTCGACGACGCGCGCGGCGTCATCGCGTGCATACCGCAAGGGTCGCTCTTCGGGCGCGCCGTAGCGATGACCGGCCGCCACGACGATGCGGATCGGCTCGGCCGACGCGGGCGCGCCGCATACGAGGCCGGCCACGACGCCGAGGGCTCCCCACCACCGCTTCATGATGATCACTGCGCGTGGAGGCGTAGCACACGGACGCCCGTGAGCTCACGCGTCGCGCGGGCGCGCTCGACCGCGGCCGGATCCCCCACGACGACGAGGCCGCTCTTGGGCGATGCGTCGAAGCGGACCGACAGCTCGGAAAAATGCGTCCCGCCGTCGAGGACCGCGGGCGCGATGAGGGTCGCCCAGGTGCCGTCGTCGGCGAGGACGCCGGCGGCGATCGGGCGAGGCGTGTCGAGGGAGAGCTCGAGGCGAATGCGATCGAGCGGACGAATCTCGACGTCGCCGGTGATGCGTGCCTGGGCACCGTCGCGCTCGCGGATCACCGCGAGGGCCATCGCGCCCTTGAACGCGATGTCGGTCGCGGCCGGCGGGTCGCCTCCCTGATCGCGCGGCGGGGCCGCGCCAGGCCGGAAGAAGAGCAGGATCAGCGCGGCCGCGGCGAGCGGGGCCGCCGCCCAGTAGAGGCGCGCACGAACGATGCGCGCGAGCGGAACCACCGATGCGCGCGGCGGCTCCGACGCTCCGGCGCCTCCGCGCTTCTCCGCGCGCTCGGTCTCGGCGGCGCGCGCCGTGACCGCGGCCATGAAGCGCTCCGGCGATCGCGCCGGATCCGCCGAGAACGCCGAAGCCGCGCGCTTCTCGCTGGCGACCCACGCCGCGCACTCCGCGCAGCCCGCGACGTGTGCGAGGGCGGACGCATCGGCCTCACCGAGGACGACGCGCTCGAGCTCACGCGCGGAAGGATGGGTCGATTCGTGGGGGCTCATGACGCGCTCTCGGTGCGGAGCGCGCGCTCGGCGTGCTCCCTGATCTTCTGCAGCTTCTTGTTCACCGCGGGCTGGCTCACGCCGAGCTCACGGGCGATTTCGCTTTGGGTGAGGCCGTCGACGTAGGCCATGACGGCGAGGGATTGCTCGGCGTCGTCGAGCCGAGCGAGGACGCGAAGCGCGAGGCTGCGTGCCTCGTGATCCACGCCTGGAGGCGCGGGGACGTCTTCTGCGGGGCCGTCGTCCATCGGCTCGGTGCGGGCGGTGCGGCGCTTTCTCATCCAATCGAAGCAGGCGTTGTCGGCCACTTTCTGGAGGAATCGAAGCGGCGCTTCGGCGTCGCGCACGCCGGCTCCGGCGCGCATCAGCTTCACGAAGACCTCTTGTAAGACGTCGTCGGCCGCCGCGTCGTCGCGCAGGAGGACGCGGCAGCGGCGGTGGAGCGCGTAGCCGTACCGGCGATAGAGCTCGGTGAGCTCACTCGCCGGTAGGCCTCGCTCGCTGTCATCGCGGTGTTCCACGTCCCCGCGCGCATCATCGCGTCAATGCGTGGGGCAAGGCCAACTGGCCGGCGCCGACGCGGGACGGGCGACGGTCGTCGACTCGCAGACCGTGTCGCCGCAGAGCTTGGGCGTCTCGCACTTGGTGTACGTGTAGCCCGAGCCGTTTTGGTAGCAGTAGAGCGACGGATCCGTCGGCGACGGGTACGCGACGTCGGGCGGGGGCGCGACGGGCGAGACGTGGACCGCGGGCGCCGAGCCAACGCCCGAGCTCGTGCTCTCGACGCTGGTGAAGCCACCATCGCCCTTGCACATGAACGAAGACAGGCGCGCGGCAGCCGTGAGCGGCAGCGTGAAGAGCGTGTCGATCGCCTGGAAGTGCGGCGTGTCGTCACACGTCGTGTCCTCGACCGCCACCGCGGGCGCGCTCGGCGCGTTTCCTCCCGCCGTCGGCGCGCCATTCGTACCTTGTCCTTGGGTGCTGTCGCCGGTACCGGTGGTGACCTTCGGCTCGCTGACCGCGACCGCGGTGCCGATGCACTCGGGGACTTGGAGCAAGCTGAAGCCCTTGGGGATCCCGAACTGCGCGAGCTCGCCCGACGGCGTGCCTTCGGCGTAGACGACGTAGAGCTTCTCGTTCACGCCGACGACGCGATCGATCGCTTGGGTCGCGTTCTCGTCGAGCAGATCGAGCTGACCGTTGCCGTTGAGATCCTCGTACGCGACGAGGGTGCCGACCGCGATGCGGAACGGATCGGCGGCCGTCGCGGGACGGAAGTCCGACTGGATGCGCGAGCCACCGCTCGCTCCACCGCTCGGCGGAGTCGCAGGCGTCGGCGCCGGTCCGGCGCTCGGCGGCGCATCGGTGTCGCACGGCGCATTCGCGCTCGGCGGCGCACCGCCCGCGGACGGGTTGTAACCGGGCGTGCACTCGCTGCCGGGCTTCGGGGCGTTCGGATCGTTCTTGTCCCCGGGCGCGCGCATCGCGAGCGCGGGCGGGAGATCGCGAATGTCGAGCTTGAACTGCGACGGGAAGATCGGCTGAACCGGAACGTCCTGCGAGACCTGGATGCTGCCGCTCTCGCGGCCCCACACGATCGCGACGCGCATCGACGGGCCCGCCGCGTACCCGTTCGGGTTCGAGAGCTGTCCGTGAATGGTCGCGATGACCGGGAGCTTGTCGGGCTCACCCTCGAGCTGACCGCACGCGGCCACCGAGAGGGACGAGAGGAGCGCAGCGGCAAAAGCGTAAGTACTGGAAGTTCGCATGGAATCCTCGAATTGCCCGAGCGGGCGCCGGTCGACCCGGGGAGGGCCGAAGCATGACGGAGTCGCGCCGGGAAGCAACCCGGCTGGGTGAGAGGAGCGCTTCGTGGGCGCTCGCAAATGAGGACGCGGGACCCCACCCGCCCGATAACCAAAAAGTGAAGCGCGGCGTTAATCGGAGTCTCTCCCTGGCGACGCCCGCGCGACAGCGCTAGACCGGCCGCGCCATGGGTGTCGTCCTCCGCTCCGGCTTCGTGCCGTCTCGCCTCGCGCCGATCGCCTTCGCGTCGCTCGCGTCGTTCGTGTTCGCGGCGTGCTCGAGCTCGCGCGACGAAGCGCCGCTCGCCACGACCCCGACCGGCAACGACGGCGGCCCCGCTGTGACGTCGACCTTCACCGACGGCGGCGCGCCGATCGAGAGCTGCGTCACCGCGCGCACCAACGCGGCCATCGCGCCCGTGAACCTCGTCTTCATGTTCGACCAGTCGGGCAGCATGGGCGACGAAGCGCACGGCGGCCTCATCTTCGGTTACAAGCGCTCCGAGCGCTGGGACCCGGTGACCAACGGCGTGAAGCGCTTCGTGGCGGAGCCCGCGTCGGCCGGCATTCGCGCGTCGCTCCAGTACTTTCCCGCCGAGACGGGCAGCGGCTGCGACGTCGACTACTACAAGAAGCCGGAGGTGCCGCTCACGGCGCTCCCCAACGCGTCGCCGTTCATCGCGTCGATCAACAAGCACGGCCCCATGGGCGGCACGCCCACGCTGCCCGCCGTGAAGGGCGCGATCGAGTACGCGAAGGATCTGAAGGCGCAGTTCCCGCAGGAGAAGTCCGCGGTCGTCCTCGTCACCGACGGCGAGCCGAGCGACTGCGGATCGTTCGACGAAGTGAAGGCGCTCCTCGCGGCCGAGGCCGCCAACGTGCAGACGTACGTCGTGGGCGTCGGCAATCAGCTGACCGCGCTCGCCGATCTCGCCAAGGCCGGCGGCACCGGCACGGCCACGCTCGTCGACGTCTCCAAGAGCCCGCAGCAAACGTCGGACGATCTCCTCAAAGCGCTCGCGGCCATTCGAGGTCAAACGATCTCGTGCTCGCTCCCGATCCCGCCACCGCCCGACGGCAAGGCGATCGATCCGGCCAAGGTCAACGTCGCGGTCTCCGCGCCCGGCCAGAGCGGCGACGTCCTCACGTACGACGCGACGTGCGCGAGCCCGGACGGGTGGCGCTACGACGACGCGAACGCGCCCAAGAGCATCGATCTCTGCCCCGGCGCGTGCGAGCGCGCGCGCCTCGCCGCCGGCGGCGCGATCGAGGTCCAGCTCGGCTGCGCGACCAAGGGCCTCAAGTAGCGCGGGGCGGCTCAGGGCGCGCTCTTGAGCCAAAGTTGCAACGTGCCGCCGTTCCGGTACTCGGCATGCACCAAATCGTATCCACGCGGCATGGCGCCGCCGAACCCGTAGAACGTGACGACGCGGGTTCCTGGACGGGCCGCCCCGAGCATCGCCACGGACCTTCGCACATCCGCCTCGTATTGCGTGCGTGAGAGCGCGACGGTGTCATCCAACCGCGACGCCGGACCGAAGATGTTCTCGGCGAAGGGGTTGTAGAAGTAGAACGCGTCGAACGGTGCGGTGCTGATCTCGTCGAGCCGGCCGTGGATCATCGTGACCCGGGCCGCTCCGAGCG
>JBGAJR010000111.1:0-7308 GCA_044224815.1 Polyangiaceae bacterium
GCTCTCCGAGCCGATCCCGCCGGCGCTCTACCTCGGCCTCTTCGCGCTCACGCTCCTCGCCGGCGCCCTCGCCACCGCGGGCCTCCGCTATAGGTGGGTTGGTCCGCTCTACGCGGCGCTCGTCCTCTTCGTGACGACGTACCGCAGCTCGTGGGGCATGCTCTTCCACACCGACAACCTCATGACGCTGCACCTCGCCGTCCTCGCTTGTGCGCCCGCGGCCGATGCGGTGTCGCTCGACGCGCGATCGCGAGCGCGCGCGACGACCGAGGCCGAAGCGCACGGGCGCTATGGGTGGGCGGTGCGCGCCATCGCCCTCGTGACGGTGGCGACGTACGTGGTGGCGGGGTGCGCAAAGCTCCGCACGGCCGGCTTCGGGTGGGCGAGTGGGCATGTGCTCGCCACACAAGTTGCCTTCGACAACGTGCGCAAGATCGAGCTCGGGAGCTTCCACTCGCCGCTCGGCGTCTTCATGGTCGCGCACCCGGCGCTCTTCGCGCCGCTCGCGTCCTTTGCCCTCGCCCTCGAGCTCGGCGCGCCGGTGGCGCTCTTGGGGCATCGCGTCGGTCGGGCGTGGGCCTCTGCTGCGTGGGCGTTTCACCTCGGCGTCGCCCTGACGATGGCGATCGTCTTCGCGTACCCGCTGTCGTTCGTCGCGTTCGCCGCCTTCGTTCGTCCCGACACTTGGCGCGCCTTGGCGTTCGTACGCCGACTCGGCGGCGGAGTGGCCTCGTGAGCGCGCCCAACCCGTTGGCTCGGGCGCGCGACTTCGTCGCGGGCGAGTGGTCGAAGATCGACGCCGACTACCGCGCGCCTGCGCCGTCGACCGGAGAGGCCGCGGCCATCCTCCTCACGGTGGCGGCCGGTCTCATCCTGCCGCACTACGTGGGCAACCCCACCGCCATCCTCAAGGTGCCGGTCGCGCAGCGCTTGATCGCCGAGCAGGCGACGCCCGAGCTCTACCCGCACCTCTATTGGGCGCTCTTCAAGCTCGTGAACTACTTCTTGTTGCCTGCACTCTGCATCAAGCTGGTGCTCAAGCAGCGCATTCGCGACTTCGGCTTCGATACGCGCCACAGCGCCAAGGTGTGGGCGCTCTACGTGGGCATGGCACTCGCCGTCTTGCCCATCGCGTACGCGGTCTCGTTCAGCCCGGCGTTCTTGCGCACGTACCCCAAGTTCGCGGGCGCTGCCGGGTCTTGGTCGCTCCTCGTGTCGTGGGAGCTCGCCTACGGGCTCCAGTTCTTCTTGCTCGAGTTCTTCTTCCGCGGCTTCTTCTTGTTCGCGCTCGCGCGTCACGTGGGCGCCATCGCCATCTTCGTCATGGTCGTGCCCTACTCGATGATCCACTTCGGTAAGCCACCGGCCGAGTGCGTCGGCTCGGTGGTGGCGGGCGTCGTCCTCGGCACCATCGCGCTTCGTACGCGCTCGATCTACGGCGGCGTCCTCGTGCACTGCACGATCGCGTGGAGCATGGATCTGTTCGCGCTCCTCCACAAAGGCGAGCTCCAGCGCCTGCTCGGGCACTGACGGGCGCCAGCGCGCCCGCACCTCACTCGTCGTCGTCGGATGCTGGCGGGGCTTCGGCCGCGGCGTCGTCGCCCTCCGCCGACGGCTCGAGGCGCTTGCCGGCGAGGAGGCGCGCGGCGCGCTCGCGATCGGCGTGCTCGCGGTCCTTCTGGGCCTGGGTCCGACCGTGCTTCACGCGGTTGATCTCGGCCTGCTTGGCCTTCTCCTCGCGCGCCTTCTTCTTCCGGAACCGGTTCAAGTTGACGACGTTGCCGGCCATCTCCCGGAGAACGTGCCACGACGCGCCTTCGATGTCTCGCGGGGATTGGCGGCGGAGACGCCCTTCGCCCGACTGGGGTACGCTCGGACGACGTCATGAGAAGCTTGCGAGGCCCCGTCGTCTTTGGCTCTTGGATCGCCGCCGTCGTCCTCATCGCGTGCGGTAGCGTCGATGGCACCGGCACCTCCGTCGTCGACGACATCGGCGTGCCCGGCTCGCCCGACGCAGGCGACGGCACCGCCAGTGGACGCGTCGACGCCGACGTGGGCGCGGACGTCGGTGTGACCGCCGATGCAGCGGCGGACGCGGTCGAAGACGTGACCGCGGTCGACGCCGCCGAAGACGCGGATGCGGCAACCGACGCAGATGCGGCAGGCGACGCGGACACGGACGCGGGCGACGCGGGCAGCGATGCCGAGACCGGGGCGGATGCGGCGGCCGACAGCGGCGCGAACGGTAGCGTGTGCGTCTCGTACCTCGAGTGCTTGTCACGCGTGTGCGCGAACGGCCTGTGCGTCGCGAGCACGTGCACCGACGGCAAGCTGGACGGCGACGAGTCCGATGTCGACTGCGGCGGCTCGTGCGCCGCGTGCGCGCCCGGCGCGGCGTGCGCCGGCCCGAGCGACTGCGCGTCTCTGAGCTGCGTGACCAAGAAGTGCGTGGCGCCCGCGTGCGACGACGGCGTGAAGAACGGAGGCGAAGGCGACGTCGACTGCGGCGGAGGCTGCGCGAAGAAATGCGACGTCGACGCGTCGTGCAAGCTGAACACCGATTGCGCCACCGGGCTTTGCACCACGGGCCACTGCGCGCGCGCGAAGACGCTGGTCTTGATGCACTTCGACGGCGTGAACGCCGGCGCCTCGTTCCCCGAGGAGCGTGGTCGCGCGGTCGTGGCGACCGGTGGCGTGACGACGTCCACGATCGAGAAGAAGCTCGGGACGGCGAGCGCGTATTTCTCCGATCCGGCGATGAAGATGCGCGTTCCGTACGCGAGCGATCTCACGTTCGGTACCGACGACTTCACGGTCGAATATTGGTGGTATCCGCTCGCGTTCCCCGCGCGAGGCTCGTTCTACGTGGTCACCGACGATGCGCCGACCACCTGGCTGTTCGGTCTCGGCAAGGACCTCTCGAGCACGTTGAGCTTCACGTTCCAAAACCACAAGAGCGTGGGGTCACCCGCGCTCGGCGATGGCGTCGCCGTCACGCCCGCCACGTTCGATCCAGGGTGGCATCACTTCGCCGTGACGCGCTCCGGCAACACGTTCCGCCTGTTCCTCGACGGTCAGCTCCTGGCGACGCAGACTCCGGCGCCGGGGCCCAACATCGTGGGCAACCCCGCCGACATTCTCCTGTCGTTCACCAACGGTGGCGGCTCGACCACCGGCTACGTCGACGAGCTCCGCATCTCGAGCGTCGCGCGTTACACGGCGTCGTTCACGCCGGCGACCACGCCGTTCGATCTCGACTGAAGACGAGACCGCGCCGCGCGCTGGGGGGCGACGATCGACGCGCGGCACGGAGCGAGGTGGGACAAAACCGAGAGGCGAGTGCCTCGGCGTGGCGCGATCGGTCGATTAACGAGCCCGGCGGGCTCCCGTTCGCTACCTCGCCGGCATGCGCCACTACGCCTTCGCGACCGGACTCGCGCTCCTCGCCGTGCTCACCGTCTTCGCCGGCTGCTCTGCCGACGCCGGGGACGATGACGGCGAAGCGAGCGCTGCGCAGAAGAAGAAGAAGGCAAAGGATGGCGGCGTCGCCGAAGCGAGCGCCGCCACCGACGCCGCGAGCACGGCGCTCTGGTCGTGTGCTCCTGGCACCGGTCTCATCTATGTGTCGAAAGAGGGCGGCTCGACCAGGGTCTACGATCCCGCGACGGACACCACCACGTGGGCCGACGTGAAGTGCAACTTGTGGGGCGGCTATGGCGCCGAGGTCTTCGCGGTCTCGAGCACCGGTGAAGCCTGGCAACACCAGGGCCCGTTCAACCAGTACGGGCCGTCGTACGATATTTGGTACGGCACGGCGCTTGGCCAGCCCTGCGGGACCGACGCCATCCACGAGAACATTCCCGGTCGCTTTCTCATCGCCTTCACCTACGTCACGCCCGCATCCGGGCCGGAGACCCTCGTCGGTCTCCAGAGCGACGGAGGTGCGCGAAGCCTCGTCACGTTCCGCCCCGATGGCGTCTGGGACTCCCACGCTTCCGCGCAGGGTGTCTCCAACATCACCGGTACGTCCGACGGGCGAATCTTCGGAGAGAAGAGCGGGCGCCTCGTGCGCTTCGACGTCCCCTCCGTGGGCAAGGGGGCGTGGGGCTCGCCGGTCGAGTGGCCCATGACCGACGTCGGGCCGATGCCGATCGAAGCGCCCATGGCGTTCTCGCGCGGCAAGCTCTTCTTCTTCGAGCGGGTGCCTCACTATGGGTCGCTCGACTCGGCGCGCGTGCGTGTCTTCGATCTCGCGACCAAGACGCTCACGACGCGCAGCGAGATCGATCTCCAGATCTCGCATGTGACGTCGTCGGCTTGCGTCGCGCCCTGACGTAGGCGTCCGCTTCAGGGCGTCGTGTCCGCGCGTCCCGCGTCCGTCGTCGCGCAGCGCGCGGCCTCGCGCGCCGCGAGCGCGGCAAGGAGCGAGCGAACCTGCTGAACTTCGGGTGCGCCACCCGCGCCGATGCCCAGCGTCTTTCCATCGAGCGTCACGAACATGTCCGTGCCGTCGTGCGGTGATTGCGCGCGACCGGCGAAGCCTCCGGCCGCGAAGGTGCGCGTCACGACCGGATCTTCGAGCGCGCTCCGCAGCGCCTCGATCGACGGGACGCCCGCGTCGACGTCGGGGAGCTCGCGCTCGCACTGCTTCTCGCGCCGCGGCGCGCCGCGACCGCTCACGAGCTTCACGCGATGCGTTCGGCAGTCGTGAATCGAGTGCTTGTCGTGCTCGGCGACGAGCCCGCCCGCGAGCGTCCATTCGATCGCATGTCCGAGGCAGCGCGACCCAGCGGGCGGGCTCGCGCTCGCGCTCGCGGCGATGCTGGGCACACCGACGTCCGACGTCGCCGCGCGAGGTGAGACGCTCGGCGACGGCGGGGTCGGTCGAGGCTCCGCGCGCGAACAGCCGATCGGGGGCATGACGAGCACGCCGACCGACGCGATCAGGAGGCGGGGGAGCGGGTGGCCGTGCGCGACCATCTCAGTCACCGTCCCAATTGCCGTCGAAGCGGAACGGGCCCCACTGCACTTCGAGGAAGGACCAGTGCGGCGCGTCGAGCGCGGTGCGGAACACCAGGAGCTTGCCGCTCTTCGTTCGCTCGGGCGCCGTGAGACCGCGCGTGATGGGCGTCGCGCCCAGCGCGGCCGCAACCGGGCCGGCGTCGAATAGCTCTTTCTTCTCGCGATACGTGCGGTCGGCGTCGCGGATATGCACCTGAGTTGCACCACGAAACTCGACGTCTCGTTCCCACTCCACTTGCTCACGTCCGGGAAGCGGCGGAGTGGACTTGAACTCGGTGTGGCTGTCGATGACGTGGAGCCAGCGCACGCCCTTCTGCGCCTTCGCCGTCTCGATCACGAACGCAGCGTCGCTCGCGAGAGGGTTCAACACGAGGCCCTCGCCGGTTCGATCGTTCCACACGAGGTAGGTGGTGACGACCTTGCGGCGGTCTTCGTTCAAGAAGCGCTCGTCCTTCTCGTTCTTGCGGTACCAGGGCTCGCGCGCGCGCGGCGACGCGTAGTAACGAATGCCGAGACCGTGCCAGCCCGCCGGGATGACGGGCGGCGGCACCTCGCGGATCGGCTCGCCCTGCCAACCGCCCTCGATCCCGGGCGGAAGGAGCGCCGCGATGTCGAGCACCTCGCGCGGGGGCGGCGGGCGCTTTCGCGCTGCGACGCGGTCTGCGTCCGACGGCGCGCCGGCATCGCTGACCTTGGCGTATACGGGGCCTTCGTCGTTCCGCGCGGACGACGCGGGAGGCGTCACCGTTCCATTCGGCCCGGGAGGCGTGGCGGCTGCGCATCCGACGCAGAGGAGGAGCACCAGTGCGAGGGCCGCGCGCGCGCGCTTCGGGGTGGAGAGTCCGAGATCGAGGAGACTTGCCATCGCCGACATCGTACGTCACTCGTGAACGCGCGCGCCGGACATGCGACGGACGAGCTCGCTCGCGGCTCGGGAACGACGTCGGGTCAGGGAACGAGCGCTTCGTTCCACTCGCGCACGGTGAAGCGGGCCACGAGGCCGTGCGTGACGAAGGGATCCGCCTTGGCGAACCGCTCCGCCGCGTCTCGGCTCGTGAAGATCGCCATGGCTCCACCCGCGGGCGCGTCCATGAACGGGCCGATCATGAGGAGGTCACCCGTGGAGGAGAACTGGCCCCAGAGGGCGCGGTGGGCCTCGAAGTGGGCGGGGACCTTGGAGCGGAAGTCTTCGGCGGCTTCGTAGAAGAGGACGTATTTCATCGCGCGATCTCCTACGTCGGATCGAAGGAGCGCCGCAAGCCTCGCGCGCGATGGCGGCGAGGCTGCGTGCGGCGAGGTCTTGCGCTCAGCGTTTCAGCGTTCGGCGTTTCAGCGTTCGGAGGCTCCGATGTCTGGGGTCACGCGCGCCTGGCACGTGCGATCGGTCGGCGCCGAACGCGTCGCGCTGCCATGGTTCACGGCGGGGCTCCCCGAGGTGAGCGCGGTGCTCCACGCGTTGGCAGCGCTGGGGGCGGCGACGAACGCGGGCGCAGCGTCCGTTCCTCCCACGTTCACGCCAGCCGCTGCCGCCGCCGCTTGCGTCGCGAACGTCGCGCTGAACGAGCCGGTCCCGCCCGCGTGGTGACACAGGTTGTTCTCGAAGGCGGTCATGCTCGCCATGCCCGGGTGCGCGAAGCAGTGCGCCGCCGCGGAGGCCGCCCCGAAGTAGACGAGGTTGGAGGCCATGACGAGGTTCGTCCCGGGCGCGTTGCGCAGGCCGATGCCTTCGCTGCCGTTCCCGGCGTGCGAGAAGAAGATCGTGTTGCTTCGCACGATGGCGCCGGTGTCGGCTTCGTCGCCCGCGCTCGGCCCGGCGGCGCCGATGGTGATGCCGGCTTGATACGTGTCTTGGTCGTTCACGACGACGTTGTTCTCGACGAGCGCGCCCGGCGCGCTGGTCATGCAGATCGCGCAGTAGCCCAGGTTGACGACGGTGTTCCCGCGCACGACGAAGTTCCGGAACCACTCACCCGTCGCGTAACCCGGGTTGATCGAGATGCCGTAGCAACCGCCGGACGAGCTGTCCTGCACGAAGGTGTTCCCCTCGATGAGGACGTCGTCGTACTGGCCGTGGACCGTGAGGTTTCCGCCCTCGCAACGTCCGGCCACGACCGAGTTGCGATCGAAGAGGTTGTTGCGAACCCGCGCGTGCGCGCCGGAGCCGCCCATGTAGATCCCGTGATTGAAGCCGCTGCCGGAGAAGTTGTTGTGGGCGATGGTGTTGCCCTCGATCAGCGTGCCCGTGCCGCCGCCCAGATAGCCCATCGATTCGTTGTCGTGGATGTT
>JBGAJR010000056.1:0-52801 GCA_044224815.1 Polyangiaceae bacterium
TTCATGAGGCCTCTCGCGCGTGGGGGTTGGTGTGTCGCAACCCCGCTCCTACACCGAAAGGCCTCACTTCTTCACCCCGTCAGCTCCTCAACCGGCTGAAATTCCCTGCGATCGCGTCGTCCCCATGGAGCCGCACCCAAACGATTTGGCTTCGACCTGAAAGATGGCCAATCCACTGACTCCTTCTCGGAGCGGTAACGCCGAGAACCTCGCGTCGTCGGCTGGGCACGGCGCCGCGTTCCTCAGGTAGGTGGGCGACGCGTCCGAGCACGCGGCAAGGGTGAGGAGAGCAAGCCCGAGGACGACGCGTAGCATGCCCACCACCGAGCAACGCCCGTTCCAGCGGGAGATCGTGCCCCACGCGCGCGCAAGGGCGCGCTCCGGCGCGAACGGTCGTGCAAAACTGTGCCGGATGCCCCGCGAGACGACACGCGATGTCGTGCCGAGGGCGCACCCGACGGCGGACAGTCTTGTCCGCGGGGCCGCGGCCAGGGGTCAGTTGACCGTGCCGTCGCCGGGCGGGATCGATTCGTCGGGGGCGACGCTGGGCGTGCCCTCGGGCGGGACCGAGCCGTCCGGCGGCATGGAGTCGCCACCGGTGGCCGGGTCGTCCGTGCTCTCGGCCATGCGCTCCACCGCGACGATGCGCTCGCCCTCTTCGACGCTCATGAGCTTCACGCCCTGCGCGTTGCGTCCGGTCTCGCGGATCTCCGCGACGCCGGTGCGAAGGAGCTGACCGCGATCGGTGATCAGCATGACTTGATCGGCGTCGCCGACGAGCTTCACGTCCACCACGGGGCCGTTTCGCTCGCTCGCGTCGATGAGGATGATGCCCTTGCCGCCGCGGTTCTGCTTCCGGAACTCCTCGAGCTCGGTGCGCTTGCCGAAGCCGTTCTCGCACACGGCGAGCACGTGGTGGCGTGTGCCATCGGTCACGGCGAAGCCGACGACGGCGTCGCCCTCGCTGAGGTCGATGCCCTTTACGCCCATCGTGGCGCGACCCATGGGGCGGACCTGATCTTCGGGGAAGCGAATCGACTGGCCTTGGCGGGTGGCGATGAGGCACTCGTTCGAGCCGTCCGTCAGCGCCGCCGAGAGGAGCGCATCGCCCTCTTCGATCTTCACGCCGATGATGCCCTTCTCGCGGAAGTTCTCGTACTCGACGAGGTCGGTCTTCTTGATCTGACCGTTCTTGGTGAGCGTGACGACGAACTTGCCGGCCTCGATCTTCGGGACGGCCACGATGGCGGCGACCTTCTCGCCCGCCTCCATGCCGACGAAGTTCACGATGGCGCGGCCCTTGGACGTGCGCGTGCCCACGGGAATCTCGAACACCTTCTTCACGTAGACCTTCCCCTTGTCGGAGAAGATGAAGATGAGCGAGTGCGTCGACGAGACGAAGAGCTGGTTGACGAAGTCTTCGTCGCGCGCCTCCATCCCGATCTTGCCCTTGCCGCCGCGCTTCTGGGCGCGGTAGTCGCTCGTGCTCGTCCGCTTGATGTAACCGGCGTGCGAGATCGTGACGACCATGTCCTCTTCTTGGATCAGGTCCTCGTCGTTGATCTCGGCCTCGGTCTGGAGGATCTCGGTTCGGCGCTTGTCGGCGTATTTTCCGCGAATCTCCTCGAGCTCCATGACGATGACGTCGCGGAGGAGGTTCTCGTCGGCCAAGATCGCGCGGAGGCGCGCGATGATGCCGCAGAGCTCTCCGTATTCCGCCGCGAGCTTCTCTTGCTCGAGGCCCGTCAGCTTGGAGAGGCGCATCTCGAGGATGGCCTTGGCCTGACGCTCGGAGAGGAAGTACTGGCCGCGCTTCTTGGCGGTCTCGATCTCCGACTCGGGTCGGCCGGCGCGGCGAACGAAGCCCTCGAGGCCTTCGAGCGGGAGCGCCATGAGGTTGGTCCGCGCTTCGTCGGTGTCGCGGGCGGCGCGGATGGTGCGGATGACCTTGTCGACGTCGGTGATGGCGACGCCGAGACCTTCGACGATCTCGCGCTGCGCCTCGGCCTCGTTGAGCTCGAAGCGGGTGCGGCGCGTGACGACGTCGCGGCGGTGCTCGACGAAGACCGCCAGCGTCTCGCGCAGGTTCAAGACCTGCGGACGGCCGTGGACGATGGCGAGGTTGATCACGCCGAACGTCGACTGCAGATCGGTCATTCGATAGAGCTGATTGACGACGACCTGCGCGACGACGTCGCGCTTGAGCTCGACGACGAGGCGGATGCCCTCGCGATCGGACTCGTCGCGGATCTCGCTGATGCCTTCGAGCTTCTTCTCGCGGACGAGCTCTCCGATGCGCGCGGCGACGCGCGCCTTGTTCACCTGATAGGGAATCTCGGTGACGACGATCTGCTCGCGCTCGCCCTTGCCGGGCGCCTTCTCGACGTTGATGCGCGCGCGCATCACGATCGTGCCGCGCCCGGTGCGCTGCGCCTGCTCGATGCCCGTGCGCCCGTAGATGGTCGCGCCGGTGGGGAAGTCGGGGCCGGGAACGAAGCGCATGAGCTCGTCGACCGTGGCGCCGGGGTTTCGGAGGAGGTGCACCGTCGCGTCCACGACCTCGCCCAAGTTGTGCGGCGGGACGTTGGTCGCCATGCCGACGGCGATGCCGCCCGACCCGTTGACGAGCAAGTTGGGGATGCGCGCCGGAAGAACGGTGGGCTCTTCCTTGGAGTCGTCGAAGTTCGGCTGGAAGTCGACGCACTCCTTCTCGATGTCGGTGAGGAGCTCGACCGCGACGCGCGACAAGCGCGCTTCGGTGTAGCGGTACGCGGCCGCCGGATCGCCGTCGACGCTGCCGAAGTTTCCTTGGCCGTCGATGAGCGGGTAGCGCATCGAGAAGTCTTGCGCGAGGCGGACCATCGCGTCGTAGACCGAGGCGTCGCCGTGCGGGTGGTACTGCGCGAGCACGTCACCGACGACCTTGGCGCTCTTCTTGTGCGCGCCGCCGGGGAGGATGCGCTGCTCGTACGCCGAGAAGAGGATGCGCCTATGGACGGGTTTCAAGCCGTCGCGGGCGTCCGGGATGGCGCGCCCGATGATGACGCTCATCGCGTAGTCGAGGTAGCTCGTGCGCATCTCGTCGGTGATGGAGACCGGGATGCGCTGGTTCGGGCTCGAGCCCTGGGGGACGTCTTGGGACATGCTTTTCCTCGAAAAACCGGAGCCGCGTTTTTACTACGGCGACGCCCCCGAAACCATCCTCAAAGTGACGAATATTTCTTCGTAATTGTCTATACTTGGAGCGGTCTTTGGCCGACCTCGGGCGCGCTCGCTCCGAGGCTCTCTCCGCGAGGGTTTTGGGGTGACGAAGATGGCGAACGATCGACTCGAAACGAAGCTCGCGGAGGCGCTCGCGGCGAAGAAGCTCGTGGTCGCGCGCGCCGTCTCAGCGGACGATCTGGCGCGCGCGCAAGCCCGCGTCGGGCCACTACCGCCCGACTACGTTCGGGTGATGACCACGTTCGGCGCGCTCGCCGATCCCGACGACGACGACGACTACGACTTCAACGGATGGGCGGGCACGCTGCATCGCCTCCTCGGGCCGGACGAGGCCGCCGCGCTCACCGAGCGAATGCGGGCGAGCTTCGGGAGCTCCGGGCGCCACGCCGCGAAGGTCATGGAGACGTTCTTCTTCATGCACTGGGAAGAAACCAACGCGTACCTCGGGCTCGATACGGCGGGGCAGGTGCGGCTCCTACGGACGTATCGGCCGGGCACGATCGTGCGGGCCTTGTACCCATCGCTCGAGCGCTGCATGGTCGACAAGCTCGGCGAGCTCGAACCAGCGCGCGACGCGAAGGGCGCCTCGAGCGAGACCACGCACCTCGAGGCGTATCGCCCTGAGGATCTCGAGGGCGTCGGCGCGCTCGCGGCGCTCGAGAAAATCGAGATCTACTGCGACGTGTCGAGCGCGGTGCTGGTCGCGCTCGCCGAGCTGCCGCATCTTCGCGAGATCGTCTTCGGTCAGTTGGAGGTGGACCTTCCGGACGCTCTCTTCGAGAGCGAGAGCCTGGAACGCATCGAGCTCCGCGCGCCTGCGATGGCCAGGCGCTACTCGGATGGGCTGAACGGCGTCCTCAAATGGATGCGCGAGAGTGCCGTGCCAGCGGCGAAACGCCCGCTCTACGTGCGCCTCTTGGCCGACGACGAAGCGTGGCTGCGTGCTCACGCGACGGACGCGGACCTCCTGACGGCGCTCGACGCGCCGAACGAACGCGTGGTCGAAACGGCGCTCCGCGCGCTCCACGATCGCCTCCCATCGCCCAAGACCCTCGAAGACGCGGAGATCGCGATCCTCGGCCGCACGAGCACGCGCGTCGCGACGCTCTCCGAGCAGCTCGGGCAGGCCGGGGCGACGGTCGTGCGAGCACCGACCAAGGCGACGACGTTCGTCATCGTCGGTGCGGCGCCGCGCGGCGCGTGGTCGAAGGCGCAGAAGCTCGGCGTCCCGCTCACGCACGAATCGCACGTGCGTCGCCTCCTCGACGCGCGCGGCGTGCGCCACTTGGCCAAAGACGCCGCCGTCGTCGCGCCGCGCATCGAAGAGATGTTGCTCTCGCCGGACCCAGCAGCGATCGGGCTCGCCGTCACGATGATGGAGTCGGGCGGCGTGCCCGACGGCGTGCTCGAGGCGATCGTGTTCGCGGTCGAGAGCCCCACGGTGCCCAAGAAGTCGCGCGATGCGCTCCACTCGCTCGCGACGGAGAAGCTTCCGACGTTTCCCAAGATCCTCCGTGAGGTGCTCGCCAAGACGAACCTCTTTCGCGCCGGCGCGTCGAAGCTCGCCGATCGGCTGGCCGCCCTCGACGAAAAGAGCGGCGGCGCGATCTCCGGGCGTAGGCTCGCGCGGATCCTCGCCGTGCGGACGACGCGCGATCCGGATTGGGGTGCGCCGACCGCGCTCTACGCGCTCGAGACCGGGGACGACGCCTTCGCGGCCGAGCATCTCGGCGGATTCGTTCGCGATGGTGCGCTCTCGCTCGCCGGCCTCGAGGCGCGGCTCGGCGTCGCGCTCGACCGTGCGCCGGGCGCGCTCTCGCGCCTCGGGATCTCCAAGCTCAATCTCTCGGTGAATCAGCTCAAGAAGCTTCCGCTCGGTGTCCCACGCATGACCGGGCTCCGCGAGCTCGTGCTCGAGCACAACGATCTCTCGGCGCTGCCGGACGAGCTCGCTGCGCTGGGCGCGCTCGAGGCGCTCGATCTCACGAGCAACCGCTTCACCAAGCTGCCCGAGGTCGTGACGAAGCTCGTGACGCTGCGCCGCCTCGGCCTCGGCCAGCACGAGTCGAAGCCATCGCTGCGCGCGCTCCCCGAGTCCATCGCCGCGCTCACCAAGCTCGAGAACGTGGACCTCTATGGCCAGTCGTTCGACGTCGCGCCGGAGGTGCTCCTCCGACTGCCGAGCCTCCGCGCCGTGGATCTGGAGCGGGCACGCGCCAAAGACGAGGCGGCGCTCGGCAGGCTCGTTCGCGCGCTCGAGGCGCGCGGCGTGACGGTCACGAGGTGAGCGTCGCGGCCAGTCGTCCCTTGTGAAAGACCCACATGGCCCCGGGCTCACCGACGGTCCAGACCTCGTCGCGCGTGAGCGGAACGGTTGCGACGACCGCGACGCGATCCTTGGGCGTGGTCACCTCGGCGAAGTCGACGGCGAGATCTTCGTCAGCGAGGGTGACTTTCTGGAAGGGGGCCTTGCGGACGATGTGATGGAGCTTGGTCGCGCAGCGCGCGTAGAGCCGGGAGCCGTCGCCGAGGAGCATGTTGAAGGTGCCCCCCTTGCCGATGCGGCCCGCGTGGTGCGCGATGGCGGCAGCGAGATCGGCCCCGCTCTTCGGGTAGTCGCGGAACTCGTGCTGGAGGCGGGCGAGGAGCGCGCAGAAGGCGTGCTCGCTGTCGGTGTCGCCAATCGGCGCGTAGCGACCGAGCTTGAGCGCGAACGCGTTCTTCACCGTACCGTTGTGCGCGAAGACGAAGTGCCGGCCCCAGAGCTCGCGTACGAACGGGTGGGTGTTGGCGAGGGAGACCTGGCCGCGCGTCTTCTTGCGAACGTGCGCGACGGCGAGCAGGGTCTTGATGGGATGCTCGCGCACGAAGCGGGCGAGGGGAGAGCGCGAGGCGGCCGCGGGCTCGAGGAAGACACGCGCCGCGCGGCCGTCGTAGAGGGCGAGTCCCCAGCCGTCGGCGTGGGGGGCGTTTCGCCCGCCGCGGTTCGCGAGCCCCGCGAACGAGAAGACGATGTCGGTGGGGACGTTGCACTCCATCCCGAGGAGCTCACACATGCGTCGCACCCGATCGTATCGTCAGCCGTGCTGGGCTGCCCAAGTGTTTGCGCGCGGGGGTGTCACTGCCCGATGCGCGCCGCCGTGGCGGTCTCGCCGTGGCACGCGTTGCAAGCGCCGGATGGCGCGGCGCCCTCCATTGCGCGGGTCCCCCCGTCAGCAAGCACGATGCTCGCCTTGAGCGGTGGGACGAGAGGCGCATGGCGAAAGAAGTTCCCGTACGGATTGACCGCGATGTCGAATCGCTCGCCAACGCTGTCGGTGACGAGGACGCGCGCTACGTTCGGCGCCACCGACCCCGCTACGCTGAACTGGCCGGTGTGACAGCAAAGGCAATCGGTGCCGAAGCGCTCTCGATCGGGATCGCCGTCGATGCAGGCGGACGCGTCGGCGCCGGTCGCGCCGCCGTCCGACCGAGCGGCCGCGCCGTCCGCGCGCACCCCGCTGGCGCAACCGGAGAGGGCCGCCAGGACGAGGACCGAGCTCGGCACATGTAACCGCCGCGACATTCTTGCGTAGGATACGCCCATGCGAACCTTGCTCGTCACTACGCTGCTCGTCCTGGTCGGTTGCTTCTCGAAAGACGAATCGTCGCCGACGGGCGCGGTGACCGACGCGGGCGCCTCCGATGGGGGCCTCGTCCCGCTGCGCGGCGCGCTCACGGATGGGAAGACCAAGGCGCCGCTCGGCGACTCGCTGGTGTTCGTGGAGGTGCATGGCCTCTACAACAAAAACCCGGACACGACCAAAGCGCATCCCGACTACCTCTACGCGACCGCCACCAAACCCGACGGCACGTTCGAGGTAATGACTCCGCCGGGGCTCACCGGCCTGCACACCTTCCAGAACGGGTACCGCTACGGCTCGCATCGCGTGGAGGATGCGGTCGCGGGCGCGGGGACGTTCGACGTCGAGCCGCTCCTCCCCGCCGACGTGAAGCCCGTGCCCAGCGACTTCAAGGTCGAGCCGACCAAGGTCGCGCCTGGCGGCAGCCTCAAGTTCTCGGTGACCATGAAGGCGTCGTCCGACAAGGATCCCATCTCCGAAGAGGTGCTCATCGCCGAGCTCTCGAATCAGTGGGCGCGGGCGCTCGATCCGCCCCCCGGAGGCGTGCCGGGCAAGTCGGCGGACGGCGTCTGGTCGCGCACGGTGACGGCACCCACGAAGCCTGGAAAGTACACGTACATCCTCGCCGTCTCGAGCGAGCTGTGCATCACCAGCGACAAGGTTTCGCTCGACGTGACGGTGGAGTGACGCGATGCACGCGCTCGTGACCGGCGGGGCCGGCTTCATCGGCTCTCACCTGGTCGATCTCTTGGTGGAGCGCGGGCATCGCGTCCGTATCCTCGACGACCTCCTCCCGCAGGCGCACCCGACCGGGCGACCGCGGCACCTGAACGCGGACGCCGAGCTGATCGTCGGCGACGTGCGCGATCGCGGCGCGGTCGATCGCGCGCTCGAGGGCATCGACACGGTCTTTCATCTCGCCGGGATGGTCGGAAACGGCCAGTCGATGTTCGACCTCGTTCGCTACACCGACGTGAACGTGCGCGGAACGGCGACCTTGCTCGAGGCACTCCTCGCGCGCCGCGCGTCGATTCATCGGCTCGTGACGGCGTCGTCGATGGTCGTGTATGGCGACGGCGCGTACCGTTGCAGCGCGTGCGGACCGTGCCGCGCCGTTCGTCCGCGCGAGCGGCTCGAGCGGCGCGCGTGGGAGCCGGTGTGTCCCGAGTGCGGGGCCGAGGCCAAGGCCGTCGCCACGCCGGAGACGCAGCCGCTCGCGCCGAACAGCACCTATGGCATCACGAAGCGCGACCAGGAAGAGCTCTCGCTCGTCGTCGGCCGCGCGCACGGGCTTCCGGCGATCGCTCTCCGCTACCTCAACACGTACGGCTCCCGGCAAGCGCTCTCCAACCCGTACACCGGCGTCGCCGCGATCATGGCGATGCGTCTCCGTCTCGGGAAGCGTCCCATCCTCTTCGAAGACGGTGGGCAAATGCGCGACCCGATCCACGTGCGCGACGTGGCCGAGGCGACCCTCGCTGCGGCCGAGGCCCCGCCGGCAGCGCTCTACGCGGCGTACAACGTCGGCGCTGGTCACCCGATGAACATCGGCGACATGGCCCGCGCGCTGGCGCGCTCGATGGGCGTCGCGATCGAGCCCGAGGTGACGGGCGAGTTTCGTGAAGGTGACATTCGGCACTGCTTCGCCGACACGTCGCTCGCAGCGCGCGTCCTCGGCTTCCGCGCCAAGGTGCGCTTCGAGGACGGTGCGCGCGAGCTCGCCGAGTGGGTTCTGCACGAGGCTCCCACCGATCACACCGAGCGCGCGAACGACGAGCTCCGCCGGTCCGGACTGCTGCGATGAGCCCGGGTTCGGCCGTCGCGCGCACGATAGCGATCGTGCCGGCGCTCGACGAAGAGGTGACGATCACGGACACGGTGACGGGCCTCCTGCCGCACGTGGACCGCGTGGTGGTCGTCGACAACGGGAGCCGCGATCGCACCGCCGAACGCGCCGTCGCGGCCGGCGCCGACGTGGTGAGCGAGCCAACCCGCGGCTATGGACGCGCTTGCCTCGCTGGGCTCGCGCGGGCCCGCGCGCTCTCGGCCGAGGTCGTGCTCTTCGCCGACGGCGACGGGAGCGACGATCCCGCCGACGCGGCCCGTCTTTTGGCGGAGCGCGCGCGCACGGGCGCGGCGTTGGTGCTGGGCGTGCGCGAGCCGCATCTCCGCGAGCCGGGCGCGATGACCGGCGCGCAACGCTTCGGCAACTGGCTCGCGCCGTTTCTCTTGCGACGACTGCTCGGCGCTCCGTTCCACGACATGCCACCGCTCAAGGCGTGCGACGCGCACGCGCTCGACCGGCTCGCGCTTCGTGATACCGGGCACGGCTTCACCATCGAGCTCTTGATCAAAGCGCATCGGGCTGGGCTCGACGTGCGCGAGGTGCCGGTGCGCTGTCGACGGCGCGCCGGCGGCGAGTCCAAGGTGTCGGGCACTCTCCGCGGCTCGGTCCGCGCGGGCGTGAAGATCGTGTCGACCGTGCTCGTGCACGCGGCGCGACGCTGACGGCGCTGCGTCGCGTACGGTCAGGGCGCGCGCGTCTTTCGGCGCCAGAGCGAGACGGGTTGGTCCGGCATCCATTGCACGGGAAACTCGATGACGCGGACGAGCTCGAAGGAGTCAGCGAGCTTGGGGCGGTAATCGAGCTCTGGCGCCGGGCTCAAGATGAGCCAGTCCGCGCCGCTCCGATCGAGCGCGGCTGCGTAATCGACCGTCATCCCGGCGCGCGCTGCGTCGGCGAAGCCTTGCAGCGTGGGCTGTTCGTCGCCCTTCTTGGCGCGCGCCGCCAAAAAGGGGCTCGTCGTGACCACGACGCGGCCGGGGAGCTCGTCGACGAGCGCGATCAAGCGCGCGGCGGCGTCGCGGCGCTCCGCGGTGGGGACGACGATCGCCGCGTCGAACGGGAGCGTCGCGAGGAGCGCGGCGGCGACGAGGAGCGTCATGGCGAGGGGGCTCGCGCGGCGCGCTTGCGGCAGCGCGCGGATCGCATCGCAGAGAACGAGCGCAGCCACCGGCCAGCCGAGGGCGTAAAACGGCAGGAGCACGTTGAACCAGCCGCCGATCTTGGCGAACGGCAACATCGAGGCGACGAACGCGCCGCCGAGGAGCGCGAGCCACTTCGTCGTCTCGGGTGCCAGCGCGCCGCGCCGCGCGAGATTCGGTACGAGCCAGGGAAGCACGGCGAGAAACGGCGCGTGCCACAAGAAGGCGCCGAGCGCGGGGCTCACGTCGCTCGCAGGGCGGAAGCCGTGTCGTCCCTGATCGAAGAGCCACACCAGAAACCAGCCGCGGGTGAGCATGGCCAAGATGGCGAGCGCCCCCGCGGAGAGGCCGGCGGTCGTCAGCAGCGTGCGCGCGAAGGTGCGGCGATCACGGGTGAACGCGAACGCGAGGAGCGGGAGCGCGAAGAAGATACCGGTCTGTTTCGTGTAGATTGCAAGCGTCAGGAGCGCGCCCGCGAGCGCGGCTCGCGCGCCCGAGACTCGACCATCACCGAGCGCGGCGGCGGCCAAGACCGGGAAGGCGAGGCCCACCGCGTCGGGGCGAACGAGATCGAAGGCGCCGCCCGTCAGCGGGTACGAGAGGGCGACGCCCCCGATCGCGACGACCGCGAGGGCAACGCCCAAAGGGCGCGCCGGCGCGCGACGAACGGTCGCGACCGCGAGGACGAGCGCGACCACGACCATCGCGACGAGCGAGAGCGTCCGCCCCGCGGGGTAGTCGAGGCCGAGCACGGCTCCGGCCCCGGCGAGCGCGACCCAGTACGCGGGCGGATAGGGGAAGGTCGCGAAGCCGCGGGCCGGGTCCACGTAGAGGGGCAAGCCGTGAAGCAGCCGGTGCGCATGGTAGAGATGCGCCCCCTCCATCCACTCGAGGTCCATCGGGTGGCCGTGCCGCGCCGCGAGCGCCCGCGCGAGCGCGACCAGCGGCCGTGCGCTCGCGAGGAGCGCGAGCCCAGTGGCGCCGGCGAGGAGCGCGCGTTGCCACGCGGGTCGTGTCATCCGGGCGTCGTCATGAGGAGGGCGATCACGGTCATGCTGTCCGTGATCTCGCCGGCGTCGATCATGTGCCGAGCTTCGGCCCGCGAGAACGCACGGCGCTCGATCTCCTCGGTCGGATCGGGCTCCGCGCCCGCTGCGCTCGCCGATGGGTCGATCTCGGCGACGAAGAGATGCGCGTGCTCGTCGACGACGCTCTTCGACGTGTCGAAGCCGACGAGCCGCGTCATGGTCTTGGCCACGACGCCTGCCTCTTCGCGGAGCTCGCGATGGGCCGCTTCAGCGAGGGATTCGTGGGCGTGGACGCCTCCCGTCGGCATCTCCCACGTGAAGCGGCGCGCAACGTAGCGGAACTGGCGGACCAAGAGCACATCGCCGTTCGGAAGGACCGGGAGGACGCCCACGCACGCTGCGGTCTCGACGACGCCGTACAGCGTGACGTGTCCGGAGGGGAGCGTGACCACGCGCTCAGTGACGTTCATCCAGCGATTCTGATACGCGCCGCGTAGGCTCCGCGTCTTCCAGTGCTCGTCACGCGGCCTCTCGCGCGCCTTGGTCACGAGATGCGCGAGGACGCTCGCGGTCGCCGTTGCGTATCCATCCGCGTAAGGCGAGGCGCACGCGAGCTCGCGGACGAGGCGATCGAGGTCTTCAGGCACGTCCACGTCGAACCAGCTCGGGAGGAGGTGGACCCGGAGCCGGGCGCGATCGGCGGCGGCCAGCGTCTCGCGGAGCACGGCCGACGTGCTCCAGGGGATGCCGACGAAGAGCTCGGGGATGGGACGGGACGTTCCGAGGAGCGTGTACCCGCCGTCGGCGGCGGGGCCGAGGACCACGTCTACGTCGCCGCTCGCGAGCGCGCGCGCCGCCTCGTCGATGAAGTGCGACGGAAGCGTGGGCGAGTCGCTGTCGCAGAGCAAGACGGCGCGCGCGCCGCGCGCGAAGAGGTCCTCGCTCACCGCCGTGAGACGCGCGCCGAGATCGTCGCCGCGTTGCGCGATGAAGGTGGCGCCGGCGGGCGCGAAGGGCGCGAGGCTCGACGGATCGTCGGGTGGCGCCACCGCGACCACGCACGCGAGCTCGGGCACGCGCGCGAGCGCGGCCAGCTTGTCGCGCAAGAACGCTTCGTAAAGGGCGCCGCGCTCGGCCTCGTCGAGGCGCGCCGCGAGCCGGGTCTTGGCCGCCGCGGCGCCGGGCCTTCGTGCCATCACCACCGCACAGGCGCGCGCATCGGCCAGGGTCATCTCGCGTAACGTAGCCGAAGCGACGAAGGGTTGGGCACGAGGGAAATTCGAGTAACCTGCGCCGCTCATGACCTCATCCGCGCCGCCGATTCTCTGCGACAAGCACACGGACGAGCCCGCTGTTTTCATCCCTGAGCACCTCCTCCGTGAGGCGCGCAGACAGCGCGGGATCGCGGAGGGGAAGATCCCGCGCGTGTGCGTGCTCGATCCCGACGGCGATCTCCGCACGTATCTCGTCACGAGCGGGCGCGCGCACAAGTCGCCGCACTGGGCCTGCTACCACACCGATCTGTTCGTGTTCGAGGCGGGCGGCATCGAATTCGGGCTCGTCGGCTGCGCGGTCGGCGCTTCGTTCGCGGTCTTGATCGCCGAGGAGATGTTCGCTTCCGGCTGCGAGCTCCTCCTCAGCGTGACGTCGTCGGGGCGGCTCGCGCCGGTGGGCGAGCCGCCGTACTTCGTCATCATCGAGTCTGCCGTGCGCGACGAAGGCACGAGCTACCACTACCTCCCGCCGGGCGAACGATCGTTCGCCGACGCGTCGCTCGTGGAGCGCGCCGCGACCGCGCTCGCGTCGACCGATCTGCGTGTCCTTCGCGGCGCGACCTGGACCACCGACGCGCCGTTCCGTGAGACGGAGCGCCTCGTCGCGATGCACTCGGCGGCCGGCCTCCTCGCCGTCGAGATGGAAGCGGCCGCGCTCTACGCCTTCGCCACCGCCAAGAAGAAGCGCGTCCTCTGCTTCGCCCACGTCACGAACCAAATGGCGCAGATCGAGGGTGACTTCGAGAAGGGCGCCCACGGTGGCGCGCTCGACGCGCTCACGCTCCTCGCAGCGGCCGCACGCGCGCTCAGCGCGTGACGCGCCGTTAGCGGCGTACGGCGTCTTACGTGACAATCGATCGCATGATCATCGGCGAAGATCGCTTGCTGACTCACTGAGCGGCGCGCTCACGCCGCTCGGTACGCTCGCGACCGAACGCCGATCCGCGTGGAATCGCGGTGCATCCGGACGGCAAGCACCTCTTCGTCGCGCACGCGACGAGTAGCCCGAAGCGGGAGGCAGGGAGAGAACAGGCAACAGGCAACAGGCAATCAGGGCGGGAAGCGCTCCAGGTCGCCGTGACGTTGCCATCGCGTCGAAGCCCCTCTCGCGACCCCTGAGGTCGCGAGAGTCGAAGGTTCGCAAGAACCTGAGAGCGGAGGGAACCCGCCGAGCCGCGTACCTGCGAAGGCAGCCTCGCCGCACCGCTCAAGCACGCCCCACGCACGCGCCCCTGCGGCGCGTTGCGTGCGAAGGTTCCTTGAACCTGAGAGCGGAGGGAGGCTCGCTGCGTGTCAACGCAGCGAGGGAACCCGCCAGGGTTCCACTTAAAAGAAATTCCCGATCGTGAACTCGAACACGTAGCTCTCTTCGTAGGGGAGCGGCTTCCACGGGAAGCCCCACTCGAAGCGGAGCGGTCCGAGCGGTGAGAACCAACGGATGCCGAAGCCCGAGCTCGCGCGCACGTTGAGGAGCGCGTCGGCGCCGAAGCACGGCTGAACGACCTGCGGGAACTGCGGCGCCGGCGTCGTCTTGCAGAACTGCTCTTCGGTGTTCCACGCGTTGCCGACGTCGGTGAAGAGAACGCCGCGGATGCCGACCTTGTCGATGATCGGGAACTCGAGCTCGAGGTTGCCGTACGCCTCGAGGTTACCGCCGATGCGCGCGCCGTCGGTGATGGGCGGAGCGTTGGGATCGAGCGACTGATTCAAGGGCAAGCGCGGACCGACCGTGCGCAGGCGGTAGCCGCGGAGATCGAGGATGCCGCCCAAGAAGAAGCGCTGATAGATCGGAACGCCTTCCGGGTTCGGGCTCGTGATGTAGCCGAGCTCGGTGTTGAGCTTGAGCACGAAGCCCGAGCCCGGCTGCCCAGTGTTGAGCCCGAGCGGGTAGTACGCGCGTCCGGTGAAGCGGTGGCGTAGGAACTGGAGCTCGCTCCCGATGAGCTTGTCGCTCCATTCGGTCGAGAGCTGGAGGTAGAGGCCCTTGCTCGGGAAGAGGCGGTTGTCGCGCGTGTCGTAGATGAGCGCGGGGCGGAGCGAGATCGTGCGCCCGTCGTTGAAGAGGTTGGCGAGCGGGAGGCGCTGGAAGACGCTGCCGAACCCAGCGCTCGAGCCGAAGAAGTTGTTCGTCGAGGCCGTCGACACCTTGTCGTACTGCGCCGTGCCGGTGAGCGAGAGGCGGAGCCACGGCTGGATGAGCGCGTAGCCGTACGTGAGCGAGCCGCCGACCGACTGCCGCGAGAAGTCCGGGAAGACGTAGACCTGATCGAAGAGCTCGGTGGAGAACGACCAATCGCTGTCGAAGAAGTACGGCTCGAAGAAGCGGACGCTGACGATCTGCCGCAAGCTCGAGAACTGCGCTTGCAGCGCGAGCGACTGGCCGTTGCCGAAGAGGTTCGCCTGCTGGATCTGCGCGGTGGCGATGAAGTTCTCGACCGAGCTGAAGCCGGCGCCGACCTGGAACGTGCCGGTGGGGCGCTCGCCGATCTCGAAGTTGATGATGACGCGGTCGTTGCCCGAGCCTTGCTCGGTGGTGACGTCGACGCGCTCGAAGTAGCCGAGGGCCGTGACGCGCTTCTTGGAGTCTTCGACCTTCGTCTCCGAGTAAAGGTCACCCTCGGCGATCTCCATCTCGCGGCGGAGGACGCGATCGCGGGTCTTGGTGTTTCCCTTGATCTGGATGCGCTCGACGCGCGTCAGCGGCCCGCGGCGAATCGGAATGACGATGTCGACCTCGCGCTTGGCGCTGTCGACGTTGGTCTCCGGGTCGGCTTCGACGAAGTAGTAGCCGGCGTCGCGGTAGAGCGTGCGCACGGCCTGGAGGTCCTTCACCACGCTCGCGCGGTTGAACCAGTCGCCCGTCTTCGCCTTCACCATTTGGCGAAGCGCGCGCCGGCCGCCGAGCGGCTCGATCTCCTTGCCGTCTTCGTCGCGCTCGTAGACGCGGAGCTGGCGGATCTTGAATCGCGGTCCCTCGTTGATGACGAGGGTGATCTCGATGCCTTCGCGATCGGGCGTGAGCATCACGCGCGGGGTCGCGATCTGCACGCTCATGTAGCCGCGGTCGTAATAGAGCGCGCTCAGCATCAAGACGTCGCGCTCGAAGACGTCCTGGCGATACGGGCCGCCGGAGCCGAACGAGAAGATCGTCTGCTGCCCGGTCTGCATCACCTCACGGAGGTCGGCGTCGGGCACGCTCTCGTTGCCGATGAACGACACGCGCCGCACGGTGACCGGCGAGTGCTCCTTGATCGTGAAGCGAACGACGACCTCGTTGTCGCGCTGCGGCTCGACGGCGTACGAGACGTCGGCGAGGAAGTAGCCCTTCTCCGCGTACGCATCCTTGATCTTCTGCACGCTGCGGCGCACCGCCGGGACGCTCAAGATCGTGTTGGGCTTCACCTCGATCGCTTCGGTGAGCTTGTCGTCCTCGATCTCTTCGTTGCCCTCGAACTCGAGCGACTTGATGTTCGGGCGCTCGCGCACGCTGAAACGGAGGCGCACGCCGGCGTTCACGGGCGCGAGGTCGACCTCGATGTCGTCGAAGAATCCGGCGTCCCAGAGCGCGCGGACATCGGCCGAGAGGCCCTCCATGCGGAAGGGCAGGCCGACCTTGAGCTTCAAGTACGAGAGCACGTCCTCGCGCGCCACGCGGCGATTGCCCGTCACCTCGATGGCGACGATCGGCTGGCCCTCTGCCTTTTCGGCTTCGGTCGCGGGGAGGCGTACGACCGGCGTGTTGGCGTTGGCGACGTCGGTGGCGGGCTCGCTCGGCGCGCCGCCGTCGGACGTCGCCGCGGTCGGCGCTCCCGCGTCACCCGCCGCGATCGGCGCGCCCGCGTCGGCGCGCTTCGGCGCGCTCGGCGGCTTCGGCGCGCCTGCGTCGGCGATTTGCGCGAACGCGACGCCGAGCGAGAGGCCCAAGCGCCCATGCCCACCGAGCAGCGCGAGCAGGCTCGCGATGAGGGCGATCGTTCGCGCGGCGCGTGCGCGCGCGGAACGATGGCGGTGGCGAAGGAAGGGCATCTCGGAAGGGCTTCGGGCGAGCGGGCAGACGCCTCACAAATTGCGGGGCCGGAGGCTCGTACCCCAGTCTTCGTCCCGAGGTCAACCGCCCATTCTCGCTTGAATTTCCGCGCAATTGCTGCCTCGCTTCTGCTCGGGTGAGCAGGCGCCGGCGCGGGGAGGGCTCACTGCGTCGGAGGAGCCTTTTTTTCGGCTTTTGCGGGGGCTTTCGCCAGGCGCGCTTCGATGGACTTGCGGACCTTTTCGTAGGATTCCCGGAGGGACAGGGTCTTTGCGTAGGCCAGGCCCTCTTCGAGCGCCGCCCGCGCCGCGTCGGGGCGCTTGGCGCCCTCGAGGATGTCGGCCTTGAGGAGGTAGAGCCGGAGGCGTCGCCCGCCGTAGGCCTTGGTGAGGGCGGTGTCGATGGCGATGCCGGCCTCGTCGAAGCGCCCGAGGTCGAAGAGCACCCGCGCGCGACGGGCGGGCGGGTTGAAGTCGAGCGGGAAGTCGCGCTCGCTCGCCTCGAGCATCGGGAGGGCGCGCGCCGGCTCCCCGAGCGCGGTGTAGGCCAGCATCCGGTGCGCGTCGAAGACGGCGCGCTTCGTCGGCGTCGGCGCCCGCGCGGCCGCGCTCTCCAGGAACGTCGCCCAACGAGAAGCCGCGCGCTTCTTTCCGGCGACGTCACCCAGCGCGTCCTCCGCGTTGACCAGCGCATCGAACGCGCCCGATCGATCGTCGTCGAGGATCGCCCCCGCGGGGCTGGCCAAGACCGTCTCGAGCTCGGTGACGAGCGGCGCGAGATCGCGCGCGCGGTCCGCCGGCTTCTTCGTGCCCTCCAAGACGCAGTCGACGCCCGTCACCGCGACGTCGACACGGTAGGTACCGAGCGGCAAGCTCGGGCCCTCCTTCCGCGCGAGGTCGGCGCATGCGCCGTAGGCCTTCTGATCCGAGAGGAGCGAGACATACGCGTCGAGGATGCGCGCGCGCTCGCTCTTGACGGTCGGATCCGACACGAGCTTCGCGTAGAGCGCGCGGGCCTCGGCCTTGTCGCCGCGCGCTGCGGCCGCGTCGGCCTTGGCGAGGAGCGCGCTCTCGGGCTTCTTCGTCGTCGCGCGTTCGAGCGCCGTGCGCAGCTCCTCGGTCGTGAGCGAGCCTCGCCACGTCCACGCGGGGCGCTCGGTCTTGGGATCGAGAATGAAGAGGGTGGGGAGGACCTCGAGCTTGAGCGCCGCGACGAGCTTCGCGTTCTCCGGCTTCTCCGAGTCGACGGCCAGCCACGTGAACCGCTCCGCTTCGGTCGCGAGCCGCGGGTCGGTGAAGACGAAGCGCTTCAAGCTGAGGCAGCTGTGGCACCAGGTCGCCCACACGTCGACGAAGAGCGGGCGGTCGTGTGCGCGCGCGTCGGCGAGCGCTTTTTCGTAGTCGTCCTCGATGAAGGGGAGCGCGAACCCGCTCGGCTCGCGGGGAAGCTCTTCCGCCTTCGAGCCATCCGCGACGAGGGGGGCGGCCGCATCGGCGACGGCCGACTCTACCGTCGGCCTGGAGCCGCCGGGATCGCTTTTTGGTGCGTAAGTATCTGAAACGGCGTGCGAATTCGGGTCGGAGGCGCAGCCGTAGAGGAGGGGGATGACCCACCACCAACGCTTCATGACGCGGCAGTGTAACTGCTCCTCCCGATCCTCGTAGTCCTCGTAGCTCGGATGCGTCGCTCGACGACGCGACGCGCCTCCCCTAAGGCAATGAAGCGGTACGAGAGCGCGCGGTCGGTCGCGCCGGACCGCTTCGAGGAAGCAGAAAGACTCGCCATGACGAAGGTCTCGGTTCCGTCGTTTTCGGGTTGGCTCGCGCTCTTCGCGCTCGCCGTACTCTTCTTGGTCGCGTGCTCGCGTCGGCCGGAGACCGACACCGCGAGCAAGCTCCCCGCGAACGAGATGTCTCCTGGCACTGCGTCGTCGAACGTCGTCGCCACCTCTGGGAAGGCCCCCGCCATCATGTCCAAGCGCACGTACACGAAGCCGTCGATCGAAGAGCTCAAGAAGACGCTCTCGCCGCTCCAGTTCAAGGTCTCGCAAGAGGACGCGACGGAGCCGCCGTTCCGAAACGAGTTCTGGGACAACCACGCCGAAGGCATCTACGTCGACATCGCGACGGGCGAGCCGCTCTTCAGCTCGCTCGACAAGTTCGAGTCGGGGACGGGCTGGCCGAGCTTCACGCGCCCGATCGAAGAGGGGCGCGTCACGTCGAAGACCGATCGCACCTACGGCATGGTTCGCGTCGAGGTTCGCTCCAAGGCCGGTGACTCGCACTTGGGTCACGTCTTCGAGGACGGCCCGGCGCCCACCGGTCTCCGCTACTGCATCAACTCGGCGTCGCTCCGCTTCGTGCCCACGGCCAAGCTCGCCGAGCAAGGCTACGGCGAGTACCTCGCGCTCTTCGGCAAAGGCCAGTCACCGCCGCCCGCCAAGACCGACAATGCGTGCGCGCCTTCGGCGAAGCCGATGTCGAACGTGACCGGCGCCGCGCCCGGGCAGAAGGGCGCGAGCTGCAACGCCACTGTGGAAGAGGCCGTCCTCGCGGGCGGCTGCTTCTGGGGCATGGAGGAGATCCTTCGCGGGATCCCCGGCGTCATCGAGACCGAGGTCGGCTACACCGGCGGCTCCACGCAGAACCCGACCTACGAGACGGTGCACCTCGGCACGACCGGCCACGCCGAATCGGTGCGCATCGTCTTCGATCCGACGAAGCTCTCGTACGCGGACCTCCTCGAGAAGTGGTTCTTCCGCATGCACGATCCCACGACCGAGAACCGGCAGGGGAACGACGTCGGCACCCAGTACCGCTCGGCGATCTTCTACACGTCGCCGGAGCAGAAGAAGGTGGCCGAAGAGGTGAAGGCGCGCGTGGAAGCGTCTGGCAAATGGAAGAAGCCCATCGTCACGCAGATCGTGGCGGCGGGGACGTTCACCAAGGCCGAGGACTACCACCAGGACTACTTGCAGAAGCACCCCGGCGGTTACACCTGCCACTACCTTCGGTAGCGGTCAGAGGGCCTGGTTAGGCCCTCCGACACCTCCCCTCCTCGCGCGCCTGCGCTGCGCTTCGGCGGCTCGTCGCCATAAGGGAGGTCGAGCTATGAGCTCGCCCCCCTTATGGATCCCCCGCGGAGAAGGAGAGAATATACACGCGTTGCGGTCAGAGGGCCTGGTTAGGCCCTCCAAGCCACCCCTCCTCGCGCGCCTGCGCTGCGCTTCGGCGGGCTCGTCGCCCTAAGGGAGGTCGAGCTATGAGCTCGCCCCCCTTAGGAATCCCCCGCGGAGAAGGAGAGAATATACACGCGGTTTGTGATGGAGGGCCTGGTTAGGCCCTCCAAGCCACCCCTCCTCGCGCGCCTGCGCTTCGCTTCGGCGGGCTCGTCGGCCTAAGGGAGGTCGAGCGATGAGCTCGCCCCCCTTAGGAATCCCCCGCGGAGAAGGAGGGCAGCCAATCGAAGAAGGGTCAGGCGCCTAGGACGACGGCGCTGGCGTTGCCGTAGTAGCCGAGGGACGTGACCAGGATTTTGCGCGGTGAAGTGGCGCGCGCGGGGTTGCCCGAGACGATGGGGAAAGGCGGCGCGCCTTGGAGCCACGCGATGGCGGCGGCCATGCCCATCGCGCCGCCGGCGCCGAGGGTCTCGCCGAGGACTTGCTTGGGGGCGGCGATGGCGACGCCTTCGCCGAGCACCGACTGGATGCTGCGGAGCTCCGTCTCGTCGAAGGTGCGGAGCCCCGAGAGGCCGCTCGCCACCACGTCGATGTCGCTCGCGGCGATGCCCGCATCGGCGAGCGCGTGCTCGATCGCGCGGCGCATCGCCGGCTCCGATGCGTGGAGGAGCGGCTGCTCGGTCTCGGGGCCCACGAAAGCCGTACCGAACCCGAGCGCGTGCGCGAGCACGTTCGCGCCGCGCGCGCGGGCGAGCGCGTCCGGCTCCACGACGAGGTATGCGGCGCCCTCACCGAGGCATGCGCCCTGCGCGAGCGCGCCCAGCTTGTGGAACGCGACGTAGAGTGGCTCGCTCATCGCCTCGCCGCCGCCCACGAGGAGCGCCTCGGCGCGGCGCGAGACCAAGTGCACGTCGGCCACCGCCATCGCGTCGAGGCCGCCGCAGTTCCCGTCGCTCACCGCGACGTTGAGCGCACGAAGCTCCTCCCAGATGCTCACGTAGCCGCTCGCGCTGTTGGCGACGGTGTTCGGGAACTTGGCCGGGTTGATGTACCGCGCGTCCTCGAGCTGCGCGACGCGATCGAGCTCGGTGATCGCCTCGAGGCTGCCGTACGCGTTGGAGGTGACGATGCCGGTCTTCTCGGGCGAGAGCACCGCGAACGCGCCGTCTTTCTTGATGCCGGCGTCGTGGAGGGCGAGGCGCGCCGCGACGATGAGCAGCTTGGTGAGGCGATCGAGCGTGCGCAGGCCCTTGTCGCCGAGGAAGCGCGCGGCGTCGAACTCGAGCGCCTCGAACGCGCAGGCCTTCGCGTCGATGTTCGCCGGGTCGAACGACTCGAGCTTTCGCGGGGGCGTCTCGGCGAGCGGCTTGGGCGCCGTCACGCTGCGGAAGAAAGCCTCGCGGCCGATCCCGACGGTGGAGACGATGCCGAGCCCGGTGATGGCGCGCGGTTCCATGGCCTCCTCAGACCGCGGCCCGCGGCGGCGGCAAGATGCCGGGCTTGGCGAACAAGGTCACCGCGTTGTAGCCGCCGAAGGCGAGCGAGTTGTTGAGGACGATGTCCGCCTTGCCTTTGCGCGCGACGTTGGCCACGAGCTCGACGTCGCACTCCGGGTCCGGCGTCTCGTAGCCGATCGTGGGCGGGTACACGCCGCGCTCGATGGTCATCACGCACGACGCCGCTTCGAGCGCGCTCGCCGCACCCATGCAGTGTCCGAGCATCGACTTGATGCTCGAGATCGGCACGCGCCGGTCGCCGAAGACCTCGCGCATCACCTTGGACTCGGCGGTGTCGTTGGCCTTGGTGCCCGTGCCGTGCGCGTTGACGAAGTCGATGTCGCTCGGCGAGAGCCCCGTCTGCCGAATCGCGTCGCGCATCGCGCGGATGCTGCCCTCGGCGCCGGGATGCGGCCGCGTGATGTGGTAGCCGTCGCAGGTGATTCCGTAGGCGCCGACCTCGGCCTGAAGGCGCGCGCCGCGCTTCTTGGCGTGGGCCTCGGACTCGAGGATGAGGAGCGTCGCGCCCTCGCCGAGGATGAGGCCCTGGCGATTGAGGTCGAAGGGCTGGCAGCGCTCTTGCGCCATCGCCGCGAGACGCACGAAGCCTTGGAATTGGAGCTCCTGGAGCAGCTCGGACGCGCCGGCGACGACCACGTCGGCCTTTCCGGCGCGGATCAAGTCGGCGCCGAAGCCGATGGCGTAGTTGCCGGCGGCGCAGGCCGCGGGGAGGGTGAGGACCATGCCCTCGGCGCCGATCGCCCGCGCCACGTGGATGGGGAGGAGCGTCGATCCGTATTTGGGGATCATCGCGCGCTTGATGGCGCCGACACCCTTGGCGATGAACGCGTAGTCGAGCTCGGCGAGCAGGGTGGCTTCGCCCATCGTCGTTCCGAGGACGACCGACGTGCGGCTCCCTTTGAGGGCGCCGGCTTCGAGGCCGGCGTCCTGGGCCGCGAGGCGAGCGGCCCCGAGGGTCATGGCCGAGCACCGACCGGCCCGGCGGGCCTCGGCGGCGGTAAGGAAGTCCCGCGCGTGGAAGTCTTTGACCTCCCCCGCGTACTCACGGCCGAGCTCCTTCGGGTCGAACGACTCGACGCGAGAGATCCCGGACCGGCCCTCGAGGAGCCCGTCGTAGAACGCCTCCTTGCCGATGCCGATCGAGCTGACGACCCCCACGCCGGTGATGAACACCCGGGAGAGCGCCTCTTCCGATGCCGCGGTCACGGCGAGCTTATAGCTGCCAGGTTGCGTTTCGAGCAACCGCGGCTCGGCACGAAATCGGTGCGAATCGCGCTACACACGCGAACGCTGGTTCTCGCCAAAATCGTGGTCAGACGCGCCGGTTTTGCCGGACTTGTCCTTGCACGCTGACCATTCTCGCAGTAAGCCCCGCTCGCTTCGCGGCCGAGCGAAAATGCGCGCGTTGCGCAATCGCGGCCCACCCCTTGCAATGGCTCTTTCGGGCCCTACCAAGGGGACCCGAAGCGGCAGGACGTCATGGCCTTCAACCGTACCGAGCTCCTAGAACTGTTCCGCACGACGGCGACCGAGGTGGTCGAGCGCGAGTTTTCCGACATCTCCGAGACCACGGTGATCACCGACCTCGGGATCGACTCCCTCGGAATGATGGAGATCATCAGCACCCTCGAGCGGACCGCCAAGGTTCACATTCCCAACGAGCAGCTCGAGGCGATTCGCACCGTCAAGGACCTCCTCGAGGTCGTGGAGAAGCGCCAGACTGCCAGCTGAGCGGCGCTCTCCCTCTCTCTTCCGCCCCGATACGACCCAAGGAACCAAAGCCCCATGACGACCGCCGCCCTCAAGGACGAACTCCGCAAGCTGATCTGCGAAATCGCCGAGATCGACGAGCTTCCCGAGGAGGCGTCGTTCAAGGACCTCGGCATCGATTCGATGATGGGCGTCGAGATCGTCGCGGCCATCGAGCGCCAGTACAAAATCAAGATCGAGGACGCGGAGCTCCAGAAGATCTCCACCCTCGCGAGCTCGTACGAGCTGGTTCGCGCCAAGGTCGATAGCGCGCTCGCACAGAGCGCCTGACCTCGCACGAGGGCAGGTAACGCCGCGCCGTCGCGTAAGACGCGGTCATGATGCCGGCGCGCGGGCCCCGCTACGGAGTAGGCCTTTTTCTCCTCTCGATCGCTGCGTGTGGCTCGTCGGAGCGTGGCGCTTCCGCGCACGGCGACTCGACCGACGCAGGCTCATCGTCGGCGGCCACGCCTGACGGCGCTCAGCCGAGCCAACATTCGGACGCGGGCTCGGACCCGAGCGATGACGCGTCGACGGCCGGGCCCCTCTCGCTGGCGTGGGTGAGAACCTTCACGGGGCCAGGCCATCAGAGCGCCGCTGCGGTCTTCGCGGCCGGCGACGACGTTTGGGCCACGACCGAGATCTCGGAGCCGACCACCTTCGGCTCCGGCGAGGCTGGTGAGGTCACCATCGACGCGGAGACGGTGAGTGTCGTCCATGCGTCACTCGACGCGGCAGGCTCACTCCAAAGCGCGGTGCGATCGAGCAAGCGGACTGGAGGCTCGATCAATGGCGCCACGCGCTCGGGGCCGGTCGCGTGTCTCAAAGGTGGCGCGCACCTCGTCGGCGCCGGTGTCGTCGGCACGCGTGAGTTCGGGTCGGGGCAGCCCAAGGCAACGACGGTCACCGCACCGCAGGCCGCGTCGGGCAGCGGCACGCTCTCGCCGCAGTGGAGCACCATCGGCCGATACGACGCGTCGGGCGCGCTCGCGTGGATGCAGACGATCACGGGCAGTGGGTTCGTCGGGCTCGCGGGCGTCTCTGCGTTGGACGACGGCGCGTTCGTGATGGCGGGAAGCTATACCGGCTCGGTGTCGCTCGGCCCGAGCACGACGTTCAGCGCGGCTTCTGCAGCCGACGTCCCGGCGTTCGTCGCGCGCGCCGACGCGACGGGCTCGGTGACGTGGGCGAGCGGAATCAATGGCGCGGTCTCCATGTACTCGCTCGACATCGATGCCAGCGGCGCGTCGTACGTGGCTGGTGACGTCCGCGGCGTGTCGGTCTTCGGGCCCGGCGAGGCCAACGAGACGACGATCTCGCCCGGCGCCACGCCGATCGTCGGGGCTGGGTTCGTCGCCCGCTATGCGTCCAGCGGCAAGCTCGCGTGGGCCAAGAGCGCCGGTGACGAGGTCGTGATCAGCGCCGTCGTTCGCACCGCCGGAGGCCTCGTCGTCAGCGGCTCGTTCGCCGGATCGCGGACCGTCTTCGGCGCGCCGCGAAAAGCAGCGGGGACGGAACGCGATGGATTCCTCGCCAAGCTCGACGAGGCAACGGGCGAGCTCGTCTGGTTCGAGCAACTCACGGGCACCGGCGACGAGATCGTCGACGTGCTCCGCGTGGATCCGAGCGGTCAGGTCTGGGCGATCGGTTGGAGCTCGAGCAGCGCGCTCGCCCTCGACCAAAACGGAAGCGCGACCGGGGCCGACGCCGATTGGACCTTCGCGATCGCGATCGACGATGCCGGTGCGGCCCATCGCTTCGAACGGATCGCGACGCACGTGAGCGTGGGATCCATCGCGTTCGCGCCGTCGGGCGCCGTCACGATCGGCGGGCAAGCGTTCCCCGGCGCGACGGTCGGCGGAAAGGCCGTGAACGTCGCCGGAGTGGCCGACGGCTTCGTCGCGCGCTTCGCGGTCGCATCGCCCCGCTGAGCGACGCGCGCGACTACTTCGACTCGAGGGTGTGTTGAACCTTGAGAGAGTTCGTCGTGCTGCGCGGCGGCGTGGTCGACGGATCCTTGAGCGTGATGCTGGTCGACGAGCTGCCGTCGACCTTGGCGGCGATGCCACCGAATCGAACGGTCATCGCCGTCTTTCCCTTGCCATCGAGCGCCATCGTCGCGCCCGCGGGGGCGCGCGGATCGGGGATCGGGCGCGCCGCGGTCTTGCGGCTGCTTTCGACGGTGATGTCGGCGCCGGTCGGCGAGCGCGAAGTCATGGTGAAGCTCGACTTCATCGTCCCCTCCATGGGATCGCCTGCCGTGAGGGTCCAGCGCGCGCCGATGCCGATGGGCTCCTCGGGGAGCGGCGCGAAGAGGAGCTCGACGAGCGGAAGCACGAGCTCCTGAGCCTCCGGCGGGACGTTCTTGCCAGCGCCGAACTTCACTTCCGAGAGCGCTCCGCGCGGGCTCGCGACGAACGAGCCAGCGAGCGTCGCGAGCGAAGCCTCGGCGGTCTTGATCTCTTTGACGGCCTCGGGCGGAACCGCCATCCCGCCGGTCATGATTTCGGCCTTCGAGACCTCGAGCGCGAACTTGACGTTGCCGTCGGGGTTCTTGGCTTTGGGCGTGACCTTGAGCGTGAGACGGATCGGCGGCTGGGGAGGGGGCGTGCTTCCCGGGGCGCCGCCCATCTCGGGCGACATCTTGATCGTGGCGGTGGCCGTCTGGCTCTTGTCGATCGCGAACTCGTAGCGCGCCGAAGCGCGCGGCTCCGCGCCGGCCTCGACGAGCTTCACCGTGATCGGGCTTCCCGGGCCGGGCGGCGCCTCGGCGCTCCCCGCCGCGGTGGGCGCGTTGGGATCGGCCGGCGCGCCCGAGGCGGCGCCGCTCGCGGCCGCCAGCGGGGAAGCGCCCGCGTCGTCCAGCTTGAGGATCGCGTCGAGGTCCGGGAGGTTCGTCGACGGCTTGATCGCCTTCGCCGAGGCGGCGCCGCTCGCGGCCGGGGCGGGCGCGAGCTTCTGCTCGCTCTTGCAGGAGAACATGGAGAGCGAGACCAGCAGCGCCGCCGACAAGCGCACGCGAGACGAACGACCGAGCATGGGGCGGACTCTCGTCGCGATCTCGGGCGGGCGCAAGCGCGGCGAGCGGTGGCGAGTCTCGGCCCGAGCGAGTAAGCTCCGCGCCCCCATGTCGGCCAAGGCGCGCTTCCAAAAGGTCCCGCAGGAGCTCAACTTCCCGGAAGAAGAGAAGTCCGTTCTCTCGCTCTGGAAGGAGAGGGGCATCTTCGAGAAGTCGCTCGAGAAGCCGGCGCCGGCTGGCTCGTTCGTCTTTTACGAAGGCCCGCCCACCGCCAACGGCATCCCGCACAACGGCCACGTGCTGACGCGCGTCACCAAGGACCTCTTCCCCCGCTACAAGACGATGCGCGGCTACCGCGTCGGTCGCAAGGCGGGCTGGGACACGCACGGCCTCCCCGTCGAGGTCGAGGTCGAGAAGGAGCTCCGCATCCACGGCAAGGCGGCGATCGACGAGTACGGCGTCGAGCCGTTCGTGAAGCGCTGCATCGAGTCGGTCTTCCGGTACACGGAAGAGTGGCGTCGCTTGACCGAGCGCATCGGCTTCTGGGTCGATCTCGACGACGCGTACGTCACGTTCCACAAGTCGTACGTCGAGAGCGTGTGGTGGGCCCTCTCCGAGCTCCACAAGAAGGGCCTCCTCTATCAGGGCCACAAGGTCGTCTGGTGGTGGGCCCAGGGCGGAACCGCGCTCTCGAGCGCCGAGGTCGGCCAGGGCTACAAGACCGTCGACGATCCCAGCGTGCTCGTCGCGTTTCCCGTCGTCACGAGCAAGCACGCCGCGCTCGCGGGTACGTCCATCCTCGCGTGGACGACGACGCCGTGGACCTTGTCGTCGAACTCATACGCGGCCGTTCATCCGAACGAGGACTACGTGGTCGCCGAGGTCGGCGCGAACGACGCGAAGGGCAAGCCCCACGCGCTCGCCGGCAAGCGCTTCGTGATGGCGAAGGCGCTCGTTCCCACGCTCGAAGGCAAGCTGAAGGGAATGTTCGCCGTCGTCGCCGAGATGAAGGGGACCGATCTCGTCGGGACGAGCTACACCCCGCCGTTCGATCTCTACGCCGACAAGGCCAAGGGGACGCCCTATTACACGGTCATCGCGGCCGACTTCGTCACCACCGACTCCGGTAGCGGCATCGTCCACATCGCGCCGGCGTTCGGCGAAGACGACTTCAACGCGCACAAGAAGGTGCTCGCGTCGCTCCCCAACGGCGGCGCCGACGTTCCTTTGCTCTGCGCCGTCGGCGCCGACGGCGCGTTCTTGCCCGAGATGGGCAAGTACGCCGGCCGCTGGGTGAAGGACTGCGACAAGGAGATCCAAGACGATCTCAAGCAGCGCGGGCTCCTCGTCCACGCCGAGCTCTATCGCCACGACTATCCGTTCTGCTGGCGCGCCGACTCCGATCCGCTCATCCAGTTCGCGCGGCCCGCTTGGTACATCCGCACGACAGCGCTCAAAGATCAGGCGCTCGCCAACAACGACGCCATCTCGTGGCTGCCCGAGCACATCAAGGAGGGTCGCTTCGGCGACTTCCTCCGCAACAACGTCGACTGGGCCCTCTCGCGCGAGCGCTACTGGGGCACGCCCCTCAACATCTGGATCAACGACGAGACCGGCGCGATGGAAGCGCCGGCCAGCGTGGCCGAGATCCTGAAGAAAAATCCCAAGGCCTTCGATCACTTCCACGAAGCGAAGAAGAAGGACCCGACGCTCTCCGAGCACCTCATCGTCCACAAGCCGTGGGTCGACGCGGTCACCTGGCAGAACCCGGGCGAGCCCGGCACGTACCGCCGCGTGCCGGAAGTGATCGACTGCTGGTTCGACTCGGGCGCCATGCCGTTCGCGCAGTGGGGCTTCCCGCACGCCGAAGGCTCGATCGACAAGCTCCGCCAGAACTTCCCGGCCGACTTCATCAGCGAGGCGATCGATCAGACGCGCGGCTGGTTCTACACGCTGCTCATGATCTCGACCCTCGTCTTCGACAAGGAGACGCAGGAGCGCTTCGGCCTCACGCCCGTCCGCCCGTACCCGCACCCCTTCAAGTCGTGCATCGTGCTCGGCCACGTCGGCGACAAAGAAGGAAAGAAAGAGTCGAAGTCGAAGGGCAACTACACGCCGCCCGACGTCATCCTCGATCGCGTGCGCATGGAGTTCGGCGTCCTCGATCCGAGCGACGCCGAGCCCGCCGTGAAGGCCGGCACGTGCCTCATCGCGCGCGAAGATCTCGAGGGGCTCGACCTCCAAGAGGGCGCGCGCGTCCGTGTTTACACCAACGCCAAGAGTGGAGACCCGCTCGAGCTCGCGGTGCAGGTCGGCAAAAAGATGCGTCGCCGCGTCATCGTGCTAGCGCCCGAGGATCAGGCGCGGCTCGGCGTGGCACGCACCAAGAAGCCCGACGTCGCGCCGGTCGAGGTCCCGCGTTTGCCGGAAGGCGAGCGCGTGTGGCTCGAAGATCCCAACTCGCCGGCGCCCGGCTCGGACGCCTTCCGCTGGTTCTTCTACGCGCAGAGCCCGCCGTGGACCAACACGCGACACTCGCTCTCGAACGTGCGCGCGCTCCAAAAAGAGACGCTCATTCGTCTGCGCAACGTCTACTCGTTCTTCGTCATCTACGCGTCGATCGACGAGTTCGATCCGCTCGATGGAAAGTCGCCCGCTCCCGCGGCGCGCAAGAACGAGCTCGATCGTTGGATCCTCGATCTCCTGCAAGAGACCACGGCGCAGATGGGCGAGAAGCTCGACGCGTACGACGTCTTCGGCGCCACCAAGCACGTCATCGAGTTCGTCGACGCGCTCAGCAACTGGTACGTGCGCCGCAGCCGCGATCGCTTCTGGCGCTCGGGCTGGGACGACGACAAGCGCGCCGCCTACGCGACGCTCTACGAGGCGCTCGTGCAGACGTCCAAGCTCATGGCGCCGTTCACGCCGTTCATGGGCGAGTCGATGTACCAGAACCTCGTCGTCGGTCCGGCCGCCGCCGCCGGCAAGAGCGTCCCGGAGAGCGTGCATCTCGAGGCGTTCCCCACCGCGGCCCGACTCGAGCAGCGCGAGCTCATCACGCTCATGGGGTACGTGCGCGACATCGTGAGCCTCGGGCTCCAGGCGCGCACCCAAGGCAAGCTCAAGGTGCGCCAACCGCTTCGCGTCGCGCACGTCGTCGTGCCCGACGCCGAGGTGCGGAAGAAGCTCGAGCACTTCGTGCCGGTCATGCGCGAGGAGCTCAACGTCCTCTCGCTCGAGTTCGTCGACGCAACCCGCGAGGCGTCGCTCGTCGACTACGTCCTCAAGCCGAACTTCCGTCCCTTGGGCGAGCGCGGCTTCGGAAAGGAGGCCCAGGTCCTCAAGAAGGAGATGGCCACCTGGGACGCCGAGCTCTCCCGCAAGTGGTGGCGCAAGGTGTCGGGTGCGGGGGCGGTCGCTCTCGGGACCATGGAGGCGCGCGCCAAGGATCCGGAGCTCGCGCCCTTCGCGAAGACCGGCCTCGAGGCGTACGGCGAATTCCGCGCCGAGGACGTGCTCGCCGAGTGCCGCCCCAAGGCTGGCTTTGCCGCTGCCGATGGAAGGATCGGGAGCGCGTCGGCGCCGGGCTTGCACGTCGCGGTGGTCCTCGAGACCACGCTCGACGACGAGCTGCGAGATCTCGGCTTCTTGCGCGAGCTCCAGAGCCGCGTGCAGACCGCGCGCAAAGAGGCGGGCCTCGAGTTCTCCGACCGCATTCACCTGAAGCTCCGCGGCGGCGAGCGCTTGGCTCGGGTCATCGAGAAGCACCGCGGCGATCTGGCCAAGGAAGTCCTCGCGACCGAGCTCGCCTACGTTGGCACGCTCGATGGCGGCGGCATCGATGTCGAGGGTGAGGCCGTGGGCGTCGAGATCGCCAAGGCGTGATCGCCCCGTTGGCACGATCTCGCACGCGCATCGGTGTCAAGCGCATCGCGTCTCTCGTCGCCGCTTTGTCGTGGCGAGAGACGCAACCATCGATCATGTTTGAGGGCGGACGGTCTTTGTGGTCCGTGCAGCGTTTGGCGCGTGATCGAGTGGGTAGCGAGGTGGTAAGTTGATCCTTCTCCGAACGACACGATTCGTTCACGCGTGGGGGTGATGGCGGTGCCGGTCGTCAAAGCGAGAAGTGAGGCGCGAAGCGCGCGGGTGAGCACCCAAACGGCGACGCGTTCCGAGCCCGCCAAGAAGCCTTCGCTCGCTCGTGCAGAGCTCGTCGACAAGACGACGCGCGAGCGCATGGCCGAAGAGATCGACGGCGCCCTCAAGCGCAAGCAGACGAGCGAGGCCAAGCTCGCCGGTGCGCTCCGCGCCCTCGTTCCGCTGAGTCCGCAGCTCCGCACGGCGACGCAGGAGCTCGCGTCCACCCTCGTTCGCCGCAAGTCGTTCTCGCGCGAGCTCTATTGGGCCGCGATCCGCAGCTTGGCCGAGCTCGACGACTCGGTCACGCCGTCGCTCCTCAAGGAGGCGCTCGCGGCCGACGACGCGGGCGGCATCGCCACGCTCAGCGCCGCGTGCTTCTCCGCCGACCGCGGCCTCACGCCCGTCCTCTCCAAGCTGGCCGCCAATCGCCAGTCGTACCTCTCGTTCGCGGCCGAGACCGCGCGCGTGGTGCGCGGCGAGTCCAACGGCGCTCATCTCCTCGCCGTCGCGCCGATGATCAAGGAGGCGCACCGCATCTCGCTGTGCACCGACTTGTTCGTGCCGCTCCTTCGCCGCCCGCCCGTTCCGCGCGCGATCGCGCCCGCGCTCGCCGTCCTTCGCGGCGCGGAGCGTCATCTCGGTCGTTGGCTCGTGCTGGCCGAGGTGGCCGTTCGCGCCGGTGAGCCGGAGCCGCTCGAGGCCGCTCGCGAGTCGGCCGACGACGGACCGTCGAGCTCGCGCTCGGCGTGGGCGCTCGTGGCGTGGACGCTCGAGTCGGCGGCGCGCGAAGTGCGCGGTGAGCTCGGCCCGTTCTCGACGGACACGCGTCCCACCGTCGAGCTCGTGGCGCGCCTCTCCGATCGGCCGAGCGCCGATCGCGACACCACGTTCCTCTTCCGCATGGCGATGGGGAAGGTGCAGTCGGCCAAGGCGATGCTCGAGAGCTTGGTCCGCACGGTCCCGCTCGAGACCGAAGTCGCCGTTCGCGCGGCGCGGCACCTCGCCGACGGCTACGGCCGCGACGATCTCCGCCCGCACCTCGTTACGGCCGCCCGCTCGGCCAAGCGCGAAGAAGTCCGCGGCGTCGCAGCCGCGGCGCTCTGGGATCTCGGCATGCACGACGAAGCGCGTGACGTGACCAGCGAGCTCGCGACCTCCAAGGTTCTCTCCAACGTGGCCTGGACGGGCTTGATTCGCGCAGCCGACGCGCGCCACCGCGCTTCGCCGCCAAACGGCGACGCGACCAAGACCGCGCCGCTCGTCCTCACCGAGACCCATATGCGTTGGGTCCAGTGGGGCTGGCTCGAGTAAGCGCGCGGACTTCGCGCTCGGGCGCCAGCCACGCTACCCTCGAAGGGTGAGCCTCCGGCCGTTCGTCCTCGCGCTCGCGGCCACGTTCGTCGTCGCGAGCGGTCCACGCGCGCGCGCCGAAGAGCCGACTTCGTTCATCGTCCCGGCCGATCGGGACGACGACGATCTCGATGGGCACGCCGATGGAGATGAAGATCGACCGAGCGCGGCGGCTCTCAGGAGCGCCCGTCCGCTCGATCCGCGTCTCGAGGGTGCGACCCTCACGGTGAACGACAAGACGGAGGCCACGCGCGTACGGGTCGTCGCCGAAGGTGGCGTCGTGCCGTGGGGAAGGCCGCTGCCGCGCCGCGCGCTCTTGCAGGGGCGCGAGCCGGGCCGCGTCACCCTCTCCATTCGCGCGAAGGATGGGACGACGGAGCGTCTCCACGTCGTTGTCTTGGGCGTGGGCTTCCGCGGCGGAGACGGACGCGACGTCGATTTGGTTCATGGGCGCGGCTCGCTCGAGCGCGAGCCACCGGAGGCCGCACCCGTGGCGACCGCGACGTACGCGGATCCGGACGCGCTCCGTCTCGTCGTGCGGGTGCCGGCTGGAGTGGCGCTGCCGCCGCTCGCGGTCGAGTCGGTGTCGGCGAGCGGCCTTCGCCTCGACGTCATCGTGCGTCCGACGTTCGACGAGGTGGCGTGCGAAGCGGGCCTCCGCTGCCTCGTGACCGAGCCGCTGCGCTTCGTGGTCGACGACATCGACCGCACTCATCCCGTCGTGGCCAAGCGCTCGCTCCGCGCGGAGGTCGGCGGTGCGATCACGGTGCGGAGCGGTGAGCGCGTGCTCCAAGCCCTTCGCCTCGAAGGCCCACGGGCGCCTACGGTCGGACGCATTCCACGCACGCGGGCCACGCTCCGCGCATTCGTCGTTCGGCTCTCGCCGGGCGGCGCGCCGGCGATCGGTGGCACCGACGTCGGCGCGCTGGCGCTCCTTCGCTCCGAGCTGGCGCTCGCGTCGGCGACCTGGGGCCAATGTGGAATCTCGTTCGGGCCGGCGCCATCCATCGACGTGAAGGTCGTGGATCCGCCGCCTCCGTTCTTGGTCGCGTTCGGAAACGATCTCGGTCTACCGGCGAGCGGGGGAGACCTTCACTTCCGCGTCGACGGGCGGCCGGTGACGGTCGGCCTCGACGCGCGCACCACGCCCGATCAAGCGGCGCGCGCGTTCGCGGTCCAGGTGGGGCGCCTCGGTCTTCGCCCGACGATCTCACCCAACGCGCGCATCGGGCCTGGCGCGGCGGGCAGCGTCGACGTCCTCGTGCGGCGGCGGAATGGAGCGCCGGCCACCGTGGAGCTCGATCGCACCTCGAGCAACCTCGATCCGTCGCTGGTGGTGCGGGTAGGACGGGTCGACCTGGCCGACGGGCTCCAGCACTTCGGTGACATGGACTCGATGGCGGGCACGCTCGAAGAGCGCACCTTGCTCAAGGCGTTCGACGACGGGGATCCGACGACCGTCGAGATCTTCGTCGTCCCGGCCTTCGCGAGCGGCGGCCGCATCGGCGAGTCGTTCATCGCCAGCGACCTCTCGAGCCTGCGCAACGTCGTCATCCTCGATCGCGCCGGCCTGCGCGCGCGCCGCAGCAGCCTCACGCTCGCGCACGAGCTCGGCCACGTGTTCCTCAACATGCCCGGCCACCCCGATGACTACGGTATCGACACGCCCACGCTTCTCATGGACTCCGACGCCGCCGACGCTTCGGCGTTCGGCCCGCGCCGCCTCTCGCTCGACGACTGCGCGCGCGTCATGCGCGAGAGCGGACCCGACGCGCGCACGCCGCTCTTGAAGCCGTGGCCGCTCGAAGTGCTCGACTACGACGACAAGCGCTAGGCGACTCAGCGGAGATTGATTTCGCGGAGCTCGGTGCCGCCCGCGTACGCGTAGCTCACGAACGCGTCGAAGCCGTACACGACGACGCCGAAGGGCTTCTCGCCTTGGAGATGGTGCACACCGTCGTTCTGGCGCGCCGGATCGACCTTGGCCGTGCCGTCGGGCGCGATGCTGATCGTGGGGAACGACATCGGGCAGCGGTAGCTCAAGAAGGGAGGCGTCGGGCTCTTGCGGTCCTCGGGCGTGAGGCCGTCGCCCGGGGCGACCGTGCAGTTCGACGCGTCGAGCAGGATGCCGTCCATGTAGAGCTTCGCGCCCGGAGGCGCCGAGAGGACGAGGAAATCGAACGCGTATTTGTCGGGCAAGAGGAGCACGTAGTCGCTGCGCCACTGCTCGACCGGCGGCGCATAGGTGAGCGACGGATCGCCGCCGGGCAAGCCGCGCGGGATGCCCGCGGCTTGCTGACCCACGACGACGTCGGCGATCACGACGCCGGCCGATGCGGTGAGGGTGAAGTCGCGCGTGCTCGTGATCGTGCGCACCGCCCCGACGCCGTCGAGATCGAACGCGTCGTCAGGCGCCGAGAGCGAGGTGGTGACGTGCGTCTTTCCCTCGTGCGTCGCGACGACGCGATACACCTCCGGCTCCGGCGCCGGCGTGAGCGACGCGCCGGCGCGGATGTTCGCGTCGATGCGATTGGGCATGTGCGAGAGGACGAACGACTTGCCCGCGGCGCGCGTCGGCGTCGCTTGTTCTTCGAGGTGGTCGGCGCAGCACTGCCTTTGCCCGAGCGACGCGAACATCGGCGCGTCGGAGGCTTCGCTGCCGGCGAACACGGCGACCGGCTTGTCGGCCTCGATGGTGGAGCCGGTGAAGTCGGCGAGAAAGTCACCGGTCTCGAGGTTCAAGACATCGAACGGTTGGAGCACGCGCTCGAAGGTCTGCCCCTCGGCGACGCCTTGCGGGAGCGGTGGTCCGACGATGACGCGCGCGCGCGTCTTGATCGAGATCTTGGTGTCGGGCGCCGTGCCCACGACGGTGAGAAATGAGCGGAGATTTTGCCCGAAGTTGGTGTCGGGGTTGTCGCTCGCGGCGATCGTCTGCGGCCAGCTCGCGATGACGTACGGACCGCCTAGCGCGCTCGTGGGGAGGAGCTGCGACGCGTCGTTGGAGAACACGCCCACGTTCTCGAGCGGATTGAACTGGTAGGCGACGATGGGGAAGTTCGAGCGAATGCGGAACGCGTTTCGCGTCAGCGCGGTGCCGGTGCCGGTATTGAACGAGCCGGGCGGCGAGCCGTCGACCTCGCGTGAGCCCAGATAGAAGACCTCGAGCGATCCAGGAGGAATCGTGGCCGAGCCGACGGTGCGGAGCTTGGCGGGCGCGCCGGGTAGAGCGTCGTCGACTTCGATGGTCACGACCGCGGGGACGTCCGGCTCGGCGTTGGACAAGACGACCGCGAACGGCTGCGCGGCCGCGTTGAGGCTCGGCGTGGGGACGGCGTTATCGAGATCGACCGCCCAATACTCGCAGCCGACGTTGCTCTTCTCGCGATCGGCGTTGGCGCAGAGGGCCTCGCACGCGCCTTTGCGACACGCGAGGCCGAGGCTTGCGTCGCACTTGGTCGCGGTCGAGTAGCCGCTCCCGTCGTCGTTGCACGTCGACACGGCGGCGCCGTCGCACTTCGTCGCCTTGGGATGGCAGCGCGTGCAGCCGAGGGTCGGCGTCGCGCACACGAGGCCGCGCGCGTCGCATGCATCGATCACGACCCACGTCGCCGCAGCGCCTTCGCCGTCGCAGCGCGCGAGCGACTCGCCACGGCACGCGACTGTCCCAGTCTCGCAGCCAGGCACGAGCGCGAGCGCGACGTCGCGATACGCCGGATCGAAGCTGCACGAGGCGACGAGCCCAGCCAGCGCGACGAGCGTGGACCCGAAGCTGACCCGTGTGAGGAGTGACGGCGCGTGGCGCATCATCGACGAAAGCGGATCAGTAGCTGCCGCCGAGCGCGTCCCACGCGTACGCTGTCCATTTGCCCGGTGTGAGATCGCCGGAGCGAAGCGCGCCGTAGGAGAACGACGCGTCGAGCCGCGCGATGTACACGGTCGATACGATGGGGCCGCGCTTCAGGCCGACGTCGTCGGGGAGCGCGGCCAGATCGGGCAAATCGAACGAGGTCTTGCCGGCCGGCGCGATGATCGTCCAGCTCGACATCCCGCCGCCCGACGAGATGATGACCTCCGCGAGATCGTACGTGCCCGATGCGCCGATCTCGACGTGCGTGCCGGAGAACGCGGTCGCGCCCGGGGACACGAGCGTGGGCACTGGGAGGAAGCCGCCGAGCGTGACGGGCGCGCTCGTGTTCGTGACGCGAACCTTGGCGACCACGGACGCGGGCGGGCCCTGACCCGCGGTGGTGGCGGCGAACGCACCGACCACGTAGGCCTCGTTCGTGAGCGCGCCGTCGAGCGCGGGCATCGGCGCGAAGGTGAGCGCGCCGGGGAAGGGCAGGAGGCGAATCGCCGTGGACGCGGGCAGGAGCGCGTAGAGGTTCGGCCCGACGCTGATCGCGGCGCTCGCGACGAGGCGATCCGGTCCGCGCGACGTGGTGGGCGGCGGCTGCGTGGAGAGGGGCAGCGTGTGATCGACCAGCGTCGTCATCATGATGTCGGCGTTGGTGGTGATCTGGCCCGGCGCGACGGCGATGCCGCGCGTGACGCCCATCGCGTAGGGCGAGAACTTGGGCGGCGAGACGCTGCGATCCTCGATGCCGGCGAGCGCGTAGAGTGTGAGGCTGCCCGGCGCCGACACCGAGTGGAACTGGTACCCGCGACCGCCGGGCGACGTCGGCGTCACGGCGTCCTGCGGCGGCGGGAGGTTGAACGAGCCTTGCGTGGAGCTCGTGGCCTGGAACACGTAGGCCACGACCTTTTCGTTCGGGCGCGTGGGGAGCGGCACGTTGTTCCAGTTGGCGCGCTTGAACTCCACGCCGCCCGGCCAAATGAGCTCGCCCTCGATCGCGCCGCCGTTCACGAAGCCGTGCCCGCCGGTCGACGGCGGATCATCGAGCGACGCGCACGAGAGATCGATGACCGGCGGCAGGTACGCGGTGACCGTGTCGACCGGCACGTCGACGTACGTGACGGGCTGATGGCACTTCGCCGCCGCCGTGACGGTGATCTTTCCGCTCAGGCTCGCGTTCGACACGAGCGCGGCGCCGTTCGCGCCGGTGGTCGAGAGGATGCCGGTCCCGAGCGAATCGCCCACCACGACCTTGGCGCCCGGGATCGGGAGGCCCGTCGCGCCGTCGAGCACGTTCACGCGGAGCGAGCCGGAGAGCGCGCCTCCGCTGAGGCCGCCGCGGCTCGGATCGAAGACGTTGGTGTACGTGAACGCGTCGCGCGCCGTGACCGCGGCCGCGCCGGGCGACGTCACGAGGACCTCGGCCGGCCCGAGCGCGCCGGCGGGCGAGGTGCACTCGATCACCGTCGCGCTCTTCACGCTGACGTCGGTGGCCGCGGCGCCCGCGAACGTGACCGTCGCGCCGTCCGCGAACGCGGTGCCGCTCCCTTCGAGGCGGACCCGCGTTCCGCCCGTGGCCGCGCCCGAATTCGGCGTGACCGAGAACGCGTCGTAATAGAAGCCCGCGGTGAGCGTGCGCGCGTCGGCGGTGGAGACGTTCTTCACCGTCACGTCGGCGGGGCCGGTCGCGCCCGAGGGCGTGACGATCGAGATGCGCGTCGGATCGCTCGCCACGATGGCCGACGGCTCGACCTCTTTGCCGCCCACGAAGACCTGCACGCTCGACGTGAAGCCGCGGCCGCGGATCACCGTGTGCGTGCCGCCGCTCCACGGCCCGTGCGACGGCTGAAGGCCGAGGACCGCGAACGGATCGCCGACGTCGACGTCGTTCGACGCGTCGGGAATGGCCGAGTCCGCGAAGTCGACGGGCGCGGCGACGCCGGCGTCTTCAGGCGCGAGGAGGCGAGGGCCGCCGCCGAAGCAGGCCGCGAGCGCGACCGCCGAGAGCGGCGCTAGCGCCGAGAGCGCCCACCCCAAGCCGGCCACGCCAAATACGCGCATCCTTGCGAGCGTACGGACATGCGAGGGGAGGGCAAGCCCTGAACGGCTTTCCCGGCGCTATTTGGGCGGCTTGGCCGAGGCGTAGGGTCAGGGCGCGGCGACGGCGTCGCGCATCGCTTTGGTGACGTCCGCGGCCGGGACGAGCTTCGGCGTGCCTTGGGCGTCGGCGACGCTCACCTTCATGCCGTAGCGAGAGTGCCACGTCTGGTCGCCGGCCACGCCTTGGCCCTGGACGTCGAACGGATAGAGGAAGGTGTTGAACTCCGTGTACGCGGTGAGGCGATTCACGACGAAGTCACCCGGGTGTGAGCCCTTGGTGTCGTGGACCGTGGCGCCGAGCGGGCCGCGAAGCCCATCGCGCGTCGCCGCGCCGAGCGCGATCGGATCCCCGAACGGATCGGCGCCCATGCGCTTGGCCGTGAGCGGGAGCTCGTTGGTCTGCTCGCGGTGGTTCCAATCCGGGTGGGCCGCCGGCGGCGGCGGCGTCTTCACCGGGAGGCCGGACACGAGCGTGTAGAGATCGCTCTGCGCCTTGGTCAGCTTGTCGGGGTTCGACGCGATGACGTCCATCGAGAGCTTGTTCTTCCCTGGGAAGAAGCGCACGTAGACGCTCACGTAGACGTAGCCCGGCTGGGTCTGCTCTTCGCAGAGGGTGACGATCTCGTCGTCTTTGGCGTTGTCCTTGAGGTTCGCGAGCTGCGAGCACTCGAGCTCGTCGTGCTTCGTGCCGCGGTCGATCGCCATCACGGCGACGCGCTTCCCGGCCTTCTCGCGCAGCGAGAACGAGAGCTCCGCCGTCGATCCGTCTTCGCCCTTCGCGGTGACGAGCACGGTGCCCTTGGCCGCGCCGCCTTTGGCGAGCGCGCCCTCGTCTTCGACTGGCGCGCTCGGATCATCACCCGCGCCGCCGCAAGCGATCGCAGCGAGAGAGAGCAGGGTGGGCGCGACGAGACCGAGGAGAGTGGAACGCAGCATGCGCCGACGTCGAGCACGCGGCGTGCCGATCCCCAACCGCTGGAGATCTCGTCGCGCGTCATGCGCGGGGCGCGATGGGTCGAATTGCGTCATGGACCGATTCGACCGGACCCTGGGGAGCGCATGCCCCGTTCCTTAACCCTTAACCGCCCGGGCGAGGGCTGACGCCATGCGCCGCAGCGCCGCGTCACGTCGACGCGCTCGAGCGTTCAGCCGCACCGGCGCAGTCCATCGGGGCACCGCTGTGGCCTTCCACCCCACCAATCGTCGTGGCGCGCCTTCAGAGTTGCTCGTCGGGACCGTTCCCGTCGTTGGGCGTCGCTCGTGGGCCGCCCGAAGGTGGTTGGGCAGCGCCCCACAGACGACAGGAGCCAGGGCATGGACAGCGCTTCGCACCTACGCACGCGGCCGACGATCCTGCTCGTCGACGACGAGCCGATGATCCTCGACGCGATGACGCGGGCGCTGCGCCGAGAGCCATACGTCGTCCTGCGGGCGTCTTGCGGCTCGGAGGCGCTCGAGATCGTGAACCGTATGCACGTGGACGTCGTCGTGACGGACGAACGCATGCCGGAGATGTGCGGGTCGGAGCTCCTGTCTCGAATCCGTGAGTCGCATCCAGACGTGGTCCGTATCCTGATGAGCGGTGCGGCGTCGCTCGCGGAGGCGGCGCAAGCCATTGGCCGTGGTGGCATCTACCGCTTCTTGAACAAGCCGGTCGGCCCCGATGTCGTCGTCAAGACTATCGATAACGCGCTCGCCATGCGGAAGCTGCTGCTCGCGAGCTCACGTCTCAGGAGCTCGTTCGCTCGGTCGTCTCCTCCTCCGCGGCTGCCGGGTGAAGTCGCCGCCCCGCGAGGTTGAGCGGGCCACATGCAGAAACCAGAGCGCGACATGACGCCGAATCCGCGAACGCTGCGCAGGAGGCCCACGCCGGGGCGAAAGCCGGGGGGGCGCGGGTCGCCCTTCTGCCTTCGGGCAACAGGACGTGGATGAACGAAGCCGACGTGATTCGCGCGACGCGCGCACACCTCGAGCGGCAGTTCCCAAAGACTTGCAGCGGCTGCGGTCGCGTCTTCAGGTCCCTCAAGGAGTACCTTCTGAATACCTCTCACGTCGGGGCGCCGATCTCGTACGACGCGGACGAAGGCAACTACCAACCGGTGGCGCCGGTAGGCACCATCTCGCTGGCCAACTGTTCCTGCGGTTCGACCCTCGCGCTCGGCTCCGACGGCATGAGCCTCCTCACCGTCTGGCGTCTCATGGGGTGGGCGAGGCGCGAGATGAAGCGCCGGCAGGTGGACATGAGAGAGGTCCTCGAGAGGCTTCGCCAACAGGTGGACGAGGTCGTGCTCAGCGAACCTGACGTCGTGAGTCCCGAGCCCGGCCGCACGTGAACAGCGAGCCGAAGCGTCAGGCGCGGAATATGTTGACGTGCTCACCCGTCGTTGGGGGCACATGGCGCGCGTCGACAGCATTCTCTCCATCGTCCTCAGCCAAGGCGCGAACGAGCTTCGCGTCGGGACCGACCGCGAGCCGAAGATGCTCGCGCACGGATCGCCGAAGCGATTCAACATGCCGGCCACGGACGAGGTCACGCTGCGCGAGCTCCTGGGTGAGCTGCTCTCGCCCGATCGCGAGGAGGTGCTCAGTGAGCGAGGCCGCGTTGACGTCGGCTACGTGACCGAGTCGGGCGTCCCGTTTCAGGTGTGCCTCACGGCGCGACCGAGCGGCGGCTTCGACGCGCAGTTCGTGCGTTCGTCGGCGCCTCGGCTCTCCGCGCCGGTCGCGGTCCGCGAAGCGGCGCCGGCAGGGGAGCGCGCACCGCCGAGCGAGCCCGCGCGCGATGTCGCCCCGACGTCGTGGCGACCGGCGCTCGAAGCGTCGCCGCTCGTGCGACGCGCCCTCGATAGCGGCGCCACCGATCTTCATGTCGCCGACGCGCAAACGCCGGTCATTCGGGTCGATGGACGACTCGTGCCGCTCGATGACGAAGGGCTCATCGACGTGGCGGAGCTCCTCGCCCTCGGCGGAGAGGCGCGTGCGTCCATCGCCGAGGGGCACTCGATGGAGGCGTCGGTCGACATCGACGCCGGACGCCGTGCGCGCCTCCACGTCTACCGCGCGTCTTCGGGGCTCGCCGCGGCCATTCGATTTTTTGCGCGCACGCCCTCTTCGCTCACGAGCCTGAACATCCCGGTGGACCTCGAGGATCTCGTCGACATTCCGCACGGCCTCGTGATCGTTTGCGGAGCCACCGGCGCCGGCAAGTCGACGACGCTCGCCGCGCTCGCGCAAGAGGCGCTCCGAAAGCGGTCCATCGTGCTCGTCACCCTCGAAGATCCCATCGAGTACGCGCTCACGCCGGGCCGCGCGTCGATCGTTCGGCAGCGTCAGGTGGGGCGCGACGTCCCGACGTTCTCGGCCGGGCTGCGCGACGCGCTCCGCGAGGATCCCGACGTGCTCGTCGTCGGCGAGATGCGCGACCCCGAGACGATCGCGCTCGCGCTCACGGCCGCCGAAACGGGACACCTCGTGTTCGCGTCGCTCCACTCCGGCGGCGCCGCATCGGCGATCGAGCGCATCGTGGACGCGACCCCCGACGCGCGAAGGAGTCAGGTTCGCACCCAGCTCGCGGACGCCCTCCGCGTGGTCGTCGCCCAACGGCTCTTGCCGCGCGCGCGCGCCGCCGGTCGCGTTCCCGCCGTGGAGGTCCTGCGAATGACGCACGCGGCCGCGAGCCTCGTGCGCGAGGGCAAGACCGCGCAGCTCGCGAACGTGATGCAGGCGGGGCGTCGCGAAGGCATGATCGCGCTCGAGCGCAGCCTCGCCGACCGCGTCGTGGCCGGCGACGTGCGGCGCGAAGACGCGGTGGCCGCGGCCAACGACGCCGAGAGCCTCGCCACGCTTCTCCAGTCCGCCCGCTGAACGTCGTCATCGACGTAGCGCATGAGCCGGATGCGCTCCCTGTCCTCAGGACAGTCGAAAGTGTCCGCCGACATGGGCCTGTGCAGAAACTCCGCGGAGTCTGCGCGTTGATCCGTGGCCCGCGTCGTGCAACGACGAGAGGGATGGCTACCAAACGAAGTGCCACGAGGTCATCGACCGCGACAGCGAGCGCGGAGCCGTACGTCACGCGCGCCGAGTTTCAGGGCACGCGGGACGCGATCTTGGCGTCGCAGGCGAGCCTGCACGCCGACCTCCGCGCGGTGGGCGTCGTGCTCGAGCGCGTCGATGGAAACGTGCGCGGCTTGGCCGAAGGCATGGTGTCGATGCGCGAGGAGCTTTCCGCCAAGATCGACGATCTCGAGCGTCGGCTGTCGGAGCGCATCTCGGTCCTGGAGAGCGCGGTGCGTGAGCACGCCGCTGAGCTCCGTACGCTTCGCGCGGCGGTCGAAGGTCTGCGCCGCGATCTCGAACAGCGGCCCGATAGGGCCGAGCTCTCTTCACACGCAAGTAGCGGCTGGCGGTTCTGCGGCTCGAGGTCGCGCGTCCACTTGCTTCGGCGCGCCACGGACGGAAATGCCCCGCTTCCCGGCAAAGCGGCGCAGCCGGGTCTGAATGCGGAGCCGCACGACACGTCCAACGCGCCGTGACCTATCGGGGCAACCGCTTGGATGCTGAGCTGGAAGCTCTCGGCATCGAGCTCGAGGCCGAGCGGGAGCGGCGGCAGCGCCGATCCGCATCTTTCAAGGTCGCGGTCGTGGTCATTTGCCTCGGTTCGATCGCCATGGGCATTGGGTACGCTGTCCTGCGGGCGCTCGATGGCGTCATCTCGCCGTTCTTCCGCCACTTGGGCGGCGGCTGACCGCCTGCGACAACGTGCGTTGGCCGCGTCGCCTACTGCGGGATCCGGTCCGTCGCGCCGTCACCGCGCGCTCACGACTCTAGCGCCCGGTGGCGACGGCTCGCGCTCCGCGCTCCGCGCTCCGCGCTCCGCGCTCCGCGCTCCGCGCTCCGCGCTCCGCGCTCGCTCTGTCAGCCGCGAACGCGCGACGAGCTCGTCGAACCGGGAGCGGCCCGCGCGTGAGGCTCACGTCGCGGGGCTGCGGCGAGCGCTACCTGTATCGTGTATCAGCGAGACGTATCACTTGGCCTGTTGGGACAGGTGCTTGCAAATGTTTGAAATGACAAGAACGTCGGCGTGGCACGTGGCCTGCTGAAGGGGTGTCACGAGCGCGGAGCGGCGGATGGTTCGCTGCGGAGCGCTCGGCCTTCACCTCGTCAGCAGGAGCCTCGCACCCATGCGCATCTCTCTCCAGAAGTCGGTCGCCCTCGCCCTCGCCCTCGCTCTGGCGGCCCCCACCGTCGGATGCGCCGCGCCGACGGACGCCGAGCCTTCGGAGGTGTCGCTCGGACAGACCCAGCAGGCGATCGCGGCGGGTAGCGTGATCTCGGGAGCGAAAGCCGCCGTCGAGATCGTCTCGATGATCAAGAGCTACCAAGAGTACGGGCAGGCCCAGATCTCGACGGGCCAGATCCTCGAGGCGGTGAACGCGGTCCAGGCCGACATCACGGCGCTCAAGGACGCGGTGGCAGAGCTGCAGACGGCGGTCACGACGAGCCACAAGGACGTGCTCAACGTGGTCGCGCTCTCGAAGACGAACGAGATGTCGGCGCTCTGGGACGGGTACCGCGTCGCCTCTGCGTCCACCGACCCCGCGGTGCTCTCGCGCTTCCTTGACGCCGTGGCGACCAACCAGGCGCTCCAGGGCACGCTCCGCTGGAGCGACCTCGCGACGGTCAACGACGTGCTCGTCGGCAAGAACGGGTCGAGCAGCCTCCTGAACCTCATGGCGCAGACCCTCGCGGACGACGTGAACCAAGGGCGGAGGACGATCGACGAAGACGCGCTCGGCCGGTTCGCAGCGGAGAAGCGGCTCCTCCAGGAAGAGGCCTTCCTTCTTCTGCGTGAGGCCGCCGCGAAGGACCCGTCCGTCGACCTCGCAGCGCAAACGGCCGCTCACCAAGCGCGGATGGCGGAACAAGAGGCGGCCTTCTTCAAGGCGACGGAGCTCTTCAACAAGCTCATCCTCGACAAGGTCGGTGCGGATCGCGAGGCAAAGGTCACAGCGTGTCACTACGCCGACAGCTATGGCCCCTTCGACATCAAGATGTGGCCCGACTCGGGTTGGTACGCGTACTCCGACTACGGCCCGAATGCCTGGACGTGGGCGCCGATCACTTCCGGCGACTACGGAAACGTGAAGGGGCGCGTCGCGTGCGAGAACGACCGCAACGACCACGCGAACCATGTCTCCCGCCAGGCGAAGCGAGAGATGCGGAGGAAGCTCATGGACGCGCAGATCGTGTTCAAGACCTGGTCCGACAAGAGCGCGGCGCAACCGCGCATTCAGATCGCGATCGCGCGCTTCGGCCAAGTCTCCGCGAACGTCACCTACGGCCTCTGGTTCGATCCCACGAGCAACGACATCACGTCGGACGTCCACTTCCTCTGCGGCAACCGCGCAGCGTGTGACCTCAAGCTCGATCCCGTCGCGCTCGGACGCACCGACTACGACCGCACCGGCCAGTCGCCGAGCTTCACCCTCGAGTACACGTGCAGCGGCGGCGCGCGGAAGACTGTGAGCCTCCTGTCCGGCGCCGACAACCAAGTGGTGACGCTCTCCTGCGCGAAGGGGGGCTGAGCGCGGTCCGCGGTCGGAGCGGCGGCCTCGGCGGGCAGACGCTCCGGGCTACTCGACGCGGCCGCGCCAAAATTCGCTCGCCAGCGACCACGCCACCGAGAGCCGTGCCCGCCGGCTGGCTCACGTCACGCCACCGGGATGGCCAAGCGGAGGAGCGTGAGCGCGGTGGCTTTGCGTGAGTAGCCGGACACGGCGGGCGGCGGGGCGACGTCGTTGGCGGGGATCGCGGGCGCGTTCGGTGGGGGCGTCATGCTGACGACCGGGCCCACGCACGCCGGGCATCCATCGGCGCACAAGCAGCGCTCGATGAGGCGGAGCGTTCGCGTCAGCAAGGTGGCGCGCTCTTCGTACACGCGCTCGGCGAGGCCGGTGCCGCCGGGAACGTGCTCGTACACGAAGAGGGTAGGGTTGTACTTGGGGCCGCCGCCCATCACCTTCTTCGGCACGAAGCGCGCGGCGCCGTCGCCATCGCCATCGCCTTCTTCTTCGGGCACGGGCTCCGCGTCGCCGAGCGTGGTGCCGAGATCGCGCGGATCGCACATGAGCGCGAGCGTCGCGCACGTCTCGAACGCGAGGCCGATGCCGCGGAGCGCGTCGACCGCGGCGGCGCGACCGAACTCGAGCTCGGCCACGACCGCCTCGGGCACGGTGAGCCAGAACGCGGTCGTGTGCATCTGCATCTCGGGCAAGCGCACGTCGCCGTAGCCCGCGTTCTCGTGCGTGTAGAACTTGATCTTCTTGTAGCCGACGACCTTCTCCAAGACCGCGACCTCGCCCCAGCCGCTCGCCCACGGCTCGCGCCCGGCCGTGGCGTTGGCCGGCACGAGCGCGCCCGTGGCGCTCTCTTCGAGGACCTTGATCTGCGTGTAGGTCATCGCGTCGGTGTAGTAGTCGGGCTCGACCTTGCGCACGAACGCCTTGTGGTTCTCGTAGTCGAAGCGCTCGACCTGCCAGGTCTCGCCGTCGTGCTGATAGATCGCCTGCTCGTGCAGCATCGTGTGCGCGGCGCGCCAGTCGAGCTCGCCGATCGCCTTGTCGTGCTCCACGTCGACGATGACCACGTTGTCCCAGCCGATGCTGCGGAGCGACACGTTGTTGGCCGGGTAGGTGTCCGTGGCCCAGTGGTACGTGCCGTTCGACTCGTGCACGACCTCGTGGCGCGCCAAGAAATCCAAGGCCTCCTTGGTTTCCTCGGGCGGGAGCTGGCCGAACGTCTCGCCCTTGCGGAACGGGAGCTCGAACGCCGCGCACTTCAGGTGCTGCACGAGGATCTCGACGTTCTCGGGATCGATGCGCGCCTCTTCGACGGGCGCGCCGAGGAGGTACGACGGGTCTTGCGCGAGGTACTGATCGAGCGGCGCGCTCGACGTGACGAGGACCGCGATGCTGAGCGCGCCGCGGCGCCCGGCGCGGCCGAAGCGCTGCCACATCGCCGCGACCGAGCCCGGGTAGCTCGCGCAGATCACCGCGTCGAGATCGCCGATGTCGATGCCGAGCTCGAGTGCGTTGGTCGCGACGACGGCGAGGAGCTCGCCGTCGCGGAGCTTTCGCTCGATCTCGCGCCGCTCCGCGGGCAGGTACCCGCCGCGGTACGCCATGACCTTGGACGGATCGATCTCCGGCGCGATGGCGTCGCGCAGATACCGAAGCATGACCTCGACGCTGTTGCGCGACGCGCCGAAGACGATCGTGGGCACGCGCGCGCGCACCAAATCCTTGGCGAGCATGACGACCTGCTTCACGTAGCTCGCGCGGATGCCGAGCTCCGCGTTGACCACCGGCGGGTTGAACAAGAAGAAGCGCCGGTCGCCGCGCGGCGCGCCGCTCTCGGCGAGGAGCTCGATCTCGTCCTCGGTCTTGCCGAAGAGGCGCGCGGCGTGCTCGCGCGGGTTGCCGATGGTGGCAGTCGCGCCGATGAAGATGGGTTTCGCGCCATGGAACGCCGCGATGCGTTGGAGGCGTCGGAGCACGTTGGCCACGTGCGATCCGAAGACGCCGCGGTACATGTGCATCTCGTCGACGACGACGTACTTGAGGTTTTGGAACGTGCGCGCCCAGTTCGCGTGATGCGGAAGGATCCCGGTGTGCAGCATGTCCGGGTTGGTGAGCACGATGCCGCCGCGCTCGCGCGCCGCGCGCCGCGCGTCCCCGGGCGTGTCGCCGTCGTACACGACCGCGGAGCCGAGGCTCTTGCCGCGCGCGGTGCCGGCCTCTTCGAGGAGCGCGCGCACGCTCGCTTCTTGATCGCGTGAGAGGGCCTTGGTGGGGAAGAGGTAGAGCGCGCGCGCGTCGTCGTCGTCGTGGAGCGCTTGAAGCACCGGCAGGTGGAAGCACAGGCTCTTGCCGCTCGCGGTGGGCGTCGCCACCACGAACGAGCGGCCGCGGCGCGCGGCGTCGAAGGCTTGGGCCTGGTGCGAGTAGAGCGATCGAACGCCACGCGCGGCGAGGGCGCGGGTGAGCGCCGGCGCGAGCCCTTCGGGCACGGGCACGGTGTCGGCGTCGCGCCCGGGCACGACCTCGTCGGCTTGAAAGCACGGCTTGACCGTGCGGCTCTCGAGCCAGTGATCGACGACGTGCGCGAGGCCGCGCGCGGTGGCCCAGGGCGGAGACGGCATGACGCGAATACTAAACAGATGTATCGGGTTTTTCTAGCAGGAGGGTTCCCCTCCTGCACCACCCTTGGCTCGTCGCTACCCTCCGCTTCGCTTCGGTGCGCTTCTCGCCGAAAGGGGGCCTCGCTATGAGCTCGGCCCCCCTTCGATCCCCCGGAAGAGAAGAGCAGAGAGAAGAACGGAGCACGCCGGGCGCCCTTCGATTCCCCTCCTGCACTAGACCGATGCCGAGTGTTCGCGTAGAAGCGTTGGCTCCGCGCGGCGTCGCCCCCGCGCACCCTTGAGTTTTTCGATGGATCAAGCCCAAGCAGCGCCCGAGACGACCGCCTCGCCCGATGACGCCCTCGTGGCCCCTGGCGTCGAGCGCCTCGGTACGCCGCGCGGCGCCGGTCGCGACATTCCGGCCGATCCGGCGCGCCGCCCGTCGTACGTCTTTCTGACTGTCGTCTCGCTCATCACCCTCGTGTCGGACGTGGGCACCAAGATCTGGGCGGAGCGCAACCTCGACGGGTACCCCGGGATCGTCCACATCTGGAACAAGGGCCCGCTCCAGCTCGATCTCGTGCTCGCCAAGAACCGCGGCGGCGCGTGGGGCCTCCTTCAGTCGACCAGCGAGAACGTGCGTCGGCCGTTCTTCCTCCTCGTGTCGGTCGCGGCGATCGCGTTCATCGTCAGCTTGTACCGGCGCCTCCTCCACACGCAGCGAGCGCTCAAGTGGGGCCTCCCGCTCGTCTTGGGCGGCGCGCTCGGCAACGTGTACGACCGCATTCGCTACGGTCACGTCATCGACTTCATCGACGCGCACGGCATCTGGAAGGATCAGCCGCATCACTGGCCGACCTTCAACGTGGCCGACATCGCGATCTGCGTCGGCGTCGGCTTGATGGCCGTCGACATGTTCTCGTCCAAGCGCCCCAAGCGGCTCGCCGTTCCCGAAGCGCCCGCGCTCGAGGCCGCCGCTGCCACGACCGAAGCTCCGGCTGCGGCTCCCGAGCCTACGGACGCTCCGGCTGCGCCTGCCGAGCCGACGCCTCCCGCGGATGCACCGTCCGCGCACGGCGACGCACCGGCCGAGACCAAGTAGAGCGGCGACGTGAGCGCCGCGCGGCGGCTCGTCGTCATCACCGACGAGGTGGCGGCGCGCACGTCCCTAACGAGCGCCGGTGACTGGCCTTGTCACGCCGGCTGCGACGCGTGCTGTCGTTCGCTCGCGTCCGTGCCCGAGATGAACGCCGCCGAGTGGGCGCGCCTCGCTCCGGCGATCGCGGCGCTCGCGAGCGACGCGCGCGCGGCGGTCGATCACGCGGTCGCAGAGCGCCGGGCGCGTGGTGCGGAGCGGCCGATCGTGTGCCCGCTCCTCGACCAAGCCACCGGCCTCTGCCGCGTGTACGACGCCCGGCCCACGGCGTGTCGCACGTACGGCTTCTACGCCGATCGCGATGGAGTCCTCGGCTGCGAGCGCATCGCCGCGCGCGCCGAATCCGACGCCGACGTCGTTTGGGGCAACCACGATCTCGTGCTGCGGGAGCTCGCCGAGCTCGGGCCCGCGCGCTCGCTTCTCGACTGGCTCGCTGAGGAAAAGTGAGCTCGCGGTCCGCGCGCGATCCACGCGTGTCTCTCGCGAGTGACAGTGGCGCGATCGGCAACGCCTTCACCGCACCTCGTCCTACCTCATGAAAAGACGGGCGATTTCTGCCGTGCCCGCATGATGCACGGCGATCGTCCGCGGCATCGGCCGTGCACGACATCTTCGGTTCATGCGGACGCGAGCACCGGTCCCTCGTCCTCGGACGCGCGTGCGAGGGTCGGGTTTCGTCTCGCGTGACGAGCCTCCGCCGACCGAGCGCGCGCCGACGCCGCCCACTCGCTATCGCGTCGAGCGTCGCCTGGGCGCGGGCGGATCGGCCGACGTCGTCGCGGCGCACGACGCCGCCCTCGGGCGCACCGTCGCCTTGAAGACGCTCCTTCGCGGGGCCCAAGAGGTGGGCGGAGCCGCCGCGCGCTTCGAGCGCGAGGCGCGCCTCACCGCGAGCCTCGAGCACCCGAACATCGTGCCCATCTACGATCACGGCGTCGCCGCCGATGGGTCGCCGTTTTACACGATGCGCGTCGTCGAGCAGCGCACGCTGCGCGACGTGCTCACGGCGCGAGCGCGCGGCGAGCCTCACGCCGAAGGTTGGACGCTCACGCGCCTCGTGGGCGTCGCGATGGCGATGTGCCAAGCGCTCGCGTACGCGCACGCACGCGGCGTCGTGCACGCCGACGTGAAGCCGGAGAACGTGCTCCTCGGAGACTTCGGCGAGGTCTACGTCGCCGATTGGGAGCTCGCCCGGACCCGCGACGACGCGGCGACCGAGGAAGGGATCGTCGCCGGCGGAACGCCCGGATACATCGCGCCGGAGATCCTCGCGGGCGCGCGCGACTGGGACGGTCGCGTCGATCTCTTTGCGGTCGGCGTGGTCCTCTACGAGATGGTGACGGGGGTGCAGCCGTTCGAGCGCGACGGCGTTCTGGCCACGCTGCGCGCCACCTCCGACGACGCGCCTCCGCGCCCGAGCACGCTCGCGCCCGGCTGTCCGCTCCTCCTGGAGGATCTCGTGATGGAGCTCCTCGCGAAAGATCCCGCCGCGCGGCCGCGCACCGCCGAAGACGTCGCGCGCCGGCTCGCGGAGCTCTTGGAGGGCGCAAAAGAGCGCGAGCGCCGCGCTACCGAGGCGCGCCGGCTCGTGCGCGCGGCCGCGGAGCCCGTCGTCGCGTTCGAGCGTCTCGAAACCGAGCGACGCGACGCGGAGCGCGAGGCGCGCGCGCTCCTCCGCGACGTGCGCCCGTACGATCCCATCGAGCAGAAACGCCCAGCGTGGGACGCGACCGCGCGCGCGCGCGACGCCGAGATCGCCGCCGGGATCGCGCTCGCGCAGGCCATCGAGCTCTACACCCAGGCCCTCGCGTACGACGCCGCATGCGACGAGGCGCATCGCGGTCTCGCGCGCCTCTATTGGCTCCGCGCGGAGCGAGCGCGCGAGGAGCGAAGACTCGCCGAGGTCGCGCACTACGAGGCGCAAGTGCGCGAGCACGATCGCGGCATCTACCGCGAGCGGCTCTCGGCGCCGGCGCTTATGTCGATCGATGTGCCCGGACACCACGAAGCCGCCGTTCGGGTCGAGCGGTGGGTGGAGCGCGACCATCGACGCGTCACCGAGCTCGTCGCCGATCTCGGGCCCGCACCCGTGTCCGGCGTGGAGCTCGAGCCGGGCAGCTACCTCGTGACGCTGACCGCGCCGGGGTATCGCGCCGCGCGGGTGCCCGTCGCGCTTCGCCGGGGCGAGCGCGCGTCGATTGCAGTGAATCTCTACCGCGACGACGCGATCGGCGAGGGCTTCGTGCTCATTCCGGGCGGCGCTTTCGTGATGGGCGGCGATCCGCGCGCCAACGACGCCGTGCCCGAGCGCATCGTGGAGGTGGACGACTTCGCGATCGCCGAGCTCCCGGTCACGATGCGTGAGTACTGCACGTTTCTCGACGAGCTCGCCGCGCGCGATCCGGCGCTCGCCGCGAAGCGCGCGCCCCAAGACAGCCGCGGCTCAGAGGGCCTGGTCGTGGAGCGCGGCGAGGACGGCCGCTTCCGCCCGAGCGCGATCCTCATCGAAGGGGAGGCCGCGCGTCGCTTCCCCGCGGAGGAGGGGCACCTCTGGCGGCTCCCGGTCATCCTCGTGGATTGGTTCGACGCGATCGCCTACGCACGATGGGCTTCGGAGCGAGACGGCGTCGAGTACCGGCTCCCCACCGAAGCCGAATGGGAGAAGGCGGCGCGCGGCGTCGACGGTCGCGCGTTCCCGTGGGGCAACGAGTTCGACGCGACCTTCTGCAAGATGCGCGAGTCGCGGCCGTGGGTGCATCAGCCCGAGCCCGTGGGCTCTTTTCCCAGCGACGTCTCGCCCTACGGCGTGCGCGACGTCGCGGGCGGCGTGCGCGAGTGGATGGGCGATTACTTGGGAGTGGCCTCAGCCGCCGCGTTCCTGGCCGAGCCCGAGCCCCCGCCCGGCACCGCCCGCGGCGACGCGACGATGCGGCAAGTGCGCTCCGGCGCATGGAACACCGACGCGCAGTGGTGCCGCGTCGCCTCGCGCGGCGGAGTCACGGCCACGACGCGCGGCATGGCGCTGGGATTCCGCCTGGCGAAGTCGCTCAAGCGCGCGTGAGTCCGCTGCCACGCGTGACGTGCTACACACGCCACGGTGCCGCCCACGCTGAGACGCGCGACCGTGACCTTGCCGCCCGACGGGCGCGCCCGCATCGCCGTGATCTCCGACACGCACTCGTCGCCGCACCCGGAGGCCCGCGCGCGCGTCGAGGCCATGTCGCCGCTCGCGATTCTCCACGCGGGCGACATCGGCGATCTCGGCGTGCTCGATCGCTTCGCGGATCTCGCGCCCGTGTTCGCGGTGCGCGGCAACATCGACACCCACGCGCCGGACGTGCCCGACGCGATGGTGATCGATCTCGTGCGCGGCGACGCGAGCGTGGCGGTCCGGATGTACATGACCCACGTCGCGGTCTACGGACCGAAGCTCCGCGCCGACGTGGGACGCGCCGCGCGCTCCGAGGAGGCGTCGCTCGTCGTGTGCGGGCACTCTCACATGCCGTTCTTGAGCCGTGATCGCGATCTCGCCGTGTTCAATCCGGGCTCGATCGGTCCGCGCCGGTTCCGCCTCCCGATCGTGCTGGGCGCGATCGACATTGCTCCCGACGCGGTCGGCCTCGTGCACATCGACTGCGAGACCGGCGAGCGCTGGCGCCCGCGCGGCCGCGCCTGACTCACTTCACCGGCACGTTCACGCGATCGAGGATGAAGAGCTTGTCGGTCGTGCCCGGGACGAGCACGTTGCCCGACGCGTCGAGGTAGTCGTCTTGGCTGCCACGCTCGATGCGAAGGTCGGCGTCGACGTACAGCGTCTCGAGCGAGCCGTAGATTCCTACCGGTCCCTTGGGCGCGGCGCCGCCGCCCGGAAGCCCGAGCTTCGAGAGGTCGCCCGACTCGAGCTCGTCGGCCATCTCGACGAGGTCGGCGTTGCGCTTCAAGCGACCGAAGCGGAAGCCCACGTCGGTGAAGTGGACGCGGAGCGCGTCGCCATCGAGCTCCCACGCGCCGCGCAGAATCCCGGTCGTGGGGAGGACGTAGAACGCGCGCTGATCGCCGAGGTTGTAGTAGTGCCCATCGCTCGAGACGACTTGGTAGACCTGGCGCGGGTCCATCTTGATGAGCGACGTGCCGGGGTAGGGGAAGTCGCTCCAGATCTGGTGCCAAGCGCCTGCGACGAGCGGCACCTTGGCCGACGCCGGGCGGCGGCCGAAGTGCTTCGCGAGCTTGTCGACCAGCGGCTGGATCTCGGCGCGCACGCCGTCGAAGTCCCTCATCTGCTCGATGTTCGCGTACGCGATGGCGCGGAGCTCGGCCTTCGTGTCGGCGAGCTCGGCGGCGCTCAGCTTCGTCGACGTGGTGAGCGCGGACTCGCTGACGGTGTCCGCGTCGCGATCGTCTGCCGGGCTCGAGCAGCCAGCAGCGAGCACGAAGAAGAGCGTTCCGATGACCGACCCGAAGAGCGACGTCCGCATGCGATGACCTCCGATGAAGAAGCGCCGGCAAGGGACTCCCGCCACGCGCGTGCCCTCATGTAGTCCGAAGCGCGCATTGCGCACGAAGCGGTCCAAACCGCTCAGCTCCGGGCGGATGCGCTCGCCGCGCGGCAGGCGGTCCGCCGGATTCGTTGCTATCCTCCCGGCGTTGCGCCCCGAGCTCTTTCGCCTCTTCGATCTGGGCTTTCCCGCCTACTTCACGATGCTCGTGACGGGCTTCATGTTCGCCACGCTGCTCGGCGTCGTGTGGGCGCGTCGCATCGGACAGAACCCGGACGTCATCGTCGATCTCGGGATCGCGATGCTCATCGCGGGGGTGGGCGGCGGCCGCATCCTCCACGTGCTCGTCGACGGCTACTTCTGGGACTACGTGCACCTCTGCACCGATCCGTCGAAGGTGAATTGGCCCATCGGCCAATCCGACTGCATCTCCGAGGCGTACGGCGGCGTGTGGGACGCGGCAGCCAAGGTCTGCCACCCGAAAGAAGCGGACTGCTTCGCGTGGGCGAAGTTCTGGGCCGGCGGCCTCACGTACTACGGCGGCCTCATCGGCTCGGTGGGCGCGGCGGTGTTTCTCCTCCGGCGCGACAAGTTCCCGTTCTGGAAGGCGGCCGACATGGCCGGCTTCGCGGTGCCGCTCGGCCTCGCGTTCGGTCGCATGGGCTGCCTCCTCGCCGGCTGCTGCTTCGGCGTGGAGACGAACGCGCCGGTCGGGCTCTCGTTCCCGCCGCATAGCCCGGCGAGCTTGCAGCAGTTCAAGGCCGGCCTACTCGCCACGGACATGACGTGGAGCCGTCACGTGCATCCTACACAGATCTACGAGTCGGCCGCCTCGCTCCTCATCGCCGCCGCCGGCGTCCTCGTCGTCCACCCGCGCAAGCGCTACGACGGCCAGGTCTTCGT
>JBGAJR010000112.1:0-7178 GCA_044224815.1 Polyangiaceae bacterium
CTCCTTCCACGCTGGCATGCCTTCGTCGTAGATCCCGACGTCGCGGTAGCCCGCCGAGATGGCCGCACGGCCCGCCTTGTGGCTCTTCGTGCACGCCGGGCCGTTGCAGTAGAAGAGCACCTGACGCTCTCGCTCCCGAACGGCCACGGGCAGCGCAACTTCGATCTTCTCCGCGGGCACGTTGATCGACCCGATGATGTGCTCGTTCTCGTATTCGACGCGGCTCCGTGCGTCGACCAGCGTGAACGGCCACGTCGACGCCGCACCTTCCTTGATGCGGCCCGCGAGGTTGGACGTCGAGATGGTCTTCAGCGGGTAGCTCTTGCTGCCGAGGACCGCGGGGTCGAGCGGGAAGCGGTCGAGGGCCGTGGTGACCGCGGCGCTCCCGGCAGGGGCGGGCTCATCGTTCTCGAGATGGGCGCGCTTCTTCTTGGCGCATCCAGCCCCCAGCCAGAGCACGGCCCCGGTCAACGCCAGGATCCCCAACGAACATCGTGACATGACGTCTCCCCTCCTCAAGGGCGCACGACGGGCGCGCTACCCGGGGAAAACCATCCCATTTCGATGCCGAATGACGGCCTGACATCGTCTGTCATTTTCGGCACGCCATCGCCGTGCCGCGCGTCGGTCATGCGACAATTTGGGTGTGCGGCCGACCGCGAGACTGCTCAGCGCCCCGGACGGGATGATCGGGCGCGCCGACACGCTCGTGCACCTCGACCAGGTGCTCGGCGGCGATTGCCGACTCGTTACTCTGGTGGGGCCGGGCGGCATCGGCAAGTCCCGGGTCGCGGCGGCGTGGGCCATCGCCGCGTCACGACGAACGGCGAGAGTCGAGCTCATCGCGGCGGCGGGCCTCTCGGATCCCGAGCTCGGCGCCGAGCTGTCGCGCGTGCTCAGCGGTCTCGGGGAGGATGCGCCGACCGTCGTCGTGATCGACGACTTGGAGTGCTCGGGGTTTGCTGCGGTGCTCACCGAGCACTTGGGCGCCCACCCCGCGCTCCGCTTCCTCGTCACCACCCGCTCGCGGCTCGACGTTCACGGAGAAGCCGCGGTGCCGTTGGGCCCGCTTCCCCGCGCGGACGCGTTCGCCCTCTTACGTGAGCGCGGACGCGCAGTCCGCGATGACCTCCATCTCGAGGATGAACCCGATCGGCTAATGGGTGAAGAGATCGTCGAGCGCGTGGGCCGAAATCCGCTCGCGATCGAGCTGGCCGCCGAACGTCTCGCGACCATGAGCGTCGGCGAACTCGCGGCGGCGCTGCGGACCGCGCCCTTTCGCGTCCTGACGAGCGGCCTCGCCGACACCCCCGCGCGTCATCGATCGATCGAGCGCGTGCTGGCAGCCGAGTGGGATGCGCTATCTCCCACGTCCCGGTCGCTCGCGGCCGCCGTCTCGGTGTTCAGCGGGAGCTTCGATCGGAGCGCGCTCGCCGCGGTCGTGGGCGGCAACGACGAGGACGCGGTGGAGCTCGGCCTTCGTGAGCTCGTCACGCGTTCCTGGCTCGAGACGATCACCCGGTCCGACGTCACGCGATTCCACATGGGCGCGCTCACGGCCACTTTCGCGTCGCGCCATCGCGGGCCCGAAGCGGCGGTGCGCTGGGAGCGGTGGCTCATCGACGTGACCGCGAGCTGGGGCCTGGACGAGTGCTCCACGTCGCGCGCCGCGCGCGCGGTGCAGGATCTGATGCCCGAGCTCGAGTCGCTCATGCGCGCCGCGATCCCCACGCGCCGTGATTTGGTCGCCGAGCTCGCTTGGCGTGTCGTCTTTCCCCTGCTCTCGGCGGGTCGCGCGCAAGAGCACCTTCGGCTCTTCGAGTCCGTCGTGCCGCTCGGCGTGGGCGACTCGCGGGTCGAGCGACGAATGCTGACGGCGTGGGGCGCGATCCTTCTCGCCGTCGGCCGGATACGTGAAGCCACGGCGGCGCTCGAGCGCGCGCTCGGAGCGCTTCGCGGCGACGACGATCACTTTTGCACCGCGCGCGCGTGGCGGGTGCGCGGCGTGATCGCGGTTCAGCAAGAGCGCAACCGGCTCGCAACGGCTTGCATGCGGCGAGCGTTGAACGCTTACGCGCGAGCGCACGACGCGTTCGGTGTGGCGACGGTGCGGGCGCAAATGGGCCTGACCGCGATGGATCGCGCGGACTTTCCCCGGGCGCGGACCTTGCTGGAAATGGCCGCTCGCGAGCGGCGGGACGCGCGACTCGCACCCGACGCGACGGTGAGCGGGGCGCTCGGAACGATCGCGCATCTCCAGGACGACGTGGCGCAAGCGCGGATTCTGTACGAGGAGGCGCTTGCCACGAGCGCGACGCCTCGCGAGCGCGGATTTGCACTCACCATGCTGGCCGCGCTCTCGCTCGAAGCGGGCCTCGACGCCGAGGCGGAGGAGCGCGCTACCGAGGCGCTCGCGGTGGCGGAGCGATCGGGCGACACGCAGATCCTCGCATTCGTGGCCGGCATCCGCGCGATCCTCGCCAAGATCGCGGGTCGTGATGCCGAGGCCAAGGCCACCCTCGCGAGGGCCTCGCTCGATCTCACCGAGCATCGGCTCGCCCGGACCCAACGAGCGATCGAGGTCATCGCGATGGGCCTCGACACGGGCGCGCTTCCGACCGAACCGTCCGCGTCGTTCGAAGAAGCCATCGCGCGGAGAGTCGTGAGACGGAGCGTGGGACCTTCGATCCCTCCCGAGAGGCCCTGCCTCGTCGTGGCTCCGGACGTCAGCTGGTTTCGTGCCTCTGGTGGCCGCGACACGTTCATCGGACGCCGGCCCGTCGCGCGAGGCGTGCTCCGGCGCCTCCTCGAGGCGCACCGCGACGAGCGCGGGAAGCCCGTCGCCATCGACGACCTCCTCGTGGCCGGCTGGCCGGGCGTGCGCGTACGCCACGCGTCGGCGCTGGAGCGTCTCTACACGACGATCGCGCGGCTCCGGCGCATGGGGCTCTCACGCATCATCGTCAATCATCAAGACGGCTATCTGATCGCTCCGTCCTGCGACGTGGTCATCGCGGACGAGCACACCCACGGACCGGTGTGACGCCGGCTCGCCACGTCGCTGGTGCTTCGAGGCGATGGCGGAGCTCGGGCGCGCTAGAGGCTTTGCCGTGGGTCGTCATGGGCGCCTGGCTCGCAGCGTGTGATCCCGGCACTCGCGGCGGGAGCGACGACGGAAGCGTCTTCTTCGTGGTCGTGTGGGCGATCGGTGCGGTGCTTCAGCTCGGGGTGGCCGCGCGCGCGGACATCGGCGTCCGCAGGGACCGGGTGGCCTTCGCGCTGCTCGTGTTTCTACTGCCCGCCGCGGTCGCCGCCGTCATGCTCTGCAGCGCCCGTTGATCTGCGAGGCGCGGCTCGTCGTGCCGCCGGTCAGAAGGCGCACTTCTCGTTCGACGCGGAGACGATCCCGGCAAAGTCGGCCGCGCTGATGTAGCGAGGCGCATAGGTCACGCCGCGAGCCGAGAGCTGCGCGGTGAAGGTGCGGAGGTGATTGCGCGAGCCGCACTGGAGCGCCGCGTACGTCCTCAGGACATTGGCGTCGCCGGTGCGCGCCTTCATTTGCTCGATGTCACGCAGATCCAAGTCCTCGACCGTCGCTCCCACCTCGAGCGAGGCGGTCTCGGACTTCTTCCCGGTCGCGACGAGGCCGGCATACAGCTCGCGCAAGTCGGCGTTGACGAAGGTGCCGACGGTGTCGTCGGTGACGGGATCGGCGACGCCGAATGACGCAAGAAGGTCGCGAACGCGCGTCGTATGGGTCTCCTCCGACGCCGAGATGTTCTCGTGGGGCTTGAGCTTCCACTGCTCGAAGAGCGTGCGGTACACGTCGCGCGCGAGCTTCTCCTCTTCTCGCAGGTACCGAAGGTCGGCAGCGGCAACGTCGGTCACGGTGCCGCCGGAGGGAGCCGGCGCCGAGGGGCCGTTGTCTCCTCCGCACGCGACGAGAGTCAGGCCAGCGAGGGCGACGACGTGACGAAGGAGCGACCGATGTGCCATGACGACCTCCTGACGAGGAGGAGCCAGCGACGCGGACGACGGGTTCGCGGAATCGGCAGACGCGCTCAGTGGCTGACGGGCGCGGCGAGGGCGTACTTGTGGAGCACCCACTGCTCGTGGATGTCGATGCCTTGGGCGGTCAGGCGCACGCTCTCGATGCGGTGCGCATCGGTCGGGGCGGTGGTGACTTTCACGTAGCCGAACTCGGACAGGTAGAAGAGCTCGGGCCCGATGTCGCGGCCGCCGGTCGTGCCCGCGACCTTGCCCTGGAGATCGGCGAGCGGCATCTCGCGGAACGCGGCCGACTGCCAATGCGTGTAGAGCGCACCAAAGAGCGCGCGGCGGAGCGTCCAGTCGAACGACTCCTTCGGCGGCGCCGCGAACAAGGGACCGCCGACCGGGAAGAGCGCGCGGTTCGGAGCGAGCCGAACGAACGAGGAGGGCGACTCCTTCGGCGGCGCCGCGAACAAGGGACCGCCGACCGGGAAGAGCACCTTGCTGGCGAGCGTTCAGGAGCGAGCCGAACGCGAGCCACAAGCTGATGACGAGGAGGGCGACCGTGGCGAGGGCGATGGGCATGTCCATCGCGTGCGTGCCGGTGGCCGAGCGCACGATGCGGAAGACGAAGAGGAGATCGACGTCGAGGAGGAAGAAGAAGAGGAGCTTGGCGAAGAAGCCGAAGCCGTACGTGAGCACGAGGAAGATGATGAGCAGCACCACCTCGGTGGCGAGGCCCGTCGTGTGGTCCGGGACCTGTCCATTTGCCACGCTCCACAGGCTCCACGCGGTGATGGCCCAGTTGAACGAGAACGCGGTGAAGACGGTGCCGCCGTACACGTTCTTGTTGCCGAACAGCATGAGCCCGGCGAGGAGCTGACAGCCGCCGCCGAAGAGCAGGCTGAAGACCGCGGCGGTCTTGAGCGCGGCCACGATGTTCTTGGGCTCGACGAGTCCGAACGCGATCGGCAAGAGCGCGCCGCACGCGATGGCGAGCCCGAGGAGGCCGAGCGGCGTGGGGTTCCCGTAGCGCTCCTGGGACGGCGGGACGATGTCGAGGCGTTGGACCATGGACCGCGCATTGGCGAGGGCTGGGGCGGCGTCAAGCCTCTTTGTTGCGTTGCAACAAAATCGGTCGTGGTAGCTCAGGATCGTGCGCGCTCCGCCCCTCGTCACGCTCGTGCTCGGCGCGCTCCTCGCGCTCGGGGGCGCGGGCTCCGGGTGCGTCGTCGGCTTCTACACGCTCACGCTGGTCGAGCCGCCGCATCCGGAGTGGGGCTTCGAGCTCGGGGCGACCGGGCAGAAGGTCGAGACGTCCGCGGCGCTCAGCGCGACGACGTACGTCGTGTGGCTCGATACGCCCGAAGGCGCGGCGCCCTGCGCGCTCGAAGTCCGTCGCCAGGGCGGCAGCGCGATCGGCAAGGACTCGGGCGGGCACCACTGCAGCGTGCACGCGCGCGCCGCGGCCGGCGACGCGTGGGAGATCGACGCCCGCGGCGCCCCCGGGGTGCGCGTGTACTTTGCACATGACGACGCGCTCACGCTGCCCGCCCCACTGAAGATCGCGTTCGCCGGCGCTGGCCTCGCGTTCGCGCTCGGGCTCGCCGGCGTGGTGCGCGGCGTGCGCGGGCTCAGCGATCGTCGACGTCCCTCGGGAGCGTGAGGCGACGGCACGCCCGCTGAGCCGACGCGGGGGAAGTAATTCGTAGTTCGACCCTGATCCGTCGATCATTCACCCCGTAGCCTCGTGGCAACTCTCCAAGCGGAGCGCTCGCGTATTCGGGTGGTTCGTCGAGGCACGTGGCTTGCTCGCCGTGCGGCGATGACCCTGCCTGTCGCTACGCGCTTCCTCTTCGCGCTTCTCGCGGTGACTCCGCGCATTGCCCTCGCTGACGACGCGAGCACCGACCCGCCCGAAGCGACGCCGCCCGCGGCGGAGAGGCCTTTGGCCCTCGGAGTGATGTCGAGCGTTCGACTCCCCATCGCGCACCAGGCTCCGTTCAAAGAGCGGGTCTACGTTCCTGTCGGACTCACCTTCGCGGGCGCGTTGTCCCGGCGTGCTCGCGCGGGCGCCATCATCGAGTTTGCGCCCGCGATTGGTGACGGGTGCCGGTCCTGCAAGCCGCTCTACCTCCGCGCGGCCGCTGAGCTCGAGCTCCGAGGTGACGCGCTCCCTGCAACGCCTTCGGCGTCCGCCGGGATCGGCATTCAACGCTTGATGGCCAGCCGCGATGGCGGGGACTACATGGAAGATGCATCCACCTCGGCACCCGAAGCCCACCTCCAAGCAGGCTTCGACTTCGGAAAGCGCGCCACGTTCGGCCCGTTCCTCTATGCGGCCGCCGACGCTTACGAGAACTACGCGACATACGTCGGCCAGGAGTACCTCGCGATTCACGGGTGGCTCGGCGCGGGCGTACGCGGCACCTTGGGGCTCTGACCCAGGAGGGCGCAGCTTCGTAGAGATCACGGCGTCATCGACGGTGAAGTTGTCGATGTGGACGCGCGCCTCGGGGGACGGCGCGTTGTAGCCGAGGACCCCGATCTGAAAGACGCTCGACGGCGCGCCGCCGCTCGTGGGCGTGCCGAAGGTACCGTCGAGCTCGATGGTGTCGACCTTCCCGGTCACGCGTCGCGCGCCGGGATCGAAATCCATCACGGCGTGCACCCAGCGCCCGGTGGGGAACGGAGTCGAGGAATCCTTCGCGAGCGTGAAGTAGTTGGCACCGACCGAGATGCACGCCCCGTCCTCGGTCGCGCCCAAGTAGTAGCCGACACAGAAGATGCCGAAATTCGAATCGCCGGCCTCGAACGCCGGCGGCTCGACGTAGAGATCGGCCTCGACGTGCTGACGGCGCCACGCGCCGCCCGAGCGCACCGAGATCGACGCGTAGCCTTTGGCCGTGGCGCGCCGCGGCATCGTCGCGAGGAGCGACTGCGATCCGTCGAGGCCGGGCCACGTCACGCGGGAGAGCGCGCCTCCTAGCTCCTCTTGTTTGTCGGTGAAGCCTTCGTCGAGCGTGCTGCCGTCGAAGTCGGCGCAGAACGTGTGGGGGGCGCGCGCGCAGAACCGCGGGAGCGGCGCGGCGTCGGCGTCTACGTCCGCATCGAGCGGAGCGCCCGCGTCCATCGTCGGTGCCGGCGCGTCTGGCCCCGCATCGCCCGCGGGGCGCGCGCCGCCGCTC
>JBGAJR010000057.1:0-51299 GCA_044224815.1 Polyangiaceae bacterium
CGCGAACGCCCTCGCCGTCTGCCGGCTCCCGCGCCATTCCTCAACCAGCTCCGCCCACTCGTCCGGCGTCTTCGACATCGCTCGTCACCATCGCCCTCGCCGGCTCGATGCGAAAGACGGGGCTCAAGCAGCGGATACGCACGTGGAATGGACAGGTCATGCTCGGCTCGGTGCTCGATCCCTCGGGCTCGGGTCGGCGCGTCGATCTCCATCGCATCATGGAGAGCGCGCCTTACGCGTGGGGGACGACGCATCGGAGCGAGCTCCTGTGGCTCGACGACGCGAAGTACGCGCTCCCTCCCGGTGTGGACACCTGGCAAGCGTTCGCGGTGATGCGGAAGCCCGGCGAGGGGCTCCCGGAGAGCACTGCCGACGACTCCATGCTCGTCGCGCAGAGCCATTCGCCCGAGAGCGGCAACACCTATCCACCCTACTCGCTCGTCGTGAAGCGACAGGGCGCTGACGAGGTGCGCTGGTACGTCTCTTACAACACGCGTCCGGTGAGCGACTGGCCGACCTACGGAGACGTCGAAGACGAGACGATGATCCACGCCGAGCCGCTCATGCCGGAGGGGCAGTGGTACCGCTACGTGCTCCACTATCGCGCGGGCTATCAAGCCTCGCACGCGCCGCTCTTCGAGGTGTGGCGCGCCAAGCCGGGGCAACCGTTCGAGAAGCTCTTCAGCCACACCGGCATGAACGCGTACAACGGCGGCGATGGCTACCCACGCATCGGCCCCTACAAATGGGACGACCAGTGGAACGGTCAGAGCTCCCTCGCGTACTACATGACGGCCCTTCACTATGGTCGCGGCGCGAACCTCTACGACGCCGCGGTGGCGGCGTTGGCCGGCTTCTGACGCAGCCTGGATTGCGGTCGTGACGGCGCCGCTCTAGCCTCGCGGGCCCGCGCGCCACGCCCGCGCGCGCCGGGCCCTCCCGTGCTGCTGACGATCCCCGCCGCCGCTTCTTCGGTCGTCATCGTGCTCGCGCTCCTGGTCGGGGTTGCGGCCATCGCCGTCTCGTCGGGCCCGGGTTGGCGCGAGCTCCGCTGGTTCGGCGTCGGCGCGCTGTGCGCGTCGGTCTACGGCGTGTGCGCGCTGCAGAGCACGCTCGAGCTTCCGCTCGCCGTTCACGCGTTCTTCGGTCGGTTGGGGGGCGCGTCGGCGAGCGCATTGGTGGCGTCGTGGATCGTGTATTTTGCATCCAAACAGCGACGCCCCCTCGCGAGCTTCGAGCGCTATCTCGCCATCGCGGTCGTCATCGTCGCCGTTGCCTGGATGATTCCCGGCCTCTGTCGCACTTCGGAGGCCTTCGTCCGGAGGGTGCCGTGGCTCGGCGTCTCCTACACCACGACCCGCCCCACCGTGCTCGGCAAGGTCACGTACGGGTTTCTGGTCGCCGCGACGTTCGTCTTCGACGTCCGCGTCCTCTTCGCGTTTCGCCGCGGAGATCGCACCGCGCTCACCGACTTCCTCGCGATCACCGTGCAGCTCGCCGCCGGCGTGAACGACGCGCTCGCCGCGTCGGGAAAGGTGAACACGCCTTACGCGCTCGACATCGGGCAGTTCGTGGTGGTGCTCGCCGCCGGCACGTCGATCATCGCGCGCTTCATCGCGGACGCGCGCGCCCTCGAGCGATCGTCGGCCGACCTCCGCGCTGCGCAAGCGGAGCTCCTGCGCCGGGAACGGCTCGCGGCCCTCGGCGAGCTCTCCGCCGTGGTGGCGCACGAGGTCCGAAATCCAGTGACCGTGATCTTCAACGCGCTCTCCACCTTGCGCAAACAGCCGGGCCCGGACGAGTCGGCGACGCTCCTCGAGATCGTCAACGAGGAGGCCGAGCGACTGAAGCGCGTCGTGGGGGATCTCCTCGAGTTCGCGCGCCCGCGCGATCCATCGGTCGATGCGGTCAACCCGGCGCGTCTCCTCGAGGGCGCCGCTCTGGCGACGGCCGCGGCGTTCGGCAGTCGCGAGTCGATCGCGATCGACATCGAGCCCGACCTCCCGGACCTCGTGGCCGATGAGCAGCTCTTGCGGCAGGCGCTCATCAACCTCGTCACCAACGCCCTCCAGGCGCCCGGCCGCACGAGCGCGGTGCGCGTGTCCGCGGGTGGCGAGGGTCGACCCTTGTCGCATGTCTGTTTTGCCATCGCCGACGACGGCCACGGCGTGTCCCCGGATGCCGCCGCGAAGCTCTTCACGCCGTTCTTCACGACGCGCCCGAGCGGCACCGGGCTTGGGCTCGCCATCGTGAAGCGGATCGCGGAGGCGCACCATGGCGACGTGTCGTGGCGGCCTCTAGAGCCGCACGGGGTCGTCTTCACCCTGCGAATCCCCGTCCCGCGGCTCGCGTCGTGAGCGGGCGATTCGGGGCAACGCTCGGCATCGCTCGCGGCCGCAGCGGAACCGGATCGGCCCGCTCGGGATAAGCGCTTCCCAAGTGGTGGAAAAAGTGACAAAAGGCCGCTTCTAGACCCCCTTGGGCGCGCGGGCGATTCGGCCCTAAAAGCCCGACGGGCATCCGACTCGAGCCCTCGAGCGGTCAGCCGGGACAGGGAAAACATGGACCAAGCCGCATCGACCAGCTTCATGGATTCGACGATCGGCAGGAAGGTGACGATGGCCGTCTCGGGCATCGTCCTTTTCGGCTTCGTCGTCGGCCACATGCTCGGAAACCTCCAGGTGTACCTCGGGGCCGAAGCGCTCAACGCCTACAGCGAATCGCTCCACTCGATGCTCCACGGCGCCGGTCTTTGGATCGCGCGGGCCGTGCTGCTCGCCGCGGTGGGCGCGCACATCGCGTCGGCCTTCGCGCTCTGGCAGCGAAACAAGGCCGCCCGCCCCGCGCGCTACAAGGTCTTCCAGCCGCGAGCCTCGTCGTACGCCTCGCGGACCATGTACGCGACCGGTCCGATCTTGCTCGCGTTCATCGTGTTCCACCTGCTCCACCTCACGACCGGAAACGTGCACCCCGACTTCCACGCGGGTGACGTCTATCGGAACTTCGTGACCGGTTTCGCGCAGCCGGCGGCGAGCGCCTTCTACATCGTCGGCATGCTCGCGTTGGGCTTCCACATGTACCACGGCATCTGGAGCCTCCTTCACACGCTCGGACTCGCTCACGCGCGCTGGAACACCGCGCGCCACTCGGTGGCGACGTTCGTGTCGGCCGCCGTGGTCATCGGCAACATCTCTTTCCCGGTCGCGGTTCTGACCGGATTCATCAAGTGAGCGGGGTGCCCACCATGCAGCTCGACAGCAAAATCCCCGCCGGACCGGTTCAAGAGAAGTGGACCAAGTACCGCTTCGACATGAAGTTGGTGAACCCGGCCAACAAGCGCAAATACACCGTCATCATGGTCGGCTCGGGCCTGGCCGGCGCCGGCGGCGCCGCGTCGATGGCCGAGCTCGGCTACGACGTGAAGTGCTTCTGTTACCAAGACAGCCCGCGCCGCGCGCACTCGATCGCCGCGCAGGGCGGCATCAACGCAGCCAAGAACTACCGCAACGACGGCGACAGCGTTTACCGGCTCTTTTACGACACGGTGAAGGGCGGCGACTTCCGCGCCCGCGAGGCCAACGTGCATCGCCTCGCGGAGATCAGCGTCAACATCATCGATCAGAGCGTCGCGCTCGGCGTGCCGTTCGCGCGCGAGTACGGCGGTCTCCTCGACAACCGCTCGTTCGGCGGCGCGCAGGTGTCGCGCACGTTTTACGCGCGCGGTCAGACCGGCCAGCAGCTCTTGTTGGGCGCGTACTCCGCGCTCGAGCGGCAAATCGGCGCCGGCAAGGTGAAGATGTTCCCCCGCCACGAGATGGTGGAGCTCATCGTCATCGACGGCCGCGCGCGCGGCATCGTCACGCGCGACATGGTGAGCGGGAAGATCGAAGCCCACGTCGCCGACGCGGTGTGCCTCGCGACGGGTGGTTACGGCAACGTCTTCTACCTCTCGACCAACGCCAAGGGCTGCAACACGAGCGCGATCTGGCGCGCGTACAAGAAGGGCGCCGCCTTCGGCAACCCTTGCTACACGCAGATCCACCCGACGTGCATCCCGGTCTCGGGCGAGCACCAGTCCAAGCTCACCTTGATGAGCGAGTCGCTCCGCAACGACGGCCGCGTCTGGGTCCCCAAGAAGAAGGGCGACACACGCGCGCCGCACCAGATCCCCGAAGACGAGCGCGACTACTACCTCGAGCGAAAGTACCCGAGCTTCGGCAACCTCGCGCCGCGTGACATCTCGTCGCGCGCCGCCAAGGAAGCCTGCGACGACGGGCGCGGCGTGGGCCCCGAGGTCGGCGGCGTGCGGCGCGGCGTCTATCTCGACTTCGCCGACGCCATCAAGCGCCTCGGCGAGAAGGCCATCAGCGAGAAGTACGGCAACCTCTTCGAGATGTACCAGCGCATCACCGACGAGGATCCGTACAAGGTCCCGATGCGCATCTACCCGGCCGTCCACTACACGATGGGCGGCCTCTGGGTGGACTACAACTTGATGAGCACCATCCCCGGGCTGCACGTGCTCGGCGAGGCGAACTTCTCCGACCACGGCGCCAACCGCCTCGGCGCGAGCGCGCTCATGCAGGGCCTCGCCGACGGCTACTTCATCATCCCGGCCACCATCGGCAACTACCTCGCGCAGACCAAGCTCGAGAAGGTCTCGACGGATCACCCCGAGGTGAAGGCCGCCGTCGCCGCCGCGCAAGACCGCAACAAGAAGCTCCTCGGCATCGGCGGCAAGCGCACGCCGGCGAGCATCCACCGCGAGCTCGGCCAGCTCATGTGGGAGTACTGCGGAATGGCCCGCACCGAAGAGGGCCTCAAGAAGGCGCTCGAGCTCATTCCGGCGCTCCGCGAGGAGTTCTGGAAGAACCTGTCCGTGCCGGGCAGCGGTGACGAGCTCAATCAGTCGCTCGAGCACGCCGGCCGCGTGGCCGACTTCCTCGAGCTCGGGGAGCTCATGTGCCTCGACGCGCTCGAGCGTCGCGAGTCGTGCGGCGGTCACTTCCGCAGCGAGTTCCAAACGCCCGACGGCGAAGCGCAGCGCGACGACCAGAACTTCTGCCACGTCGCGGCTTGGGAATACGCCGGGGAGGGCCAGAAGCCGATTCGCAACGTCGAGCCGCTCACCTTCGACAACGTCCACCTCGCTACGAGGAGCTACAAATGAACCTCACGCTCCATGTCTGGAGGCAGAAGAACAAGAGCGCGGTGGGGGGCTTCGCCACCTACCAAGCCAAGGACATCAGCCCGGACTCGTCGTTCCTCGAGATGCTCGACGTCGTGAACGAAGAGCTCACCGCCAAGGGCGAGGAGCCGATCGCGTTCGATCACGACTGCCGCGAAGGCATCTGCGGTGCGTGCGGCATGGTCATCAACGGCCGTCCGCACGGCCCGCGCGTGCGCACCACGACCTGCCAGCTCCACATGCGCTCCTTCAAGGACGGTGACGAGCTCTGGCTCGAGCCGTGGCGCGCCGAGGCGTTCCCGGTCTTGCGTGACCTCGTGGTCGATCGCAGCTCGTTCGACCGCATCATCGCGGCCGGCGGCTTCATCTCCGCGCCGATCGGCGCCGCGCCGGACGCGAATTCGCTCCCGGTGCGGAAAGAAGACGCCGATCTCGCGATGGACGCGGCGGCGTGCATCGGCTGTGGCGCGTGCGTGGCGGCGTGCCCCAACGCGGCGGCGATGTTGTTCACCGCGGCCAAGGTCTCGCACCTCGGGCTCCTCCCGCAGGGGCAACCGGAGCGGAACGAACGCGTGCTCAAGATGGTCGCGCAGATGGACAAAGAAGGGTTCGGCGCCTGCACGAACCACTTCGAGTGCATGTCGGCGTGCCCCAAGGGCATCAGCGCCGACTTCATCGCGCGCATGAACCGCGAGTACCTGGCCGCGTCGCTCGACCAGGGCCGCCGCGAAGGCGGCGAGGGCGGCGGCTTCGGCTGATTCGAGGCGTCGGCGCGTGCCTGGGGAGAGCCGTTCGTGGAGCGTGTATGTTGCACGCTGTTCGGACGGCTCGCTCTACACCGGGATCGCGGTCGACGTACGCGCTCGCATCGCCGCGCACGATGCGGGGAAGGGCGCGCGCTACACGCGCGGGCGCGGTCCGCTCACCCTTTGCGCGACGCGGCGGTGCGCGAGCCACGGAGAGGCGTTGCGTCTCGAGCTCGCCGTAAAGGCGCTCTCGCGGACGCGGAAAGAGTGGCTCGTGGCCGCACCGGGCCGGTTGGCACGGCTCGCGCGGGCGGAGCGAGCGCGCGCGGAGAGCGCTCGGGTCAACCCGAAGCGACCGCGGAAGCTTGCCCGGCCGAGACCATCGTGACCGACGCGCGGAAGACGCCCGACGAGGCGCCGCGACCGTGCTCGGCCTCGTAGCGGCGGACCCACGCCGAGCCGTCGGTGCGGGGCGGGCCGTAGCCAGTCAGGGTGGCGGCGCAGAGCGGGCACTCATCACCCTGGGTGACGACGCGACTCGCGCACGACCAGCAATGGACCGTGCGCGGCTCTTCGCGGTGGGCGACCAAGGAAAGGAAGGAGCGAAGCATGTCCCTGGTCAGTGCACGCTCCGGGCCAGGTTGGCGCGCTCGTGACATCGGACATTTCCGGTCGGGGCGTCGTCGGAATAATCCGGATTGAGATCTCAACTTGAGAGGCGGTCGAGCGATTCGCGCGCCCGCCGCATACGCTCCGGCGCCGGCGCCGCCGTGGCGCGGATCGCGACGTTGTACGGGGTGACCGTGGGCGCAGCGAACGGGACGACGTCCACCTGGTACCCCGCCGCCTCGAGGGCGAGGATGCGCTCGCCCAGCACGAAGCCCTCCACCAGGCGGCGGCGGACCTCCGCGTGCCTGTCGAGCCCCGTCGCCTCGGCGCGCGCGGCGGCGCGTCGCGCGGCAGGGAGATCTCCGGCGACGCAGCACGGCGCGACGAGGATGGCGCGCGCGCGCGCGGCGACGCTCTCCGCGATCACGCGATCGGTCGCGTCGCCGCACGCATGCAGCGACACGACGAGCGCGGGCGCGTCGGGCCACGCCGCGCGATCGCCGACGTCGACGGCGAGCGCGTCGATCCGATCGCGAGGCACGGAGAGGGCGTCGGCCGCCGCTTCGATCGCCGCGGCGCGCTTCGGATCGCGCTCCATGAACGAGACGCGCCGCCCCGCGTGCATCGCGATCGCCACGCCGACGTAGCCCTTGCCCGCGGCCGCGTCGACGATCGCACCCGTTCGCGCGCGCGGCTGCGCGAGGAGAAACGCGACCTCGCGCAAGAAGCCGACGAGCTCCTTGGCCTTCTTCTCGTCCTCGCGACGTAGCTTGGTGCCGGGTACACCGATCCATCCGCGGGCGATGAAGTCGCGGATCGCTTCGGGCGAGTCGAACACCGATCGAGCATAAGACGGGCAGCCCAGCCGCGCGGGAGCATTTCGCGCTTGTGCGTCGCGTCCATCGGGGAGACCCTCGCCCGCGATGCGTCCCTGGCTCGCCGTCGTCGTGCTCGCGCCGCTCGTGGCGTGCAAGGCGCGTGATGCAGCGTCCGGTGACGCCGGCGCGGTGGCAGCGCGGCTCACCACGACCGCGGCCGATGCGCACGACGTTGCCGTGATGCCCAGCGAGGGTGCGCCCGCGCCGCGTCCGCTCGACGCGTCGCGCTGCAATCCGGGCACGTCGCTCGAACCGGCGGATCGCGGCAAGGTCATCGTCACGGACCGCTTTCGCCTGACGCTCCTCGACGTGCGCACCGACGTGATCGACAACGCCTTCGCCCCCGTGAAGAAGGTCTTCCTGGTCAAGGCGCTCGTGGAGAGCACGACCGCGAAGAGCCTCGCGCTGGGCCAAGACGACGTGGATCTCACGCGCAACGAGCCGGGTGCCGACCGATTGCGGAAGCGTCACCTCCACTACAAGCGCGATCTCTTCTACCCTCGCGCGAAGATGTGCGTCGATCTCGCCGCCGACGTGAAGCCCGGGCTCGTGCCGCCCGGTGCCGGCGCCATCGGATACTTTGCGTTCCAAGCCCCCGACGCTCCGGCCTTCGAATCGTTGTGGCTCGACGCGCGTAGCGCGCCGCCGCGCGCGCCCTCACGGCGTCGCACGTCCGAGGTCATGGGCACGCTCCGCGTGCGCTGATCCGCGTTCGTCTTCACCGCTCCATGTCGCCCCCGCCCACCGCTCCGCGCCCGTCGCCTCCGTCGCCGCCGCCCGCGCCGGAGGTGATCATCACTGGCGTCCGCAAGCCGCCGATCCTGACCGATCTCTACTTTTCGTTCTTGCGCATGCCATGGCGCGTGGCCATCGGCGTCACCGTCCTCACCTTCCTCGCGGTCAACGCGATCTTCGCCCTCGTCTACATGGAGGTCGGCGGCGTCGCGAACGCGCGGCCCGGCTCGTTTGCCGACGCGTTCTACTTCAGCGTCCACACGATGGGCACCATCGGCTACGGGTCGCAGTACCCGGTGTCGACGGCCGCGAATGTCCTCGTCGTGGTCGAGGCGATCTTGGGCCTTCTTTTCTCGGCGATCGTCACTGGGCTGGTGTTCGCCAAGTTCTCGCGCTTCACGGGGCGCGTGGTCTTCACGCATTACGCCACCGTGCACGACTTCGACGGGACGCCGACGGTCGGCTTTCGCATCGGCAACGATCGCGACAATCAGATCGTCGAGGTCACCGTGCGCGTGACGCTCACGCGCACCGAGAAGACCCGCGAAGGCGTCACGTTCTATCGCATGTACGATTTGCCCCTCGTGCGCGAGCGGGCGCCGGTGCTCTCGCGATCCTGGACCGCCATGCACGCCATCACCAAGGACAGCCCGCTCTACGGGATGAACGCCGCGGACATGAAGCGCATGGAGGCGGAGCTCCTCGTGTCGATCGTGGGCACCGACGACACGTCGCTCCAGCTCGTCCATGCGCGCCATCGCTACGCGGACGACGCGGTGCTCTGGGGCTACCGCCACGCCGACGTGCTCTCCGAGCGTCCGGATGGCACCGTGGTGCTCGACGTCTCGAAGTTCCACGACGTCGTGGAGGCGCCCCTGCAGGCAGGGGCTCGCGACGACTAGGGGGCGGCCCTAGTTTGATTTTGGGACACCCCACGGCCTCCCGAAGGTCGTGGCTAGAAGCCCGTGAAGTCGCCCATCGGATTGAAGCCGCCGCCGAGGTCGCCCAAGTCGCCGAGGTCGCCGCCGCTCGCCGGCTCCGGGGTCGGCGCCGCGGAGAAGGCGTCACCTTCGTAACCTCCCGAGGGGGCGCCGGGCGTGTACGGCGGACCGTAGACGTCGTCGTGGTTCGCCTCGGGCGCCGGCGGACCGTAGACCGGATCGTTCGCGCCGCCGTTCGCTGCCGCGGGCTCCTGGCCCCACGCGCTGCCGCCGCCCGCGGGCTCCTGGCCCCACGCGCTGCCGCCGCCCTGCTCCTCTCCCCACGCGCTTCCTTCACCACCGCTGGGGCCGCCTCCGGTCGCGCCGGCAGGGCCGAGGTGTGGGGCGCCGCCGCCGCTCCCGGCGGGGCCGTGGGGCGCGAAGTCACCGCCGCCCGGCTGCGAGCCGCCGAAGCCGGCCGCGCCGTCGGGTTGCGGCGCTTGCGGTCCACCTTGGAAGCCGTTGTGGCCGCTCCCCGCGTAAGGACCGCCGCCCACGCTCGACGACGCGTGACCGTTGCCGTTGCCGTTGCCGAAGAGGCTCGAGAGGAGCCCGCCGCTTCCGTTGCCGCGACCCTGCGAGCCGTGCCCGGTGAAGGCGTCGATGATGCGTGGAAGTGCGGCGGCGGCGGCGGTGATGATCTGCCCCGTCTCGCTTTGGTGGGAGCCGTTCGGATGCGCGCCCGTCCCGTAGGGGCCGTGCCCCGCTCCCGTGGGGTAGTGGCCGGGCATCGTCCCCGCAGGGATCTGCGCGTGCGGATCGATGGTCGGGCTGCCGCCGAAGTGGTCGCCGAACGACGAGTGACCGCCCAGGCCGGTGTTCAGCCCGCCGCCGCCCTGCACGCCGTGTCCGTGCAGCCAGCGGGCCGAGACGCCCCCGCTGACCTTGTCGAGCTCGTCCAGATCAATGTCCTTCTTCGGCATGGGAGGCACTCCTTCGAGTCGTCGTGGACTCGATGAAGAGCATCGCAAGCCCCGCACCACCTCACGCTCGACGTTCCCATGTCCATGTACTCTGCATCTAGATGTGTGGATCGGGGGAAATGGCGCGTCTCGGTGGCTCCTCGTTCGTCTCCGTCGTTCGATTGCGCCACGCACGGATGCGAGTCGCCGACTGGTCCATCGCGGCTCGACGTCGCGTCAGCCAGCGTCCATGAGCGCGGAGAGCGCAGTGCGATCGCGCCCTCGGCGCGCTCAGTACAAGAACGACGCGGAGAAGTTGTCGATCCGCGTGTTGGCCGTCCCGAAGTCCGAGACGGTGGCGCCCACCGCGAGGGCGGCGCGCCCCAGCCAGTCGCCGGTCGCGAGCTCGTCGAACATGAGCACGCAGCGCGACTCGGTCGCGACCCGTCCGACGATGCGGAGGCCGCCCGCTGGAGCGCGCGCGATGGCGTCGGCGTCCGGGATCGGATCGAGGTTGGCGTCGACCACCGTGCAGGGGATCTTCAAGTCGCGGAGGACGTCGGGTGGCGCGAGCACGAGCTCGATGCCGATCCAGTTCTGCGTGAGCGAGATGGTGTCGACGTTGAGGAGGCGCGCAAGATCGATCTCTTTGCCGCGCGAGCTGATCTCACGCTGCTGCAAGACGAGGCTCGTCGCGCTCGCGCCCTTGTCGCGGAGAACCATGGCGATGCCCTCGCCGCGTACCGGATCGGCCACCGCGAAGTAGTAGAAGTACTGGTCGCCCGGGCCGGCCTCCGGTTTGGCGAAGATCAGATCCTTGAGGCGCGCCTCCACGCGAACGCGGAGCCCGCGCGGCTTCGCGCCAGGTGGAGCCGTCATCGACTCGGTGAGGAGCGTGATCGCCGGCGTGGAGGTGTCGGAGTGCGCCATGGCGAGGAGGGCCTGGCCTCCTTTCTCGTCGGGGATGAGCGCGAGGCCGCCCTCGAGCGTCACGACTTGGTTCGGCAAGCCGGGCGCGCCCTTCCAGCGATCGAAGGCGAGCGTCTCGTCGTCGAAGTCGTCGCAGAAGTCCGGGACCGGGCACAGCTTGGCGCAGTACGAAGTGCCGCGCGGGGCGCAGCCATCGGCGTCCTCCCCAGCGTCGACCGGCGGCGCGACCCCTACGTCGTCCGTGCTCGCGTCGGAGTCGCGAACCGCGAGCTCGTGGAGCCCGAGCAGCGACGTGCACGCGAGCGAGCCGACTGCGCCGCCCGCGAGGGCGCACGTGACGGCGAGCACGGTGACGCGGCGCATGCGGTCGATATTGTACGCTCCCTCGTCAATTTCGGCCTGGTAAGCTTGGAGAGTGCGGCTCGGGCTGGGCGTCGTAGTGTTTGGCGCGGGCGCGATTGCGCTCGGTGCGGCGTGCCGTACGGCCTCGCCCACGTCGATCACGCTGACGATTCGCACCGACCTCTCGTGCGACGACTTGAAGACCGTGTCGGTGGCGGTCGCGGCGCCTTCCGAGGTCGACGCCAAGCCGCCCGGCACGGTGACGACGGCGTGTACGCCGCTCGATCAGGAGCTCAGCACCGTGGGCTCGTTGGTCGTCGTTCCCAGCGGGGCCAATGACGCCGAAGTCGGCGTGCGCGTCCTCGGCGGCGTGACCAAGATCGCCGATCGGTGCACCGCCGAGAGCGGCTTCCGCGGCTGCGTCGTCGCGCGGCGCCTCCTCCGCTTCGTCCCCGAGAAGGAGATCGAGGTCACGATCGATCTGCGGCTCGAGTGCCGCGACGTGGGGTGCGACGCGACGACGACGTGCGTAGCGGGCCCGACCTGCGCTCCGGCGACCCTCGACGGGACGCGCTGCGTCGACGCCCCGTGCGGAGCAGAAGCCCTCGGCAGCGGCGGCCCGACCGTCACGACACCGACGCCGGATGGCGGGGGACCGACGACGTCGCCGGATGGCGGCCCGATCACGCCGCCTCCGCCGACCTGCGCGGCGGACGAGAAGTCGTGCGGCGGTCGCTGCGTGAAGTTCGACGACCCGCTGTACGGGTGCACCTCGTCGGGATGCGCGCCCTGCGCCGGCGCCGATTCGACCACGTTCGCGTGCGCGGCCGGGCATTGCGTGCGGAGTGCATGCAAACCGGGCTTCAAGGAGTGCGGTCAGATCTGCGCGCCGGCCGACGTCGCGCACGGCTGCGGCGCGCCGACGTGCACGCCCTGCAACGCCACCAACGGCACGGCGAGCTGCGACTCGGGAGGGAAGTGCGCGATCCAGTGCGCAACTGGCTACAAGCTCTGCGGCGGACTCTGCGTGCGCGTGGACGATCCCACCTACGGTTGTACGGCCACGGGCTGCTCGGCGACGGGCTGTCCGGATCCCGGTGCGGGCACGCTCGTGTGCTCGGGCGAGACGTGTCAGATCGGATCGTGCGCGCCGGGCACGAAGGCTTGCGGTCGCGCCTGCGTTCCCACCGACGCCAACAACGGGTGCGAGTCGCCGGGCTCGTGCGCGGCGTGCAGCCCGGGCTACGTGTGCGGCGGCTCGCCGACGCAGTGCCAATGCGTCCCCGAGCTTCTGAAGACGACGTGCCAGTCCCAGTGCGGCGGACCCGCGACCAACAACTGCGGCCAGCCCGTGACCTGTCCCGATACGTGCGTCGGCCTCGGGAGCGGCTATGCGTGCAACACGGCGACGAACGCGTGCGACTGCACGCCGAACCCGAACGTGTGCAATGGCGTGGCGTGCGGCTCGGTGTTCGACAACTGCGGGCAGTCGGTGCCCTGCACCGACACGTGCGGCAGCCTCGGGTATCGCTATCAATGCTCGGGCAACACGTGCGTCTGCAACCCGATCCCCAAAGCGACCGCTTGCTACGGACAGAAGTGCGGGTCGGCCTCCGATGGCTGCGGCGTCAACTACAACTGCGGGAACTGCGGAGGCGGGCAAGTGTGCAAGTGCGGCGGCCTGTGCATGTCGTCGGGGAGTCAGTGTCCATGAAACGTGCAGGATGCACGCTTGTGGTGGTGCTGGTCGCGACGGCGTCGATCGTGGCATGGCCGCAGGCGTCGTTCGCCGAGCCACCCAAGGGCGAGTCGACGCCCGCGTCCGTCGAGCGCGCCGGGCGCCTCAAGCAACAGGGGGACGAGGCGCTCCTCAACCTCCGGTACGCCGACGCGCTGCGCGCGTACGAGGAGTCGTTCCGCATCGTCCCGAATCCGGCGCTCCACTACAACCGCGGGCGCGCCTTCGAGGCGCTCGAGCGGCTCTCGGAGGCGATCGCCGCTTACGAGCTCTTCCTCGCCCAGGCGCCCGCCGAGCTCCGGGCGAAGACGCCCACGCTGGCCGCACACGTGGCCGAGCTGCGGCAGCGAACCGCCGCGCTCACCGTCGTCGTCGATGTCGAGGGCGCGCGCGTCCTCTTGCGCGGCTCCGTGCTCGGCGTGACGCCGCTCAAGCCGACGCGCGTCCTCGCGGGCACCGGAGTGCTCGAGGTCGAAGCCGATGGATACGCGCCCTACAAGACGGACGTGACGCTGCCCGGGGGCGGCGAGCTCACGGTGCGGGCGCGACTCGTCCAGCGTGTCACGTCGGCAGCGACCGCGCCGACTCCGACCGCGCCTGCGGAGCCCGAGCACGACAGCGCGCCCGTCACCAAGAAGTGGTGGTTCTGGACGGGGCTTGGCGTGCTCGTCGCGGGCGGGGCCACGGCGACGGTGCTCGTGCTCACGTCGAAGTCCGACCCTGCGCCGAGGTCGGGAACGCTCGGCACGGTGACCGGTCCGCTCCTTCGATTTTGATCGCGCTCGAAGGTTGTCGATAAATCTCAGTTGCGCCGATCTAGAGAGATTCCAGGACCGCCATAGGGCGGCGGCCCCGCCGCTTTCTTCCCGCTGCCGCTGCTGCCCCGCGACCTCACCGCAAGCACCGAAACCCCATTTATCGACGCACCTTCAGAACGTGCCGGAGAGCGTGACCGAGCCGCCTTGCGCGCGGTGCTCACGATCGCCGACCGGCGCGGGCGCGATGGCCGTGATGCGCGGCGCGATCGCCTTCGCTTGCTCGCGCGGGTGATGCGGCTCCTCTCCGGCGGGCGCGTCTGCGGGCTTGTCGGACGGGCGGTCCTCGAGGTCTTCGCGGTGCGGCGTCGTCGCCATATCGACGACCGCGAGGGCGACGGGCGCGCCGAAGCCGAAGAAGAAGGGCCCTACCCAGCTGTCCGTGGCCGAGCCCCAGTCGATCAGCGCGGCCGCGGCGACGGAGCCTCCCCGCGCGGCGCTGAAGGCGAGCGCGCGCCCCGTGTCGCCGACGACCCAGCGCGGGAGGCTCGGCACCGTGGCCGTGATCGCTCCATAAGCCCAAAGCGCGCGCGTGGCGCTCTCACAGTGACCGTCGGACGAGCTGCGGTAGTTGTCACCGCACATCGCGTTGTGAGAGAGGTACGAGACCCCCGCGATGACGCTGCCGAGGCCGTAGACGATCGGCGCCGTGATGATCGCCGCCTTGCGTCCGCTGTCGGGCGCGTAGCGCGGGCGGAGCGGCGCGGCCGGCGCGACGGGGCACGGCGTCCCCGCGGCCGCGACCGCAGGGCCTCCGGCACGCACGTCGGTCGAGTGACCCGACACCGAGACCGCGCTGCATCCGACCGCCGTGAGCGAGCCTCCGCCCGCGAGCGGCGCGACGACCGTGAGGCCCCCGGAGCTCGGCGCCGATTGGACCGTCGTCGTGGGCTGGGCGGCGGGAGGCGGCAGCGCCGGCGCGTCGGACGGACCCGGCTCGTTGGCGCGCGCGATGGACGCGGAGCCGAGGAGGAGGAGGCCGGAGAGGACCGCGAAGGGCAGGCGATGGGGGCTCACGGGCTGCCCTTGAGCAAACCAGGTGCCAACCGCCAAGTGCTGGATTTGGCTACGGCCGAGGGCTGGCTGTGAATGGACGCTCACGGGTGAACGACGCCACGTGTCGTTCGAGTCGCGTCCGGTCAGCGCGAACGTCAGCGCGGAACGCGGACGATGGACGTCCCAGTGGCCACGAACACGGCATCGCTCACTGCGATGGCGGCGGGTTCGCCGAGATCGGTGGCGAGTGTGGTCGCCGTCCCGCCGGAGGTGGGGGCGCGCACGATCTCCCCTTTGCCCGTCGCGATGAAGACGTCGGTGCCGTCGACGGCGAGCAGGGTGGGCGTGTCGACGGGAGAGACGAGCGCCTTGGCCGCGCCGCCACCGAGCGGCACGGTGACGACCTCGCCGTCGGCGCCGCGATCCCACGTCACGAGGGCGCTCGCGTCCGCGATGACGAGGTCGTGCACGGAGCCGGTTCCGCCGGTCCAAATCTCTTCCGGCACGCCGCCGGCGAGCGGCACCTTGTACAAGCTCCCGCCGAGGCCGGTGGTGGCGAGCAAATAGACGTTCGCGCCGTCGAGCGCGATCCGCACCGGGGTCCAATTGCCGGTGAGCGTTCCGACGGGCTGCACCGTCCCGGCGTCGGCGTTCGGCGCGCGATCGATCGATACGCTGCCGAGGTTGGCGGTCGCGATCACGATGGTGTCGCTCCGCGCGGCGTAAGTGGAGCTCGTCGTCAGCCCGCTGACCATCGCGCCGAGCACCGCGGCGCCGTATCGCACGACCGACGAGCTCGTCGCGCCGTCGTCGATCCAATAGAGGCTGCCGTCGACGAGCGTGAGATCGCGCGGCGATTCGCCGCCGCTCACCACCGTCTGCACGGTGCCGCCGCTCTTGGCCACACGCGCGAGCACGCTCGTGCCGAGCGTCCCGCCGTCGGCGGTCGTTCCCCCGTCGCCCGCGCCCACGTAGAGGAAGTAGACGTCACTCGCCGTGGCCGCCACGCCGCGCACGTCCGACGGGGCCGAGGCGATCGCGCCCTTGGTCCCCGCGCCGCCGTCGCCCTTCGTCGTCCCGCCGCCGCCCCCGCCACCGAGGACGGGCGGCCGCCCGTTCGAATCGTCGATGACGGCGGGGTGCGCCTCGTCTTTCTTGCACGCGGCCGTGGTGGCGAGCGCGAGCGCCGTCAGCGCGAGCACGGAAGCGAAGGGTCGTGAGCGCAAGAGCATTCCCCTATAGAGACCCCGGCGAGCCGATCCGTCAAATCGCTGGGAGCGCGAGGCCCGATTCGCGCGGCTCGCGCGCCCGCGCGATCCTCAGGTCGCTTCGTTCATCGGGCGGAGAATGACGTTCACGACGCGGGTCCGCTCGCGCGGGATGACCGCGAGCACGACGGCCTCGGCCACGTCCTCCGCGGTCGAGAAGCCCTTCATGTTCGCGCCGTCCGGCGTCCGGCCGTCGCCGATCGCGAAGTGCGTCTCGACGCCGCCCGGGCACACGAGCGAGACCTGGATGTTCTCCTTGTAGAACTCACGGTCGAGCGACTGCGAGAGCGCGACCTGCGCGAACTTCGACATGCAGTAGATGCCCTCGCTCGGGTAGCCCTGGAGGCCGGCGACGCTCGAGACGTTGACGATGTTGCCGCGCTTCTGGGCGCGCATGTGCGGGATGACTTCTTTGCAGAAGAGCCAGGTCGACTTGGCGTTCACGGCCATGATGCGGTCGTAGTCGGCCTCGCTCCACTCGAGGAACGGGCGATAACCGCCGATGCCGGCGTTGTTCACGAGGATGTCGATGCGCCCGAAGGCGGAGGCCGTCTCTTTCACCGCCGCCGCGACCTCGGCCGACTTGGTCACGTCGCACACGATGGCCTTGGCCTTTCCACCCGCCGACGTGATCGTCTGCACGAGCGCATCGAGGTCGGACTTCGTGCGTGCGACGGCGGCGATGGTCGCGCCTTCCTTGGCGAGGGCGAGCGACGAAGCGTGACCGATGCCGCGGCTCGCGCCGGTGACGAGCGCGATCTTGTTCGAAAGGCGCATGAGAGACCTCCTCGGAGTGGAGGGCAGTGTCCGTCACTCGCGCGCGCACGGAAAGGGGGAACCGCGCATTGGCCGAGCGGGTACGATGATGCCCGATGAACGATCCGGCTTACGGCGGCAGCCCCGCCCCCAAGAAGGGCGCGAGCGTCCTCACCATCGTCCTCGCGATCATCGGCGCGGTCGCGCTGCTCGGCTTCGGCACGTGCGTCGCGGGTGCGTTCTGGGTCTCCAACAAGGCGAAGGCGGCGCTCGAGGGCGGCGGCTTCACGCTCGAGTCACCGCCCGAGGTCGTGACCGCGTTGGCGGGCCCCAAAAAGGACTACGTGGGCCTTTGGGTGAGCGAGCGCGGCAGCCGACTCGCCTTGGACGAGCGCGGCCGATTGGCCTTCGTGAAGGCCGAAGGCGGCATGAACGAGTCGTTTCGGGCGCCGGTCGCGGCGTTCAAGGGTAACGACATCGAGCTCCACTTGTTCGTCACGGTGACGATCGCGGTGACCGAGCCGCCGCACCAAGTCGACGGCAAATGGCGCATGACCGCCAAAGGGATCGTGTTCTATCGCGAGTCGGCCGACGCCGGGCTGGGCGCCGCCGACATGGACGACTCGTCCGACGGCGGCTGACGGAGACCGCGCGTCTCAAGTCCGGAGGAGCAGCCAGGTGTGCGCGGCCGCGGCTAGCGCGACGAGGCTCGCGGTCGTGACGTGAAGCCTTCGCTTCTTCGGTCGCTCCTTGAGCTTCTCGTTGCGGAGCTGGAGCCCGACGCCCGTGTGCGCCATGAGCACGAAGAACGCGAGCGCGCCGGGCGCGAGCGCCGTGAAGCCGCCAGCCACGGCGGCCGGTGAGCCGAGCGCGGGCAGCACGAAGAGAATGTGAACGAAGGCCACGCCGGTGACGCCGAGGCCGATCGCGACGTGGGCGCGCATGGGCGGCGAGGACGGCGCCGCGCGCTTCTTGTCACGGGCGCGCAGGCCGAGCGGCAGGAGCGCCGCCACGAAGAGGAGAGCGAACGCCGCCCAACCGCTGATCGAGACCACGCGGCGAGTGAATCACATTTTGCCGGCGGCGGGGCGGCGGGCGCGCGCGCGGACGAGCGGCGCGACGACGATGATGATCGCGGTGACGATCTCCTGCACCCATCCGGGCATTCCGAGGTGCACGCCGCCCGTCTCGATGACGGTCATGAGGAGCGCGCCGGCGATCGTGCCCGCAACGCTGGCCTCGCCGCCGGTGAGCGGCGCGCCGCCGAGCACGACGGCGGCGATCACCTTGAGCTCGAGGCCGACCGCGTCGGTGGGATCGCCGACGGTGAGGGTCGCGAACTCGATCACGCCGGCCACACCGGCGAGGAGGCTCGCGATCGCGTAGACGAGCATCTTGATGCGCGCGACGTCGATGCCGACGAGCCGCGCGGCGGCCTCATTGCTGCCCACGGCGACGACGTGACGTCCGAAGCGCGTCGTGGTGAGGACGAGCGCCACGACCGCGGAGAGTAGGGCAGCGATCCAGATCGCGGGCGACGACGCGTCGGCCGTGACCAGGTGATCGAGGCCGCGCGGATCGGCGTCGATCTTCTGCTCGGAGGCCAAGCCTTTGGCGGCGCCGCGAAGGAGCGACATCGAGCCCAGCGTGACGATGAACGGCAGCATGCGAAAGCGCCCGATGAGCGTTCCCACGACGGCGCCGATGGCGGCCGCCGCCGCGAGCGCGATCAATACGGCTACGCCGGGCGAGCTGCCGCCGCGGAGGAGGCGCGCGACGACGACGGTGGTGAACGCGACGAGGGAGCCCACCCCGAGATCGATCCCGCCCGTGCCGATGACGAGCGTCATCCCGAGCGCGGAGAGCGCGACGACGACGGTCTTCTGCACCATCGAGACGGTGTTGGCGGACCGGAGGAAGGTGTCGGGCGCGAGGAGCGCGAAGGCCACGTATACGACGGCGAGGGCGAGCACCGGCCCCACGATGGGAGGCGGAGTGAAGCGCCGTCGTGCGTCCGGGGGCGGGGAGGCGGTCACGACGCGGCCTCCACGAGAAGGTCGGCTTCGCTGCGCGCCCGCGCCGGCCGCGAGGGCGCGAGCTCGCCCCGCGAGAGGACGGCCACGCGATCGCAGGTTGAGACGAGCTCGTCGAGCTGGCTCGAGACGAGGACGATGCCTTTGCCTTGGGCGCGGAGCTCGCGGAGGAGCGCGAGGACCTGGGCCTTGGCGGCCACGTCGATGCCGCGGGTGGGCTCGTCGACCAAGAGCACGTCGAAATCCTCGCGCAACAAGCGTGCAATTTGCACCTTTTGTTGATTGCCGCCGGAGAGCTCGCCCGCGGGTTGCTCCGGACCGGTGGCCCGGATGCCGAGGCGCTCGATGAACCGGGCGCCCTCGGCGCGCACCCGAACGGGGAGGGCGAACCACGGCGCGCGCGGCGAGAGCGTGACGTTGTCGGCGATCGAGCGCGCCAACATGAGCCCTTCGCCTCCTCGGTCCTCGCTGAGGAGCCCGATGCCGCGCGGCGCGTTTCGCGTGATGGATCCGGCGCGAGGGCGGTCGAGGCCGGCGATCATGCGGAGGAGCTCGGTGCGGCCAGAGCCGACCAGGCCCGCGATGCCGAGGATCTCGCCGCGCCGGAGGACGAAGCTCGCGCGGCTCGGCCGCGACTCGCCAGCCACGTCGCGAACCTCGAGGAGGAGGTCGCCCGCGGCGGCGGTCGTCTCGTCCGCGGCGTCGACGCCCGCGTCGTCCGGGCTCGCGCCGAGCGCGTCGAGCTCGCGACCCAGCATGGCGTGGACGATGGCCGCCGGCTCCGTCGTCCGCGGATCGCCCTCTTGGGCGACGCGGCCGTCGCGGAGGACGGTGAAGCGATCGGCGTGCGCGCGCACGTCCCCGAGGAAATGGGTGACGAGGATCACGGCCAGGCCTTTGGCCTTGAGGTCGGCGACCACGCGGAAGAGCCGCTCGGCGTCGTGCTGACCGAGGCTCGAGGTGGGCTCGTCGAGCACGAGGACGCGGGCGCGCGTCGCGCCATCCGCGCCGGTGCCGGCCTGCGCCAGGGCGCGTGCGATCTCGACGAGCTGTGCCGCGGCGACGCTGAGCGTGGCGGCCGGCCGGTCGAGATCGAGGCTCACTTCGGGTGCGACGAGCTGCATGGCGCGGGTCGCGATCGCTCGTGCCGCACCGCCATCGAGGAGGCCGAAGCGCGAGGGCTCGATCCCCAGGACGATGTTCTCTTGGACCGTGAGGTGAGGGGAGAGCGTGCGCTCTTGCGGGACGATCACGACGCCGCGCGCGCGCGCAGCAGCGGCCGAGCGCGGCGCGTAAGCCTCGCCGGCGAGGGTCATGGTGCCGGCATCCACGCGCTCGAGGCCGAGCATGATTCGAACGAGCGTGCTCTTGCCGGCGCCATTTTCGCCGAGGAGCGCGCGGACTTCACCGGCGCGCACGCCGAGCGATACGCCGCGAAGGACCGGGTTCGCGCCGAACGACTTGGTGAGCCCGTCGAGCGCGAGGACGAGGTCGCTCGCCGTCGTCACTCGCCGAGCCACTTCTTGAGATCGGGGGCGATGACCTCTTTGACCGCCGGGTCCTCGATGTTCGCTTTGGTGACGAGCCGTGCGCCCGTGTCGATGCGCTTCTCGACCGGCTTGCCCTTGAGGACGTCGACCATGGTCTTGATCGCGAGGTAACCCATGTTGAAGGGGTTTTGCACGACGAGCCCGTCGACGTCGCCGTCACGGAGCGCGGTCACGAGCTTCTCGGACGCGTCGAAGCCGATGAACTTCACCTTCTTCGCGATTCCCGTCTTTCGCATCGCGAGGAGCATCCCGAACGTGGTCGATTCGTTGGGCGTGAAGATCCCGGTCACGCCGCCCGAGGTCGCGCGCTGCGCGAGGAGCAAGCTCTCGCTCTTCTGAAGCGCGCTCTCGGTGGTGGCGCCGCCGTATTGGTTGTCGCTCACGACGGTGACGCCAGGCTTCGCCTTCACCGCCTCGAGGAAGCCGCGCTCGCGGTTCTGCGTGCTCGCGGAGCCTTCTTGGTAGCGAAGCATGAGGAGCTGGCTCTTGCCGGCCGTGAGCCCGACGAGCGCGTCGCCGGCGATTTTGCCCGCCGCGACGTTGTCGGTGGCCACGAAGCTCGCGTGATCGTCGCCCTGGAGATCGGAGTCGAAGATGACGACGGGGATCTTGGCCTCCTTGGCGGCCTTCACCGGAGCGCGGAGGCCGACGTCGCTGAGCGGCGCGAGCACGATGCCGCTGACGCCTTGCGCGACGAACGTGCTCACGACGTCGACCTGCGCCTTGAGGTCGTCTTCCTTGAGCGGCCCCTTCCACACGATGTCGACGTCGAGCTCGCGCGACGCCTTCACCGCGCCGGCATGCACGCTCTTCCAGAACTCGTGCGTCGTCCCCTTGGGGACGACCGCGATCTTGAGGCGGCCGGCGGCGGGTTTCGCGGCCGCGGAGCTCGCGCCGCTCGGGCCGGGTGTGGGCGCGTCACCGCTCGGCGTTCGCGAGCAGTGGAGCGAGAGCGCGCCGAGCGCGATGACGATGGTGGTGAGCGAGGCTCCGAGTCGCGCGAACATGGCGCGATGGTACTCCGAGCCGATCGCGCTGGGTCCGACGATCGGGGTCGATCAGAACGTGTAGCGGAGGGTCACGGCTGCGTCCCACATGAGCGGGGAGTCACCTTTGCCGTAAGCGCGCGCGAAGCCGGTCGCGTAGCGGGGACCACCCGCGAGGCCGAACGCGAGGTGCCGATCGACCTGGTACCACTCGAGGCCCAAGCGTCCGCCGAGGAAGGGCCGTAGCGACTCGGTCTTGGGGAAGCCGACGATCGTGAGCGTGTTTGCCGGCACGTCGGCCTTCATGAGACCCACGTCGCCTTGAACGAAGACCCCGAGCCGGTCGAGTGGGCGAACGGTCAAGCGAGCGCCGGCGTCGAATCCCCAAATGGGAAACGCGCGGACCTTGCTCGCGTCTTGGCCGACCGACGTATCGGTGAAGGCGAGCTCGCCTCCACCGAAGACCATGAGCCAGTTGAATAGCTCGTAGCCCGCCTGAACGCGCTGGAAGAACGCCGGCGGCGCGAGCCGGCGAAACGCGCCCAAGTAGGCAAGAACGCCCGCCGAGCCTTCGACGACGATGCCCTTTTGCCACGGGCGCGCGGGCGGCGCTTCGGGCGGCGGGCCTTGCGGCTGGTCCGCGTTCGCCGGGCGCGCGCCGTCGGCGGGAGTGGCCGACACGGTGATCGTCGCCGGCGTCTTGGGCGCGGGCGTCGTCGGCGCGGGCGCGGCGGGCGTACTGTCGTCGTCCTCGTCAGCGTACGCGCTCGGGCCAACGCCCAAGCCCACGACGAAAGGAATGACGACGACCCAGCGCACGCGACGAGCATACACGACGCGCACGTCGCTTCGCCTGGTCCGTGAACCGTCGCCCGCTCAGGGTTTTCCCGAGCCGATTCCGCTCGGCACGGGCGCCGCTGGCGCGGGGCGCGCGCTCGCAGCGCTCCCCGACTCGCCCGCCGGTGGGCACGCAGCGTCGGCGAACGCGGGCGCCCACGCGTCGTCGGCCTCGAAGCCAGGCAAGATGCGCGTTCCGGTCGTGACGTAGATGGTTGCGGCCGCGGGGAGCACGAACAGCACCACCGCCACCATCCACGTCTGCGCCGTGAGTCGCCCGCTCTTCGCCGCGCCGCGTGCGACGAGCCAAGCCGCGAGCGCGCGACCCGCGGCGAGCGCGAGGAGCGCCGACAAGACGAGCGCGGCGGTCGCGGCCCATGGAATGCCGAGAAACGTGGTCGTGTAGCTCCGCTCCCAAGCGTCGAAGACGCGTCGCGTGCCGGCCGTGCTCATGCGCCACGTGGAGAGACCACCAGCGGCGAGCACCGCGACGGCGAGCACTCGATCGACGAGCTGCGCGCTGTCGGCCCGGGATGGCCGCCGGCCGAACGCGCTCCAGAGGCCGGGCGCAGCGAGCGCGGCGACGAGGGCCAGCTCCGCGCCCACGGGCGCTCGCGCGAACACGGCGCGGGCCAATCCTTCGGTGGAGAGCGGTCCTTTGAGGAGCGCGCGAGCCACGAGCACCTCGCCGAGCGCCAGCGCCGTCGTCCCCACGAAAGTCGCCGCGAGGAGCCGCCGTTCGGACGAAAGCGCGCGCTCGTCGCCGTTCTCCTCCATGTCGAATGCGAATACGCTTCCTCGGAGGATGGCGTCAAGGAACGCAACGGCGCTCGCCGCCCTCGGGCTCGGCCTCGCCACCCTGGTCGGCGTCGCCTGCGGTGGGGGCCGTCGCGTGCGCGATCGCCCTACCGCCACGGTGGCGACCAGCCAAGGCGCCGCCTACGAGCTCGCGGAGATCGAGGCGGCCTGGCACGTCCCCACCGCGGACAGCCGCGCGGCGCTGAAAGCGCGCCTCGAGCGGTTCATTCAGCGCTTCCCCGAGGACGGGGCCACGCCGCTGGCACGCGTGTATCTTGCATTCGTCGATCTCGACGGCGGCGATCTCCGCGGCGCCGAGGCCGAGCTCGCGGCGCTCGTGACGCTCGACCCGGGCGCCACCAACGACTTCGCGACCGTCGCGCGGGCCGAGACGCGCCGCGCGCGCGGCCGGCCCGAGGAGGCGCTCGAACTCCTCCGGCCGCTCGCCGGCAAGATCGTGGATCGCGACGCGCGGGAGCGCTTCGACGAAGCCATCGTGCGGGCTGCCCTCGACGCGCACCGCGACTACGAGGCCATCTCGTACATGGATGCGTGGATTCGAAACACCGAGGAGCACGAGCGCGACGGTGTTCGCGAGCGCGTGCGCGGCGCCATCGCGCGCATGGGCGCCGACGTGCTGGTCCCGTCGCTCGCGGCCATGCGGCGGACCGGCGGCGCATCGGGATACGGGCGCGACATCCAGCGCATCGTTACGGCGCGGGTCGCTGAGCTCGCGGTCGAGTCCGACGACGCGAAGCTCGCCCAGTGGCTCGTCGACGTCGACGCCGGCGCCGTGCTCGAGGGCGAGACCGAGCTCCTCGTGAGCGAGCTCGCGACGCGGCAAGCGGGTGGCACCGCCTTCGTGGGTCGCTCCGTGGGCCTCGTCCTCCCCACCGCGTCGTCCTCGCTCCGCGACGCGGCCGGCGACGTCGCGCGCGGCGTCGCGTGGGCGCTCGAGATTCCGCGCACCCGCCCGGGCGCCGGTGACGACACGCGGCTCGTCACGCGGGACGACGGCGGTCGGCGCGGACAGCTCGAGAGCGCTCTCGAAGAGCTCGCCGCCGAAGGTGCAGGCGTGATCATCGCCGGGATCGACGCCGAGAGCGCCGACCGCGCGGTGCGTTGGTCGGACGCGAGCGGCATCCCGGTCCTCACGCTCGCGGCGCCGGCGCGGAGCAAGCCACGCGGGAGCGCGTTCGTTTTGGGGGAGTCCACGGCGACCGTGGTCACCGCGCTCGCCGACGCGCTCGCGGCGAGGCGCGAGACCCGCGTCGCGCTGGTCGCCGATCGCAGCGGCCTCGCCGATGCAGCCACGGCGCTCGCCGCCCGCACCCCGAAGCTCGAGCTCTTCCAGCCGGCGGCGTGCGAGCTCGAGGACAAGCAAGGCGGCGAGGCGCGCTTCCCCGTCGATGCGTGGGAGAAGGAGAAGTTTCGTACCTGGATGGTGGTCGGTCCGGAGGCGTGCGCGCGCGACGTGATTCACGAGGTCGGCGATCTCGGCGGCGCGCTCCTCGCGCTCTCGCTCGAGGGCAGCCGAAAGCCCGATCGCGGCGTCGGCGCCCACGTGATCGCCGCTGCGGCCGGCATCGTACCGGTGCTCACCGACGACGACGACCACGCGCCGCGCAGCCGCACGCTCGGCCGCCGCGCGCCTGCGGCGCCGGCCGGGACGACGACGAGCAAGCGCACGGGCGCGACCACGGCGCACCCCCCGACTGGTCACGACGGCGACGAGGCGCGGGCTCCGGAGGTCGCACGCTATCTGGCCGCGCTCGGCTCGGTGCCCAACTGGCGTTCCGCGCTCGGCCGCGACGCCGGCGTGCTCGCGCGCGCGGCGCTCCGTGAGCTACCCCTCGACACCGCCAAGACTGCCGACGAGGTGAGCCGCCGTCGCGCGAGCGTGGAGCGTGCGCTCCCGCAAGTGAAGGCCGCGCTCTGGTCGACCGACGCGCCGGGGCTCGACGCGAAGACGCGCACGCTCCCGCGGGTCGTTCGCGTCGTAGACATTCAGTGAACGCAGCGCGCCGCCTGCGTGCTTACGGCGCAACCCAGTTGCGCCGATCTAGAACGATTCCAGGTCGTGATCAGACGAGTGCGGATGAGCCGGAGATTCGTGCCGCTCGCCCGATCGGGCGGCACGAATCGTAGGCTCAGTTCAACTGAGCACCGGCACAATGCACGTAAATCGTCAGCTCACCTGGAGCATCCGGGCGGTCTTCCCCCGCACCACGATCTCGAATCCGCCGCCGCTCTTGCTCAGCGCGGCGTGGCCGTCTTCGAGCAGATCGACGAGGGAGTGCGCACCCGGCAGGCCGACGCGCACGGTGACGTCGTCGTCGGTGGGGTTCATCACGAAGACGACGCGCGGCGTTCCGGCGCGATCCTCGTGAACGGTGACGTACACGTCGAGGCGGTCGACTGGATACGTCGGCAGGGCGAGCTCCTCGATCCTCTTCGCCACCAGCGCGTCGGCCCGCGCCAAATCGTCGAGCGGCTCGATCTCGAGGCCGCGCGCGTCGTGCGCGCTCGTCATGGCGCGCAGGTTCCCTTCGCGGTCCGGCACGGACGGTCCGATGGTGACCTTGGCCCCGTCGCGCGCCGCGTTGCGCAGGCTCGCAAACAGCTCGCGCTTGAGGCCGCCCACCGTGGGGCAGATGACCCACGCCGCGCCCTCGCGCAGCGTCTCGTCGAGCACCTCGCCGCCCACGTACGCGAACGGCACACCGCGGGCGCTGAGCGAGCGCTCGAACGCGCGCAAATAGCGCTCGGCGACGATCGGCGGCGCCTCGCCCTCGCAGTAACCCTCCTCCAAGCAGCTCTCACGGAGGCCGTGACCGAGCACGTGGAACAGCGCGGGCGTGGCCGACCCGAACGCGTGCGTCGCGCGCGCGAGGCGCCGGAGCGAGCGCGGGATGACGAGCCGCACCGGCGCGCGCCGCACGAGCTCGTGGAAGCGCGTCTCCGCGAGGGCCTTGGTGAGGGCTTGGTACTTCTTGGCGAGCGGCCGAAGTCGTCCTTTGGGATCGATCGGCGCGCCGACCCATCGATCGCGCTCGACCGCCATGTACAGGTTGAACCCGCGGAGGCCGTAGGCGAGGCCGGCCATGAGCGTGTAGAGCGAGTCGGCTTCGGTGAGGGGCGCGAAGAACGGCGGAAATCCCGCCCCCACCTCGGCGCCGTAGGCGGGCGTCTTTTGTCCGGCGCACGTCGCCGCGAGCTCGGTCGTGCGGCGCATGACCATGAGGTGATCGCCCGGGTGCGCCCGTTGGTAGTAGTCGAGCCCGACGAAATCGATGCTCGCCGTCACGCGCGCGGCGTTGAGCGCCGTCGAACCCTCGCCCATCGGAAAGTTGTGCATCGTGGGGATGCCGCCGAGGCCCGCCGACTCGAGCGCGTGCTTCATGCGCGTCATGCTCGTGGCGAGGAGGTGCTCGTGGAACTCCATCCAGTCCATGGTGCGCACGAGATCGTCCAAGCTCGCCGCCTCGAAGCGCGTCGGCGGCGTTGCCGTGGCCACGACGACCTCGGGATCGCGCCAGGCGTCGCGCAGCGCCTTCGGTGTTTTGTATTTTGCACGTAAAAACGAGCGAAAGAGCGCGACCGCGTCGGGGTGATAGTCCTGATCGAACGGCCCGTCGCGGAAGTACAGCGCGCCCTCGTTGTCGACCTGGAGGAGCACGATCGGGCCGTCTGGGTACAAATACGGAGCGGCCACCCTGCCGACGGCTTCGCACCAGCGCGTGGTCTCGCGGTGGAACGCTTCGCTGGCGTAGCTCGGGACCGGGAACGCCAGCGGCACCATGGGCAGCATCACCGGGTTGTCGCGGGGCGTGCGCGCTTGGCAGTCACGATCCCAGACGATGCGCTCCGGAATGCCGAAACACGTGAGCTCGGCGTTGATGTGCGGACCCGGGCGGAGCACGACGTAGAGCCCGCGCTCGTGCGCCATGCGGAGGAAGCGCGCGAGGTCGAGGCGCGGGCTCTCTTCGCCGAAGTCCAGCGTGCCGTCGGGACGCTCGTGGACCGCCCACGGCACGTAGGTGTCGACGAGGAGGAGGCCGAGCGCCTTGATCGCGTCGAGGTTCGCGCCCCAACGATCGGGCGCGTGTCGCCAGTAGTGCATCGCGCCGGCGTAGAGCGGGAGCACCTCTTCGTCGCCGCTCGGGCTCGAGAGGAGGAGCCCGGCCGGGTGGGGTGCGACGCGGCGCGCGGCCGGCGGCTTCGCCGAAGGCGAGGCGGCCTGGGTCATGACGCGGTGCCCGCCGCGGGGAGCGTGCGCGCGAGGATCGCCTCGAGCTCGGCCATGTCGTCGTCGACGGGAGCGAGGCGAGCGAGCGACGTGCGCGCCTTCGCGATGGTGGGCTCGACGAAGCGCAAGAAAGAAGGGTTCCCCTTCTTTCGGTCGATGAATACGAAGCGGCCCGCGTCCTTGAGCTTGCGCTGCACGGTGACGAGATCGAACTGCGTGGTCAGAGCGGCGAGCGCCTTGGGGTCGTTCGCGCCGCCGGTCGCGGCGTCGTGGAAGTCGGCGAGCCGTGCTTCGACGAACGCGCGATCGAACGCTTGGTAGCTGTCGTTCAAGAGCGCCACGAGATCGTAGACGCGCGGCCCGAGGAGCGCGTCTTGGAAGTCGATCCACACGAGGCTCTTCGTGGCCGGGCGGACCATGAGGTTTCGCGATTGGTAGTCGCGATGGACGAACCCGCGGGGAAGCGCGGCGATGCGCGCCGCGAGGCGGGCACCGATCTCGTCGAATGCGCGCGCGTCGGCCTCCGACAGCGAGAGACCGCGCGCCTCGAGGCCCCACTCGCGGAAGTGATCGATCTCCCACTTGAGGAGGTCGGCGTCGAAGGCGCGCGTCGTCACGATGCAGCCTTCGGGGAGGTGAGCGAGGCGAGCCTGCGCCGTCGCGAGATCACGCACCGCGCGCGTGTAGAGGAGCGCCCGGTCTTCGGGGTGCTCGAGCAGCCAGTTGGCGAGGGTCGCGTCGCCGAGGTCTTCGAGGACGAGCCACCCATGGTCGGTGTCGTCGCCGAGGAGCTTCGGCACGTCGACGCCGTGCTCCGCGAGGAGCTCGCCCACCTCGAGGAACGGCCAGCGGCGCACCGCGTGGTGGCCCTTCTGGATCTCCTCGGGGGTCGCGCCCTCGGGGGAGAACATGCCGACCGCGCTCTCGCCTCCCAAGTCGAGGCGGAAATACTGACGCGTGGACGCGCCACCGGGCATCGGCGTCACCGCGTGGGCGCGCTTGCCGACGCGCGAGAGGAGCGAGCGCAGGGCCTCGAAATCAGGCTGATTCATGGGGAAGCGCGGCCGGTGAGGTGTCCGGCTGACCGTGTGCTATCACACGCGCCGTACGGTGGCTTCGCGAAGTGTCGTCCTCGATCCTCCGCCCGACGCGGCGCGCGCCATGGCCCGCGCCCTCGGGCTCGCTGCCGACGAGGCGGGCCTCGCGCACGTCGACGCGTGGCTGCGTGAGCTCTGCACGTGGAATCGCACCCACGACCTCACGGCGGCGCGGACCACCGCCGAGCTCCTCGACTTGATGGTCGCGGACGCCGTGGTGCTCGCCCGCCACCTGCCGCACGGGCTCGCGGTCGTCGACGTCGGCTCGGGAGCCGGGGCGCCCGGCCTTCCGCTCGCGCTCTTGCGGCCCGATCTGCGCGTCACGTTGATCGAGCCTCTCCAGAAGCGCGTCTCGTTCATGCGGCTCGTGCTGTCGCAGCTCGGTCGCCTCGACGTGACCGTCGTCGCCGGTCGGGGTGAGGCGCAGCCCGAAGGAACCTTCGACGTCGCGCTCTCACGCGCGACGCTCGCTCCCGAGGAGTGGATCGCGCTCGGGCGGCGTCTGGTTCGGGAAGGCGGCCAGGTCGTCGCATTCCTCGCGACGGCGGAGACCCCGGCGGGTGACCGGCTCAGCCTCGAGAGCGAGGTGCCTTACGCCTGGCCGGAGACAGGGGCGGAGCGCCGCCTGGCGATTTATCGGGCAAATTGACCGGTTCGCGGCCGAGGCTGGCCAAAAACGCACTTGCTTCGCGCCCAAACTCTGCAAAAAGAGGCGCGTGCCGACCCACGCCTTCAGCTTCTTCTCCGTCGCTCTTTTCGCCTCCGCGCTCGTGACTGGGTGCGCCAACGGCAAGTCCAACTTCTTCCCCAACGACGGCGGCCTCGAAGGCGGTACGGCCGATGGCGGTGCGAGCAAGGACGGCGGTAGCGCGGCTCCTTCGTGCGCCGACTTCTGCACCACGGCGGCGGCCAACGGCACGGGCTGCGACGACGAGACCAAGTGTCAGTCGCTCTGCAAGGCCGACAACAAGGCCGCGAGCAACGCCGCGTGCACCGACGAACGCAACGCCTTCCTCTCCTGCGCGGTCGGACCCAAGGGCAGCATCACCTGCAGCAGCACCAAGATCGACATCACGGGCTGCTCGACGCAGAAGAAGGCGCTCGACTCGTGCTTGGGCAGCGGCACCACCGACGACGCCGGCACGCCTCCGGGGAGCTGCACGCTGGCGGGTCAAGTCACCGGCGATCCCACGTGCGACACCTGCCTCGGCAAGAGCTGCTGCAACGAGTGGAACGCCTGCCTCAACTCGACGGACTGCTCCGACTTCGCGTCGTGCGCCAACGCATGCGCGCAGGGCAACACGACGTGCGTGAACAACTGCGCGACCACCTACTCCGCGGGCGCCAACCTCTTCGACACCGCGTCGAATTGCTCCAGCACGTCGTGCAAGACCCCCTGCGGTCTTTGATGTGGGCCTGGCCGGCCCCTCGCGCGAGTTGACACTCGCGCGAGCCTCCCCGGCCCTCAGGTTCTGGCGAACCTTCGCCCGCTCGCGACCACACGGGTCGCGAGCGGTGGCGTCGACGCATCGGGCGAGCTCTCTTCTAGACCTCGCAGCCGACACGCTCGGGTGCTCGAGACTCTGAAAGAGACCACGCGCTCGCAACCGGCGGGATTGCGCATCCAGCAGCTTGGCTAGACCTCGCAGCCGACATGCTCGGGTGCTCGAGGGGCGGAGCCCCTCGAACTCAACCGGCCGTCCTGAGGAGCTTGCGACGAAGGACCGAGCAAGCTCCGCTCGCTAGAGCGGAGTTGCGACTCTGGAAGAGACCAGACTCTCTCAGCCGGGCCGGGGAGGCTCGCCCGAGTGTCAACTCGGGCGAGGGGCCGGCCAGGCCCTCAACACAGACCTCAAGGTAGAGCGTTGACCCAGTCGTTGATTTGGCCGACGCCCACGGTGTCGACCACGTGGGTGTCGATCGGGGGCATCTGCTTGTTCGGGATGTAGCCCTCGCGACGACCGGCGAGGTAGGAAATCGCGCTGCCGGTCACGTCGTGCGGCGCGATGCGCTTGTACGTTCCGCCGTCGGGCGAGAGTCCCACGGTGCCCGCGTTCACTCCGACGGTCGACGTGTACGTCGCGAGGTTGGCGACCGTCGCCGTGCCGCCGTCCGTCGGGTGGAGGTCCGCGTACCCGAGGCGGAGCACCATGTTCACCGGGCACGTGTGCGCGGGGCTCGTGTTGTGGCACGCCGTTCCGCAGTTCGCGTGCAGGTAGCCGATCGCCGCCGCCGCCTTGCCGGTCGAGTCCTCCGGAATGGCGAGGGTCGTGGCGGGCGGGTTGGTGGTGAGGAGCGAGTCCGACACGAGGCTCGCGAGCGTGACGCCCGTCGCACCGGGCAATCCGAGGCCGACGGCCTCGAAGCCGAGGATCTTGTCGATGCGACCGTTGTGGCACTGATCGCACTTGGCGACGCTCGGGATCTCGTACGCCGCCGCGTCCCCGGGGCCGCCGTCGGGCCCGGCATCGAGCGCGCCGCCCCACTCGCCGCTGTCGAGTCGAATGGCGTCGTCCTGCGCGGCGTTCCACTTGTACGTGGTGCGCGTCCAGATCGAGCTGCTCACCTTCCAGAAGAACCGCGTCTCGACGCGCTTGCCGTCGACGACGAACTCCTTCCAGAACTTCGTACCGACCGGGTACTTCCACTCGTCCATGTCGGTGGTGTCGATCTTCTCGCCCGGCGGGAGGTAGACCCAGCGCGTCTTCTGCGCGCCGTCGCTCCAGAGCTTCACGGCCGGCGCGTACTCCTTCACGCCCGCGGCGATCGTCTTGTTGGTGAACGAGCTGTAGAGGCCGGTGCACTTCAGGCTCTGCGGCGCGTCGATGCCGGCGTCGTCGCAGTTGAACACTTCGTTGGCGTCGGTGCCGGTGTCGGCCGTCGTCCCGGTGTCGGTCGTGCCGCCGCCCGAATCGCTCGGGGTCGTCGTGACGTCACTCGTGGACGCGTCGGTGCCCGCAGGCGTCGCGGGCGTGCTGTCGTCGGACGAGCACGCCGCGGACCAAGCCGCGAGAGACGTGGAGAGAATGGTAAGGCCCAAGATCGCGTGGAGTCGCATCCCTGATTAGCTATCGAAGGAGGGGGCGGAGGGGAACTGCAGAGGCTCCGAGAGGTCGCGTTTTGTAGGTGCACTGGCTCCGTACGCCCGTCTAGGCGCGGCGCCTGGGCGTGGCATTTGTCAACGATCCCGCGGGTGACTCTCCGGGGCGCTTCAGTTGTGCCTGGGGGTGCCGTTATCCGTCTGCATGGCGACCGTTCGCGCGACGGGACCGGTGCAATGCTGAGCACCATACCGGCCTGGATGCGTTGGCTCCATCGCGGCGGCGTCGTCGCGTGGGTCATGCTCGCCGTGACGCTCGGCGTCTCCGCGCTCGCATACGTGACCGTACAGCGCGAGATCGAGCACGCGGCCGAGCAACGCTTCCTCCGGGCGGTCGACGACACACGCGAGGAGCTTGCGGCGCGACTACGCGCTCAAGAAGGTCTCCTCCTCGGGGCTCGAGGTCTTTTCGATGCCGTGGGCGCTCAGGCGGCCGAGACCGTCGACGCATCGCGCGCCGAGCTCGTATCCCGACGCGCGTTTCACGAGTTCGTCTCCGGGCTCGAGCTCGAGCGCACCTATCCGGGCCTCAAGAGCCTCGGCTACGCAGCGTTCGTTGCGCAGGGAGCGCGCGCCGACCTCGAAGCGCGCGCGCGCCGCGAGGTGCCGTCGTACGCCATCACGCCGTCGGGGGACGGCCCGGCGACGCCCATCCTCTTCATCGAGCCACGCACGGAGCGCACTTCGCGCGTGCTCGGCTACGACATGGCGTCGGACGACGTTCGACGTCGTGCGATGGAGCGAGCGCGCGACTCTGGACGCGTCGCGATGAGCGGTCGTGTTCGGCTCAAGGGAGACCGTGAGAGCGGCGGCAGCGCGTCCGGATTCATTCTCTTCGCGCCCGTGTATCGCTTTGGCCAGCCGCACTCGAGCGTTGCCGAGCGCCAACGTGCGCTCGCGGGCTACGTATTTACCCCATTTCATGCCGATGAATTCGCCCGTGGCGCCCTCGCTGCTCCCTCCGAGATGGAGCTCCGCATCTACGACGACGCCTCGTACGATCGCGAGCTCCTCCACGACGGAGCACAGCGTCCGCTCGATCCGGCGTTCATCGCCATCCGCGACATCGACGTGCCCGGCGGCAAGTGGCGGCTCGCGTTCGCGTCGCGCCCGCGGGCCGAAGCCCTCGTGGGACGCATGCGCGCCTGGCTCGTGCTCGGTGTGGGCGCGTTGATCAGCGGGCTCGCGTTCGTCGTCGTGTGGACGGGCGCTAGCATGCGGTCCCGGGCCATGGTGCTCGCGGGAAGCATGACCGAGGCCTTTCGGCAGTCGGTGGCGCGCCTTCGCGCGATCCTCGACAACGTGGTCGATGGCGTCATCACCGTCGACGCCGCCGGCGTCATCGACTCCGCGAACCCCGCGGCCGAGCAGATCTTCGGTCACGGGACGGGCGAGCTCGTGGGGCTCAACCTCTCGGGCCTCGTGAGCGACATCGCCAAGACGGACGTGTCCGGAGCCATCCACGACGCGCGCGCGGCCAGCGTTCGCAAGGAGATGGTCGGTCGCCGCGCCGACGGGACCACGTTTCCGATGGAGCTCGCGCTCTCTCCCCTCAGGGGCGACGGTCGCGGCAAGCTGACCGGCATCGTTCGTGACATCACCGAACAGAAGCGTGTCAATCGGATGAAGAGCGAGTTCGTGTCGACGGTGAGCCACGAGCTGCGCACGCCGCTCACGTCGATTCGAGGCTCGCTCGGCATCCTCCAGGGGGGCGCAGTCGGCCCGATGCCCGACAAGGCGCGGACGATGCTCGACATCGCCATCCGCAACTGCGACCGCCTGATTAGGCTCATCAACGACATCCTCAACGTCGAAAAGATCGAGTCGGGCAAGCTCGAGCTTCACGCGCGACTCACCGAGCTCCGTCCGCTCATCGACCAGGCCATCGAGGCCAACGCCGGGTTCGGTGAGCAATTTGGCGTCCGCTTCGTGGTGCCGACCGCGGTGCCCAACGTCGCAGTGCGTGTCGACGGTGACGCGTTCGCGCAGGTCATGGCGAACCTCCTCTCCAACGCCGCGAAGTTCTCGCCGCCCGGCGCGGCGGTGCAAATCGTGGTGAGCGCGCGCGCGAGCCGCGCGCGCATCGACGTCATCGACCGCGGCCCCGGGATCCCCGCCGAGTTCGAGTCGCGCATCTTCCAAAAGTTCTCGCAAGCCGACGGCTCCGACACGAAGCAGAAGGGCGGGACTGGCCTCGGCCTCAGCATCTGCAAAGCCCTCGTCGAGCGCATGGGCGGCACGATCGGCTTCGACACCCAGGTCGGTGTCGGCACCACGTTCCGCGTCGAGCTTCCGAGCGGGCCGCTCCCGTCGCGCGAAGGGGATCCGCGGCCGCGCGGGATGTCGAGCGTCGCGCCGCCTCCGGCCTGACGTCGCGCCGCGGAATCAACCTCGCGTCTCGGGCGTACGATCATGCGCCTCCATGAAGATTCGCATCGTCGTCGCCTACGCGCCCCGCTATCGACGCGGGCACGGTGTGGACTTCGTCCCGCCCGTCACCGGAGTCCATCTGGCGGCGCTTACGCCTCCCGGGCACGAGGTCGAGCTCGTGCACCAGCAGGTGAGGCCCGTCCCGGATGGCGACGTCGATCTCCTCGCGCTCTCGTTCTTCTCGGGCTTCGCCCGCGAGGCGTACGCGCTCGCGGACGAGGCGCGCGCGCGCGGGGTGCCAGTGGTGGCAGGTGGTCCGCACGTCTCGTACTGGATCGAGGAGGCGCTCCAGCACGTCGACGCCGTCGTGGTGGGGGAGGCCGACGAGATTTGGCCCGAGGTCGTCGCCGACGCCGAAGCCGGCCGTCTCCAGCGCGTGTACCGCGGCGCGCCGTGCTCGATGAAGGGCCTGCCTACGCCGCGCTACGATCTCCTCGAGGACGCCTTCGTCGTGCGGCGCGTGCTCCAGGCGACGCGCGGCTGCCCGTTCACGTGCCGGTTCTGCTCCGTGCCCGACCTCAACCCAGGCTTTCGCGTGCGGCCGGTCGAAGACGTGGTGCGCGACATCGAGGCCACGCACTTCGACACCGAGCTCCAAGAGCGCGTGACCTGGTTCTGGGACGACAACCTCCTCGTGAAGCGCGCGTGGGCGCGCGACCTCTTGGACGCGATGACCGGGCTCGGTCGCGAGTGGCTGACGCAGGCGTCGATCGACATCACCAAGGACGATGCGCTCCTCGACGCGATGGAGCGTTCGGGCTGCATCGGCATCTTCCTCGGCATCGAGAGCTTGGATGCCGAGAACCTCGTCAGCGTCGACAAGCGGCAAAACAAGGTCGCCGAGTACGCCCGCGCGATCGACAAGCTCCACGATCGCGGCATCTGCGTCATGGCGGGCTTCATCTCCGGCTTCGACGCGCAGACGCCCGAGTCGATCGTGGCCACGGCCGACCGCCTCCAGGCCATCGGCGTCGACGTTCCGTTCTTGAGCGTGCTGACACCGTTTCGCGGCACGCCGCTCTACGACGATCTCCTCCGCGAGGACCGCATCCTCGCCGACCGCGATTGGCCGCACTACAACGGGTACAACGTCGCGTTTCGGCCGGCGCGCATGACGCCAGACGCGCTCGTTCGAGCGCATCGCGCGATGTGGCGGAGAGCGTTCTCTCCCGAGCTCGCGCTCGGGCGCATCGCGCGCGGTGCGCGACAGCTCCGCGCGGGCGCGTTTCAGCTCTCGTTGGGCATGAACGGCTTTTACGGCGCGAAGCGCCTCATGGGCAACGAGCCGCGCGTGCCTCCGCTCGGCGGAGAGCGCATCGCGCATCCCGCGCCCGGCGAAAGTGCGCTCGTTTCTCTCGCACGTCGCCCTGCAATGCGACGAGCCGCGCGCGCCGGCTGACGGCCCGGCGACGCTCGACGCGCGCCGCCGAGTCGGAGATGCTCTCGCGCGCGGGCCGAGGGGCCCGCTCACGGAGGAGCGCGCATGCAATTCGGAATGGTCGGTCTCGGGCGGATGGGCGCGAACATGGTCCGTCGCCTCATGCGCGGCGGACACACGTGCGTCGTCTACGATCGGTCCGAGGCCGCGGTGGCGGCGCTCGCCAAAGAGGGCGCGATCGCGGCGACGTCACTCGCCGACCTCGCCCAGAAGCTCACCCCGCCGCGCGCCACGTGCATCATGGTGCCGGTCGCGGCCGTCGCGCCGACGATCGACGCGCTCTCCGGGGTGTTCGCCGCGGGGGACACGATCATCGACGGTGGCAACTCCCACTATCACGACGATCTCACGCGCGCGGCCGCGCTCCGCGCGCGCGGCATGCACTACATCGACGTCGGCACGAGCGGCGGCGTGTGGGGCCTCGAGCGCGGCTACTGTTTGATGATCGGCGGCGAGACGGACGCCGTGCAGCGACTCGATCCGATCTGGAAGACGCTCGCTCCGGGGCGCGGCGACATCCCGACGACGCCAGGTCGTCGCGGCTCGAGCACGGCCGAGGAGGGCTATCTGCACTGCGGGCCGAGCGGCGCGGGCCATTTCGTGAAGATGGTCCACAACGGCATCGAATACGGGCTCATGGCGGCCTACGGCGAAGGGTTCAACATCTTGAAGCGGGCCAACGCCGGCAAGGCCGAGCGCGCCGGCGACGCCGAGACGGCGCCGCTCCGCAACCCCGAGCACTACCAGTACGACTTCGATCTCGCCGACATCGCCGAGGTGTGGCGACGCGGGAGCGTCGTCACGTCGTGGCTCCTCGATCTGACCGCCGCTGCATTCGCGAAGAGCCCGCAGCTCGACGAGTTCAGCGGACGCGTCGCCGACTCGGGTGAGGGGCGTTGGACCGTCGCCGCCGCCAACGACGAAGGCGTCCCGGCTCTCGTGCTCACCGCGGCGCTCTTCGAGCGATTCGCGTCGCGCGGTGAGGACGACTTCCAGAACCGCGTCCTCTCGGCGATGCGTCTGGGGTTCGGCGGTCACGTCGAAAAGAAGTAGCCTCCCGCGCGGTGTTTGCGCGAACGGGAGCCTGCGCTACCTTCGGGGAGCTATGGCGTCCAAGCTCTTTCACGCGGTGGTCGGGGTCGGCATCGCGCTGGGCTCCGCGGCCGCGTGCGACGGCTCGGTGGAGCCGAGCACGCCCGCCGATGCCGCCGCGAGCGATGCGGCGAGCGCGGACGGGACCGCGCCCGTCGACGCCACGAGCGGCGACGTAAGCGTACCCACCGACGCCACTACCGAGGTCGACGCCACCGATGACGACGTCGTCGACGCGGGCGCCGACGTGATCGCCGATGCCGCCGTCGACGCCGCCGTCGACGCTCCGACCGACGCCGCCTTCTGCGACAACGCGTGGCCCACCACCAAGGGGACGTACGTCCCGCCGACGTGCCTCGATCCGGCGGGCGCGTGCGCCGATGCCGGCCCCATCGCGCGGTGCTTGCCCACGCTCGCCCCGCACGATTGCGACACGAGCACGATGGGCTTCGCCGCGTCGTGCAGCGGAGGCGCGGACGCTTCGGTCTCCGACGCGGGCCCAGGCGAGTGGGAGTGTCCCTCGGGCACGATTCACGTCGAGTCGTGCTGGTGCTTTGGCGCTGCGCCGATGGGCAAGACCTGCACTGACGCCGGCTTCCAATGAGCGCACGCGTGGCGCCGTCGCCCGATGGTCGATGGGGCGGGCGAATCACGCAGCGCGAAATGCCCTCACGCGACGAGGCGATCGAGGCCTTGCCGCCCGGCGATCGCGAGCGACTCGCCGGCATCTGGCTCGCACGTGCAGCGATGGAGCGCCGCGTCGGCGATTCGTTCGAGGTGGTGCACGGCGCCCTCGTTCGACGCGGTGCGCCCGCCTCGCTCGTCGCGATCGCGCATCGCGCGGTCGACGACGAGATCCGGCACACCGAGCTGAGTCGCGTGGTCGCGTCGCGCTATGCCGGCCACGAGCTCGCGCTCCGCGAGCGCCTCAAGCTCGATCCGCCGCGGCACGAGGGCGCATCGCCCGAGCTGCGCGACACGCTCCATGTCATCGGTCAGTGCGTGCTCAACGAGACGACCGCCGGCGCTTACCTCGAGGCATGCCTCGACGCAGCGACGGCCCCGACCGCGGAGTGGGCCACGCGTGAGCTCTTGAGCGACGAGATCGAGCACGGTCGCGTCGGCTGGGCGTACCTCGCGTCGCGATCGCAAGAAGAGCGCGCGGCCGTCGCGCCGTGGCTCCTTCCGATGGCGTTCCTCAACCTGCGCGAGTGGCAACGGGAGACGCCGCTCGATCCCGATTATCCGGCGCACTTCGCGGCGCACGGCGCCCCCGACCCGGTGACCCTCCGCGCCGCGCTCGTGGGCGCGCTCCGCGACTTGATCGTGCCCGGCCTCCGCGCCCTCGCGATCGACACGTCGGCCATCGACGCGTGGTTGGTCGATGGCGCTGACACCAGCGCGCCGCCTCCCCGCGCGCGCTGAGCGCGCGCTGAGCGCTCGCTACGGCGTGCTGCCGCAGGTCACGGGCGCGTTCACGACGCACGTTCCCGTGAGTGGCTCTCCCGCGGCGCGTTCGCCGAGGAAGTCGAGCCAATCGTCCCAGCTTCGGAAGAAGCTCTCGGTGTGGTCCTGGCCGGCGCACTCTTGGTACTTCAGGCGATAGCCCTGCGAGCACAGCGTCTGGAACGCGGCGCGCTCCACCGGCGTGCTCACGAGCCCGTCCTTCTCGCCCAAGACCACCATCGCGGGCACGTCGCTCGCGCGCGGCACCGACGTGCTCTCGAGCGAGCTCTCTTTCGCGTAGCAGCCGAACGGGTTCGTGATGGGGGCCGACGCCTGCGCCGCGGTGAGGAGCGCGCTCGTGAACACCGTGGCCGGCGTCGCGGAGTCGAACCCCGGCACGGAGCTGCAGCTCGACATGAGCGCAGTGAGGAGGGCCGTGTCGAACGGCGCCTGGAACGCGCTCGCGAGGCCTTGCGGCGCCGCGCGGTACCACTCCTCGGCGCCCACCAAGAAGCCCGCTACGTTCGCCCACGCCTTCGTCGGGCTCGACCCGCCGAGCGCGACCTTCACCTGACCTTCGAGGTCCGTGGGCGGGATGATCCACGCCTCGCCGGCGATGGGGAGCTCCGGTGCGTAGTGCGGCGCGTAGCGATCCACGAACGCCGCCGCGTGGCCGCCTTGCGAAGCGCCGACCACGACGAGCGGCCCCGGCGTGAGGTCAGTGTCCGACTTGACGAACTTGAGCGCGGCGCGCACGGCGTCGAGCGATGCGATCGCGGTCGGCTCGCCGACGAGGTACGGGTGGAGCTGTCCCGACGGCGGGCCGAATGATTTGAGCCCCAAGTAATCCGGGAAGACGGCGATGTAGCCGTACGACGCGAGGATCGAAGCGATGACCGCGGTGGGCTCGCTGAAGCCGCCGTCGTTCGACTCGACGATCGGCCGCGTGGGCGAGCAGAGATCGTTGAACCCGATCGTGCCGTGCAAGAAGAGCATGACCGGGAACGTGTCCGGGCCCTGCGTGATGGGCGTCGTGACGAGCGCGGTCGCTTCGGTGAGCTGACCGCGGTCTTGGGTCTGGTAGCGAATCAGCTTGGCGTTGGTGCCATGCGAGCTCCCGCGCCGGGTCTTGAACGCGCCCTTCTGCTTGAACTGCAGGGCGACGAGATCGAGCTCGATGGGCGAGTGCGAGGCCGCGGAACGGGTCTCGAGGATGTCGCCCATGTGCGTCGCGGGCAGCCAGTCGTAGGGCGCGGCTCCGCATCGGGCGCGCGTGGGTGGCGGGCCGGCGTCGGGCACATCGGTCGTCGGGGCAGGGGACGCCCCGGGCGCGTCAGGCGCGAGGCTGCTCGGCGCGTCGGGCGTGAGCGTCGCCGTGGGCGGCTTCTGGGCTCGGCCGTTCGTCGTCCCCTGTGCTCCATCCGTCGTGCTGCAGCCCGCGAGGAGCACCAGCGCAGCGACCGACAGACCAAGGGCGGAGAAACGAAGCGCGCCCGAGCAGGCCGTTCTGAACATCGCCTTTCGGGTAGCAGTCTCGTTGGGGCCCATGGACCCCAAAGCGGCCATTTTCGACCGAATTTAACCGATTGCGCCGCGTTGGCGGCGTTGGTCACTCCGCCGGGGCCGGCTTGGGCGCGCTCGCTGCGCTGTTGGCGCGCCCGAGCTTGCGCGCGAGCCAGCCCTTGATGTTCTCGATCGTGAGGTAGAACACGGGGACGACGAGGAGCGAGAGGAGCGTCGAGCTGACGACGCCGCCGATGACGGCGATGGCCATCGGCGCGCGGAACTCGCTGCCGTCGCCGTTGGAGAGCGCGGTCGGGAGCATGCCGAGCACCATCGCGGCGCTGGTCATGAGGATCGGCCGTAGGCGCTCCGGCCCGGCTTCGAGGATCGCGTGGAGCGGGGTCTCGCCGTTCTCGCGGACGCGCACGAGCGCGCGGTCCAAAAGGAGGATCGCGTTCTTGGTCACGAGTCCCATGAGCAGGATGATTCCGATGGAGGCGCCCATGGCCATCGTGACGCCCGCGAGGAAGAGCCCGACGATCGCGCCGACGAGCGCGAGCGGCAACGTGAGCATGATCGTGAGCGGGTGGATGAAGCTCTCGAACTGGGAGCCGAGCACGATGTAGATGAAGACCACGGCCAGCATGAGCGCCATTCCCATGCTCGCGTTGGACTCGTTCATCTGCTTCACCTGGCCGTCGAGGTGGTAGCTCGCGCCGGGCGGGAGCTTGATCTTCTCGAACTCGGCGTTCATCTCGGTGGCGATGTCGCCGAGCGGGCGATTGAGCGGGAACGCCCAGATCACGATCTGACGCTCGCGGTCTTCGCGCTCGATGACGTTCGGGCCTTCGCCGCGCTCGACCTCGGCCACGTCCTTGAGAGCGAGCGGGCCCTTGGGCGTCCACACGGTCATGCGGAGGATGTCGTTCATCGTGGCGCGGTCGCCGCGGAGGAGGCGCACCCGAATCGGCACCTCGTCCTTGCCCTGACGGAGCTTGCTCGCCTCTTCGCCTTCGATGGCGGTGCGCAGCGTCATCGCGAGCTGCGAGACCGGCAGGCCGGACTGCGCGGCGCGATCACGATCGATGGAGACCTTGAGCTCGGGGCGACCGGGCGTGTACTTCACGGCCACGTCGGTGACGCCGGGCACGCGCTTCAAGACGCCCTCGAACTCGCGGGCCAGCGGCTCGAGCGCCTCGTACGTCGGCGCGCGGACCTGGACCATGATCGGCGCCTCGGTGGCGGCGCCCTCGACGAACGGCGGATCGGAGATCGCGACCACGGCGCCGTCGATGCTCTTGGCGGCCTCGCGCGCCACGGCCTTGAGGGCCACGATGCCTTCTTTGCGCTCGCGCTTGTTGACGGTGACGACGCGCCACTTGAGCTTGTTGGAGTCGCCGTCGACGCCGAGCGTGGCGAAGACGGTGAGGAAGCGCTTGTCGGAGAGGAGCTTCTGCTCGGCGGGCGCCGAGCGCTTCATCGTCTCTTCGAGCGACGTGCCGGCGGGGAGCTCCACGTCGACGACGAACTGGCTGCGGTCCTCGGCGTTGACGAACTCGTTGCCCATGAGCCCCATGATGACGCCCATGCCGATGAACGAGCCGAGCGCGAGGCCGGCGACGATGAGCTTGTGATTCACCGCCCAGCGGAGCGTGCCGCGGTAGAGATCCTCGACGCCGTTGAAGATGGCGAGGAACGGCGCCTTGAGCTTGGCGAAGGGATCCTTGGCGTTCGGGTCGTGCGCCTTGGAGAAGCGGCTCGACAGCATCGGGTCGAGCGTGAAGGCCACGAAGAGGCTCATCATGACCGCGGCCACGATGGTGAGGCCGAACTGCCGGAAGAACTGACCGACGATGCCGTCCATGAAGGCGATCGGCACGAACACGGCGACGATCGAGAGTGTGGTCGCGAGGACCGAGAGCGCGATCTCTTGGGTGCCCTTGAGCGCGGCCTCGCGCGGAGGGACGCCGCGCTCCAAGTGCTTGGAGATGTTTTCGCGCACGACGACGGCGTCGTCGATGAGGAGGCCGATCGCGAGCGAGAGCGCGAGCAGCGTCATCATGTTGAGGGTGAAGCCCAGCACGTACATCACGAAGAAGGTCGAGATGACGCTGGTCGGGAGGGCCACCGCGCTGATGAGCGTCGACCGGAGGTCGAGCATGAAGACGAGGATGACGAGGATCGCCATCACGCCGCCGAACACGATGGCCACCTCGACCTCGTGCCGGTTCTCGCGGATGAACATCGACTGATCGATGATGAGGCTCGCCTTGATGCCGTCGGGGAATGTCTTCTCGATCTGCGCGAGCTTGGCCTTCACCGAATCCGCGACGGCGACGGTGTTCTTGCCCGACTGCTTGATGACGTCGAACGAGACGGCCGGATCGCCGTTGGAGCGAATGCGCGTCTTCAGCTCTTCGTAGCCGTCCACCACTTCGGCGACGTCGCGGAGGCGCACCGTCGAGCCGTCTTTGGCGGTGGCGACGATGAGCTGGCGGATCTCGTCGGCGGTCTTGAACTCCCCGACGGTGCGGACGGCGACCTCGCGCGCGCCCTCGTCGAAGCGGCCGGCGGGGACGGTGAGGTTCTGCGACTTGATGGCCTGAAGGATGGTGAGCGGCGCGAGGCCGAGCGCGTCGATCTTGGCGAGATCGAGATCGACCTGCACCTCTCGCTCGGCGCCGCCCTTCACGTCGACGGCGGCCACGCCCTCGACCTGCTCGAGCGCGGGCTTCACGATGTCGCGCGCGAACTTGGCCGTCTCCGGCAGCGAGCGCCCGGTGCCAGCCAGCGTGTACGTGAGGACCGGCGCGGCGCCGACGTCGAAGCGGTTGACCGCCGGCTCCTTGACCTCTTGCGGAAGCTTGAACCGCGTCTGCGCGACGCGCTCGCGCACCTCGGTGGCCGCCTCCTGCAGATCGCGCCCGAGCTTGAAGATGATGATCGACTGCGACATGCCCTCGCGCGAGAACGTGCGCACGCGGTCGATGCCGTTGAGCGAGACGACCGCGTCTTCGATCGGCTTCGACACCAAGGACTCGACCTCGCTCGGCGAGGCGCCCGGGTAGGCGATGTTGACGACGACGACCGGGAAGCTGACGTCGGGGAAGAGGTCCGTGCCGAGGCGCGAGAGGCCGACCCACCCCAGCACCAGGAGGGCCAGGGTGACCATGACGGCGAAGACGGGGCGCTTGATGGCGATCGCGGAGAGGTTCATCGCGGGCGATCCTCGTGGTGCACGTTCTGGCGCGTCACTTCGCGTCTTCGGTGGCGATCGCGTCGCCGTTCTTGAGCTCGGGGTCGGCGTTCAGGACGAGCACGTCCGCGGGCGTGAGCCCTTCGCGGACGAGCCAGTTGCCCTGCTCGTCGGTGCCGTGGACCACGCGCACGAAGTGGACGCGGCCGCCGTCGACCTTCACGACCTCGGTCTGCGAACCGGGGCGTCGCGCCGCCGCCGGCACCTTGAGCGCCGAGACCTCGGCGCCGCTGTCGATGCGCGCCTTCACGAAGCTCCACGCCAGCAACGGAGTGCCCGAGCCGCCCTTCACCTCGACCTCGATCGGCGCGCGGCGCGTGCCTTGATCGAGCGACGGAACGAGCGTGGTGACCTTGCCCTTGACCGTCCGGTCACGCATCACGACGTCGACCTCGACGCCGGGGCGCACCAGCACCGCGTCGTCTTCGGAGACGCTCGCGCTCAAACGGAAGCGCGAGTGGTCTTCGACGTGAATCAACGGAACGCCCGGCGACACGACGCCGCCCGGCGAGGTCGGGGCCTTGGTGACGATGCCGTCGAACGGCGCGCGGATCACGCGATCGCCGGCGCCGGTCTGCGCGAGGCGCGTGGTGGCGACCGAGGCTTCGAGCTGCGCGCGCGCGAGGGCCACTTGCTGACGCGCTTGCTCGGCTTGCGCCTCGGGCACGGCCTTGGTGGCGACCAACGCTTCGGTGCGACGGAGGTTGTCCTCCGCCATCGCGAGGCTCGCCTCCGCCGCGCGCGACGATGCCTGGGCCTGGCTCACCTGCGCCGCCGCGCCCGCGCCGTCGAGCACGGCGAGCGTGGCGCCGGCCTTCACTTGATCGCCGGCCGTGACGTTGAGATCGCGCAAGCGTCCACTGAGCTCGAAGCCGACGTCGGCGCTGCGCCACGGCTGGAGCGTGCCCGTGACCTCGACGATGGGGCGATAGCGGATGGCCTCCGGCTTCGTGGTCTTGGCCGGAGTCTTCTGCGTGAGCGCGGCTTGCGCGGTGGCGCGCTCCTGCGCGAGCGCGGCCTTCTTGTCGTTGGCCTGCTTCACGCGCGACCCGAGCGCGAGGACGAACACCGCCCCGACCACGACGGCGCCGACGACGACGACGCGGCTCCCGGTCTTGGAGGTGGGCTTGGGCTCGGCGGGCGCTGGGGTGTCTTCGTAAGCTTTCATGCTCTTCCTCGGGCGACTCGGGCGTGGCGGTGGGGCGCAGGGATGGCGTTGTCGGCGTGGTGACGCGCGCCAGCGGCGGCGGAGTAGGTGGGGGAGCCGAGCCCGCGGACGAAGGCGTCTTGAGCCTTCTCGATCCACTCTCGGATGGGCGGCCGCTTGGGGCTCGCGACGACGCGATGCACGAGCTCGTGGTACGCGCCGCACATCAAGGTCGAGACCAACGACGAATCGAGGTCGTCACGGAACATGCCGCGCGCCTTCATGACGTCGATCCATGCCTGCGTGCGGTGCTCCACCTCGTGGCGGAACGTGTCCAAGAGGTAGAGGAGGGGTCCCTGACATCCGCTCAGGATCGCGAGAACGGCGCGATTCTGCCAAAAGAACTCGAAGAGCTCGATGTCGACGTCGCAGCAGTATTCGAGGAGCTCGCTCGGATCGGCGGGCATCGCGTCGAGCGCCGCCGGCACCGGGAGGATGGCCGAGCAGCGCGCCAAGAACGCCTCGACGATGGCCCGGAGCGCGTCGTCTTTGCTCTGAAAGTGGAGGTAGAAGGCGCCTTTCGACACGTTGGCCCGGCGCGCGATCTCCTCGACCTTGGCCGACGCGACCCCGCGCTCGGCGAACACCGCTTCGGCGGCGCGGAGGAGCGCAATGCGGGCGTGGGGATCGGCGGGACGGGACACGAGGAGCTCGTTTCTGACTGGCGGGTCAGTATTGGGGTCGATCCGACGCGGGGCAAGGGGGCCCGGCGCCGGCTCGAAGGCGGCAATCGCCCTTTCTTGGCCCACGTTTGGCCACCATGCGACGGTCCGGGCCTCCGGATGATCGCGCGTACCTCTGGCCCCAGCTCGCTCTCGCCCGCCCAAAGCCACGCTGCCCTCTCCGCGCTCCGCAAGACCGCGGACGAGCTCGCCGCGCGGCGGAACGAACGGACGACCACCGGTCACCTCTTGGCCGCGCTCGTGAAGAGCGAAAGTCCGGCCGCGGATCTCCTCCTCGAACGTCGCCTCGACGCCGACGTTCTCTTGCAAGCTGCACGCGTCTTGACCGACGACGGCGAGGGCGCGCTCGGGCGGGCCCTCGATCGCGCCAAGGCTTTCGCCGCGCGCTCCGTGTCGCGCGAGCCGGGCCCGCTTCACCTCCTCTTCGCCTTGTGTCAGGAGCGGGGCACCGCCTCGTATCGAACGCTCGAGCAATGCGGCGTCGATGTCTCGAAGCTGCGCGCGAGCGCGATGCAGCTCGCGACCGGCCTCGTCGCACCGCGGCGCGTCCCCGTTTTGGCGACGACGACGGCCGCGCCCATCGCGCCGCGACCTTCGACCTCGCTCGCGTCGCCTCCGGCATCTTCGCGTGTTCCGATCACGCCCGCCGCGCGGCCGGCGCCGCCCAAGGCTCCGATCCCGGTCGTGCGCGCCACGCCCGAGGCGCTGCGGCCGACCCCTCCGCCGAGCGTTCCGATGTCGGCGCCGGTCAGCGCCGCGCCCGCGCCGCAGGCGCCCGCGACCAAGGCACCCGGTCACGGCGTCCACGGCAAGAAGACCAAGGCCAAGCGCGGCGAGCACGCACGCTTCGCGCTCGATCCGAAGGTCGCGCCGCTCCTCACTTCGATCGGCAAGAACCTCACGCTGGCCGCGCTCCAAGGCGAGCTCGATCCGGTGATCGGTCGCGACGAAGAGATCGAGCGCGTGCTCGACGTCCTCGCCAAGCGCGAGGCGCGAAATCCCTGCATCGTGGGCGTGCCCGGCGTCGGCAAGACGAGCGTGGTGCGCGGCCTGGCTCAAGCCATTGCCAAGCGCGAAGGCACGAGCGACCTCGACGAGCGCATCATCGTGGAGATCGAGCCGTCCGCACTCGTCTCGGGCACCGGCCTCCGTGGCGCGCTCGCCGAGCGCATCGCCCAGCTCAAGGCCGAGATCAAAGCGACCGGTTCGCGCGTCGTCCTCTTCTTCGACGAGATCCACACGCTCTTCGCCGACGCGGGCGACGAGGGCGCGACCGAGCTCAAGACCGCTCTCGCGCGCGGCGAGATCGTCTGCATCGGTGCGTGCACGCGTGAAGAGTGCCGTCGCTTCATCGAGGGCGATCCGTCGCTCCTTCGCCGCTTCTCGATGATCGAAATCGAGGAGCCGTCGCGTGAGGACGCTTTCTTGGCGCTCGAGGCGATGATCCCCGCGTTCGAGAAGCACCACCAAGCCGCGTATTCCAAAGAGTCCATCGCGTGCGCCGTCTCGTGGAGCATTCGCTACGTGACCGGTCGCGCGCTCCCCGACAAGGCCATCGGCATCCTCGATCTCGCGGGTGCGCGCGTGCGTCGCCGCGGCGCCGCCGAGGTGCTCCCCGAGGACGTGGCCGACGTGGTGTGCGAGCTCGCGTCGGTACCGGCCGAGCGCCTGCTCGAGACCGACGGCGAGCGCATGCTCAAGCTCGAGTCGCTGCTCGCCGAGCGCGTGGTCGGGCACCGCGCCGAGATCGGCCGCATCTCTGCGGTCCTCCGGCGAAACGCCTCTGGAATTCGCGGTCGCCGCCCGATCGGCACGTTCCTTCTCCTCGGCCCGACCGGCGTCGGCAAGACCGAGACCGCCAAAGCGATCGCCGAGTGCTTGTTCCACTCCGAGAGCGCGATGACGCGCCTCGACATGTCGGAGTACGCCGAGCCGCACGCCATCGCGCGTTTGGTCGGCGCGCCGCCCGGATACGTGGGTCACGAGAGCGGCGGTCACCTCACCGAGGCCGTCAAGAAGCGCCCGTACCAAGTCATTCTCCTCGACGAGATCGAGAAGGCCCACCGCGATGTGCTCGAGGCCTTCTTGCAGGTCTTCGACGAAGGCCGCCTCACCGACGGTCGTGGTCGGACGGTCGACTTCACCAACACGGTGCTCGTCCTCACGTCGAACCTCGGCGCCGACAAGCTCGCGGCCGCGAGCCGCCCGCGCGGCATCGGCTTCTCGCGCGAAGCAGCGCCGCGCGACGTGACCACCGTGCTCCAAAAGGCCGCGCGCGAGGGCCTTCCGCCCGAGCTCTACAACCGCATCGACGAGGTCCTCGCCATGGGCCCGCTCGACAAGGCCGAGGTGGCCGAGGTCGCCTCGCGCATGCTCGCGCAGATCGGCGACACGCTCGAGATGACGCGCGGCGTGCGTATGCAGATCGGCGCCGGCGTCACCGACGTTCTCCTCGAGAAGGGCGGCTACGATCCCGAGCTCGGCGCGCGTCCAATGCGGCGCGCGATCGTGAGGCTCGTCGAGGCTCCGCTCTCGGAGCTCCTCCTCCGGCGCGGGCTCAAGCCCGGTGACGTGGTCCTCCTCGACGTGGAAGACGGCGCGATCGTCGTCGACGTGGTCGAGGAGTCGCGCGCGACCGCCTGAGCGTCTCGCGCCGGCTCACGTCCCGAACGGCGCGGCCTCGATGGCGCGGCGATAGCGCTCGCGCCGTACGTCGTCTTTGAGGATCTCGAACGCCTCTTCGAGCACGACCGTGATTTTTCCCACCTCGGGCGCGAGGTGGACGAGGTTGGGCGTGAGGAGCCGCGCTGGCTCGAAGGCGCGGCGAAGATCGAGGAAGGCGCGGCGGATCTCGTAGCTCGTCGCGGTGTGCGGCAAACCGAGGATGGCGAAGTAGTCGCCCTCCTCGACGAGCGCGAGGCGCGCTTGCACCTTGGCCACGATCGCCTCTTCGTCGAGCGGATCCGGGACGCTCGCGAGCGCGGGACGCTGCGCCGTCACCGGGCGCGTGGCCTCGAGCACGCCCATCACGGTGAGCGCGTGGAGGAGTGGCGCGACGTCGACGCCGTGCGTCTTGATGACCTCTTCGAGGCGATGCCCGCGCACGCTGCGAACGAGGTGCGTCTCACGCTCGTCGAGCGCGCACTCCACGAGGAGCGCGTCGTTCGCGCCGACCGCGAACGTTGCCGGCGGTCCGCCGAGCCGTGCCGCCGCGTCGCGTGCGCTCACCACGCGTCGCGCGACCTCGACGAACACCTCCGCGCCCGTCGATCCGCCGAAGACGCTCGGCTCGCCCTTCAATCGTCCCGGCGCTTCGCCTTCGCGCACGAAGACGCCCGATTCGATGCCGATCGTCTTGCCCAAGATCCACTCGGCGTGCGCGCGGAGCACGGGCCAGAGTTGGTCTTGGCGGAGGATGCCGTGCGCGACGAGCGCTGCGCCGGCGTGACGACCGAACGCGGGCACGCGCCCCGAGAGGCCTTCGGCGCGCTCTTTGGGAAGATCGCCGCGTCCCTCGAGGAAGACGAGCAGGCTCTCCTCGGCGAGGCTCGAGGCGCACGTCACGAGATCGCCGTCGCGCATGATCACGCGGCGGAGGCCGCCGTCCGCCTCGAACGAGAGCGAACCCGAGAGGCGCGTCGCCACGGCGCGCGCGAGCGTGTTGAGCGCGTCCCCCGGGCCGAGCACCGACTCAGCGCCTACCGGTGGCGCGACGCTGAGCCCGAACGGTGGTGCGCCCGAAGGGAGCGACACTGGCGCAGCCGACGGAGCGAGCGGCGCGGTGGACGCGGCGATCGGTGCGGTATGGAGAACGACCGCGGGTAGCGGGGCGGGCGGCGGAACACGCTCGGCGGCGCTCGGCTCGCCGCGCGGGGGCTCGGCCGGACCGAGCGACGTGATCGGCGACACCGAAAGGACGCCCGTCGGGCTGACCGACGCGGGACCGTGATTCGTGATCGAGCGGTCTCCGAGCGACGCGTCGGTGGAGGGCGGCGGCGGCGCGCCCCCAGCGGAGCTCGCGGCGTTCGCCGCGTTGGCCGAGTTGGGAGCGCCAGCGCTCGAGGCGGGCCCTTGCGGCGCGCCGCTCATGCCCAGCATCTGCGCGAGCGCGTCGCTCGAGATGGTCTGCGAGAACATGCTCAAGCTCGGCGACGCCGAAGTCGCCGGCGGCGGAATGCTGGACTCGGTCACGCGCGCTTCGAGGATCTGCTCCAAGATCGGCGCCGGCGCCGAGTCGCGTGCGCGCGGCGGCGGAATCGTGGGCTGCTGCGTCTTTTCGGGGATCGACTCTTCGCTCGTGAGCTCGCGCCCGCCCTCGAGATCGCCGCGCGAGCTCGCGCCGGTGGTGTGCTTACGCCCGCCCGATGACGTCGTGTGTCGCCCGCGATCGGACTCGTCCTCTTCTTCTTCCGGCTCTTCGAGCGGCTCGTCGAGCGCGGCGAGAAGCTCGGCCGGGAGCACGGCCTCGATCTCTTCTTCGGGGCTCGGTCTCGTCGAGTCGGAGTGTCCTTGCTGCGTGAGCGCGCGCTCTTCCGCCTCCGCGAGCAGCGCGAGGAGCTCGTTGCTCAGCGCCGGGCTCATCGACCGTCGCGACACGAGTCCCGTGCTGGGCGGCGGCTGCGAAGGGCGAACCAGCGGCGGCGCCTGCGCGACCGAGGGCGGCGGCGGGAGCACGCTCGAGCGCGCGCGAATGCTCGGCGGCGGCAGCGCGCCCGCGCTCGGCCGCACCGACGACTGCGCAGTCGGCACGCTCGGGCTCGCCAGCTGCGCCGGCACGAGCGTCTGCGACGGTGCGGCCCGAGATCGGCTCGGTCCTGGAGCGCTCGATGCCTTCGCCAGCTGCGCCGGAGAGATCGCAACGAGATGGTCGCGCGAAGAAGCTCCCGCGGTCCTCGATCGCCTCCGCGGTCGACTCCGCCCCGCGGCCGAGGCCGAGGAAGAGGACGTCGATGCTGTCCGCGTCGGGCAGCTCGCGGAGGCGAAGCACGGTCGTGTACGCACCTTCGGCATCGGCGTCGACGATGACGATCCGCGGCCGCTGTACGGCGACGCGCGCGAGGAGCATCGCGAACGGCACGTCGACGACCACGTATCCGCGCGCGCGCAGCGACGTGGCGATCTGCTCCGCCTCAGCGGAGGGATCGCTCACGAAGATCGTCTCTTTCGGGCGCGCGGCTTCTTCCCCCATCCGAACTCTCTGGCCCTACTTCGGAGGCGGCTCGTCGCCGAGCGCTCGACCGACCATGCGTCCGGCGCGCGGCAGCAAGCCGGCCAGGTAGATCAGCCCGAAGATGAACGCCGTCAGGGCGAGCTCTCCGTACGTGTAGCCGTACACCACGATCGCGGATCCTAGCCGAATCGCGCGCGCCGTGGAATGGCGAGCGGGCAGCTCAGGCCGGCAGGTACGAGCGCAAAACGGGCAGGAAATCCTGGGCGTTCGTGACGACGCCGTACGCTTGGTGCGTGCCCCGGTCCTTGAGCTTGCTCACCACGAACTCGGTTTGATCGACGGCCACGGTCACGATCGGCTCGGGCTCACCGCGCGTGGTGTGGAACGCGGGGAGCATGTTGCCGAAGGCGATGGAGTGGAGCGCGCTCGCCACGAGGACGGCGCCCGTCGCACGCTCGGCGTGCGCGCGCATCGCCTCTTGGGCCGCGAGCGCGTCCGTGAGGACCCCGGGGAGCGGACCGTCGTCGCGGATGGATCCAGCGAGCACGAACGGCACCTTGCGCGTCACGAGCGCGTGCATCACGCCGCCCATGACCTCGCCGCTCTCGACGAGGGCCGCGATGCTCCCCGCCGCGCGCACGCGATTGATGGCGCGCATGTGGAGCGCGTGACCGCGCGGTTGGGGAACCCCGCGTGCGTTCATGCCGAGCGTCGTTCCGTAGAGCGCCGCTTCGATGTCGTGCACCGCGACCGCGTTGCCGGCCATGAGCGCGCCCACGTACCCATGCTCGATCATCCACACGAGATCGGCGCGCGCGCGCGCATGCACCAGCGCCGGCCCGACCACCCAAACGAGGTGGCCGCGCTCGGCGTCGCGCTCTCGCACCAGATCGCGCGCGATGCCTTCGTAGTCCACGGGGCGCTCGCGGCTCACCTCGGTGGCCATGAACTGAAACTCGCTGGCGCCGCCTCGCGTGAGGAACGCGTCGGCGTGGACGAAGACCCCTTCCGAGCCGTCCTCGGCTTCGGCCACGGCCACGGCCTCTCCGGCGCGCACCAGGCGACCTTCGCGCGTCTCGATCATCGGACCGGTCGCCGTTTGGCTGAGCACGAGCGCTGCATCCATGCGCGGGCGTGTGGCGAGCTGCCAGCCCACGCCGCTCACATTCACGTACGTGGGGAGATTCGTAGTGCTGAAGAAGCCCTCGGGAAGAACGCCGTCTTTTGGCGCAGGTCGGAATGTGGCTGAGGGAGCGCCCGCGAGCTCGGGGCGTTGGAAGTCGGGACGCGCCATCCGGGCAGTGTACTTCCGAGGCGACGAGGTGGATCGCCTGGTGAAAGGTTCACCGAGACGAGGCCGAGACCCGAGGCGGGTGACGGAAGTCGGGCAGGGTGGTCATGGGGGTCGTCGAGGCGTCGTCAGCTTGGACAGCATTCCGCTCGTCATCGACAACGTGGAGGTCTGTCGCGACGCGCCCGAGGTGCGGGACGCGGCGATCGCGGCCGTGCGTCTGGCGCTCGAGCGCGGAGCGCGCCTCGAG
>JBGAJR010000113.1:0-6830 GCA_044224815.1 Polyangiaceae bacterium
GGCGCGCTCGTCGCGGGCGGCGCCACGCTCATCTTGCTCGCGCCGAAAAGAACCGCCGGCTCGACTCCACGCGCCAGCGCGTCGATCGGTCCGCGGGGCATCGACCTCAGAGGAACGTTTTGATGCACAAGGGTTGGCTGTTACCGCTCATCGCTGGGACGGCGCTGGCCTGTAACGCGATCCTCGGGATCGACGGTGACGTGATCGGCCCGAACGACGCGGGGTCCGCTGCGGTGGACGCTTCGCCCACGGACGACGCGGGGAGCCCTGACGGCACCGCCTCGAGCTTCGCGATCGCTCCAATCCAAGGGCTGAAGGTCGTGCAAGGCAGCGACGTGGAGCTCGACGTCCTCGTCACCGGACCCGGCACCAACGTCGTGGCGATCGCGTTCACCCCTCCGGCCGGGATCTCCATCGTGAGCCAAACCGACCCGCTCGAGCTCGGCAAGCCGACCCACTTCAAGCTGCACGCCGACACGTTCGCGCCACGTGGCGTGCAAACGCTGACGTTTCGCGCCCTCGTGAAGGACACGGTGACGAGAGACGCGCAGGTCGAGGTCACCGGACCGTTCGATGAGACGTTCGGCGACGGCGGCATCGCCCTGCTGCCCTTCAAGGCCAGCCCGAGCACCGGTAATGCCGGACTCGTCAGCTCCGACGTCGGCATCGCTGTCACCGATGCGGGGATCGTCGTGGGCTTCTCCACGAACGACGGCAGCGGCGAGAAGCTCGCGCTCGCGCGACTCACGCAAGATGGGAAGAGCGACCCGAGCTTCCCGGGGTTCGAGACGTTCCTCCCGCCCGGCTTCTCGGACGCCACGTCGGCGCACGCACACGTCGTCACCGAAATGGCGGACGGCGGGTTGCTGGTGCTCGGCGAGATGCGACCGAAGGGAACGACCAACAACACGTCATCGCACGTCGGAGTCGTCTGGCCCACCGACGCCGGCTTCGCCACCGATAGCGGAGGCCCCAACTCGGCGCTGCGAAGCGCCGACACCCTCGGCGACGCCGTCTATGCCGTGGGTGCGGGCTCGAGCGGATCGAGCCAACTCGTGCGCATCCAAGGCGGTGAGCTCGATCCGTCGTTCGGCGGCGCGAGCGGCGTCGAGGTCAGGGGGAAGAGCCAAAAGGTCACCGGCTTCGACGTCAAGGTCGGCGCCGATCGCAGCATCTTCGTCGTCGGAAGCACTGGCGGCCTTTCGCCCTCCAACGGCAGCTCCGCCGCGGTCCTTCGATTCTTCGAGGACGGTGGGGTCGACACATCCTTCGGCGACGCGGGCACCGCGCGCGTCAACGATTACCCCGCCTACGGCTTCGGCGGCGAGGTTCTCGCCGATGGAGGCATCCTCGTCTTGGGCGCGCGCGCTGGCGCATTGAACGGAAGCGATCCCACGGGGCAAGTCGGTTGCGTCACCCGATTCCTGCCGAGCGGCGCCATCGATCTGAGCTACGGCGGTGCAGGGTCGGGCCGCTTCGACTGGCCGCAACCGTCGGGAGCGAGTCGGTTCTACGGAGCGTCCGTCCTCGATGACGGCTCGCTCTTGTTGCTCGGCGCCGCGACCAGCACGACCGTAACGCCACCTCTCCTCGCGAATGCGATCGTGAGGATCAGCGCCGACGGTCAACTCGTCTCCTCCTTCGGGATCGATGGCGTCGCTCGCGTGCCGCTCTCGACCGCGTCCCACTTCCGGCGGGCGGTTCGCCAGGGCACGAAGCGGATCGCGGTCGGACTGTTCTGGGAGCCGGGAGCGCCGGGCAAACTCAGCGTCTTTCTCGTTCGGATCGACCCATAGCCAGAACCTGAACGGACGCCGAGGACGACGGAGTGGACGCGCGAACTCTGCGCCTCCCGGCATTCGGCGCGCGTGCCCATCGGCTCTTCCGCTCGGTTGGGCGGATGAATCGTGCGGCTCGGAGCTTGCACCCGCCTCATCGTGATCTCCGATCCGGACATCGACCCAGTCTCCGTCCTCGTCGTCGACGACGACGCGACGTCGCGACTGGGGCTCCTCCGAGCGCTCCGGGAGATCGGGTTCCGGTGTGAGACGGCTCCGGATGGCGAGGCGGCGTGGGAGCTCCTCCAGAAGGAGCGCTTCGACATCGTCCTCTCCGACCTCCGAATGCCCCGAGTCGATGGCATCGAGCTCTGCCGCCGGGTCCGCGCGCGTCACGGTCGCGAGCAGCAGAGCCGCGGCTACGTCGCGTTCATCATCATGAGCGGGATCTCCGATCGCGAGCACGTTCATGCCGCGCTGGGTGCCGGCGCCGACGAGTACCTCGTCAAGCCGATCGACATGGAGGAGCTCGAGCTCCGACTCGCCAACGCCGAACGCGTGGCGCGCACGCAGAAGCGTCTGCGCCGCGACAGCGAGGGCGCGTTCCTGCTCGCACGCATCGATCCCCTCACCGGCGTCAGCAACCGCCTGCGCATGGAAGAGGATCTTCGAACGCTCGTCGCCGAATCGACGCGCTATGGCGGTCGTTCGGTGGCGCTCGCCATGTGCGACGTCGACTACTTCAAGCGGTTCAACGACTCCCACGGGCACGTCGCCGGCGACGAGAAGCTGCGCGAGGTCGCTCAAACGCTGCGCGACACCCTCCGCGAGGCCGACCGCGTCTACCGCTACGGCGGCGAAGAGTTCGTGGTGCTCCTGCCCGAGCAATCCGGCGCCGACGCCGTCCTCGCGATGGATCGGGTCCGTGCCGCCGTCGAGCGACGCTGCGGCATCACGCTCAGCGCCGGCATCGCCGAGCTCACTCCCGAGACGCGAGACGTCGCGAGCTGGCTACGTGCCGCCGACGCCGCGCTCTATCGCGCGAAGGACGCCGGACGAAACCGCGTCGTCGCTGCGTGACGGCGCCGCCGGTGCTGGCGACGACGCCGCTCGTACTCGGCGAGCGTGCGTTCGTCGGGTGCGCGTGATCGCTTTTGCCGCTTCGGTCCCACCTAGAGAGCGATGCGGTCACGCTTGGTCTCCCTCGTTGCCCTCACGGCAGCGTTTCTCGGCTCAGCTTGCCATTCGGCCAACGGCACCTCGGCCGATTCGCCCGTCACCACCACCGCGGCGACGACCCCGGGGGCCGACGCCGGAACGACGACCGCCGAAGTGATTCGGGTCGCGCCCGATCCGGCGGTATCGCTCACGACGCTCGCGATCTCGTCGGGCACGCTGGTCCCGGACTTCGACCCGGATGTCATCGAGTACTCGCTCACGTCGATGACGAGCTTGGCCCCCATCACGGTCACTGCGACCACGACGTCCGCCGCGGCGAGCGTCGCCGTGAACGGAGCGACGGCAGTGAGCGGCGCGCCGCTCGCGCGATCGTTCGCCCCCGATGAAGACGTCTCGGTCGTCGTGAAAAGCGGCGCGGACAGCCGCACGTACACGATTCATTACCGGCCCAGCGATCTCCCGACCTACACGGTGAAGAACGACGGCCGCGCCGGCGGCGAGCGCGTGCTCCTCACGCCGAGCAACAAGTGGCTGCTCATGGTCGATCGTGCCGGTGCGCCGCTCTACTACCGCGCGTCGCCGGGCTCGAGCGCCACCGACTTCGAGGCGCACCGCCTTCCGGACGGCACGCTCGTTTACTCGGCGCTCTTCGGGACGGGCTACACCGCGTGGACGCTCGGGAAGAGCGTCGTCATGGACGAATCGCTCCACGACATCGCGGAGGTGACCTTGCTCCCCAACCGTGGGCACGGCGCGCTTCCGAGCGAAGGCCACGATTTCCTCGTCCTCGATCACGATCACTACGTGGCGATGTCGTACGTACAACGAACCGTCGACCTTCATCAGGCGGACGCGCGCTGGAGCACGGCGGCGCCCGTCATGGCCGCGGTGGTCCAAGAGATCGACCATGGGAGCGTCGTCCTCGAATGGGACAGCGCCGACGCGCCCACGCTCTATACGGACAGCGTCGACGGGAACGCCTTCACCAGCAACGTCGTATCCGACTACGTGCACTTGAACTCGATCGACGTCGATCCGCGCGACCAGAACCTCGTTCTGTCGCTCCGCCACACCGACTCGATCCTGAAGATCGACCGGCACACCGGGAAGACGATCTGGACGCTCGGCGGACGCAGCGACGAGTTCGACCTCACGGCGGCGCAGCGCTTCTCCCATCAGCATCACGTGCGCGTGCAGGCCGACGGCTCGCTCCTCGTTTTCGACAACGGCAACAATGCCCACGCGACGCGTGTCCTCTCCTTCGTGCTCGACGAGGAGGGTCACGAGGTGGAGGACTTCCACGTGGTCGCCGCGAAGCCCGCGGACGATCCGCAGACGCTCTTCATGGGCTCCGCCGTGCAGGTGTCCGGCGATCGCACGTTGGTGGGCTGGGGTGGCTGGTCCACCATCCCGGCGAGCTCACCGCCGAGCGTGACCGAGCTCATCGCAGGCACGCCGAGCTGGTCTCTCACCTTCGACGCGCCGAACGTCTTCTCGTACCGCGCTCTGCCGGTGCTCTGAAGCGCGCGTCACAGGCCCGGCTTGGCGGTGAACGCGTAGGTTCGATTGGGCGCGAGCGTGTCCTTGAAGGTCACGCGCCGCCCGTGCACCTCGATGGCTCCGCAGTCCGCGCACTCCACGCGCGACACCGAATCGCCGAGCTCGAGCGTGAGACCGGTGGGCGCGAACTCGCCCGTCTTGAGGCTACCTTGATAGCCGCCCGCAGCGGTGTAGCGCGCGTCGACGACCGTCGCCTCCCTCGCGCGCCAAGCCTTGGCGATCTCGGGCATCGTCTTGTCGGTGACCACGCCGCGCGTCCGGCTGGCTTCCAAGAACTTCGCCGTGGCCTCGAGCTTGTACCGCAGGTTGTCCTGCGGCACACCGCGCCCGTACGACGGGTGAAGGAGCGCCATCGTAAACGCGCCGTTCGCCGCGTTGCGGAGCATCGCGTACGACCACATCGTGGCGAAGAAGCCGCGATTCTTGGCCTGCATCTCCTCGCGTGACTCCACGCCATCGACCATCGCTCCGATGCCGTCCTCCGCCGTAATGGGGAACGTGAAGAGCTTTCGATGATGAAACACGTCCTGCATCAGCGCCGTCTTGGCGAGCGAGATGGGGAGGTTGCTCTTGATGTCTCCGACCGCCCAGCTGGAATCGGCGACGAAGCCTTGCGCCTCGAGCACGTCGTAGAGCGCGGGATGAACGTAGAGGTACGGGCTTCGCCACGCCTCGACGGCGCCACCGGTGACCTTGCCGAGGATCTCTTGCGACACCCGGACCTCGCCGCACAGTGAGGTCGTCTTGTCGGGAAAGTAGCTCGCGAAGGTCTCGTTGCATGCACCCGTGGGCTGGGTCTTGAACGTGTCGGCGTGGCGCACCGAGTGGCCGCCGAGCGGGCACATGCCACGCGCGCAGAGCGCCTTCACCATGTCCTCGGAGTAGTAGCCGATGACGTAATCGGTGGTGACGAGGAAGGTGCCGCGCGTGGCGTGCTTCACCTCTAGATCGGCGGTCTGCACTGCGCCGGGATCGCCCCACGGACCGGGCTTGTGCGCGTCGGGCGCGTCGACGTCGTGGGAGAGGAGCATCACCGAGTCTTCGGGACCGGACACGGTGTGCTTCACCACCATGTGCCCGCGCGTGCCTTCGCGAAGCGCCTCGCGCAAGAACAGACCGGCCATGTCGCCGCTCGGCTCGAAGCAGTTCACGTAGCAGCGCTCGTGCGCCCAATTGTGGAGGTCGTGACCGAGCGCGTAGATCGAGCCTTGTCCCACGCGGCGCCGCGTCACCATCGCGCCCACCGGCGCGCCGGACACGATCGCGTGCGCGAGGACGTCGACCGTGGGCCCGTCGGGCTCGAAGACGTACGCTTCGGCGGGCGACTTGACCTTGTCGGAGCTGAGCGGGACGAGACGCTCCTCCGGTGAGTCGAACGCGCGCGCCGCGCTGGCGAGGACGCCGTCGAACGAGAGCGCGTCGACGTCCATCCGGCGTGCGCTCTTCTTGAGGCCGGCCAAAGCGAGGCCTGCGCCCGCGCCGTCGTCGACCGGCTTCACGACCACGACCACTCCGCCCGCGGAGGCGAAGGCCTCGAGCGAGGCGCGCTTCTCTGCGTCCACGGCGCTCGTCAGCGTGTAGCCGGGCACCACGACGAGCGCGTAGCGCGAGAAGTCGGCGAAGGCGCCGGACCAATCGGTGTGCGGTGCGGGACGATCGTAAGCAATGCCCCACTGCTCCAAAATCGAGGAGATCTGATCGACCTCCTCGGCACCGTCGTCCCAAACGTAGTTCGGCACGAGGAGGAGCGCCCGGGACGGCGCGTCGACCGCGGCGACATCGTCGATCTTGCCGTTGCAGTCGTTGTCGACGCCGTCCGCGACCTCGGGCGCCGCGCCCACGGCCATGCACACCTTCGCGCCGTTCATGCACGCGCCGAAGCCCGCGCCGCACGCATCCGCGCCGCTCGCGGTGCACGCGTTGGCCGCCACCGGGAGCAGCACGTCGACGAGGCCGTCGCAGTCGTTGTCGATGCCGTCGCAGCGCGTCTCCACCGCCTCGCGATCGGGCGAGTCCGCGGCGAGCGCGCACGGCTGCGGATCGAGCGGACCCGTGAACCGCGGGGTCGGGTCGGTCGCATGCCCCGCCCGCTCGATGCAGGCGGGCTGCGTCAGCAGCCCCGCACCCAGGACGACGAAGAGAGCCGGGAGCGCTCGCAGGCGCGACATCCCGCTCAGTCTACCAGGCGCGTCTCCTCGATGCCGCCTTCCAGGACCGCTCCCGACTTGGTGGTCACGTACAGGCGCCCGTCGGTACGCGTGATCTCGAGCTTGGTGTGACGGTCGACGACCGCTTCGACCGCCGCGAGGAGCG
>JBGAJR010000114.1:0-6870 GCA_044224815.1 Polyangiaceae bacterium
CGTCGTGACCTGCGGCGCGCGTCCGCTGTTCTTCCTCGACTACTTCGCCACCGGGAAGCTCTCGGTCGACGTCGCCGCCAAGGTCATCGAAGGCATCGCCGAGGCGTGCCGAGAGTCGGGCTGCGCGCTCCTGGGCGGCGAGACCGCCGAGCTCCCCGGCATGTACGCCGACGGCGAGTACGATCTCGCGGGCTTCTCGGTCGGCGTCGTCGACAAGCCCCGCCTCGTCGACGGTCGCCGCGTCGCCCCCGGCGACGTGGCCATCGCGCTCCCGTCGAGCGGCCTCCACTCGAACGGCTATTCGCTCGCGCGACGCGTGGTGCTCGAGCACATGAAGCTCCCGTTCGACGCGCGTCCGCAAGAGCTCGGCGGCGCGACGGTGGCCGAGGCGCTCCTCATGCCCACCAAGCTCTATGCGGCGCCCGTGCAGAAGCTCGTGGCCAAGGACAGCGGCGTCGACGTCCGCGCGATGGCGCACATCACGGGCGGAGGCCTGCCCGGCAACATGCCGCGCGTTCTCCCCGAAGGCGTCGGGCTCGCGGTCGAAGCGACGTGGCGGCGGCCCGGCATCTTCGATCTCATCGAGCGGGGCGGTCCGGTCGACGTCCACGAGATGCGGCGCACCTTCAACATCGGCGTCGGCTACGTCTTCGTCGTTCCGGCGGCCGACGTGGCGCGCGCCGAGTCGCTCCTCGCCGAGGCAGGGGAGTCACCGTTCCGCCTCGGGACCATCGTGACCATGCCCAAGGACACGGAGTTCGAAGCGCGGGTCGTCTTCCGGTGACCGTCGCCGACAAGCTCCGCATCGGCGTCCTCGTCTCGGGCGGTGGCTCGAACCTTCAAGCCATCCTCGACGCCATCGGCGCGGGGCGCCTCGACGCCGAGGTCGCGGTGGTCGTATCGAACGTGGCCGCGGCGCAAGGCCTCGAGCGCGCGCGCAAAGCGGGCGTGCCCGCCGTCGTCATCGATCACAAAGCCTTCCCCTCGCGTGAGGCGTTCGACGCGGCGGTCGTCGATACTTTGCGCGCGCACGAGGCGTCGTGGATCGTCCTCGCCGGCTTCATGCGCGTCGTCACGAGCGTGCTCTTGGACGCCTTCCCGATGCGCGTCGTGAACATTCACCCCGCGCTCCTCCCGTCGTTCCCGGGCGTGCACGCGCAGAAGCAGGCTCTCGCGTACGGCGTTCGCGTGACCGGTTGCACGGTCCATTTGGTGGACGCCGGCACCGACACCGGACCGATCATCGCGCAGGCCGCGGTGCCGGTCTTGGAAGGCGACACCGAGGCGTCGCTCACCGCGCGCATCCTCGCCGAGGAGCACGCGCTCTTCCCGCAGGTGCTCCAGTGGATCGCCGAAGGCCGCGTCACGATCGAGCGCGGCGACGGCCGCCCGCGCGTACGCGTGGAAGGCGCGCTCCCGCTGCGCGGCCTCCTTCAGGCAGGGGACTGAACCGCCGCGCCTCGAGCGCCGCTCAGCGCGGCAGGGCGTCGAGCTGAGCGATCAACGCCTCGGAGAAGAGCCGCGCGCCCCGACGATTGAGGTGTTGGGAGTTGTAGAAAAGCGAGCGGTCGCGGCTCAGCGGATGGTCCGTGAAGTCCACGAACGGCGCGTGGTGTCGCTCCGCGATCTCTCGGAATTGGGCGAAAATCACGTCGCGGTTGTTGGCGATTCGATGCGCGGCCGTGTACTCGGGCGGGTAGACCAGCACAACTCTCGCGCCCGTGCCGGAGGCGCGCGCCACTAGCGCATCGAGCGCGCGCACGCCCTCGGCTTCGATGGCGAACTCGCGTCCGTCGGGGTACTGCGCGATGAACTGTTCGAACGTTCCATCCCAGGCCAGGTCGGATGGCGCGAACCCAAAAAAGCGCGTCTCCGTGGACTCCCTTCCGAGCCAGGCTCGGACAGCCAGCTCGGAGGTTTGCACGCCGAACGTCGCGAACCCGTAGAGCGGAATGTGCCGGTACCGCGCAAAGACGGGGTCGAGTGCTACGAGCGGCCGATAGAGGCGATCATCGTCGAGGTACGGCAGGTACTGCGCCGGGTTGTAGGGCGACGTCCGAACTTGGAACGAGCCGATGTCGACGGTGACGACGAACGTCCGCGGCGCCGCGGCGTGGGCGAGGAGGACGTCGAGGAGCGGCAGCTGAAGGTTCGCGGGCGAGCCGTTCAGACCGAGGTTCCAGCAGGTCCGCCCGAACTTCTCGCGGATGAGTGGGCAGTCGACGTGGACGAGGGCCCGCGACGAGCCGAGCGCAACGATGTCCCCGGTAGCGCGGCCCGAAAACACCGCGTTCCACACGCCGTAGTCGCCGCGCGTGGCCCGCTTGAGCCCGGCCACCAGCGCGCGGTGCGCCCCGAGGGACAGCGCGAGCGCCAGCGCCCAGAACGCAGCGCCGCGCGCGAGAGTTCGGTGAATCGATCGTGCCATCAGAACTGGAAGTAGATGAACGCGTTGCTCGAGTGCACGCCGAGCAGGATGACCGCGGCCATCCCTGCGTAGTAGGTGGCCCAGCGGGCTGGCGTCGACAGCCGGTCGAGGCGTTTGGCCAGCGTCGCGCCGCGCGCATCGACGACGACGAGGATCGCGACCGCTGCGGCGGCGAAGAAGAGCTCGTCCGGGCCCGTGCGCAGCTGACGAAGGGCGTCGACCACGCCGGCTGGCGACAGCTGGTTCAGTAGGCCGGTAGTCAGATGCGACGCGATGTAGAGCCCGGACTCCACGGTCGGAGCGCGGAAGAAGATCCAGGCGAACGACACGAGCGCGAATACGCCGAGCCGAGCGAAGAACGCTCGCACGGGCTCAGACAGTACACGCGAGAAGCGGGGCCGGAGCCGTTCGCGCGTGGGCCCCGTCACGATCGCGACGACGAGATAGAGCGCGTGGAGCGCACCCCAAACAACGTAGGTCCAATTCGCGCCGTGCCACAAGCCGCTGAGCAAGAAGACGACCACGAGATTGAACGCCCAGCGGCCGCGCGAGACTCGATTGCCGCCCAGCGGGATGTAGACGTAGTCGCGAAACCACGTGGACAGCGAGATTCGACGCCCATCGTGTCCGCCGCGCCCAGCGCGATGTCGGAGTAGCCCGAGAAGTCGCAGTAGATCTGGATGGAGAAGCAGAGCGTGCCCAAGATGAGTGGCAGCCCGTGGTGAAGGGTAGGTGCACCGTAGATCGCAGCGACCATCGGGGCGAGCCGGTCGGCCACGACGACCTTCTTGAAGAGCCCCCAAAGCATGCGGCGTTGCCCACGCACCATCCGCTCGGGATCGAACCGGTGCGTCGCATGAAACTGATGGAGCAGGTTCTGTGGGCGCTCGATGGGGCCGGCGACGAGCTGCGGGTAATACATGACGTAGAGCGCATAGATCCCGAGATGCCGCTCCGGCGCCTGCTTCCCGCGGTAGACCTCGATCGTGTAGCTGAGCGACTGGAAGATGTGGAACGAGAGTCCGATGGGAAGGACGATGTCGAGGCCGGCGAGGCCGTATCGAAGTCCCGTCGCGTGAGCGGCGGCCCGCAGGTTGTCGTTGATGAAGTTGAAGTACTTGAAGAATACAAGGATACCGACGTTGACCACCACGCTCACGAGCAGCCAACGGCGTCGCGCGGCGCCGCTCGAGCGACCGATCAGCAGTCCCGCCACGTAGTCCACCCCGATCGCGACGAGGAGGATCACGATGTAGCGAGGCACGAACGCCATGTAGAAGTACGCGCTCGCGACAAGGAGGAGCGCCCAGCGCGCGCGGCCGGGAGTCACGAAGTAGAGGGCCGTGACGATCGGGTAGAAGACGAGGAAGCTCCACGAATTGAAGAGCATCGGGCGCGCAGCATCGCGCTAGGCCGCCAGGAGCGCAAGCGAGGCAACGGACGCTCGATGGGTCCCCAGGCGTGTGCTAACGCTCGGGGCGATGTCGAAGCACTACGACGTGGTGGTCCTCGGCGCGGGGCTCGGAGCCCTCGCGACTGCGGTCCTCCTCGCGCGTCGATCGTGGCGCGTGCTCGTCGTCGGGCACGGACATCGCCCGTGGCGTTACGCGTACGAGGGCCTGCCGCTCGGACGCCGGCCGTTCTCGCTCCTCGCGGGTCAGTCGCCGGCCTGGAGCCGCGTCCTCGTCGAGATCGCGCAGTCGCAGACCTGGACGCGGCGCGCGCGACCCGTCGAGCCCGCCGCGCAGGTGCTCGGGCCGCGGCTCCGCTTCGACGTCGCGCCAGCCGCGGCGCGCTTCGCGCGCGAGATCGAGCGCGAGTTCCCGGCGGTGCGGCGCGTGGTCGACGATCTCGTGGCCGACGTGACGCGCACCAACGCGGCGGCCGACGCGGCCTTCAGCCAAGACGTGCTCTGGCCGCCCGGCGGCTTCTGGGAGCGGCGCGAGACGATGCGTGTACTTTCCCAGATTCCTCGCGCCGACGGGGAAGGGGACCTCCTCGCCGAGCTCGCCGCGGGCCACCCGTATCGGCGGGTGGCCGAGGTGCCCGCGCAGTTCGCGTCGCACCTCGCCGGGGCGCTCCCGCCGTTCGCGCTCGCGCGACTCCACGGCGCCTTCGTGCGCGGCGTCCTCGAGATGCCGCGCGGCAAAGACGACGTGGTCGAGCTCTTGGTGGAGCGCATCAAGGCCCACGGCGGTGAGGTGATGTTCCACGAGCGCGTGCAGCGTCTCGTCACCAAGGGGAGCCGCGCCACGTTCGTGGAGCTCGCCGACGAGGGCACGACCGTGGGCGTTCAGTTCGTCGTGGGCGAGATGCCCGCGCTCGCGCTCACGTCGCTCGCCACCGAGTTCGAGCCGTCGCGTCGCGCGCTCGCGGCCGTGCCCACGGTCACGCCGCGCGCGCGCCGTTTCGTCGTCTCGATGCTCGTGCGCAAGGCCGGGCTCCCCGAGCTCCTCGCGCGCGACGTGTACATCGTGGGCGGGCCGGACGAGCCGCCGGTGCACCTCCAGGTGGACGACGTCGCGCCGGCGAACGTCGCGGGGGCGCGCGCGTCTCGCCCGGACGGTGAGCCGCTCGCGCTCCTCGTCGCCGAGACGCTCTTGCCAGAGGGCGCGGCGCCGCGCGCTTTCCGCGAGCGCGTGCTTCGCATCGTGGAGGCCCACCTCCCGTTCATCGAGCAGCACTACGTGCTCGTCGACTCGCCCAACGACGGGCGCCCTTTGTGGGACTACCGCAGCGGTCGTCGCGCGTCGGTAGAGCGCGCGCTTCTTCGATCGGGGGGCGGCCTCGTCGAGCCCGAGCCCATGGTGCCGCAGCTCGAGGTCTCACCCGCCGGGCTCCACGGCCTCGCCGGCGACGGTCTTCGCACGCCGCTCGGAAACGCCTTCGTCGTGGGCCCATCGGTGATGCCGGCGCTCGGGCAAGAAGGCGAGCTCTTGAGCGCGTGGGGCGCGGCCCGCATCATCACGCGGACCGATCGGCGCAAAGAGAAGATGCGTCGCGAGATGTGGAGCAAGATTGAGATCGGCTGAGGCAAGAAGTGCGGCGCTCGTGGTGTCGCTCATCGCGGCGTGCGCAGCGGGGTGCACGCCGCGCGAGAAGGAGGAGGTCGCGATCCTCGCGCAAGCCGTGGCGCGCGTCCGCGCGGCCCCCGACGCGCTGAAACGCGACGCCGTGCCCATGCTGCGCGACGCGCCGTGCTCGGCGCCCGAGCTGTGCGCCACCAAGGAGCGGTGCCTCAAGTTCGCCGAGCGGACCGCGCTCGGGCTCCAGCGCAAAGGCGAGGTCGAGGCGGCGCTCGCCGACGTGAAGGCCGGCAAGCTCCGCGCAGACGATCCGGCGGCGATGGCGCTCCCGGGCAAGCTCGACGAGGCTGCGGAAGCACTTAAGGAAGGGGAGGCGTCTCTCCTCCAATGCGACGCAGAATTGGCGCAATTGAAGCGCCGCTGGCAGCTCTGAGAGGCGGCTCCGCCAAGGTGCGCCGACGCGCCCACCGGAAATTCGGCGCAGCGCGCTCCGGCAACATACGATCGCTCCAGCATGCAGCGCGCCAGGCTCCTCGTCTCCGTAAGCGCCCTCGCCGGGCTCACCGCTCTCTCCGTCGCGTCGCCCGCGTTCGCGCAGAAGCGCAGCGCGAACGGAGACAACAAGGACAGCAAGGGCAACGCGCTCGGGCGCTTGGTCATGCTGCACGACCTCGAAGCGACGCGGCAGATCCAGCTCGGCCGCGCGCGCGCCAAGCAAGGGGATTGCAAGGGCGCGCTCGACGCCTTCGACGCGGGGCTCAAGGGCTCGAGCGATCCCACGGTGCGGCGCGACCGCGGCATCTGCCACGAGAACCTCGGTCATCCGTACCCGGCGATGGCGGACTACCGCGCGTATCTGACGGCGCTGCCCGATGCGCCGGACTCGCCGGACATTCGTCAGAGGTTGGAGCGCCTGCAGGAGGACTCGCGCAACGCCGAGGGAGAGCGCGAGCGCGAAGACGAGACGTCGGTCGCGGCGGCGACGGGCACGGCGAGCTTCAGCGTCAAGGCGAGCACTTCGGGCGGAGGCGCGAGCGCCAGCGCGAACGCGCGCGCGGGAGCCGCGAGCGGGGGAGGGGCGCCGACGCCCGAGGACGCCTCGACGAGCAAAGAAATGAACGGTCACGACGCCGCCGCCGCGCTCGAGCGCAAAGAGGCGGCGCTGGCGGTGGATATGGAGTCGAGGAGCTCGGCGCTCCGCGCCGGCACTGGCGCGGTCGTCGGCGTCTTCGCCGGACCGCGGTGGTTCATGCCCAACACGCCCGGCGCGGTGACGCAGGGCGGCTACATGGTCGGGGCGACGCTCCGCTACTCGATGGGCCCGGTCCTCTCGCCGGTGCTCGATCTCGGCTACACGGGCATGACGTCGAGCGACGGCGTGACCAACACCGCCGGCGGCTTCATGATCATGGGCGG
>JBGAJR010000058.1:0-49422 GCA_044224815.1 Polyangiaceae bacterium
GCGCCCTCGGGATGAGCCGCAGCGCCGTCGTGACGGCGGCCCTCGAAGCCTGGTTGACCGACGCGACGATGACGGCCGAGGAGCGGAGCTACGTGCTCTCGTACCTTCGCGACCCGGAGTCGATCGCCGAGCGGCGTGACACGAGCGCCGTGGCGAGCGCGGTCGCGGCGACCTGGGCGACGTGGGACGAGCACGCGCCGTCCAAGAGCCCACGCAAGAAGCGCAAGAGCCGCTGATGCGCCGTGGCGATCTTTGGTGGGCGAACATTCCCATCCCCGCGGGTCGGCGGCCGGTCGTTCTCGTCTCGAGAAACGTCGCCTACGCGGTCCGGAGCAAAGTCACCGTCATCGAGGTGACGACCCACGTTCGCGGTCTCGCCACCGAGGTCCCGCTGGGCGCGCGCGACGGGTTGCCGCGTCGCTGCTGCGCGAGCGCCGACAACATCGTCACGATCGACAAGGCCTGGCTCGACGAGCGCATTGGCGCGCTGAGCCCCGAGAAGCTGACGCTCCTCGATCGCGCGCTCTCCCTCGCGCTGGGCCTCAGCGAGAGGCCGATCGGTTGAACCTCGGAGCGCGGCGAGCCCGGCGATCAACTCACGTCGGCGCGCGGCCAGCCGATTTCGGCGAGGTCCTCCGCGAGGTCGTCGATCGCGCGGTCTTCTCCGCCGACGCGGCGAACGAGCGCGGGCGTGAGCGGGCGGCCGGCGTAGATCTCGCGGACCGCGGCGAGCTCGAGCTCCTCTTCGAAGTACTCGCGCGCGTAGGCGACATACGTCTTCGGATCGCCGTCCAAGATCGCCAGCATCGATTCGGCACCGTCGCCGTCCGCGCCGTCGCTCAGATCAGCGGGGAAGGGCACGCCCGCTTCGCGCCACGGACCCTCGCCGGTCCACCAGGCGGCGAACGTCGTCTCCTCGAGCGCGAACGATGGCTCGCTCGCGAACGCGCCCAGCGCCTCCGGCAAGCCGACGAGAAACTGCGCCGCGCCGCCCGCGCGCTGGATCGCACCTGCCATGGGCGACTCGTGCGCGAAGCCCTTCAAGAACGCGCCGTCTGGCGTGAACGCGATGAGCCACTCGTCGCCCGACCCGTTTCGCATGGTCGCGAGCCGCTGCCCGAGCGACTCGTCCCACTTCGCGTTGAAGGAGTAGTACCGATACTCCCACTCCGGCTCGAGGATCGCGTCGAGCACCGCGAGCGCGCGCGTCCGCGCCTCGAGCTCTTTCGGCGACGTCAGCCGTGTGATGATCCGAGAGCGCGCCACGATCACTTCCCGAGCGCGTCCAGCGCCGCCAAGAGCGCGTTGGCGTTCATCGCCATCTCGGCGACGTTCATGGCCGGCTGATCGCGGATCTCGAACTCGACGCTCTCCTCTGCCGGGACGTCGGCCAAGAATCGACTCGGCGTGCGCGGCATAGGCTTTCCGCGGAGCATGCGGTGCTTGCAGCGCGTGAGCGTGAGCTCGTCGCGCGCGCGCGTGACGCCGACGTAGAAGAGTCGTCGCTCTTCTTCGATGTCCGACGCCTGCACGATGCCGGCGCCGGGCATGGTCGCGTCGGTCAATCGCGGATCGAGCGTGCGCTGGTGCGGGAGGAAGCCCTCCTCGCAGCCGATCAAGTAGACGACCTCGAACTCGAGGCCCTTCGAGCCGTGCAGCGTGGAGAGGGTGACCATGTCACCGGCTTCTTCCTCGCCCTCTTCGAACTTGAGCGTGAGCGCGTGCACGAAGCCTTGGAGCTCGTCGATCGGGTCTTTGCCTTTTTCGGCCTCGCGCGTGTCGCGGCGCGTGAAGGTGTTCATCAGCGCCTCGACGTTGCCCCAGCGCCGCTTGGCGTGATCCGGGCTCGTCGAGCCGGCGTCGATGTCGCGCTTCATGCCCACGCGCTCCAAGAGCTCGCGCGACGCGGTGGCCACGGGCGCGCGATCCACGAGGAGCCGCCGCCGCAAGTCACCGACCACGCGCTCGAGCTCCTTGCAGCCGGCGCGCGCGGCGTCGCTCACGCCGTCGATGGCGTCGATGCGCTCGACGGCCTGCCACAAGCTCCACCCGCGCGCCGACGCCGTGAGCGCGATGCGCTCGATGCTGGTGTCGCCCACGCCGCGCGGCGGCGTGTTGATGACGCGGCGGAGCGCGATCTCGTCGGTGCGGTTCAGCGCGAGCTTCACGTACGAGAGGACGTCCTTGACCTCCTTGCGCTCGAAGAACTGCTGCCCGCCCACCAAACGATACGGAACGCCCTCGGCGCGGAGCTGCTCTTCGAGGAGCTTGGCTTGCCCGTTGGAGCGATAGAGGACGGCGAAGTTCTTGGGGCGCATGCCCTCTTCGCGGATCTTGCGCTTGATCTCGCGCACCACGTACGCGGCCTCGGCCTCCGGCGTCGGCGCCGCGCCGATGTTCACCTTCTTGTCGCTTGGCCGCTCGGTGAACAGCACCTTGCGGTGGCGCACGTCGTTGCGCTTCGAGATGACCGCGTTGGCGACGGCGATGATGTGCCGGCACGAGCGGTAGTTCTGCTCGAGCTTCACGACGGTGGCGCCGGGGAAGTGCTCCTCGAATTCGAGGATGTTGCGCACGTCGGCGCCGCGCCAGGCGTAGATCGACTGGTCGTCGTCACCGACGACGCAGATGTTCTTGTGCGCGGACGCGAGCAAGCGAAGCACTTCGAGCTGCGCGCGGTTCGTGTCCTGGTACTCGTCGACGAGCAAGAACTGGTAGCGCTTCTGCCAGCGCTCGAGCACGTCGGGGCGCGCTTGGAAGATGCGCGCCACCTCGCACACGAGATCGTCGAAGTCGTACGCCGAGAACGAGCGGAGCGCGGCTTGGTACTTCGGGTAGACGATCTTGGTGATCTCTTCGTACGGATCGCCCGTGTCGGGCAGCTCCTCGGCCGTCAGGAACGCGTTCTTGGCGTTGGAGATGCGCGTCTGGATGGCCGGCACGTCGAAGCGGCGTCCGCTGTCGACCGTGCGCAGCACTTCTTTGAGCGCCGCGAGGCAGTCGCCCTGATCGAAGATGGTGAACGGCTGCTTGGCCTTCCGTCGCTCTTCGCCCAGGACCATGAGACCGAACGAGTGGAACGTCGAGATGGTGATGCGCTGGGCCGCGCCTTTGCCGCCCTTCTTGCCACCACGCTTCGATGGCGGCGCGCGATCGGCGCGACCGAGCGCGTGCGCGATGCGCTCGTCCATTTCGCCGGCGGCTTTGTTGGTGAAGGTGAGCGCGCAGATCGCGCCCTCGGGGATCCCGCGCTCCACGAGCCGCACGATGCGCTGCGTGATGACGCGCGTCTTGCCCGAGCCGGCGCCGGCCAAGACGAGGAGCGGCCCGAACTGATGCTCGACCGCCTGCTTTTGGGCTGGGTTGAGGGGAAAACTGCTCATCGTGTCGGCGCGCTCGGTCGGTCGGCTCGCTCCTGCGAGCGGACTCCCTAGAGAGCACGACTCCGGCGCGGGTAAAAGATTGACAGTCGATCTCCGCGCTCGCTTTTCGGTCGGTCTCGTATGCTTGGCGCCCACATGAAGGCTCCGCTCCGTTGGTCCGCGCTCTCCCGCGCGTCGTTCGTGCCGGTTCTGTCCCTCCTCGCCGCGTCGTGCGGTGGAGAGCCGCCGCCGCCGCCCGAGGCGCCGCCCGCGCCGGTGGCCAAGGCCGCGCCGAAGCCCGAGCCGGTCGACGTCGGGGCCGTGCCGGAGCCGTCGGGGCTCGTGGTCTTGGCGCGCATCGCGAACCCGTCCGAGACCGTGGCGACGCTCGAGTCATGGATGGGCCAGCAGCGCCCCGACACCGGAAGCCCGCTCATCTTCTTGATGGCCGACATGCCATTCCCGGGTCGTGATCCCATGGACATGAGCCAGCCGGTCGACGTGGCCGTCACGCTCGAAGGCGCGGGCCGGCCGCGTCCGGTGTGGGCCGCCGCCGCCGCGCTCGCGCCGGGTGAAGAGAACGTCCAGCGCTTCGCGGAGTCCTTCAAGATGACGCCCGGGCCGGGCGGCGTCGTGAAGCTCGAGCCGAAGGACGAAGACACCGAGCGTCGCTGCGCCATCTTTCCGGCGTTCCCGCCGCCCGCGCGCCGCCTCGTGTGCTCCGACTCCGAGTCCGCGCTCCGCGATCTCGGTCCGTACCTCGCGCGCACGCGACCGCGCACGCCGGCCGGCAAAGCCCTCGAGATCGAAGCGCGCGGCACGCCGGTGCACGATCTCCTCGCTGCCAGCCGCCAGTTCCTGCCGGCGATCGCCGGCTCGCTCATCGGTCGCCAGAAGCTCGCGGGCTTCGGCGACGTGCTCCGCGCGGTCATCGTCGACGCGATCGACTTCGGTCTCGAGATCGACAAGGTGAACCTCGCGCTCTCCTTCAAGCCCGACGGCCTCGAAGGCGAGGCCAAGATCACGCTCGGCGGACAGCAGTCATGGGTGAGCCGCCTCGCCGCGGGACACCCGGAGCGCACCGGCCCGGCGCCCGCCGCATATTTGCGCCTCCCGGAAGACGCCGACGGCGCGATGTTCGGTCGCGGTTGGGACCCGAACGACATGCAGCGCCCGAAGGAGATTCTCTTCGAGGTCGGCAAGGCGCTGATGGAGCTCAATCACCCCGTGAGCGTCGACGACGGCAAGGTCATCGATCGCGCGCTCACCGGTTACTTCGGTTTGTGGTCCAAGGGTTGGGTCTCGGCGACCGGCTCCGACTGGGCCGGTGTGCTCGCCGCCGGAAAGAAGCTCGAAGGCGCACAAGACAAGGGGAAGCTCGACGCCAAGCTCGATGCCGAGCGCGCGCTCACCGAGAAGATGAGCGGCTGGACGGTGTGGGGCATGGCCTCGCCGGTCACGGACGCCGAGGCGACCATCAAGGACGTCGTCGCGTCGTTCAATCACCCGTCGATGCAGAAGATCCTCAAGGACGCGAAGGACAGCGTCCCCACGCCCACGGTGAAGATCACGCCGGTGCCCGCCGCGCTCAAGCTCCCGCCCGGCTCGATGCACGTCGAGGTGGCGGTGGCGCGCTTCGTCGACGAGCCCGCCGTCTTCGATCCCGCGGCGCGCCCCCTGCCCAAGAAGCCCGGCAAAGCCGACAAGCCCAAGCCGCGCAAGCTCACCAAGCCCATCGTCTACCACGGGCTGGTGGTGCCCGATCTCGTCTCCGGCAAGCCGAGCACCGAGGCCTCGTGGATCGGGTGGGGCGTCGACGCGACGCTCGTGGCGACGCGCCTCCGCGCCATCCTCGCCGGCGGCGAGAAGACGCTCGCGACGCGCGGCGGCATCGACTCGCTGCGGAACGAGAAGTGGAGCTCGGCCGGGTTCATCACCGCGCGCAGCCTCGCGCGATCGAGCGGCGGGGTCTTCTCGCTCGTGACGCCCGCGGGGAACATGCACTCGCCGGTCAGCGAGGAGCTGCCCGCCGATTGGGGGATGCAGCCGCTCCTCTACGGTGCGCGCTCGGAGAGCGCCGGTCGCACGAGCACGGCCACGGTCGCGTTCAAGCTGCCGCGCGAGCTCGTGAACGACTGGAAGAGCATCGAGCGCACGAAGCGCCGCCACTGACGCTCACGCGTCACGCGTCAGGCGAGAATCTTCGCCATTCGCTCGACGCCCCGATCGACGTCGCTCTCGTCGTGATAGAGGCCGAAGCCGACGCGCAGGCGATCGCCGCGCACGTCAGTGACGACGTTCCCGGCGAGGAGTCGCTCGTAGAGCTTCGCCGCGTCCTTCGTGCGGAACGTGAGGAAGTGCCCGCGGTCGCGATCGATCCCGACCATCAGATCGCGCGACGAGAAGGGAAGCTTGGCCGCGTCGAGCGCGGCGACGAACCGCGTTTGGAGCGCGAGGACGTGCGCGTGGATCGCGTCGACGGTGATCCCTTCGCGGTCGAGCCAATCCATCACCGCCACGAAGCGATGGAGGCCTGTCGGATCGAACGTCGCGCCCAAGAAGCGCGCGCCGCTCGGCGCATAGCCGACGACGTCGGACCGCGGACCGGCGAGCGCTCCGAACGAGGCGAACCAACCCGTGTTGCGCGGGCGCGGACCGTAGCCGGGCGGCGCGTGGAGGAAGCACGCGCCCTCGCCGCTCATCGCGTACTTGTAGCCGCCCGACACGTAGAACACGCGCTCGGCGAGCGGCGCCAGCGACGTGGGGACGGCCATGAAGCCGTGGTAGCCGTCGACGATGAAGAACGTGTCCCGGCTCTTCACCGCGTGGACGAGCGCGCCGAGATCGGGGACGACGTATCCGGAGCCGAAGAACACATGGCTCACCAGCACGAGATCGAAGTGCTCGGCTTCGGCCTGCACGATGAAGCGCTCCACGAACGAGTCGATCGGATCGACCGGCACGCGGATGACCGTGGCCTCGCCGGACTCTTCGAGGCGCGCCGACTGCCGCGCGAACGAGTGGAACTCGCCGTCGGTCGTGAGGATGCGGACCGGCCCGTCGGCCTTCACCGGGAGCGCGCTCACGACGCGTGACACGAGCTCGTGCGTGTTCGGTGCGAACGCCAAGGTCGACGGATCGGGGAGCGCCAAGATGCGCGCGACGTGCGCTTGCGCCTTGGGCATGAGCTCTCCGAAGACGAAGTCCCACTTCTGGTCGGCCTCGCGCGCAGCGAGCTCCCATGCCGCCACCTGCGCGTCGAACGTCACGTCCGGCCAGTAGTGGTGGCTATGGGCCGCGAAGTGGACGCGGTCGGGGTTGGCCTCGAGGAAGCGGCGAAAGAAGCGCTTTTGTCCGAGCACGGCGCCCCATTCGAGCACAAAAGCCTGGCGAATAATCGACACATCCCGCGGGGGTGGGTACATGTAGGTGCGTGGGTCGTCGCTCGCTCGGATTCGCCGTCATTTTCGCGGGGTTCACCCTGATTTCAGCCTCCAGCGAGGCGGCGCCTGGACACGCGTCCGCGCCGGCCAAGCCGGTGGCTGCGGCCAAGGACGCCACGCCGATCGTCCCGATGACGATCGTGCACCCGAGCTCGTACGACGTCCGCGTGCGCGTCGCGCCCGACGCGTCGGCGGTGATCGAGCACACCCTCGCGCTCCGCATCTCGGGCGGCGCGCTCCGCGCGTTCGAGCTCAAGGCCGACGCGCAAGGCGCGGTCGCCGCTGCCGAGCCGATCGTGGAAGGCGAGGGCGGCAAGCCCGTCCCCGGCGCCACCATGACGATCAAAGACGACGGTACGATTCGCCTCGAGCCGATCGACGAGGGCGAGAAGCAGAAGGGGTGGAAGCGCGGCGCGTACACCATCAAGCTTGCCCTCAAGACCGATCTCCTGAAGACCGGCGCGCTCCGAAAGGACGGCGTCTTCTATCGCGTGGCGTGGACGAGCCCGATGCTCGGCGAAGGCGTCGACGGGATGCGCGTCGTGTTCGATCTCCCGGCCGCGCCCACCGAGCCCCGCGCCGTCGCGGCGGGGAGCGTCGCACCCGGGGGAACGACCGACGCGCCTTCGCTCAGCACGGAAGGCCAAGTGCTTCGTCGCAGCGCATCGCGCGACGAGCTCGAGATGGTGCGCCCCCACGTCGGTCGCAACGAGCGCGTGAGCTGGGAGGTCCGCGTCGACCCGCGCGCGCTGCCCACCGCGCGCGCGATCCTCGAGGGTCCGGTCGCGACCACGGGGAGTGGTGCGAGCGCTGACCGCTCTGCGCCGCCCGCGCCCACGCCGCCTTACGCGCTCGCCGCGGGCGCCGCCTTCTTCGCGCTCCTCCTCGCGCTCGCCAAGCGCGCGCTGCGTCGCGACGGCGACACCGACGTGCCTGCGCTCGGCGCTCGCTGGGACGGGCCGCTCGCGACGGCGGCGCGCCTCGTCGCCGCCTCGTTCGCGTCGTTCATGGGTGCGCTCGCGCTCGTCGATGGGAGCATCGTCAGCGGCACGTCGGTGGTGATGATCGCCGCGGTGATCCTCGCGCGCGTCAGCGAGCGTGAGGCCAAAGAGCCGCGCGCCAGCGGGCCGAGCGAATGGCTCGCGCTCCGTCCGAGCGAGGTGTTTGCGCCCACGCGCGGGCCCGCGGCGTTCATGCGCCTCGATACGACGCGCGGCGTCTTCACGGCGAGCGTCACGCTCGCGATCGTCGTCGCTCTCACGTGGGGCGCGGGCACGATCGACCCGCGCGTCCCCGAGTCGCTCGCCGTGTTCGGCGTCCTCGTTCCGGCGCTCTGGCTCGGTGGCGCCTTCGCTCCGCGCGCGGAGCGACTCGGCGCGCTCGGCCGCGCGTACCAAAGGCTCGCGCGTCTCGCCAAGAAGCGGGGTCTCAAGATCGTGCCGTGGGGCCGCATCAGCGCGGGCACGTCGCGCGCTCACGAGGTGCGCCTCCGCGCGTTCCTCAAGCACCCGATCCCGGGTCTCGTCGCGCTCGAGCTCGGCACGGCCGGCGAGTCGTTCGAGGTGCTCCTTCGCGTGCGCGACGAGTCGCCCGCGGAGCGAAAGCTCGCGGCTTGCGCCGACACGCTCGCCGCGCGGACGGGCGCCGCGGCCATCGCCCCGCGCAGCCTCCGCACCGTTCCCGGTCGCAAGACCGACGAGCGCGTTCTCGCCCTCGAGCCGCTCTCGGCCTCGCGCAACGCCGCGGCCGACGTGCTCCTCGCGCTCGGCGCGCTCCTCGTCGATCGTCGCGCGCCGTCGGCTGTCGAGGACGAGCCCGCCGCGATCTACGCCGGTCCCGAGCGCCGCGGCGCGGCGGTCGTCGCGGCCGCTGCCGCCGCGGCCTGATCCCCGCGCGGAGAGCCCTCTCGCCATTGTTTACGGGGGGGACTGGGAGTAGCCTCCACGGCCTTCCAACATGGCCCCGAAGTCGTCGTCCCAGGCCGCGCTCCTCTCGGCATACGTAGAGCCGCTCGCGGCCTCGCGTCGCGTCGTCGTCATCGGCGCTGCGGCCGCCGAGCTCGGCGAGCGCCTCCTCGATCTCGGTGCGCGTTCTGTGCACGCGTACGAGTCCGGCCCCGCGCTCGCCGGCGGCGCGACGCGCGTGATTCAGAAGCGCCTGCCGGACGTGCGCGAGCAGGACTTCGATGCGCGCGACGGCGCGTTCGATCTCGCCGTGCTCCCCGACGCCGCGTCGCTGCGCGACGTCAACATGCTCCTTTCGCGGGTCCGTCGCCTCGTGGGCGAGGCCGGCGTCATCGTGGTGGGCGCCGCCGCCGACGGCCCGCTCGGTTACTACGAGCTCTACGACGCAGTCTCTCTCCAGTTCGCCGAGGTCGCGATGGTCGGCGAGGTGCCGTTCCGCGGCGCCGCGCTCGCGGTCCTCGGCGATGAAGGCGATCCCGAGGTCACGGTCGACACGCAGCTCGCGACCGAGGCTGCGCCGCCGGTGCGCTTCCTCGCCGTCGCGAGCCAAGCGCCGATCGATCTTCGGCCGTACGTGATCGTCCAGCTCCCCGCGAGCGAGGATGCTCCTTCGGCGCGCAGCGCGCCCCAGCTCCCGGTGCCGCCGTCGTCGGCGCGCCTCCCGGCGAGCGACTCGGGCCTGATGACCACGCCGGCGCCGCCGCCGCGATCGGCCACCTCGCTCGAGGAGTCCGAGGCGCGCGAGCGCGAGCGGGCTTCGTTGATCGAGGCGCGCGAGCAAGCCCGCGCCGCGCTCGCCGAGGCGCGCATCCGCGTCGAGGTCCTCGAGACACAGCTCGAAGAAGAGCGTGCCCGCGCCTCCGCGGCCGCCGAGCGCGCGCGTCAGATCGAACAGTCCCACGTTCGCCACCAAGAAGACGCGCGCAAGCTCGAAGGCGCCGCGCGCGCGTCCGAGGCCGCGCGGGCTCAGGTCGAGGCGCGCCTCGCCGAGATCGAACGACTCCTCGCCACGCGCGAAGAGCACCTCGCGAACGCGATCGCGCGCGCCGGCGAGCTCGAGGCCATGGTGGTCCGCGCGAGCGAGCTCGAAGCGAACGCGGTCCGCGCCGAGCAAGCGCAGATGGCGGCGCGCGCGCTCGAGGCCGAGCTCATCGAGATCGCCGAGGCCAACGCAGCCGAGGTCGCGGCGCTCGAGGACGCGCTCCGTGAGCGCGGGCGCGTCATCCACGAGATGGAGCGCGAGCTCGTGCGCCGCGAGCGCATGGTCAAGGAGCTCCTCACCGCGGTGAGCGAGCACGCACACGCCCCAGCCGCGCACGCGCCGGCCGCGCACACGGCGGCGGCATCACCGGCCGTCGCCGCCTCGGCTCCGCCGGAGCTGCTCCGCGCGCTCGAAGGCGCCAAGGCGGAGATCCAGCAAGCGCGCGAGGTCGAGGCGCGGCTTCGCGCCCAGATCGAGGCGGTGTCGATCGACGCGGCCCGTCGCGAGGGTGAGCTTCAAGCGCTGCGCTGGCGCATCGACGAGCTCGAGCTCGGACGTGACGTGGAAGGTGAGTCGAGCGTCCCGAGCGTTGCGTCGGCGCCCACCCAGGCCGCGCCCATCCTCCCCAGCGCGCAGGCGGAGATCGATCGGCTCAGGGACGAGCTTGACGCCCTCCGGCAAGCGCTCCGCCAAGAGCACGAGGCGCGACTCCACGCCGAGAAGGGGCGCGAGCGCGCCGCTGAATCGGGGGCCGAGGACGCCGCCACCGGTTGACACCAGGGCCCGCCACCTTAAGTTGCCCCACGGCATAGCTGCCTCGCGCTCGCGTGGCCGGCCCCCGGCGACCCATCGAGACCATGTCGGAAAAGCGCTGCTATTACGAGGTTCTGGGGCTGTCCAAAGGCGCGTCGCCGGACGAGATTCGCCGCGCCTACAAGAAGGAGGCCCTCAAGCATCACCCCGATCGCAACCCGGGGAACCCTGAGGCCGAGGCCCAATTCAAGTCCGTGAACGAGGCCTACCAGGTGCTCTCCGACGGCGAGAAAAAGGAGATCTACGACCGCTTCGGTCACGAAGGTCTCCAAGGTGGCATGGGTGGACCCGGCTTCGGAAACGTGGCCGACGTCTTCTCCCACATGCAGGACCTCTTCTCGGAGATGTTCTCCGGGGGCTTCTCGGGCTTCGGGGGTCAGGGCGTGCGGCGCGGGCAAGACGTCCGCATCCAGCAGCGCCTCACGCTCCAGGAGGCCGCGTTCGGTGTGAAGCGCGAGGTCACGCTTCAGACGCCGTCCCGATGCGACGATTGCTCGGGGACAGGCGCCGCAGCGGGCTCCAAGCCCGAGGCCTGCGGGCAGTGCCGCGGGACGGGGCAGATCTCCAACGCGCGCGGCTTCGTCATGTTCACCGCGCCGTGCCCGCGCTGCCAAGGTCGCGGCCAAGTCATCCGCACGCCGTGCAAGAAGTGCAGCGGCGAGGGCGTCGTCGCCAAGCCGCGCACGGTCGTGGTCGCGTTCCCGCCCGGCATCGACGCCGGCCAGCGGCTTCGCATTTCGGGGCAAGGCATGCCGAGCCCCAACGGCGGTCCGGCCGGTGATCTCTACGTCGAGGTCGATCTCGCCGAGGACGAGCGCTTTGAGCGCGACGGCGCCGACGTCGTCACGCGCGTGCACGTGCCGTTCGTCGACGCGGCGCTCGGCGCCACGCTGCGCATCCCCGCGCTTCGTCCCGAAGACGGAGACGACGAGGGAACGCACTCGCTCGTGCTCCCGCCCGGGACGCAGCCGGGCGCGGTCTTCACGCTCAAGGGCCAAGGCATTCCGCACCTCGACGGTCGCGGTCGCGGCTCGATGGTCGTCGCCGTGCAGGTCGACGTGCCGACCAAGCTGTCGTCGCGCGCCAAGGAGCTTCTGCATGAGCTCGCGCGCGAGCTCGCCGCCGCGCCCGAGAGCGGCGCCGACGCGCCCAAGAAGAAGGCGTCCGCGAGCTGACGGGGCGTGAGCCGCGCCACGGCGCGATCGAGGGGCGGGGATTCACGATGAACAAAGACGAGCTTCGCGCGCTCCTCGAAGGCGCGCCCACGCTGCGCGTGACCGGACGCGTGCGCGCGGTGACGGGTCTCTCGCTCCGCTTCACGATGCCCGGCGTGCGCATCGGTGACGTGGTGCTGGTGCGAAGGCGAGGCGAGCCCCTCGCGTGTCAGGTGGTGGGCTTCGACGCGGGGGAGGCGGTGGCGATGCCGCTCGGCGATCTCGCTGGCGTGGGCCCCGACGACGAGGTCGAGGCCCAAGGCGGCCCGCTCTCGATCCCCGTCGCGCCCGGTCTCTTGGGTCGCGTGGTCGACGCGTTCGGTCGGCCCATCGACGGCGGGCCGGCGCTCGAGCCCACGGCGCACGTGCCGCTCGATCGTGCGCCACCGCCCGCGCTCTCGCGTCCGCCGATCGAGGCGTCGCTCACCACGGGCGTGCGCGTCATCGACGCGCTCATGACGCTCGGCGAGGGCCAGCGCGTCGGCCTCTTCGCCGGTTCGGGCGTCGGGAAGAGCACGCTCCTCGGCGCCATCGCCCGCGGTGTCGCGGCCGACGTCGTGGTGGTCGCGCTCGTCGGCGAGCGCGGTCGCGAGGTCGTCGAGTTCTTGGAGCACGCGCTCGGGCCCGAGGGTCGAAAGAAGAGCGTCGTCGTCGTGGCCACGAGTGACGCGCCCGCGCTCGAGCGCCTGCGCGCCGCGGAAGCCGCCACGGCCATCGCCGAGTCGTTCCGCGACGGCGGGGCGCGCGTCATGCTGCTCGTCGATTCGGTCACGCGAACCGCGCGTGCGCAACGCGAGATCGGCCTCGCCGCCGGTGAGCCGCCTACGCGACGCGGTTACCCGCCGAGCGTCTTCGCCATGCTGCCGCGTCTCTTGGAGCGCGCCGGTCGCTCGGCGCGCGGATCGATCACTGCGATCTACACGGTTCTCGTCGAAGGCGGTGACATGGACGAGCCCATCGCCGACGAAGTGCGCGGCATTCTCGACGGGCACCTCGTCCTCGATCGCATGCTCGCCGGTCGTGGTCGCTATCCGGCCGTCGATCCCGTGCACTCGCTCTCGCGCGTCATGGACGCGGTGGTCGCGCCCGAACATCGCGACGCGGCCAAGAAGCTCCGCACACTCATCGCGGCCTACGAAGGAAAGCGCGATCTCGTCACCCTCGGTGCGTACGCCAAGGGGAGCGATCGCGTGGTCGACGAGGCGCTCGCCAAGCTCCCGCGCATCGAGGCCTTCCTCGGCCAGGACAAGCGCGACGTCCAACCGTTCGACGCCACGGTCGCCGCGCTCACCGCGCTCGCCCGCTGAGCGCTCACTTCTTTTCGGACAGGCAAGCCGAGAGGAGCGCGCCCACCTGCTTGATCGCGTGCGGGTTCAGGATGTCCTTGTTGAGGACGGCCGTGAGCTCGAGCGCGTCTTCGTGCGAGAGATCGCAGAGCGAGTGCGCTGGGCTCGTGTAGCAGCGAAGGTGTGAGTCGAACGCGCGGTCCTCGAGATCGCTGCACGACTGTTCGCGCCCGAGCTCCGGCACGAGCTCGTCTTCGAGGCACTGCCGGATCGCGTGCAGCCACGTTTGTCCGGCCGGAGAGAAGCGGGCGCGCTTGGTGATGAAGGCGTTGCAGAGCCGCTCGCCGAACGCGAGGGCGTAGCCGTCCTCGCCGCACGCGTGATCCGCCTCGAGGCACATCCGATAGAACGCGCAGTCGTCGGACACCGGCGTCTGGCACGCGGCCTTGGTCGGGTAGGTCGGGCCTTCGACGCACGCGCCGCTCCGCGCGGGTGAGAAGAGCGCGACGCACACGCCGCCGTCGCAGCCGATCCGATCCTTGTCGTCGATCTTGGCGTTGCAGCGGTCGGCGGCAGCGCGCGCCGACGCTTCACTGCAGTACGTCTGCGCGAGCTCGGTCGCGCACTCGCGCCGCGCCGCGCCGCTCGTGGGGATCAGCGTGACGAAGCCGCTCGCATCCGCGAGCGCCGAGGCCGCACCGTCCTCGCTCGCGTCGTCCGCGCTGCCGCAGGCCGCGAGGCCGCACGCGAGGGCGACGGCGAAGGGCAGGGAAGCGCGGCGCATCTCCCTCCTGCCAAGCACGCGCCGTGCCTCACGCTTTTGCCCGTTGCCCGGGAGAAATGGCCCTCGGCGCACGCGCCGGCGCGCGCACGGGCGGATCCCCGTCGATCCGGCGCGGGGCCCGCGAACGGCGCGTTGGGGCTCATTCCGCCGATCTTCGTACGCCGCGCCCCTTCCGATCGGTACGATGCGGGCGCGAGGACGATCATGGGCAAAGTGAAGTCGGAGAAGGTGCTGGCGAAGTTGAACACGGCGGGCGGTCACGTTTTCGTGATCGGTGACGCCGGCAAGCTCGATCAGTACTTCGCCGAGATCGCCGCCGACGAGCGCGGCAAGGCGGGCATCGAGCAGCTCGGTCGTGGCAAGACCGGCATCAAGCCGTTCACCCACGGGGGCTTCACGGGCGCCGTCTGCTCGTTCTTCCCGGCGAGCGAGATCATGCTCGTTCAAGGCGAGAACGGTCTCCACCTCGTGCCGGCGCAAGTCGACGCGTGGAAGGTGAGCGTGGCGATGCCGTCGATCCTCGACGTGATCCACGCGCCGGTGCCCGAGAAGCCGACCGGCACCGTGCCGCTCGAGATCCCGAGCGGCGTCATCGGCGTCGCGCGCGTGTTCCCAGCGTCGAAGACGGCGCCGCCGGTGCTCTCCGACGAAGAGAAGGCCAAGGTCGGCCGCGGCGGCCTCTCGGGCCTGCGGCTCCTCCTCGTCGAAGCGCCCGGCAACTACACGATGACGTACGAGCGCCTCAATCGCGGCGAGGAGTGGGGCACGATCTCCGGTCGCGTGGCGTTCCGCGCCGGCTGAGCGCGCTCGCGCTCACTTCGCGTCCCAGTTCGCCATCGCGCCGAGGTCGTGCACTTTGGTGTAGCCGCGCTGTCGCAGCGCCTCGGCGGCCTTGGCCGCGCGACGCCCGCTGTGACAGTAGACGACGATGTCCCGATCCTTGGGGCCCATGTCGACCGCGCCGATCGTATCGACCGGCACGTTCTCGGCCCCTTTGATGTGACCGCCGGCGAACTCCTCGGGCGATCGCACGTCGACGAGCCGCGCGCCGTTCTCGACGAGCGCGTGGGCCTCGGGGCCGCCCACGTGTCCCGGATCGGGAGCCGAGGCGACCGCGGCTTCGGCTCCGGCGTTGGGGCCGAGCGCTTCGGGCGGCGGACCCTGCGTCGTGGGCGTGCACGCGATCGTGAGCGTGAGCGCAGCGAAGAGGAGGCGACCCATCTCAGACCTCCTCTCCGGCGGCGACGCGGCGGAAGCCGAACGGAACTTGAATGCGCAGCGTGCCGCCCTTGTGCGGCGGATCGAACACGCCCTGCTGGATGCGTTGAACGATGCAGCTTCGCGTGGCCTCACCGAGGACGGCACCGCCGGTGGTCTCGACCTTGAGGACGTGACCGTCGGGGCCGATGACCACATCGACGGTGAGGAACCCGTGTGCGTTCGGGTTCGCGCGCACGCGCTTCTTGTAGCAAGCGAGGAGATCCGGCTCCATCGCCGAGATCACGCGGTTCGCGTTCTCGGTCGCGCGCGCGTGATAGTCGGGGTCGTCGCCGGAGCGCTTCTCGACGGCCGCGCGCTGACACACGAGATCGCAATACGGCGCGTCGACCTTGGAGGCTTGCTCTTCGCCGGGCGCGGCCTTCTGCGGCGTCGTCTCGGTCACGGCGGCTGCCGCCGGGGCAGGCGCTGCGGTGGTGGTCGACGGCGCTGCGGGCTGCGCGGCCGGGGCGCCTCCGCATGCCACGAGGAACAGGGCGAGGCCGAAGGTGACGGGACCGAGCGAGCGTGCGTGCAGCATGATGCTCCAACGTGTGCATCGCCCGTGCCTCAATCGCGCCCGGCAAAATGCGCGAGATTCGCGCCATCGCGCGGCCCTCCTGCCCCGCGCGCACGCAAGTCGTGCAGGCCCACGCAGCGGCTTCGCCCTCCCGCTTCGGTCGACCCGGCTCCCGTGCTAAGTCACGAAGCGCGCTCGTCGGCCACGAACCGCCGCGCGGGCGCACGCTCCCATGACCGTGCTTCAAGTGGCGGACCTTCGCTTCGGGTACGCCGGAGATCTTCTCTTCGAGAACGTGACGTTCAGCCTCGCGCTGGGCGAGCGCGCCGCGCTAGTCGCGCCCAACGGCGCCGGCAAGTCGACGCTCCTCCGCTTGATCGGCGGTGAGATCGAGCCCGACCAAGGCAGCGTGGTCGTGAAGAAGGAAGTTCGCGTCGGCTACTACCGGCAGTCTCACGAGCTCAAGGCCGAGGGCGACGTCCTCTCGGCGTTCCTCTCCGGCTATCGCGAGGTGATGGATCTCCGTGCCGCGCTCCACGACGCGTCCGTCGCGGCGGCGAGCGGTGACGCCAAGGACTTGGCGCGCCTCGCCGATCTCCAAGACCGCTATCACCTCGCGCACGGCGACGAGCTCGAGCGCGAGGTCTCGATCGTGGCCGATCACCTCGGCTTCAGCGCGCGCGATCTCGAAAGGCCCGTGGCGTCGCTCTCCGGCGGCGAGCGGGGTCGGCTCCACCTCGGCGTCATCCTCGCGCAGAAGCCTGATCTGCTCCTCCTCGACGAGCCGACGAATCACTTGGATCTCGACACCATCGCGTGGCTCGAGGGCTACCTCGCGACGTTGCGCGCCGCCGTGCTCGTCGTGAGCCACGACCGCGCCTTCCTCGACAACGTGACGACGCGCACGCTCGAGCTCGGCACACGCGGCCTCCGCGTCTATCCGCTCAAGTACAGCGACTACGTGGTCGCGCGCGAAGAGGACCTCGAGCGCGAGCGCGGCGTCGTGGAACGCCAGCAGGCGATGATCGAGAAGACCGAGGACTTCATCCGCAAGAACATCGCGGGTCAGAAGACCAAGCAGGCGCAGAGCCGCCGCAAGATGCTCGAGAAGCTCGAGCGCATCGATCGGCCGGAGGACGTGTGGCAGGTCGCCGAAAAGATCGCCTTCCGCTTCGCTCCGGCGCCGCGCACCGGCGACATCGTGCTCGATTGCACCGGCCTCGGCGCGAGCCGCGGCGGACGCGTGCTCTTCGACGGCGTCGATCTCCTCGTGCGTCGCGGCGAGCGCATCGGCGTCGTCGGCCCCAACGGCGCGGGCAAGACCACGCTCCTCAAGATCCTCACCGGCCGCGGCGCGCCCGAAGATCGCGGGGCGGTGAAGCGCGGCACCAACCTCGCCGAAGGCGTCTTCGATCAGCACTTGGGCGAGCTCGACACGTCGCTCTCGGCGGTCGACGAGGTGCGGCGCGTGCGCGGCGACTTCACCGTCGAAGCGGCTCGCCAATACCTCGCGCGCTTTCGCTTCTGGGGCGACGATCCGTTGCGCGTCGTGTCTGGATTTTCGGGCGGTGAGCGCGCGCGCCTCGCCCTCGCCAAGCTCCTCCTCGAGCCGCGGAACCTCCTCTTCCTCGACGAGCCCACCAATCACCTCGACATCCCCGCCGCCGAGATCCTCGAAGAGGCGCTCACGTCGTTCGAGGGCACGGTCATCTTCGTTTCGCACGACCGACGCTTCCTCGAGAACGTCGCTACGCGCATCGTGAGCGTGCGCGACGGCAAGGTCGCGATCTTCCCCGGTGGCTTCCGCGATTTCGCGCGTCCGGTGGCACCTCCGCCCGCGCCGTCGGAGAGCGATCTCGCGGCGAGCGCCGAGCGCGGCGGCTCGCGCGTCGGCGACACCATGATCGGCTACACCGTGGGCGCGTCGTCGCCGCCGCCCAAGCAGAAGGGGCGCGACTCGCGCGCGCCCGGGCCCAAGCCCGACGACGAGGCTGCGAAACGAAACGCCTATGAGGCCCAGAAGGCCGCGGCGCGCGATCGCGATCGGCGAAAGAAGCGCATCGGCGAGCTCGAGAAGGGCATCGCCGAAGCCGAGAAGCACATCGGCGAGCTTCGGCATAAGCTGAAGACCGCGCCCGGTGACGACTGGGAGAAGCTCGCGGCCATGGCGACCGAGGAGCAGGTGCTTTCGAAGAAGCTCGAGGCGATGATGAACGAGTGGGGCAAGCTCTCGGAGATGGAAGCGTGACCGTGCGCGCGCTCTCACGGACGATCGCTCTCGTGACGCTCGCGCTCGCCCTCGCGGCGTCGGGCACAGGCTGCAAGAAGAAGACGGCGAGCGACGAGGGCCCGACGCCGGTCGTGCGCGAGTCGAGCGAAGGGCTCCTCTTCACGTACATCGACGAGAAGGGCGGCTTTCAGGTCGTCGACAAGCGAAGCCTCGTCCCCGAGGACGCGCGCGCGCTCGTCCGAGTGGTCGACACCGCGCACGAAGGCGGCGACTCCGACATGGTATTCGTCGTCGATCTCCGCCAAGCCGGCGCCGACGGGCTCTTCGCCGTGAGCCGGATGAAGCGGACCGAGCTCGAGGCGCGCGCGCTCGCGCGTCGCTCGGGGAAGGGGAGCGATCCCACGACCAAGGGCGATCCCGACGTCATCATCTACGGCGCCGAGTGGTGTGGCCCCTGCCATCAGGCGGCGGCGTTTCTGACGCAGCGCGGTGTGCCGTTCGTCGAGAAGGACATCGAGAAGGACGCGTCGGCCGCGCGCGAGATGCAGGCCAAGCTGGCCAAGAGCGGACAGCGCGGCGGCTCGATCCCGGTCCTCGACGTGCGCGGCACCATCATCGTCGGCTTCAGCGCGCAGGCCGTCTCGGGCGCGCTTCACTGACGCGCGCGCGCGACGCGCTCGCGCCGGCCGCCCGCGGTGTGCGTGCGAGTGGTAGCGATTCGAACGTCTTGAAGCGCGCTTCGCGGCGCCCGTTCTCCAGTGATGTCACTCTGTGAGAGAGCGAGGAGCCGCGCGAGTCATGGGCGAGCCGAAGAAGTTGGTCGGACACGTCTTTTGGAAACTGGCCCTCGTGGGCGTCACGTTCGTGCTCTCTGGATGCGCGTCCTCCGCCGCGGCACGCCGACTCGGCGAGCCGATGCCCTCGCGTCCCGTCATTCGCGAGCACGCCGAGGGCGAGCACGCCGGTGGCGGTCTCGTCACGATCTACGGCGTCGATTGGTGCGAGCCGTGCCACGACGCGGCGTCGTTCCTCGCCAAGCGCGGCGTCCCTTACGTCGAGCGCAACATCGACGCCGACCACGACGCCAACGCCGAGATGCAAGAGAAGCTGCGCGAGGCCGGTCTCCACGTCGGCTCCATCCCGGTGCTCGACGTGAAGGGACACATCCTGGTCGGCTTCAGCCCGCAGGCGGTGTCACGCGCGCTCTCGCGCCCCGCGCTCTGATCGCGAGATCGCTCACCGCGATTCCTCCAACGCGGGGTGCTTCTTGGGTGCCGCGCTCGGGACGGGCGTCGGCGCACGCTTCGCGCTCGGCGCTGCGCTCACCGCCGCGCTGGCGCTCGGAGCGACGCTCGCGTCGGGCGCGCCCGCGTCACCGGCCGGGGTCGCAGCGGGCAGCGGTGCGTTCGGATCGAGCAGCGCGAGCTGACCTTGTCGCGCGTAGTCGATCGCCTCGGCGAGGACGCGCGCCGCTTCCTGCGGCGCGTGGAAGCCCATGCTGTTTTCAGCCGCGATGAAGTCGAGGCGCCACTGCGCCTTGCGCTGGAAGCCGCGCGCCGCGTCGAGCATCGCCGCCGGCGCCCCACGACCCTTGGCCGCGACGATGCCGTCGATGAGCGCGACGATCGCCTTGCCGCCGCGCTCCATGAGCGCGTAGTTGCGGCTCTGGATCACGTCGACGCGGCGCTTCATCTCGTCCTCGCCGAACTTGTGGCAGCTCTGGCAGGCGCGGTTGATGTTGATGAGCGGGCTTCGCACCCAGTGATCGCTGACCTTGCTCGCGCCGTCACGCATGTACGGCATGTGGCAGTCGGCGCACGAGACGCCGCTCTGCGCGTGGATGCCCTGGCTCCAGAGCTCGAACTCGGGGTGCTGGGCCTTCAGGATCGGCGCGTCGGTCTCTTTGTGCGTGTAGTCCGAGAAGGTCGCGCCGTCGGGGAACTTGGTCTCGTTCCAGAAGGTCTCGATGTCGTCGGCGTTGAGGCCTTTGCCCCACGGGAAGGTGAGCGGCATCTTGGTCGAGCAGTAGTACTCGACGTGGCACTGACCGCAGACGAACGAGCGGAGCTCGTTGCGCGTCGCGTCGACGTTGGGGTCGTAGGCCTTCGACTTCTTGCCGGTGCGCCACTCGGTGATGCTGGGGATGGCGGGCGTAGGCGAGTCCGACGCGGCGAGCGAGGCGATGCCTTTGATGAAGCCGGGGCGCGTCACGCGGAGCGCCATCGTCTTGGGGTCGTGGCAGTCCACGCAGCTCACCGGGTGCGCGTGGCCCGACTCGTGGAGCTTCTTGTCGAGGTCTTGGTAGCTGTACGTGTACGTCTTCTCGAAGCCCTTCATCGCGTCGCCCTGACCGAGCTCGCGATAGAGCGGCATGATCGACGCGTGGCAGTGGAGGCACGAGCCCGACTGCGGTTTGGAGAGGCGCTTGGTGCTCTCCTGGTCGGTGAGCATGAAGGCGTGACCGCGTCGATCGCGGTAGTCGATCGAGAAGGCGTACCCGAGGAACATGCGCTTGAGCCACGGCTCGCGTTCGATCTTCTCTTCGGGCAACGCTTCGCTCCCGGCGTGTCCGCCGAAGCGCGTGCTCGTGTGGATCGCCGTCCGCTTGTAGCCGTCGTACTCCGCGGGCCAGTTGAGGCCCCACTTGGCCGGATCGGTGTCGTCCTCGCCCACGTCGACCACGCGCACGAACGGTTTCTGCTCCTCGACCTTGTGCTCGAAGATGTTGGTGAGGAGAGCGGTGACGCCGACAGCGACGCTCGCGGAGGCGACGATGACGAGGGCGAGGGCGCCGCGGCGGGTCCAGAACGGAGTCTTTTCGGTGTCGGTCATGGGGCTGTCTCGTGGTCGATCGTCGGTCGGTTCAACGGGGAGCTTTGCCTTCAGGCGACGTGCGCTCGAATTCGCGCATCGGGCCGCCCAGCGCGGCGCGCGCGCCGTGGCCGACCGAGTCGTGGCAGTGCACGCACTCGATCGACGAGACCTTGGTGCCGACGCCTTGCGCGACGTCGTGCACGAGGTCCTTGTGGCAGCGGATGCAGTTGTCTTGGAGGATCTTCGCGCTCGCCGGCTTCAGGCGGATCGGCTCGGCGAAGGTCTGGAGCGTGAACTCTTTGCTGTGACGCCAGCCGTTCTCCGCCTTGGCGAAGTACTTGGGCACGAAGGCATGCGGCAGGTGGCAGTCGATGCACACCGCCGCGATGTGGTGGCTCGACTTCTGCCAGCCGTCGTACTCGCGGGACATGATGTGGCAGTTCACGCACGCCTTGGGATCGGCGCTGAAGTACGAGAAGCCCTTCGCGTAGCGGAAGGTGAACGATCCGATGCCGAGCGCTGCGCCGAACGTGATCGCGGCGGCGAGGACGAGGTTCTTGCTCGGGGCACGGCTCGGAGCGACCAAGACCGCACCTTACGACGAGAGCGCGGCCGATCGGAAGCGCTTCGCAATCGCGGTCGCGGAGCGCACGTGTCGCGCGAAGGCGCACCGGTTGCGCTGGCCGATCAGCGCTGATTCTTGCGGGCGATCACGCGCTCGTAGACGTCGCGCTTGGGCCGTCCGCTCCACGCGGCGAGGCGCTCGGCCACGCTCTTGGCGTGCGCGCCCTTGGCGAGGTCGGCATCGATGCGAGCGTCGAGCGCGGCGTCGTCCACGACCTCGGCTTCGCGTTCGTACGGGCCGAGCACGATCGCGATCTCTCCGATCCACTCGCGCGCGTCCGCGGCGAGCGCTGCGAGATCACCGCGGACGATCTCTTCGTGCATCTTGGTGAGCTCGCGGGCCACCGCCGCGCGACGCGCGGGGACGAGCTCCGCCAGATCGGCGAGCGTGGCCTGCGTTCGGTTGGGGCTCTCGAAGAGGACCACCGCCTCCGGCGCCTCGGCCACGCGGGCGAGCGCCGCGCTCCGCGCCGTGCCTTCGCGCGGCAGGAATCCCGCGAAGCGAAACGGCCCGCCGCCGAGCCCACTCGCGACGAGCGCCGCCAAGACGGCGCTCGCACCAGGGATGGGGACGACCGGGACGCCACGCGCGATCGCGCCCGCCACGAGCGCGTCGCCGGGATCGCTCACGATGGGGGTGCCCGCGTCGGTGAGGAGGGCGATGGACTCACCCGCGGCGAGCGCGTCGGCCCAGCGCTCGACTTGCGCGTCCGCGGAGTGCGCGTGGAGCGCGACGACGCGCTTGCCGGAGATGCCGAGGTGCTGGAGGAGCGCCATCGAGCGGCGCGTGTCTTCGGCGGCGATGACGTCCGCCTCGCGCAGCACGCGCACGGCGCGGAGCGTGATGTCCTCGAGGTTTCCGATCGGCGTCGCGACGACGTACAGCGTGCCCGGTCGATCGGCCATGGCGCGCGGTCCGTCAGAGCACTTCGGTGGCGTCGCCGATTTGCTCGCTCAGGTATTGGCGGAGGCGAAGCGTGAGGCGCTGCTCGAGCTGACGCACGCGCTCGCGCGAGATGCCGAAGCGATCGCCGAGCTCTTGGAGCGTGAGGGGCTCGTCGGCGACGAGGCGCTCGTCGAAGATGGCGAGCTCCTTCTCCTTGTCGACGAGCGTCTTGCGGAACTCGCCGAGCTTCTCCTGGAGGAGCGCTTGCATCTCTTCGCTCGCGGCGAGGGCCTCCGGGCCTTCGGCGAGGCTCGGCATCATGTCGACCTTGGCGATCGACCGGCCGTCAGCGTCACCCACCGGCGCGTCGAGCGATTTTTCGCCCGACGTCAACCGAACGTCCATCTCGGCGACCTCGCTCTCCGGGACGTCGAGCTGCTTGGCGATCTCGGCGTGCGTCGGATCGATCCCGAGGGCTTGGAGCTCGGCGCGCTTCTTTCTCAGGTTGAAGAAGAGCTTGCGCTGCACCTGGGTGGTGCCGAGCTTCACGAGGCGCCAGTTGTTGATGATGAAGCGGAGGATGTACGCGCGGATCCAGAGGGCCGCGTACGTGGAGAGCTTCACGCCGCGGTACGGGTCGTACCGCTTGACCGCCTGCATGAGGCCGATGTTGCCCTCCTGCACGAGGTCCATGATGTTCTTGTAGGCGCGCCGGTACTCGTACGCGATCTTCACGACGAGCCGGAGGTTCGACGTGACGAGCGCAGCGGCGGCCGCGGGGTCTTGCGAGGTCTGGAAGCGGACCGCGAGCTTCTGCGTCTCTTCGGGAGTGAGCAGCGGGTGGCGCTGGATCTCGCGCAGGTAGGCCTGCATCGGATCGAAGCGCGTGAGCGCCTCGCCCTTGGCAGCCCGCTCGGGGATCTCTTGATCGGCGGGCTCGACGTCTCCAGAGACTTCGTCGCCTACGAGCTCGGCGTCGACGTCACCGTCGTCTGCGGCGTCTTCCGATTCTTCGCCACCCTCGGCGTCGACGACTTCGTCGGCTTCGCCTTCCTCGCCCTCCTCATCCTCGGCGTGGGCCTCGGATTCGGCGACGGGCTTGGGCGGCGCGCTCTTTTTGGCCGCGCGCTTCGCGGGCGCAGCTCCGCGCTTCGGCGCTGCCGGCAGAACCTCGGCCGTGACGGCTTCGGCGGCCGGGGGTCCGCTCGGGTGGCCCTCGGGGCCGGTGTCGGTCGATCGCGCCTTCCCCACTCGAGCGCTCGAATCTAGTGATGCTGCTCGGCGAGCACAACCCTGCGCCGGTCGTTCTTGGTCGGTTGAGGCGTCCACCGGGCTCCAACCCGTGAGCCGGCCGAGATCATCCTGGGCGTGCTAGAAGAAACCTCGAGCGCTCCCCGCGGGGCGTCCGCAAAGCCGAAACCCCCTGCGATTGACAACGGATAGCGCCTCCGCCAAAAGAACCCTCCCGCCATGAGCACTCCGCCGTCCAAACGGCTCCACGCGAGCGAGGGCCCCGTGGCGAGCCCCGGCCCGTCGGCCGACGTCGGCAGCAGCGACGTGCCCCCCGCGGCGGATTCCGATCCGGCCGGGCGCCTCCTCGGCCTCCTCCGGGATCGCGAGGCCCGCGCGGCGGAGAGCGCGGCCGATCCGGACGCGCGGACGCCCTCGGCATCCGCCCTTCCGGTGGGCTTTCCGCCGGGCACCAAGGTGCGCGTCCTTCGCGGTCCCTTCGTCGGAAAGTCCGGGGTCGTCCAGGAGTTGGACGGCCGCGGTGGAGCGCGCGTCATGTTGGGGCTTCTCTCCCAGAGAATTGACCTCAAAGATCTGGAGACCGCCACCGACGGGGCGGCCGGTCGCGAGCGGCTCACGCTCTCGTCGTCGCACCGAAAACCCCGCTGACCGTCGTGCCGACATCTCTATCGGGCCAGTTCAAGCGCCACTTGCCGGCGTATGTCTTCGGGACGCTCGTCCTCGCGATCTTCCAGCTCTCGATGAACCGCATCGACTGGATGTCGAAGCGCGCCATCGATCTCATCTTCAGCGATCACCCCGACGCGGCCTGGCTCCCGGCTGGCATCATGCTCGGGCTCGCGGTCGTTGCGTTCGTGACGCGCATCGCGAGCCGCTGGTTCGTCTTCAACGCGGGGCGCGACGTCGAGTACGACATGCGCGCGCTCCTCCTCGAGCGGCTGCACCGGCTCGGGACCGCGTTCTACCGCACGATGCCGGCGGGCGAGATCATGAGCCGCTCGACGGGCGACCTCATGCAGGTCCGCCTCCTCTTCGGCTTCGGCATCCTCAACGTCGTCAACGTCGTCTTTGCGTTCGCGAGCGCGCTCCAAGTCATGGTCAGCATCAGCGTGAAGCTCATGCTGGTGAGCTTCGTCGCGCTCCCGGCGCTGGTGCTCACGACGCGCGGCTTCTCCAAGGCGCTCTACACGCGCACGCGCGCCAACCAAGAGTCGCTCGGCAAGCTCTCCGAGGTCTTGCAGACCAACCTCGCCGGCGTGCGCGTCGTCCGGAGCTTCGCGCTCGAGGAGCATGAGCTTCAGCGCTTCGATCGCGTGAGCCGCGAGTACCTCGAGGCGAGCCTCGGCCTCGCGCGCCTCCGCGGTTTCATGCAGCCCATCATGGGCGCGGCCAGTGCGGCCGGCATCCTCGTCTTCTTCTGGTACGGCGGCACCCTGCTTTTGCGCGGGCCGGAGAACGGCGGCATCACGCGCGGCGACTTCTTCGCGTTCTCGCAGGCGCTGACGCGCATGGCCTGGCCGATGATCGCGCTCGGCTTCGCGCTCTCGGTCTTGCAACGCGGTCGCGCGAGCTACGCGCGCCTCCAAGAGATCTTCGACGCCGTGCCCGAGGTGGTCGACGGCCCGCTCGCGCCGCCGGCGTCGGTCGACGGGCGCGTCACGGTGAAGGACCTCTCGTTCGCGTACGGCGAGCGTCGCGTGCTCGACGGCGTGTCGTTCGAAGTTCCGCCCGGTCGATCGCTCGCGATCGTCGGCCGCACCGGCTCGGGCAAGTCCACGCTCGCGCTCCTTCTCGCGAGGCTCCTCCCCACGCCGAGCGGCACCGTGTTCTTGGACGGCGTCGACGTCTCGGATCTTCCGCTGTCGGTCGTGCGCGGCACGATCGGCTACGCGCAGCAGGACGCGTTCCTCTTCTCCACGACCGTGGCCAACAACATCGGCCTCTCGCTCGAGGATCCCGAGGCGCCCGCCGCGGTGCAGCGCATCAAGGACGCGGCGCGCGAGGCGCACGTGCTCGATGAGATCCTCACGTTGCCGGATCAGTTCGACACGGTGGTCGGTGAGCGCGGCGTCCAGCTCTCGGGCGGGCAGAAGCAGCGCATCGCCCTCGCGCGCGCGCTCATCAGCAGCCCTCCGATCTTGCTCCTCGACGATCCCTTGAGCGCCGTCGACGCCAAGACCGAGCGCGCGATCCTCGAGGCCATCGAGCGGCAGACCAAGGAGCGGAGCGTCATCTTGGTCACGCACCGCGTGGCCGCGGCGGCGCGCTGCGACACCATCATCGTCCTCGATCACGGGCGCGTCGTGGAGCGCGGCACGCACTCCGAGCTCGCGCAGAGTGGAGGCGTCTACGCCGCGTTCGCCGAAGAGCAGCGCGTGGCGCACGAGCTCGAGGAGCTCGGGGCTCAAGACGCGGCGCTCATCACGAGCCCCACGCCGCCGCCGAGCGCGGCCGAGGGAGCGGTGCCGTGAGCGCTGTGAGCTCGCCCAAGAACGGCGCGCCCGCGGGCGGCGCGCGCGGGAAGGAGCGCCTCCGCGCGTTCCACGACGAGCAAGCGCTCGGCGCGACCACCGATTTTCGGCTCCTCCGGCGCCTCGGCCCGTTCGTGCGACCGCACTCGGGGTTCTTGGTGCTCTCGCTCGTGACGCTCGTCGTCTTGTGCGGCCTCCGCCTCGTCGTGCCGGTGCTCATGGGCCGCGTCGTCGAGCGCGCCGGCGCGAGCGACGCACAAGGCATCTTGAACACGGGCGCCTTGCTGGCCGGCGTCATGGTCGTCGTGCAGCTCCTCACGTTCGCGCAGGTCTACAGCATGCAGATCGTGGGCGCGCGCGCGATGGCGGATCTGCGTCTTCACGTGTTCCGCTTCATGCAGCGCCTCGAGCTCCGCTTCTTCGATCGCACACCGGTCGGGCGGCTCGTGACGCGCGCCACCAACGACGTCGACGCGCTCGGCGAGCTCTTCGCCTCGGGCGTGCTCAACGCGATGGGCGATTTCCTCATGCTCGCCGGCATCGTCATCATGATGGTGTCGCTCGACTGGCGCCTCTCGCTCATCGCGTTCGCGGCGCTCCCCATCGTCGGCACCATCGTGAACTTCGTGCGGCGCCGCTCGCGGGAGGCGTACCGCGAGATCCGCACCAAGACGGCGCGCCTCAACGCGTTCTTGAACGAGCAGGTCGCCGGCATCGCGGTCGTCCAGGCCTTCGGTCGCGAGAAGGCGATGGCCGAGGACTTCGACCTCGTGAACGACGCGTACCGCGACGCCAACAAGCGCGCCATCTACTACGAGGCCGTGCTCGACGCGTCGGTCGAGATGGTCTCGACGGTGTGCATCGCGAGCGTCCTCTGGTGGGCGGGCTTGCATCGGTTGGGCGCGCTCGCGGTCTCGTTCCCGCTCGTCGTCACGTTCACGCAGTACATCCGCCAGTTCTTCGAGCCGGTGAGCTTGCTCTCGCAGCGCTACACCATGCTCCAGTCGGCCATGGCCGGCGCCGAGCGCATCTTCCAGCTCCTCGACGAGACGGACATGGAGCGCGACGTCGCGAAGGCCGAGTGCGGTCCGAGCGGCGCGGCCGACGAGGCGCTCGCGCTCGAGCACGTGACCTTCGCGTACAAACCCAACGTGCCCGTCTTGCGCGACGTGTCGCTCACGGCCAAGCGCGGCGAGCGCATTGCGCTCGTGGGCGCGACGGGCTCCGGCAAGACCACCATCGCGAGCTTGTTCTTGCGCCTCTACGAGGTGACGACTGGGCAAGTGCGCGTCTTGGGCGAGGATGTGCGCGCGCGCGGGCGGACGGACCTTCGGAACCTCTTCTCGGTCGTGCCCCAGGACGTGTTTCTCTTCAGCGGCACCGTGCTCTCCAACGTCGCGATGAGTGATCCCACTCCGGATCGCGCGCGCGCAGCGGCGGCCATCGAACGCATCGGCGGGCTCGAGCTCTTCAAGCGCCGCGGCAAGGACGTGGGCGGCGCGAGCGACGGGTGGCTCGACGCGCGCGTCGACGAGCGCGGCGCGAACTTCAGCGCGGGCGAGCGGCAGCTCATCGCGTTTGCGCGTGCAATCTACAAGGATGCGCCGGTGCTCGTGCTCGACGAGGCCACGGCGAGCGTCGACTCCGACACCGAGGCGCGCCTCCAGAAGGCCGTCGAGGCGGTGATGACCGGCCGCACGTCGCTGATCATCGCGCATCGGCTTTCGACCATCCGCGCGGCGGACCGCATCGTCGTCCTCCATCGCGGTCAGGTCGTCGAGACGGGCACCCACGACGAGCTCCTCGCGCGCGGCGGCGTGTACGCGCGCCTCTACGAGCTCCAGTTCTCCCGCGACGGCCAAGCGGCCTGATTCGGGCCTGTAACCTGCGGGATTGGGTGGGCAGCCGGGCGACCGGCAGCCTCCTTTTTTGCAGGAATCTCCCGTTTTCGGTCGACGTTTTGTATAGGGAGGGACATCGTGGAAGCACTTCAGAGACGCCCCGGCCTCATGAACGGACCGCCTTCCGAAACTGCCATCCCGGCCGCGCCGGACTCGAAGCCGCCGGCCTCGGAGCCGCGTGTGCTCCGGCCGCGCCGCGCCGCGCCGGCCGACATCGTTCGGCAGACGCGCGCCGAGGTGTTCTTGGACGCGCTCCGTCACAACCTGCGCGTCGTGCAGAAGCACGCCGGGGCGTCCAAGGTGTGGGGCGTCCTCAAGGCCGATGGCTACGGCCACGGCGCGCCCGCGGTGGCGCGCACCCTCGAGCGGAGCGGCATCGACGGCTTCTGCGTCGCGCTCCTCGAAGAAGGCATCGAGCTCCGCGAGGCCGGCATCCGCACGCCCATCTTGGTGATGGGCGGCTACTACGGAACGGCGCACGCCGAAGTGCTCGCGCGAAAGCTCGTGCCGGTGGTCTACGACATCGGTCAAGTCGAGGCGTTCGCGCGCGTGGTTCGCGCCGGCGACGTTCCCGGTCCGGTCGACGTTCACCTCAAGGTGGACACGGGCATGTCGCGCCTCGGCGTGATGCCCGAGGAGCTCCCGGCCTTCATCGAGAAGCTCGCGGCGTTCCCCGAGATCCGCGTGACGGGCTTCATGACGCACCTCGCCCAGGCCGACGCGGCCGACGACGAGCCGACGAGCGATCAGCTTGCGCGCTTCGACGCGGCGAGCGCGATGCTCACGGCGCGTGGGCTCACACCGCAGGTTCGGCACGCGGCCAACACGGCGGCGCTCCTTCGCGGCCGCGGCCTCTACGACGCCGTGCGCCCCGGCATCGCGCTCTTCGGCGTCGCGCCGAGCTTGGTGGGCGAGCACGATCCGTTGTCGCGCGAGCTTCGCCCCGCGATGCGCGTTCGCACCGAGCTCGTCGCGGTGCGCGACGTGCCGGCCGGCACGGGCGTCGGCTACGGCGCGCTCTTCCGTCCGGCGCGCGCGAGCAAGATCGCGACGATCCCCATGGGCTACGCCGACGGCCTGTCGCGTCAGCTCTCGAACCGCGGCTTCGTGCTCGTGCGCGGCAAGCGCGCTCCGATTGTGGGCGCGGTCTCGATGGACATGGCGATGATCGACGTGACGGATGTCCCCGGCGTGTCACTCCGCGACGAGGTCGTGGTGCTCGGCGCGCAAGAGGGCCCGCTCGGCAAGGACGCGATCACCGCGCCCGAGGTCGCTGGGCAGTCTGATTCGATCGCGTGGGAGATCCTCACGAGCATCTCGCGGCGCGTGCCGCGGTTCTACCGGGAGCCTTGATGGTCAGGGGGCGGGCGGTTGCGGTCAGGGGGCCCCTTCGGGCCCCCCGACACCCCCCCCCGGGTTGCTACGCGGTTCGGCCAGGGTGCTCCGGAGAAGATCAGGGCGTGGGGTGGAGGGACGAGTAGAGCTGCGAGTCGAGGTCGCTGCGGCCTGCGCCGAGGCTTCGCTTCGTGCGTTCGGCGGCGAGGCGCTCGCGGATGCGTTGCCAGAAGACGACGCGCATGGGCTCCTTCATCGCGCCGGATGCCTCGAGGCACGCGTCTCCCGTGCACGAGACCGGGTCCGGCTCGCCGGGGGCGAGCATCATCCAGAGGTCGGACATGCGAAACGGGACGGGCACCGAGAACATCGATGCATCGGGGAGCTCGTCAGGGCCATTCGCGATGAGCGCGCGCTCGAACGGTGACGCGAGCTCGGTCGGCATCGCCGTCACGAGCGCCGTGAGCTGACGGCCGGTGGGCCCGGTGAGCTTGCCGGTCACCGTCCACTCCGCGGCCCGTCGCGCGATCATGCCGCGCTCGAACTCGCGGATCGCGTTGCGGGTAGGGCCATCGTCGGGTCCGAGCTCACCCGTCACCGCGACACCGAGCGCGGCCTGAACGCGTCGCACCGACGTCGAGTCCCAGCCGTCGTTCGAAGAAAGCGCATTGTCGGAGTTGGCGAGCGCGAGCGCGTCGGAGTCGGAGGCGTCCGACGATTCGGCCGAGCAGCCGACGAGCGAGAGGGCGATGGCGATACCGAACGAGCTGACGATGGTCTTCATGCTGATCTCCCAAGTAATGACTCGCGAAGAGCAGCAACCGTGCCGCGCGCAACTCGATGATCTCGCCTTCGTCATTCGTCGCCCGCTGGTGCCATGACCGATCGCGCCGGCCACTCGCCGCCGTCCATGCTCTGAGAGAGCGTACGCACACGGCGGCTCGTCACACTCTCCGCCCGAGGCCATCGATCCGGATGGTCATACGGACGTCGTTTGCTGGAGACATCGCCGGTGAATTGATGAGCAGCGAGGGCGTGGCTTCCTCGTCGTCGTCACGCGTCGCCAAGCGACCGTCGTGAGCTTCCTCCGCTGCCTTACAGCTTCGCGGCGAGGAGGGCTTCGAGCTCGCTCGGGTGACAGTCGCGGCGTCGCAGCGGAGCTGCTCTTTGCTTCTTCGGCAAAGGGGGTCGACGCGCCCCCCCCCTTTGATCCCCCAGGTTGCTGTGCGTTTCGGCCGCTATTCGCCGCGGAGGAGAGCGCCCTTCACGGCGGCTCGTCTGGCCGGGGAGTCGAGGAGGGTGACGAGGCGGCCGCGGGGCGTCTTGTCGTCGGCTGCGCGGATTGCGCCCGTCCTGCTTGGCGGCGATCGCGGCAATTCGTCTGCGCTCGCTCTCTCCCCGGCCCATCGAAACGAGGATAGCTCCCGAGGTGCGGCCTCGCGTTCAGCCGTCGCCACGCCACACCGGATACTGCGGATTTGCGCTCGGATTGGGCGCTCGAACTCCTCTTGAACGACGGCGGCGCCGGGTGACGAGCCATCGAACCAAGGTTGTCACTTGGCGGCGAGGAGGGCCTCGAGCTCGGCGATGCGGGCCTGCGCGCTCTTGGCGCTCGCTTCGGACGCGGTGGCGCGCGCGGATTCGGCGGCGAGTTGAGCCTTCGCAGACAGTGCTTCCTCCTCGGGGGTGGGGACGAGGATCCCGTCTCGGGTGAGCCTTAGCGCGACGGGGTAGGTGGCGACCTCCGCGATGCACCACTCGAACGACGCGCCGCGCGCGACGGAGAGGGTGAGGCAGGGCGTGCGCTCGGCTTCGACCACGCGCTCGACGAAGTCACCGTCGATGTGATCCCAGGCGCGGAGGCGGGCACCCGGGGCCGCGTCGAGATCGAAGCAGACGAATTCGCGCACGCCTATGTCGCGGTACGCGTCGCGCTTCTCCTCGAGCGTCCAGCGCTCGCGCGTATCGGAGAGGGACAGAATCTCGACGGCGACGTCGGGCGCGCCGAGCTCCCACGTCTTCCACGAAGGGTGCTCGACCAGATCGCGCTGAGGGAGGCCGAGCTTGAGCGCGACGTCGGGGGCGCGACACTGGCGCGGATCGGTGGGGACCCAGTAGACGAACATGTCGCCCGCGACGCCATGTCGATCGCCCGCAGCCCCCGCGATGATCTCGTAGAGGAGGCGACAGAGATCGTAGTGGCGAGGAGGCTGTCCCAAGCGCTCGTGCTCCGGCTCTTGTTCGGGAAAAAAGAGCGGCTGCACGGGGCGAACGTGCGCGAGCTTGAGCGCGCCGAAGTCAGGCGGTGAGGCCATGCTCGGCATTGTAGCTGGGAGATCGTCACGTGCCCCGTGCTGCCGCATCGTCGAGCGATGGAGCACGACGCGCGCCAAAACACGGCCCACGAAAGGATTGAGATTCGGTCCCGGTCGCACTGTCCGCGGACGATCCGAGGGTGTCCTGGGGACAGCCGCGAGCGTCGGCGCCGCAAAGCGCACGGGGGCATGCAAACGGGGCGTGCGCAATGCGGGCGAGTCGCAGTAAGGTCGATCCCGGAGCTTTCATGACCACGCGCAACGTGCACGACAACATCCTCGGAACGATTGGCCGGACCCCGCTCGTTCGTTTGAACCGCATCACCCAAGGCGTGAAGGCCACGGTCTACGCCAAGGTCGAGACCTTCAACCCCGGCAACAGCATCAAGGACCGCATGGCCCTCAAGATGATCGAGGACGCCGAGAAGAAGGGGCTCCTCAAGCCGGGCGGCACGATCATCGAGGGCACGAGCGGCAACACCGGCATGGGCCTCGCCATGGCGGCCATCGTGAAGGGCTACAAGTGCATCTTCACGACGACCGACAAGCAGTCCAAAGAGAAGGTCGACGCGCTCCGCGCCTTCGGCGCCGAGGTCATCGTCTGCCCGACGGACGTCGACCCCGAAGATCCGCGCTCGTACTACTCCGTGAGCTCGCGCCTCGAGCGCGAGACGCCGAACTCTTGGAAGGCCAACCAGTACGACAACCTCTCGAACAGCCAAGCCCACTACGAGACGACCGGCCCCGAGATCTGGGAGCAGACCGAAGGCAAGATCGATCACCTCGTCGTCGGCGTGGGCACGGGCGGCACGCTCTGCGGCACCGGGCGCTACCTCAAGGAAAAGAAGCCGGGCGTGAAGCTCTGGGGCATCGACACCTACGGCTCGATCTTCAAGCGCTACAAAGAGACCGGCGTCTTCGACAAGCACGAGATCTACCCGTACGTGACCGAAGGTATCGGCGAGGACTTCCTCCCGCAGAACGTCGACTTCTCCATCATCGACGGCTTCGAGAAGGTCACCGATCGCGACGCCGCTCGCTACACGCGCGAGATCGTGAAGGCCGAAGGCATCTGGGCCGGCAACTCGGCGGGCTCGGCCATCGCCGGCCTCCTCCAGATGAAGGACAAGTTCCGCGAGGGCGAGATGGTCGTCGTGATCTTCCACGATCACGGCACGCGCTACCTCGGCAAGATGTTCAACCCCGACTGGATGCGTTCCATGGGGTACGACGACGCTGACGGTCTGACGGCGCGAGATCTCGTGAAGAACAAGAAGGTGACCGACGTCGTCGGCGTCGAAGACACGGACACGGTCGAGCAAGCCGTGAAGGCGATGAGCGAGAACGACTTCTCGCAGATCGCGGTCCTTCGACAAGAGCGCATCGTCGGCTCGCTCAGCGAGTCGAGCGTTTACAGCTCGATCGTGAACGACAGCTCCATCCGCAAGAAGTCGGTGCGCGAGATCATGGGGAGGCCGTTCCGCTACGTCGACATCGAGACGCCCGTGCGCCTCCTCGCCAGCATGATCACCCCGGAGAGCCCGGCCGTGCTCGTGCGCGACTTCCCTGCGAACCGCACGTACATCCTCACCGGATACGACGTGCTCGCCGCTCTGTGAGGCGCGCCCCGCCCGCGTGAGCGGGCAGGGGCACGGCGCTCAGCGATCGCGTTAGGGTTGGACGAGAGGCACGAGGGAGCGGATCTCGTTGAGGCTCGGGTCCGCGTGCGCGGGATCGCTGCCGTCGGCGGAAGCCAACACGTCCGCGAGCGCGTCCTTGGCCGCTTGGCCGGAGAGCTTGAGCGCCTCCGCCCACTTCACGATGGCGCGTCCGCGGAGGAGCTCACGACTGCTCGCCGTGGCGAGCTCGGCGAACGAGCGCTGCAGCGTGACGCTCTTGGCCGAGTAGTCGAAGGGATCCGTCCAGCGCGCCGTCGCCTTCACCACGTCGGTGCCCGGCGCCGCCTGCGAGGTGCACGCGTGGAGGATTTGCTGGAAGACCATCGCGTCGCCGGGCGCGAGGTGCTGCGGCTTCACTTGCTTCGGATCGGACGAGTAGTCCTCACCGTAGAACTGCTTCATTTGGAAGTACCACGGCAGCTCGAGCTCGACCTGCACGCCGCGCGCCGCGACGTCCATGACCTCGTCGAAGCGCCCCGCGAGCACGGCGTTCGCCTCGTCTGCGCTGTCGAGGTACACGTACGCGCCGCGGCCGGCGTCCGTCACCGCGTCCATCAGCGTGTCGTTGACGCCGTCGCCGACGCCGATCCCCACGAGGTAGATCGCTTCCTTGTCTTGGTCCTCGGCTTTGGCGCCGATCAGCTTCTCGTTGGTCACTCCGACGTTGGCCTCGCCGTCGCTGATCAAGATGACGCGGTTGATTCGTCCTGGATCGAACGCGGCTTGCGCGAGCGCATAGCCCTTTTGGAGACCACCATCGAGGTCCGTCCCGCCGTCGGCCGTGAGGCCGTTCACGACGTCGAGCAGCGCGGCGTCGTTCGGACCGCTCGCCACGTGTCCTTCGAGCGGCACGCCCTGCGCCGTGTTCCACGTGACCACGGACACGACGTCGCCGGCACGGACCTGCGAGGCGATCGCTCGCACGGCGGCTTGCTCGAGCGCGATCGGCGCTCCGCCCATCGACCCCGAGGTGTCGAGGACGAAGACCAGGTTCATGGCGCGGCGCGGGCTCGCCGCCGGCGCCGATTGCACGCCGATTTGCAGCTCGTAGTCCCCCGACGTCTGCGCGCGCGCCTGGAGCGAGAGCGAGAGCGACCCCGGCGCCGGCTGCGTGAAGGGGACGTTGTAATAGTTGAGGAACTCGTAGGTGCGGACGATCTCCGGCGGGACCTTTTGGCCGCCCCGGACGAGCGAGCGCGCGATGACGGGCGAGGCCATCGAGTTGGAGTCGTCGGCCGAGAGATAGAGGCGTGCGGCCTGCGACGAGTCGAGACCCACGCACGCGCCGCCGTCCTCGGCATCCGGAGGGCCTGCGTCCGGGATGCCCTGTCGTTTCGCCGTCGAGAGCGCACCCTGACTGGGCCCGCCCATGCCCGCATCGCTGGAGCTGAAGGCGCCGCGCGCGCCTGCGTCCGACACCTCGCTACTCGAGGGCTCTATCGCGTCGGCGCCTCCGAGAAATGAGCTGCCGTCGCACGCGGCGATGACGGCGAACGGGAGGGAGGCGCGGAGGAGTCTAAGGAAAGGGCGCAAGGGACCTCGCTTTCTCGCGCCCAACTCGAGCGCGACGCGGCCGTCTGTGCATCGCGCATGCCCATCCGCTCTGCGCCGCACAAAACGCGCGCGATTCCCAGGCTCGCATCGCCCGTGTGAAGCGCGCCGTGTCAGCGCCTTCCGGCTAGGCACACCGTGGCACACGGGCGTCGAGCGTCGCGCTATTGAACCGTGATGGACGTGCCCGTGGCGAAGCGGCCGGTGGCGTCGTTCCACGCTTGCGCGCCCTGATTCGCGTTGGCGAAGCGCACCGAGAAGCGCGGATCGGTCGCCGTGGTCGGGTAGATGTCGGGCGCGCTCACGTGCACGGTGTAATCGCCCGGCGGCGCGGTGACGGCGACGTTGAAGGTCACCGTCTTGCCCGAGCCGACTTGGTTGAGATCCCCACTCGAGCCGCTCACCACGGCGCCGGTCGTCTTGTTCTGCAAGCTCACCACCAGCGGGCGGTGCGAAAAGGTGCGGGCCCAGCCGTCGTTGCGAACGTCGACCGCGAAGGCCGCGCCTCCGGTCGAGGTCTTGGCGTGGGTGATCGTCACGAGCGCGAGGCGATAGCCGATTGAGCGGCGCACTTCGTCGAAGCAGCCGTCGGCCTTCCATCGATTGATGAACACGGGCGCGTAGCCCTGATTGAGGTGCGCCACGTGATAGGCGCGGCCTTCGCTCAGGATGTCGGCGCACGACGTGCGCGCCTGACCGCCGCCTGACGAGCCGTTGTCGCACGTCTCGCCGCCGTAGGGCACGGTGTCGTTCCGCGCCATGGCGAACGATCTGAGCGGCGTGCCCAAGCCACCGGGGAAGTTGTACTCGTCGTCGTCGCTCGCCATGAAGCAGTCGTTCTTGGACGCAGCGCGCGGGAACGACTGCCACTCCTGCATGTCGATCGGCTGAAACGCGACGTGGAGGTTGGCCGGCACGGCGTCGAAGAGCGCGTCGCGCACCGCCGAATGTCCCGGCTCGTCGTGAAGGCCGTTCGTCGAGCACCAACCTTCGCCCCATGCGCCGATGATGCCGGCCCGCACGTACGCGATGACGTCGACGTTGGCCGCGTAGACGGGCTTCAGCTGAGCGAGGTGCTGCTTCACGATCGCGAGCGGCGCGTCGTCGCAGGAGCTCGAGTCGCTGTAGCGCGCCATGAGGACGGCTTTGGCGCCGGCGCCTCGCAGCGCGGCGAAGCGCGCGTCGATGTCCGCGAGAAACGAAGAGGGGAGCGCCCCACCGCGATACGGGGAGAGATCGATCGTGTAGAGGAAGAGCCGATTGCCCCACTCTTGCGCGAAGCTCGTGAGCGTCGCGACGTTCATCTCGCCGTCGTTGGGCGTCACGTAGAAGCCGCGGTCCGCTGCGGGGAACTCGTCGTTCGACGACGCGAACGTGGTGACCATGGAGCCGGGCGGCGGCGTCGATCCGGGCCCGGAGCTCGCGTCGGCGCCGCTCGTCGTCGAGCCCTCGGCGCCGCCGTCCATCGCGCCGGTGCTCACGGACGCCCCCGCCTCGCTCGCCCCGCTCGCGTCGTTCGACGGACCGGACGGATTCGTCGACGAACCCGTCGAAGTCGGAGTCGCGGTCGCGGATCGCGGGTCATCGACCTCGACCTGGCATGCAGTCAAGAGCCCAAAGAGGAGCGCGCCCATGAAGCCGGGAGGGGTCATTTGCGACGGACGATCGAGAACACGCATCGAAGACCTCCACGTCCGGCCGCATCCGCGCTGGACCAACAACGAGCTGCACCTCGCAGGCCAATCGCGTCGCCTCGAGAAACCGGCCGCATTTCGCTTCTCCTGCCGATGAGGCGGGTGCGTCGTCGGCGTCGCGCCTGCGACACGGGCGTCGCATCCGCGCGGCGCCTTCTCATCTCGGCGCGGTACGCTGAGCGCGTGAGCGGGCAACGCGAGTACCTCTGTTACACGGACGGATCGTGCAAAGCCGCCGACGGCGCGCCCGGCGGGTGGGGTTTCTCGATCCGTCCGCCGGAGGGCGCGGCCATCGAGGGACACGGCAAGGCGAAGGGCACCCTCGCCAAGATCATGGAGGCGCGCGCGATCGCCGAGGCGCTCGACGCTCTGCCCAACGGCGTGCAGGCGACAGTGTTCTCCGACAGTCAAACGCTCGTCGACGCGCTCACGAAGCATCTCGCGAGCTGGCGTCTCAACTCGTTCGCGAAGGTCGATCCGCTGATCGTGGAGAGCGTGCGACGCATCGACGCGTGCATCGCCGAGAAGAACCTCACGGTGCGCTTTCAGTGGGTGCGATCGCACAACGGCAACGCCGGCAACGCGCGGGCCGACGCGCTCGCCGCGCAGGGCGCGCGCGAAGCCAAAGCGGAGCTCGAAGCCGAGCGCTCCGTCAAGCGGCGCCGCTGAGCAGGGCGAATCGCGGCGCCCGTGCACTCGCGGCGACGCGATATGTCCGCGTGAACATGAAGCCGTTCACGCGAAGGTGACCCAGCCCGGGGGATAGCGTCCCCGCTCGCGAACGGGCCTTCCTCGATCGGTCGGCCCGCGTCGGTTCGCGGTTTCGCGCGGTTGGCTGCGAGGGCCGCACATCGCGAGCGTCGTGGCGCAGCGATTGCTGCTGCGGGGACGAGCCGTGCGCGCGATCTGCGACGTAGGGCGCGAATCGCCTCAGAAAGGAATCGAGATGACGCTGACTCATACGCTCTTGTCCCTGCTCGCTGGTGCCGGAACGCTCGCGACGTTCGGATGCTCTTCGGTCGCGACCGATGACGGCGCCACGTCGGAGGACAAGTTGGTGACGGTGCCCGAGGGCGCAGAGATCGAGTCGGTGAGCTGCGGCCCGGCGAAAGCCATCGATCGATTGAAGCTCCCGCCGGGGCTCGCCGCCGAGGACATCGAAAACGGCACGCTCGCACACAACTTCGTCATGAAGCGCGTCGGGACCGTCGACGGTCAGCCCTACTACGCGATGGACGACAGCACCTACGGGCTCGTCACGACCAAGTACACGCTCAAGCGCGAGCCCGGGCGCCTCGTCTTCGACGGCGGCGGTGACGCGAGCTTCCACCAGTCGCGCACGATCCTGCTGACCGACCACGGCGCGGTCGCCTATCAGCGGCGCTCGGGCGTCTCGGAGTACGGCGGCACGGCGTGGGAGGCCATCGCGGTCTATGGGTGCAGTGTGCAAACAGCCTCGGCGCTCCCCGCGCCCGCGCCGTCGGCTCCGCCCTTCAACAAGGTGACGTGCCGAAAGGATGGTTCCATCCAGCGCTCGGCGCTCCCGAGCGACGTCACGCCCAACCCGGGGACCCTCGCCAAGTCGTTCACGTACGAGAAGGCCGGCGCCATCGACGACAAGGCCTACTTCAGCCTGACGGACGCGACGTACGGCAAGCTGAACGCGCGCTTCTTCATCAAGGCCGACGACAAGCTCGTGAGCTTCTCGTCCGCGGACGCGGTCTCCGAGCAACCCCGAGACGTCATCCACTTGACCGGAGCCAACAGCGGCGTGAGCTACCAGATCAAGAGCGGCATCTCGGAGTACGGCGACACGCCGTGGGAGGAGCTCGCCCGCTACAAGTGCACGCTCGAGTGAGACCACCCGAGCGCGGCGCTCCCTCGCACTGGAATGGCGGTGTACGCTTCCGGCGTTCTGCGAGGCGAGGGAGCGACGATGAAGCGATCGACGACGAGGGTCACGAGGCTGGGCGTCGCGGCGTGCACCATCGCGATCGCGGGCGGCGTGACGCTGGGCTGCCGGAGGGACAAGTCGGCGCCGGCTTCCGTCGCCGGCAAGCCACGCGCGTCGATGTCGACGTCGACGTCCGCGGCGCCGCCGCCGGTCGCCCCGCCCAAGCCGATCGTCGTCGAGCTCCTCCACAGCACGCCGTCGATGGTGGCCGTGTCGTCATCGGTGAAGAACCAGTTCGATCGGCCCGAGGGCCTCGTCGACGGCTCCCTCAAGACGGCGTGGAACTCCCGCCCCGGCGATCTCAAGGGCGCGTGGATCGCGTTTCGCGTCCCCGAGGCCGTGCGCATCAAGGCCATCAAGATGACGTCCGGGTTCGTGCATCGGAGCGGCAAGGACGATCTCTTCGCGATGAACCACCGCGTGCGCCGCGTGCGCATCCGCAACGACACGACCGTGTTCGGTGCGGGAGGTGCGGGCGGCGTCGACGGGCAACCCGACGGTCGCCCCAAGACCGCGCCGTTTTCAGAGGAGCGAGCGCTCGATCCGGAGAGCCGAGAGCTCCAGACGCTCGAGGTCGATCTCCCGGGCGGTGACTACGTGGTCGAAGTCCTCGATGTGGTCGCGGGCTCGAAGAAGACGTGGCGCGAGGTGGCGATCTCGGAGTTTCAGGTGTGGGGCACGCCACCTCTCCCGCGATCCACGCTCTCGCAAGAGCCGATCGTGCGCGTCGCGTCGGCGCACACGTTGACGATGAGCGCGGCCGAGGGCCCGTTCGAGAGCATCGAGGCGTATTGCGCAGGCTTCCTCGCCAAGGTCGGCGCGGGCGTGGGCGGCGTCGAACCGATGACGCCCGCGTGCCAGCTCGAGGAGCCGACGCCGATGACGGGCGCGTTCAAGACCGTGGGCTTCGTGAACAGCAACGAGGGCGGTGATCACACGCTGCTCAAGATCGCGATGCAGACCGATCGCGGGTGGTTCGTGGCGCACCTCAAGAAGTTCGGCGGCGCGCATCCCGGGTGCGGCGGCAAGTTCTACTCGGAGACCCTCGCGTCGCGCGCGTTCAAGCCGGCCGGCACGCCGTCGGGCTCGCTCCTCGTCGCGACGACCACCGTCGAGACCGCGTCCGGCATGGAGGTCACCCCGGAGGAGGCGCGCGACTTCGGCCTGACGAGCTACCGCGCCAAGAGCCAAGAGACGACGGTCGTCTTCTGCGGCATGGGGCGCAAAGACGGTACGCCGGCCTGCTCCTCCGAGGTACGCACGGCGGTCAAGAGCGCGCAAACGCCGCCCGACCCGCAGTCGCCCGACGAAGACTCGCTCGCGTCGTTCACCGTGCGCGCGAGCGCTGCGATCGACGTGAAGCTCGAGCGCGGCACGGCGCGATCGGTCTCCGAGGAAGGGCCTTACGACCTCGAGTACTGAGCTTCGTCGCCTCGCGCGAGGCGGAGGCGACGCTGTGTTGAGCACCAACGGAGCGACGAAGTGAACGATGGGCGCGTTGCCTACAGGCACGCTGATGCGCTCGTCGTGGAAATGTCGCCCGCGTGCTTCGGTGACTGGTGAGTGTGGCTGGGCGCGCAGGGCCCGCATTCGCCCACATGCTCACGACGAATTTCGTCGTTGGATCGCGCACCGTTCCGCTCGCGGCCCGAATCGATCCGTGGCGGCGAGCGGTGGCACGTCGAGTGAATGGAGCAGCACGCCCCATGAGGAGAAGCGCCCATGGAAAGACACTCGACCCGCCGCCGTGCGGGCCGCCCGATCGTTGGCCGGCCGCTGGACAGTGAGGCGCTCGACGCGACGTGCGGGGGCTTTGATGCGCACGGCTATGGCTCGGGCCCAGTCACGCCGTTGAGGCCGCTTCCGGGGCTCTCGCCCGGGATGACGCCGTACCTTCAGTTCACGTTCCAACATCCTGGCACTGGCACCGGCGTGCAGTGGAACAACGGGGAGGTGAAGGGCGTGCAGTCGTTCGAGGCCGGCCGCGCCTCGGTCGATCTCACGAGAGATGCCGCGACCTTCAACTACGACATGCCCACGGTCGTTCCGGGGCTCACCTACGGCCCGCGGCTCGAGGTCAACAAGGATGGCCACTTGGACCTCCAGGCCGGCGCGAAGTTCGGCGCCCCGACGGCGAACGTCGAGGTCGGCGTCCAGCACATCCAGGATGTGATCTCACGCGCCGACGCTGACGCCAAGGTCGACGCGCTGCGCGCCGCGTGGGACGCGGCGCACCAAAACCCCAACACCGAGACGTTCACGCGGCTCGCCGCCGCCGAGAAGGCGATCGGCAACCAAGACACGGTGCGCGCGCTCGAAGAGCGCCACGCGCCCCCCGGTCCTACGGTTTGGGAGAACACGCCGGGCTCGCCGGGGGCAGCCGCCGCGGCGGCGATGAACGACCCCAGCGTGGCGATGCACCAGCAAGCGTTCCAATACATGCAGGATCAACACATCACGATCCAAGACGCGCAGGCCGCGGCGGCGCGCGGCGCGCCGATCACGGTCCCAGGAGGCTCGAACGCCACGTCGGATTGGGGACCCCAGCAGATCATTCCCGCGGGCCCCCTCGCGGGCCCGCTCGCCGCTCCGTACGAGCTCCGCGCGGCGCCGCTCCCGGCGACGACCGGGGACCTCATGCGCTCCCTCGGCTACTCGCAGTCGGAGATCGACGGGATCAACGCCCGGAACGCCGGCGCGGGCGCGCCACCCGCGCCGGGCGACGCGCATCAGTACGATCAGTACAGCGAGCTGGGTCCGAACAACGAGCTGGACGCGGCGTACCGCGACGCGCATCAGTACGATCAGTACAGCGAGCTGGGTCCGAACAACGAGCTGGACGCGGCGTACCGCGACGCGCACCAGTACGATCAGTACAGCGAGTACGGTCCGAACAACGAGCTCCTCTCCAGCAGCGGCAACGAGAGCTCGGCCGCCGGCGGCGACAGCTCGGCATACAGCGGCGGCGCTTCTGGCGGGGGCGCGGGCGACGCAGGCTCCGACACATCGAGCAGCGAGAGCTACGCCGACTCGGGGGGCAGCGCGTACGAAGAGACAGGGAGCGGGAGCAGCGACTCGGAGACCGCCTAGCCGCCGGGTGGCGGGCGCATCACGCGAGGGCTCGAGCCGTCTGCTCGAGCCCATCGCCGCGCGGCGCGCGCGGTGTCACGGGGCGTCGACGAAGTCGACCCACGCGAGCATTCGCGTGCTGCCCCGGCCCTCGTACGCGACGCGTGTGTTGTGAGCGTCATCCGTCTTCATCGTCTCGCCGGGGCCCAGCCGCACCGCATCGAGTGGCTTCGCAGGATTCGCCGCCGTGGGCGAGGTCCAGCCCACGAAGAGGGGCTCGTCGTGCGCATCGAGCATGACGTACGTCACGGCTTTGACCGCCGCGGGCTGCGTGCCGGCGTTGCGCAGGTTGATCGTCACCGAGTTTGCGGGAGCCGGGGCGTACGCGTAGTCGGTCGGGAGCACCTTCGTCTTGGGGCCCACGAGCGGCGGAGGCGAGCCCGACCAAGTGTCGACCGACATCTCCACCGCGGTGATCGACTCGACGGCCGCGAGCGGCGCGTTGCCCGAGAAGACGGCGTAGCCGACGTTGCGGGAGCCGAGGCAGTTGCGGTTCAAGTTCAGCCCGGGCGACGCACCGATCACGGTCATCTTGCTCGGATCGTTTCGGAACCCGCCCACGTCGCCCAAGACCATGTGCTCGCGGAGGCGCACGCCCGCCGGGCTCGCGCCCTTGGCGTCGCGTAGCTCGGCGCCGACGCGGATGTTGCATTGCGGCGTCGGGCTCGTGTTCGCGAACGTCACGACGATGGCCATCTCCACGACCGACTGACCGTCGATGCGCTTTTGGACTTGGTTCGCGCCGAGCCCAGGCCGCAACAAGAACGCCTGTCCGGCGCTGAAGGCCTTCGTCGTCGGCGCGAGCTTGATCGCCAAGCTCCGGCGGAGCTTCGCGTTGTCCACCGCGCCACCAGGCACGAGCGGCCCAGTCATCAAGAACTGATTGTTGTTCGGTCGAAACGGCGCGTCCGGTCCCGCGTCGCCGTCGAGGGCCGGAGCGCTCGCCGCCGCGCTCGCCGTAGGAAGTGCGGCGCTCGGGCTCGCGGGCGCGTCCGCGTCGCGCGCCGTCGGCGCCGCCAGGTTGCCCGCGTCGGGCGTGGTGGACGTGGTCGTGGGACGGGCATCGCAGGCGACGCCGAGCGCCGCGGACACACACACAAGGGCGAGAAGTGAGCGCTCGTGGCCGATCGTCATCGCCTCTGAATACGCGTAAATCCGCTCGCGAGACAACGTTGCCGGCGTGAGCGCTCGGCTGGCGAGGACCGCAACGCGCATCCAGTCGTTTCCGCATCGGGCCTTGGCACGAGCAACGCCGCGTCGGACAATCCAGCATGGCGCGAACGAGACAGCCGCCGCCTCCGATGGACGAGCTGAAGGACCAGCTCGATCCGCGGAGCGTCCTCCGCGAAGGCGACGCGGCGATGAAGGCGGGCGACATCCCGCGCGCGCTCGCGAGCTACGAGCGCGCCGGAGAGATGTACGAGGTGCTCGACCTTCGACTGAAGGCGCTCTCCGTGTGGAAGACGATGCTGGAGCTGGCGAGCGAGCGCCTCGACATTCGACTTCGCCTCGGCGAGGGCTATGCGGCGCTCGGGCTCAAGGAGCAAGCGTCGGCCGAGCTCCAGGTGGTGCTCGCCATCGCGATGGCGCGCGGTGAGCTGGCGCACGCAGGGCGAGCCCGCATCGCCCTCGCGACGCTCTGACCGCAACCGTAGCAAGCTGGTCAGACCGCCCACCGACACGGAGCCAGCGACATGGCTCTCGAATTCGACGGGCGGCGACGATCGGTGACTGGGTTATCTTCGAGGCCATGAGGCGTGGGGCGATCGTGCTCATCGGAGCATTCCTCGCGGCGTGTGCACAGGGCCCGGGCCGCGCACCCTCGAGGGACGCGACGCCGGTCTCCGTCGCGGTGCCTACGCACGTCGTAGCGAGGGTGGGGGACCGCGACATCACCGCCGACGCGCTCGACGTGCGCCTCGCGCCATACGCGCACACCGGGCAACTCGCCGACATCGGCGTTCGCGATCGGGTGCGCCACGATCTGCGCGAGCTGATGATCGACGAGATGGTGGAGTCGCAGTTTGCGGCGGCGATGAACGTCACGGTGACCGACGACGACGTCGAACGCGGCGTGCGCGAGCATGCAAAGGTGTTCGCTCTGTCGGTCCAGGAGCTCTACGCAGAGGCGCGCGCGCACGGGCTCACGGAGCAAGCGTATCGGGACGTCTTGGCGCGAGAGATGCTCGACCAGAAGCTCGTCGACCGCTTCGTCGCCCCGAGCGTTCGCGTCACTGAGGCCGACCTTGAACGAGAGCACCAGGCCTGGCTCGCGCGCGGAACCCAAGTCGTCCGGCTCCGGCTTCACCCGGTGGATGGGCCCATCGCCCAAGCGAACGCGATGGTCGCGCGCGTGCGCGCGGGAACGCCCTTCTGTCAGGTCGTGGGCGGGTTGCGGTGCGCCGCGCTACCGGCCCCGCAGCCTGTCGACACGCTCGCGCCCGAGCTCGCCACCCCGGTTCGTGGCGCGGCGAGTGGCACGACCCTCGATCCCATCGCGCTCTCCGGCATGATCTTCCTGGTGCACGTTGTCGAAGCGGCGCACACGCCAGCGTTGAGCGAGGTGCGACGCGACGTCGAATCGCTCGCGCGCGAACAAAAGCGAACGGCTGCGCGCCGCGAATGGCTCGACGCGCTGCGCGCTCAGGTGCCCGTGGTGGTGGGCGCGCTCCCGTAACGCGGGCTAGCGACTCAACGCGCCCAGAGCGCCGCGAGCGGAAGCTCGATGGCGTCGAAGGGCTCTGCGCGCACGACGGCGGAGTCGCGCCACGAGCCGACCGTCACGTACCCACCGTCGGCCCATCGTTGGACCTCCAACGTTGCCGCTTCCGGGTCGAGCAGCCAGAGATGGCGTACGCGCTCGCGGTGATAAATGGAGCGCTTGTCGGTCACGTCGTAGGTTCGCGTCGACGGCGACAGCACCTCACAGAGCCAATCGGGCGCGAGCGTGAAGAACGCCACGTCGGGAAGCTCCGGCATGCGTTCACGGCGCCAACCGGCGATGTCGGGCACGAGCACGTCGTCTCCGAGGTGGAGCTCGGGCTCGTCGAGGAGAATCCAGCCGCCCGGCCCGCCCTCTCCCTCATCGAACGGTGGCCCTAGGCGCGACCCGAGGCGCGTGCGCGCGCGGCCGTGTCGCGCACGCGGCCGCGGGAAAGCGTGGAGCACGCCGTAGAAAATCTCCCCGACCATGTTGGGCGGCAACGCTTCGAGCTCGGCGTACGTCGCCTTCTTGTGTGCCGCATCGCCCATGCGTCAGGCTGGGATCATAGCACGCTGGGTGAAGCCGCCCGGGCGTCGCGGGGAGGCTGAACTTCGTGGGCGATTGGCTTACTCGCGTGGTCAGTCGCTACGGTGCCCGCGGTGCTCGTTGCCGGACGTTGCGGTCTTGGAGCGAGCACGCAATCCCTGACCGCGCATCGGCGTGGCGCACGCGTCGCAGCGGCCGCATGCCGTGGTCTCCTCGCCGAAGTAGGTGCCGATCGCGGTGACGCGGCAGCCGGTTTGCTCGGCGTAGTGGGTCATCGCGTCGAGGCGCGCACGGTCTCGCTTGGCGAGCGCGGCGAATCGGTCGACGAGTGCCGCAGCCTCCACTCCCGCGCCACCCTCGGGTCCCAAGTGCGCGAGCACCGCGGCGACTCGGCGCATCGGGATCCCAGTGGCCGCTGCCACCGACGGCGCGTCCCGAGCGTCAGTGCCGAGCGCGGCGCACACGCGCTCGATGTCCGCGCGCGCGGGGTATTTGCGGGCGAGGAAGAACGTCTGCACGCGGCGGTCTTCCAGCCGATAGAGGAGCACGCAGCGCGCGGGCGCCCCGTTGCGGCCCGCGCGCCCGGCTTCTTGCACGTAGCTCTCGAGCGAGTCTGGAAACTGAGCGTGCACCACCAAGCGAACGTCGGGCTTGTCGATGCCCATCCCGAACGCCTTGGTCGCGATCATCAGCGACACCTCGCCGCGCATGAAGCATCCCCGGCTCTTCTCTCGGTCGTCCGGGCCCATCTGCCCGTGGTAGCGCGCCACCGGCACGCCCGCGGCCGCGAGCCACCCATACAGCGCATCGACGGCCTTCACGGTCGCGGCGTAAACGATGCCGCTCTCTCCGCGGGTCTCGTCGAGCACGTTCATGAGCGCGGCCTCTTTGCTCATCTCGTTCACGGTGCGCACGACCTCGAACCCGAGGTTCGGGCGGAGCACGCTCGCGCGCACGGTGCGCGGCGCGCGGAGACCGAGCGCCGTCACGATGTCGCGCTCCGTCTCGCGCGTTGCCGTGGCGGTGAGCGCGAGGATGGGCGGCCGCCGGCCGTCCGGCCCGGCGAGCATCGCCGCGCGCTCGGCGATCCGCAAATATGCCGGGCGGAAGTCGTGGCCCCACTGGGACACGCAGTGCGCCTCGTCCACCGCGATGAGCGACACGCCGCGCGCGCGCAGCATCGCGGTGCACGCGTCCGTCGCGAAGCGCTCGGGCGTCACGTAGAGGATCGGACGCGCGCCGCGCGCAACCTGGTCCTCGATGAGGCGCACGCTCTTGGGCGAGCGCGTCGAGTCGAGCTCGGCGGCGTCGATGCGCACGCGCGCCAAGTGATCGCACTGATCCTTCATGAGGGCGATGAGCGGCGAGACGACGACGACAGGCTTGTCGACGAGGAGCGCCGGGAGCTCGTACGTGAGCGACTTGCCGCTCCCGGTGGGGAGAATGCCGAGCGCGTCTTCGCCTGCGAGGACGGCGTCGATGAGCTCACGCTGGCCGAAGCGGAACGCGGTGACGCCGAGTCGGGACATGCAAGAGGAGAGGAGGGCGGGGGCGCTCATGATCAGGCTCCGGCAAAGACGAGTTCGGTGAGGTCCGCGTCGAGGACGACGCGCCCGTCGCGCTCGTGGACGAGGGTGGCGAAGGGAATGTTGGCGGCGTGGGTGAGCGACACGCGCTCGGGCGCGCGCGCGGCGCCTTGCGCGCCGTAGTGCGCGAGCCAATCGACGAACGAGCCGCCGAACCCTTCCGCGCGCCGACGGAGGAGGTAGTCGATGCACCGACGAAAGAGCTTGGGGAACACCAGCGCGCCGCCCGGTCCGAGGGCACGCTTTCCGCCATGGAGCGCCACGCCGCGCGCGCTCGCGTCGTCCGCCCACACGCCGTGTCGCGCGCGGCGCGCGCCACGCGCGAGTGCGCGCAGCACCGCACGATGCGCGAGCGGTAGCGACGTGTAGGCGAGGAGGTAAGCCTCCCCGGCGGCGAGCATCGCGGCGTTGGCCGAGCGCCGGAGCACTACCTCGGTGACATGGCACCTCCGCGCGCGCGTATGTCCCGTGCCCGGGAGGAGGTACGCGATCGGGCGACCATGCCGGTCCACCTCGCGCGCGAGCGCCGTCACCCGGAGAGGCGCCATGCGCGGGGCACGGAGCACGGTGGCCTCGTCGAACGCGAACGTGAGCGCGCGCGCGTCGACGCCGAGCCAATCGAGCAGCGCATCGCGCGCACGCGCGCCGCGCGGTTGCGCGGCGCCTTCGTAATGAAGCTCCGGCGCGTCGATCCCTTCGAGGCGAAGCTGCACGCTCCCGTCGCCGTGCCTGCTGCGCGAGAGCAAAGCCGCGTTCGAGAGCGCGCGGAGCGCGTGCGGATCACGAGGCAAGAATCGGAGCGAGTCGCCGTCTGGCGCGCACCCCTCGAGCAAAATCTGTCCCTCGAACGCCAAGTACATGGGTCCCATGGTTCGCTCCGTCGTTTGGAGATGAAGTGCGCGGCGCAAAGTCGCGCTCGCGCGTCCGGCGAGGCACGTTGCGCCTCTGCGCGCGGCGAATGCGCCTGCGGAAGCGTGCAATGCGCGCCCCCGGACCGTCGCTGCGCGCGCCGCGCCGTGCGTTACGCCTCCGGGAAGCTCGATGAAGCCAGCGGAGAGATGTTTAAGGCTTCACGCGAGATGATTAAGCGGATGGGGACGCTGGTTTTCGGCTTATCCAGGGTCCGGGAGGCGCCGCGTTCCCTCCGGCGCGCTTAACCTTCGTCCGGCGCCGCGTTCCCATCTCGCAAGCGCGCGTACCCTCGTCGCCGGGACGCTTACCGCACCGCCCGCGCCGCGTACTTCACCGCGCGGGCCGCGCCTTCATCGCGTCGGACCGCGCATTCGTCGCGCGGGGACGCTTAAACGACCTCTCCATAGCCTTAATTCACTTTCCCGAGGCGTCGCCGTGCGAGGACGACGCGATGAAGGCCCGCGGCGACGCGATCTGCGCTCATGCGGTCGGCGTCGGCGCAGGCGCACCGGCCGTGGGCGGTTGCGCGGCGCTCGGTGACGCGCCCGCGGTCGTCGAAGTCGCCGCGGCGATCTCGGTGCGCTGCCGGCGGTGTGCGATGCCGAGCGTCACGGCGGCTTTGCGGTTCTTGATGACCGCGCGCGCGATCTCCACCCAGCGCTGGTACCAGCAATAGAGCGCGTAGAGATCCTGGGTGCGCTGATCGGCGGTGACCTCCTCGGGCTCATCGACGAGCGTCGAGGGCGACGACTGCGCGATCTGGACGAGCGCCCGGAGCCGCGCGCGCTCGCTCGCGCCGATGCCGCGATCGGAGAGCTCCTTCATCGCAGCGGCGTCCGCGTCCTTGGTGGCGTCGCTGCGGCCTTGCTCGAGGAGATCGAGCCGATCAAGGAACTGGACGATGCCGAGGATGGCGTCGGCGCCCTGGTGCGGAACGAGATCCTTGAAGATGAAGTCGGCCTGGCTCGGGAACGCGCGCACGAGCGCCGCGTGCGCCTTGTGGAAGCCAACCTCGTCCCACGCGTCGAGCTCGCGGAGCGCGGCCTCGCTCGGCGACTCGACGGCGTCCTCTTGGAAGTGTGAGCCCGACTTGTGGAGGAGGCGCCAGCCCTCCTCGTGATCGGCCGCGCGGTAGCCGTGCTTGCGCATCTCGAGGCCGATCGCGGCGTTGCGATCGATCGCGATGATGAAGGTGAAGACCCGCCGCGCGGTGTCGCGGAGCGTCTGCGGGCCCGGCATGGGAATGCCGGTGAGCGCTGGCGTCGGCGCGAGCACGGTCTTGGGATCGAGCGCGTTCGGGGTGCGGGAGACAGAGGTGGCTGCGGTGGAGATCGAGTCCATGATGAGCGTCCTTTCGAGGTGAGTGCGCCGCTCCGTTTGCGGCGACGTCAGCCCTAAGGCAGCCGGCGTGCCGACCCGCCCCGCTCGAAGGAACGCGGAGTTGCGCACGAAAGATCCGGTGCGGGGTCCGAAGATCCGGGCCGGGCCGGATTTGGCCGGATTTCGGCCGGATCGCCCCGGATTTCCGGAACCGCTACTCGCGACCGATATGCCGCTTTCGATGACGCGTGATCATGTCGTGCGCGGTCGAGGGACTGATCCCGCGGGCGCGCGCCGCGGCGGTCACGTTGCCTCCGTGCTCACGCTCGGCGTACGCGGCGAAGTCGGCGTCCGCCAGCGCGCCCCTGCTCGGCATGGCAGGAGGCGGCGCCGTTGGGCGACCCTCGCGCGCCGCGTCCTCCCGCGCGAACTCGGGCGCGCCGCTCGTCGCTGCGCGGGCGTCCGATGCCGTCCAGAGCGTGGGCACCCCGCGCAGATGGCTCGCATCGAGCGCGCCCGCATCGAGGGCGAGGCGGTCGAGCGACTCGCGCGCGGAGAGGCGCACGGCATGATCGACGACGTTGATGAGCTCGCGAACGTTGAACGGCCAGGCGTAGAGCAGGCACGCTTCGACCATCGCGGTCGACACGGGCGGCGCGCCCGGGTGGAGCGCACGGTAGCGATCGAGCAAGAACGGGACCTCTTCGAGCCGATCCCGGAGCGGCGGGAGGTGAAGCTCGCGGCGACGGAGGCGCTGATACAGATCGCCGCGCAACCGCCCCGCGTCGACGGCGGCGCGGAGATCGGCGTGCGTGGCGGAGACGATGGCCACGTCCACGCGCGTCCGCTTGCTCGGATCGGCGCCGAGCGGGCGCACCCATCCGTCTTCGACGAC